>JADKCH010000012.1 GCA_016714685.1 Candidatus Geothrix odensensis
CTAAACGCCCCTCGGTGCTCGTCGACATCAAGTCGCCTTCGCCCCCGGGGAGATCCCCCAGGACGTGCGCTACTGGAGCCTGTAATGACGCGATTCGACGAGCTGCAGGAATCGCTCCGCCTCCGGCCCAGGACTTGGTTAGTGACGGGGGCCGCCGGATTCATAGGTTCCCACCTGACCGCTACTCTGCTCAAGCTCGGGCAGCAGGTGAAGGGTCTCGACAACTTCGCCACGGGGCGGAGGAGCAACCTCGATGATATTCGCTGGGAGGTCGGTGAGGCTGCCTGGAGCCGTCTGACCTTCATCGAAGGGGACATCCGGAGTTTGGAGACCTGTATTCAAGCGGTCCAGGGTGCCGACGTCGTAAGCTCACCAGGCCGCCTGGAAGCGGTCCCCGCTCCATTCAGAATCCCATCGCCAGCCACCAGGCCAATGTGGACGGATTCCTCCATGCTCTGGGCCGCCAAAGAACAGGGCGTCCAGAACTTCGTGTTCGCCTCCTCCAGCTCCGTGTGCGGCGATGACCCCCGGCTGCCCAAGTCGAGACCCAGACCGGCCGGCCCCTGTCGCCCCTACGCCCTCACGAAATCCATCAACGAGCAAGTACTTGGTGTTCGAGCAAACCTACGGCCTGCGGGCCATCGGCCTGCGCTACTTCAATATGTTCGGGCCGGCAGAATCCCAACGGACCATACGCCGCCGTCATCCCCCGCTGGATCCGCGCCCTCGAGCGCGGCGACACCTGCGCCATCTTCGGCGATGGCGAGACCAGCCGGGACTTCTGCTTCGTGGCCAACGCCATACAGGCGAACCTGCTGGCCGGCTGCCTACCCACCGAGGCCGAGGGCGGGATCTTCAATGTCTCCTACGGCGGCAAGACCTCCCTGAACACCCTCCACGGCCTCATCCGCGACCGCGTCGCCGGGTCCATCCGAGCGCGCCGCCCTCGAGGCCGACCATCAGGCCCCCCGGGCCGGTGACATCCGGGACTCCCAGGCCGACCTGACCCGCAGCTCGGGCCTCCTCGGCTATGCTCCCACCCATTCCGTGGGCCAGGGGCTGGATGAAACGGTGCCGTGGTTCCTCGCTCATCCCGAATCCCCCGAGTGACGGGGCTCCAGTGTTCAAGTCTATCGCCCACCTGATGACCTTCGCCCGCCGCGCCTCGCGCCGCCTCAGGATGTACCTGCTCCGGCCCCTGTTCGGATCCCAGGGGAGGGGCTTCAGGTTCGATCCCGATGGCCTCTACTCCTTCCCGAACATCCATGTAGGCGACGAGGTGAACCTCGGCTACCAGCCCATCCTAATGGCCGCCCTTTCCGAAATCCGAATCGGGAGCCGCATCATGTTCGGCCCCCAGGTGATGGTCATCGGTGGCGGCCACAACACCGCCAAGATCGGGGCCTTCATGTCCGAAGTGCACGAGAAGGCCGCCGGCGACGATCTCGGCGTGGTCATCGAGGACGATGTGTGGGTGGGCGGACGGGCCATCATCCTGCGGGGCGTCACCCTGGGCCGCGGTAGCATCATCGGCGCCGGATCGGTGGTGAACCGCTCCACCCCCCTACGCCATTGCCGCGGGGAACCCCGCGCAGGTGATCCGGTTCCGCTGGGATGTCGAGACCATCCTCCAGCATGAAGCCAGCCTCTACCCTCCGGATCAGCGGCTGAGCCGGGAGGCCCTGGAGGCTTGGCAGCAAGCCGGAACCATGTTTCCCTCTCGCAGGCAGGCTTGATGCCGCACCCAGCGGGTCCCCGCGTCTGCCTGGTGGCGCCCCTGCCCCCCCCCTACGGGGGCATCGCCCGGTGGGCCCAGATCATCACCACCACGCCCGCCACACCACGGCCAGGCCGACCTCCATGTGGTGGACACCGCCCCCCGCTGGCGGGAGATCCACGACCTCCGCCCCTGGCGCCGCTGGCTGGGGGGCGGGCTCCACGGCCTGGCCCTCCTCGGCCAGGTGGCCTGTCACCTGCTCCGGGGCAGCCGGGTGCTGCACCTCACCACCTCCGGCCAGCTCGCCATCCTCCGGGACATCGCCATGCTGCGCCTGGCCCGCGCCTTCGGGGTGCGTTCCCTCTACCACCTGCGCTTCGGCCGCATCCCCGAGCTGGCGGCCCAAGGCACCCCCGAGGTGGCGTCGGCTCGTCAGGCCCTCCGGCTGGCCACCACCGTCCTGGCCATTGACCGAAGCACCGAGGCGGCGCTGCGGCACCACCTCCCGGACCTCGACCTCCGGCTCCTCCCCAACTGCGCCGACCTGGCGGCCCTTCCCACCCCCGCCCCCTCGGCGGAACGCCCCCACCGCCCTGTTCCTCGGCTGGGTGATCCCCAACAAGAGGTGTCGAGGACCTGCTCCAGGCCTGGAGCGACCTGGGGGATCCTCCTGGCGGCTGGTGCTCGCCGGCCCCGTGGAACCCGCCTACCACCGGGCTCTGGCCGCCCGGTATCCCCTGGACCAGTGACCTTCACCGGTGCCCTGGCCACGGCAAAGAGCCATGGCCCTGATGGCCACTGCCGACCTCTTCGTGCTGCCCAGCCACGCGAGGGCTTCCTAATGTTGTCGCTGAAGCCATGGCCTTGGGCCGGCCCATCCTAGCCACCGCCGTGGGCGCCATTCCCGAGATGCTCGAGGATGGATGCGGCCAGGTGGTGCCCCCAGGATGCCCCCGCCCTTGAGGCCGCCCTGCGCGACCTGATGGACGATGCGGCGCTCCGGGAGCGCCTGGGCCAAGCCGCCCGGGCCAAGCTCCAGCGCGAATACACCCTGGAGGCCGTCTTCGCCCGCCTCCTGGCCCTCTGGCAGGGCAGGCCTCATGACCCTCCCGGCCTCGCCGCCCCACCGTCGCCCTGGTGGGCACCTTCAAGTTCCTGATGACAGCGCCCCCAGTCGGCGGGTCCTGGCCCTGGCCCGGCTCCTGGACGCCGCCGGGGCCCGTCCCCTCATCGGAGCCGCCGACCCCACGCCCGACCTCCGCCCTCGGGAGGGCCCGGCCGGCGACCTGCCCGTTGTCCACCTCAGCGAACTGCCCCAGAAAACCACCCCTCGCCTCATCCAGGCCCTGCGCCAGTTCGTCTGGGGTGGGCGGGCCTGCGCCTGGCTGGAGGGCCTCGACCCCCGGCCCGCCGCCGTGCTGCTCTACGGCGGGTACTCGCCCTTCGCCCTCTGGCTGCTGCGCTTCCGGCGCCGGACGGGCATCCCGGTCTTGGTGGACGCCGTCGAATGGTACCAGCCCAGCCATGTGCCGGGCGGGCCCCTCGGCCCCTTCCACCTGATGTGGAATGGGCCCTCCGGCGCCTGTTCCCCGCCTCGGCCACGCCATCTGCATCAGCCGCTACCTGCAGCGCCACTTCGAGGCCAAGGGCTGCCGCACCTCTACCTGCCCGCCGTGCTGGATGTGGCGGCCATCGAGCCCGACCTCGCGCCGCGCCCCGCCTCGGCCCCCCTCCGCCTGGCCTACACGGGCACCCCGGGAAAGAAGGACCTGCTCGATCCCATGGTGGAGGCCCTGCTGCGCCTGGACCCCCAGGGCGAGCGGATCCGCTTCGCCATCGTCGGCCCCTCCCCCGCCGCGCTGCTGCAGCTCCCCGCCCTGCGCCGCCGGGGCCTGAGCGAGCTGCCCCCCGGCCTGGAGGCCCCCGGCCAGGTAACCAATGCCGAGGCCCTGGCCCAGGTCCGCCGGGCGGACTTCTCCGTGCTTTTGCGGCACCGGCAGCGCTACGCCATGGCCGGCTTCCCCACCAAGGTGCCGGAAAGCCTCGCCGTGGGCACGCCCGTCCTCTGCAACCTCACCAGCGACCGGGGGACTTCCTGGAGGATGGGGTGCAGGCCCTGGTCTGCCCCGAGCCCACCGCCGAGGCCTGTGAACAGGCCCTCCTCCGCGCCCTGGCCCTCAGCCCCGCCCAGCGCACCGACTTCCGACAGGCCGCCCGCCGATTGGCTGAGGCGCAATTCGATTATCAATTATATCAATCTGCATTTCGTCAGTTTATGTCGGATCTCAAGCAAAATTAGAACTTGTTTACGAAGTCTTGCCGATTCAATTGGTCCAAAAATCCAACGCGGGTCAATACCTCAGCAAATGCAATCCAAAATAGAACATAAACCACGACCCCATTTGTAAGAATGGCACCAACAAGCACACAGTAGATTGAAACCCCATAATTAAAATCGAGATTTAAAATATTCGAGTATTCTTTTTTGATTTTTTTGAAAATAAACATACCAATATGAACAAAAGGCATTGTTATTAAAATGCTTGCCGGAATTCCATAGTACGCAGCAATTTTTAAAGCCAGTATGTGAGGTACAGGATCATAGGGAGAAGCTGCCTGTCCTATCAGGGGATTGTTAATAATAGCATTAAATGCAAACTGGTACCCACCTAATCTCGAAACCACAGATGTATCTTCAGATTGAACTATGAGATAGCGCAAAATGGAAATTTTTTCGAAATTCATGATCAATACAGCTAGACCAACCGCGCCAAACAATCCCAATATAATCAATATTTTTTTGCTCTGAATTCGACGCAGACCCCAGAAGGCTCCCCAAGCCATTACAACAGCACCAGTCCACGAGTTAATGAATTCATCCAGAGCACGACCACGCTAATACCATGGGTATCACCCATACCGCACATCGAATATGTCCATGTTCTTTCCTTTTATCTTTAAGCATTCCATATATAGAAACAACCATCAGCATTACCGAATAGACTCCCAGCGAGTTCGGATTATGAAAATGTCAAATTTCATCACAGAAAGATCATGTTTGCTGAAATTCAAAAAGCGATTGGCACATTGATCTTATCTCTTGGATCAACAACCCACCCTTCTCCACCAATTTTACTTGCATATGGAAGCTCCGTTGATATCCGCAGTGATTGATCCACCAAGGATCACCAACATAGCTATTATTCCTTGGGTTAACACAAAAAGAAAAACAAATTATCAATTTTATAACGAAGCGCACCTGTAATCCAAAGAAAGAAAAAGGAACTCCAAGCCAAATAAGTTCTGATAATCCAATGACTACACCTTGTCCCCGAAAAAGCGCTGAACCTAGAATAATGCAAGAAAGTGCGATTAATGGCCAAAAATAATAAATGAAAAAATCCTTATTTTTTTTCCGCATTAAATCATTTTTAAATAATCGATACATCGATACAAGTGTCGCAAAAACAATTAACAATCTGATAGGCATTTTGTATTTTGAATAATACGAAGTAAGCCAATACATTATTCCTGCACTATCAGTATCAGAGCCTATCAATCCAACCGAAGCAGCAATTCCCCTAGATTTAAATTTCAGCAACAACCCAAAACTGAGTATCAATAGTGAAAGCACGATTAATAGGCTGATCATTTCCACCATTTCGAAGAGGCCGCAGTGCACCCTTCTCTCATGCCCATCAATTCACAAGCTTCAGCCAGACAAAGGACTGGGTTATGGCGTACTCTCCTCCAATCATCCTGGCACTCCTTGGGCCATATCCTTATGTTGACTTAACTTCATTCTCATGGTCAGCATCAAAAATAATTGATGCACTATACCTGACAATCTAGCAAATAAGAAAATTCTAGGGCTCGACCCTTGGGGCATCAGATAAAAACAACCCGCCAATCCAGCAGAGGAAACACTATCAATCATCAATTGAATAGGCTGCAACCTCCAAAACACGATAGGAAATACGATAAAATGCTCACCAAGTAAGTACAGCCCATACCAACAGCGGCGTCATGTAAGCATATGCGCCAACCCAGTTTTTTTCATGAATGGCTGCAGAAGCAATGGGAGCGCAATCCCAAGTCCAAGGCCGACCAAGGTCAGCCCTGATAACAGAAGCCAAAACGATTTGAAGATTTTGTGTTTATATAAATCCAGCCCATCCGGCCCCGCCAATCGCTTATAAAGAACCTGCGCCAAAGCCGAGCCGAGCATCATCACCGGGGCCCAAATGAGCCGGTGGGACAGGGAGAAATGCCCGGCGGCGGTAGGGGAGTAGCGCCAGCCGAACAGCACCACCGGCAGGCTGAAGGCCACGGTGGACACGAATTCGGAGAGGGTGCCGCCCACGACGAAATCATCGTAGGCCCGCAGGAGCCTCGACAGGGGCGGTCCCCCGGCCCGCCGGAGGATGCCACGGAGGGAGGGGCTCTCCGCCCGGGTGGCCATGTAGGCCAGGGCGGCCGCCTCGCCGGCCAGGGTGCCGAGGACCAGCCCCTGGGCCACCCCGAGCCATCCGAGGGCGAGCTGGGAGAGCGAAAGGAGGACGGCCCGGATCAGGATCCCCCGCGAGATGAGGCCGAAGGCGCCGACCTTGACGAACCACCCCTGGTAGATGCGACCGATCCCGGCCAGGAAGAGGATCCCCCGAGGACCCGAGGAACAGGGGTCCAGATGCAGGCGCCCCGTCAGCCGAGCACGGAGGCCCCCAGGACCCCCAGGAACATCACCAGGAGGTGGCTGAGGAGGCCGACCCGGGAAGGTACCTTCAGCTTCCTCCCCATCCCTGGTCACCACGATGATCTGGTGCATCTGCAGAGCGGATAGGATGCCGATCATGCCGATGGCTGCGATACCGGCGTAAAATCTGCCGTAGGCTGATGCTGAGTAGAAGTGGATGCATCCTAAAAGAGCCAGCCACTGTAACCCTTGAGCAAGGGCACTCCCAATGGAAAGCTTAAAAAATTTCGTATCACTTAATTGCCCTCTTTAATTCCCTTTAGTTCAGCATTCAATTAACAAATTACTCCAAAGGAGGATTGATAATTATAAGAATTTAAGTCTAGTTGAGGGCTGTCAATTGGGAGAATCGTCTAGTATTTTTTCCTTCACCCATGGCCAATTCCGGTAATCAAAATCCACAAAATGTTGAAATAAAAATGCAAAGAGAACTAATAACAAGCGCGAAGGTCTACTCTTTTCAATCGGAAGATTTCCTGGCATCGATACATTTTAGAATCGGCACATCATTTTTGCATCGAGTAGAGCTTGCTCTCGGTTCACAGCCAGTGTGGTGACCAATTGACGGCGAAGATTCAGTGCAGCCTCCAGCCTTTGGCCGTTGAGAATGACAGCCGGGTCAGCGCTAGTCCGATAGTTTCGATTTGCCTGAAGAAAATTTTGGAATTGAGCCTCGGCTTGCCTCAGTTCACCTTCCGATTCCTTAAGACGTGATTCTGCAAAGCCCGCCTTCTCGCCCCCGCGAGTTCGACTATTCCGGACCACGAATTGATTCAATAAGGCCGTTACTTCTCTGGCCAGCGCCCAGGGAAAGCTCAGGAGATTTGGTCTCCACCGTCAACGTTATGACATTGGTTTCATGTCTCTAGTCACATTAATAGCACCACCTAGTGCAGCGACAGCTTTATCCATGTTTGATTCGTCTAAATAGGCGTACAGGCTATCGTCAATGAGATATTCACGGGAAACCGCCAAAACCGCTGGTGAAATTTAAATCGAGTTCCAAGGAGTTGCTCCTTCATCCATCGGCTGTTCATGATGTCGACGAAATTGGCGTCGCCGCCTCCTGGATTTCCAACCGACAGGCCGATCGCAGCAGCAGCCATCGCAAGCCCCCCTCCGGCAGAGGAGGAGGCTTCCACGGGAAGGAGCCTTGCTTCCGAGCGGTAATAGTTCGGGAGCGACAGGGAGGCCAAGGCAGTTACCCACCTAACCAGCCCCCACTTCAGGGCTTCCCAAGGGGCTTTAGTCATCTCTAAATTTGGGGCCCAGGCCATTGGTTTCAAGCATCGAGTCAGTTATCAGGTTACCTGGGCCTTTGTGTGCCCATAAACCAAGATAAACAAGAGCAGCAGCAGATGTTCTGCTGCTGCTCTTATCCACACTAAAAAAAGGTTCCTAGGGCTGCACCCTAAAAGGTCAACCACCACCTCCACGAACTCGCACCACTTAAGTTATACGATTTAACACTTACCAAGCTTAGGTCCCATTTCCAAGGGGTTGCCTGGGTATAGGTCCCAATGCCCGAAATGCCATCGGGGCGCCAACCTGAGCAACGGTCTAGGTGACTAAGGTTCACTTGCGGTGTTGTAGTTCCAAAAGAAACATAATACCCTGTGGCGTAGGGTACCGCACTGAAAGTGTATGTTGGCGTGCGGGTGGTGATCCCCCCGCTGGGGCTGAGGGCCGTCGGGGTCGCTGGTATCACTTTGACGGTGAAAGGCAGGAGACTACTCCAAGCACTGGTGCCGGTGGCATTGACGGCCTTCATATACCAAGCGTAGGACCCAGGGTCCAAGGTGGTCGGAAGTGTAATGCTACCTGTGCCCGTCCCAGTGGGAGCCCCCACCTGTGATGCGGAATAAGTCTGGCCAAGGAAATGCCGTCTCGTTGCATAATTCCAAATATAGGAAGTAATAGCCTGAGGCTCCAACCACCACATTAAGGTCAATACCGGTGTGTAACGGGGCGTACACTAACAATTACACGTTTCACAGAGGGACAAAGGAACGGGGCCAAGGGAACTGGCGCAATGAAAGAAAGTTGACGGTGGTCGAGGCATCTGGCGTCACCGCCGCCAGATTTGTCACCATCGACCTTAATGGCATGGCTGCCACCGGTGGCGGCGATGTAGGCTGGCACAGTGAAAGTCTGGACCGTGCTGTAGGCCTGGAGGACGGTTCCATCTACCGAGAACTGGTAGTTGTAACCGGTGGAGCCGATTCCGGTCGCCTTGAAGGTGATCGTCTTGGTGGAAGCCTGCGGGCTGGGGAGGTTCGGCAGGAGCTGAACGCCCGTGGCAGGTCCGGGAGTGATGGTGTAGGGGATGGTGGCGCTGACGATGGCGCTGGCAGCGCTGGTGCGGGCGTCCACGGTGACGGTGTAGACACCGACGGCCTGGGTGCCGGGCATGGCATAGGTGGCGGTGGTGCTGTAGTCCTGCACCATGACGCCGTTCACATAGAAGCGGTACTGGAAGGTGGCGGCGCCCGTGGCGGAGCCCAGGGCGGTGAAGGTCACCGGGGTGCCCTTGACGACCGAAGTCACCGGCAGGGCATCCAGGGTCACGCCCGTGGGAGCGACGACGGCACCGGGAGTGATGCCCGAGGCCAGGGCCGAAGCCGCGGAATCACCCTTCTGGTTGTAGGAGAACACGCGGTAGTCGTAGCTGGTGCCTTCAACCGCGGCGAAATCGGTGTAGTTGGTCTGATCGGGCACGGTGGTGCCGATCGTGGTGAAGGTGTTCGCACCAGCCAGGCTGCGCTCCACACGGAAACCAGTCTCATCCACGGGGATGGCGACGCCATCCGCGGGAGGGGCATTCGGGGGCAGTGCGTTCTTCGTCCAGGACAGGTCCACACGGGTGGGGCCGTTGACGACGCCAACCAGATCCGTGGGGCTGCCGGGAATGGTCGTCGCCACTTTCAGGACGACCGGCCGCATGAAGTCGTTCTCTTCGTGGGCGAGGATGTGGCAGTGCCACACGTACTCCCAGCCGTAGTCGACGACATTGTTGGGGACAAAGATCGGGTTGCCGAGGTTCCCCAGGTTGACGGGGACGCCGGTGGCCAGGTCAGTGATCTGAATGGTGGAGCCAGGATCCTTGCTGGGATCGATGACGCGCAGGCTGTTGCCGAGCTCGAAGGGCAGCCGCGGCGAGAGGGGCCGCATGGCGACAATGATGTCTTCCAGCGGGTTCATCTTGACGGTTTCCTTCCAACCGATCTCGTTGGGCTCGGGGAAGCGCACGGCGCCGTCCCAGCCAACGCGGTTGATGACCTGCACATCGAAGAGGTGGAAGTGGACGGGGTGGGTATCCACACCGTTGTGGGTGAGCTTCCAGATCTGGGTCTCGCCATCCTTCAGGATTTCGGTGGCGGGTTCGGAGTAGCCCAGGGGGATGGTGGTCTGGTTGTTGAAGTTCGTGAAGGGCAGCTCGATGGCGAGGCTGCTGTTCATGCGGCCGTAGTTCAGCTCGAACAGCTCGTGGAGGGCCTTGGGCTGCAGGGGCGTCGTGGTGAGCTGACCATTCTCGGTCTTGGTGTAGGTCAGGGTGTTGTCCTGGATCGCGACGTAGGTATCGTTCGCGACGGTGGTGTTCATGGCCGAGTTGTAGAAGGTCTGGGGAATGATGGGCGGGTGCTGGGAGGCCGCGAAGGCACCCCGGGACGTCGCCGTGGACTTGAAGGCCGCCTGGAGGGCCGCCACATTGAAGGGCGCCGCAGCAGTGCCCTGGATCTTGACCTGCATGAGGGTGCGGGTGTTGGGACCGAAGCCCGGGAGGGTGCTAGGCGCACCGCCCGTGGGGGTCTGGTCAGGAGCGCCCGTGAAGTAGTCGAAGCGGACATCGAAGGCCGGGACGGGCGCCAGCATGTCGTTGTAGAGGATCAGGGTGGACCCGCTGGGGACGGACGAGAAGTCGACGATGATGTCGGCCCGCTCGGCGGCCATCAGGAAGAGGCCATGGTTGGCGATGCTCAGCACGACGATGTCGCGCCGGTTCATGTTGTAGGTCGTGGGCTGGGACGGGATGATGACGGGTTCCGCCAGGAAGCCGCTCTCATTGCCGATCTGGATGATGTCCGGTCCCTTGGTGCGGAAGTCCACGACGCCGCCATCGCGGCCATCGGTGGGCCAGAGGGGGAGGCCATCAGCCATTGGCCCCTGGGCCGCTTCGTCCGGGGTGGCGGGGATCATCTTGACTTCGGTGGGAGCCGCAGGATCGGCATAGTAGAAGCCCATGCCGAAGGGGCGGTCGTTGGACGCGTTCAGGACGCGGAAACGGTAGGCCTTGGGCTCGAGGGTCACGGTCGGATAGGCCGTGCCGTTGATCACGGGCGTATCGAGGAAGGACTCGATCACGAGGGAGGGATTGGGCGTTCCGGGGTAGTCAGGATCGCCAGGATTGACACCGGGCTTGGGGCCGTGGGCGAGGGGGATGCTGTTGACGGCATCGGCCACCGGCACCGGGGGCCAGAACCACGGACCGTAGTCCCACCGTCCCATGGCGTTGGCGCCGGAGGGATCGCCGGGGTTCTGGTTGGGCATGTAGACGTGGGGATACCAGAGATCGCCGTAGCCACCCCAGTTGTTGATGTCCCAGGTGGGATCGGTGTCGGCCAGAGCGCTGGGCCCGGGGACGAAGGTCTTGTCCTGGATGATGAGGGGGATGCCATAGTTGTAGACACCACCGCCGTTGTTGGGCAGGATGCCATCGTTGATGAGCTTCTTCTCGACGTCATCGACCAGCAGGTAGCCGGCCGCTTCGCCCATGTAGACGTTCAGGCGGGTGAGGCCGAAGGTGTGGTCGTGGTAGAACATCAACCGGCTGCTCTGCTGGTTGGTGTAGAAGTAGGTGCCGATGCCGTCACCGGCCGTGGGGTTGGGGAAGAGCTTCCCGGGGCCCACCATGTCGGGGACGTTGGCGAAGGACACGCCCTTCTTGTTGGGCGTGGGATCGCCGGCGGGGGTGATCCACTGGTGCGGCGTGCCGTCACTGATGTAGGGGTTCAGGCCACCATGGAGGTGGAGCTCAGCGCGGTTCTGGGTGTAGGTGGTACCGCCGGGCGCTTCGCCGGAACCCATGAGGCTGGTATCCACGGGCAGCGGCAGGTTGCCGGCAGTGCCGAGGGGCAGCTGGTTGCGGAAGGTGACGCGCACGGGACGATCCCGCTCGGCGATGATGAGGGGGCCGAGGTAGTGGGCCGCACCATCAGCGTTCGGGTTCAGGTCCTTGTAGCCACGCAGGCGGGTGGGGGGCAGGTCGGAGTGCAGCTGCTGCCGGAAGTCCACCAGGCCGATGTCGTAGTAGTCAGAACCAGGGAAGGTGGTGGTATCGGGCACAGCCACGGGGATGTAGTTCCCCAGGTTGTTGGCATTGGCCGCGGTGAGTCCGGGGAGGGTGTCCACGAACTTGCGGATGATGGGCGTGTTCGTCCAGTTGGGGATGACGCCGCCCATGTAGTCAGGGGTACCCAGGGGATTCATGATCCCCGGAGGGGCAACCACGCCAAGCTGCTGCTTGACGCCAGTGGCCTGCGGAATCTTCCCGGCAGCCTTGGCGGCCTTGTAGGCTTCCCGCTTGGGCTTGGCGCGCTCGGCGGCAGCCTGACGGGCCTGGGCCAGCGTGCGCCGACGAACGGCGCGCTCGATGATGGCATCCTGGTCGCCACTCACAGTCGGAGGGGCCACAGGGCGGCGGGTTTCCTGTCCAACGGGCGCTTCGGCGGAGGCGCCGGCTCCCATGAACAAGGCTGCGGCTAATGCCAGCAGACGGTTGAACTTCTTGAGCATGGTTCACCTCGGGGTGGGAATGAAAAGGACAGCGGTAAAGCAGGGGCGACTTCGGGAAGACCATTCGGCCCGTCTTGTCATGGAGACCACGGGCCGGGTGCGACAATTTGTCCTAGCTGGACTCTAAAGGTCCGCCAGAAGCCCTCCAACGGGTATGGGGTGTTCTCCCTATAGACGTGGTAGGAACTATGTAAATAGGTCTAGTGCGCGAAATTGATATTGAGAATAAGTATCCAGCGCCTGCCGCGAATGAGGAAGTCCTGCCCGTTTTTATTCAGGGGACCATCCATCGCGCTGGCAGGGCCCATTCCGGCCAGGCGCGGGACCTTCTAGGCCCTACTCGTGAGCCGAGAACATGTCCATGAACTCTGCGGCAGAAATCCCCTGGTCGTCCTTGGCTTCCTGGGATCGGTCGCGATCAGTTGTAGAGCTCTGCACTCGCCAGGAAGCTCACGCCAGAGTACCCACCGACAATCAGAACCTTCCCTGTCGCAAGAGGGGAGGCCATGTGGAGCTTTCGCACCCCGTTCAGGCTGCCGGTGCTGCTGAAGGTGCCACTGGCGGGATCGTACAGTTCGGCCGTGCCGAGCAGCGGAGACGGGGAGCCCAGCCCTGAGCCGCCGGCGATGAGCACCTTGCCCGTGGGCAGGAGCGTGGCCGTGTGGGAGGAACGGCCGGTGCCAAGGTTCCCCGAGGTGTTGGCAAAGGTCTCCGTGAGCGGGTCGAAAATCTCTGCGGTGGCGGTGGCGGCCCCTCCCACCACCAGGACTTTGCCAGTGGCCAGCAGGGTGGCGGTGTGGAAGGCGCGGGGGACTGCCATCCCCCCCGTGGGCGTGAAGGTGCCAAGGGCGGGATCATAGAGTTCCGCCGAGGCAAGTGCGCCCGAAGTCATTCCGCCAACGATCAGGACCTTGCCGTTGCCCAGCAGCGTGGCGGTATGGCCTGCCCGGGCGACTCCAAGCGTATTCGTCGTGTCGGCGAAGGTGCCCGTCGCGGGGTCGAAGAGTTCGGCGGTCGCCTGGAAGGCACCCCCGTTACCTCCACCGACGATGAGGACCTTCCCACTCGGCAGCAAGGTCGCCGAATGATCTGCGCGCGGGCGGATCATGTTCCCCGTCGCCGTGAACGTACCGGTTGCGGGATCGAAGAGCTCCGCAGTGGCCGTGGTGGTGCTGAGCGTGGAGCCGCCGGTCACGAGCACCCGGCCGTCGGCCAGCAGGGTGGCGGTATGGAACCGGCGGGCCGTGGCCAGACTGCCGGTCGAGGCAAAGGATTCTGTACTGGAGTCGAACAAGTCTGCGCTGTTGAGAACGATGGCCCCGTTGTACCCACCAGCCACCAGCACCTTGCCATTGGCCAAGGTGGTGACCGTGCCGTAGACCCGGCTCACCGACATCCCCGAGGTGGGTGTGAAGGCGCCGGGCCCCTCGCCCGCCAATACCGTCAGCGTGGCGAGAGCGCTTCCAAGCACGTGGCCAGGACCGTCGGAAATCACGACCTCGTAGGTGCTGCCATTGTCGGCAAGCACGGTGACGGGGGTGGTGTAGGAGGCCGAGGTGGCACCCGGGAGGGGCGTGCCGTTCTTCTGCCACACGTAGGTGAGCGTCCCGGGTCCGGTGGCGACCACGCTGAAGGTGGCAATCTGGCCCACCAGGATGGATTGATTGGCAGGCTGGGAGGTGATGGTGATGTCCGTGGGGGCCTTCACCACCGTGAGGGTGGCGGTGGCGCTGGTGAGATTGTCCCCGGTGGTGGTGTTGTGGATGGCGACGCTGAAGGTGCTGCCGTTGTCATCGATGGCCGCCGGGGGTGTCGTATACGAAGCGGCGGTGGCACCGGGGATCGAGGTGCCATTTAGGGACCACTGGTACGTCAGAGGGCCCGTACCGGTGGCGGCGACGCTGAACGTACAGGTCTGTCCTTCCTGAATGGACTGGCTGGCGGGTTGCGTCGTGATGGTGATCGGGGGGGTGGCCGTCGTCACGGTGAGCGTGGCGATGCTGCTGGTGAGGATGTTCCCGTTGCCATCGGAGATGTCCACGGCGAAGGTGCTGCCGCTGTCGCCCAGAACCGCCACCGGAGTCGTGTAGGAACTGGATGTGGCGGCGGGGATGGCGACGCCATTCTTCGCCCACTGGTAGCTGAGGCTGCCCGTGCCCGTGGCGACCACGGTGAACGTGGCCGTTTCCCCCACGAGGATGGACTGGCTGGCTGGCTGGGTCGTGATGAGGATGGCCGGCGGCTTGGCGTTCACGGTGATGGTGAGGCTGGCCGTGGCGCTACCGGCCGTGTTCACGCCCGTCACCGTGTAGGTGGACGCCGCTGTGGCAGCGGTGGGGGTCCCTGTGATGGCACCAGACGTGGCATCGAGGTTCAGGCCAGCCGGGAGGGCGGGACTCACCGAATAGGATTCGATCTTTCCGCCACCATTGGTGGGGCTGTTCGTTGGAATGGCCGTCCCCACGGTGTAGACCGCCGGATTGGTGCCATAGGCCAGGGTGACCGGCGCCTCGACCAGTTCACGGCAGCCGAAGGACAGCAGGGTCGCCCCGAGAAGAAACAGCCACCGCCCAAGCCCGATGCCTCGCATGAACACCTCGATCCTACAGAGCCTAGTGGATCACCCACTCACTCTTCCTGATGAGCTGGGGTTCTGCCCCAGGGCTGAGCTGCATGATGAAGCAGCCCTTCGAGGCGTACCGCTGGCCGGGGCCGAAGCTCAGGCGCAGGTAGTCGGGCAGGACGTAGTCCCGCAACAAGCCCAACCGGTCGATCAGGTTGTCCCGGTAGAGATTCCGGTCCATCTCCACCAGGCCCGCCTGGAACAGCTGCAGCATCGAGTAGGTCCGTGTCGAGATGCGCGTCTCGGGGCGATGCTTGGCGAGGCCCCGCATGCTTGAGTTGGCGTACTGCGAGACCTTGAGTTCGTCCTTGGGTTCGCGGTAGGGGTATGTGATCCAGGTGAGGCGCCGGGCCCGCTCGGAGAGCGAGAAGAGCTTCGTGCCCAGCTGGCGCGAGGACACGAACACCTGGGCTGGCCGATCAGCCTGATCCACCAGGCTATCGATGGCTTCCAGGGAGCCAGATGCTGTCCAGAGCAGGAGCGTGGTCGGTTTCTCCTGCTGGAGGAGGGTCCGCAGGGAAGCCGCGGTGATGGCCTCGCCCTTCTTGAGACGGACCTCCTTGATGGCGCCCTGCCCCAGGTCTGACCAGGTCTCACGGAAGCCCAGGGCAAGGTCTCGCCCTTCCGGGCCATCCTGTACGACCTGCAGGATGCGCCGGCCCGGGGCTGAGTCGTCCGAGGCATTCAGAAAGCGCGCGACCGCCTGGCCTTCCTGGTAGTAGCCCTTGGAGAAATACTGGGTGTACCAGGCCTTATCCGAGATCACTGGCAGGTCGGTGATGGGGAAGAGACAGGGCAGCCCATGGCTTTCACAGAAATCATGGATGGGCTTCCACTCCCCGTAGGTGATGCCGCCGAGCAGCGCAAACACCGGTTCCTTGGCGAGGTAGGCCTCCAGCTGGCGCCGCCAGGTATCCGAGGGCCCTTTCAGCCGCCAGACGGACAGGGACATGGAACGGTAGGACCCGCTCATCTCCTTGCCGCCGACACTGCCATACATCCGCGCGTCCATGCCGTAGGCAAAGGCCTTGTGACGGGTGAAGTAATTGTTCATGGGCACCAGCATCGCCTGCTGGTCCTCCGCGCTGACCTCCTCCGTGATGACCGTGGCAAAGCGGATGTGGGTGTTGTCCGCGCCGGGTGACGGGTTGGCCGAGAGGGACCAGAGGTAGTTGATCAGGATGGCCATGTCCTGGTCGTTAAGCTTGTACCTCGGCATGGCCGAGTTCAATTCCCGGCCGCTGGGATCGATGCCCGTGCTGAGGGCGCGAGCCAAGGTCTCGTCCGTATAGGGGGGACGGGCAGGTTTGGTCTGGACCCGCAGTTTCTTCCGCTCCTCGGGCAGCAGGTTCTGGAACTTCCAGTAGCGCGTCTGGCCCAGCTTGAACCCATTGACGGGAAGGGTGACGACCCCGCCCTCGACGGACCCGAGCCCGCTTCGAAGATGGCAGCTGGCACAGGAGTACGAGGTGCCGGCCACGGCGGCGCCCCCGCTGACGACCGGCTGCATGGCCTCGCCGCTGGGAAGGATCCCTTCGCGGTACATGCGCTCGCCCAGTGCCAGCGCCTTCTCGGCAGGCAACCCCGCGACCAGCTTCGCCTGGGGCGCAGCCGCGGGTTCAGCCTTTTTCGCCTGCCCGGCAAGGGGAGGCACCGCAATCAGGAGGCAGGCGCCCACCAGGACCAGAAGGCGCCGGAGGTGCGAGGCAGGCCAGAGTCGGCTCATCATAGGATCCCCACGTTCTTGCATACCATCCCCAGCAGGCCGCCGTTCAACAGAATCGCCGCCCAAGTGCCTCGTCGCATGCCCCACTCCTGGATTCCCCGGTGCCAGGTCGTCGGCTGTGGCGACGGCCTGGTCAGGGTCTGGTCTAGATCACACCACAAATCCAGGTCACCCGTGGATGGGGGTTTCTACCCAAAGGGGGACTGACCGCTTGGATTCGCCCTCAAAGGCCCCCTGGCCGGAAACCTCCCGAGGCTGGGTGGTCGCCAGACGGCATGAAGGCCCAAAAAAACGGCCCGCCATCTGGCGGGCCGTTTTGGGACCGGTACGGACTACAAATCTTCGCCGTCGATCTCGGTCATGCCCTGGAGTTCTTCGACGTGCTGCGCCATGCGGGCGTATTCGTCGTCGAAGTCCTCGCCACCCTGGAACTCGTTGAGGCTGGGCTCGGGGTACTCGCCCTCCTCGATGTCGAGGTTCCGGTAGTGGGCCATGCCGGTGCCAGCCGGGATCAGGCGGCCCAGGATGACGTTCTCCTTGAGGCCGCGCAGGTAGTCCACGCGACCTTCCAGAGCCGCTTCCGTGAGGACGCGGGTGGTCTCCTGGAAGCTGGCCGCCGAGATGAAGCTCTCGGAGGTCAGCGCGGCCTTTGTGATGCCGAGCAGCAGGGGTTCGCAGGTGGCGGGCTGGCCGCCATCCTTGAGGGCCTGCTCGTTGATCTCCTTGAAGCGGTGCTTGTCGACCTTCTCCTCGACGATGAGCGGGGTGTCGCCCACGTCGGTGATGAGGACCCAGCGCAGCATCTGGCGGATGATCACTTCGATGTGCTTGTCGTTGATGACCACGCCCTGGGCCCGGTAGACCTCCTGGACCTCGTTGACGAGGAAGGCCTGGAGGGCACGATCACCCTGGACCTTGAGGAGATCGTGGGGGCTGACGGCACCCTCGGTGAGCTTCTCGCCGGCGCGGATCTCATCGCCGTCCTGGACCTGGATGTGCTTGCCGCGCGGGATGAGGTACTCGCCCTTCTCGCCCGTCTCCGATTCCACGACCACCTTCTGGTTGCCGCGGACCCGGTTGCCGTACTTCGCGATGCCGGTGACTTCGCTGATGATGGCGGGTTCCTTGGGCTTGCGGCCTTCGAAGAGCTCGGTCACGCGCGGCAGGCCGCCCGTGATGTCGCTGGTCTTGGCCTGCTGGCGGCTGGTCTTGGCGATGACATCGCCGGGTTCCAGCTCCTGGCCCTCTTCCACTTCGATGTAGGCGCCGGTGGGGATGTTGTAGCGCTTGAGCACCTTGTGGTTGTCCCCCTTGATGTTGATGTGGGGGTGGATCTTGTCGTCGGTGGGATCGATGACCTTCTTGCGGAAGTTGCCGGAGATCGGATCCTTCTCTTCCTGGTAGGAGACGTTGACCTCGAACTCCTTGAAGTCGGCGACGCCGCCCACTTCGGTGAGGAGCACGTCGTTGTACGGATCCCACTCGGCGAGCACGGTACGGGGCTCGACCGCTTCCTTGTCCTTGACCTTGAGGATGGCGCCGGAGGTGACCTTGTAGCGCTCACGCTCGTTGCCGTCCTCGTCGGTGACGAGGATGTAGCCGTTGCGGGTGAGGGCCACGGTCTCGCCCTTGCGGTTGACGACGGTCTTCTTCTGGTCCTTGGTGTTGTCCAGGCCCTCGTAGCGCACGACGCCCGCGATCTGGGCCTCGTGGGTGCTCTTCTCGGAGGTGCGGCTGGCCGCGCCACCCACGTGGAAGGTCCGCATGGTGAGCTGAGTGCCGGGCTCGCCGATGGACTGCGCGGCGATGACGCCCACGGCTTCGCCCAGATCGACCAGGCGGCCGGTGCTGAGGTTCAGGCCATAGCACTTGGCGCAGATGCCGCGGCGGGCTTCGCAGGTGAGGGTGGAGCGGATCTTGACCTTGGGGATGCCGCTGGTCTCGATCGTGAACGCCAGTTCCTCGGAGAGGAGGGTACCGGCGGGGGCGATGGTCTTGGTGGCATCGTAGGGATCCACGATGTCGTCAAGGCAGACGCGGCCCATGATGCGGTCGCGCAGGCGGGAACGGATGGTGCCGTCGCTGTTGACGATGGCCTCGACCTCGATCCCGTTGATGGTCTCGCAGTCGTCCTCGTTGACGATGACGTCCTGGGCCACGTCCACCAGCTTGCGGGTGAGGTAGCCGGAGTCGGCCGTCTTCAGCGCGGTGTCCGCGAGGCCCTTGCGGGCGCCGTGGGTCGAGATGAAGTAGTCGAGGACGCTGAGGCCTTCCTTGAAGTTGGCCGTGATCGGGGTCTCGATGATGTCGCCGCTGGGGCGGGCCATGAGACCACGCATGCCGGCGACCTGGCGGATCTGGGTCTTGGAACCACGGGCGCCGGAGTCGGCCAGGATGTAGATCGAGTTCAGGAACTCCCCGGTCTCGTTGCGCTTTTCCAGTTCCTTCATCATGTCGCCAGCCACCTGGTCGCTGGTCTTGCCCCAGACTTCCAGGATGCGGTTGTAGCGCGTGGAGGCGTCGAGGCGGCCCTCGTAGGATTCCTTCTCGATGGCCCGGACTTCATCCGAGGCCGTCTTGAGGAGCTTGGCCTTGGAGTCGGGCACGACGAGGTCGTCGATGCCCACGGACACGCCAGCCTTCATGGCCCACATGAACCCGGTGTCCTTCATGGCGTCCAGCATGCGGATCGTCACTTCGGGGCCGTTCAGCTTGTAGGCGCGGTTCACGAGGGAGAGCAGGCCCTCCTTCTTGAGCAGGCCGTTGATGAAGGGCACTTCCTCGGGCAGGGCGCGATTGAAGAGCACGCGGCCCACGGTGGTGGTCTTGAGCTGGCCCTTCACGGTCTCGGCGGGCGCCTCGAAGACCTCCTGCTCGGAGTTCTTCTTGGGGTCCTTCGCGTGCCAGGCCTCGGTGTCCACCCACTCGCCGGTGTGGCGGATCTGGATGATGGCGTGGGTGTCGACGACACCGGCCTCGTGGGCCGAGACCACGTCATTGACGTTGGCGAAGACCATGCCCTCGCCCCGGCGACCGACGCGCTTCTTGGTCAGGTAGTAGCCACCCAGCACGATGTCCTGGGAGGGCACCACGTTGGGGCGGCCGTTGGCGGGGTTGAGGATGTTCTGGGTGGACATCATCAGCACCTTGGCCTCGATCTGGGCCATGGGGCTGAGGGGCACGTGCACGGCCATCTGGTCGCCGTCGAAGTCGGCGTTGAAGGCGGTGCAGACCAGGGGATGCAGGCGGATGGCCTTGCCTTCGACGAGCACGGGCTGGAAGGCCTGGATGCCCAGGCGGTGCAGGGTCGGGGCGCGGTTCAGCAGGACCGGGTGGTCCTTGATGACCTCTTCGAGGACATCCCAGACTTCGGGACGGCCCTCTTCGACCATCTCCTTGGCCTGGCGGATGGTGGCCGCGTAGCCCTTGTGCTCGAGCCGGTTGAAGATGAAGGGCTTGAAGAGCTCCAGCGCCATCTTCTTGGGCAGGCCGCACTGGTGCAGCTTGAGGTCGGGACCCACCACGATGACGGAACGGCCCGAGTAGTCCACACGCTTGCCGAGCAGGTTCTGACGGAACCGGCCCTGCTTGCCCTTGAGGGCATCGCTGAGGGACTTCAGGGGGCGGTTGCTGACGCCGCGGAGGAGACGGCCGCGCTTGCCGTTCTCGAAGAGCGCGTCCACGGCCTCCTGCAGCATGCGCTTTTCATTGCGCACGATGACGTCGGGGGCCTTGAGCTCGAGCAGCTTCTTGAGGCGGTTGTTCCGGTTGATGACGCGGCGGTAGAGGTCATTCAAATCAGAAGTGGCGAAGCGGCCGCCGTCGAGGGGCACCAGGGGGCGCAGTTCGGGGGGCAGCACGGGGACCACGTCCAGGATCATCCACTCGGGCTTGTTGCCGGAGCGGTGGAAGGACTCGGCCACCTTGAGGCGCTTGGCGACCTTGCTGCGCTTCTGGGTGGAGGTTTCCTTCTTCATGACATCGCGCAGCTCGATGGTGAGGGCTTCGATGTCGACCTGCTTGAGCAGCTCCTTGATGGCCTCGGCGCCCATCTGGGCCTTGAAGCCCTCGCCGAACTGGGTGCGGTACTCGCGGTACTTGTCCTCGTTGAGGATCTCGCCTTCCTTCAGGGTGGTGCCGCCGCTCTCGGTGACCGTGTAGGCCTCGAAGTAGAGCACGCGCTCCAGGTCCTTGAGGGGGATGTCCAGCAGGTAGCCGATGCGGCTGGGCACGCCCTTGAAGAACCACACGTGGCTGACGGGGCTCGCCAGCTGGATGTGGCCCATGCGCTCGCGGCGCACGGACTTCTTGGTGACTTCGACGCCGCACTTGTCGCAGGTGACGCCTTTGAACTTCTGGCGCTTGTACTTGCCGCAGAGGCATTCCCAGTCGTTCACGGGCCCGAAGATGCGGGCGCAGAAGAGACCGTCCCGCTCGGGCTTCAGGCTGCGGTAGTTGATGGTCTCGGGCTTGGTGACTTCGCCCTTGGACCAGGAACGCATCTTGTCCGGGCTGGCCAGGGATACCCGAATGCACTCATAGGCGTTGATGTTCTGCTGCTCAGGATACATGTGGACCTCTCAAGTATTCGTCGGAAACGGAAGCGGAATCGAGATCAGCCTTCAATGGAGAAGGCAGCGGGTTCTTCTTCCGCCATGGCCGGGTCCAGCTCTTCGCGGGTCAGCATCTCGACATCGATGCAGAGCGCGTTGAGTTCCTTCTTGACGACGTTGAAGCTCTCGGGGAGACCGGGATCCTTGATGGTCTCGCCCTTGATGATGGCCTGGTAGATCTGGGTGCGGCCGTGCATGTCGTCGGACTTGTAGGTGAGGAGTTCCTGCAGCACGTGGGCCGCGCCGTAGGCTTCCAGCGCCCAGACTTCCATCTCGCCGAAGCGCTGGCCACCGAACTGGGCCTTGCCGCCGAGGGGCTGCTGGGTGATGAGGCTGTAGGGCCCAATGCTCCGGGCATGGATTTTGTTGTCGACGAGGTGGTGCAGCTTAAGCATGTAGACGCAGCCCACGTTCACGGGCTGCTCGAAGGCCTCGCCGGTCATGCCATCGTAGAGCCTGGTCTTGCCGGTGACATCCGGGCCCAGCTTGTTGTTCTTCTCCCAGGCCTGGACGAGGAAGCCCTTGATGTCGGCTTCCCGGGCGCCGTCGAAGACGGGCGTGGAGAAGTGGACGCCGAGGGTCTTGCCGGCCCAGCCGAGGTGGCACTCAAGCACCTGGCCGATGTTCATACGGGAGGGAACGCCCAGGGGGTTCAGCACGATGTCCACGGGACGGCCATCGGGCAGGTAGGGCATGTCCTCCACGGGGAGGATGCGGCTGACCACGCCCTTGTTGCCGTGGCGGCCGGCCATCTTGTCACCGACCTGCAGCTTGCGCTTCACGGCCACGTAGCACTTCACGGTCTTGAGGACGCCCGGCATCAGCTCGTCGCCCTTGAGCAGACGCTCCATGCGCTCGTTCAGGATGTCGCGCAGGACCTTGAGCTGGCTCTCGGTGCGATCGAGGATGTCGAGCACCTCGGCATTGATGCGGTTCTTGGCGGCGGCCACCGAGACCTGGCGGAAGCGGTGGTAGGGCACGGCCTCCAGCATGTTCTGGGTGAGCTTCTTGCCCTTGGGCAGCAGTTCCTTGCCCTTGTCGTCGGTGAGGACCTCGTCGAGTTCCTTGCCCTTGAGCAGGGTCACGACCTTCTTCTTGGCCTCGGCGCGGATGATGCGCTCCTCGTCGGAGAGATCCTTCTCCCACTTGGCCATCTGGTCGCGCTCGATCTGCTGGGTGCGCAGATCCTTCTCCTGGCCCTTGCGGGTGAAGACCTTGATGTCCACCACGGTGCCTTCGATGCCGGGGGGCACGGTCAGGCTGGCGTCCTTCACGTCACTGGCCTTCTCGCCGAAGATGGCGCGGAGGAGCTTTTCCTCGGGGGACAGGATGGTCTCGCCCTTGGGGGTGACCTTGCCCACCAGGATGTCGCCGTGCTTGACGGTGGCGCCGGTGCGGATGATGCCGCTGTCGTCGAGGTTCTTGAGGGCTTCCTCGCGGACCTGGGGGATGTCGCGGGTGATCTCTTCAGGACCGAGCTTGGTGTCGCGGGCGTGGACCTCGAACTCCTCGATGTGGATCGTGGTGTAGAGGTCCTCCTTCACGACGCGCTCGGAGATCAGGATCGCGTCCTCGAAGTTGTAGCCGCGCCAGGGCATGTAGGCCACGACGAGGTTCCGGCCCAGGGCCAGCTCGCCGTGGTCGGTGCAGGGTCCGTCCGCGAGGATCTGGGCCTCGGTGACGTACTCGCCCTTCTTCACCAGCGGGGTCTGGTTGAGGCAGGTGTTCTGGTTGCTGCGGGCGAACTTGACCAGGGTGTAGATGTCCACCCCGGACTCGATGCCATCGGTTTCGGGATCATCCTCGACGCGCACCACGATGCGGTTGGCGTCCACGGATTCGACGATGCCGGAGCGGCGGCAGACCACGCAGGCGCCGGAGTCCTTGGCGGCCACGAACTCCATGCCGGTGCCCACGATGGGGGCCTCGGTGCGGATGAGGGGGACGGCCTGGCGCTGCATGTTGGCGCCCATGAGGGCCCGGTTGGCGTCATCGTTCTCGAGGAAGGGGATGAGGCTGGCGGCCACGGAGACCACCTGCTTCGGGCTCACGTCCATGAGCGTCACCTTGTCGCGGGAGACGATCTTGGTCTCGCCGGCGACGCGGACGGTGACGTCCTCGTCCTGGATGGCGCCGTCCTTGTCCACGCGGACGTTGGCCTGGGCGATGACGTGCTCGTCCTCTTCCCAGGCGGACAGGTAGAAGGCGTGCATCTCATACTTGGCGGGACGCTTGCCCGCCTTGACCAGTTTCTTGTTTTCCGTCTCCAGATCCTCGAGGCGAACCACTTCCATGTAGCCCAGCTTGGAGTCGCCCACGCTGGTGACCTTGGCGAAGTGCACGATCTTGCCGTTCTCCACCTTGAGGTAGGGGCTTTCGATGAAGCCGAACTCGTTGATGCGGGCGTAGCAGGAGAGGGAGCTGATCAGGCCGATGTTCGGGCCTTCCGGCGTCTCGATGGGGCAGATGCGGCCGTAGTGCGAGGTGTGCACGTCGCGCACCTCGAAGCCCGCGCGGTCGCGGCTCAGGCCGCCCGGTCCGAGGGCCGACAGGCGGCGCTTGTGGGTGATCTCGGACAGCGGGTTGGTCTGGTCCATGAACTGGGAGAGCTGGCTGGAGCCGAAGAACTCCTTCATGGCCGCGATGACCGGCTTGCTGTTGATCAGGTCATGGGCCTGCACGGGATTGTTGGGATCCTGCGCGATGCTGAACTTCTCCTTGATGGCCCGCTGCACGCGCACGAGGCCCACGCGGAAGCCGTTCTCGAGCAGCTCACCCACGGACCGCACGCGGCGGTTGCCCAGATGGTCGATGTCGTCGGCGCGGACCGGGGCGACCTCGCCGATGTCCTGGCGGGTGGTGTCGTACTTCTTCAGGCGCAGCAGGTAGTGGATGGTCTGGATGAAGTCATCCGTGCCCAGGGTGCGGTATTCCAGGTCGGTGCTGAGGCTGAGCTTGGCGTTGATCTTGTGCCGGCCCACCTTGCTCAGGTCGTACTTCTGGGGGTCGAAGAACATGCCGAACAGCAGCTTCTTGCTGGATTCCAGGGTGGCGGGCTCGCCGGGCCGGATCTTCTTGAAGAGCTCCTTGGCGGCTTCCTCGCTGTCTTCGGTGTGGTCCTTGGCCAGGGTCTCGGAGAGGACCTTGCCGGTGGCATCGGCTTCCGGGAAGCAGACGTCGAAGGACTGCACGTCGTTGGCCAGGAACATCTCGAGGTGGGTCTGGACGAAGGGCTCGTTCGCCTCCATGAGCACCTCGCCGGTGTTCATGTTGACGATGTCCTGCAGGAGCACGGCGCCATCCAGCATCTCGCGGGAGACCGGCACATCCTTGATCCCGGCCTTCTCCATCTGGTCGAGGAGGCGGCGGGTGATCTTCTTGTCCTTGGCCAGCACCACTTCCTTGGTCTTGGGGTGCTTCACGTCCTCTTCGGTCTTCTTGCCCTGGAGGTGGTCGCCCACGGCGACGGTGAGCTTGCCCTTCTTCAGGAAGAAGGTGGCCGGCGTGTAGAAGTGCCGCAGCATGGGCTCGTTGGCGTTCAGGCTCTCGCTGAAGAGACCCAGGGCGCGCAGGAACGTGGCGCCCAGGAACTTGCGCTTGCGGTCGATGCGGGCGTAGAGCAGACCCTTGGCGTCCAGCTCGAACTCGATCCAGGAGCCGCGGTAGGGGATGATCTGGGCGCTGTAGAGGCTCTTGTCCGAGGCGATGCTGAAGAACACGCCGGGGCTGCGGTGCAGCTGGCTCACGATCACGCGCTCGGTGCCGTTGATGATGAAGGTGCCGCGGTCGGTCATGATCGGCAGGTCGCCGAAGTAGACTTCCGAATCCTGGCTCTGCTTGAAGCGGCGGTTGCCCTTGTCGTCCTTGTCGAACTGGTTGAGGCGCACGCGAATCTTGAGGGGGGCCGCCATGGTGGAGCCGCGCTCCACGCACTCGTCCATGCCCATCTTCTGCTTCATCGCGACGGGCTCCTGGCACACGTCACAGATGGTCGCGGCGTTCTTGTTGCGGGTGCCGCACTTGGGGCAGTCCACCGTGGGATCCTTCGGGTGATCCGACACGATGCTGTGGCCGCAGTGCTTGCAGCTCGTGCGAAGGTGCTCGAGGCCCAGGTACTTCTCGCACTTGCAGGCCCAGTGGCCCACGGTGTAGTCGAGGAACTCGACCTCGAGGTTGGCGTCGGTGCCCTCGGGGTTCTTGCCGTTGTGCACGGGGAACATGGACTCGAACACGGCCTTGAGGCCGCGGGTCTCCCGCTCGCTGTGCAGCAGATTCATCTGGAGGAATTCGTCGTAGCTCCGCTTCTGGATGTCGATCAGGTTCGGGATGGGCACCAGGGACCGGATCTTGGAGAAGTTGTGGCGCTGGCGGTAGATGTTCTGCTGAACACTCATGGTTCGCTCCAGGTAAAGTTGGCGGAACCTTCTATGGACGGCACGCGGTACGGCAAATCACAGCTGCGGGCCTTGAGCAAAGACGGCTTTGTCCCAGGGCTGAATGCCCTGGTACGGAATTACATGCGGTGGTGCGTGGTACCCCGGTACGAACCGATGGCCACCCTGCCACCCAGCGGTGGAAGGTGCGGCCCAGGAACGAGGATGGTGCTGCTACGGCGGGCGTTTGGCAACCAGGGGCCTTTATGTAGGCGGTCCATCCGGGAATCCGGACGGAAGGAATAATCGTACCATATCCAGACAGAACCGCAAAGCGTAAGGTGCGAGGGGCACCCTACGCTTTGCGTTAATGCTGTATCGAGAACTACTTGATCTCGACCTTGGCGCCAGCGGCCTCGAGCTTTTCCTTGATCTTGGCAGCCTCGTCCTTGGCCACGCCTTCCTTGACGGCCTTGGGAGCGCCATCGACCAGGTCCTTGGCTTCCTTGAGACCGAGTCCGGCGACGATCTCGCGGACGGCCTTGATGACGTTCAGCTTGTTGGCGCCGGCGTCCATGAGCATGACGTTGAATTCCGTCTGCTCTTCCACGGCAGCAGCCGGGGCAGCACCGCCCGCAGCGGGAGCGGCGGCGGCAGCGGCGGACACGCCGAAGCGGTCCTCGAGGGCCTTGACCAGGTTGGCCAGGTCAAGGACGGTCATGGTTTCGATTTCAGCGATGAGCTGATCGGCAGTGAGAGCCATGATGGCCTCCTAAAATTCGAAATGGGGTTTTGGATTCGGGGTTGGGGTGCTACTCGCCGGCCTTCTGCTTGCGGATGCCATCGAGGGCGACCGCCAGACCGGAGATGGGATAGGTCATGAGGTAGAGCAGCTTGGCGATCAGCACATCGCGGCTGGGCAGCTCGGCCAGGACCTGGAGCTGCTTGGCATCGATCAGCTTGCCATCCATGACGCCGGCCTTGAAGGTCGCCGCGGGATTGTCCTTCAGGAAGCCGTTGACAGCCTTGGCCATGGCGACGACATCGTCGTTGGTGGTGGCGATGGCGCTAGCGCCCTTGAAGGAACCGCCCAGGGCTTCGAAGGACGTGTCCTTCACGGCCAGGCGGAGCAGGGTGTTCTTGCTGACACGGTACTGGGCCTTGCTCTCACGGACGCTCTTGCGGAAGGCAGTGTCCTTCTCGACCACGAGGCCCTTGAATTCGATCACGACGGCCGAGGTGGCAGACGCGAAGGTTTCCTTGAGTTCGGCGACTTCGGCGAATTTCTTGGACTTTTCCATGGTCGGCCTCCTACTTCTCAACACTGGTGTTGAGGGTGACCGAGGGGCCCATGGTGGAGGCGATGTAGATCGTCTTCACGTATTTCCCCTTTGCCGTGGCGGGCTTGGCCTTGTGGACGGCATCGATGAGGGCCTTGGCGTTCTCTTCCAGCTTCTCGACGCCGAAGGAGAGCTTGCCCACACCGGCGTGGATGATGCCGGTCTTGTCGACCCGGTATTCCACCTTGCCGGCCTTGATCTCCTTGATGGCCTTGGCCACATCGAAGGTCACGGTTCCGGTCTTGGGATTGGGCATGAGGCCGCGGGGACCGAGCACTTTGCCCAGCCGACCGACGCCCTTCATCATGTCGGGGGTCGCGACGAGAGCATCGAAGTCGAGGAATCCGGCGGCGATCTTCTCCACCAGTTCATCCCCGCCCACGATCTCGGCGCCTGCAGCTTCCGCTTCCTTGATCTTCTCACCGCCTGCGATCACAGCCACACGCATGGTCTTGCCCGTTCCGTGGGGCAGGACGATGGTGCCGCGGACCATCTGGTCCGCGTGGCGGGGATCCACTCCAAGCCGCATGTGGACTTCCACCGTCTCGTCGAACTTGGCGAAGGCCAAGTCCTTCACAACGGTGAGCGCATCCTTCAGCTCGTAGGGGCGATCTTCGATCTTGGCCGCGGCAGCCCGGTACTTCTTTCCAGGTTTTGCCATTGTGGCTCCATTCGAACAATCTTCCGCGATGTCGGTCGCGGTGGCCGGGATCGCCACACGGCGTGGCTCTCCAACAAAAGCGTAAACGGGGTTCGCGCGGGTCCGGGACCCGCGCGAGGAACATTAATCGACGACGTCGATGCCCATGGAACGGGCAGAGCCGGCGATGGAGCGAACGGCGGCATCAAGGCTGCCGGCAGTGAGGTCGGGCATCTTGACCTTGGCGATCTCGGCGAGCTCAGCCTTGGTGATCTTGCCGACCTTGGTCTTGTTGGGGGTGGGGCTTCCCTTCTCGAGGCCGAGCTTCTTCATGATCAGCACGGCGGCGGGCGGGGTCTTCAGGATGAAACTGAAGCTGCGATCCGCGTAGACCGTGATGACGACAGGAAGGGTCGTGCCCTTCTCGACGTTGTTCACCGACTTTGCGTTGAACTGCTTCACGAACTCCATGATGTTCACGCCGTGCTGACCCAGCGCGGGGCCGACGGGAGGGGCCGGCGTGGCCGAGCCAGCGGGCAGCTGCAGCTTGATGTAGCCAGTGATCTTCTTAGCCATGTGAAGTCTCCCGCGGAGGATTCCGGCACATGCCGGCGACGTCCGCCTTGAGGGTGACGGGCCCTGAGGACCGCCCACCGGGGTTGAAAAGGTCCCGGTCGAAAGAGACCGGGACTGGAAAGTCTAACCTAAGGACTTCGAAAAGTCCTTAGGAGATATGGAACCCTACCGCTTTTCGACCTGGATGAAGTCCAGCTCGACGGGGGTGGAGCGACCGAAGACGGTCACCATCACCTTGATGGTGGAGCGCTCCTCGTGGATCTCCTCCACGTCGCCCTCGAAGTTGGCGAAGGGTCCGTCGATGATGCGGACCTTCTCGCCCTTCTCGAAGTGGTATTTCGGCTTGGGCTTTTCCTGGGTCTCTTCGGTGTGGTGCATGATCTGTCGGACTTCTTCGTCCGTCAGGGGCGTGGGCCGCTTCTTGTTGGCCCCACGAAGCTCGTGACCTTGGGCGTGTTCCGGACCAGGTGCCAGTCGGCATCGGCCATCTCCACGGAGCCATCGGGCTTGCGCTCGACCTGGATCTGCACGAGCAGGTAGCCGGGGAACGACTTGCGCTTCTTGACGACGCGCTCCTTCTTGCCTGATTTCGCGTCGACCTTCATCTCCTCGTAGGTCTCCTCGGGGATCTGAATGTCCCCGAAGCTGTCCTGGCGCTCTTCCATCTGGATGCGCTGGCGGAGATGCTCCATCACCTTGGCTTCATAGCCGGAATAGGTGTGGATGATGAACCACTTCAACTCGCGGCCCTGGGGCTGGGCCGGGGTGTCCTGCGGGGTTTCCTGGGGAATGCTCACGAGATCGGTCATGCCTGCCTCCGCTTCAGCGAGTCTTCAGGAAGAAGTACGCGAAGCCCTTGGAGAGAACCCAGTCCACGGACCAGAGATAGATTCCGACGAACACCGAAACGATGACCACCGTCCAGGCGGAGGTCATGACCTTCTCCTTGGTGGGCCAATCGACCCGATCGAGTTCAGCGAAGAGATCCTTGGCCTGCTGCTTGATGGCACCGATCACGATGGACCCCGTGGATTGGACGATCAGAAAAACCTGGCCCCGAGCTGAAGCGCCGGGGCCGGGAAGTGGCAGGGGAGACAGGTTTCGAACCCGCGACCTGCGGATTTGGAGTCCGCTGCTCTACCAGCTGAGCTACTCCCCTGTGGGACCGCCCGGCGACTGGTGGCGCCGGGCGGGAAACCCTTGGATCCCGAGCCCTACTTCGACTCGCGGTGGATCTTGTAACCGCCACAGAAACGGCAGAACTTGTTGAACTCAAGCTTGCCCGTGGTGGTCTTCTTGTTCTTGGTGGTGCTGTAGTTCTTGCGTTTGCATTCCGTGCACTGCAAGTGAACGATGTCGCGCATGGTGACCTCCTAAGTCGGAGGGCGGATTGGCTTTAGGCCAGAATCTCGCCCACATTGCCGGCGCCCACCGTACGACCACCCTCGCGGATGGCGAACTTCAGGCCCTTGTCCATGGCGATGGGCTGGATCAGCTCAACCGTCAGGGTCACGTTGTCGCCGGGCATCACCATTTCGCGGCCGGCCTCGAGCTCGATGGAGCCGGTCACGTCGGTGGTGCGGAAGTAGAACTGGGGACGGTACTTGTTGAAGAAGGGAGTGTGGCGGCCGCCCTCTTCCTTGGTCAGCACGTACACCTGAGCGTTGAACTTGGTGTGGGGGGTGATGCTGCCGGGCTTGGCGAGCACCTGACCGCGCTCCACGTCCTTGCGCTCCACGCCGCGGAGCAGGATGCCGGCGTTGTCACCAGCCTGGCCCTGGTCCAGGGACTTGCGGAACATCTCGACGCCGGTCACGACCTTCTTGACGGTGTCCTTGAGGCCGATGATCTCGATTTCCTCACCGACGCGAACGATGCCCTGCTCGATGCGGCCGGTCACCACGGTGCCGCGGCCGGTGATGGTGAACACGTCCTCGACGGGCATGATGAAGGGCTTGTCGATGGCGCGAGTGGGATCGGGAATGTAGGAATCGACGGCCGCCATGAGCTCATGGATGCAGGCGCAGTCGGGATGATCCGGGGTCTCGGCGTGGTCGAGGGCCAGACGGGCGGAACCCTTGATGATGGGGATATCGTCGCCGGGGTACTGGTAGGAGGACAGCAGGTCGCGGATTTCCATCTCGACCAGCTCGGTGAGCTCGGGATCGGCGATGTCGACCTTGTTCATGAAGACGACGATGTAGGGCACGCCGACCTGACGGGCGAGCAGGATGTGCTCACGGGTCTGGGGCATGGGGCCGTCCGTGGCGGCAACCACGAGGATGGCGCCGTCCATCTGGGCCGCGCCGGTGATCATGTTCTTCACGTAGTCGGCGTGGCCAGGGCAGTCGACGTGCGCGTAGTGGCGCTTCTCGGTCTGGTACTCGACGTGGGCGGTGTTAATCGTGATCCCGCGGGCCTTCTCTTCGGGCGCGCTGTCGATCTGGTCGTAGGACTTGGTCTCGCCACCGAACTTCTTGGAGAGGACGAAGGTGATGGCCGCCGTCAGCGTGGTTTTGCCGTGGTCCACATGGCCGATGGTGCCGATGTTGACGTGGGTCTTTGAACGATCGAATTTCTCTTTGGCCACGAATGCCTCCTGAAAGGTGGGAGAGAAGATGAAGGGGAACTGTGCGAAAGGTGGAGCCCACAACCGGGCTTGAACCGGTGACCTCTTCCTTACCAAGGAAGTGCTCTACCACTGAGCTATGTGGGCCTTGAACACTCCCGCCGCCTGGCGGGTGACTGGACCGTCTTCCGGAGTGGTCCGGACGACGGGGAGGGTGGAGCGGGAAACGGGGTTCGAACCCGCGACATTCAGCTTGGAAGGCTGACGCTCTACCAACTGAGCTATTCCCGCGGTGGAACTCCGAAAACGGGACCCAGCCTTCCTGGAAAACTCCAGGGGACTGGTGCCGAGAGAAGGATTCGAACCTCCGTAACGCGTTGCGTGGCAGATTTACAGTCTGCTGCCATTAACCACTCGGCCATCTCGGCATGCTTGTCCGGTGCCCCTCCCGGGGCTTGTCAATGCATCCCTTCGAAGTCCCTGCCGGGGCTTCGTGTCAGGGGCACTGCGAGGCAGGGCTTTCCTGACAGGGAACTCGAAAGGTATCACGGCAACGGAGGTGTCTCAAGGGGAAACTTCTGAAGTGGCACGGAGCTCATGACCTGGCTTCGTCGCGCCACCACGCGGAAGAGCGTGACTGCGGCGGCGGCGGATACGTTCAAACTTTCGATGCCCCCCGGCATGGGGATGTGCAGCAACCCATCACAGCGCTCGCGGATCTTCTGGTGCAGGCCTTCGCCTTCAGCACCGAGGACCAGCACTGTCGCACGGTCGAAGGGCTCATCGAGGTAGTCGCGGCTGCCTTCGCCGGCCGCCAGACCATAGATCCAGGCTCCGGCTTCCTTCAGGTCATCCAGGGCCCGGCCCAGGTTCACCACGCGGCAGACGGGTACCCGGCCCGCGGTGCCGGCGCTGGCGCGGATCACGGTCTCGTTCACCTGGGCCGACCGCCGTTCGGGCAGCAGCACCCCATCGACGGCAACCGCGGCCGCTGAGCGCAGGATGGCTCCCAGGTTGTGGGGATCCGTCACTCCGTCCAATGCGAGCACCAGGGCCGCATCGCCCTTCTCCTTCAAGCGGGCAGCAAGATCTTCAAACTCCGCGTAGGCGAAGGCGCTGCCCTCGCCCAGCACGCCCTGGTGGCGCTGCCCCTGGCTGCGCCGGTCCAGCCCCTCCATGGGCTCCCGATGGATCACCACGCCGGCGGCGCGGGCTTCGGAGAGCAGCTTGGATACCCGCCCGAAGGCCGCCGGGGCCACCCACAAGGCGTGCAACTCGCCCCGGGACAGGGCCTCTTCGCAGGCATGGGGACCGAGGTAGCGCAAGGCTAGAACGTCTTCTTGAAGCCGAGGGCCATGAGATGCCCCATGCCCTCCATGCGGACGCGATTGACGGGAGTCGGGTCGAAGCCCCTGGCGCTCCAATCGCCCGTCAGGCGGCGGGTATCCTGATCCTCGCTCTGGCGGTACTGATACCCGAGGCTGATTTCGCCTCCCCAGACCTTGTAGCCCGCACCGAAGGAAAAGGCCGCCGTGCGGGTGCCGCCGAGCAGCGGCTCGGCGCTGGCCTCCTCCACGCTGCGCTGATCCAGGGCCAGGCCGCCACGCAGGGTCCAGAACTTCCCGAGCTCCACCTCCGCCGAGAGTCCCAGGCCCAGGTGGCTCTTGCCCCGGGGCAGCTCAGCGGGGGCCGAGACGGTGCCCGACGGCGTTGCCACCGTGGCGAAACCGGGGACGCGCAGGCCCGCCGAGGTCCACTTCAGGTCCGCCTCCCAGGTCATCATGGGCGTGAGGCGATGCCGCACCCCGAAGGTGGTCTGCGAAGGGAGTTCCAGCGTGGCGGAACCCGCTGTGGGAGTGGAACCGGCCAGCAGGATCGTGGCGCGGGCGGCCGCACCGAGCGGAGCGGTGCTCAGGCCGTCGTTCGCATAGTAGCCCAGCGGGACAGCCCGGTACTCCGCCTTCAGGTCCAGGTCGCCCTTCAGGCCCGACTGGTGCGCGAAGCCCAAGGTCCAGCGCGGGTTGATCGCCCAGCGCACGCCCAGAGAGTAGCTCGGCACCACCTTGTCCCCGCTCTGTCCGACCCGCTGCTCCACCAGGCCGTTCACCGCATTGGCACCGGAGGCCGGCAGGCTCGGATCATTGGGCACGTTCAGGCGCATGACGTTGCTGGAATCGTAGGAGAGGCGCGCCACGCCCAGGCCAAGCCCCACAGACAGGTTCGGGCTGAAGGCCCAGGCCGACTGGCCTTCGAGCCGACGGGCCGACAGGTCGATCCCATCGCCCAGGTAGCGGCTGGGTGCTTTGTCCAGAAGCCTACCGTGGCGGAGGTAGGGCTCGTCCAGCTTGAGGCCCAGGGTCAGTTTGGGCGACAGGCGAGCGGCCAGGCCGAAGGCGCCGAGGGTCCGGTTCCGGTCATAGCTGAAGTAGCTGTTGCGAACCGAGGTCTGCTCCGATTCCAGGCTCTGCTGGGTGGATGACATCTCCAGTCCAGCGGCCAGGTAGAAGCCGCCCTTCTCCTTGAGGGAGGCAAGCAGGGCGGGATTCAGTGCGGCGGCCTCGAGGCTGTAGCCGTAGGCCACCTGGGCGCCGCTTCGCGAGATGCCCACAGGGTCCGCGGCCGGCAGGGCCATGCTCTGGGCAGCCACGGGCAGGGCGGCCAAGCCCACCGCCAACCCCATCCCGACACTTCCACGAACCAGCTGGACCATACCCGACGCCTCCCGAGACACGCTTCTTGAATGGCCCGAACCCGGGAAGGGTTCAAACCCAAGACTCCAGGATCGCCAAAAGGGCCCGAATCACCAAGTGCATTCCGCGCAACTCAGCGCTCGGACTCACCCATGAAGCGCACCAACAGGCGGTCCACCAGTTCCCAGACCTCCAACAGGGCGGCCAGGCACATCACGAGGCCAGCCCCCAGGGCGAGGGCCCGGCCCCAAGGTCCCATGACCGCCCGACAGAGGTCCGGCCATTGCCAGAACAGGGACGGGAGCCTCAGCCGGCCATAAAAGGCCAGCGTTGACAGGAGCATCCCACCCCACAGCAGGTAGAAGAACCTCAGCGCTCGGAAGAGGACGTCCCAGGCGAAGGGACGGTGACGGGGAACAGGCATGGAGGAACCAGCATAGCCGGTCCGGTCGCTCAGTCATCCCCCGGAAGCTCGATGAAAAAGCGGGTGCCTTCGGTCCAGTTGGTGGTGAATCCCACCGTCCCGCCCAGCACCGTCTCACCCAGCAGTTTCATGCTGTAGGTGCCCAGGCCGCGTCCGCAGTCCGCCTTGGTGCTGAAGGAGCGCTGGAATACGCCATCCGCGACCTCCGGCGCCATGCACCCGGGATTCTCCACGACGTAGCTGGGACGCCCCCCCCCGCCGTTCGAACCAGATCTTCGCCTGTCCCCCGGAAGGCAGGGCCTCCAGGGCGTTCATCACCATGTTGCTGAGGATCCGGCACAAGATGGCCGGATCAGTGCGAAGACACCCAGCCTCGGGAGGGACGGGCAACCGGACCAGCCGGCCGGCCAGGTCGGAACCGAGGGCCACCTCCAACTCATCGAGCACGGCCTCGCAAGCGACATTCCGGAGGTCCGGCACCAACTCCCCGCACTCGGCCTGCAGGAGACGGCGCTGGGCGTCCACCTCGGCCGTGAGGTGGCTCGCCATGTTAAGCACGTGTCCCGCCACGGCGGCGGCGTCAGCGCCAGCCGCCTGGAGGATCTCCGCCCAACCCTGCAGGCCCTGGAGGGAATTCATGAGGTCATGGATGAAGATGCGCTCCAGGGTCTCGCGGCGCTTCAGGGCGCTGATGTCGCGGAGGGTGAGCAGGGTCAGGGTGTGCCCAGCCACCACCAGGGACGATGAACGCACCGCGAACTCCCGGGCCTCCCACCGTCCGTCGCGGCGCAGGCTGATCAGGCATTCGCCCTCGGAAGCCTGCCCTGTGGCCTGGCTGGCCAGGATGGAAAGCAGGGCTCCACACCGCCGGCAGGCCCTGGAACTCCCGCAGCCATCCGGTCCCTCATTGGCGTGGACGCATTCAAGAGTCTCCCCAATCCGCAGCCCCCTGCAGCGGGCGGGCTCTCCCTGCATCAGCGCCTCGAGCAACACGGGATTGGCCGCCAGGATCTGGCGCTGCTCGTTGAGGATCACCGCGTAGCTGTCCACCGCTTCCAGCACCGCGTGGACCAACGCATCATCCAGGCACAGGCTGGCCATGTCATCCAATTGGGTCGCTGTGGCCCGGCCCGAAGGGGCGAAAAAGCCCCGCTTTCCCGCCAATCCACGGTCCACACTCATTCATGCCTCGTGGGACAAGTATCAGTGGCTCGGGGTGGCCCACAATAAGGGAATACCCTACTTTTCTTGGCCTTCCGGTCTTCAGCCGCGCAGAATCTGCCATCCGAGACGAAGGATCAGGGCGCCCACCACCCCGATGAAGACGCCCCGCACCCAGCGGCTGCCCTTGCTGAGGGCCACATGGGCCCCCAGGTAGCCCCCCACCCCGTTGGCCGCGGCCATGCCCAGGGCCACGGAGGGAAGCCAGCTCCCCTGGGCCACGAAAAGCACCATCGCCGTGATGTTCGAAGCCCAGTTCACGCTCTTGGCCAGGGCCGAGGCGCGCAGGAAATCGAAGCCCAGGACAGCCACGAAGAGGAAGATCAGCAGGGAGCCCACGCCAGGCCCGAAGAATCCGTCGTAGAAGCCGAGGACGAGAGCGATCAGCGCCGCCAGACCCCGCTGGTGGCTGAGGCCGAAGCGCGGGGCGTGGAGGTTCCCCATGTCCGGCTTGAGCAGGGTGAAGGCCAGCATCACCAGCAGCAGGCCGAACATGACCGGCCGGAGGAAGTCCCCGTGCACCCGATAGGTGAGCCACACACCCCCGGAGGCGCCGACGGCCGAGGCGGCCACGGGGCCGACCATCTCGCGCCAGGAGAGGGTCCCCGAGCGCAGGAACTTGCCAGCCGCCATGGTGGCGCCGGTGACGGCCACCACCTTGTTCGTGCCCAGCAGCGTCGGTAGGGGCGTGCCGGAAGGCAGCGCGAGCATCAGCGCCGGGATGGTGATGAGCCCGCCCCCACCCACGATGGCATCGACGAAGCCCGCCAGCAGGGAGGCGAGCATGAGGAGGGCGAGGACGGGGAGGGAGGGCATGAACGAGTCCGGAGTCTGGAGGCACTGGTTCCTGGGGCGGCTGCGGGCCGCACCCCTTCTTAGGTTTGGGCCATGCGAGTCCGGAGCGGCGAGATGTGCATCGGCGCCAACCTCCAGACTCCGGACTGGACGTCTGTCAGACCTTAAGAATCTCCGCTTCCTTGTGCTTCATGGCCTCATCGATCTCCTTGATGTGGGCGTCCGTCAGCTTCTGGATGTCGTCCAGGGTCTTCTTGGCCACGTCCTCGGAGATGTGGTTTTCCTTGGCCTTCTCGAGCTTCTTCACGTCCTCGTTGGCGTCGCGGCGGATGTTGCGGACACCGGTCTTGATCTCCTCGCCCAGGCGGTGGAGCACCTTCACCAGCTCCCGGCGGCGCTCTTCGGTGAGCATGGGAATGGGCAGCCGGATGACGTTGCCGTCATTGCCGGGGTTGATGCCCAGTTCCGATTTGAGGATGGCGGTTTCGATGGCCTTGATGGCGCTCTTGTCAAAGGGCTGGATGACGAGCATTCCGGCCTCGGGCACCGACACCGTGGCCATCTGGTTCACGGGCACCATGGAGCCGTAGTAGTCGACATGGACATTGTCCAGCAGGCTGGCATTGGCCCGGCCCGTGCGGATGGTGGCCATCTCCTTCTTCAGCGCCTCCACGGAGGCGTGCATGCGGCGCTTGGTCTCCTGCAGAATGGCATCGGGGGTCTGGGCGGTCATGGTCACCTCTTAGAGCTCGTGAATCTCTCCTTTATACCCCATGAAGCCAGTGGTTCCATGCGTGCTAGAGTGGGGACACTTTCCCGAGGTCCCCATGCGCACGCTCCGCCTGCTGGCCCCCTTGGCATCCCTGGTGCTGCTGCCGGCATTGACCGCCGCCCCCAGCGACATGGCGCTCACCAGCGCGGATGGCTTCGCCCTCAAGGGCACCCTGTCCCTCCCTGCCGCCAAGGGCAAGATCCCCGTGGTGATCCTCGCCCATCAGTTCGGGGCGGACCGCACCGGCTGGGCGCCCCTGGTCGAGCGCCTCGCGGCCCGGGGCATTGGCACCCTGGCCCTGGACCTCCGCGGCCATGGCGCCAGCACCAAGAAGAACGGCGTGGACGTGGTGGTCACCGCCGACTTCATGACCTCGGCCAAGGCCGTGGGTTTCGATCAGATCCCTGCCGACCTGGCCCTGGCCGCCGCCTGGCTCCGCAAGCAGCCCGGCGTGGATGGCCGCCGCATCGGCCTCGCGGGCTCCAGCGTGGGAGCCTTCTCGGTGCTGCTGGCCGCCCCCGAGGTGAAGCCTTTGGCCGTGCTCAGCCTGAGCGCCGCGGGCACCGGCGCCTTCGGCGAGGGCGCCCGGGAACGCCTCAAGGGAGCCACCCTGCGGGCCAGGGCCTCGGCCCTGGTACTGGCTTCCACGGGTGACAAGGATGCTTATGAGAATGCCCTGGTGCTGAAAGACCTGCCGGGCGTGGCCGTCAACCTGAAGGAGGGCGAGGAGCATGGCTTCGCCTATTTCAAGGAGCGCGCCGACCTCATGGCCGTGTTCTTCGGCGAGTACCTCACCTACCACCACACGGGCCAGACCTACGCCGCCACCACCCCATCCAAGCCCGCCACGCCGGGCAACGTCATCAATGACCAGACTGTGGCCAATCAGAAGGTCCAGGCCCCCAAGTAGGCTCGTACCGGGGCGCCTCTCACCGCTGGTTACCCTCCTCGCGGGCTGCAGCCTCATTCCTGGGCATTCCTGCCTGAGCGGGGCTGCGCACCCAGGCTCGCAAGGTCGGGGCCGCTGGCGGGCAGACGAGAGCCAGTCCTTGGACTTCCGCCCACACGAACCAAGGGCGACCCTCCACTGGACGGTCGCCCCTGATCGCTGGTCCCGGCAGGACCCGCCCTTCCGAAATTGACCACATCGGTGAGTCGGGCCTGCACCCCCCTCCTCCGTGATCTCCCCCAGCGCCCTGTCTCGCGACCAGGTCCTGGTGGATGCGTGATGAGCCTTCCCCTGTGGGAGGTGGCCCTGGACTAATGGAACTGCTGGGATTCCGTGGACCCCACCAGGGCCAGGGTCGAGGCCAGGCCACCGCTGATGGCCTGGGCCACCTCGTCGAAGTAGCCGGTGCCGACCTCGCGCTGGTGCTTGGTGGCGGTGTAGCCCTTGGCCTCGGAGGCGAACTCGGCCTCCTGCAGCCGGGCATAGGCGGTCATGTGCTCGGTGCGGTAGGCGCTGGCCAGCTCGAACATGCCGTGGTTGAGGCTGTGGAAGCCCGCCAGGGTGATGAACTGGAACTTGTAGCCCATGGCGTTCAGCTCCTGCTGGAAGGTGGCGATCTCCTCATCCGAGAGCTTCTTCTTCCAGTTGAAGGAGGGCGAGCAGTTGTAGGCCAGCATCTTGCCGGGGAACTCGGCGTGGACGCCCTCGGCGAATTCCTTCGCCTCCTTCAGGTCCGGCGTGGAGGTCTCGCACCAGATGAGATCGGCGTAGGGCGCGTAGGCCTTGGCCCGGGCAATGGCCATCTGCACGCCACCTGTGATGCGGTGGAAGCCCTCGGGGGTGCGCTCACCCGTGAGGAAGGGCTTGTCACGGTCATCGATGTCGGAGGTGATGAGGCGAGCGGAATCAGCGTCCGTGCGGGCGATGACCAGGGTCGGCACGTCCATGACATCCGCCGCGAGACGGGCCGCCACCAGGGTCCGGATGAAGTGGCCCGTGGGGATGAGGACCTTGCCGCCCAAATGACCGCACTTCTTCTCACTGGAGAGCTGGTCCTCGAAGTGGACGCCGGCGGCGCCCGCCTCGATCATGCCCTTCATGAGTTCGTAGGCGTTCAGGGGCCCGCCGAAGCCGGCCTCCGCGTCGGCCACGATGGGCAGGAACCAGTCACGGGTGATGCCGCCTTCACCGTGCTCGACCTGGTCCGTACGCTGGAGGGCATTGTTCAGCCGCTTGACCAGGGCCGGCACCGAGTTGGCCGGGTAGAGGCTCTGGTCCGGGTAGGACTGGCCGGAGAGGTTCGCGTCCGCCGCCACCTGCCATCCGGAGCAGTAAATGGCCTTCAGGCCGGCCCTGGCCATCTGCACGGCCTGGCCGCCGGTCATGGCACCCAGGGCGCGGGTAGGCTCCTCGTTCTGGAGCAGCTTCCAGAGCTTGCGGGCCCCCAGCTTGGCCAGGGTGTGCTCGATGCGCAGGCTGCCGCGGAGCTTCTTCACGGTCTCAGCGGTGTAGGGACGGGTGATGCCCTCCCAGCGGTGGGCAGAGAAGTCGTCCTCGATGGGGGGGATGGGGAACTGGGGGGTCATGGGGCACCTCGGAAGGGTTGTGGGTGGCGTGATGTCAAAGATTGACCTATTCTGGTTCAAGTCAATGAACAGCTGATTTGATAGGGGTTGATTTGAAAATTTCAGTCAATTATCTTCATTGATTTTGTAAATTGATGTAAACGAGGTCCTCATGCCCTCCGCCGCTCCCACCAAGCCCGCCGCCCGCCTCGGCGCCAAGATCCGCCTCCTCCGCCGCCAGGAAGGCCTGAGCCAGGTGCAGCTTGCCGAGGCCCTGGGCATCAGCCCGAGCTACCTCAACTTGATCGAAGGCAACAAGCGCCCCCTCACGGCCCCCCTCCTCATCCGCCTGGCCCAGCAGTTCAAGCTGGACTTGAAAGCCCTGGCACCCGAGGAGGACCAGCGCCTGTCGGACGACCTCATGGAGGTCTTCGGCGATCCGCTCTTCGAGACGCTGGGCCTCCAGGCCCAGGATGTGCGAGAGCTGGTGCAGAACAGTCCCGACCTGGCCCGGGGCGTCTTCGAGCTCTACCGCGCCTTCCAGCATGCCCAGGACAGCCTCGGCACCCTGTCCGCCAAGCTCAGCGATGGCCAGGGCTTCGATCCCGATGCCACACGCCTGCCCTCCGAAGAAGTCGGCGACTTCATCCAGCAGGCCATGAACCACTTCCCCGAGCTGGAAGCGGCCGCTGAGGCCCTCTGGGTCAGGGCTGCCCTCGAGGTGGATCACCCCTATCCCGGTCTGGTCGCCGCCGCCGAGGCCCGCGGGATCCAGGTCCGCATCCACCGTGTCTCCGAGGCTCCTGGCCTGCTGCGCCGTTTCGATCCCGAGCGACGCACCCTCAGCCTCTCTGAGCTGCTGCCCCAGCGCAGTCGCACCTTCCAGCTGGCCCACCAGTTGGCCCTGCTCGACCACAGCGACCTGCTGGACCGCCTCACCACCCATCCGCTGCTGCGCACCCCAGCTTCCCGGGCCCTGGCCCGGGTGGCCCTGGGCAACTACTTCGCCAGCGCCGTGCTCATGCCCTACGAGCCCTTCATCCGCGCCGCCCGGGCCGAGCGCTACGACATCGACATCCTGGCCCGGCGCTTCCAGGCCAGCTTCGAGCAGGTCTGCCACCGCCTCACCACCCTGCGCCGCCCTGGCCTGGAGGGCGTGCCCTTCCACTTCCTGCGCCTCGACATCGCCGGCAACATCTCCAAGAGCTTCTCCGCCTCAGGCATCCGTTTCGCGCGGTTTTCCGGCGCCTGCCCCCGCTGGAATGCCCACGCCGCCTTCCTCACGCCAGGCCTCATCCGCACCCAGATCAGCGAAATGCCCGATGGCCGCAAGTACTTCTGCATCGCCCGCACCCTGCAGAAGGACACAGGCGGCTATCGCGGTCAGCACGCCATGCAGGCCCTGGGTCTGGGCTGCGACATAGGCCACGCCAAGGAGCTTATCTACACCGATGGCCTGCGCCTGGACCAGCCCCCTGTGCCCATTGGCGTCACCTGCCGCCTCTGCGAGCGCACCGACTGCGAACAGCGCGCGTTCCCCCCGATGCAACAGGCCTTCAAGGTCGAGGAAAACCTACGCCGCTCCAGCTTCTACGCCCGCATCGAAGGGACCTGATCAGCCCTTCCCCAATCGCCCGGCGGGCTCCTCGATCCAGCGATGGACCGCCGCCGCCGCGAGGATCGCCAGCGCCAGGGAAAGCGCGAAGCCCAGGCGACCCTGCAGGTGCGGCGCCACCAACTTCATGGTGAAGGGGTGGAGCAGGTACAGCCCAAAGCTCCAGGCGCCCAGCCGCGTGAGGAGCTTTCCGAGCCAGCCCTGCTGGCCGTCCCGTGTGAAGGCCGCGAGGGCCACCAGGAGGGTGATGATCAGCAGGTACCGGTACCGGAGCCAGCCGGTCAGCGCCACGAGGTGGTCGAAGAACTGGGGGGTGGGCCGCAGCAGCAGCCACAGCATGGGCAGGGCGAGGAGCAGGGCGATCTTCGGATCCAGCCGCTCCTCGGTGGTGGCGTGGAGACCGGCCAGCAGCCCACCCCAGGCCAGCAGGAACACCTGGTTGGGGGCCTGGACGTAGGTGTGGAACTGGTTCCAGCGGGGCTGGTCCATCACCCCATGCAGCGTGGAGGGCAGGCTCCAAAGCCACAGGCCCACGGCCAGGGCCGCCAGGAAGAGGAGGCCACCGTGGGGACCGGCCTTGTCCCGCAGCCAGGCCAGGGCTGGGTAGACGAAGTAGAGCAGGGACACCAACCCCACGTACCAGCCACCGGTCACCAGGGCGTGGTTGGGGTGGAAGGCGCCGAAAGTCAGGGTGAGGTTTTCCAGGATGAAGCGCGCCGTGGGATCGGGCCCCATGCCCAGGCGGAAGGCCAGGTTCAGGGCGCAAGCCAGGTAGAACACCGGGGCCAGCCGCAGGAAGCGCCGGAACCAGAACCGCAGGACGCCTTCCTTCTGGATGCGAGCCCAGGAGGCGGTGCGGAACAGCAGGAACCCGCTCAGCACGAAGAACGCGGACACACTAAAGTTCCCCAGCTTCGCCAGGGCCATGTTCAGCCCCGATCCCGACTGGGTCAGGTCGTACCACACGCTGAGGTGATACACCGCCACGCAGAGCGCCAGGATGCCCCGCAGGGGATCCAGGAAGCCGAGGCGGCCCAGGGGCCTAGCGGTAGCGGACAATGCCCGAACCGGAGGTCAGGCGCCCCATGACCCAGGCCGGTTCCTCGGCGGCGTGGAGGTCGTCGAGGACCTCCTCCAACCGGTTGGCCTTCACGACCAGCACCATGCCCACGCCCAGGTTCAGGGCCTGACGGGCGTCATCGAGGCCGAGGCCGCCCTTCTCCATGAGGAAGGTGAACAGGGCGGGGATCTGCCAGCTGGCGGTGTCGATCTCGGCGTCCAGCGTTTCGGGCAGCACGCGGGGGATGTTGTCCGTGAGGCCGCCGCCCGTGATGTGGGCCATGGCCACCAGCTTGCCGGCCTTCACCAGGGGCATGACCTGGGTCAGGTAGCTGCGGTGGATGGCCAGCAGGGCCTGGGCCACCGTGCGGTCGGTGCCGGGCAGGGTGTCGTTCACATCGAGCTTCTCCAGCTCGAAGCAGACCTTGCGGGCCAGGGAATAGCCGTTGGTGTGCAGGCCCGAGCTGGGCAGGCCGATGAGCACGTCGCCCTCGGCCATGTAGGTCAGCCGCGGCAGCAGGTCCGCCTCGTCCACCACGCCCACGATGGTGCCGGCCACATCCACTTCGCCCTCGGCGTAGACGCCGGGCATCTCGGCCAGCTCGCCGCCGATCAGCGCCGAACCCGAGTTCTTGCAGGCCGTGGCCATGCCCTTGACGATCTGCTCGATGACCTCGGGCTCCAGCTGCTGGGCCGCGATGTAGTCCAGGAAGAAGAGGGGCCGCGCACCCTGCACCAGGATGTCGTTGATGCAGTGGTTCACCAGGTCCTGGCCCACGGTGTCCCAGATGCCAGCGCGCCGGGCCACCTTCATCTTGGTGCCCACGCCATCCATGCTGCTGACGAGGATGGGCTTGGTCTCCGGGAACCGGGCGTCGAAGAGGCCGCCGAAAAGGCCGATGTCGCTGCGGACGCCGGGGGTCTTGGTGCCCTTCACATGGGGTTTGATGCGCTTCAGCGCCTCGTCCTGGCGGCTGATGTCCACCCCGCTGGACGCGTAACTGACCTTCTGGCTCATCGCCCCTCCCGAATCCACCATGATCCCACAGGGATCTTTCCCCTCCGAGGCCAAACCTTCCGGCGGGAAAGGCCTATCTTGGAGGGTGCATGGATGCCCTCTCCCTCAGCCCCCTCGCCCCGGCCACCTTCAGTGCCGTGAGCACCCTCCGGCCGGTCCAGCCTCTGCCTGTCCAGGAGGACAAGGCTTCTGGATCCAGAGCGCTGGCCATCCAGGATCTGGCCCAGGGGCTGTTCCAGCAGGCCCTCCAGGCCAGCATCCTCTCTCCGTTGTCCGAACCCAGCGGCGGCAATGTCGGTTTGGCCCGGGAGGCCACGACCTCCCTATTTGCCTCCCTCTCGGCTCCCCAGGCCCCAGCCAGCACCACGTCGGCCACCGATGCCACCACCAATGCCATCACCCGGGCCACCCCCTCCACCGCTCCCAGCGCCTCGCCTCCCGCTGCCGTGCTGGCGGATGTCCCCACCGCCCAGGACGCCTACGCCACCAGTTCGACCCTGGACTTCGCCATGCAGGCGGCCCTGCGCTTCGGTGCCGGCATCGCCGGCCTGGGAACACCCACCCTGCCCAGTGCCGACCTAGGCCCGGGGCTGATCCGGGACGCGGCCACCGTGCAGCGATTGGGCAGCCTGCAAACCCAGGCTGGGGCGCCAGGATCCGAGGCCTTCACCCTGCCCCAGGCCGCCACCACCCGTCTCCTCAGGACCTACGAGGTCACCCCGGCCCCGGCCATCAGTCCTGGGTCCAGCCGAGTGGACCTCTTTGCCTGAGGTTGAGTTAGGCTGAAACCAGGGTCGGGACGCCTCATCTTCCTGGCCAAGCCTGCCGATGCATTCAAGGGAAGGAGGGTCCATGAGCGTGAGTCCGATCAGCGCCCTCAGCTCCTACGCCTACCAGAGCACCCTCGGCCAGACTGGGAGTTCCAGCCAGGCCATGTCCAAGGGCCTGTCCATGGTCCAGGCGCAAGTGGCGGAGGCCAGCACCCTCTTCTCGAATGCCGGATCCACCGACCCGCTGGCCGCCTTGGCGGGGAGTTCCAGCCGTGCGGCCCTGGCCTCCCTCACCTACTCCGCCTCCACATCAACCGGGAACGGTTCCTCCGCTGTGCAGGATCTGTTGTCCTCCCTGAGCGGCAACCAGGAAGCGGGCTCCTCCGCCGTCTCGCCCCTCCCATGGTCCGTGGCGATGCTGTCGCCCTCTTCCGCGCAGGCCCTGGTGCGCTATGCCTACGACCAGAGCCAGAACCCGAACCACACCGCAGCCCAGGCCGCGGCGGCCGGCCAGCAGTCGCTGCTGGCCTCAGGCCTGAACCTGCTGGCCTGACCTCGGGCCGGGAAAGCGTAGACTGGCGGAACCATGGCCGAACCGCCCGTCACCCCCTTTGATCGCCACGCCACCGAGACGGCCGTCCGTGCGTTGCTGCATGGACTTGGCCAGGATCCAGGCGCCCCGGAGCTCCGGGACACTCCTTCCCGCGTGGCGGAATTCTGGGCAGAACGACTGGCGGGTTACGGCGTGGACCTCGCCTCCGAGCTGAAGCCCCTGCCAGGCGACCTGGCCCCCGTGCCCGTCATCCTCGAGCGCATCCCCTTCGTGAGCACCTGCGAGCACCACCTCGCCCCCTTCGAAGGGCATGCCACCGTCGGCTACCTCCCTGGTGAGGGCGGCACCGTGGGCCTCAGCAAGCTCGTACGCGTGGTGCAGGCCTATGCCTGGCGCCTGCAGGTGCAGGAGCGCATGGCGCAGCAGATCGTGGAGGCTCTCCGGGCCCACCTCCGGCCCGCGGCCTGGGGTGTTCAGCTTGTGGCCGTCCACACCTGCATGGCTCACCGCGGCGTGAAGACCCCCGGCGTACCCGTGCGGACCACCCTGCTGGGTGGCACCTGGGAGCTGAATCCACCCCCCTCGTTCCGGACCTGAGCGGCTGCCCATGTTCACCGTCGCCTCAGACCCGGACCGCAACCGGCTCTACATCACCCTCTCCGGCCACCTGGATGGCCCGGAGCGGCAGGCGGCCATCAAGGCGCTGATCGCAGAAACCGCCAAGCTGACGGAAGGATTCGGCGTGGTGACCGACATCTCGGCCCTGCACGCCTCCAACGAGGAGGGCTTCAAGGACCTCCTGCGCGTCAAGGCCGCCCTGAAGCTCAAGGGGGCCGGGCCCATCGTCAGGGTGGTGAGGATTCCCCTCAGCCGCATCCAGTTCGAGCGGGTCACGCAGGCCGGCGGCTACTACGCCGAGCAGGTGGACAGCCTCGAGGAGGCGCAGCGGCTCCTGGATGAACTGCAGGTCAGGACGGGAACAGGGATCTAGCCCGGCCCGAGGAACGGGGGGGATTCTGCCAGGCCTTCCGCCGCGAGGATCGGGGCTGGCACGGGTTGATTTGCCCGCTCGCCGGTAGACTACCGGCATGGCCCTGCCCACCCCTGAACTGAAGCTCGGCTACGAGCTGTTCTCCAAGCTGCTGAACTGGGCGGCGGGCAAGCGCCAGTCGAAGCGGCTGGAGGCCCTGAAATCGGCGGCCTTCCAGGAGCTGCTGAAGGGTGACGCGGCGGATCTGGACTTGGTGGCCTCGGTGCTGAAGGAGATCCACAAGGCGGCGGACACCTCCGCCCAGGCCATCCGCCTGGAGAGCCTCTACGACAGCGCGACCCAGCCCCGCACCAAGGCACGCAAGCCCGAACGCCGACGCGCAACCCCGAAGAAACCCTCCCCCAAGAAGCCCTGACCCGGGAGCTCCCATGTCCCTCAAGCCATTGGCCGGCCTGATCCTCATCGCCCTCGGAGCGGCCTCCCTGGCCTGGCCGGAGTTCCGCTACACCAAGGACAGCCACGACGCCAAGCTGGGCCCCCTGGAGTTCACCCTGAAGCAGAAGGAGACCGTCCGGGTGCCCGCCTGGGTGGGCCTGGCGGCCATCGCGGGGGGCACCCTGCTGATCTGGCGACGGAAGGGCTGACCGCCATGCGCAGCCCAGCCCATCCCGTGGCCACCCCGTGACGGCCGGAAGCGAGTCGGCCCCCTCCCGAATCTTCGTGGATGCGGATGCCTGTCCCGTGAAAGACGAGATCTTCCGGGTGGCCCAGCGCTGCGGCCTGAAGGTGCTGGTCGTGTCCAACTCGCCATTGCGCCTGCCCCGCAGCCCACTCATCGAGGCGGTGGTGGTGGCCCGAGGCCAGTTCGATGGGGCCGATGACTGGATCGTCGAGCAGATCACGGACCGGGACATCGCGGTGACGGCGGACATCCCCCTGGCGGCCCGTTGCCTCGAGAAGGGCGCCCGTGCGCTGGATGCGAAGGGCAAGGTGTACTCGCCCGACTCCATCGGGGATGCCTTGGCCAGCCGCGAGCTGATGGCGCACCTGCGGGCCATGGGCGAGATGGGCGGCGGCCCCCCGCCCTTCACGGCGCGGGACCGCTCGACCTTCCTGCAACGGCTGGATGACCTGATCCAGGCGCTGAGGCGGTCGAGGCGGTAGACTGCAGCACGGGCTGAGTCGGCTTCACCCCTTTTTGCGATCGGATCCACCATGGCCAGAAAGCCCAACTACAACTTCGAGAAGCGGCAGAAGGACCTGGCCCGCCAGAAGAAGAAGGAAGAGAAGCTGCAGAAGAAGGCGCTCAAGAAGGACGCCCAGGGCAACGACATCCCGGAATCGGAAGAGGTCGAGGGAACCACCGACGGGGACCAGGAGTCCGAGTAGGCCCCATCGCGATGCCCTGACTTCAGCTCCGTGATAGCAGTGGGTTTTGCAGGGAGGCCCATGGTTCGGATGGCGCTGGCAACCACCCTGTGGATCGCGCCCCTGCTGGCGGCACCGCCGGTGCGTCCCATGCCGTCCCCCCTGGCAGCTCTGGAGGCGCGCATCGGGGGCCGCCTAGGCGTGGCCGCGCTCGACACCGGCACGGGCCACAGGCTCGACTACCAAGGGGAGGAGCGTTTCCCCCTCTGCAGCACCTTCAAGGTGCTCTTGGCAGGAGCGGTCCTGGCACGGGTCGACCAGGATCTGGAGCGACTGGACCACACCCTGCCCTACGGTCCTGCAGACCTCCTGGAGCACGCCCCCGTCACGCGGGTGCATGTGGCCGAGGGCCGCCTGTCCGTGGAGGCACTCTGCGCCGCCACCATGGTGACCAGCGACAACACCGCCGCCAACCTGCTGCTCCGCACCCTCGGAGGACCGGGCGGCATCACGTCTTTCGCCCGCACCTTGGGAGACGGCGAGACCCGGCTAGACCGGATGGAACCGGATCTGAACGAGGCCCGGCCGGGCGACCCGCGGGACACCACCACGCCGCGAGCCATGGTCGGGGCCCTGCGGGCCCTGCTGCTGGGATCAGTCCTGAAACCGGCTTCCAGACAGCGACTGGAGGGCTGGATGGTGGCCGCCACCACCGGCCGGAACAAGCTCCGGGCCGGGCTTCCGGCCGGCTGGATCGCGGGGGACAAGACCGGTGCGGGCGAGCACGGCACCATGAACGACGTGGCGCTGATCCGCCCTCCGGGCCGGGCGCCCATCCTGGTGGCCGCCTACACCACCGGGTCTTCCGCCTCCTGGGAGGATCGCGAGGCGATGCTGGCCGAGGTGGGCCGGATCGTCGTGCGGACCCTCGGCAACTGAATGCCACGGAAAGGCCCCCGCCAGGCCGCGAAAGGGGCATGATGGCAGACCACGGAGGCCCCATGGAACCCACCCCGGAGACCATGCTTGAAGCCCTGCTGGCGAGCCCCATCGCCGCCCTGGGCACCCTTCACGAGGGCGCGCCCTTCGTCTCCATGGTGCCGGCGGTAGCCCGCGCCGGACGGCTCAGGTTTCCTTATCCATGTGAGCCGCCTTGCCCAGCACACTCGCGACCTGGTGGCCGACGCCCGCATGAGCCTGCTGTTCACCGCCCGGCTCACCGAGGACCAGGATCCCCTGGCCCTCCCCCGGGTGACCCTCCAGGGCGCGGCCGAGGCGATCGCGGCGGATTCGGGGGAGTACGAACAGGCGGCCGAGGCCTATCTGGCCCGGTTCCCGCAGGCGGAGATGACCCTCGGCCTGGGGGACTTCTCCTTTTTCCGCCTCCGGCCAGCCACCGGGCGCCTCGTCCTGGGCTTCGGCCGAGCCCTCAGCCTCGATGCCGCCCAGATCCAGGCCGCCCTGTCCCCGGAACGATGACGGGCTCTCGATATATCGCGTAATCAGCTCTCGACCGGTCGTGGATTCCCCCCGAGGCGGTCGCTTGAGGATTCCAGTATTTATTCAATGATTTGACTTATTGCTTTGGCATGGGGATGGCTCTACCTTGGGTGCCGCCGTACGCGGCCCACAGGAGACCCCATGTCCTTCACCGAGTCCAAGACCCACCAGAACCTCAAGGCCGCCTTTGCCGGCGAGAGCCAGGCGAACCGCCGCTACACCTGGATGGCCCAGGTCGCGGAGAAGGAGGGCCTCCCCGAGGTGGCCAGCCTGTTCAAGCACAGCGCCGACGGCGAGACCGGCCACGCCCTCAAGCACCTGATGTACCTCGCCGCCAAGGCCGGTGACCCCGCCACGGGCCTGCCCCTGGGCGACTCCCTCACCAACCTGAAGTCCGCCGTGGCCGGCGAGACCTACGAGTACACGGACATGTATCCCGAGTTCGCCCGGGTGGCCCGGGAGGAAGGCCACGCCGAGATCGCCGCCTGGTTCGAGACCCTGGCCAAGGTGGAGCGCTTCCACGCCGGCCGCTTCCAGGACGCGTTGACCCGCCTCCAGGCCGGCGGCATCGCCAAGCCCGACGCCGACATCGCCAAGCACATCTGAGGTGACCATGAACCTGGCCTTCGACCCCGCCACCGAGCTGGCCCGCTACGAGACACGTCTGGCTTTCCTCACCCGCCAGGCCGCCCTGCGGCTGGAGCTGGCGGAGGGCATCACCTTCCAGCCCGAGACCGCCGAGAGCGTCGAGGACCAGGTGGTGGAGACCCTCTGGGCCGAAGGCATGACCTTGGAGACCGCCCCAGCCGAGGACGTGACCGAAGCTCGCGCCTCCTTTGCCGTCCTGGCCCCGCGCCGCGAACAGGGCGGCCAGAGCCTCGTCGCCACCTTGTTCCTGGGCTTCCCGGATGCAGTCCGCGATGCGAAGCTGGCGGCCCTGCAGCGGTTCCCTGATCAGCTCCGGCTGGAGCTGAGCGACGGCTCCCTCGCCGCACCCGCCGTGGACCGCGGTGCGGCCGGTCCCGAAGAGCGCCTGCCTGCCGTGCTGGCCCTGCGCTTCTTCATTCCGGACGGCTGCCGCATCGTCGCCCTCGTCTCCTACCACCCGGTCGTCCCCGGTCGTTGGTCTGCCCCGCCGACCTGGGATGCCTGGCCTTCCTGAGGAGCCTCCATGAGCATCAACATCGGCATTCCCACCGAGGACCGCAAAGCCATCGCCGACGGCCTCTCCCGGCTGCTGGCTGACAGCTACACGCTCTACCTCAAGACCCACAACTTCCACTGGAACGTGAAGGGCCCCATGTTCCAGACCCTGCACCTGCTCTTCGAGACCCAGTACACCGAGCTGGCCCTGGCCGTGGACCTGGTGGCTGAGCGCATCCGCGCCCTGGACCACCCGGCCCCCGGCACCTATGCGGAGTTCGCGAGGCTCTCCAGCATCCCCGAGCCCACGGGCGTGCCCAAGGCCACGGCCATGATCAAGGAACTGGTCGAGGGGCAGGAGGCCGTGGTCCGCACCGCCCGCTCCATCTTCCCCATCGTGGACAAGGTGGGCGACGAGCCCACGGCCGACCTGCTGACCCAGCGCATGCAGATCCATGAGAAGAACGCCTGGATGCTTCGCAGCCTGCTGGAAGACTGAGCCATTCATCCTCGGACCGCCGAGCTCAGCCTGTTTTTTCAGATTTCCGACTTTTTTGGTAAACTACCTGTTCGCGCCCCGCGCACCTGAGGAGATGACCATGGCCTACACCGCCAAGTCCTACGATCACTTGAAGGGCGGCGCCCTGAAGGGGCTCAGCGACGCCCAGCTCGACCAGCACTTCACGCTGTACAAGGGCTACGTCACCAAGCTGAACGAGATCGAGGAGAAGTTGGCGACGGCCGACAACACCAAGCCCAACTACTCCTTCAACGACTTCAGCGAGCTGAAGCGCCGCGAGGCCGTGGCCTTCAACGGCTCCTTCCTGCACGAGCTCTACTTCGAGAACCTGGGCGCCGACAGCGACGTCAGCGCTGGCCTGAAGGCCGCCCTGGATGCCGCCGGCGGCCAGGACAAGGTCATCGCCGACCTGAAGGCCACGGCCATGGGCGGCCCCGGCTGGGCCCTGCTCACCCGCAACCGCCGCGACGGCAAGCTGCACACCTACTTCGTCGCCGAGCACCACCTGGGCCTGCCCATCGAGCAGGACCTGCTCGTGGTGCTGGATAGCTGGGAGCACGCGTTCATGGTCGACTATGGAATTGCCCGCGCCAAGTACCTCGAGACGTTCGTCGAGAACATCAAGTGGAGCGAGGTCTCCAAGCGTTTCGGCAAGTAGGAGGGCGCGGGCGGCATCACGCCGTTCTATTCGTGCTCGTGGTTGGGCCCCCAAACGGGGGCCCGCCTTTTTCTCCTGATGGCGCACATGAAGTTGGCGTGACGCCAGATGCCCCGCGATCCTACCCTGGAGCCACGCATCGAGGAGGCCAAGGTGGCGAAGGCAGCACCCTCCGGGCAAGAGAACCCCCTGGGGCCGGAGCTCTTCCGGTTCCTGAAGGACCTGAAGGCGAACAACGAGCGGGCCTGGTTCCAGGAGCACAAGGCCCGCTACGAAGCCGAGGCCCGCGACCCCGTCCTGCGGCTCATCGCCGGGTTCGGCGGTCCCCTGGCCACGGTCAGCCGGCACTTCGAAGCCGACCCACGCCCCGTGGGCGGCTCCCTCTTCCGCATCTACCGCGATACGCGGTTCAGCAAGGACAAGACGCCCTACAAGACCCACCTCGGCATCAACTTCCGGCACCGCTCCGAGGCGGCCGGGGGCGTCCACGGGCCCGGGTTCTACCTCCACCTAGACCCCGGCGGCTGCTTCGCCGGCGGCGGCCTCTGGCACCCGGAGTCCGAGGCGCTCTGCAAGGTCCGCCAGGGCATCGTCGCCCGGTCCGCAGCCTGGAAGAAGCTCCGCTCCTCGGGAATCGAGATCGAGGGCGAGGCCCTCAAGCGGGTGCCCCAGGGCTTCGACCCGGACCACCCCTGCGCCGAGGACCTCAAGTTCAAGGACTTCTACGCGGCCACGGCCTTCACCGACGCCCAGGTGCTCGCCCCGAACTTCCCCGAGCACCTCGCCCAGGCCTGCCGGGACGCTGCCCCGCTGGTGGCCTTCCTCTGCAAGGCCCTCGACCTGCCCTTTTAGTTCAGCCCTTGAGCCCCTGGGCCGACCTCGAGGCCCGCAGCACCGCGCGGAACACCTCCTCCACCCCCTGTGGATCAAGGCCTGAGGTCTCGGCCCAGGTCCGACGGGCCTGAAGCTGAGCGGCCTCGCGCTCCGGATCGTGGATGGGCAGATTCAGTTCCGCCTTGGCGCGGCCCGCGCGGAGCACCAGTCCCGTGCGTCGCGCCAGCAGGGCCACCAGCTCCTGGTCCAGCGCATCGATGTGATCGCGGGCTTCCTGCAGAGCCGGTGACCTGATGCCCAGATCTGGGATGGCGAGCTGCTCGCCCCCGCCCGACTCAGCCGCCTCGGCCAGGCTCTGGTGGATGGCGGCGAGGGCCTCCAGCAGGCCCTCCCGGGCGCCGGACGCGAAGGGGTTCTCGTTCTGCAGAGCGGCGAAGAGGTGGCCTGCGTCTTCCCGAACGGATTCGAGCGTTCGCGCGATGGCGTGGAAGGAGGGCGGCGTGAAGGGCAACTCGGCCCCTGCCCCCACCGCCAGCAGGCCTTTGGCAATGAAGAAGGTCAGCGCGTGCGTGGTGGCCATCACCCGGTCGTGGTCCTCGGGGCTCTGGCGCAGCACCTCGCAGCCGAGGCTGTGGAAGAGCCGCTCGATCCGTTCCGCCGAAGCCGGGTGGCGCGGGGAGCCGCAGACCACCACCCGCAGGGGGCGCTCGGCGCGGGCGAGGCTCACCGGTCCGAACAGGGGATGGGTCCCCGAATGGGGAATGGCGGCGCCCAGGTGTTCCTCCAGGAGGGCACAGGGGCCCACCTTCACGCTGCCCACGTCGAAGACCAGGTGGTCGGCCCTCAGGTGGGGGCGCAAGGTCCCGAGGAGGCCGCCCAGTGCCGGGATGGGCACCGCCAGCACCAGAACATCCTGGCCAGCCACCAGGTCATGGAAGCCGGCAGAGCGGTGTTCTGCGGGGACCTCGGCGATGGGATCCCAGGCCCGATAGGCATGGCCGGCTTCGCGGAGGAGCGAGCCCAGCGCCCTCCCGAAGCGGCCATAGCCCAGGATGCCGATGCGCATGGAAGTCTCCGGAGACAGGAGGCCATCCTACCGCAGCAGCTCCTGGATGGCCGCCACGGTTGGCACATGGCCCTGGCTCTTCACGACGCCATCCACCACCAGGCCCGGCGTGGTCATCACACCCCGGGCCACGATGTCCGGGTATTCCGTGACCTTCACCAGCGTGTAGTCCGCGCCGATTCCCCGCGCCGCCTCCTCCGCCCGTTCCGCCAGGAGCTTGCACTTGGCGCAGCCTGTCCCCAGGATTTCGATTCGCATGAGCACTCCTACATCAGCACGTTGAACAGGAATCCCACCAGGATGATCCCAACGGCGACGACGCCGAGGAAGGTGGTCAGCAGGGTGGGCCGGAGCACCTTGCGGAGGATCACGGTCTCAGGAAGGGACAGTCCGGTCACCGCCATCATGAAGGCCAGCGCCGTGCCCAGGGCCGCGCCCTTGGCCAGCAGCACCTGGACGATGGGGATGATGCCCGCGGCGTTCGCATACAGGGGCACCCCGATCAGCACCGCCAGCGGCACGCTCCACCACGCCGACTTGCCCATGAAGCGCGCCAGCAGTTCCGCAGGGACATAGCCATGGAGGAAGGCGCCCACGGCGATGCCGGCCAGCACGTAGAGCCAGACCTTTGCGAAGATGTCCCGAGTGGCCTGCACCGCCAGCCCCAGACGCCCAGGGAAGCCCATGGACCGCCCATCCGCCTCCGCAGCCTCATAGGGGATCTCCATCACCCAGGGCTCCAGGTGCCTCTCCATGCGGAGCTTGCCGATGACCCAGCCTGAGAAGAACGCGATGGCCACGCCTGTCACCGCATAGAGCAAGGCGATGCGCCAACCGAACAGGCTCAGCAGCATGAAGAGCGCCACCTCGTTCACCATGGGCGCCGAGACCAGGAAGCTGAAGGTCGCGCCCAGAGGCACGCCCACGCGCACGAAGCCGATGAAGAGCGGCACCGCCGAACAGGAGCAGAAGGGCGTGGCAATTCCCAGCAGCGACGCCAGCAGGTTGCTCCAGGCGCCGGTACGCGTAGCCAGCAGATCGCGGGTTCGCTCGGGGCTGATGAACGTCTGCACGAAGCTCACGCCCAGCACCACGAGCCCGAGCAGCAGTAGCACCTTCGGCCCGTCATAGACGAAGAAGGCCACGGCCTCCCCCAGGCGGCTGCCCGCTTGCAGCCCGAGCACACGGAAGGCCAGCCAGTCCGCCAGGGGCTTCAGACTGAAGTAGAGGGCGAACCATGTCGGGAGGGCGATCAGCAACCACCCTCCCGACTTCCAGAAGCCATCGCCCTGAACCGGTGTCGGCGCGGCGCACGCGCAAGATTTCGATTCCACGTCCATGCCCTCAGCCTCCACAGCAGGTGGGCGCACAGCCGCAGGCCCGGGGGCCCTTGGTGGCTTCGACCTGTATGCTCAGCACCGCGCCTGCCGCGCCTTCCAGCTCTTCAGGCCCCAGCTCCGGATACCGCTGGCGGGCCGCTTCCAGCAGCTCGGGCGAGAACATGTCCAGGCCGTAGTGTCGCTCGCCAGCCACGGCCAGGCCGCTGAAGCCCGCCGCCTCGACGGCCTTGAGGTAGTCCGCCTTCAGCAGTGCTCCGGCCACGCAGGCACCGTAGGCGTCCAGATCCTGGCGGATGGCTTCCGGCAGGGGCCGCTCCAGCACTAGGTCCGAGACCATGAGCCGGCCGCCGGGCTTCAGCACTCGGAAGGCCTCCCGGAAGGTGCGGCCTTTGTCGGTGCTGAGGTTCACGACGCAGTTCGAGATGACGACATCCACGCTGGCATCGGCCAGGGGCAGGGCCTCGATCTCGCCCAGGCGGAACTCGACGTTCGAGTAGCCGTGGGTGGCGGCCAGGGTGGTGGCGCGCTCGATCATCTGGGGCGTCATGTCCACGCCGATGACGCGGCCGGTGGGCCCCACGCGCTTGGAGGCCAGGAAGGCATCGAAGCCCGCGCCAGAACCCAAGTCCAGCACCGTCTCGCCGAGCTTCAGGGAGGCCATCGCCACGGGGTTGCCGCAGCCAAGGCCCAGGTTGGCGCCCTCGGGCACCGCGGCGAGGTCCTGCTCGCCGTAGCCCAGGCCCAGGCTCGCCGCACCCGGATCACCTTCGGAGGCACATCCGCAGGAGGTGGCCGGGCCACAGCAACTCTGATTGTTGGTGACGAAGCCGGCGTAACGTTCGCGGACGGCGGTCTTGATGGTCTGGGAATCCATGGCAGGTCCTTTCGCAAGTACGGAGTTCCCGGGACGCGATGGCATCCAGCTCCCAGGAAGGTGGAAGGTCAGTCCCCGCCGCAGCAGGGTGAAGGTTTTGGGTCTGACGCGGCGCCGCCGGAGCAGCAGTCCTGCCAGAGGTACTCGGTGAGGGCGCGCAGCACGCCGTAGTCGGCGCGGTAGCGCAGGGTCGTGCCTTCCCGAGCCACCAGGACCAGGCCCGCCTCGGCGAGGGTGGCCAAGTGGTGGCTGAGGGTGGAGGCCGGGATGTCCAAACGAGATTGCAGCTCCCCGGCGGGCGTCCCCGCCTCAGGGCCCTGCACCACGCGGCGCAGGATGGACAGGCGGACCGGATGCCCGAGGGCCTTCAGTCGCTCTGCCGCCTGCTCCACCTGCCCGGTCATGGCTGTCTCCTGGTTTAATTCTAAGAATATCGAAATAGCACGCAAGGCCTAATTTCGATTTTTGTGGAAATTCATGAATTCCAGCCCCGATCGCGGCCCAGAGCCTCCAGACGCCGGGCGATCTCGTCCCGGGCGGCCCGGAAGCGGACGCGCAGATCCTCCGGCGTGAGCTCCGGATCGTCGCTGGCAGGATCGGGGATGGGCCAGTGCAGGCGCTCCGCCCGGCCCAGAAAGGCGGGGCAGACCTCCTCGGCGCAGAGGGTGATGACCAGGTCCACGGTGGCGGGATCGATGTCGGCCACGGATTTGGAGCTGTGGGCCGAGGCGTCGATGCCCACCTCGGCGAGCGCGGCAATGGCATGCGGGTTCACGCGGCTGGGCCGGCTGCCCGCGCTCTGGATGCGGAACCCAGGGAACAGGCGGCGGGCCAGCCCCTCGCCCAGCTGGGACCGGGCGCTGTTGGCCACGCAGAGAAACAGGATGGAGGTCACGACGTTCCTTTCAGAGCAGCAGTTCCCAGAACCCCACGTCGATCCAGCGGTCGAACTTCCGACCGGCCTCGCGCATGTGCCCGGCCTTCCGGAAGCCCAGCTTCTCGTGCAGCCGGACGCTGGCCTCGTTGGGCAGGGCCAAACCGCCCAGCACCAGGTGGAAGCCACGTCGGCGCAGCTCGTCGAGGAGGGCCCGGTAGAGCAGCGCTCCGCGCCCCTTCCCGCACTGATCCGTCGCGAAGTAGATGGCCGTCTCCGTCGCGTGGCGGTAGGCGGCCCGGGCCCGCCACACCGAGCTGTAGGCGTAGCCCAGCACGCGATCCTCCTCCTCCCAGATGAGCCACGGGTAGGCCGCGGTCACCGTCTCGATGCGCAAGGCCATCTCCTCTGCCGTAACCGGCTCCTCCTCGAAGGTGACGGTGGTGTCCCGGATGTAGGGGTTGTAGATGTCGGCCAGGGCCTGGGCATCGGCCGGCCGCACGGGGCGGATCATGGCCTCACCTTGCGGGATCTCATGACGCAGGCGCACTCTCCGTGCAGGATGGCTTCTGGATCCGTGAGCACCGGCAGACCCTCCTGGTCCCAGGCCAGCATGCCCCCGTTCAGGCAGGCCACCTGCTCGAAGCCATGCTCCAGGAGGACTTGGGCGGCCGCCTTGGTGAAGACGCCGGAACTGTCCGCCAGCAGCAGCGGACGGTCCTGCGGCAGGCTGGCGAGGTGCGATGCCAGGTCCCGATGGGGCACATGGATCGTGGCGGGGACCTCGAACGCCTTCATCTCCATGAGCTCGTCCGAGCGCAGGTCCAGGAGCACGGTCCCCTTTCCCAGCACCCGTAGCGCCTCCCTGGGGCTCAGGAAGCGCAGCCCCTGGATGACCATTCCCGTCCCCTCAAAGGCGTCCATGGCCTACTCCTTGCCCGGCTCCGCGGCCGGACAGCACTGGACACCCGCCACGTCCCGTCGTTCTTCGGGGAACCAGCGCGTCTTCAGCCACAGGGAGACATTCACCAGTCCGATGAGCGCCGGGACCTCCACCAGGGGTCCGATGACGGCCGCGAAAGCGGCGCCGTGGCCCAGGCCGAAGGTGGCCACTGCCACGGCGATGGCCAGCTCGAAGTTGTTGCTGGCGGCCGTGAAGCTCAGGGTCGCGCTTTGGGGGTAGTTGGCCCCGGCCTTCTTGGAGAGCCAGAAGCTGGCCAGGAACATCACCACGAAGTAGATCAGCAGCGGCAGCGCCACCCGCAGCACGTCCATGGGATGGGCGATGATCTGACGGCCCTGGAGGCTGAACATGGCGATGATCGTGAAGAGCAGCGCGATGAGCGTGATGGGGCTGATCTTTGGTACGAAAACCCGGTGGTACCAGTCGAGGCCCTTGAGCCCGCCCAGCACCTTCCGGGTGAGGAACCCAGCGATGAATGGAATGCCCAGGTAGATGAACACGCTGGTGGCGATCTGCCCGATGGTGATGTCCACCCGCGCGCCCTGCAGGCCCAGCTTCGTAGGCAGCAGGGTGATGAAGAGCCAGGCGTACACGCTGAAGAAGAGCACCTGGAAGATGGAGTTGAAGGCCACGAGCCCGGCGCAGTACTCGGTGTCGCCCTTGGCCAGGTCATTCCACACGATGACCATGGCGATGCAGCGGGCCAGGCCGATGAGCAGCAGGCCGGTCATCAGCTCCGGGCGGTCTCGGAGGAACAGGATCGCCAGGCCAGCCATGAGCAGGGGGCCGATGATCCAGTTCTGCACCAGGGAGAGGACGAGGACCCTCCGATTTTCGAAGACCAGGTGCAGATCCTCGTAGCGCACCTTGGCCAGGGGCGGATACATCATCACGATGAGACCGATGGCCAGCGGCACGCTGGTGGTGCCCACATTCCAGGCGTTGAGGGCCGTGTTGAAGCCCGGCGCGAACCGGCCCAGCAGGATGCCCACGGCCATCGCCAGGAAGATCCACAGCGTCAGGTAGCGATCGAGGAAGGACAGCCGGCCCGTGGACATGGGAACGGCCTACTTGCAGTCGCAGTCGTCGCCGCAGGCCCCCTTCTCCTCGCCCTTCTCCTCGCAGGCGCAGGACCCTCCGCAGCAGCCGCCGCCATCGGTCAGGGTGGACTCGGCCAGGGCCATCATGATCGAGTGGGGATCACCCTTCACCCGCAGGGCCATGTTCACGGCCTCGATCATGGCCTCTTTGGAGACGCCCAGGGCTTCCAGGCGGGTCTGGTGGGCGCGGAAGGCGCGCTCGGCGTTGGCGCCGATGGCCGCGCCCAGGGCGATGAGGTTGAGGGTGATCTCGCTGAGGCCGGTTTCAGTCTGAGGATCGGTCTGGGTGGTCATGGAAGCTCCTGGGTGGTTGGTAAGTGGGATCAGACGGGGTTGGACAAGGGTTCGGGACAGCGGTTGGGATCACACGCGACGCAGCGCAGGGCCCGCGCCTGGGCCAGGTCCCTGGCCAGGTCGGCTTCGGCGGCGGCCATGAGGGGCCAGAGGGCCTCGACCATCGGCCGGGTGGCGGCTTCCTCCGCAAGAGCGACATGAACCCAGCGGCCCACCTTCCGCTCCCGCACCAGGCCCGTCCGGCGCAGGGCCGTCAGGTGCTCGGACACGGTGGACGGGGCCAGCCCCAGCACCTCGGCCACCTCGCAGACGCAGAGCTCACCGCCCTGCAGGAGGGCGAGGATGCGCAGGCGCACGGGGTGGGCCAGGGCCTTGAGGGTGTCCACGAGGGGACGGAGGGTGTCAGTCGTCATTTCTCGTTTTTCCGAAACATCACCAGCTTACCTCGGAACACTTCCCCTTGTCATGCCTCAATAGATGAGGTTACCTGGTGCCACCCCTCCAGGAGCCATCATGCCGCGGTCCACCCCCGCCTTTCTGTTGCTGGCCCTCGCCACGGCCCTGCAGGCCCAGAACCCCGCCCGGAGCGCTGCCCCCCCGCCGTCTCCGGTCCCGGTGCTGGCCAGCTACCCCGATACGCCCGCCGGCAAGCTGCTGAAGGAGATCAAGGAACGCTCCGAGGTGGTGGCCCGGGTGGAATACCTCGCGGACCAGGTCGGCCCCCGGCTCACCGGCTCGGAGCAGCTGCGCCGGGCCCAGGCCTGGGCCATGGCTGAGATGAAGAAGCTGGGCGCGGAGAACGTGCACGAGGAGGCCTACGACTTCGGCCTGGCCTGGACCCGGGGCGTGGACAGCGCCCGGCTCCTCAGCCACAACGGCCTGCGCTTCCGGGTGGACCAGCTGGCCTGGTCCCCGGCTACCCGGGGCCCCATCCAGGGCGAGGTGATGCTGGTGGACGCGCGCAACCTCGAGGAGCTGCAGGCCTTCAAGGGCCGGCTCCGGGGCCGGATCCTCCTGCGCTCCAACCCCGGCGACAAACGGCCACCCCTGCCCCGCCGCGACCGCGGTGACATGGCCGCCTTCCAGGCCCAGCAGGCGGCCATGACCCAGTTCCTCATCGACGAGGGCGCAGCGGCGTTGCTGCAGATGTCGCCGCGCAGGAACGGCCTGGGCTTCACCACCAGCGGCCCGGGCCGGGAGCCCGGGAAGCCAGCCCTGCCCTCAGCCTATGTGCCCCAGGAGCCCTACAGGATGCTGCTGCGCCAGGTGGCGGGGAAGGAGCCCGTGCGGCTCGAACTCAGCCTCGGCGGCAGCTTCTCGGCCAAGCCCGTGCAGGCCCACAATGTGGTGGGCGAGGTCCGCGGCACCGAGAAGCCCAACGAAGTGGTCATCATCGGCGGCCACCTGGACAGCTGGGATCTCGGCACTGGCGCCACCGACAACGCCACCGGCGCCTCGGTCTGCCTCGAAGTGCTCCGCGCCTTGCAGGCCACGGGTCTGAAGCCAAAGCGCACCCTGCGCGTGGTCCTCTGGAGCGGTGAGGAGGAGGGCCTGCTGGGCTCCCGGGCCTATGTGGAGGCCCACAAGGCCGAGCTGGACGCCATCCAGGCCGTGCTGGTCCACGACATGGGCACGGGCATGGTGAGGGGCTTCGACCTGCAGGCCCGAGAGAACTGCCGTGGCCTCATGGCCCAGGCCATCGCCCCGCTGAACGACCTGGGAGTCCGGGAGCTGCCCCTCACGGTCATGAACGGCACGGACCACGCCCCCTTCGATCGCGCCGGGGTTCCGGCCTTCGCGGCCATCCAGGAAGTGGTGGACTACTTCGAAGGCACCCACCACAGCCAGATGGACTTCCCGGACCACGTGCAGGCCGACCAGCTGGTCCAGGGGGCCCAGGCCATGGCGGTCACGGCCTGGGAGCTGCTGAACATGGAGGGCCGCCTGCCCCACGGCGTGGTGGCGCGGCCGGCCCGGCCCGGCGCCGGAGCATCAAGCCCTCGATGAATCTGTCCCGAATCCCGGTGCCGCCTACTGCCGGGTCATCTCGGCCCGGGCGAGCCGGGTGAGATTGGCCAGCGCTTCCGCGGGCCCCATGATCAGGAGCTCATCCCCCGCCTGGAAGCGCTCATCCCCAGAAGGATTGAAGCGAAGGCCCGCCCCAGGATGGACGAGCCCAACCAGCAGGGAGCCCGTGGCATGGCGCAGCCGGGCCTCCCGCAGGGTCTGGCCCACCAGGGGGCTTCCGGCCGAGATCGTGATCCGCTCCAGGCCGAGCTCCAGCTGTTCCTGCTGCAACACGATGTCGAAGAACTTCATCATCTCGGGCTTGAGCAGCAGGCCCGCCATGCGCCGCCCACCGATCTCGTAGGGGCTCACGATGTGATCGGCACCCGCGGCCTTCAGCTGCCGCTCGGTACCCAGCTTCGCGCTGCGCGCCACCACCGGCAGGTCTGGGCGGAGCTGCTTCACCGTGAGGGTCACCAGCACGTTGTCGGCATCCGTGGTCAGGGCGGTGATGAGGCCGCGGGCCTGCCGGATGCCAGCCCGCTCGAGCATCAGGTCGTCCATGGCGTTGCCGTAGAGGATGAGCTCGCCGGCGAAGCGGGGGCTGCGGCCCTTGGAGTCGTCCTGCTCGATGATGACAAAGGGCACGCCGGCCTTCTTCAGCTCCCACGCGGCCTGGAAGCCCATCTTCCCGAAACCGCAGACGATGACGTGGTCCTTGAGGTCGTCCAGGCGCTTCTGCATGCGGCGCTCCATGAGATAGCCCCGGAGGTCACCCTCGAGGAGCAGGGCCGTGAGGTTGGAGATGGCATAGGTGGCCACGCCCAAGCCCACGATGAGGTAGAAGATCGTGAAGATTTTCGTGCGGGCGTTCACCTCGCCCAGCTCCCGGAAGCCCACGGTGAACAGGGTGGTGATGGCCATGTAGAAGCTGTCGAGGGCGTTCAGGTGGGACAGCAGGTGATAGCCGACGGCGCCTGCCACGATGACGGCGGCGAGCAGGGCCATGGCATAGCGGAGCCGCTTGAGCGGCGCGTCCGCGTCCTGGTCCGGAACCTGGGGGAAGGGTGAGTGGAGGCGCATCTCAGCCAATCCCCTGCCGGATGGCGAAGTTCGCCGTGGCCATGGTCACCAGGTGGTCGCCGCAGGTGAGGCGACACTCAAGGATGGCCCCCCGGCCCGAGAAGCGGATGACGTTGCCCTCTGCCCGCACCTCGCCCTTGGCGGGCTCCAGGTAGCGCACGTGCAGGTCCGACGTGGCAAAGGGCATGGCGCCATCGAAGGCGGTGCTCAACGCCAGGGCGCTGACCATGTCGGCCACCGTGGCCAGCACGCCGCCGTTCACCGTGCCGCGGGCGCCGTTGATCACGGCCTTGGTGGGCGTCAGAACCATCACCGCCCGGCCAGGTTCCACCGACTCGATGACCAGGCCCCAGCCACTGATGAGCGGCCAGGGATGGAAGCGCGCGCGCAGTCGCTCTAGGAGATCCGGCGCCAGGGTCTCGGGGATCTGCGGCTTGGGCATACCTGAGTGTAGCCTCCGAATGGTCCCAAACCTCCTGGATACTGAGGCTCAGAGCTTCAGGGCAGCCTTGAGCGAAGTGGCCATGCCCTGGAAGACCTTGGTCTGGGGGCTGTCCGGGTGGGCCGCCACGAGGGGCTGACCCGAGTCGCCACCCTCGCGGATGGACAGGTCGATGGGCACCTCGCCCAGGAAGGGCAGGTCCATGCGCTGGGCCGCGGCCTTGACGCCGCCGTGGCCGAAGATCTGGGTCTCCTTGCCGCAGCCCGGGCAGAGGAAGCTGCTCATGTTCTCGATGATGCCGAGGATGGGCACCTTCACGGTGCCGAACATGCCGATGGCCTTCTTGGCATCGAGGAAGGCCACGTCCTGGGGGGTGCTGACGATGACGGCGCCGTCCACCTGGGCGTTCTGGATGAGCGTGAGCTGCACATCGCCGGTGCCCGGCGGCAGGTCGATGAGCAGCACATCCAGCTCGCCCCAGGCCACGTCCTTGAGGAACTGCTGGAGGGCCTTGTTGAGCATGGCGCCACGCCAGATGACGGGGCGGTCCTCCTCGATGAGCACGCCCATGGACATGACCTTGATGCCGAACTTCTCGAGGGGCAGGATCTGGCCATCCGGCGTGCCGAGTGGCGAATCCTTCAGGCCCAGCATCATGGGGATGGAGGGGCCGTAGATGTCGGAATCCAGCAGGCCCACCTTGAGGCCCTGCTGGGCCATGGCCACGGCCAGGTTCACCGTGACGGTGCTCTTGCCCACGCCGCCCTTGCCCGAGCCCACCACCACACAGCGCTTGATGCCGGGGATGAGGTTCTTGAACTCCACCTGGGCCGTCTTCTCCCAGCCGATCTCGATCTCGGCCGAGGTCACGCCGGGCTGCTGCCGGATCAGCGCCTCGAGGGCATCCTTGATGACCTGCACCCGATCCTGGTAGGCCTCCAGGAGCTGCAGCAGCACCGTGACCCTGCCCTCGGTGACATCAATGCCCTTCACGGCCTTCAGCGTGGTGAGGGTCGCGTTCGTCCCGGGAACCACGTAGGCGTTGAGGGCTTCAAAAAGGGCAGCGCGGCTGATTTTCGTCATGCGTGTCTCCAGCCCCCCAGTTTGACACGGCCCGGATGGAAGTCTGAACAGCCAAAGCCCGGAGGCCCGCCTCGCCTGGACGGCCACCGAATCCTCGTATGGAGCACGGCTACAGAGGTCTGACCCTTTGCCCTGCAGGGCGCTCTGCTGGCGCTCCTTCTTGCGGTGGTTTCACCCCCGGGCTGATGGCAGAATGCGGAGACTCTCGTGCAGCTGACCCGTGACTCTGCAATAAGGTTTCCCATGACTCCCCGGCGCCAATTGGCGCCCCTTGTCGGAAAGGTCGACACCATGTCCTCCCTGTTCTCATCCCGTTCCCTGCGCACGCACCTCGCCGGACTGCTCCTGGCCGGTGCCTGCTTTGCCCAGGAGCCCAAGCCCACGCCGCCCCCGGAGCCCGCGCCAGCGCCGGCACCTGCTCCCGCGCCCACACCCGCTCCTGCCCCGGCTCCCGCCCCAGTGCCAACGGGCGAGAAGCCGGCCCAGGCACCCGAGGCCACCCCAGCGCCCGTGGCTGCACCCCCCGCCGAGGCCAAGCCTGTGGAGGCTCCCAAGCCGGCCGAGACCGCCGCGGTCGCCCGCCTGATCTGCTACCGAGAGAAGAGGTTCGTTGGCGCGGGCCTCCATCACACCATTTCCGTGGACGGCACGGAGATCGGCGACCTGAATAACGGCACGTACTTCATCGTCAAAATCGCCCCCGGCGAGCACAAGATGCATGCCGATGAGAAAAAGGACGAATTCACCTTCACTGTGGAGGCTGGAAAGACCTATTACTTCAAGACTGAGATCAAGATGGGCGTATGGAAGGGTCACGGGAAGATCAGCCTGGTCGACGCCACCCTCGGCGCCGACGAGTTCACCAAGTGGAAGGCGGAGGATCGCCTCAAGTACACACCCGCGGGCGACCTGAAGAAGGTGGATGTGCTCGAGATGCCCTGAACCTCCAGGGACTGCATTGAAGCCGAGGGCGGACCTGCGGGCCCGCCCTCGGCTTGTACCGGCCCCGCTCAGATATCCGGATCCAGCGGCCCCAGCTTCTGAGTAAGGGCCCCCACGCCGCTGGCCAGGAGGGTGTGCTCGTAGATGCGCAGCTGGCTTCGCAGCGGGGGATCCTGGGGGTCGAGGCCGCGATGCCGCACCTCTCCGTTGGGCCCGAGGACGCGCCCCTTCAATGTGTCGTGCAGCTGCAGCTCCACCATCTCCATGACCTGGGCGGCGAGCAGCGGGTCCACCAGGGGGAAGGCCAGCTCCACCCGGCGGTCGAGGTTGCGCGGCATGAGGTCGGCGCTGGACAGGAGGGTTTCGGGGTCGCCGTCGTTGGCGAAGTGGTAGATCCGCGCATGTTCCAGGAAGCGGTCCAGGATGGACAGGGCCCGGATGTTCTCGGACAGCCCCGGCACACCTGGGCGCAGACAGCAGGTGCCACGCACGATGAGATCCACCTTCACGCCCTCGCGGCTGGCCTCGTAGAGCATCTGGATGAGCTGGGGATCCACCAGGGCGTTCATCTTGAGGACCATGCGGGCGGGCCGGCCGCCTTGCGCGTGGCCAATCTCCCGCTGGATGCGCGCCTTCAGGGCCTTCTTCAGGTGCTGGGGGGCCAGCAGGATCCGGTGGAACCGGGGCGGCCGGGTGTAGCCCGTGAGCATGTTGAAGAGGTTCGAGAGGTCCTCGCCGAACTCGGGCCGAGCCGTGAGCAGGCCGATGTCCGAGTAGAGCCGGCTGGTGCGCTCGTTGTAGTTGCCGGTGCCCAGGTGGCAGTAGCGCTTGATGCCGCCCGCCTCCTGCCGCACCACGAGGCAGGCCTTGCAGTGGATCTTGTGGTTGGGCAGGCCGTAGACCACGTGGATGCCCGTCTTCTCCAGGCGCCGCGCCCAGGCGATGTTGGCGGCCTCGTCGAAGCGGGCCCGCAGCTCCACGATGGCCGCCACCTGCTTGCCCCGCTCCGCGGCGCGCTCCAGTGCCGCCGCCACGGGGCTGTTGGCCGTCACTCGGTAGAGCGTCATCTTGATGGCAAGGACCTTGGGATCCTCCGCCGCCTCCCGCACGAAGCGCACGACGCTGTCGTCGAAGCTCTGGTAGGGATGGTTCAGCAGGATGTCGTTCCTGGAGATGGCGTCGAAGATGTTGCCGGCCTGGTCCAGCTGGGGCACGGGCAGGGGCGGCAGCGGCATGTCCTTGAGGTGAGGAAGGTCCAGCTGCCCGTAGAGCTGCATCAGGTCCGAGAAGGCCGTGAGGCCCGAGCAGGGGTAGAGATCCTCGGGGCTTAGCTCCATCTCCTCGATGAGCAGGTCCAGCACGTGGGCCGACAGCCCATGCTCGTACTGGAGGCGCACCACCGCGCCGCGGCGGCGGTCGCGGAGCCCCTCCTCCACGGTCTTCAGCAGGTCTTCGGAGGGATCCTCCTCCACCGGCAGATCCGAGTCGCGGGTCACGCGGATGGCGTGGCAGCTCTTCACGGTGTAGCCGAGGAAGAGCCGCGACAGGTGGTGCCGCACCACATCCTCGAGCATGACGAAGGCGTGGGTGCCCGGTGCCGAGGGCACCCGGAGGAAGCGCGAGGCCAGGCCCGTGGGCACGTGGATGAAGGAGAGTTCGGAGGCGGGGAGGTCGCCGTCCAGCAGGTCCTCGTCCGGCTCCAGCTCCACCACCAGGACCAGGGCCCGGTTGCCCAGGCGGGGGAAGGGGTGGCCCGTGTCCACGGCCAGGGGTGTAATCAGGGGCAGGAGGCTGCGCTCGAAGTAGTCCAGGACGAAGGCATCCTGGTCCGCATTCAGATCCACCGGGTCGAGGACGCGGATACCCGCGGCCTCCAGCTGGGGCTCGAGGATGGCGTGGAAGAGCTCGTGCTGCCGGGCGGAATAGCTGTGGATCCGGGAGGAGACCCGTTCGAGCAGCTGGCGGGGGGTCAGGCCATCCGGCCCGGGCTGGGTGATGCCGGCGTCGATCTGGCGCCAGATCCCCGCCACGCGGACCATGAAGAATTCATCCCAGTTGCTGGACACGATGCTGAGGAACTTCACCCGCTCCAGCAAAGGCACGGTGGAGTCCTCGGCCTCCTCCATCACCCGGGCGTTGAAATCCAGCCAGCTCAGCTCGCGGTTGAGCAGTTCCTCAGGGCGGGGGATGGGGTGGAACACGGCTGGACCTCTGGGTCGGGATCTTAGCGCCTGCGTGTAACAGACTGATGGTACAGCCGATGGAGTGGCCGGACGGAAGATCCTCCTTGGTTTTCATGGGTTTTTGGGGCAGACTCGATGGTTCGGCCTTCCACCGGGAGGGCTTGAATGGTCCGCCCGGACCCATCCCAACGAGAGGGCAGCGACTGGCTGCCAGGTAGGAGGAACGAATGTCCCAGGAAGTCCTGATCGTCCCCAAGCGCGACACCTTCGGCAAGGCGGCCATCCGCGAGCTGAAGCAGAGCGGCATGATCCCCGCCGTGGTCTATGGCCTCACCGAGCCCCCCGTCGCCATCGCCATCAGCCCCAAGGCCGTGGCCCGCGTGCTGGCCAGCGACACCGGCATGAACTCCGTGATGTTCCTCCAGCGTGAGGGCACCGACATCAAGCGCCACGTCATCATCAAGGACCTGCAGCGCGACCCCATCACCGGCCGTCTCCGGCACGTCGACTTCATGCGCGTGGACATGACCCTCAAGGTCCGCGTCAAGGTGCCCGTGCGTCTGCTCGGCACCGCCATCGGCGTCAAGGGCCAGGGCGGCGTGCTCGACTTCGCCCACCGCGAGATCGAGGTCGAATGCCTGCCCAGCCTCATCCCCGCCCACATCGATGTCGACATCACCAACCTCAACGTGGGTGACAGCGTCCGCTTCGAGCAGCTGGTCCTGGCCCCGAACGTCGTCATCACCGGCGATGCCCACCAGGTGGTCTGCTCCGTCCACGGCAAGTCTGCCGAGGAGGAGGTGGCCGCTCCTGCCGCCGCCGAGCCCGAAGTGGTCAAGAAGGGCAAGAAGGACGACAAGAAGTAGTTCCTGCCATTCTCCAATCCTGCGCGGGCGCCTCACGGCGCCCGTGTTGTATAAAGGCTCCCATGTGGACCCTCGTACCCCTGGGGAACCCCGGGCCCGAATACCAGGACACCCGGCATAACCTGGGGCGTCTCCTCCTCCAGCGCTGGCTGGCGGACAGGGACCTGGCGCCGTCCCCCTCGAAGCGGTTCCCCTCGGGCACGCTGTACCCGCTCACGGACCGGCTCCAAGCCCTGGTCCCCAGCACCTACATGAACCTGTCAGGCGAGGCCTGTGCCCAGGCCGCCGCAGCCGGGATCTACCCCCGGCGCCTGGTGCTGCTCTATGACGACAAGGACCTGCCCCTGGGCACGGGCCGATTCCGCCTCGACGGCTCGGATGGTGGCCACAACGGGCTGCGCTCCGTCTTCCAGTGCCTGGAGACCTCGGACATCGGGCGCTTGCGCCTGGGCATCGGCCCCTTCGAGCGCCCCCTTGTCGACTGGGTGCTGGGCCACTGGACCGACCCCGAGTGGAAGCGCATCGACGCCCTGGACCAGCCCTTCGCCCGCTTCCTCGAGCTGCTGGGTGGTGCGGAGGACCTCCATTCCCTTCCGAATTTGGTGAACCCGGCAACTTTTTGGAACCCCTCAGTGATTCCCGAGGAGAGGTCTGGGGAAGTCTGAACGCGCTTCCTGTCTCTTATTGCACTGTGGCATGTGAGGATGGATGCCGTGACCGGCATGAGCGGGAGTGGACCAGTGACTGTTTGCCAGTTCATCGAGGGGTTCTCGAACTGGAGAAGCGCGAGCTGCGCGCCATCTTGATGAGGGTGGTGCGGGCGGCAACCTACAAATTCACGAAACTTGGGAACTGAATCATGAGTGCGCCAGCCCAGCCATCCAATCAACCTCCCGTCATCCGGCTGGCGCTCACGCTGCTGGCGGTTGCCGCCATCGCGGGTGTCATCGTCGGCGCGGTGTGGGGTCTGGGCAAAGTGCTTGGCCTGCTGGCACCCGTGCTGTGGCCGCTCGCGGTGGCCGGCGTCCTGGCCTATCTGCTCGATCCTGTCGTGGATTGGATCGAGCGTCGCGGCGTACCCCGCACGCGCGCCATCTTTCTGGTGTTCTTCTTCGCGGCGGGTCTGCTGCTGGCGGTGCTGGCGAGCATTGTCCCGCGCGTGGTGGTGGAGACCAAACAGCTCGCGGGCAAGGTTCCCGAATACTCCCAGCGCCTCCAGGTGTGGGGGCAGGACAAGCTGGACAATCCGCCCACGCTCGTGAAGCAGTTCCTGCCGTTCCTCCTTCCCAAACCCACAGAGGGAGGGACGGAGCCAAACGATGCAACGAAGGCTGACCAGCAGGATTCCAGCCCGACCTCCAGGACATTCGCCTCCGTGTTGCCCGGTGTCACGGAATGGCTGGGCAAACAGGTCGACAAGGCGGTTCTTCTCTTCGGCATCCTCGCCGGGCTCGCGCTGATTCCGGTCTATGCGTTCTACTTCCTGCTGGAAAAGCGTGGCATCACGGAAAACTGGACGGCCTACCTGCCGTTGCGCGACTCGAAGCTGAAGGATGAACTGGCCTTCGCCCTCCGGGAAGTGAACGATCAGCTGATCGCGTTCTTCCGCGGGCAGGTCCTCGTGGCGATGTGTGATGCGGTGCTGTACACGGTGGGGTTTCTCGCCATCGGTCTGAACTATGCGTTCCTGCTCGGTTTCGTGGCGGTGTTCCTGACGATGATCCCCTTCATCGGCGCATTCATCGTCGTGGCGAGCGCGCTGGTGCTGTCCTTCGTGCAGTTCGGCGATGTCCTGCATCCGCTGCTGGTGCTCGTGGTGTTCGGCGTCGTGCAGGGCCTCGAAGGCTTCGTCATCCAGCCGAAGATTCTGGGCGACCGCATGCGGCTCCATCCCCTGGCCATCATCATCGCGGTGATGGCGGGGACCACGCTGCTGGGCGGTCTGCTCGGCGGCATCCTGGGGATTCCGCTGGCGGCGGCCCTCCGTGTGCTGATGTTCCGCTATGTCTGGAAAAGGCCAATGGCCTGAACTCACCCAGATCCCTTCAGCCCCGAAGGTGGTACTGAAGCCCTGGTGCCCAAGCTGGAGGCCAGCGGATCCGGAGGGGCACCCATGGCCAGGCAGGCCTGGGAGTCGCTGCGCGGGGTCATAGGGCTTCGGCCAAAATGTAAAGCATCCTTGACAAATGACAAGCTGACTTTACATTTGAACTCTGAAACGGCCAGGAGTCCTCATGAGTCGCCCATCCGCCCAACCTGATGCAGACCATCCCCTGGTAGCCGGGATCCTCGCCCTCCCCATCCTGGGCCTGGCCCTCGCCCTTCTCGGGAACCTGGGGCTGAGGGCTTTCGCACCGGTCCACGCCCCTGGTCCGTGGCTGAGAGCGGGCCTGGCGCTTGCCAGCGTTCTGCCCCTGGGCCTCCTGCTGATCCGATTTCAGCGGAAAGTCACGAAGGAGCTCGACGAACTCATGCAACGCCTCCTCCTTGAAGGTATCGCCATTGGAGCCGGGGCCTTCCTCCTCCTGCAGGCCCTCACCCTCAACCTCCTCGCGGCCGGGACGCTACCGTGGAGCCTCGATCCGCCCGAGCTGCTGCTGACCCCAATCCTGTGCGTCGGGCTCGGCATCGCCTGGCGCTGGCGTGGCTACCGATGAAGAACAGGCTGGCCATGCTTCGCAGCGAGCGGAATTGGACGCAGGCCGATTTGGCCGAGCGTCTGGGTGTCTCGCGGCAGACCATCAATGCCTTGGAACGCGGCCGGTATGAGCCGAGTCTGGGCTTGGCATTCAAGGCCGCAGCGCTCTTCAACATGCCCATCGAGCAACTATTCGAAGGTGATCCTGCCCCCGTCCAAGGCGGATAGGGTGCCGTCCTAGACTTTTCGTTGAAATTCCAGGCCTTTCACGCGAAACTATCCCTTCGCGTCCTCCGCTGGAGGGCGTATCCGCCTGACACACGGTCCCCCGGACCGTGTTCCCCATCGGCTTCGCCGATGGGAGTCGGCACCTCTCTTGCTCCCTGGAATCCATAAGGGGGCTTCACATCCACAAGGAGGACAGATGCGTCGCTACGAGACCATCTTCATCGCCTCCCCCACGCTGACGGACGAGCAGAGCGATGAGCTCGTCAAGCAGTACGAGGGGATCATTGCCGAGCAGGGTGGCGAACTGCTCAAGACCGACAAGTGGGGCCGCAAGAAGCTGGCCTACGAAGTCCAGAAGTTCAGCGAGGGCTACTACACGCTCTTCGAAATGAACGCCGGCCCGAACCTGATCGCCGAGCTCGAGCGCCGCTTCCGTAACAACGACGCCGTGATCAAGTACCTGAGCGTGCGCATGGACGTGGCCGAGAAGGCCGCGGGCCGCACCAAGCAGCGCATCGAGCGCGAAGCCAAGCGCAAGGCCCAGGCCGGCATCAAGGAACGCTCCGCTGAAGAGGTGATGGGATGAAGCGCCGCGCCGATGCAAAGAAGGGCAAGCCCAAGAAGAAGAAGGCTTTTGGGGGACGACGCGCCAAGTTCTGCAAGTTCTGCGTCGAGAAGTCCCTCATGATCGACTACAAGGACGTGAAGACCCTCCAGGCCTTCACCCCCGAGCGCGGCAAGGTCCTGCCCCGCCGCACCAGCGGTGTCTGTGCCGTCCACCAGCGCGAGCTGGTCGAGGCCATCAAGCGCGCGCGCAACATCGCGCTGCTGCCTTTCGCCACCGACTAGTTCCGGTTCCTGGTCGATGCTCAAAGGGACCCGCATGGGTCCCTTTGTTTTTCCGGAGATGACCTGGGCGGGATCCAGGACTTCCCTGAAAGTTCCTTTTGCAGGACTCCCCCGCATTGGTAGGTTGGAAGGGTACAGACCCGGAGGCTTCCATGCCCGTCGTCAACCCCACCCAATACGCCAAGATGCTCGAGAAGGCCAAGCAGGAGAAGTTCGCCTATCCCGCCTTCAATGTGACCTCGACCGAAACAGCCAATGCCGTTCTGCTGGGCCTCAAGACCGCCGGCGCCGACGGCATCATCCAGGTCTCCACGGGCGGCGCCGAGTTCATCAGCGGCCTGGGTGTGAAGAGCATGGCCAAGGGCGCCATCGCCCTGGCCGATTACGTCCACTACATGGCCCAGCACTATGACGTGAACGTGGCCCTGCACACCGACCACTGCGCCCCGAAGTATCTTGAAGGCTTCGTGCTGCCCCTCATCGAAGAGACCGAGCGCCGCCGGGCCGCCGGTCGTCCCAACCTGTTCAATGCGCACATGTTCGACGGCTCCGAGCTGTCCCTATCCGAGAACATCGCCAAGTCCGCGGAGTTGCTGAAGCGCTGTGCCGCCAGCGAGATCATCCTCGAGGTGGAGATCGGCGTGGTGGGCGGCGAGGAGGATGGCCACGACACCAGCCACCTGGGCAAGGACAAGCTCTACACCACGCCCGAGGACATGGTGGCCACGCACTCCGCCCTGGCCCCCCTCGGCCGCTACATGCTGGCCGCCACCTTCGGCAACGTGCATGGTGTCTACAAGCCGGGCAACGTCGTGCTGAAACCCAGCATCCTGCGGGACGGCCAGGCAGCCATCGCCAAGGCTTGCGGCGGCGCCAGCTCCCTGCTGGTCTTCCACGGCGGCTCCGGCTCCAGCCTCGCCGAGATCCACGAAACGCTGGACTACGGCGTCATCAAGATGAACATCGACACGGATACCCAGTACGCCTTCACCCGCGCCATCGCCGACCACATGTTCAAGAACTACGACGGCGTGCTGAAGGTCGACGGCGAAGTGGGCAACAAGAAGACCTACGATCCCCGCCCCTACATGAAGAAGGCCGAGCAGAGCATGGCTGATCGCGTGATCCGGGCCTGCCACGACCTGCGCTGCGCCGGCAAGAGCATGGGGCGGATCTGAACCCGGGCCCGCGACTGAGGTAACCTGAAGCCATGTCCGAGTCCACGCCCGCCCTGAAGCTGCCCATGCCCCTCCGCCGCCAGAAGGCCCTCAAGGCCGCCTGGAAGCCCCTCCTCGTGCAGTGGCTGGTGCCCGGGGGCGGCTACTGGATGATCGGCGAGAAGGGCCGGGCCAAGGCCTTCTTCGGCGTGTGGGTGCTCTTCTGCGTGCTCGGCGCGCTCCAGATGCAGTTCGGCGCCGTGGCGGGCGTGAAGGGTGGCATCTTCGTGCCCGTGCAGGGTTCCTGGCTGCCCACCCTGGGCGCCCTGGGCACCCTGGGCATCGGCCCCCTCTACGGCGCCTTCGCCGCGGCCTTCGGCGGAGCGGGCACCGAACCCGTGCGCACCCTCACCCAGGAATACGGTGCCACCTACGTGATGGTCGCCGGCCTGCTGAACTGGCTTTGCTGCTTCGACCTCTGGGACCGCATCACCGGGCGCTGGATCTTCCGCCTGCCCAAGGATGAGCAGATCCAGAAGGCCCAGGAGCTGCTGCCCAAAAGCGAATAGCTAGCCCTCAGTCTTGAGGGACTTCGCCAGGAGCTGGGTGCGGATGAAGACATCGATGTCGCCGTCCAGCACCTTCTGGGTCTGGCTGGTCTCGGCGCCGGTGCGGTGGTCCTTCACCATCTGGTAGGGCTGCAGCACGTAGCTCCGGATCTGGCTGCCCCAGGCGACATCGGCCTTGTCGCCGCTGGCGGCGGCCACCTTGTCCAGGAACTTCCGCTGCTCCAACTCGTACAACCGGCCCTGCAGGACTTTGAGCGCCGTCGCCCTGTTCTTGATCTGGCTGCGCTCGTTCTGGCAGCTCACCACGATGCCCGTGGGCAGGTGGGTGAAGCGCACGGCGGACTCGGTTCGGTTCACGTGCTGGCCGCCGGCGCCGCTGGCGCGGAACACATCGATCTTCAGATCCTTGTCCGGGATGTCCACATTGATCGTGTCGTCCAGCTCAGGGCTGACATACACCGCGGCGAAGCTGGTGTGGCGGCGCTTGGCGGAATCGAAGGGGCTGATGCGGACCAGGCGGTGGACCCCCGCCTCAGCCCGCAGGTAGCCGTACGAGAAGGGGGCATCCACGATGAAGGTGGCGCCCTTGATGCCCGCCTCCTCCCCATCCTGGTAGTCGATCATCTCGGTGGCCCAGCCCTTGGACTCGCAGAAGCGCAGATACATGCGCAGGAGCATGGCGGCCCAGTCCTGGCTCTCGGTGCCGCCGGCGCCGGGCGCGATGGCCACGATGGCGTGGTTGTTATCCAGCTCGCCACTGAGCATCATGCGCAGCTCGGCATCCTCGATGGCCTTGCGGAGATCGGCTTCGACGGCCCCAGTTTCGGCCAGCATGCCCGGATCCTCCCGGGCCAGTTCCAGGCCGGTCTCCAGGTCCTCGAGCCCAGTGGAGAGGCGCTTGGCGAGGGCAATGTCGTTGGTGATGGTGCCCCGCTTCTGGAGCAGGGGCTTGGCGGCTTCCGGATCATCCCAGAAGCCGGGGGCCGCGGTCCGCTCCTCGATCTGCTCCAGTTCCAGGGCCTTGCGCTCGGGATCCAGGTGGGCAACCAGCTGCTGGACGCGGGGTTCCAGCTCATTCTTGGCCCGCACCAGGGTCTCGAAATCCATCGTCCGCCTCTCCGGCCCCGTATCCCGGGGAACCTTTGAGTTTAAGGCAAGAAGCTGCGGGCCGTCCCCACGCTATTCTGGTGGGATGTCTGGATTCATCCCCGTGATCCCCGCCGACCTGGAGCCCACCATCCGTGGGGTCCTGGCCGGGCATGGAGGCATCCCCCTGGCCTGGGCCCGGTGGGAGCACTTGGAGCCCAAGGGGCGGGTCATCATCGCCCACGGCTACGGCGAGCACGGCGAGCGTTACCGGCACACGGCCCATTGGCTGCACGGCCTCGGCTGGTCCGTGTCCAGCCTGGATTTCCGGGGCTTCGGGCGCTCTGGGGGCATCCGGGGCGACGCGGTGGGCGTCCGCGCCTTCGTGGACGACCTCGCCCTCTTCCTCCGCCAGGAGCGCCGCCACGATGCCGAGCGCATGGGCGCCACGGCCCGCGTGGTGGACGGTGTGCCCATGCCGCCCCTACCCGTCTGCCCGCAGGTGGTCCTCGGCCACAGCTTCGGCGGGCTCATCGCCCTGCTCACGCTGCTCTGGCATGCGGACACCCTGGACGGCCTGATCCTCTCCAGCCCCGCCGTGGCGGTCAAATCCAACTCCAGGCTGCTCGTGCTCCTGGCGCGCCTGCTGCGCTGGTTCATGCCCCACCGCCCGATCCTGCTGCACGGCGACAAGAGCCGGGTCTGCTCCGATCCCGTCCTCGTCCAGCGATACGAGGCCGACCCCCTCTGCCACCGCTGGGCCACGGCCGCCTTCGGCGCCGCCCTGGACGAGGGCCGGGCCGAAATCCTGCCCCTGGGCCACGAGCTGGACCGCCCCATGCTCCTGCTGGAATCCGGCTCGGACACCGTGGTGGATCCGGATGCCTCGGACACCCTCTGGTCGGCTGTCCGCCCGGGGCTCCTGCAGCGGCACCGGCTGCCCGGCTTCTACCACGAAGTCTTCCACGACCGGCTCCGGGCCCAGGCTCAGGCCCTGGTCGAGCCCTGGCTCGAATCCCTGCACCGGGCCTGGAACCCATCTGCCCGTCCCGCCATGTCTGAAGTGCTGTCTCCGGAGTCCGCATGAAGCGCATCCCCATCGTCCTCACCCTGGTCGCCGCCCTGGTCGGCCTGGGCCTGGGCTGCAAGAAGCCGAAAGTCGTCGACAAGGGCGTCACGGCCACCGAGCTGCTGGCCACCGCCGACAAGCAGATGAAGCTCGGCAACTTCAACGAAGCCCGCACCACCCTGCGCCACCTGGAGCAGTACCTGCCAGGTTCCGCCGAGTTCCCCAAGGCCAAGCTCATGCTGGGCGATAGTTTCTTCTTCCAGTCCAGCCCCAGCTACCCCGAGGCCGAGGTCCGAGTACGCCAGCTTCCTGAACTACTTCCCCCGGCACGAGCTGCGGGATTACGCCATGTACCACCGGGCGCTCTGCCACTTCTCCTCCATCGAAAGCGCCGAGCGCGACCAGGCGGAGACCCGCAAGGCCCTGGCCGGCTTCCAGCAGCTGCTGGCGGAGTCCCCCGGCAGCCCCTACGCCGGCGAGACCCGCGCCAAGATCCTCCAGTGCTGGCGCCGCATCGCCGAGCACGAACTGATCGTCGGCGTGTTCTACGTGAACACCTACTTCTACCCGGGTGCCGAGCGCCGCCTGAAGAGCCTGCTGGAGACCTATCCCGACTACGTGGACCGGGAGCGGGCCTACTTCTACCTGGGCGAGGCCATGCGCCAGCGGCTCCTCGCGGACGAGGACTTCGCCCAGTTCAACAAGGACTATGCCGCCAAGCTCGGGAAGGAGGACCTGAAGGACCTCACCAAGGAGCAGATCGAGCAGTACGGGAAGGATTTCCGCGTCTTCAGCGAAGCCCTGATCAAGGGCTACCGTGCCGAGGCCAAGAGCTACTACCAGAAGCTGGTGGAGAGCTACCCCGGTTCGGAGTGGGCCCGGCGCGCCGCCGACCGGCTGGTCACGATGGGCACCAGCGCCGGCGTCAAGGAAGAGCTGGATAGTTGATGCTGTCCGGGGGGAATAACGCCGTCCGGGGGTTCCCCGCTGCGCGGACACCCCCGGGCCCCCGCTGAAGGGCGGGCCAAGCCCGCCCTTCAGCCACTACCCCGATTCAGGCCAGAACGATTGTTCCCGGAGGTCCCATGGAACTGAGCAGCCTCGGCCTCGGCACCTACCTCGGTCCTTCTACGGAGGCCGCTGACGCGGCTTATGCGGAGGCCGCGAGGGCCTTCTTCGCCGCAGGAGGCAACGTCTTCGACACGGCAGCGAACTACCGCGGCGGCCGGTCGGAGCGGGCCCTGGGCGTGGCGTTCCAGGGCCTGCCCCGGGAGGGGTTCTTCGTATCCACCAAGGCTGGCTACGTCCCCATGCCCGAGGCCACCGATCCGGACGAGGGCCCCCGCGCCTGGTTCCATCGCGTATTCGAGGTCCCCGGCATCCTCGCCCCCGAGGATCTGGTGGACGGCTGCCACGCCCTGACGCCGCGCTACCTGGCCCACCAACTGGAGGTGAGCCGCGCTGCGCTGGGCCTCGACACGATAGACCTGTTCCACCTGCACAACCCTGAGCAGCAGCTGGCCCACCTGGGACCCGACGGGTTCTACGCCATGATCACCCGCGCCTTCGAGGCTTGCGAAGGCTTCGTGGCGGCCGGGAAGATCCGGGCCTATGGCGTGGCTACCTGGAACGGCTTCCGGGTTCCCCCGGGCCAGGACGGGCACCTGAGCCTGGCGCGGCTGCTGGGCGCGGCGACATCGGCTGGGGGCGGGAACCACCACTTCCGCTGGATCCAGCTGCCCCTCAACCTCGCCATGCCCGAGGCCTACCTGGCACCGACTCCAGCGCATGGATGGCAGCGAGATGACTCCCCTGGCCGCGGCGCAGGCCGCCGGGCTGTCCGTACAGACCTCCGCCTCCATCATGCAGGCGCGGATCCTCCGGCAGCTGCCGGAGGGCTTCGCCGAAGCCCTGGGCCTGCGCACCCCTGCCCAGGCCGCCCTGCAGTTCACCCGCTCCTGCCCCGGTGTCACCACGGCCCTCTGCGGCATGGGCCGGGCCTCCCATGTGGCTGAGAATGTGGCGGTCCTGGCCGCCCCGAAGCTCGACCCCGTCGCCCTGGGAAGCCTGTTCGGATGATCCTCCTCGCCATCACGCCGGGTCTCGGCTTCGACCCCCAGGCCTGGCGCGACGTCCTCACCAGCGGTGTGGATGCCTTCCTCATCCGCGAGCAGGGTCTGTCGGCACGGGCGCTCCTCGCCGCGGCCCGCTGGTGCCATCAGACGGCCCCGGGCGTGGAGCTCTGGCTGGGAGGACGGCTGGATGTGGCGCTGGCCGCGGGCTGCGGTCTCCATGCCCCCGAGGCCCATCCCGCCGTGGGCCCGGGCCTGGTGACCCTGTCGTGCCCGCTCCACGATGAGGAGCAGTGGGCCGCCCGCTGCGCCGCGGACCAGCTGTTGGTCTCCCCCGTCTTCACCAGCCCCGGCAAGGCTGCCCCCTGGGGTCCGGAACGGCTGCATCGTCTTCTCGATGGGCTGCCGGAGGCCGGTCCCCGGCTGCTGGCCTTGGGCGGCGTGACCCCGGAGAACGCACCTTCGCTCCGACACCCCCGGCTGGCGGGGATCGCCGCCATCCGGCCCTTCTGGAGTGGGAAGCCCGCAGAGGCCGTGGCTCGCTTCCGGGGACTCTGAGCTCACCGGAGGGGTGCTGGATCCCCACTGTTATCCTGGTGGGAGGGAGGAGCCATGGACTTGCCAGACCACCTGCATCACCTGGTGAGCGAACTCGGCGATTCCCTGGTGAAGGCCCTGTCCGAGGACGACCACTGCCGGGAACTCGCCTTTCAGATCCAGGCCAAGGGCTATGGGCTGATGCTCATCCTGGAGGCCTCCCCCATGAGCATCGGTCCCCGCGAAGCCTCTGATCTCGAGAACGAGGAAACCCCCCTGCCCTTTTCCGAGGATGACCGGCACCTGATGAAGTCCTTCAAGATCCGGATGGACTGACCATGTCCGCACCCTGGGACGCCCCGGCGCCGGAAACCGGATCCGCTGCGCGTCCCAACGCTGCGGGGCTGGGCCGGGCCGAGCTGGGTGCCCTGCTCGCCGGACTGGGCGAGCCCGCCTGGCGGGGAAAGCAGGTCTTCTCCGGCCTCCTGCGCCAGCGGTGGACGCGATGGGAGCAGTTCACCCACCTCTCCAAGGCCCTCCGGACGCGGCTGGAGGCCGAGGTGGATCTGGCCTGGCCGGTCCTCGTGCAAAGCCAGCCCTCGGCGGATGGTTCCACCAAGCATGTCTTCGAAATGCGGGACGGCCGCCAGATCGAAGGCGTACACATGCCCTACGAAGACCGGGTCACCCTGTGCCTCTCCAGCCAGGTGGGCTGCGCCATGGGGTGCACCTTCTGCGCCACGGGCCAGATGGGCATCATCCGCAACCTCACCGCGGCCGAGATCGTGGGCCAGGTGGTGGCCATGCTGAACCACCACAGCCATCCGCAGGACCGGCCCGTGAATCTTGTCTTCATGGGCATGGGCGAGCCGCTGCACAACTTCGACCACCTCATGGCCGCCTTCGCCACGCTGACCGATCCGGAAGGTCTCGCCATCCCGCCCCGCCGCATCACCGTGTCCACCTCGGGCCTGGTGAGCGGCATCGACCGGCTGGGTGCCTTCTCCCGCCGTCCGCGGCTGGCCCTCAGCCTGAACGGCACCACGGACGCGCACCGCTCGGCCATCATGCCCGTGAACCGCGTCTGGAACCTAGAGGCCCTGGCGGCGGCCCTGGGCCGCTTCCCCCTGCAGTCGGGCGAGCGCGTCACCTTGGAGTACGTGCTGTTGAAGGGCGTCACCGATGGGATGGAGGACGGCCGACGGCTGGTGGCCTTCGCCCGCCGTTTTCCCGCCAAGGTCAACCTCATCCCCTTCAACCCCCATGAGGGCTCCGGCTTCGAGCCCCCAGAGGAGGCCCGCATCAGCGCCCTCTGCCGCCTGCTGTCGGACGCGGAGGTTCCCGTCAGCGTCCGCCGCAGCCGGGGCCAGGATGTGGCCGGTGCCTGTGGCCAGCTGGTGCGACAGCCCAGGCGAGGTTCCTGAGCTGACCGGCGGCGGTTTGAGGCATCCTGAATCGATGCCCGGCCCGCCACTGTCCCTTTTCCGCCTCCTGGACCAGCTCCTGGAGGAGGACGGGACTGTCTCGGTGCGCGAGCTGCTCGATCACGCCGGTGAGCAGACCTATGGGCTCGCCCTACTGATCCTGGCGCTGCTGACCTTCATCCCGGGGGTGGCCAACCTCCTCAGTCTCGGCACCCTGGCCCTGGGCTTGCAGCTGTGGTGGGGGCGCGCCCACCTCTGGCTGCCCGAGCCCCTGCAGCGCTTCGAAATGCAGCGGGGACGGGTCAAGCAGCTGCTGGCCCAAGTGGAGGCGCGAATCGCCTGGCTGGGGACCCGGACGGCTCCCCGCAAGACGCCGGGGCGACGCACCCTGGGCTTCCTGGTGAGCTGGACCGCGTTTCTGGCCGCCCTTCCGGTGCTCCTGCCCTTCGCCAATATCCTTCCGGCCATCGGCCTTGTTCTGCTGGGAGCGAGCCTGCTCGAGGAGTGGCCCCTCCTCGCCTGGCTGGGGGCCGGTTTCAGCCTGATGACCACCATCTACTTCGCCCTCTCCGCGCAGCTGGTGATCGAAGCCACCCGCGCGGCCCTGCGCGCCCTGCTGCCATGAGGTTCGACGCCCTCACCCTCTTCCCCGAGTTCTTCGAGGTGGCCCGTCTGGGCATCACCGGCCGCGCCTTCCGGGAGCTGGGCCACGGCCTGCACACCCACAGTTACCGGCTCTTCGCCGGCAACGCCTTCGGCCACGTGGACGATGCCCCCTTCGGCGGCGGCCCTGGCATGGTGCTGCGGCCCGAAGTGCTGCGCGACACCCTGACCTCCGTGCCACGCCAGGGTTCGGGCCACGTCATCCACTTCAGCCCCGCCGCCTCGCCTCTCACCCACGCCAAGGTGCTGGAGCTCGCCCGGCTCGATCAGTTGATCCTGGTCTGCACCCGCTACGAGGGGCTGGACCAGCGCGCCGTGGAAGCCTGCATCGATGAGGAGTTCAGCATCGGCGAAGCGGTGCTCAGCGGCGGCGAGCTGCCGGCCCTCTTCCTCATCGACGCCGTCTGCCGCTGGCTGCCCGGGGTGCTGGGGAACGAAGCCTCCGCGGCGCAGGACAGCTTCGCCACGGGCCTGCTGGACCACCCCCACTACACCCGCCCCGCGGTCTTCGAGGGCCTGGAGGTGCCGGTCGTCCTCCAAGGCGGGGACCATGGCGCCATCCGCCTCTGGCGCCTCCGTGAGGCCATGGCCCGCACGAAGCGGCTGCGGCCCGACCTGTGGGCGGCCTTCCTGCGGGACCGCCTGGCGGAGCTGGACCGCCCCGCCCAGTGGTGCGCCTGGCAGGTGGAGCACCCGGGGGATTGGGAGCGGCCGAAGCCCAAGGGGTGGAAGGGGTGGCGCGCATTTTAGGTTTCAATCCGGTCTGAACCGCAGGACCTACACCACGGGGGACCCGGTTCGTATGCCATGACCTGAGCGGGCATCACCCGACCATAGGATGCTTCATGCCGAATGACCGCCTGCTGCTTCTGGCCCTCGCAACCCTGCTCACCACCTCCGGGTTTGGCAAGCCCACTTGCCCCGAGCCCCCACCGGGAAGACCGGTCGCCGAATCCCAGGACCTTGAGAAACTCACACCTGAGGCAATTCGCGAGGATCTCCGTCAGCTCTACTCCACATTGAAGAAGGCCCATTTCAACCTGTTCGCGCGCCGAAGCCAGGTTGAGTACGATCGCTATTTTGCTGAACTCCGATCAGGTTTGCGAAAGCCCGTCACGCGGTTGGAGGCGGCCAAGCTGCTTCAACGCTTCACTGCCTTTGGCCGAGTGGCCCATGCCAACCTTTTTGCGCCCTTCGAACTGGCGATCCAGGCCCGCGGAATGGGGGCCCGCTGGCTCCCCCTGTACGTGCGCATCGAGAAAGGGCGCTTCTTCTTGTCCGAGCATGCCGATGAAGCCGGGCAACTCTGCTCTGGATCCGAACTGATATCCATTGCCGGAAAGCCTATGGAATATTGGTCAACACGGTTGGGATCCCTGATCTCGGCAGACCATGACTACCTGCGTGAAGCCCAGATGGAACGCCTTTTCCCGGCCCTGGTGTGGTTGGAGCTCGGAGAAGTGGCCGAGGCCGAGGTGATGGTGAAGGATGCAAAGGGGCAAACGATCACGGCCCAGGTAACGGCACTGACCCGTGCCGGGGTGACCGATCTGCATCAGAAGCGACCCACACCAAAGCTTGCCGTGGATTTCGGCCAACGGGAACTGCGCCTGTTGGGCGCCGGGATGGCTTATCTGCGCCCCGGCCCTTTCTACAACACCAAGGTGAAGGAGGGAGATACGGGCCTTTCCTATGAGGATTCCGATTACCGAACCTTCCTGGATGGTGCCTTCCGAGACATTCTGGCGGCCAAGACCACCGAGCTCATCGTCGATCTTCGCGACAATCCGGGCGGAGACAATGGTTTCAGTGACCCTATGGTGGCCTGGTTTGCCGATCGACCCTTCCGGTTTACCCACCAATTTGTGCTGAAGGCCAGCGCCGCGAGCAAGGATCACTACGCACAGTTGAGGGCATCCGGTGCCAAGGACGAAGGGGTGCTGGGCCTGCTCATGCGCGCCGAAGCCGCGCACAAGAACGGTGATCATTATCCTTTTGTCATTCCCATGGTGGAACCCCGCTCTGTCCGCTTCACAGGAAGAGTCTTTGTTCTCCAGAACCGACGGAGCTTTTCC
>JADKCH010000013.1 GCA_016714685.1 Candidatus Geothrix odensensis
GATCGTTGAGGGTTCCGGGCCCCAGGGGCCGGGATGGGCAGGGCACTGTAACTGGCAGGGGGGCGAGGCTGCGCAGGCGCCGGGCACCAGCAGGTGGCGGGCGCAGGCGGCCACGCAGCGCCGGGCCGACCTGCCGCTCACCAGGCCCAGCGACACTGCAAAGAGCTGGTTGGGACGCAGGTGACCGGCCGGGCTTGCTTCGCCCGCGGGACATCCCGCAGGGCGCCAGGGTGTCGGGGCAGCAGCCCAGGTCCTCCGCTCAGAAGGCACGAGGGCCTGACCTGGGCCTGGGCGGCGGGGCCAGCCAGGACACGATGGGGTCGAGGCCGCCCGGTGCTGGAAGCAGGCGGATCCAGCGGGCCTGGATTTCGATGGGATAGCCCTCGCGAGGGGTGCCTCAGGATAGTTGGTGTCCATCCATGTAAAGTGGGCGGGCTCCAGGGAGCAGGCCGGAGGCGGATCGACCCGGATGCCGCTGGGCGCCCGCCCGCAGATGCTCTGGCGAGGGAGGCAGGACCGCGAGGAGGCTGCGCGTTCCGGCCTGGGCTTCGAAGAAGGCCGGACCCAGATGGCTGGCGCCTTCTTCGCAGGCCACCCCGAGCCAGAGGGCGCATCCGGTGTCGCGGTTCCGTGGGTCGGCGCCGAGCATGTTGGGCGAGAGTGTCGGCCTTCCTCCAGGGGGGCGAAGGTGCAGGATCGCCCGTGACTTCGTCCGTGACCGCTGCCAGGAGGCCCCGGCAGGCGATGAGCGTGCCCCGCCTAGTCCAGGAACCAGGGGTGGCCCGCGATGACGGTGGGCGCCGCGGCGCGACGGGCCAGGAAGGCCGCAGCCGCCAGTGGGAGCTCGGCCCAAGCTGCCCTGGGTTTCAGGCCGGGCGCGACCTCAGGGCTTACTCGGGTCGAGGGCTGACCGAGCCGGGCCGATTCCGTCGGGCACGGACCAGCGGAAACCAGCAGCTGGGCGGGTACTGCGGGGCAGGGCAGGTCCGAACCAGCCGGGGCTCCAGGCATCGCCACGAGTCCGGCAGCCGCGGGTGCCCTCCATGGATGGCGGATGCCCCGGCAGGCCCCTCAGGCTGCGGGTGGTAGGTCCGGCCTCCACCCAGGCCTCCAGGTGGCGATCCGGGGCCGGCTCGAAGCGGAAGCCCGGGTGGTCTGGGAGCGCCTTCGTGTGTGTCAGGAAGTGATTTTCGGTGGCGGCATCGAGGCGGGTCTCGCCGTGGAAGGAACGATCCTCCAGATCGAGCCGCACGGTGATGCGGACGGAAAGGCCAACGGGCAGGTCAGTGTCCGCCCGCTTGGCCAGGACGTGGCGGTCGGAGGGCCGAGGGGTGCAGGTTCGCCCCAGCAGGCAGTCATTGCTGGAGGCGATGGCGCCAAGATCCGCGTGCAGCCGGGCCATGCCACCGCGGCCATTGGTGAGCAGGGCCAGGCCCTCGCGCACCAGGGCGCGGTGCTGGCACCTCGGCAGTGAGGCAGCAGGTCAGCCTGGAGGCCTTCTCCGTCCCTGCGACATGGCGGCGCACGATGAGCGTGGCAGTGCCCTTGCGCGGGGCTGGCCGGGATCGCCGCGATGAAGCCCCGTGAACGGGCCACGCCCGCAGGTGCAGATCCGGTGCATCCACGGACTGGAGGTGGCGCCAAAGGGGTCGGATGATTGCAGCAACAGCCAGTGTCGTGGCGCCACCAGGCTCACCCGCCGCACATCCTCGACCCGCCAGACCGTGACCTGCGGGAAGGCCTGGGCCGCGAGGGCGGCGTCGAGGGCCGCCAGCAGGTCCTGCCGCAGAAGGCGTGCATCCAGGTAGGGCAGAGCGGCGAGGAAGGCCCCCGGGTCCGAGGCCACCCGCTCGGCCAGATCCCGCCAGGGCGCGGAGCCAAGGGCCTCGGCCGGGTGAACCGCCGCCAGGGCCTGGAGGCCCCAGGCCGCCTGGGCCCGGGCCTGGCGGTAGGCGTCACCGGCCAGGCCCTGCGGCGAGGCAAGGGCGGCCAGGCAGTAGCAGGCGCCGGGCGGCAGGCTCAGCTCCCGGTCCCCGCCGGGCAGAAGGCGGGCGGTGGGGGCTGGCTGGCCCAGCAGGTCGAGGCCAGCCTCCCCGAGGAGGGCCCAGTCCGTGGCGCTCACGACGCAGGCCTGGGAGCGCTCCATGTCCAGGTTGACCAGCACCAGGACCGAATCGAGGCCCTCGGCGGAGCGCCGCAGCAGCGCCAGCACCGAGGCGTCATCGGCACTGAGGCGCCGGATGTCGGCACCGTCGAAGAAGCAGGGATGCTGGGCCAGCAGGCGGTTGAGGGCAGCGAGCTCCTCCACCAGGTTCGGCTCCGCGCCCCAGGCCAGGTCCCGGGCCTCGTGCACATCCACCTTCTCCGTGGCCAGCCATTCCACGCCCGCGGTGAAGCCGAAGGCCCCGTTTTGCGTGGCCAGGGCGCAGAGGCGGTTGCGCTGGCGCGACCAGGCGGCGCCGTGACCCGCCAGGCGGAGGTTGTCGTGGGTCTCGCTGTAGTGGACCAGCAATCCCGTCCGCTCGCCCTGGCGCAGGCAGTGGTCCAGGTAGTGGGCCACCTCGATGGGATGGTGGTTCTGGAACAGCTCCGAGTAGGCCCACTGCATGCCGCCTCGGGTGAGGAGGGCCTCGGTGGCCTCCCAGCCGCCGCCCAGGCCTTCCAGCAGGAAGACGGTCTCCGGGTAGGCCTGGTGGACCTTGGCGGTGATGTACTGCCAGGCGGGCAGCGGCACCATGTACCCGGCATCGCAGCGGAAGCCGTCCACGCCGCGCCCGCACCAGACCAGCAGGGCCTGGGCCACCACGTCCCACAGGGCCGGGCTGCGGTTGGTCCAGCTCCACCAGGTCCTCCCAGGTGGTGCCCCAGGCGCCGGGCTGTGGAAGGTGCCGTCGGCGTTGCGCCGGAACCAGCCCGGCTTGTTCTCCAGCAGGCGGGAGCCCCAGCCCGTGTGGTTCACGAGGATGTCGAGGGAGCACCTGCCCGCCCCGCCGGTGGACGGCCTCGGTCAGCTCCCGGAACTGCTCCTCGGCGGTGGTGCGGCGGTCAAAGTCCACCAGGGCGGGGTCGATGGCCGGAGGTCCAGCTGGGCGTAGGGGCTGCCGAAGCGGCCCATGCGGGCGTAGGTGGTGGGTACAGGCCCCACGGGCAGCAGGTGCAGGGATGCGGCTGCCCAGGCGCTCGAAGATGTGGGGCACGGCTGCCGTGAGGTCGCGCAGGCGGCCCGAGGGGGGGGGATGACGGCATAGCCCGCTTCATCCAATGTCTGGTGGCCCCGGTGAGCCCGGCACCTGGCGGGCCGCAGCCCCGCCGAACATGCGCGGGAAGGCGCAGTAGATGGTGTTGGCGGTGCGCAGGCGGTCGGGGTGGATCGAGAGGCTGGCATCCTCGCCCTGGGCCAGTGCTGGAAACCCTCCGTCCACGCAGTGAGGCCTTGGCGCGGGAAGCAGCCGGGCTCGGTGAGGCCAAGTCCAGGACCCAGCCGCTCTCTGTCTCACCCAAGGGAATGTCGCGCCAGGAGGGAGCCGCCCGGATCGCGGTCGCCCTCCCCGAGCAGGGCCACCATCTCGGCCCGCATGGCGTCGCCCCGGGTGAGGTTGGTGCGCAGGAAGGCCCGCCAACCGGCGGAACCGGGGGCCGGGTGCGCGAGTCCGAACGCCACGCGGTCCCCCACGAAGCGGAGCAGCTGGGAGCCCGGAGGCGGGGTCATGGCAGGGAGGGACATGGGGGCTCCAGCCACCGGGCACGCGGAGCGGGGGGCTCAGTCGCCGAGCAGCTGGCCCTGCCGCATGCGCATGATGGCGGGGATGTGGAGGTCATCAGCGCCCGGCACTTCGCCGCTGGGAGTGGGGGCCTGGGGCCGCAGGCGGGTGGGCGTGGGCCCCTGCAGTTCGCCGGCGGGCACTTCCCCGTAGACACGGCCGCTCACCACGTTGGGAGGTAGGGGCTGGGACTGGGCGACCTGGGCTGACGCGTAGGCCATGGACCCGCTGTCCGGGGCGGCGCCCAGGTGCAGGCTGATGCGGCGCTCCTCCTCGAGACGGTCCTCCTGGTCGAAGCCGCTGGCAAGGATGGTGACCACCACGCGGTCCTCCATGCCTTCCCTTCCACCATGCAGACCCTTGATGTCGGGCCGGCCCTTAGTAATGATCCTGGAGATAGTTGATGGCCGTTTCGATGGCCGAGGCCTCCATGATTTCCCAGTCGGCGGAGATGGACACCATGACGTTGGCGGCGGCGCCGCCTGGGCGCGCTCCAGCAGGGGACAGGCCAGGGCCTTCTTCACGGCGTCCATGACGGCCTCCTCGCCGCGGCCCGTGCCGGTCCCGATGAGGGCTTCGCCACCGTTGCGGAGGACGGCTTCGACGTCAGCGAAATCACCGTTGATGATGCCGGGCTTGAGGATGAGATCCGCGATGCCCCGCACGCCCTGGATGAGCACACCGTCGGCCACGCGAAAGGCCTCCTTCATGGTGACGCGGGCATCGCAGACGTTCTTCAGCCGCTCGTTGCTGACCACGATGACGGTGTCGGCCGTGTCGCGCAGGTTGGCGAGGCCAGCGAGGGCCAGGTCCCCTTCTTGCGGCCTTCATAGGCGAAGGGCGTGATGACGACAGCCACCGTGAGGGCGCCCAGTTCCCGGCCATAGTTGGCCAGCACCGGCGCCGCGCCGGTGCCAGTGCCGCCGCCCATGCCCGCGGTGATGAAGATCATGTCGGCCCCCTGCAGGGCGGCGAGCACCTCTTCACGGCTCTCTTCGGCGGCCGTGGCGCCCCGCTCGGCATTGCCCCCCGCACCCAGGCCGCGGCTGCTCTGGGGCCCCAGGGGCAGCTTCAGGTGGGCCTTGCTCTGGGCAAGGCTCTGCTGGTCGGTGTTCATGGCGATGAACTGCACGCCGGTGACGCCGCTGTCGATCATGCGGTTGATGGCGTTGCAGCCCGCGCCGCCCACGCCCAGCACCTTAATGTTGGCGCCTGGAAGGGTGTGGGGGGCAGGGGAGAAAGGGGGGTCTCAGACATCAGGCTCCCGGAGGGGTCGTCACTAGAACAGCTTCTTGAAGCGGCCGAGGAAACCATCACCCCGGTCGGTCTTGCCGCGCACTTCACTCATGTCGCGCGACAGGGCCTTCACGGCGCCGAGCGTTGACGAAGAAAGGTTGCCCGTGGCCTGGGGCAGGCCGGCCACACCCTGGATGCGGCCCAGCACCACGCGGGGCCGGCCCAACAGAGTCTGGGCGAGGATGGGCAGGTGGGTGAGCAGGGCCCCGCCGCCCACCAGGTGCACGCCGCCGTGGATCTCGTGCATGAGGCCCGTGCGGCCCATCTCGGCCAGCACATGGTTCAGCAGTTCCGCGGCGCGGGCCTGCAGCACCTCGGCGATCTCGCGGCGGGAGACGAGGCGGCCCTCCTCCTCGAGCTCGACGGATTCCTCTGCCGGGACATGGCTGGGCAGCACGGTGCCGAACCGCATCTTGATCGCGCGCTCGAGGCGGCGATGCCGCCCAGGTGCTTGGTGATCTCCAGGTCGCGGGTGAAGTGGGCCCCGCCGATGGGGATCACGGCAGAGTGGAACAGCGTGCCGTGGAGGAAGATGCCCAGGTGGGTGAGCTGCTCGCCGATGTCCACGACCACGGCGCCGTTCTCCCCGGTCCTCACGGCTCAGCACGGCCTCGGCGCTGGCCAGGGGGCGAATACATCAGCCCGAGAGCCATGCAGCCCGGCATTCTTCAGGGCCAGCTGGATGTTCATGATCACGGGGCTGGGCGCCACGACGATGCGGACTTCGGCTTCCAGGGTCTCGCCGAACATGCCGACGGGATTGCGGATGTCCCGCTGGCCCTTGATGTGGAAGATCTGCGGGATGCGGTGGAGGACCAGTTCCTCCTTGGCCAGCTTGCAGCTGTTGGTGGCCTGTTCCAGCACGCGGTCCCGGTCGCCGGCGGTGATGATCTTGTCGCCGCTGGAGATGGTGATGGAATCCCGGAGGTTCTCGCCCTTGAACTGGATGCCGTCCACGGCCACGCGGATGCCGTCCACCCGGGTCTGACCCGCCGTGTTCATGGCCTCCTCGACGGCCCGCACGATGGCGCGGGTGCTGAGCTCCATGTCCGTGATCTGGCCCTGGGTCATGCCGCCCTGGGCGAGGCCTGGCCCGTCCCGGTCACGTTGAGGGGTGCCGTTTTCCTCCTGGACGGCGACCACCGCCACCACTTTGCTTGCACCCCAGGTCGAGTCCGAGGTGGCGCGCGCTGCTGCATGAAGATCCTTTTCCTTGCTCTAGGTTTATACCAGTTCCGCCCGCGAAATCGAGGATTCATGGCGGGAAAAACTCGGAATACTCCTGACGGTGTTCAGCGCCGCGGCTTTGCCGGGGCCGGTTCGACTTCGGGTTCGCCCACGGCGACCTCATCGTCCCAGCGCAGGTCGATGTACCTCAGCTGGGCGAGATCCGGCCGCTGCGAGAGGCGGTCCACGAAGAGACCTTGGAAATTGGGAACGTTTTTCGTGACATCCTTGCGGGAAAGGTAGATTGGAGCCGGCAATCCCTCGATGTAGGCCACAGGCCCCTTCGGACTGTCCCGAAGCTCCGTGATCCGCTCATAAAAACCCTGCTGTTTTTCCCGGAGTGTTCGAGCAGCACTCACGAGGCGGGCCAGTCCTTGATCTGTCTGACTGGTGGGGTCCACGACCACTGGAATGGGATTTAGGTTGGCCTGATTGACCCGATCCAGCAGGACGCCGTCATCCGAGACCAGAAACACGCCGTTGGCGCGGACCAACCAAAGGACGGGGCGCCGCTCCTCGATGGCCAGGCTGAGGCGGTCCGGTGGGTCCTTGCGGATCTGCAGGCCCCGCACCCAGCGCTTGGCCTCGATGCGCGCCCGCAGGTCCTCGGCATCCACCCAGAACAGGGGCTTGCCCAGCACCAGCTGCTCGGCCAGCTTCTGAACTTCCGCCTGGCGCTCGCCCCGACAGCCGCTGACATTCACCTGCTCGATGACGAGCTTCTGCAGGCCCAGGTAGCGGGTGCCCAGTTCCATGAGGCCCCAGCCCGCCAGCGCGATGACCACGAGGGTGATGCCCGCCCGCGCCCAGGGCATCCAGAGGCGCTTGGGGCGGGTGCGGGGGAGCATGGACATGGGGTCAGTCTACTCCCGCCAGATTTCCACTTCGGGTTCGAGCTGCACACCATGGACTTCGCGGACTCGGGTCTGGACCGTCTCCATCAGCTCGGCGAACTCCGCGGCGGTGGCCTTGCCGTGGTTCACGAGGAAGTTGCCATGCTCCGGGCTCACCTCGGCATCGCCGAGGCGCAGGCCCTTGAGGTGGGCCTGGTCGATGAGTCGCCCCGCGCTCAGGCCCGGGGGATTCTTGAAGATGCAGCCGGCGTTGCGCTTCGACAGGGGCTGGCTGGTGCCGCGCTTTTCGCGGTACTCGGCCACTTGGGCGCGGATGGCCGCAGGATCCCCCGCCACCAGGTTCGCCGTGGCCGACAGCACCACGTGGCCGCCGGTCAGGAAACTCCAGCGGTAACTGAACTCGCCGGCCTCCGGGGCTTTTTCCACCAGGTCGCCCGCCGGTGTGAGGAAGCGGTAGCGAGCCAGCACCTCGACCCATTCGCGGCCATAGGCCCCGGCGTTCATGCGGATGGCGCCACCCAGGGAACCGGGGATGCCGCTGGCGAACTCAAGGCCCGACAGGCCCGCGGCGGCAGCGGCCTCGGCCAGGGCGATGTGGCCGTGACTGGCGGGAGCCGTGAGGCGGTCGCCCTCGCGCTGGACGTCCTTCGGCAGGGCCAGGCGCAGGACCGGCGTGGACACGTCACCCAGTACCACCAGGTTCGAGCCGCCTCCCAGTACCCGCCAGGGCAGGCCCTCCCGGGCGCAGGCGCGGACGAAGGCCTGCGCTTCGAGTTCGGTGGTCGGCTCGAAGAGCCAGCGGCACAAGCCTCCGACGCCCAGCGTGGTGAGCTTCGAGAAAGGCACATCCCGGCGGTGCGGGACCTGCTGCAGGTCATCGGGCAGGGGGTGCGTCATCTAGACCAGTATGGGGCCGCTCCAGCTCCAACAGCCGTGCCTTGCGCTCGGGCGTGCCGAAGGCGCTCCAGCCGCCGGGGCCCTTGGCGGCCACCACGCGATGGCAGGGCACGAGAATGAGGATGGGGTTGGCCTTCACGGCCTGGCCCACGGCCCGCGCCGCGCCGGGGTGACCGCAGAGCAGGGCGACGTCGCCATAGCTGAGGGTCTGGCCGGGCCTGGTGGCCCGCAGCACCTCGGTGACCCGGCGCTGAAAAGGGGTCAGGCCTGACAGGTCCAGAGGGATGCGGCTCAGGTCCTGGGGCCGACCCGCCAGGTGGGCCATGAGCCGGCGCACCGCATCCTGGATCCAGGCGGGAGCGCTGGCGGACTCCCCTGAGTCGATCTGATCCGCGAATCGCAGGATGCGGATGCCCTCCGGAGTCCAGTCAAGCCGCAGGCGGCCCAGGGCGGTCACCACGGTCAGGACTTGGCTCACGTCGAGGCTGCCACTTGGGCTTTGGGTGGAATGAACGTCATGGCCCGCTCCGCGAGGGCGGCGATGGTGAGGGACGGGTTCACACCGGGGTTGGCCGAGATGGCGGCGCCGTCGATGACGAGGAGGCCCTCGTAGCCGAACAGGCGGTGCCGGTGGTCGATGGCCCCGGTCTCGGGGGAGTCACCCATGGGCGCCCCGCCCAGGATGTGGGCCGTGGTGGGGATGCCCAGCAGGGTCTCCGTGAGCAGGCTGGTGGGGTAGCCATCCAGGTGCCGGGCGACGCGCTCGGAGAGGTCCGTGGCCTCGGGCGCCCAGGCCTTGGCCGGGGGCCCATCGCCGGGTTCGGTCACGGCCCCGCGCAGGAAGCCCGTGCGGAGCCCCGGCCCAGGCGCATCTTGATGTGGCCGTCCACGGTGCGCATGTAGAGCAGGATCATGGTGAACTTCGCCCAGTCGGACACGAGGTAGGTGCGCAGGGTCCGGAGCGGCTGGCGGAGCACCAGGCCGAAGGCGTTGGCGAAGCGCTGGAAGAGCGTGTCGCCGGGGGCCATGGGCAGCATCAGCGTGCGGAAGAAGCCCGCGCCTGCCGAATAGCGCACGGGTTCCAGGTGGGAGTGCTCATCCGTGTGCAGGATCGAGCCGATGGCGATGCCCTTGGACAGGTCCTGGTCACGCCGCTGGGTGACGATGCCGATGAGCACCTCGGAGTTGGTGCGCACGAAGTCGCCGATCCGGTTGGATAGGTTGGGCAGGCCCGCAGGCGCCTCCTTCAGCTTCAGGAGCAGGGGCACACTGCCCAGCACGCCGCCCGCGAAAATCACGTTCCGGGCCCGATAGGTCTGTTTCCGGTTCAGGGACGGGAGCGCCCAGGTGCCCTGGCGGGCCTCCACCTCGTAGCCGCCCTCCAGCGGCTTCACCCAGGTGACCTCGGTGTCGGCCTCGATTTTCAGTCCGAGCTTTTCGGCCAGGTAGAGGTAGTTGCGGTCCAGGGTGTTCTTGGCGCCGTGGTTGCAGCCCAGCATGCAGCCCCCGCAGAGGGTGCAGCCCGTGCGGTCCGGGCCCAGGCCGTTGAAGAAGGGATCCCGCACCGTCTCGCCGGACTTGCCGAAATAGACTGCGACGTTCGTGTGCTCGAAGGTGGACCCGCGGCCGATCTCCTGGCCTACGGCCTTCAGCACCTCGTCTGGGTGGGTCAGGGCGGGATTCCGGGTTGCCCCAAGCATGCGCAGCACCTGCTGGTAGGGAGCCGCCAGTTCAGCCTTCCAACTCGCCAGGTGCGCCCAGGAGGGAGCCTCGAAGAAGGGATCCTTGGGCACGGGCAGCGTGTTGGCGTAGACCAGGGAACCGCCCCCCACGCCCACCCCCGATAGGGCCGTCACATGGCCCAGGAAGGTCATCTTGAAGAGGCCCCGGAAACCCACCTGGGGCAGCCAGAAGAAGCGCTTCAGGTTCCAGTTCGTTTTGGGGAAGTCACCGGCCTGCAAGCGCCGACCCTTCTCCAGCACCAGCACCTTGTAGCCCTTCTCCACCAGCCGCAGGGCGCTGACGCTGCCACCGAACCCCGACCCGATGATGATGTAGTCCCACTCCACGGCGTCTCCTGGACAGCAGGGGTTCCCGCTAGGCTGATGGCATGCGCTGGCTTTCCCTCGATCATGGCACGAAGAAGATCGGCCTCGCCTTCTCGGACGAGCTGGAGATCCTGGCCTCGCCCTTTGAGGTCTGGCTCCAGGAGGAGGAGCGCACGCTCGTCCGCCTGGCGCGTCTCTGCAAGGAAGAGGGTGTGCAGGCCCTGGCCGTGGGCCTGCCCCGCCACAAGGATGGCGCGGAAAGCGCCACGGCCCCCGCGGCGCGGGCGTTCGGCGAGGCGCTGGCCGCCCGTACCGGCCTTCCGGTCCGCTTCGTCAACGAGCACCTCAGCAGCGCCGAGGCCGAGCGCCTATTGCGCGAGCGGGGAGTGAAGCCCGAGAAGCGGAAGGCCATGCTGGACGCCGCGGCCGCGGCGGTGATCCTCAGTGAGCTGCTGGAGGACCGGCGGGCCAAGGGCATTCCAGCGACGGCAATGGATTGACGGAGTTCCCTCGAGTCCTTGGGCCCCGTTAGAGGCATTGGTACATGCCCAATCTCCAGGCCGCTTCCCGGTGCCAGCAGGATCAGCCGGGGCGCTCTCGCCCCACCTGGAACCGGCCTCAGCCTTCGACCTTCTTCTGGGGTTGGGGCTGCCCGGCGATCAGGTCCCAGTTCACCTTCGGCATCTTCAAGATGGCGATGAGCTCATCGATTTCCTCACGCACGGCGTCCCAATCGCCCTGGAGCATGCTGCGCAGGGGATGGCTGGGCAGGATCCGGTGGATCGTGAAGCCAGCCTTCACCACCTGGACGAAATCCTTGCGGCCCCGCTCCAGATTGCGCTGGAAGCTCCACGAGCCGTAGAGCTCAGACGCCGACTGCGACAGGTTCGAGATCTCGGTTTCGAGTTCGTCCTTGGGCGTCACCGTCCCGGGATTCTGCTTCACCGCCTTGCGGTGGGTTTTGAGCAGGTATTCGGCTCGGCGCTCCAGTGTCTCGCTGGCGGAGAGCAGGGTGGCGTCGTTGAGGCGTCCCATGGACAGGCCGGCGCCGCTGCCGCGGTTCAGGTTGCCCGTATATCCTTGCCCCCTCAGCTCCTGGGGCAGGAACGCTCCCGCCAGGACGATCACCAACAGGCATTTCCGCATGGCAGCTCCTTTCCAATCTTGTTCACCCCAGCCGCACGGTCCGCATGCAACGCTCCGCCAGACCTGGGTTGTGCGTGACGAGCAGGGTGGTCGGGCGCAGCTCCGCGTGGAGGCCCAGGAGGAACCCGAAGACTTCTTCCGCCGTGGCGGGATCGAGGTTGCCCGTGGGCTCGTCCAGCAGCCACAGGGCGGGCCGGCGCACCAGGGCCCGGGCCAGGCCGGCCCGGGCGGCCTCGCCGCCGGAGAGCTGGCTGGGCATGCGTTCGCCCAGGTCACCCAGGCCCACGGTGGACAGCAGCTGCCCGATCCAGGCCTCGGCCTCGGCGCTCACCTCGCCCTCGATGAGCAGGGGCATGCGCAGGTTCTCCCGCACCGTGAACTCAGGCAGCAGGTGCGGCTGCTGGAAGGCCAGGCCCACGGAGCGGCGGCGGAAGAGGGCCCTGGCCTCGCTGCCCTCGGGCACGGGGGCGCCGCCCACGGTGATGCGGCCGTCCTCCCAGTGGTCCAGCCCCGCCACGCAGTTCAGCAGGGTGGTCTTGCCCACGCCGGAGACGCCCACGATGGCGCAGAGGCTGCCCGCCTCCACCTCCAGGTCGAAGCCGTCGAACACGGGGTGCGCATTCCCGGGATAGGTCTTGTGCAGGCCGTGGATGGAAAGCGTCTGGCCGATCATTCCGCCCTCAGCGCGTCAACGGGATCCAGGGCGGCGGCCTTCTTCGCCGGGTAGCGGGCGGCCAGCCAGGACACGAGCAGGGGGAAGGCAGCCACCAGCGCGACATCCAGCACCTTGAGCCGGAAGGGCAGGTAGCTGATGAAGTCGTAGACCGCCGCGGGGAGCTTCAGCAGGCGGAAGTGGTCGAGGATGAGGCATAAGGGGACGCTGAGACCCAGGCCCCAGGCGGTGCCCACGGCGCCGATGCGCAGGCCCTGCAGCTCGAAGAGCCGCTGGATCTGCCGGGGGGTGGCCCCCAGGGCCAGCAGGACGCCCAGGTCGCGGCGCTTCTCGGTCACCAGCAGCACCAGGGAGGCCACGATGTTGAAGGCCGCCACCAGCACCAGGAGGCTGAGGACGGCGGTGAAGAGCCACTTCTCGACGATGAGCGCGGCGAAGAGGCTCCGGTTGGATTCGCGCAGGTCCGTGGCCAGGTAGGCGGGGCCCAGGGCTTCCATGACGCGGGGCTTCACCTCGGCGATGGCATCGATGCCACTGGCGCGGACCTCGATCATCTCGGCGCGGCCCTCCGCCTTGGCGATCCGCATGGCGTCGCCCAGGTGGATGAAGGCCCAGGTCTTGTCGTACTCCGCGATGTGGCTGTGGAAGATGCCGGCCACCCGGAAGGCGGCCACCTTCGGCTGCTGGCCCCCGAGACCCAGTTCCAGGCGGAAGAGGGCCAGGGCCACCGTGTCGCCCACCCGCAGGCTCATGCGCTGGGCCAGTTCCTTGCCCAGGACGATCTCGCCCTCCTGCATCTGCTCGATGGGCAGCGGCTGGATGGAATCGAAGATGCTGGAGGTGCCATGGGCGGTGGCGGGGTCCACGGCCTTCACCACGACCGCCTCGGGGGGCATTTCGCTGTCGGCCCGGCGCAGCAGGCCCTTCTCCATGCGGATGGGCGAGGCGGCCTGCACGCCGGGAACGGCCCGGATGGTCTTCAGCGTGCCTTGGGTATCGGGGATGTCACCGGCCAGGTGGAACACCGTGAAGTGGGCCGTGGCGCTGAAGAGGGTGGCCTGGATCTCCTCGCGGAATCCGGTCATCAGGGCCAGGGTCACCACCATGGCGAAGACGCCCACGGCGGTGCCGCCCCGGGCGAAGCGCACCATGACCCGGACGAAGGCCCCCTTGCGGTGGGTCCTCAGGTAGCGGTCGGCGACGGTGCGTTCGAACAGGGCCATGGCACCAGGGTAGCCGGAGCTAGGCGATGCCCAGGTGTCCTTCGATCATCTGCAGGAACTCGGCATCCAGGGCGTAGGGCTTCACCAGCACCTGGGCCACGCCCACCTGCTGGGCACCCAGCACCAGTTCCGCGTCCACGGAAGCCTCGGCCAGCACCACGGGCGTCTCCTGACCATCCAGGCGCTGCTGGAGGAGGGAGGCCAGGGCCAGTCCCTGGAGCTCGGCCACGCCGTCATCCACGAACACCAGCTGAACCTCGTCCAGCTCGTCTAGCAGTTCCGTGAGGGTGGCCGCAACCCGCACCTTGCCATAGCCGTCCGCCGCGAGGAACCCTTCCAGGGCCTCCCGGTCCGGTCCCTCGGGCATGGCCAGAAGCACGCCGCGGGTGCGCTTCTTCATGCGATACAAGGCCGACCCGCGGTTGACGGCCTCAGGTTGGGGGGAGGCGGCCTCGGGCGCGGGGGCCGTGGGCTTGGGTTCCGGGGCTGCCGCAGGGGGCGGGGCAGGGGGCGGGGCGGGGGCTGGATCCGGCTCCTTCTTCGGCGCCGGGCGCGCGGCGGCCAGCTCGATGGCGGGCTCGGCGGGCTCGGCCTTGGGCGGCTGGCGCCGGGCCTTGGGAGGCACCGAGGTGGGGAGCGAGCCCGACCGGCCGGTGACCATGGTCTTCACGGGGGCCAGGATTGACTCCTTGCCTGATTCGAAGGTGATCCCGACGGAGAGCCCGTTCCCTTCGGAGACCACATGGGCCGCGACCCCGCCCACTTCGATCAGGGGGCACTTGGGCAGCTTGTTGAGCTTGATCACCATGAAGACTTCGCCCTTGGACAGCAGGTTGGGGCCCATGTGCATGGGGCCCTGGGTCTTCACGTTCATGGCCCGGCCGACCTTGAGGCACATGCCGCCTTCAGAGATGTTGTCGATGGCGCCGGTGAGGCCGATGCCGTCGAACAAGCCGGTGAGGGCGATGGCGGTGGCGCCTTCCCGCTGGTTGAGCCGGGCCCGGGGCTTCTTCCGGCGCTCGGCCAGGGTGATGGCTGTGGGCAGCTCCATGACGAGGGTGCCGGTCTTCAGCTCCTGGAGGCGACCCGTGGCTTTGAGCCTGAGGCCATCCAGGTAAAAGAGGAGTTCGATGGGCTCGCCCTTCTCGGCCATCACCCGTCCCTGGACGCCGAGCGTCACCCGCTCCTCGGTCACGACGACGAGGGAGGCCGGGATTTCGCGGCCCTTGGGGTCCACGGCGAAGATGGTGGCCCGCACGCGCTGGGCGTCCTCCAGATAGGCCAGGACCAGCTCGGATCCTTCCGACGGCTTGGATTTTTTCAGCCCGAACATGGCCATGAAGTCGTGGCTCCCAGACCTCTGCATCGTCCACGGGGACAAGGGCTTGATTATTACCGCAGGGACAGGCAGGTTTGCCATATGGATGAATTGCCCCTCCGCTGCCTGCTCATCGCCCGCCAGGGCCCCGAGGATCGGGAGGAGCGCATCCAGGACCACCTGCTGGAGCTGGCGGAGCTGGCCCGGAGCTGCGGGTTCGCCGTGCAGTCCAGGCGGATCCTGAAGCGGTCCGAGATCGCCTCCAAGACCTTCTATGGCTCCGGTCAGCTGGAGGCCCTGGCGGCGGAGGTGTCCCGGCAGGGCGTCACCCACCTCATCTGCGATGACGAGCTCCGCGGCAGCCAGGTGAATGCCATCGAGAAGCTGACGGGCCTCATCTGCCTTGACCGCACGGGCCTCATCCTCAGCATCTTCGAGCAGCGGGCCCAGACCCGGGAGGCCAAGGCCCAGGTGGAGCTGGCCCGGTGCGAGTACGAGCTGCCCCGGCTCAAGGGCGCCTGGACCCACCTGGAGCGCCAGGGCGGGGGCGTGGGCCTCCGCGGGGGGCCCGGCGAGACCCAGATCGAGGTGGACCGCCGCATGGTCCGCACCCGCATCAGCCAGCTCAAGCGGGAGCTCGCGCACCTGGAGCAGGTGCGGAAGACCCAGCGCGAGGGCCGGCCCAAGGGCCTGCCGCGGGTGGCCCTGGTGGGCTACACCAATGCCGGGAAGACCAGTCTCCTGAAGGCCCTCACCGGGGAGGGTGAGCCCCGGGACCTGCTCTTCGCCACCCTGGACACGACCACCCGCAAGGCCTGGCTGGGCCAGGACTTCAACCCCGAGACCGGGGAGGGGAGTCTGGAACCCAAGCACTGCCTGGTGGCGGACACCGTGGGCTTCATCCGCAAGCTGCCCCACCAGCTGGTGGCGGCCTTCCGCAGCACCCTGGGGGAGGTCCGTACCGCCGACGCCTTGCTGGTGGTGGCCGATGCGGCCCACCCGGACCTGGAGGATCACCTCAAGGTGGTGGGGGCAACCCTCCGGGAGATCGGCTGCGAGCCCGAGGGCATCGAGGCCCAGCCCCGGCTCCTCGTCCTCAACCAGGTGGACCGCCTCCATCGGCCCCAGAAGCTCGCGCTCCGGAAGCAGCACCCCGGGGCAGTGCAGGCCTGCGCCATTGAGGATCTCGGGTTGGACGAGATCCGCCTCTGGCTGCGGGGCCTGATCCCCGGCCCGGCGAAGCCCCGGGAGCTGGAGGCCTGGGAGCTGCCGGAGTCGATTCCCGCTCAGTAGCTGGGCTCCACCGCAACATGGTGGGGCCCGTGCCGATGGCCCGTTTGCGCACGAGGGTCCACCGCTGGGCGGGGCGGGTCGGGGCGGGGCGGAATTGCCCAGGCACCGGGGCACCCGAATTGCTGAGTTCAGGGCGGCCGGGTCCTTCTCGCCGTGGTCAAACCGAGTCCCCCCATGTCCATTCTGAGTTCCCAGCAGCCACTTGATGCCCGGGTGGGCCAGGCACAGCTGCTTGGGCAGATTCGCCAGCTCGCATTCCAGAAGCCGGTCGTGGCCACAGAGAGCGGGGCAGGCTCCTTTCGCGCCCAGTTGCTCCAGCAGGTGATGGACCTCTGTGACCGAAGCTCCCTGGCCATGAACGAACCGGGTGGCGAGGCCCTCCCTCTGTCAACTCCGTGGGCCCGGATGGGTTCTATCGGCCATTCGCAACGGAGTGGCCGACCCGCAGTCCGCCGGGGCACCCCTCTGGCGCCGGCGAGCCACGCCCATCACACGGCACAGCACGCCGCCAGCCCCATACTGGCTAGGCCAGCCCTGGCAGCTCCCCCGGCACCTGAGCCTGTCGCCCTGAAGTCCCCAGTGAGGGCGGCGGTTCCTTCTTCCAGTTCGGCGGATGGGTTCCTGGAGAAGCTGTCTGGGGTGGCCCGCTCCACGGCGGAGGCGCTGGGGCTGTCCCCCCACTTGCTCCTGGCCCAGGCCGCGCTGGAAACCGGCTGGGGCCGCAAGGCGATCAAGGATGCGGCGGGCCAGGAAAGCTACAACCTGTTCGGAATCAAGGCCGGCAGGCATTGGACCGGCAAGACCGTGGCCGTCACCACGACCGAGTACATCCACGGCGTGCCTCAAAAAAAGGTAGAGTCCTTCCGTGCCTATGACTCCTTCGCCGAATCCTTTTGCGGATTATGCCCGGTTGATCAAGCAACGGTATGGCGAGGCCATGGCCCAAGGGGCGACCGCCGAAGGGTTTGGCCGGGCCCTGCAGGCGAATGGCTATGCCACTGATCCAAAGTACGCCCAGAAGATTGCCCGGGTCGCCCAGAGTGTGGCGTACCGACTGACGCAGCGTCCCTCCGGTCCCAGCGAGCTGGCCTGAGCCAGAGCGCCCGGCGGATCAGCCTTCGGCTGGACCATCCTTGCGGCCTGGGCCGGGGAGCAGCCCCACGGTGGCTGCCAGGGCCACCGCCAGCAGGATGCGCAGGAAGAAGAGGTTGCGGCTCAGGCCATGGGCCTTGTTGTAGGCCACCCGGTCGGCGGAGTCCGGGGCCAGGCTCTCGATGGGGGCGTTGATGCGGGCCCGGATGGCCTGCACCTTGGGGGTGACGATGAAGCTGCTGGCCAGGCACATGAGCAGGGCCACCATGAGGCCGCCGCTCCAGAGCCGGATGGGGCCGATGAGGTCTTCCTTGACCTCGGCGACCCAGCGCCCGACCCAGCTGAGCCCCGCCAGGCCGAACACCACCCAGGCGGCCCAATCCAGGCGGCCGATGATGAGCCCGGCAATGCGACCGGCCACATCCCGGCTGGGCAGCTCCCGGAAGAAGACCGGGGCGGAGAAGATCCCGAAGCCCAGGGCCGCGCCTGCCCAGAGGAGCAGCAGGATCAGGGAGAGCTGGTCGAGGCGGCGGAGGGTGGTCGGGTTCATGGGTTCCTGAAGGTCTTCACAACCATTCGTTATAAGAGATGCCGTTCGAGCCCTTTTCCGTGGAGCCGCTGCGTACCCGGAATACGCCCAGTTCGGCCTCCGGGTTGTCCGGGTCCGGGGGTTCCAGCTCGGTCTGCCAGGTCTCCTTGGACTGGGTCATGGGGTCGTAGGGGATGTCCCGCAAGTAGCCCAGCTCCCTCAAGGGGCCCAGGCTGGAGGGGTACTTGCCCCGATCCGCCCGGTGCTGCTCCAGGGCGTGGTTGATCTGGAACAGGTTCTCCTTGAGCACGGCCTCCTTGGCCGTCCGCACCTTCTGGCGGTACCCGGCCAGCCCCACCGTGGCCAGCAGGGCCAAGAGGGTCATGACCACGACCAGTTCGATGAGGGTGAAGCCGCGCTGGCGGGAGGGGAAAAGGCGCATGGAATCACCTTACCGCAAGGGATGCGGCGAGGCGCGGGGAGGTTCGGGCAGTGCCGCCCCTCCTCTCCAGGAACGGGTGGGCGACGTGGGCTGCAGATCTGGATCGACCCTCGCCTGGGCCACATACCTGTCGCGAGACCTGATTTCTGGAGGGGCCGCCCGTGACCTCCACCCTGATGACCAGGTCCAGTTCCCCAAGCACCTGCGGGCCAAGTCCGTGGAATAGGTCATCGGCGTTTCTGACTTTTTCTTCACGGGCTGGGCGGGCTGAAGGACCCAGGTCGTCTGCCAAGGTTGGGAAGCAGCGGCGCACCGCTTTGGCTAATTCATCATTCCCCATTTGTTACCGGTTCAACCGCGGTCCATCCAGCTCGGTTCTACCTGGAGTCAGGACGTCCCAAGGCCTGCAGTCGGCGCGCGTTACAGAGTATTTCCGTGACATTGGTCATAGACACCCCGAAGGTTGAACGAGACCTTCGTTGGGATTCCGTCCTGATCGTCCGTACTCCTGGGGGCTTGGCCCCCACCGCCATGACCGAAGCAGGAACGTGCGCTTGCCCTCGTCCTGAACCGTTCCCGCTTCCTTCTTTCTGATCTGCCCCCGTGGGGCAAGGAGCCTTGATGCCAGCCCGAAGAACCACAGCCCTCCTCCTTTCCGCCCTGGCCTGCTCGGTGGTCGCCCACGCCCAGACCAGCACCACCTCGGGGGCCCTGCGGGGAACGGTCCGGTCCAAGGCCAAGGGCGTGGTGGCCAATGCCTCGCTCACCCTGCGGAACCTGGAGACCGGGCTGACCCGGACGACGACCACCAATGCCAATGGCGAGTACCACTTCGCCTTCCTGCCTGTGGGCTCCTATGAATTGACCGTCGCCGCCCAGGGGCTGAGGACTGCCAAGGATGCCTCCCTGCGCGTGGGCCTCGGCCAGACCGCGCTCCAGAACTTCAGCCTCGATGCCGTGGAAGCCAGCGCCGTGGTCATGGTGGTGGTTGAGGCCGCCAGCCTGGATGTGGCCCCAGATCAACACCCAGTCTCCATCTCCCAGGAACTGGTCGATGCGATCCCCGTGAATGGTCGCAACTTCACGGACCTGGTCCAGCTCACCCCCGGCGCGGCCAACAACTCCGAGGGTTACCGCACCGCCGTCGAAGGCGCCCGCGGCATCCAGAACAACCTGCAGATCGACGGCGGCAGCTACAACTCCAAGTTCAACGGCGAACAGCGCGGGGGCACCCGCATCCCCTTCACCTTCGGCCAGGACTCCATCAAGGAACTGCAGGTCATCACCAACTCCTTCGATGCCCAGTTCGGCGATGCCGTGGGCGCGGTCATCAACGCCGTCACCAAGACCGGCACCAACGAGACCCAGGGCATGGTTTTCATGCTGTTCCGGCCCAATTCCCTGGTGTCCAAGGTCAAGCCCGTGCCCTACGACCCGAATGCCCCGAATGGCGTGAACTCTGACGAGGCCCGCACCCGTAGCTACCAGAACCTGCAGCTGGGCTTCAACCTGGGCGGCCCCATCCTCAAGGACAAGCTGCACTACTTCCTGAACGTGGAAATGGCCCGCAAGCGGGAGGACAGCATCCCCATCTTCGGGGACGGCTCCGCGGCCTCCACGGCCTTCTTCGCCCCTGGCACGGGCATGGGCGCCCTGCTGCTGACCATGCCGGGCCGCACCCTGGCGCAGGAGAACCACCGCGCCTGGACCGACGAGCAGAAGAACCTGGTGGTCATGGGCCGCCTGGACTGGGACATCAACCAGGATCACCGGGCCACGCTCCGCATGAACTCCCAGAACTACCAGGGCCTCAACGATATCTATGCCGGGTCTCGCCGCAACGACACTGCCGAGTCCGGCAACTCCACCATGAAGTTCACCAGCCTCTCCACGGTGCTGGAGCTCAGCTCCACCCTGTCCCCCAGCCTGCTGAACGAGGCCCGCATCCAGTTCTCCAGCGAGAAGCGGCCCACCACGCCCAACAGCACCCTGTCCTCTCCCGTGCGCATTGGTCGACTCACCAGCGGGTATGACATCAACGCGGGCCAGTACTACATCGACCCCCGCACCACGGACGAGACCACCACCCAGATCCAGGACAACCTCACCTTCATGACCGGCGACTGGGTCTTCAAGGGGGGCGTCGACTTCCAGTTCATCGACATGAAGAACCGCTACCTGCCCAACGGCAACGGCAGCTGGGTCTTCCCCTCGTACCTCGCCGCCCAGAACTGGTTCACAGGCTCCCCGGCCTCCGCCCTCAGCGGTGTGACGTACACCCAGGGCTACTCCCCCACGGATGGCGTGAGCAGCTTCAGCGAGAAGTTCCTGGCCGGCTACGTGCAGGCCCAGAACGGCTCCCTCTTCAACAAGCGCCTGCTGGTGAGCCTCGGACTGCGCTACACCGCCGAGATCTGGAGCGACAACCCGAACCACAACCCCAAGCTCCAGGGCCTGGACCGCGCCCCCAACGACAAGAGCCTGGATCCCCGCTTCGGCTTCACCCTCGATCTCTTCGGCAATGCCAAGACCATCCTCCGGGGCGGCTATGGCTGGTTCAGTGTGAGCAACCCGGGTCAGACCACCTCCGGCGCCATCATGAACAACGGCATCAACCTGGTGTCCTACTACATGCCGGCGCGTGCTGATGCTTCCGCCCTGCTCGGAACCCGGCGGCCTGCTCTCTCGGCGTCCCAGCGCTGGGCGGCCCCTTGACGGCCCAGGGCTCCCTGACCCCCATCCCCACCGGCACCCTGCTGACCGATCCCGCCCTGAAGGTGGACACCATCGTGCTTATCATCATCGATCCCGAGGCCAAGATGACCCAGGCCAGGGCAGCCTCGCTGGGCATCGAGCAGGACCTGGGCAACGGCTTTACGGTGGGAATTCGCGCCACCTACAAGAAGTTCCTCAATCTTCAGTACGCCGTGAACATCAACCTGGGCCAGGTGGCGCCGGGGAACAGGACCACGGCCGATCCCACCGCCTACTACAACGATGGATTCCCCACGACCTGGAACTACTTCAGCAGGAGCGCACGGCCTGGAAGGGCCATCGTCCGTGGTCGGGCCCTGGACCTCAGCGGCTTCGGCGACGTGATCCTCTCCAAGTACGACGGGGAGGGGCGCTACCGTAGCCTGGTGCTGGAAGCCGGCCGGAAGCCCGGGAGCGGCTGGGGCTTCAAGAGCAGCCTCACCTTCGCCAAGGCCGAGGACAACAACTCCAACGAGCGGGCCACGCTGACCTCCACCAACGCCCTCACGGAGAACCCGGCGGATCCGCTCGCCTCCTGGGCCCTGAGCGACAACGACCACGCCTTCCGCGCCACCCTGGCCTGGTTCGCCCCCGTCTTCTACGGCATCCGCGTGTCCGGCATCACCACCTACACCACCGGACGCCCGTACAACGGCGTCTTCTACAACGACCAGAACGGCGATGGGAAGTACATCGATACGGTGGATGGCCGCAACACCCACCGCCAGCCCAGCGAAAAGACCTTCGACCTGAGGGCCTCCCGCCAGTTCCGGATTGCCCGGGCCTTCTCACTGGAGGGGACCATCGACATCTACAACGTCTTCAACTGGGCGAACCAATACACCCGCCAGACCAGGCACACGACCAGGGACCCCATCACTGGGGTGATCACGGGGCTCAACGCCAACTTCGGCGCCATTGACCGCCCCGACAACCGCTCCCGCGAAGTCCAGTTCACCCTCAAGGCCCGGTTCTAGGAGGCAGCCATGACCATCCGCCACGCTGCCCCGCGACATTCAGGAGTCCGCATGTCCATCCACTCACTGCGCCAAGGGGCCGGCAGGGCTCTGCTGGCCCTGTCCATGGGCCTCGGCCTGGCCGCCCTGCACACCGGCTGCACCAAGAACGACAGCAGCTACACCGATCCCGCCCCGGCGATCTCCACCTTCCGGGTGGCCACCACCAATGCCTTCGCCGGCGATCCGCTCACGAACGTGTCGATCCCTGTGGGCGGAACAGCCTGGTTCCGCGCCAACTTCGGCGTCAAGGACGGCTCCGCCGTCGTCACCCCGGGCAACATCCCCGTGACGAGCAATGTGGCCTTCCCGATCGCGAACATCACCGCGACCACCACCTACACGCTCACCGTGACCAGCGGCAGCGGAAGAAAACTTCCGCCACGGCCACCGTGACCGTACTGACCGCTCCGGCAGGTCTGACCTACACCCACGAGGACGCCACCTACTACGCTGGCGTGCGCATCACTGACAATCCTGTGGCCACCATCACGGGCGATGCGCCCCTCACCTACACGGTGAACCCCGCCCTGCCCAGCGGCCTCACCCTGAATCCCACGACTGGCGCCATTTCCGGCACGCCGGTGGCCGTGACCGCCCAGGGCACCTACACCGTGACCGCCACCAACGCCGTCATCGCCAGCAGCACCACCCGTGACCTCAAGATCACCGTGGCCGCCACGCCGATCAGCTTCACGGCGAGCCCCACCACCCTCGCCCCGGGCTCCAGCACCGTCCTGACCTGGGATGCGAACTCGGTCCCCGGCATCTTCACCACCGTGACCATCGCCGCCGCGCCGGCGGACATCACCCTGCCTGCCACCTTCACCCTGGCGGGCACGGCCAATGTGACGCCCATGGTGACCACCACCTACACCCTGACGGCCACCCCGGCCGGCGGCGGCGCGGCGATCACCAAGACCGCCGATGTGACCGTGGGTTCGGCCCCGGTCCATTTCACGGCCTTCAGTGCCACGCCCTCGGTGGTGGTGCTCGGCGAGACCTCAAACCTGACCTGGTCCTATACAGGCCTGGCCACGGACCTCACCCTGAACGGCAGCAGCGTGCTGGGCAGCACCAGCCAGACGGTCACCCCCTACGGCCGCCAGACTTTCGCCCTCGCCGGCTCCAACCTCCTGGGCGCCGACACGGCCACGCTCAAGGTGGGCGCCAGGGCCCTCTACCATGTGGCGGGTTCCTTCAGCTCGGGCACCGGCAATGTCGATGGTGGGGTGGACGCTGCCACCGGTATGTCGACAGCCCGCTTCTACCGCCCCAACGCCATCACCTGGGATGAGAAGGCCAACGACGGCACCATGATCGTGGCCGACTACACCAACAACCTGATCCGCCGCATCACTCCGGATCGCAAGGTCACCACCATCGCGGGCACTCCCGGCGTGGCGGGCGTGGCCGGGACCAACACGGACACCAGCAGCCTCATCACCCCCCGCAACACCGCCGTGGACCCCGTCACCGGCGACATCTATGTGGGCGGCGAGAACTACACCACCAAGCGCCTGCTGAAACTCTCCCCCAACGTCGACGGCACCTACACGCCAAGCCTCGTCTCCGGCTTCACCCTCAACACCAATGCCTTCGTCATCGACGGCAGCCGCACGATGTACTTCGTGGACTTCGCCACCGCGGCCGGCAGCCTCTACACCATGGACCTCACCTCGGCCACGCCGACCCCCACCCTGGTCGCCAACCTCACAAGCAGTGGCGTGGTGGCTGGCACCGCCATGGCGAAGGACTTCAACGGCGGCCGCAAGCTCCTCTACGTGGCGTGCAGCACCACCGGCGTCAACAAGATCATGAAGATCGACCTCTCCGGCGCCAGTCCCGTGGTGAGCCTCTTCGCGGGCGCCGGGGCGCAGGGCTACGCTGACAACGCCGTGGCCACCGCCGGCCTGCTGAATGGCCCCAGCGGGGTCTGCGTGGATGATTCCGGCAACGTCTACATCGCGGATTCCTTCAACATGGCCATCCGCATGGTGCCGGTGAGTGGACCTCTGGCAGGGGCCCTCATCACCATCGCCGGCAAGACCGGGGCTCCCGCTGCTGAAGGTTATGCCCCCTCTGCCACCACCTGGGATGGCACCACTACCCTCCCGACCTCGACGATCGCCAGCCTGGCCCGCCCCTACTACGTGGCCGCCCGGGGCACTGGCGCCGCCGGCACCAAGCTCTACGTGGCCGACGCCACGGGCAGCACCTACACCGTGCAGGCCATCCGCGAGATCACCGTGTCGGCTCCCGCCGCCGGCCAGCTCACCTGGACCCTGGACGATGCCAGCAAGCCCGCGGGCTACGCCTACGCCGGTGGACCCAGGATCGTCGGCGCCGCCATTGATGAGGTGGGTGCCCGGGCCCGGTTCAACTTCGGGACGGCCTTCGGCGCCAACCTGGCCACCCTGCCCGACGGCAGCCAGACCTTCGCGGCCGACACGGGCAACAACCTGGTGCGCATCATCGCCGCCGACGGCACCGTCTCCACCCTGAAGGACGCCGCTTCCGCCGCCTTCATCTTCTTCGCCCCGAAGGGCGTGGCCGTGCAGGTGGACCCCACCACCAAGGCCCTGGTCGCCCTCTTCGTGGCCGATACCGGCACCACCAAGAAGCTCCGGAAGTTCACGCCCAACGGGGATGGCACCTTCACCGAAGCCACCTTCGTGGTGACCGGGGGAACCTACCCGGTCGCCCCGATCCACTCGGGCCTGGCGGTGGATTCCGTGGCCGGCATGGTCTACGCCACCGACAGTTCCGCCAAGGTCTTCAAGATCGATGCCGCCACCGGCGCCTGCACCGACTTCGTGGCCGCCACGGGCACCAACCCCACCGGCATCGCCCTCGCGGCCGATGGTTCGGTGTGGGTCTCCGTGACCGGTGCCTTCCAGGTGAAGAAGTTCGATGCCAGCGGCACCCTGCAACTCACCGTGGGCACCGGCACTGCCGGCTGGGTGGATGGTGCGAACAACGTCGCCCAGTTCGCCGCGCCCCTTGGCATCGCCGCCAGCGGCAGCTTCGTCTACGTGACGAACTACACCAACAGCCAGTCCAACTCCCAGAACGGCATCCGCGCCATCGATGCCTCGGGCAATGTCACCACCCTGTTGGGGTATCTCAGCGGCACGACAGCTCCGAATCTGATGGGCCTGAAGCCCGGCCTCCTGAACCCCGATACCAGCGGTGGGAACCTTGCCACCAAGAGCATGACTGGTGCGGTGGTCTTCGTGCCGCAGGGGCTGACCGTCAACGCGGATGGGGACCTGATGGTCTCCACGCCGCACTCGGTCTATCAGCTTGTGGCTCCTGCCAACCAGTAGCCTGACAACCCCGCACCATCCCCAGGGGGCCCGACCTGTCGGGTCCCCTGGGGCCTTTATGGCCCTATGGCCTCGCCCGGAGATTGACCATGTTCCAGACACGCTTCCTGGGCCGAGTGGCGGCCAGCCTCTTGATGGTGGGTGCCCTCTTCCTCAGCCCCGGCTGTGGTGGTGGCGGCGGTGGTTCCAACCCCGCACCGACCCCGGCGGCCAACCCGCCGGTCATCTACTTCCAGCCCGCCAGCCAGACGGTGACCGAAGGGGGCACGGCCTCCTTCAGCGTCGCGGCCACCGGCAATGGCACCCTGACCTACCAGTGGAAGAAGGGCGGGGCGGACCTCGCCGGGAAGACCTCGGCCACGCTCACGCTGAACCTCGTGGCCCTCGCGGATGCGGGCAGCTACACGGTGCAGGTCACCAACACCCTGAACGGCACCAGCCAGGCGAGCATCAGCAACGCCGCAGTGTTGACGGTCAACCCTGCGGCCACGGCCCCCGTGATCGGCACCCAGCCCGCCGGCCAGTCGGTCACCGAAGGCGGCACGGCCTCCTTCAGCGTCGCGGCCACCGGCAACGGCACCCTGACCTACCAGTGGAAGAAGGGCGGGGCGGACCTCGCTGGGAAGACCTCGGCCACGCTCACGCTGAACCCCGTGGCCCTCGCGGATGCGGGCAGCTACACGGTGCAGGTCACCCAACACTCTGAACGGCACCAGCCAGGCGAGCATCAGCAACGCCGCAGTGTTGACGGTCAACCCTGCGGCCACGGTGCCCGTGATCGGCACCCATCCCGCCAGCCAGACGGTCACCGAAGGCGGGACGGCCTCCTTCAGCGTCGCGGCCACCGGCAATGGCACCTGACCTACCAGTGGAAGAAGGGCGGGACTGACCTCGTCGGGAAGACCTCGGCCACGCTCACGCTGAACCCCGTGGCCCTCGCGGACGCGGGCAGCTACGCGGTGCAGGTCACCAACACCCTGAATGGCACCAGTCAGGCGAGCACCAGCAACGCCGCGGTGCTGACGGTGACCGCCCCGGCCGCCACCCACTTCAGCGTGACGGGTTTCTCGAACCCCACGACCGCGGGCACTTCCCACAGCTTCACCGTCACGGCCCTGGATGCCTCGAACAATCCCGTCCCTGGGTTTGCGGGAGCGGTGCATTTCACCAGCACCGATGCCATGGCCACCCTCCCCGGTGACTACACCTTCACGGGCGCCGACAGCGGAACCCACACCTTCGCGGCCACGCTGAAGACCGCTGGCTCCCAGTCCCTCACGGCAATGGACACCGCCACCGGCTCCATCACGGGGACCCAGGCCGTCACCGTCAGTCCCGCCGCAGCCTCCCATCTCACGGTCACGGGCTTTCCCAGCACCACCGCGCCCGGAGTCTCCCACACCTTCACCGTCACGGCGCTGGACGCCTTTGGCAATACCGCTTCGGGGTACGTGGGGACCATCCACCTCACCAGCTCGGATGCCGCGGCCATCCTGCCCAGTGACTACACCTTTGGCGCGGCGGATCAGGGAACCCACAGCTTCCCGGCGACCCTGAATACCGCCGGAGCTCAGACCCTGACCGTCACGGATACGGTATCCGCCACCCTCACGGGCAGCCAGACCGGCATCACGGTGGGTCCCCTGGCACCCACCATCCAGACCCAGCCCCAAGGGGTGATCGCCATAGCACCTGATGGGGCCACCTTCACCGTGGCGGCCACAGGAACCGGCACCCTCAGCTACCAGTGGCGGAAGAATGGCACGGACATTCCGGGCGAGACGGGGGCCAGCCTCACGGTCGGCCCGACGGACCTCCAGGAGATCAGCGCCACCTTCAGCGTGGTGGTCACGGATGGCAGCGGCGCCACCACCACCAGCGAGAACGCCACTCTTACGGTCATGGCGCCGGAGCCCACCTATGCCGGTGATCCCCAGGCGGTGCCCAGTCGTCCCATCACGGTGCTGCCCTCCTACCAGGTGGGCACGGCCTTCCCGCATGGAGCCTCCCGCCTGGGCTACGACGAGTCCCTGAAGAATCCAGCCTGGACGGCCTACGCGAACTTCAAGTTCACCACGGCCTTCGCCAACGGCACCCGCACCTTCTTGCCGGATGACCGCCTGGCTGCGCCCCAGGTGACCGATGGCGACTATTCCGGCAGCGGCTGGACCCGCGGGCATCAGGTCATGATGTCCGATCTGGCCTACCGCTACGGCACCCAGGCGGGCACCGACACCTGCCGCCTGTCCAACATCGCGCCCCAGGACACGGACCACAACAACAACTTCTGGAACCACCTGGAGCAGGCGGTGGGCGGGAGCTTCACGGGCTCAGGCGGTGCCTGGGTCGGAGGGCTGGCCGATGCCTTCAACCGGATCTGGATCTACACCGGTCCCACCTTCGAGGCAGATGCGGCCCTGCTGCCCGGGGCCGTCGCCCCGGTGCGCATCCCCAGCGGGTTCTGGAAGGTCGTGGTCCGCGAGGCGGTGCCCGGGCATCCCAAGGTGTTGGCAGTCCTCACGCCCAACAAGGCGGGCCTGGCCATGACCGCGGCGGAGATTCAGAAATACACCACGTCCGTGGCCCGCATCGAGGCACTGACCGGCCTGGATCTGTTTCCGGCTCCCGCCAGCCCGCTGCTCGCCACCTTCAAGACCGCCGTGGATGTCCGCGGCTGGGGTAGCACGTTCGAGGTGACGGGCAAGCCCAACGTCCACATGGTTGCCCCCAGCTGGGACATCACCTCACCGGTGGGGACGAGCCTCACCTTCCAGGGGGACGCCACCAGCCCGAACAGCACCGTCGCCAGCACCACCTGGACTTTCGGCGATGGCCAGACGGCCAACGGAACCACCGCCAGCCACAGCTACGCCGCGGGCGGCACCTACAACGTCACGTTCACCGCCACGGATGGCCTGGGCGTGAGCAGCGCCATCACCCGCGTGATCACCGTCACCGGCGGCAACCAGGCCCCCACCGTCACCGGCCTGCCCGCCTCGGAGGCCACCCCGGTGGACACGGCCAAGGACCTCGCCTTCACCGTCAGTGATGATGCCTCGCCTCTGTCCGTGACCTTCACCGCGTCCTCCAGTGACCAGAGCATCGTGCCGGACAGCGGTCTCAGCTTCATTGGCACCATGGCCGATCCAGTGCTCCACATCGTGCCCGCGATGGGCGCCACCGGCACCGTGACCCTCACGGTCCGCGTCACGGATGGCGACCTAGCCACCACCACCAAGACCCTCACCTTTGCGGTGGGAGTCGCGGCCCCGCCCACGCCCCTGTCGGAGGCCTTCACCTGGGCCGGCACGGGCACGGTCTACGCTACGGGGGACTACACCCTCTCCACAGGCTCCTGGCATTTCGTGACGACCATGAGCTACGCGGCGGACGTCAGCGATGCCAAGAACGGCGGCCAGGGCCTCCGCATGCAGCGGAACATTGCCGGCAGCGCGGTCTGGATGAATTTCGATTTCGGTGATGCGAGTTCCCAGGTGAGCAGCGTCAGCGTGGCCTATGGGGTCTACAAGACCGACGAGACCGCTGCAAGGACCGCCGACTTCTCGCTTTACTACTCCCAGGACCAGGGCAGTACCTGGACCAAGGTCGGCGCCTCCGTGACAGCCGGTTCCAATACCCTGAGCACCGCCACCTTCAGCGGCCTCAACCTCACCGGCCTGATCCGTTTCAAGCTGGCCGTGGACGGCATCCCCACCGCCCGGCTGAACCTGGACGACTTCCTGATCCAGTAGGTCTCAGGACGAATCACCCCCCAGATTGAAGAGGGCACACCGAAGGGTGCGTCCTCTTCAATCGTTAGGGCTCCCTTGACGAGAAGAGACATAGCAATACACTGTATTTATGATCCAATTCGAGTGGGATCATTCCAAGGCTGCGCTAAATCTGAAGAAGCACGGGATCTCCTTCGAGGAGGCTCAGTCGGTCTTCTGATGGTTGCCATTCAGTTCTACGACGATGAGCATTCGTCCTCTGAGGACCGATTCATCATGCTTGGTCTGAGTTCCAGTGCTCGGGTGCTTGTCGTCTGTCACTGCGAACGTGAGTCTGGTAGTTTGATTCGTATCATTTCTGCGCGCAGAGCCACCAGACGTGAGCTCATTCTATGGAGGTGGTGCCATGAGATTCGAATATGATTTCTCCACAATGAAGGCCCGCAAGAATCCTATGCTTCATCCAACCGACAAAACTATTGACCCCCCTTAGCGACAAAACTCCTGACCCCCTAGATGCGAGGCAGGCGGACGGAGGGAGGGCGTAGCCCGACCGCAGCCCGACTGCCTCGCGGCGCAGTTCCGGCGGGGTCAGTCCACGGCCTTGGCGGGACGGAGCAGGCCCGCCTTGCGCTTTTCCCGGAGGCGGTAGCTCTCGCCCTTGATGGTGATGACATGGCTGTGGTGCAGGAGCCGATCCAGGATCGCCGTGGCCAGCACAGCATCGCCGAATACCTCGCCCCAGTTTCCCACGGGCTGATTGCTGGTGAGGACCAGGCTGCCCCGCTCGTATCTGCGGTTCACCAATTGGAAAAGCAGGTGGGCCGCCCGGCGTTCCGAAGGCAGTGGCCCAGCTCGTCGATGATCAGGAGCTTGGGCTTGGTCAGGTGGGTCAGCCGTTCCTCCAGCCGACCCTCGCTCTCGGCCCGCATCATCTGGGCCACCAGGCCCAGGGCCGGGACGAACAGGGCGCTGGCGCCGTGCTCGACGACCTTCCGGCCCAGGCCGATGGCCAGAGTGCGTCTTTCCTACGCCCGGGGCCCCAGCAGCACGTTCTCGCCGTTGGCGATGAACCGGCCGTCTCCAGTTCCCGGATGAGCTTCGGATCGATGGAGGGCTGGAGGCTGAAGTCGAAGTCTCAGCCTGCCAC
>JADKCH010000014.1 GCA_016714685.1 Candidatus Geothrix odensensis
CGCCGATGAGGATGTCCTCACCCTGGCGGGTGTCACAGGGTGCACCACGGTGGGCTGCTGAGGACGGAGGCACTGGAGTGCTGAAGTCCCCCAGCTCTCCAGCCAGTGGTCTCGGGAGCAGCACCCTGGCACTGGGCTGAGTCTCATCCTCCACCTGGCCGATCCAGGCGCGGAAGGCGGCACTTGGCGGTGGCCGGCTGCCTGGACGAGGCCCTCGGGCAGGTGAAAGCCGGGGTTCACATCCGAGAAGATGGCTTTGCGGCGTGGCAGCCTCGGTCATATCGGCTGCACGGCAGCATCCCAGGTCCATTGGTGGCAAGCGGCTCGGGCGACTCAGGGACACGCCCTCGGAGTTCACCATGGCGTTCAGCAGATAGGCGGCTGGTGGGCCTCGGCGGGCATCTGGGCCCGCAGACACCACGGCCTGCCGCCCCACATGGTGAAGGTCCATGGGACGTTGCCCCAGGCCTTGGCGGGGACTTCTGTCTGGGGCGAGGTGGAGACAGGTCGGTCCCTGCGGGCAGAGCCACACTTTGGCTGGCGAGTTCCTTCGCCAGGGCATAGGCCACGGCGCGGCGGGAGGGCGAGACGGGAACCCGCACGTCGGCGTTGGTGCGCCGTGAGGGCGAGGGCCCTTCCAGCACCAGAGGGCGATTGATCTCCTCCTTCGCGTTCTTCAACCCTGCGCTTGGCGCCCAGGCCCCAGCGCCTAGGGCCTCGCCATTCAGGAAGTCGGCACCCAGGGAGAGGATGACCTTGGCTGGCGAGCTGGGGCTGCAGGATCCACGGCCTGGCCAGGCTGGCCTTGGCGGCCTCCTCGGCCGCATCCCATGGCGGGCTCACTAGGCCAGGTGCTCCCGGGTGGGCAGTGGCGGCTTTCAGGTCCGCCAGCAGGGGCCTTGCGGCTGGAGTGAGACCACGGCGCCGGAGACCGCAGCACGGACTTGCCGGAGGACTTGGCCGACTTGCGCACCTGTGCGGCGGGCCCTCGGCTGGACCAAGCTGGTGGTCCGCCCACCGGCCTTGGGGCACGGAGGCGGTCGGGATCGTAGAGGCGGAGGACATCGGCCAGGTCCGGCTGAGTTCCGCCCTTCCGCCGGGTGCTCGTCGTTGCCCGTGAGGTGGATGGGGCGCCTCGCGGGTCCTCACCATTAGCACAGGGTAGAGTGCGGCTGCCTTCGTTCGTGGCGCTGGCGTAGTAGCTGGGCACGCCGGGCGTCACTTCCACGGGGCGCTTGGAGTAGGGCACCACGGTGCCCTGGCCCTTCCGGTCGCAGGCCACGGTGGCGGCCAGGGCCGCGGTGGCGCTCACCAGGCCGAGGAAGTCGCGCCGGGAGAAGCCGCTCTGTATGGGCAGGCCGTGGACGTCGTCGAAGCCGGCGGGAACGGCGCCGGGAGGAACTTTCGTCGTGGGCCGCCTGGCGGGCCTCTGGAGTTCGACGCGCTCTTCGAGGGTGCGCCAGAACTGGGGCATCTCTGCGGGGGCATGATCGGAGTCGTGTCTTCATCGGGTCATCCGCGGCGCTTGATGGCGTGTTCGGGGGCGTGATGGAGATGCGGAGGGCGGCGGCTTCCGGCGGCGGATCCGGCGAGGGGCCTGGCCCGGCTGAAAGACCAGACCCAGGGCCTTCTGCCCCCAGCAGGTAGGGCCGGCCAGCAGGGTGGCGGCCCTGTCCAGGAACGGTTGCGGTGTGATCGGCCATCGTCGGTGCTCCTATGATGGCAGGCGGCGCAGTGCTCGGCGCCCTTGGTGACCTTCGAGCCCGGCGGCAGGGCCGCATGGGGATCCGGTGGCAGCCCAGGCAGTTGCCCATGCGCGGGCCATTTCCCGGGTGAGGACCTTCATGGTCTGCACTTCCCGTGGCAGCTCTGGCAGGCGATGCCCGCGTTCACGTGGGGCCGGTGGTCGAAGAAGACGTGGTCGGAAGCGTGTGGACCCGCTGCCAGGGCAGGGCGCGCCGGAATTGGCGATCTGGGTCAGCTTCTGGATGGCGGGACGGTCCGCCTTGGTGACTTTGGCAGTCCATGCAGAGGTCCGGCTGGGGATGCCGGCATGGCGCGACTTGTCCACGCCGGAGTGGCAGATCTGGCACTGCATCCGGAGGGTCCCGGCATGGAGCTCATGGGAGAAGGGGATGGGCTGCTCGGGGGCATAGCCCTTGGCGAAGCGGTCGGCTGCGTGAACCAGCCCACGCTGAGGACCGTGGCCAGCACCGCCACGGCCGCGGCGGGCAGGACGAAGCGGAAGGCCTGGTCGAATCGGTGCATGCACAACCCTTGAAAGCGCTGGCTCGCGGAGCAGGCCCGGAGGCCATCAGGGAACGGTGGATCGGTGGGACGGGTCAGGGACCGGTGGGCCAGCGGAGCATGAGGCGGGACGTTCCCGCTTCAGGCGATCTGGTTGGACGAAAGGGCGCAGGCCGTCTAATGAATTTTAAGACATCATCCAAACCTGGGGCTCTCACCCCAAGGCGACAACTCGGCAAGTTGTGTGCAGATCACGATGATAGGGCAGGGCAATGCGAATGGTTACCTATTTTTTCTGAGGCGTTTCCAGACATTTAAGAGGATTTTGCGGTGGTCTATATCCGCATCGTCCGAAAGGACGATTTCCTCCAGGATCGGCCCCTGAATTCCTTAGTAAATCCGTCAGGTTTTCGGAAACCCCATCCAGGGCTTCAGCAGGCCCAGGTGGCCGAACAGGGCCCCCATCCGCTCCACGGGGAGCCCCATGACGGTGGAGAAGCTCCCTGGACCGCCTCGATGAAGAGGAGGGCCCCGATGCCCTGGATGGCGTAGGAACCGGCCTTGTCCATGGGTTCACGGGTGCGACATACCAGCAGATCTGGGCCTCGGTGAGGGGCGGAAGAAGACCTGGGCCGTCCACGAAGCTGTGGATGGCGTCGTTCCGCTGCAGGCAGAAGCCCGTATGCACCTGGTGGGCCCGGCCCTGGATGAGGCTGAGCATCCGCACGGCGTCCTCCACGTCCACGGGCTTGTTCAGGGGTGGTGGTCCACGGCCACGGTGGTGTCGGCGGCCATGACCCAGCGGCCGGGGTTGCGGGCGGCGATGATTTCGGCCTTGAGCTCGGCCAGCCGCAGCACCAGGTCGGAGGGATCCTCGTCGAGCAGGGGAGTCTCATCCACCTGGGGGCGCCTGCAGCTCGAAGGGGATGCGCATGGCCTCAGCCAGTGGCGCCGCCGAGGCTGCCGCTGGCCAGGATGAGGGGCTGGAGGGCGATTCTCGGCGAGGCCGGGCATGGTGTCGGTCACCGGAGCCCCGGGCGTGGAGGTCGGCGGTCTTCACGCGCATGTGGAAGCTCTCCACTTCATGGCCCGGCTGGAAGCCGAAGCGGGGTAGAACTCGGTGGCGTCCCGGGTCTCGAGGACGAAGCGGTGGACCTCCCCCCCAGGGGTGCCGCAGGGCCACTTCACCAGTTCCGAGGCGACGCCGTAGTTCATGAGGTCCTGGGCCACCACCACGTCGTAGAGCTTGGCCTCGTAGGCATGGTCCGACCAGAGGCGGGTGGCCCCCACCAGCCGGCCCCCCATGTGGCCTTCGGGTACCAGGCGGGCCGTCAGCATGCGGGAGCAGGCCAGCAGCCGCCGCCACTGCTCGATGGTGCGGTAGGCGGTCCAGTAGACCTGCTCCGCCTGGAAGAAGATCTGGAGCTCCCGGGGGTCCACGGTCCAGGTTTCATCGAAGAAGGCCACGGTGCCCTGGGGGCGTCGCCAATGGCTCCAGTAGAGAAAATCACGGTTCATCAGGGTTTCCGGAAATGGACCTTCCATCCTAGCAGGAGGCATCCCGCCAGCAGCCCAGCCGCCAGGAGGGGCAGGAACCCCGCCCAGCGCAAGGGCGTGCGGACAGGCCGCCACTGCAGCTCGAGGGCATAGGCCGCTTCCGTGAGCGGCTCGCCCCAGCTCGAACCGGCCGTCTTCGTGGAAGACGCCGGACTTGCCTGACAGCGTGGCGCGGAGCAGGGGCACGCCCAGCCGTGGCCCGAGACGGATCTGGGCCGCGTGCAGGTCGGTGGCGATGCTGCGATCAAACCAGCCGTCGTTGGTGTGGTTGCTCAGGAGGTCGGCATGGCCGAGGCGAGGCCCGCCTGGTGCGCTCGGGCAGCAGCGCCTCGCTGCAGATCAGGGGGTGGACCCGCACCTGGCCGCTCGTCGTGGGCACCTCGAAGGCGCAGCCCTCCTTGAGCTCGCCCGGCTCCTGGGACATGAAGCCCAACTGCCGATCCAGCCAAGCCCGGACTGGAGCGGGGCCGGGCATGCGCTCTCCGAAGGCCATGGGCTCGGTCTTCGCGAAGAGGAAGCTCGGGCGCCCCGCCGCCTCGCCCCGGACCAGGTTGTAGGGCCCGCCTTCGGTGCCGAAGAGCCAGGCCACGCCGCGAGAGGCAGCTTCGCCCGGGAGGCGTGGCCCGGGCTGGCGGTCGTCGCGGCCCAGGACCGAGCTCTCGGGCCAGAGCAGCAGGGTGGCGCGGCCGGGGCGCGGCCAGCCCTGGGCCTTCAGCAGCGCGTCGCTGCGTCGCCACATGTCGGCTTCCATGCCCACCCAGCGCAGGCCCGCCGGGTAGTTGGGCTGGATCATCACCACGTCGAGGGTGCGGGTCGCCTCCCGCGGCAGCAGGTACCAGAGGCCGCCCGACAGCGCCAAGAAACCGAGGGCCAGACCCGGACCCGCCAGGGCCCGGCGGGGGGAACCCCCACCGGCCAGGGTCGCCGCAGCCCAGGCCCCGCCGGCCCAGGCCAGGGCCGACAGGCCCGAGGCGCCTGGGAAGGCCGCCGAGCGGGCAGTCCAGGGCAAGGAACCGAAGGCCGCGCCCCAGGTCCAGGGATAGACATGGAAGCCCCAGGTCTCCCAGGCGAGGAGGATCAGGCCCGCCGCGAGGGCGGAGCCCAGGGCCCCGGTGCGGCGGAACATCCAGCGCGAGCCCATGGCCACCACCCAGAGTCCCGTGGCCTCCCAGAGGCTCAGCAGCACCATGCCCAGCAGGGCCGCGCCGAAGGGCAGGCCGCCCTTGCTGGCCAGGGTCTGGGGCACCCAGAGGTAGAGCAGCACCAGCCCGGCCACCAGGGTCAGCCAGGTCCAGGCGGCGTGGCGCCCCTTGAACAGCCCGTCCAGCAGCAGCAGCGGGAAGAGCAGGCCATGGCGGGCTCCAGCCAGCCCCCCCAGGGCGCCCGGGAAGCGGAAGGCCAGGACGAATACCACGGCGAGGACCAGGGAACTGAAGGAACTGAGGAGCCAGCCGGTTCTCAAGCCGAGTACCTCCGCGCCGTCTCAAAACAGGCGATACCCGCGGCCACGGCCGCGTTCAGGCTCTCCACGCCCTGGATGGGGATGGCCAGGCGCTGGACGCCTCCGGGCAGGTCCACACCCTGCCAGCCATGTCCCTCGTTGCCCACCAGGAGGCGCAGGGGTTCGGACAGGTCGGCTTCGGCCATGGGGATGGAACCTGGGCCGCCATCCAGGGCGAACCAGTGGCCGGCATCCGGGGCCAGCGTCTCGACTCGGCGCAGGGGCAGGAGAAAGACGGCGCCCATGCTGCCCCGCAGGGCCTTGGGGTGGAAGGGGTCGGCGCAGCCGGGACCCAGCAGGGCCTCCTGGAAGCCGAAGGCGGCGGCGCTGCGCAGGATGGCCCCCAGGTTGCCGGGATCCTGGATGCCCCAGGCGCCGATGACCCGAGTGGCCAGCGGCCCCGCGGGCTCGGGGCCGAGGTCCACCAGCAGGGCGTGGTCTGGCGGACTGCCCGCGTCGGCCAGGTCGCGCATGAGGGCCTCGCCCAGCACCTGGGTCTCAACCCCCAGCGCCATCTCCAAGGGATGAGGAGCGGTCTGCTCAAGCCTCAGCCAAAGCGCTGGTCGGAGGCGCTTCCCGGCGGTGGTCTGTCGGGCCTCGGCCCAGGCCTCGATGAGCTTCTCCCCCAGGAGCAGGGTGGCCTCGCGCCGCAGACCACCTGCCTTCAGGTGGGCCTGCAGCGCCCGGAAGCGTGGGTTGGCCTTGCTGGTGAGAAGGGGCATGGGGTGGCCGGTGCGGAGGTCAGGGGGTGGTGGACGCGGGGCGGGTGCGGGCCGCGACCCAGGTGTCGATGGCCTGGCGGATCCTGGGCATGGACTCCTTGGTGGCGTCGATGCCCGCCTGCATGCAGCGCTTCTTCTGGGTGAAGTCGAGCATCCCCACGTCGCCGATGCCGGCGGGGGCGATGAGGACATCGGCCGCCTTCTTGGACTGCTCGACGTTGAGGGCGAACATGATGTTGGTGGCCTGGAGGCTGACGCCCAGCAGGTTGGTGATGTTCGGGTTGCCAAGGTTGCTGCTGATGTCCACGGCGATCACGAGGTCCGCCCCCTTGGCCTTGGCCACGGAGATGGGGATGTTGTCCACCACGCCGCCGTCCACCAGGATCTTGCCCTGGTGCTGGACCGGCTGGAACACGCCCGGGATCGCCGCGCTCGCCCGGATGGCACGGGCCACGGAGCCCTTGTCCAGCACGACCTTGTAGCCCCAGTTGAGATCGGCGGCCACGGCGGCGAAGGGGATCTTCATCTGCTCGATGTTCGCGGTCTTGATGTGCCCCTTCACCCAGGCCTCGAGCTTGTCGCCCTTCGCGAAGCCCATGCCGGTCACGGCGTTCAGTACCCCGAAATCGAAGATGTCCTCCTTCTCCAGCTGGAAGGCGGTCCACTCGAGGTCGAAGCTGTTGACGTCGGAGGCGTAGATCGCGCCAATGAGGCTGCCGACACTGGTGCCGATCACCATGTCGATGGGGATCTTCTCCTGTTCCAGCGCGCGGATGACGCCGACATGGGCGAAACCCCGCGCCGCGCCTCCGCCCAGCACGAGGGCGATCTTCGGCTTCGGCGGCGGCCCACTGGGGATCTGGGGCACCTGGAGGATGGGGGTCTGTGGAATGACAGCTGGTGGCGTGGTCTGACAGGCAAATAACAGGGCCAATCCTGTCAGGGCCAGAGCCTTTACCAAACGCATGGGGGTTCCTCCAGAGTTCAGGTGCCATCACCCGCCGGTGGAATCCCGCCAGGGGTGGGGCGGGGGCGGTGCGGTCCGGGCGGGATTCGGTATTAGACTATCCGCTACATTCGGCCTTGTTCTTCTCCCAACGTGCCTTTTCAGGAGCACCGATGCAACCCTTTGTCCCCTCCGACCAGAACATGCGGGAGTTCTCGCTAAGGGCGGTGCTCATCGGCCTCGTCATGGCCGTGGTGCTCGGCTCTGCGAATGCCTACCTGGGGCTGAAGGCCGGCATGACCATCGCCGCCACCTACCCCGCGGCCGTCATCGGCATGGCCCTCATCAAGCTGATGAAGGGCACCATCCTCGAAGAGAACATGGCCCGCACCGTGGGCAGCATCGGCGAGTCCGTGGCCGCCGGCGCCATCTTCACGATCCCCGCCTTCGTCATCAGCGGCATCTGGCCCAAGTTCTTCACCGCCGGCAACTACGTCACCAGCTCCCTGATCATGTTCACGGGCGGCGTGCTCGGCATCATGTTCGTGGCCCTGCTCCGCCGCGTCATGGTCGAAGATGCCGAACTGCCCTACCCCGAGAGCGTGGCCGCCGCCGAGATCCACAAGGCCGGCGCCCGCGGGGGCAGCGGCACCAAGTTCCTCTTCGGCGCCATGGGCATCGGTGCCGGCGTGCAGACCCTGGTGCAGCTTTCCCTGTTCGCCAGCGCCTGGGAGAAGTTCGTCCACTTCAAGACCTCGGCCATCAACCTGGCCGGTGCCTGGAAGGCCAAGGTCGCGGGCGGCATGCTGCTCAGCTCCCCCGGCATCAGCCCCGCCTACATGGGCGTGGGCTACATCATCGGGCCCAAGCTCGGCGCCCTGAACTTCTCCGGCGGCATCATCGCCTGGGGCCTGCTGGTCCCGATCATCACCTACTTCCTGGCCCCCGGCGTGCTGCCTGAGTCAGCTCCCGAAGGCGACTGGATCGCCCTGTCCTACTCGGTGTGGAAGTTCATCGTCCGTCCCATCGCCATCGGCGGCATGCTCGTGGGCGCCGGCTTCACCCTCTTCAAGATGCGCAAGAGCCTGGCCACGGGCCTCACCCGCTCCGTCTCCGACGTGAAGAAGGCCGCCGCCGGCGACCATGTGGTGGACCGGGTCAACAAGGACCTGCCCTTCACCTACGTGCTGGGCGGCCTGGCCTTCGCCGCCATCGTGACCTTCCTCATCACCTGGCAGATCTTCAACGTGGGCATGATGGTCTCCTTCGTGGCGGCCCTGGTGATGGTCATCCTGGGCTTCTTCTTCGCGGCCATCAGCGGCTACCTGGTCGGCATCATGGGCTCCAGCAACAACCCCATCTCCGGCCTGACGCTGACCGCCCTCGTGCTCACCGCCCTCGTGATGGTGATGCTGGGCGTGAAGGGCCGGGAAGGCGTGGCCGCCGTGCTCGGTGTCGCCGCCATCGTCTGCGTGAGCGCCGCCGTCGCTGGCGAGATGCTGCAGGACCTCAAGGCCGGCCACATCCTGGGCGGCACCCCCTGGCGCATGGAGATGGGCGACCTGCTCGGCGTGGCCCTGGCCTCCATCGTGCTGTTCATCCCCCTCATGGTGCTCCACGAGGGCGACATCACCGCCCAGGGCACCAAGCGCATCGCCGAGCTGACCGCCCAGCAGGTGCAGGTCGTCACGGCCCCCGATGGCCAGACCTACACTCTGGATCAGGTGAAGCAGCTGCCCGCCGACCAGAAGAAGGCCGTCCTCTCCCTGGATGCCGGCTTCGGCTCCAAGCAGCTGGCCGCCCCCCAGGCGGGTCTGATGGCCCTGCTGAGCCGCGGCATCGTGGAAGGCAAGATGGCCTGGCCGCTGATCATCGCCGGCATGATGATGGGCCTGGCCTTCATCCTCATGCAGGTGAAGAGCCCCATGCTGGTGTCGGTGGGCATGTATCTGCCGCTGGAGACCACCTTCGCCATCTTCCTGGGTGGCCTCATCAAGGGCGCCGTGGAGATGTTCGGCGCCAAGCGGAACCTGAACGACGCCCAGAAGGTGCGGGTGGAGAACAACGGCGTGCTGCTGGCGGCCGGTCTGATCGCCGGTGAGGCCCTGGTGGGCCTGGTCTTCGCCTCATTGGCCTTCTTCGAGGTGAAATACAAGATCTTCCCCAACCCCGGCATGTTCTTCATCAGCCTGGCCATCCTGGCGGGCATCGCCGTCTACCTGGTGAAGGTGCCCTTGGATAACGCTGGTGAGGCCGACGAGCCTGCGCCACCCAGCGCGAACTTCTAGGTTGGATGGAATCGAAACGGGGCGCGGGCAACCGCGCCCCATTTCTATCAGGTGACCCATGAGCGCATTTCCCGACGAGGCCTTTCTGGCCGCCGTTCCCCTCCAAGCCCTCGTGGCAGAATCCAGGGAGGACGGGACCGTGGTCCTGCTTCGCCCCAAGATCCTGTCCAAGCGCTGGGCCTGGCTGCTGCGCCTGATGAAGAAGCCCGCCTACCGGGTGAAGCTCGACGCCCGCGGTACGGCCGTCTGGCAGGCCTGCGATGGGGTCCGCACGGTGGGGGCCGTGGCCGAGCTCGTGGGCAGGGCCTTCCCGGGAGACCCCGATACGACCACCCGGACGGCCCTGTTCATCCGGGAACTGGTCCGGGGCGGGTTCATCCAGCTGTACTCGGGGGATCAGGCCTAAGCTGCCCTTTGGGAGCAACCCTCAGGCGAGGGTCTCCCCGGTTCCAGGGGGCCCCATGATCAGGACCGTCTTCCTCATCGTTGTGCTCGCCCACGGCCTCATCCACTTGCTGGGGTTTGCCAAGGCCTTCGGCCATGCGGACCTGCCCCAGCTCACCCAACCCATCCCCCGGGGCAGGGGGCTGCTCTGGCTGACTGCGGGTCTGCTGATGCTGGCCACCGCGGCCTCCCTGCTGGTGTGGCCCCGGGGGTGGTGGCTGCTGGGGGCCTTGGCCCTGGTGATCTCCCAGGTCGTCATCCTGTCCTCCTGGCGGGACGCCAAGGCCGGCACCGTCGCCAACCTGGTCCTGCTGGCGGGCGTCCTGTATGGCCTCGCCTCCGAGGGCCCCTGGAGCCTGCGGGCCGACTACGAGCGCAGCACCCGCCCTTCGAGAGCAGTCGCTTCTGCAGAGGCCGTGCTCACCGAGGCGGACCTTGCAGCCCTGCCGGAGCCGGTCCGGCGGTATGTGCGGCAGTCGGGAGCCCTAGGGCAACCCCGTCCCCGCAGCTTCCGGGCAACCTGGACCGGGCGCATCCGAAGCAGCCCCTCCGCCTCTTGGATGGCCTTCACGGCCGAGCAGGAGAACCGCCTCGATCTGCCGCGGCGCCACTTCCTGATGGACGCCTCCATGAAGGGACTGCCGGTTTCAGTGCTGCACGCCTTCGATGAGCGCGGGGCGACCATGCGGGTGAGGCTGCTGTCATTGGCCTCGATGGTGGACGCCAAGGGGGCCGAGCTGACCCGCGCCGAGACCGTGACACTGTTCAACGACCTCTGCATCCTCGCCCCCGGCGCGCTGACCTCCCCCCTCATCGCCTGGGAGCCCATCGATGGCCGCCAGGCCCGGGCCAGCTCTCCCTCCGTGGCCACACCATCCGGGCCGAGCTGCGGTTCAACGACCTGGGCGAGCTGGTGGACTTCAGCTCGGATGATCGGCTGGCCGGCTCCTCCGATGGCCGCACCTTCACCCCCCTGCACTGGACCACGCCCCTGCGGAACTACGCGCAAATGGGCCCGGTGCGCGTGGCCACCCACGGGGAGGCGGTGTGGCATCCGTCCTCGGGTCCCTACACCTACGGCGAATTCGAGCTCACCTCGCTGGCCTACAACCTCGGTCCCTGATCCCGGGAGGGCTCCCCCACGCTGCGTTCAGGCGCGCCATCCCGCTATCCTGGTCCCTTGGAGGCGCCACCCATGGCCAGGCAGGTGAAGGAAGACGGCCAGGTCCTCACCCGGAAGCGCGCGAAATTGCGGGAGCCGGGGATGTGGAAGGTCCTGCTGCACAACGACGACTACACCACCCAGGAGTTCGTGGTGTTCCTCCTGAAGAGCGTCTTCCGGAAGCCGGAACCCGAGGCCACGGCCATCATGCTGGCGGTGCACCGGGCGGGCGTGGGCGTGGCCGGCGTCTACACCAAGGACGTGGCCGAGACCCGGGCCGAGCGGGGGCGTCAGCTGGCCGAGCGGGAGGGTTTCCCCCTGCTGCTTACGGTGGAGGCCGAACATGCCTGACTCTCCCCAAATCAGCCCCGATCTGAACCAGGATTTCCAGCGGGCCTTCGATCTCGCCAAGGTCCGCCGCCACGAGGACGTGGGGCTTGAGCACCTGCTGCTGGCCCTGCTGGAGGATGCCCATGCCGCCAGGGCCCTGCTGGGCTGCGGCGTGAAGCTCGACGCCCTCCGCACCGACCTGGAGGGCGTGCTGGCCAAGGCCTTCGACACGGTGCCCGAGGGCGAGGCCTTCCAGCCCCACAGCACCCTGGGCTTTGTGCGGGTGGTGGAGCGGGCGCTCATCCACGCGTTCAGCTCCGGCCGGAAGGAGGTCCTTGCGGGCGAGCTGCTGCCGGCCTTCCTGGAGGAGGAGTCCAGCCACGCGCGCCACCTGCTGGAGCGCCACGGGGTGAAGCGGCTCGCCCTGCTCAAGGTGCTGAGCCATGGCACGGCCGCGCCCAAGTCCCCGCCCCGGCAGACCGCGACCGACGAGCCGGAGGACGAGCCCGTGGTCGCCGTGAACCCCCTGGAGGCCTACGCCACGGACCTGGTGGCCCGGGCCGCCGCCGGGCGGCTGGATCCCCTGGTGGGTCGGGACGCCGAGATTACCCGCATGGCCCAGGTGCTGTGCCGGCGCCGCAAGAACAACCCGCTGCTGGTGGGCGAGCCGGGCGTGGGCAAGACCGCCATCGTGGAGGGCCTGGCCCGGCGCATCCATGAGGGCGCGGTGCCCGACCCCCTGAAAGCGACCCGCATCTACGCCCTGGACCTGGGGGCCCTGCTGGCGGGCAGCCGCTACCGGGGCGACTTCGAGGAGCGGCTCAAGGCCGTGCTCAAGGCCCTGGCAGAGCAGGCCGGCGCCATCCTCTTCGTGGACGAACTGCACACCCTGGTGGGCGCGGGCGCCACCAGCGGGGGTGCCATGGATGCCGCCAACCTGCTGAAGCCGGCCCTGGCCTCCGGAGACCTGCGCTGCATCGGCGCCACCACCTTCCAGGATCTGAAGGGCTCCCTGGACCGGGACCGGGCCCTCTCCCGCCGCTTCCAGGTGGTGGAGGTGAGCGAGCCTTCCACCGAGGACGCCCTGGGTGTGCTGCAGGGCCTGAAGGCCGCCTACGAGAAGCACCACGGCGTGAGCTACTCGGCCGAGGCCCTGGAGGCCGCGGTGCGCCTGGCTTCCAAACACCTGCCGGACCGCCGTCTGCCGGACAGCGCCCTGGACGTGGTGGACGAGGCCGGCGCCGCCCAGAAGCTGCTGCCGAAAAAGGAGCGCGTGAAGAAGGTCGGCCCGGCGGAGATCGAGGCCGTCATCGCCCGCATGGCCCGAGTGCCGGTGGCCTCGGTCAGCGCGGATGACCGCGAGGCCCTGGCCCACCTGGAGACCGCGCTCCAGGCGCAGATCTTCGGCCAGGATGCCGCTTGCGAGGCCGTGGCCAGCGCCATCAAACTGGCCCGCTCGGGCCTGCGGGACCCGCTCAAGCCCATGGGTTGCTTCCTCTTCGCAGGGCCCACGGGCGTGGGCAAGACGGAGCTCTCCAAGCAGCTGGCCAAGGCTCTCGGCATCACCTTCCTGCGCTTCGACATGAGCGAGTACCAGGAGAAGCACGCCGTGGCCCGCCTCATCGGCGCGCCGCCCGGCTACGTGGGCTACGAGGAGGGCGGCCTGCTCACGGATGCTGTGCGGAAATCACCGCACGCCGTCCTGCTGCTCGACGAGCTGGAGAAGGCCCATCCTGACCTCTTCGGTGTGCTCCTGCAGGTCATGGACCATGCTTCGCTCACGGACAGCCATGGCCGCAGCGCGGACTTCCGGCACACGGTGATCGTCATGACCACCAACGTGGGCGCCCGGGAGCTGTCGGCCCGCCAGGTGGGCTTCGCAGAGGCGGGCGGGCGGCGCTCGGCCACCGGCACCATCGAAGGCCTTCAGCCCCGAGTTCCGCAACCGCCTGGACGCCATCCTCCAGTTCGCCCCCTGGGCCGCAAGGAGATGGAGCGCGTGGCCGACAAGCACCTGCGGGAGCTGGACGCACAGCTCGCGGAGAAGGCCGTCACCCTCACCTGCACGCCCAAGGCCCGGGCCTGGCTGGCAGAGAAGGGCTACGATCCGGCCTTCGGCGCCCGGCCCATGGCTCGGCTCATCGAGCGGGAGTTGCGCCGGCCCCTGGCGGAGGCCCTGCTCTTCGGGCCCCTGGCCAAGGGCGGCAAGGCCAAGGTGGACCTCAAGGGCGACCGGCTGTGCCTGTCTTTCGGCTGAGGTCGAAGCTGGTCTTCCCGGATCCGGAGCTGGCGGAGGACGGGCTGCTGGCCATCGGCGGCGACCTCAGTGTGGAGCGGCTCCTGCTGGCCTACCGCAGCGGCATCTTCCCTGGTACGGCGAAGGCGATCCCCTCCTCTGGTGGTCGCCACGGAGCGGGCCCTGCTCAGGCCCGGGCACCTGCACCTGTCCGCCCGGACCCGCCGCAGCCTGCCAGCGCCCCCTTCGAGATCCGCTTCGATACGGCCTTCGAGGCCGTCATCGGCCACTGCTCCCGGGTGCCGCGCCCCGGCCAGGACGGCACCTGGATCACGCCGGAGATGCAGGCGGCCTATGTGGCCCTGCACCGCGCCGGCTATGCGCACAGCGTGGAAGCATGGCGCGATGGCGAGCTGCAGGGCGGACTCTACGGCGTGTCGCTGGGCGGGGCCTTCTTCGGGGAGAGCATGTTCAGCTTGGAGCCCGAGGCCAGCCGCGCGGCCCTGGCGGCCCTGGACGCACGCCTCGCGGCCTGGGGCTTCAGCCTGCTGGATGGCCAGCTCCCCCATGAGGGCCTGGTGGGTTACGGCTTCCAGAGCGTGCCGAGACCACTCTTCCTGATGGAGCTCGCCCTGGCGCTCAAAGCCGGAGACCGCAGGGGGGACTGGTCAGAGCGCTGAGACTTTCGTCCAGAAGGCCTTGGCATCGCCGGTCAGCCAGGCTGCCTGGGTGGTTACCTCGGCCCGTAGGCGGGGCGATCGAGGGCCTGTGCATTTCGAGAGGGCCAGGATGTCGGCCGCATCCGGGACTGCCGGCTTCGACCCAGGAGGATGAGCCCCGGGGAGGCCGGGGGGGAAACGCCTCGGATCGTTCTGCGGTCTCCGGTGCGATCCGGGCGGCCGCCGTCCCAGGATCAGGTCTGTCTTGGTGGACGCGACGACGCCGCCCGGGATCCTCCGAGTCTCCTCGGGTGATTCTTGGGCCCGGGTTCCAGTCAGACCAGAGGGACGGGTCCAGCGGGGATCCAGGGTGGCAGATCGCGTCTGCTGATAGCGAGCCACGCCCCGGGCGGCGAGGCCAAGCGCCGATGGGCAATGCTCCACTTTTGGGATTGTAGATGGGAGACGGGCTTGGGATCGATCATCCGTCTGCTGCCTCATCCTGTTCGGCCATGCAGCGACTCGGGCGTCGCTGGGCGCGCTCAGTCGATTCCGCAGGTTCAGTGCATCGGACTCCGTGGCACCTGGCGGAAGCAGGTGGAGCATCAGCCGCAGCCCCGTTCCGTCCAGGTACAGTTCCCGGCAAAGGGCCAAGCCCTCTGCTGGAGTGGGAAGGAGATCTGCGCGTCGCACCCGATAAGGGTAAGTCCTTCCCTCCCAGCATCCACGGCTATCATTCCCACAGGCCAACCGAGGACTTCCATGCAGACGATCTCCGGATCGCGACTCTCCCCCCGCCACACCATTGCGCTGGTGATGGCCGGCGGGCGCGGCAAGCGCCTGATGGACCTCACGGACCACTACTCCAAACCCGGCCTCGATTTCGGCGGCAAGTACCGCATCATCGACTTCACCCTGTCGAACTGCGTGAACTCTGGTTTCCGGCGGATCATGGTGCTGACGCAGTACAACTCGCACAAGCTGCTCGAGCACCTCCAGTTCGGCTGGACCTTCCTGCCTGGCAAGCTGAACGAGTACGTCCACGTGCTGCCCGCGCAGCAGAGCTTCGACAAGAACGCCTGGTACAGCGGCACGGCGGACGCCGTCTACCAGAACATGGGCAACATCCAGTCGGCCAATCCCAAGAACGTGCTGATCCTGGCCGGGGACCACATCTACCGCATGGACTACAAGGTGTTCCTCCGGGACCACCTCGAGAACCAGGCGGACATGACCATCGCCTGCCTGGAGGTGCCCCGGGATGCGGCGCGGGGTTTCGGAATCGCCCACGTGGACGACCAGGACCGCATCGTGTCCTTCGTAGGAAGCCGGACGATCCCCCGGCGATTCCCGGAAAACCAGACAAGGCCTTCGCCTCCATGGGCATCTACCTCTTCAAGGCGGACTTCCTGCATGAGCAGCTGCGGCTCGATGCCGAGGATCCGAACCCGGGCCATGACTTCGGCAAGGACATCATCCCCAGGATCGTGGCGCAGGCCCGGGTCTTCGCCCACCGCTTCAAGAGCAGCTGCATCCCGAACGCCGGGCACCCGGAACCCTACTGGCGGGACGTGGGCAGCGTGGATTCTACTGGGAGGCCAACATGGACCTCACCAGCGCTGCTCCCGCCCTCAACCTCTACGACGAGGCCCTGGCCCATCACCACCCACCAGGAACAGCCGCCCCCGCGAAGTTCGTCCATGCCGGCGAGATGCGCAACGGCGTGGCGCTCTCAGCCTGGTGTCGGGCGCCTGCGTCATCTCCGGTGCCCGTGCACCACTCCTGCTCTCGAGCCGGGTCTTCGTGCCTCCCACGCCCGCCTGGACGGCGCCATGATCCTGCCGAACTGCGACATCGGCCGCCATGC
>JADKCH010000015.1 GCA_016714685.1 Candidatus Geothrix odensensis
CAGGACCACCGGATCATCAACTCGGGCTTCCACCCGAAGGCCTTCATGGCGCAGCTCTGGAAGACCATCCTCGCCGGGAGCGTGTGGAAGGGGGAAATCCGGAATCGCGCCAAGGACGGCACCCACTACTGGGTGGACACCACCATCGTGCCCTTTCTCGGGGAGGACGGCGCGCCCATCCAGTTCGTGGCCATCCGGGCCGACATCACCCAGCGGAAGGAGGCCGAGGACGCCCTGCGCCAATCCCAGAAGCTGGAGAGCCTGGGGGTCCTGTCCGGGGGCATCGCCCATGACTTCAACAACCTCCTGACGATCATCCTGGGCAACGCGAACCTGGGGGCCATGAGGCTTCCCCCGGAAAGCCCCGCTCAGCCCATCCTGAAGCAGATCGAAGAGGCCACCCTCCGGGCCGCCGATCTGACCCGCCAGCTCCTCGCCTATGCCGGCAAGGGACGGCTGCAGGTCATGGAGGTCAACCTGAACCGGCTGGTGCTGGAGATGACCCAGCTCCTGACGGTCTCCATTTCCAAGCAGGCGGTGGTGCGCTACGACCTCGCCCCGGATCTGCCATTCATCACGGCTGATCCCACTCAGATGCAGCAACTGGTCATGAACCTCGTGACCAATGCCTCGGAAGCCATCGGAGAGGGGGCCAGCGGCCTCATCACGCTCCGGACCGGAGTCCAGACCATCGACGAGTCCTATACCACCGGTCTGCTGCCAACCCTGCCGCTGGCGGCGGGGACCTACGTGACGCTGGAAGTGAGCGACACGGGGTGCGGCATGCCACGCGAAGTGCTGGAGCGGATCTTCGATCCCTTCTTCACCACCAAGTTCACGGGCCGGGGACTGGGGCTTTCCGCCATGCTGGGCATCCTCCGGAGCCACCAAGGCAGCCTCAAGGTCTATAGCGAGCCTGGTCGTGGCTCCGTCTTCCGGCTGTTCCTCCCCTCCATGGCTTCTGAAGGGACAGCGGAAGTGACCACCCACCAGGCCCCCGAGTGGCAGGGGCATGGCCTGCTCCTGCTGGTGGACGATGAGCCCTCGGCCCGGGATGTGGCCAGGAGGATGGCTGAGGGCCTTGGTTTCCACGTGCTGGAAGCCGCCGACGGCCAGGAAGCCCTGGCCATCTTCGAACTGCGCCACGCCGAGTTGTCCGCGGTCTTGATGGACCTGACCATGCCGCGCATGAACGGTGGCCAGGCCTTCCTCAGCATGCGCGAAGTCAACCCGGGGGTCCCAGTCGTCCTGACCAGCGGCTACAGCGAGCAGGACGTTCTGGCGGAGTTCCTGGGGAGGGGGCTGGCCGGGTTCCTGCCCAAGCCCTACCTGGGCTCCCAGTTCATGGGCGTCCTGCGGCGGGCGATGGAAGGCCACTAGGCGCCATCAGCATCCGCAGCACTTCCTCGGCCACCCTCATCCCCACGATGGCGGGCATATAGGAGATGGTGCCGACCGGGCGGCGCTGGCGGCCGGGGCCGCGGTGGGGCTCGATGTCGACGGGATTGGCGGCGCGCTTGTTGTCGGCGGGTTCCAGCGAATACACGCATCGGATCCCGTCGACGATGCCGACCTTGCGCAGCTCCTTCCGGACGCGGGCGGCCAGGGGGCAGAGGCGGGTCTCGCTGAGGTCGCCCACGCGGAGCAGGCTGCTATTGGTGCGGCCCCCAGCGCCCATGGCGGTGATGATGGGGATGCCCTGCTCGTGGGCGGTGCGCATGAGGGCCACCTTGCAGGTCATGGAGTCGATGGCATCGATCATCACGTCGGGTCGGGGCGTCAGCAATTCCGGGAGGGTGTCCGTGTGGATGAAGGTCTGGCGGGGTTCCACCTCGCAGTCCGGGTTGATGTCGCGCACGCGGGCCGCCGCCACCTCCGCCTTGGGCTGGCCGAGGGTGGAGCGCAGCGCGAAGAGCTGGCGGTTGAGGTTGCTGGGGCCCACCACATCGTGATCCACCAGGCGCAGGCGGCCCACGCCCGCCCGGGCCAGGGCCTCCACGGCGAAGGAGCCCACGCCCCCCAGGCCGAACACCGTCACGCGGGCGACGGCAAGCCGTTCCAGCGCCGCCTCGCCGAGCAGCAGCTCGCTGCGGGAAAACCACCTCATGCCATCAGCCCCTTGAAGCACCGCAGGCCATTCTTCCAGGTCCTCGCGGCCAGGTCCTCCGCCGCCACGCCGCGGTGGGCCGCGGCCACGGTGATCACCCGCTCCAGGTCTCCGATGCCGTCGGTCTCCAGCAGCAGGTGGCTGGAGGGCACCGTGCGCAGGGTTTCGTGGATCTTGGTCCGTGTGGGACCCAGCCCCTCGGCGGAGAAGGAGAGGAAGACGCCCATGACCTGGAGGGCGGCCGCTGTCTCGGGGCTGCCCGAGAAGGCATGCACGAGGGCACCCGCCGGCGGCACGCCCTCCTCCTGCAGCAGGTCGAGCAGGCGGCCCCAGGCGCGCACCGCGTGGATGGCCACGGGGCGGTGCAGGGCGTGCGCCAGGCGCAGTTGGATTCGGAAGGCGTGTTCCTGGGCTGGCCGGTCGGCGGCCTCGCGGGCGAAGTCCAGGCCGCACTCCCCCACGCCGGCCCGATGGGCCCGAAGCAGGGCATCCAGCCGCGCCTCCCAGCCCGCCGCTGCCGCGGCCACGAACCAGGGGTGCAGGCCCAACATGGGGATGATCTCGGGTCCGGAGGCCGCGTGGGCCAGCACCGCCTCCCAGTCGGCCTCGCAGGTCCCGCAGATCACGCGGAGCTCCTCCGGGGAACGGGCCCCCGTGTCGGGCAGGTGACGATGGGCGTCGAACAGGAGCATCTTCGCCGCCATGACAAGGCTGGTGGGGGGGGTGGTGGCCCCGAGACGATTCGAACGTCCGACCTGCTCCTTAGGAGGGAGCTGCTCTATCCAGCTGAGCTACGGGACCCCACCTCCATGTTCGCACAAGTCGCTCCAGGCATCAGCCCCGGGCCACGCAGCTCCACCGGTTATGAAGGGGAACTGCTCCATCGCATCCTGCCCCGCAGAATGCTCCTGATCACGGAAGTTCTCAGCCGAAATCTAATGGATCGGTGCGTAGGCCAGCCCCCCGCCCGGGGCGAGGAAGACGGCTTCGGCATCCAGGAGGCCGATCAGCCGGTGCCCTTCCGCCAGGGGCGTGGGCAGCCATTCCATGGTGCCCTTCGCGAGGTCGAAGCGGGCGAGGAGCAGCCCCTTGGATTCCGGCGCGCCGCAGGACTTGACCTGGCTGGGCGCGAAGACCCCGAAGATCACATCCCGGCCGGACCAGGGGAGGATGGGACCGCGTCCCACCCGTCCCAGCACCGCGCGGGCGGGGAGGGCGTCGTTGCAGGTGAAGAAGGTCTGGCCGGGCTCCTTGGGGCCCTTGGCGGGATCCAGGACGGTGAAGGCCATGCTGGCACCTTCGGCCAGGTAGACGCTGCCATCCGTGCCGAGAGCCATGCGGTTCAGGCCCACGAGGAGGGGCTGGGCCGCGGACTCCTTCAGCTGGGCCTTGTCGCCGAAGGCCCAGAGCACCGCTCCGGACTTGAGGTCCCGCTTCTCCAGGTAGGGCTTTGGCGTGCGGTAGAGGAGGAACAGCCCGTCCCGGCCGATGGCCATGTCCTCGACCGGGGCGGGCAGGGGGAGGGTGGCTTCCGGCTTGCCATCCTTCCCCAGCACCATCAGGCGATGGTCGCAGGCCATCCAGACGCGGCTGTAGGCATCGAGCACCCAGCGTTCGGGAAGGGCTGGGCCGGCGATGGCGGACGCCGCGGCGTCTTTGGACGGTGGCTTGGCCGGGGCGCCCTGGGGACGCTGCTGCCTGGGCAGGCCGTAGAGCAGAGCGCCAGCCGCGTCGTAGTCCGAGGCGGTGGCAGCGAAGGCGGGAGCTGCGCTGGGGGCTGGGGGCGCGGATTTCCGGATTTCAGGCAGGGCCAGGGGCAGCGAGGCGAGCAGGCCGCTGCCCTTCATCCAGGTGCGGAGGGACCGCGCGGCCGGATCGTAGAAGACGAGGGACCCGTCGACTTCCTGGAAGGCCCAGCCCGAAGCCTGCCGGGTCGCATCCCAGCCCTGGGCACGCAGCGGCGTGGGGGCGATCAGGCCGAAGAGCATCAGGAGGATCAGAAACAGATTACTCATTTATCACCTGCCTATATTTTATTATGCGCATGAGCGACTGTGGTTGAATGCCTGGGGCTGTGACCGACGGCACGACACGGACCAGAGACCCCCGTGTCCACTGAATCTCCGCAGCCGTCCCGGTTCTTGCGATGATGGAGAATCAGCCCGAGGTCGCCATGTCCCGCTCCCAGCTCAAGGATGAAGTCTTCATGAACATGGCACTGGAACTGAGCCGGCTGGGCACCTGCTGTCGACTGAAGGTCGGCGCGGTCCTGTTGCGGGCTGACGGTGGCGTGGCGGCGGCGGGTTTCAACGGGGCGCTGCCGGGCATGGCGCATTGCACACCGGACACCTGCAAACCTGGCCAGCGCTGCCTGCATACCAGCCACGCCGAGGAGAACGCCCTGGGCTTCTGCGATGGTTCGGTGGCCACGGCCTACGTCACCCACGAGCCCTGCCTCATCTGCTGCCGGGCACTGGTGCGCCGCGGCGTGCGGCGGGTGGTGTTCCGCCATCCCTACACCAGCATCGCCGAGCAGGAGCGGGCCGAGCGCCAAGGCATCCTCGACCACTTCAGCGTGCGCTGGGAGCAGCTCGAGGGCGTCTGAGTCCGGACGCAGCCCTCCTTCAGATGCCGCCGTGCTCCCAGAAGGGCACGGGCTCGGGGTCGATGGCCACCTCGGTGCCATCGTCCAGGACGAGCCGGGGCGGGTCGCCGGCACGCACATCCACGATGGTGCGGCCCAGCAGGCGCTCCCGCCGGCCGTGGTGCCACGAGATGCCCACGGGGTAGGTGCGGCGGTAGGCGTCCAGGGGCGCTTCCATCCAGTGGCACAGGCGGTCCAGCGCGGCCTGAAGGGTGGCCTCGAAGCCCTTGGGTGGCTCCGGATCCAGGCCGGCCGCCGTGAGGAAGGCTTCGGCAGGCCCGCGGACGTCGAGGTTTTCCGTGGTCCAGCGGCGGCCCGAGGCCGCGGGGGACTGGCCCTCCAGCACCACGGGCCGCTCGTGGTGGATGCCGAGCCAGAGGGACACCCGACCGCCGGGGCCGGTGCCTTCGAAATCCAGGGGCAGCTGGACGTCGTCATGGAAGACCACGGCCCGCAGGGGCAGCCACTCGAAGGTCTCGACCACCTTGGCACCCACGGGGCCGGAGAACTCCCGCCGCAGCGCGGCCACGGCTTCGGCGAAGGTCTGCCGGAGGTCGGCCAGGCTCAGCACACCCTCGGGAACCCCCTGGCTGGTCAAGGAAAGGGGCGGCTCATGCCAGTCCGAGGCCAGGGCCGGCACCACCTGCTGGAAGAGGATGAGGGCGGGATCCCAGTCCCAGTGGCGGGCGGGTTCGTAGCCCAGCTCCCGGCACAGCTCGAACCAGGGCCGCTCCGGGGCGGGGGAGCCGGGTAGGTAGATGGAACGACCATCAAGGAAGAGCTCGCAACCGGGCCCGGCGCTCGTGGCGCGGCGGCAGAGGCCCAGTTCGTGGCGGCCCAGGGTGGCGAGGGTGGTCTCCCGGTACGGGTGGTCCTCCTGCCGCAACACCCGCAATGGCGCACTGAGGATCCACGCATCCAAGGCCATGCCCACCCTCCCTAGGGAAGCCAAGGCTCGGTCGCCGGCCCTCTGCCGTCAATCCCAGGATGGGAAATATCCGGGACTTTTTTATTCGACGCGCTGGAGGCGCATGCCCGCGTAGTAGTGCTGGAGGATCTCCTGAAACCCGGCACCCTCCAGGGCCATGCCGTAGGCGCCGGTCTGGCACATGCCCAGGCCGTGGCCCCAGCCCCGGCCGTAGAAGATCCAGCGGCGCTTGGCCCCCTGGCCCACCGTGAGCCAGCGGAAGACATTGTCCTTGAGGCCCAGCAGGCCCCGGATGTGCATGCCGCGCACGCGGTGCGGCGCCCCCTTGGTGTCTACGAGGGTGAGGTCGAGGACCCGGCCCTGGTCGTTGTAATCAGCCCTCAGGTCGCGGATGCCGGGGACGTTGACCCGCTTGCGCACCGTGGCCAGCAGCTCTGCTTCCGTGTATTCCACCCGCCAGTGGGCCGTGGGGTTGTAGCGATCCCAGGCCGCGCCATCGGGATCGAGGCGGCGCACCAGCACCTGGGCTGGGCCCTCTTCGCCGGGGATCCACTTGAGGCGGTCGCCCACCTGGATGTCGGACTTGGCCACCAGCCGCAGGCTGCCGTCGGGACCTTCCTCGGCCAGCAGCAGGCCGGGGGCCAGGGGCAGGGGCTCGGGCCCTCCGCGCTTCCGCCGGACCTGCCGGTCCAGGAGCAGGGAGCCCTCGCCGGGTGTGAAGGGTTCCAGTTCCTGCCAGAGCCGGCCCAGGACCTGGAGGGCCTGGCGGAGGGTGATGGGGTCAGAGCCGTTCCAGATCGAGGCGGAGACCACTCCCCGCCGGGTGAGGAAGGCGGCAAGGAGGCGATCCTCGGGCAGGGCTGGCGGCAGGAAATAGGCGGCGTCCTGGGGCCGTTCCTGGCCCTCCACGATTCGGTGGAAGCCGAAGGCCCGGGCCAGGGCGAGGACGAGGTGCCCCTCGCGGGCCAGGGGGCGGGCTTCGAGGGCCAGGCGCTGCTGGAGGATCCGGACCGGGCCGGTTAGGTCCTCGAAGGTCGCGGCCTTGCCCAGCCGTTCGCCAGACAACCACTCGGGGGGCAGGGCCACGGAGGCCAGTCGAAGCAACTCCCAGCTGAGCCAGGGCTGCTGGGCTTCGGGAGTGACGGCGACGCCAGAGGCATAGGGCAGGGTCAGGGGTCTGGCCGGGTAGCAGGACACGGCACGGAGGTAGGGCGCGTCCCCGCCGAAGACATGGGCCACGTCCGTGGTATGGCCCCCACAGTTGGCCATGAACAGGGCCTGGATGGGCTTGCCGCCATAGGTGGCGAAGAGGCCTTCGGTCTCCGCGATGGCCCGGTCCGTGAGGGCCTGCTCGCCGTCGCGGCCGCCATAGACCTGGTCGGCCACGGTGTCGCCCATGTCGAAGCCGTCGGCGGCGCGCTTGCCCCGGTTGGCCACGGCGTAAGTGCGGGCCGCCACGGCCTGCGCCTTCAGGGCCTCGAGCGAGGGGAACTCCCAGGCACCCATCTCCTTGGGCACCACGCCGCGCAGGTAGGTCTCGAGGTCCACGGTGTTCACCACCGTGAGGCGGCCCTGGCTGTTGGGGAAGATCTCGACCTTGCCCCGGTACCGCCCCTTACCCTGGAGGGCCGTAAGCTCACCCACGGGCTTCAGCCAGACGCCTGCCAGGGGCAGGGAGCGGCGCTCGTAGCGGTCGGTGATGGCGTACAGGGCCCGGCCCTTCCGGGGCTGGCTGGGGCGGGCTTCGGAAGCCACCCAGAGCTCCTCATAGCCCAGGTCCTGGAGTTTCTGCAGCACGGGCTCGGCCTCGCGGGCCTCGCGGAAGTGGCCCGTGAGCACACGCCAGGTGTCGGCATCCGGCACCTTCACCTTGTCCGGCGCCTCGCCCAGCTCTTTGAGCCGCTTCATCAGCGCTGCGGCCTCGGCGGTGCTGTGGGGCTTCCCCACCTGGATGCGGTACTCGCTGGTGGGATCGGAGAGGCCGCGGCTGTCCCACCAGATGCGCAGCTTCTCGTCAGGGGCCAGCTTCAGCAGGGGCTTCCCGGCGCGGTCGCAGACCTGGCCGCCGCCTTCGAGGGACAAGATCCACTCCGTGGCCTGCGTGTCGATGCCGATCCTCAGCGGAGGCTGGGCGGCGATGGCGGGGACGAGGGTCAGGACCAGGGCGGGGATGGATTGGAGCTTCATCCGCCGGATTGTCCCACGAATCGCGCCAGGGCCGCCCAGCGCCGGGCCCGCAGCGACTCGACATCGAGCAGCCCTCCATCGGGCCCCCGGCGGTGGAGGAGCAGCCCGAGGCAGGCCTGGTCGGAAGGCCGGTAGAACAGCGCGGGGCCGGTGTAGCCGAGGTGAAACCACCAACCCGAGGCGGGGCCCGGATCGGCCTCGAGCGCAGGAGCGGGGAGGGGGGCCGCTTCCGTGGAATCATCGAGGACACATGTGCCTATTCCCTGGGGAATCTTGGACAGAAGCTGTCCAAAGTATCCGGCGCCCGCATGCGCCACCTGGAGGCCCAGGCCCCACCTGGCGCCCCCCTCGCCAGGGGCCGTCTCCACCGCCATGCGCCGGGGCCAGCCAGCGGCCACCCAGCGCAGCAGGGTGGCGTGCAGCTGGGCGGGCGCGGCGCCGAAGCCGGCGTGTCCTAGCATCCCGGCCCGGGCGTTGGCATCGTGGGGGAGCCACGGGGACCGGGCGGGCAGGGGCGCCTCCGTGGCCAGGGGCCAGGCGACAGCATCGGGACCATCCGGGATCTCGGCAGGCGGGGTGCTCCAGGGTGCCGGGCTCAGCCCCGAGGCGGCACCAAGCTTCATGAAGGCCACCCCAGTCTCGGCTTCCAGCAGCTCGGCGAGCAGGCGGTAGTTCAGGTCGGAGTAGGTGGCGAGGCCGGGCGTGGCCGGGCGGAGCAGGGGATGGCCCGCCACCCCCCGGCGCAGCTGGTGGGCCAGGAGCTCGCCCGTGAAGGGCCGCCAGGGTGGGAGGCCCGAGCTGTGGGAGAGCAGCTGCCGCACGGTGAGCGGCGTATCCCGGTCATGGAAGCCGAGCGCCCAGCGGCGGTCCGCATCGAGGTCGAGGAAGGCCAGCGCCAGGGGGGCCGTCACCAGGGGCTTGGCAAGGGAGGCGAGGTCGTAGAAGCGGGTCACGCCCGGCTCATCTCCGCGAGGCTCTTGGCCACGGCCTTCTGCACCTGGTCGGCGACGCCCATGGCCTCCTGGGCTTCGGCCCAGGTGACGCCCTCCTCGCTGCGGCCCAGGCAGGCGGCGTGGAAGGCCTCGATCTCCAGGCGCAGTGGCTCGCCTTCCACGATGTCGGCGGTCTCGGGCTGCACCTGGGGGCCCTCGGGGCCCATGACGAGGCGCAGCAGCTCCAGCTTCTGGGTGGCGAAGTCCAGACTCGCGTATTCCTTGTCGCCGAAGGCGCGCAGCGTCCGCTCCTTCTTGCGGGCCACGCGGCTGGCGGTGACCGTGGCGAAGGCGCCGCCCTCGAATTTCAGGCGGGCGTTCACCAGGTCGGCGTAGGGCGTGAGCACGGGCACGCCCACGGCCTCCACGTCGACCACGGGGCGGCCCACCAGGGCACGGAGCAGGTCCAGGTCGTGGATCATCACGTCCATCACGACGTCCACTTCGAGGCTGCGGGCGGGGAAGGGTGAGACGCGGACGGCTTCGAGAAAGCGGGGCTTGAATCCGCGCTCGCGCAGGGCCGTGACGGCAGGGTTGAAGCGCTCCAGATGGCCCACCTGGGCCACGAGGTTCGGGTGCGAGGCCCGTGCTTCGGCGAGGGCCTTCAGCAGGGCCACGCCCTCATCCAGGGTGGCGGCCAGGGGCTTCTCCATCAGCACGTGCTTGCCGGCCTTCAGGGCCTGGGTGCCGAGGGCATGGTGGAAGCCCGTGGGCGCGGCGATCTGGACGGCGTCCACCTCGGCCAGCACCTCGGCCAGCGTGGCCACCCAGGGCGCACCGAATTTGGCGGCGATCTCTGGTCCCCGGACAGGATCCGGATCCACCACGGCGGCCAGCACCGCATCTGGCGCCGAGGCGGCAATGCGGGCGTGATGCTGTCCTAAATGACCCACACCGACGACGGCGACACGGAGCTTGGACATGACTTCCTCCTGACCAAACGAGCCTAGCAGGGCTGTTACCCTGGGGGACTTCCTCACGAGGCGACCATGAATCTCAAGCTCGAAGCCGTCAACCTTGCCCTCTGGCTGCATTTCGTCGCGGTGACCGTAGGCGGTGGCGCGGCCGTCGTGGCCCTGCTGCTCTCGGGGTTCGAAGAAGGCAGGGAGGACATCCAGGGCCTGGCCGCGACCATCTGGGCCAAGGTGGTGAGCTGGGCCTTCCGCCTGGCCCTCGTCGCCGGCATTGTTTTGCTGGTCCTGATGATCCAGGGGGGCCAGAACCCCTTCAAGGCCGGTACCTACTTCCACATCAAGCTGACCCTGGTGTTCGTGCTGCTGGGCCTCTCCGAGATGAGCCCCAAGGCCCTGGCCAAGGGCAAGCGGGGCTCCGCCCTGCTGGTGGTGGTGCTCTTCCTCGCCATCGCCTTCACCGTCTTCAACAGGGGACTGTTCCTGAAACAGACTCCCAAGACCGGCCCTGAGATGCCGGTGACCGCAGCCACCGCGCCCACGGCCCGCTGATTCGTGCGCCATCTTCTGTTGGCCCTGGCAGCGACGGGGCTCCTCGCGGGGTGGCCCCAGACGACCCCTGAACGCACGGACCTCCGGCGGACCTCGACCGTGGCCGAGGTCCGGGCGTTCATGGAGGCCCTGCGGAAGCAGGCCCCTGGCCTGGAGCCCTACCAGCCCAAGGGCGCGCCCCGCGCCACGGAAACCGGGAAGCCCCTGCTGGGCTGGCGTCTGAAGGGGGCCGGGAAGGATCCCCTGCGGGTCTATGTGAACGCCAACATCCACGCGGGCGAGGTGGAAGGCAAGGAGGCCATCCAGCAGGTCATCCGGGAGCTGTTGCAGGGGAAGCATCCGGCCCTGCGGCGCAACCTCGACCTGGTGGTCATGCCGGCTTACAACGCAGACGGCACGGATGCCCTTGATCCGGCCATCCGCCCCTGGCAGCCCAATCCCACCGAGAGTGGCGTCGGCCGCCGCGAGAACGCGCTGGGCCTGGACCTCAATCGCGACTTCATGCGGGCGTCGGCGCCCAACACCCGCTGGCTGCTGGCCATGCTCAACGACTTTGACCCCGCGGTGGTGCTGGACCTTCACACCACCAACGGGAGCACGCACGGCTTCCACCTGACGCACGGGCCCGCCTGCACCATGGGCGCGGACGAGGGTCTGCTCGACTTCAACCGGAAGATGCTGGTGGAGGTCCGCGAGCAGCTGAAGGCCGAGGGCATGCCGACTTACGACTACGGCAACTTCGTGCCCTACCGGCCCACGGCGGACAAACCGCCCACGGCCTGGGAGACCTACGACGCCCATCCCCGGCTGCTGACCAACTATCCGGCCCTGCGCAACCGCCTGGCGGTGCTGTCCGAAAGCTACGTCTACCGCAGCTGGTCCGACCGCATCTCGGATACGCGGCGCTTCGTGCTGGCCTGCCTCGGCTGGATGGCGGGGCACCGGGATGAGATCCGAGGCCAGGTCCGTCAGGCCCAGTCCCGGTGGACCGAAGGCTGGCGCCAGGGGCCGGTGACGCTGCCGCTCTCCGCGAAGCTGAAGCAGGTGGAGAAGTACACCTTCGACTGGGTGGAGCCCATCCGGGATGACAAGGGCCGCCTCACGGGCGAGAAGGGCCGGACCCGGCTGGAGCTCCCGAGCTTCGTGGGCTTCGAGGGGCGGGATTTCGTGACGGTCCCGGCGGGCTATCTCGTGGATGCCGCTTTCGCCCCCACCGTGCTTCCCCTGCTGCAGGCCCATGGCCTGAAGGTGCAGCCGGGATCGGCCCGCCCGAAGAACCTGCCGGTCCTTCATTTCCAGGAGGTGGGGCGCAAGGTCTCCCCATCTGCCTATCAGGGCGTCTTCACGCTCGAGTTGCAGGGCGCGTGGAAGCACGAGCCCACCCTGAAGAAGCTCCAGCTCACCTGGGATCCGGCCGATCTGGACCGCGCCCTCTACATCCCCCTGGACCAGCCCCTGGGCCGCCTGGCCTTCTACCTGCTCGATCCGCGCAGCACCGACAGCCTGGTGTTCTGGGGCGCCTTCCACAGCGCCCTCATTCGCGGCGATGGCATGTGGGGCGAGCCCCCACGGTTTCCCATCCTGGCGGTGGGGCGTGGTGATGTGGCAGTGGTTTCTGCCACATCTATGCCCGCGCCCAAGGCGCAGGAATAACTCATGGCGCCGAAAGGCGCCCCGAGCACATCTGAATGCCTGGTTTGAACCTCAGTCCTCAGGTTCTTCGTAGTCGCCGTTGTGCCGGGGGCCCCGCTCCGCGAGCCCGCGAAGCGGGGGAGTGGGAGCAGGCCGCAGTGCGGCGTGCGATCGCGGGCAGCCAGAAACGCGTGCGGTCAGCAAAACTGGCCGCCCAGCGTTCGCCCGGAGGGCGTGTGGCTCGGAACCTCAGTCCTCAGGTTCTTCGTAGTCGCCGTTGTGCCACACATTCTGCACGTCGTCGTTGTCCTCGAGCAGGTCCACCAGCTTGAGGAAGCTGGCGAGCTTGCCCCCTTCGAGCGCTGTGCTGGTGCTGGGCTCCATGATGAGCTTGGCTTCGATGACGGGCAGCTTGGCGGCGTCCACGGCATCCTTCACGGCCTGGTAGGACTCGGGACTGGTCTTGATGACCCAGGCCTCGCCCTCGTTGATCACGTCGTCGGCGCCAGCTTCCAGGGCCACTTCCATGATCTGGTCCTCGGAGACCTCGGGTTCCACCACGATCTGGCCCTGCTTGTTGAACAGGTAGGCCACAGAACCCATGGCGCCCAGTTCCCCGCCGAACTTGGTGAAGTAGCTGCGGACCTCAGGGGTGGTGCGGTTCTTGTTGTCGGTCATGGCCTCGACCAGGATGGCCACGCCCCCAGGACCGTAGGCTTCGTAGATGACCTCTTCGTAGGTCACGCCTTCAAGCTCGCCAGTGCCCTTCTTGATGGCGCGCTCCCAGTTGTCCTTGGGCATGTTGCTGCCCTTGGCCTGGTCCACGGCCAGGCGGAGGCGGGGATTGCTGGCCACGTCGCCGCCGCCCAAGCGGGCCGCCACGGTGATCTCCTTGAGGATCTTGGTGAAGACCTTGCCGCGCTTGGCATCCGCGGCGCCCTTCTTGTGCTTGATGGTGGACCATTTGCTGTGGCCGGACATGGTGACTCCAGGGAAGAACAGGTATCTGAGTGAAACGGATCAGTCGCGCGGGGGCCGAAAGCTCACCCGCGAAGGGCTCGACGGGACACGCGGGCGAAGGGTGGAGCCTCCTGGCGGATCATGGGGCGCTCCAGGAGGAACTGGTACCACTGCTCGCCGTAGACCTTCATCTTGAGGGCCTTGCCGTTCTGCAGGAGGTTGCGGTTGGTGATGAGCCGCTCATCGCCCTTGCAGATGCCGAGGCCACGGTTGAGGGTCTCGATGGCCCTGTCCCGCTCACCCATCTCCACCAGCACATAGGCATAGACGGCATAGAGGAGGCTCTCCTTCTTGCCGGTCTTGAGGGCCAGGTCGAAGGTTTCCCTGGCCTTCTTCTTCTCGCCGCGCTTCCACTGGAGGATGCCCAGCATGGCCTTGGCGATGTAGTGCTGCATGGAGGCGGAGGCCAGCAGGGGCTCGGCCTCGTCGTTCTTCTTGCGGAGGTACTGCACCACGCCGATCTGGCCATCGATGCTGCCCTTGACCAGGAACTGCCGTGAGGAGAACTTGTAGCCCTCCTGCATGACCTCAATGGCTTTCTCGAACTGCTGCTTCTTCAGAAGCTCGCCGGCCCGCGTGAAGATCTGCTCGAGTTCCTGCTGCACCTTCCGGCCCTGCCAGATGAAGAGGCCGGCCCCGGCGATGAGGCCGAGGGGCAGGCTGATCCACAGGCTGATGCGCAGCAGGCTGGAGAGCAGAATCACGGCAAGGGCAGCGCCCAGGCCGAGCAGGAGGTTGATCACGGAGACTCCGGATGGCACGGCCCGTAGCCGGGCCAAAGGGCCATTTTATCGGCCTTCGGGCCACTTTGCCATGCGGAGGTTCAGGATATGACGCCGCTCCGGGAGGGGCTCGGGCGGCGCCGGCGGACCAGGCGCTTGGCTGGAGTGGGGGTCGTGGCCTCCTTGCGGGGGCGGCCCGGTCCACGCTTGGGCAGCGGGTCCTTGGTGGGCTTGACGACCTTCTTGACCTTGACCTTCTTGTCCTTCTTGACGCGTTCCCGGCGGACCAGGGCGGCCGCGGCCCGGCCCGTCACCACGACCCGGGAGCCATCCTTGAGCTTTTTCACCTTGCTGCCGGGCTTCCGGCCCCGCTTCAGGCTCATGGCCAGCGGTTCCTCGTCGAGGAGTTCCCGCTCCAACTGAGCCTGCAGTGCCATCATCTCGCCACGATCCACCTCGTGGTCGTGGCCGCAGAGGTGAAGGAAGCCGTGGATGACCAGCGTCTCGACCTCGCGCCTGCGGCTGACGCCGAATTTCTTGGCCATCTTTTCTGCAGTGGGCAGGCTGATGACGATGTCCCCGAGGTGGGGGAAGGCACCCTTTTCTGCACTAGACGGAAAGCTGAGCACATCTGTCGTCATGTTTTTTCCGCGATGATCGCGGTTGAGTTTTCTCATGCCGCGATCATCGACATAAGTCAGAGAGATCCCCTGTGCTTCCGGGGCGAGACGATCCCGCAGGTCATGTAGCAGTTTGCCGAGGGACTGCTCACCAGGGCCGCGCATTTTGCTGCGGCTGGACCAATCGATCATGAAAGGGGGGCGAGTCTGAGTCATGGCCTAATCCTTTCGTAAGATCAATCAAAGGGCAATCATCCTGCAATGATTTGAAGCTTTCGTCAACATCTGATTTCTAGATACAGGAATTAGATCGATGCTGGCAATGGATATTCTAGAAAACAAGTACTGACATTTCTATTTAAATCAGCATCAAAATATTGCAGATAAAAGACAAGTGTTCATGACTAATGAAATACAAAATTTGAGGCCCACCCTGGCATCCTTGGGTGATGGAGCCTCGCCTGCCTTCCGAACTCAACGCCGCCCTCGGCCGGTTCTTGGTCCTGCTGGACAAGTGGAACCGCACGCACGCTTTGACGGCCCTGCCGCCGGGGGAGCGGCGAGAGGAACTCCTGCTGGATGCGGCGGTGCTGCTGCCCTTCCTGGCCCATCTGCCCGCGGGCGGCAAGGTGGCCGACCTCGGCACCGGCATGGGGTGTCCCGCGGTGGTGCTGGCCCTGGCACGGCCGGACCTGCAGGTCCTGGGCGTGGACGCTTCGACCAAGAAGCTGGCATTCCTGAAGCAGGTGGCCATGGAGCTGCCGGTGCCCAACCTGCAGGCAGTCCATGGCCGCCTGGAGGACCTCCCGGCGCTTGGCGCCGACTGGGGCACGGCCAAGGCCCTGGCTCCCCTGCCATCTCTTCTCGGGTGGTGGGAGCGACACGGGCGGCCGGAAGCTCCCTTCTTTGCCCTGAAGGGATCGGACTGGCAGTCCGAGTCCGTCCCTCAGGGCTGGGCCGCCAGCCCCCACCCCTATTCGCTGCCCACCCGCGGGAAACGCGTCGTCGTCGAACTCCGCCGGGATCCTACAGGAAGCTAGGGTCGGAAAAGGCCCTCAATGTGAGGGCCTTTTCTACCGCTGTGGGTGACTCAGGGGGTGACGGTGTCACCGGCGAGAATTTCCTCCGTGGAGCGCAGCACCCTGCATGTCGCAGTCTTGGCATCCGCCCGGACCACCAGGACCTGCCCGAGGTAGTGAGTGGTGGTTTCCGTGGGTGGATTCTTCTCTTCACCAGAACCGACAGGGAAGATCCGCACCCTGGCGGCGAGGAGCACATCACCCACTTTGAGGCCGTCATTGGCGCCCTTGTCGATGATGACCATGTCCCCGCCGGAGGCATGCAGCTTGGCATCCCGGGCGTAGACGACGACACCGGCGTTGGGTGCGAGCTTGACCGGGTCGCTGAGGTCGGACCTGAGCTGCAGGGGGATGTTGGCGGGCTCGATGAACCTCACCAGCCGGTCCCCGATCTCGATGGTGTCGAGGCAGCGCTCGACCACGGCGACGGATCCCTTCGACTGGGCAGTGATCACCCGGACCACTCCAACCTGCTTGATGACGTCACCCAGGTCCTTCTTGGCGATGGTGGGGTGCATCAGCTTCCGGGCCACGGTCTTGAGGACCAGGAAGCGGTCTCCGACCTTGAGGCCCTGGTCGATCCCTCCGTTCACGTAAACCACCTCACCCTCGCCCAGGAACTGGCGGTCCTGCCGCTTGTTCGCGGTGATGGTGTAGGCGCCCTGGCCCTTGTAGTGGGCTTCTGCACCTTCAGCAGCCACGAAGGGGAGCTGGATGAAATCCTGGAAGGCGAAGCCCAGTTCCGGGCGGCGGACCGCACCGGGGTCCGCCCGCCGCTGATCCGGCTGCAGGTTGGCGATGGCATCCGGCATGGATCCAGCGGTGGCCACGGCCCGGGCCAGATCGATGATCAGCGGGTCGCCGGGGTAGATCCAGTGCGGATCCTTGATCCACTGGTTCAGTTCCCAGATCTGCGGCCAGGCATAGGGGTTGCCCAGGTATTTTCCGGCGAGGTCCCAGAGGGTGTCGCCCTTCTGGACGAGGTGGGTCTTGGACCCTTCGGGGACCCTGAGTTCCTTGGGATAGTCCCATTTCGACGCGTGGGCCTCGACCTTGATGGTATCTCCAGGGGCCGCCTCCTGGGCGTTCAGGCCGGGAACCGCGAGCGCTAGGGCCGCGAGAAGACAGGACGTCGCTCCAAGGGAACGCATCCGGCCGGCAAGCAGGCAAGTGGGCTGGTGCATCAGGAACCCCCAGTTAGGATTGGACAGCGCTGATTATAGGTCTTCGACGCGGATCATATCTGAAAATAATGACAGTCGGTTGCGAACTTCGTCCTGGGTGATCTGCTCAAGGCGTTCGGTGGAGAACTGTTCCACGGTGAAACTGGCCATCACGGACCCGACCAGGGCGGCGTGCTTGAGGGCGGTCACGTCAAGGCGCTCGATCCAGGCGAGGTACCCCAGGAAGCCGCCGGCGAAGGTGTCGCCCGCGCCGGTGGGATCGAAGACATTCTCCAGGGGGTAGGCTGGCGCCGCGAAGATGCCGGTGGGCGTGAACAGGGCCACTCCGTATTCACCCCTTTTGACGACGAGGATCCTGGGGCCCATGGCCTGGATCTTCCGGTAGGCCTTGATGAGGCTGTGCTCCTGGGTCAGCTCCCGCACCTCGGCGTCGTTCACGAGGAGGATGTCCACCTCCTTGAGCACCGCCTCGAGGGCCGGCCGGGCCCCCCGGATCCAGTAGTTCATGGTGTCCAGCGCGATCCAACTTGGGGCGCGTGCTCATCTGGCGGACCACGTCCAGCTGGAGCACGGGATCGATGTTGCCCAGGAAGAGGTACTTGGATTCCCGGTAGCTGGGCGGGAGGTCGGGCCGGAAATGGGCAAAGACGTTCAGGTCGGTGGCCAGCGTCTTGGCCTCATTGAGGTCGTAGCCGTAGGCTCCCTTCCAGTGGAAGCTGAGCCCCTTCACACGGCTGAGCCCCGCGAGGTCGATGGGACGCCGGTCGAAGACGCGCATCTGGTCGGGCCCGAAGTCCTCGCCGACTACGGCCACGATCCGCACCGGGTGGAACCGGCTCGCGCTCAAGGAGAAGTAGGTCGCCGACCCGCCCAGGGCGTGCTCGCGCTTCCCGAAGGGCGTTTCCAGGTCATCGAAGGCCACGCTTCCAACCACCAGCAGACTCATGTCAAAGCTCCATGCGAAGTTCAGGTCTGGGCCTGCGGGGGTCCGAGGTAGAGGAGCCATGCCTGGGTGCCACCCATGGGAACCGGGGCCTGGGCATAACGAGCAACCATGGGGGCCTCCCCCGAGGACAGCAACTCTAGGAGCCCCTCGTGGAGGGCCGGATCCGGGCCCAGGGTGACCTGGAGGCTCCGCCAGCCGAGGACGAGGCCGTCACCCAGGCGGTCCTTGAGTCGTTCCATGGCATCGGAGACGGAGTGCCCCCGGAGATCCAGCGAACCATCCACCTCGAGGGCCATGCCTGCCGCCAATTGGAAACGCAGAGGCGTGGCAGGCGGCGGGGGTGGCTCTGGGGTGGTTGAGACGGGCTCGAAATTCACCGCCTCGAGGATGGCCGGGGAGGGGGGGGGCGCCAGGGGTTCGGGGTCCACGGGCGACTGGGCACGGGCCGGGGCCGGAGGGGGGGCCAACCGGTTTTTCTCGAGCGGTTTGAGCCCCTTCAGGTCCCTGAGGGCCTCCTGGAATGTCTCGGGGACTGGGGGCTGGGCGGTCGCAGGAGCAGGGACGCGCTCCGCGGCCGGCGAGCCCGCCGGACGGGAAGCCGTGGGCTTCAGCCCCATGGCGGATAGAAAGACCGCATCCTCGTCATCCAGGGCGGCCGGGCCCAGGGGCTTGGGGGTCGCCTTCGGCAGGGCCTTCGGAGGCGTTACGGGAGCCTCCGGACCAAGTTGCTGCTTCAGTTTCGCCAGATCCTGCTTCCAGGCCATGAACCATCCTCGTCCTGATCAGAGTAGGCCATCCAGCGCCCCGCCCAAAGCCCGCCGTTGCAATCCCGCACCGACCCGAGGCAAAACGCCGCGAGGTACGGCGCGGCTCAACCCTGACTCCCCCGCGGACATCCAAGCATTGACGCCCAACAGCGTAACCTGGCACATCCTTCGCTCGTATCCTTCCCGTCCCTCTTGGAGGCCCCATGCGCCGTGCCGCATCCCTGCTCGTGCTCCCCCTGATCCTGGTATCGGGATCCGCCCTGAAGGCCCAGAGCCCGCATGTCGGGTTCAGCCTCAACCTGGTGTTCCCCACCGGAGACTTCGGGAGCACGACCTATCCCTCCTACTTCAGTTCCAGCGCTGGGCGGATCATTCCCGCGCAGAAGGAGACCTACGACCTGGGCGTCGGTGGCAGCTTCACCCTGAGTTTTCCCGTGGACCGCAACCTGGCCATCCGCCTGAACATGAGCGGTTCCTCCGAGAATGGCCACAACCGGGCTCCGGGGGAGACCACGATCAACCTCCGGCATTCCCAGTTCAATCTGGGGGGCGACTTGCAGATCTTTCCGCAGGGCACGGCCTTCCGCCACCGCGGCCTGTACTTCGTGGCCGGGCTTTCAGCTGATTTCGAGCAGTTCGACCGGAGTTTCGGTGACCTGAATTCCGACTACTACTACAACAACTACAACGTCGACACGACCCGCAAGAGCCGCCTGGGTGGTTCCCTGGGCATCGGCCACAGCTTTGGCTACGATGCCGGACTGCGGTTCACCATGGAGGCGACCTTCCACAAGACCCTCACCAACCACGATGTGGATGCCGGCGATCCCCCCAGCACCGATTTCGTGAAGCTCGGCTTCGGCTTCGTGTTCTGATCGGAGCACACCAATTGAAAACGGCCCCGCGGGGCCGTTTTCGTTTGAGGAGGAAGATCAGCCCTTCTTGGCGGCGGGCTTCTTCTTTTTCGGCTTCACGGGTGCGGGCTCCTCCTCCTTGCCGAGGAGTCCATTCACGAGCCGGGCGACATCCTTGTTGGCGGGATCGAGCTTCTGGAGCCGCCGGGCGTAGGTGAGGCGCTCCTGCCGGGGACGGGCATCGTCGCTCTTCACCTGCTCCAGCTTGCCGGCCACGAAGGGGGCCACTCCCCCCGCCTCAGCCATCTCGGCCTTTTCGGCCGCCAGGAAAGCCTGCCAATCCGCGGCGGTCCTGGTCGTGGTCTCCTTGGCCTGGCGAAGCCTGGCGACGATCCCCTCGATGTCCTTCAAGGCCCGCTCGCTGTGGCTGAGGGCAGCCTGCTGCTCGTCCATGAAGATCTTCAGCTGCTGCCGGAGCTTCATCTGCTCCTGAGACAGCCCTGGCGCCTCCTCGAGTTCCTTGAGGCGGGGGGCCTGCTTGGCCATGGCGTTGCGGCATTCCGTCAGCTTGAGCTCATGCTCCATGCGGGTCTTGGCCAGGAAGGGCTCAGCGGTGGCGAGGTTCTCCTCGGCAGCCGACTGGGCCTTCTGGAAATGGGTGACCGCGTCCTCCCAGCTGCCCTCGGAGAGGCAGGCCCGGGCGGCCAGACCCCGCAGGGCGACCAGGGCATGCATGTCGTTGTAGTCGGATGGATTGACCGTGAGCCCCTCCCGGCCTAGCAGGGCCTCGACGCCCTTCCTCACGGCGGCCGCCTCGCCCCGTTCCAGCTGGACTTCCCAGGGACCCCGAACCTCCTTGAAGCGGTCGGTGAGGCTCTGGGCGCCCAGGCTGGTGGCCATGGCGCAGGCAAGGAAAAATCCGAAGCGGGTCATGGTCGCTCCCCAAATGGCACAGGCCGGGATGGCCTACTTCTTCTTCGAACTACCCTTCTTCGCGGGCTTGGCTTCCTTCACGAAGGCTTCCTTGCCGGCTTTCAGGTTGTCGAGGGCCTTCTGGGCGCCGGCGTTGCCGGGATCCAGGACCAGCATCCGATTCAGGAAGGCGGCCTGGTTCTGAGGGGTGCCAAGCTTCGTGATGTTCTCCGGCGTGCGCAGGACGGCATCGACCCAGTTCTTCTTTCCGACGATCTTCACCTTCTGCATCACCTGTTTGGTGTTGAAGGCCGTGATCTCGTCGTTCTGATCGATCACCGCCTGCTTGGCCTTGGCCACGGCCTCGTCGGCGGCCTTGATCATGCCCTCGACTTCCTTGCGGTTCTCGCCCAGGGTCTTGGTGACCTTGGGTGCGTTCGTCAGGTTCTGCTTGTGGATGGGCAGGGCGGCGGCGATCTGGGCCAGTTCCTGGTCATCGAGCTGGACCTGCGCGCCCCTCGCGTTGAATTCCTCTACCTCCTTCTTGGAGAGCTTCTTCTTGCTGGCCTTGATTTCCTCGAGCTCGGCCTTGAAGGCGGCGATCTTGGCCTCAAGTTCCTGCTTGCGCGGTTCATTCTTGGCCACGAAATCACTGGATTCCTGGGTCACCTTCTTCCACTGGGCGGCGATGGGGGCCTGGGCCTTCTCAAGGTCTCCGAGGATGGCGCGGGCAGCCTGGGCCCGCTTTTCCTGGATCTCCAAGGCCTTCTCCCACTGGCCTGCCTCGGAGGCGACATTGGCATTGAGGCGGTACAGATACATCAGGCCCTGGGCATTGTTCAGGCTCTGACCCATGGCCTTGGGACTGGACACGTCGAAGGCGGGCCGTTCGGCGGGGATCAAGCCCTGGACCTTGATCAGGGCCTCCTGGGTCTTCAGCTCCTTCAGCATCTGGTTGATGCCGGGAAGCTCGGAATTGAAGCGTTGGGCGAGATCCACATTGGGGCCTGGGCGACCAGAACCACTGCGGGAAGGAGCAGGAAGGGCATCGGGCGCATGGGCACTCCAGGAAAGTCCAGGTTCCAGGGTAGCGAAAAGCGCGCCGCGGGGTGCTCTTCCTCGCCAACTTGTGATCGGTCAGACTTCAGTCCGCTTCTCCTCGAGGGTCAGCCACTCGAGCTCCAGCATCACCAGCCCAGCCTGGATCGACTCACGGTCCAGCAGGGCCTGGTGGCCGGGGCTGTCGGGGCGCAGGAAGGCTGTGGGATCGGCCAAGGTGTCATCCAGGGAGGCCAGCCGAGCGTGGAGATCCTGGAGTGTCAGCTCGACCTCGGCGAGACGACGCTGCTCCTTCTGGGACAGGCCCGGCTTCTTCGGTTTGGCCCCGTCGACTCGCGTGACGGGACGGGACAGCTCGGTCTTCGCCGGCACCTGGGCCGCGGCCCGCGCCTCACGCAGGCTGCGCACGGTCGTGGGAGGGCCTTCATAGAGCTCCCAGCGGGGAGAGCCCTCGGCGTTCCAGGCCAAGGTGTGGGTGGCCACCTGGTCCAGGAAGAAGCGGTCGTGGCTTACCAGGACGAGGGTCCCGCCGTAGCCGATGAGGGCTTCCTCCAGGTTCTGGAGGGTCGGGATGTCCAGGTCGTTGGTGGGCTCGTCCAGCACCAGCAGATCGGTCGGGTTCAGCATGGCCTTGGCCAGCAGGAGCCGGTTGCGCTCGCCGCCGCTGAGGCTGGAGGCGGGACGCGCCTGCTGGTCCACGGGAAAGCCGAAGCGCGTGAGGTAGACGTGAGCCAGCACGGTGCCGTTGCCGGTCTCCACGATGGCGGCGCGGTCCGCGAGGTTGTCGAGGATGCTGCGGTTGCCATCCAGCTCGCCGCGCCCCTGGGAGATGGCCGTGACCGCGAATTTAGGGTGGCGGACCACTTCCCCGGCGGTCGGGGTTAGCTCGCCCAGCAGCACCTTCAGGAGCGTGGACTTGCCACACCCGTTCGGACCGAGCAGGGCGATGCGCATGCCCCGCTGGAGGCCGAGGTCCAGGCCGCCGAGCAGCTCCGCACCACCGGGGTAGGCGAACCCGAGCCCTTCGGCGCGGATCAGGGCGTCGCTGCGGTTGTCCCCCTTCGCGAAGGTCAGGCCCTGCCGGATGTCCACCCGGGTCCGGTCTTCCACGGTGCCCTTGAGATCCAGCACTTCCTGGATGCGGAGCTTCGATTTGCGGGTCCGGGCCTTGGCGCCGCGGCGCAGCCAGGCCATTTCGCGTCGCAGGCGGTTCTGCATGTGCTCGGTGAGCCGGGACTCGCGGAACTCGCGGTCGGACTTCTCCAGCAGGTAGTCGCTGTAGCCGCCTTCGTAGCTGCGCAGCGCGCCGTCCTCCAGCTCCAGCATGCGCGTCGCCACGGCATCCAGCAGGTGGCGGTCGTGGGTGATGAGGAGCAGGGCGCCCTCGTAGGCCTGCAGCCAGGCCTCGAGCCGCTCCACCTGCTCGGGGTCGAGGTGGTTCGTGGGCTCGTCCAGGACGAGGATGTCCGGCTCCTTGAGCCAGGCCTGGGCCAGGGCCACGCGCTTGCGCCAGCCTCCGGACAGGGACTCCACCTCCGCGTCCAGATCCGTCAGGCCCCAGACCGTGGCCGCGGCCTTCAGCCTCGGCGTCAGGTCCCAACCCCAGTGGTGGAGGAGGTGCTCGATGGTTTGCAGTTCGTCAAAAAACCGGGCCTCGGCCGCGGCTACGGATCCATGGAGCCGGTCGTGGATCTCCTGGTGCCTGGCCAGCAGGGCGGCGTGGTCGGCCAGAGCCGCCTCCAATGCCTGCCGGACGCTGGCCCCGGGCGCGAAGTGGGGCTCCTGGCTGAGGCGGGCTACACGCAGTCCCTGCGTGATGACCACCTCGCCAGAGTCGGCGACCTCATCTCCGGTCAGCAGCCTGAACAGCGTGCTCTTGCCGGCGCCATTGCGGCCGATGAGTCCGACCTTCTCGCCCTGGAAGAGACCGAAACTCAATCCGTCGAGAATGGCTGTCGCGCCATATCGTTTCGTGACATTGATCAAACTCAGGGCGATGGACGGCAAGAAAGGCTCCTCGGACCTTCCAGAATCCCATGGATGGGTTGATCCTTGCCCCCAAAGTATTGCGAGGTGCCCATGTCCCTACAGGAAGAACTCCAGATGTCCAAGCTCCCCGCCCCGGGGGTGCAGCTCATGCTCCAGCTGATGCTGACCCGCGAGGCCGTGGTCCGGGTCCAGGAGCGGCTGTTCGAGGCCCATGGGCTGACGATCCAGCAGTACAACGTGCTCCGCATCGTGCGCGGCGGCCCCGTCAAGGGGCACCCGATCTACGAGATCGAGCGGCGCATGATCTACCGCTTCGCCAACGTCACGCGTCTGGTCGACCGCCTTGAGCTGCAGGGCCTGCTGAAGCGGGTGGCGGATCCCAAGGACCGCAGGGTGAGCCGCGTAGTCATCACGCCGAAGGGACGGCGCCTCATGGAACGGCTCGACGAACCGGTCCAGGAGATGGCCACCCGCCTCACCAGCTGCTGTGACGAGGCAGAATGCCTGAACATGGCCAACCGCCTGGAGCGACTCCGCGAACACTGCAGCCTGCAGGAGGGGGCTCAGGAGGAACTGGTGGGAGCCGCCAACTGATCCAGCAGGTCATAGGCTTCGGATTCAGACACGCCGTCCAGTTGCAACCAGCGGCCTTCGCCGAGGTCCAGGTAAAGTAGGCGGCTCTCCGGGAGCCACCATCCCTGTCGGTGGGAGCGGGCCCCGGCCATGCGAATGGCACCCTTCAGCTGGGCCTCGCCTGGGCGGATGACAGCCTGGACGCGCCAGGACCCTGCCGTGCCAGCCTGGTGCAGGCGGAGCTGGCCTCCCTCGCTCTTCCAGTGTCCTTTTGGGAGGCGGAGGTGAATGCCGCCTGGATCCGTGACCGCATCCCCTAGGATGGCCGGGGACGGGCCCTGCTCGGGAATCCAGCGCACACCGGAGAGCGCGGTGGCGGCTACCTCCCAGCCGACGCTTCCCAGGTCCGCCAGATCCGTATCACCCAGCTTGATGCGCAGGGCCGAGGCGGGTGCCTGGTCGAAGGTGGGATCGATGGGCACCCAACGATCCCGGAGGCGCACCTCAACCCAGAAATGCAGGCCGAGCAGTTCCCCCAGCCCAACCCAACCGGTGACGCCCCGGGCTGGCACCCCCAGCCGCCGGAGCAAGGCCACGGCCAGGACACCGTGCTCGGTGCAGTCCCCACGAGGCCGGTGGCAGACCTCCCGCGCGGAGGCGAACCCCACCGAGAAATCCTTGTCGGTGATCCACTCGAAGACGAAGGTGTTCACGCGGCGGGCCAGTTCCCAGCGGGTCAGGCCCGCCGGGGCCCCCAGGCGGCGCATCAGCCCATCGAAGGCCGGGTCCTGGAAGGGGACGAGGGGGCTGGAAGCCAGATAGCGGGCCTCGTCCGGGGCAGCCAGACCTTTGACGGGCATCTGGGCGGCTTCCTCCGCAGTGGGCGCAGGCGCCCGGCGCAGGCGCCAGCGTCCCCCGGATTGCCTGGACTGCTGGCCATCCTCCGGCAGGTCGGGGAGGGCCCCCTCGGCGCGCAGCGTCCACTCCGAAACCCAGGGTTGGAAGGGATGCGGCGGAAGCTTTTGGAGGGTCCGTTCGAAGACGCCTCCCGCGGCGGGTTGGGCCGAAACTGGCGGGGGCAGTTCGGAGCGCTGGGTGAGCATGTCCATGCCGCCCAGCTCGGTGCGATGCCGGACTTCGCCCGCCGCCGGGGAGATCCACAGCTCCACCGGCATGGCGATGGGGCCCTGGCTCTCCTGTCCGGTGAACCGCACGGTGTCGGGAAAGCCGGGCAGCGGGGCGGGGCCCTGGGGCTGCAGTTGGAGGGTGCTCCACTGCTGGGTCGGGAACGAGAAGGTGACGGCATGAATGGGGCGGACCAACCGTGCCGCATCCCGCAGCCGGGCCTCCAGGTCCCCGGGCCACAGGATGGCCCCGGCGGGAACCTCCCGCTGGAGGGACTGCCCATTGGCCTGGTGGATGGCCAGCAGACCAGGGGTGAGCGGAGACCACTCCGCCCGCCCTTCGAAGGGCTCGGTGGAAAGTTGCAGGCGCCAGGAGAAGGCCAGGGCCCCACCCGTTTCCCTGCGGCTGGTCTGCAGGACCTCCTGGTGGATCTCCTGCCCCAATCGGGAAAGCGCGATCCACTGCCGCTCGCGCAGCTCCTCGACGGTTCCGTCCCGCCTCGCCGCGCGTGTGGCGCCCCCGACCTCCTGCCCGCCCATCCACTGGCGGAAGGTCCGGAGAGGGGCCTCCTGGCCCAGCAGGGACAGGCCAGAGAGGACCAGCAGGCCAAGGAGGGATGTTCGCATCCCCCCAGTCTATCGACCCGGCGGAAGCGTTGAATCCGGGGCAGACTGGAGGGGTGATCCGGACCCATGCGGCCATCGTCCTGAAAGCCGTGCCCTACGCTGAGGGCGGGGCGGTGGTCTCGTTCCTGTCGGAGCTCGGCGAGCGCCTGTCCGGGGTGGCCAAGGGGGTGAAGAAACCCACGGCCAAGTGGGTGGCGGCCTTCGAGCCCCTGGGGATGGTGCGGGTGAGCTTTTTCGGGAAGGAGCAGGCCGAGCTGAAGCGGGTCACCCGGTGCGAGCTGGCCTTCAGCCCGCTGACCCTGGGGCATCTGGAATCCAGCCTGGTCATGGCCTGCCTGGCGGACCTCTTCGACCGAGTGGCCCGAGAGGGGGTCGAAGATGACAGGCTCTACCGCCTGCTGAGCGCCTGCGGCCGCGCGCTGAAGGCGAACCCCGACAACGCCCTGGGCATCCTCGCCTATGCGGAGCACTGGCTCCTCCACTGCATGGGACTCCTGCCCCATCCCCGGATCTGCGGCCGGTGCGGGCATGAATCCGCGCCCCTCGTCCTGCTCAGCCCCGAGGCAGGGTGGTGCTGCGCTGCCTGCACGCCCGTGGATCCCGGAGAGGCCCTGCCGCCGGGAACCCGGGAGTATCTCCGCCGCCTGCGAACCGGAGGCGCGGACCTCGCGCCCGCTCCGGATCCAGGCCACGGGGCCCAGGCGGCGGTCACGGCCCTGCTCCGATCCCGCCTGCTCCAGGAGCTGGGCGGGGGGCTGCGGAGCTACGACGTGCTCTGGCGGACGGTCTAGACCGCCTGGGCCTGAATTCTATTTCTTGCCTCGGGGCCAGGACCGGCCGATGGAACCCCATGGCTGAGGAAAAGGGCATGGGGCTGGGCAAGTCCTTATGGACATGGGCGTCGGGGTCCAAGATTCCCATGGACCTGATGGGGCTCCCCTTCCTCGGGCTCGTGGCCTACCTGCTGTTCCGTCATGCCTCGGCCTTGGCCCCCGCCGAGGGCGCGCTGCTGATCGTGGCGACGGCCGGCCTCCTCCGGGCGGGGCTCCGCTGGTGGGACTGGCAGCGGGGGCTGGCCAGCGATGGCTCCCTCATGGACTGGGTCCATCGAACCCTCGGCGGCGAGCGGAAACCCATGACCGTGCCCGAGGGGCTCCGCCACCAGGATGAGCGGGTGGCCGAGGCCCTGAACGCGGCCCTGGAGGACGTCCAGGCCGGACAGGGGGAGCTGCGGGACCTGCGGAAGGCCCTGAGGCGCGATTGGGGCGAACTCGACGCGGCCCTGGCCTCCATCCAGCAGCTCCATGCCGTGGAGGCGGAGCACCGGAGCGAGGGTGCCGCCCGGCTGGCCTCCCTGGGGCGGGAGCTGAAGGCGGCCATCGAGGACACCCTCCGCCTGGATCAGATCGAATTGAACTATCGTCTGAGGGCGGACCAGTTCCGCCTTCAGGGACAGGCCTTCAGAAGCACGCTGGACCAGCTCCGGGAGGGGCTGGACCACTTCGAGAACCTGCTGGAGGAACTCCAGGACACCTTCCCGCGCTTGCGCCGGGAAGAGGACGCCCTGGGGCGGCTGGCGGATGCCGGGTTGCGGCAGGGCGCCCGCCTCTCGCTATCGGTGAAAGGACTGGTCTCCCACACGCCGCGGCTCGTGGACGAGACCCAGGCACGCACGGAGGGCCTGCGCCGATTGCGCCACTCCGCCGATGGCGTGCGGGATCAGACCGAGGCCCTGGCCAGGCGGATCGAGAGCTTCCGCGAGGAGGCCCAGGCGCGCATCCGTACCTTCGGCGGAGCCCAAGGCACCTTGAAGGAACTGGATCACGTGGCCCAGCAGACGGGCTTGCTGGCGGTAAACGCCGCGATCCTCGCCCAGCAGGAAGGGGGTAGCGCCGGCATGGCCGCCATTGGCGGACGGCTCCGCTTCCTGGCCGACCAGACTGCCGATGGGGCCTCGGGCATGGAACGGACCCTGAGCGAGTACCAGCGTGGCTTGGAGCGCGAGACCTCGAATCTGTGGGACCTCCAGGAGGTCACCCAGCAGCTCATGGCCGACGTCCACGAGCTGCTAAGAACCGTCGGCAACATGGACAATCAGGGCCACGATCTCGAGCGTGCGCTGGAGACGCACATGGGCCTGGTGGATCAGGTCCGGCAAACCTCCGAACGGGCCGAACTCTCCTTGCACGAGGTGGGCGCAAGGTCCATGGCCATGGAGGCCGCCCATGTCCGGCAGTGGGGCGTGGAGGCGAAGATCACGCCCCAGCGGGAGCGCGTCTCCAGGATGGGGCTCCGGCTCACGGAAGTCGGCAGCGAGCTGGCCCGCATCAGTCAACAGAACATCGACGAGATCTGGGACATCCTCGCCCGGCACCAGGAGATCCGGCGCACCGAAGTCTATCGGCAGGTGACCGGTGGGGAGCTGCCTCGCTTGGTGGCGCCGCCTGGTGACTCCGAGGCCCTCTGGAACGGGATTGCCTGGGCCCGCGCGGAGCGTCGCGCCAGGCTCCTGGAGCGTGATCCGGCAGCCACTGTGCCGATCGGCCGCCGGGATCCCGAAGGGGGTCTTCATCTTCAGTTGCTCGGCCAGGATGCCCTTCAGCGGCCCGAGCCCTCGGCTCTGGAAGCCTGGGAATGCGATGCCACCGGGCAAGCCTGGAATCTCCACCTGCTGGGCTCCCTGAGGACGGAAGGCCATCGTTTGGGTCTGCTAGCCCTGCTCAAGGAAAGCCCCCTCATCCTCTGTTTCCCGGGCGTGGATATCCACATTGCCTCACAGGGCGCCCAGATCCGGCTGCCCCATCCCTATCCCGGTCTTCCGGCCTTCTTGGCAGGACTGCGGCTCGAACTTCCGGTGGCCCCCGAGCTGCATGACCACCCCTTCCGTGAGGATGGCCGGGGCCTCCCCCAGGCCCAGGGACTGCTCTGGATCGGTCCAGGGCAGGGCGGTGGCGTTCAGAACGCCTGCATGAAGCTGGTCCATGCCTGGGTGCGGGATGACCATCGCCATGAAGCCTTCATGCCCTGGCTGCCGTACGACGGACATCGCCGGCCCTGCCCGTGGCTGGGAGACACGGGCGGTGAAGAACCGCTGCCGGGACTGCTGCCGATCCGCTGCCTTGGCCTGGACGCCGACCCCGCCGTACTGAATCCGATCCGGGATCGATTGCTCGATGCTGGAGTCGTGGAAGGGATCGGTGGCGCAACGCTCTGCTCCATTGGCATCGGTCATCCCCACCCGGAGGCTCTGCTCCTGAGGCTGTTCCAGCCGGATGCTGACCTCGCCGGGGCCTTCCATCCCGATCTGGTTCCCTTCCAGAGCCGCCTGAGGGACGAGGTCCTGGGAGGCGCCACGGGGGATCCCTACCGGGCCGCCTGGTCGCTCTTGGAGGACCTCCAGCGGGCAGGCTGGCTGATGCCGCTCCCCCTTCCCTGAGTTGGGCGTGATAAATCTGTGACATATTTCTCGAATTAATTCATTTCAGTGGGCTTGACAGGTCCTTTGTCCTGCCGATACCTGATCCAAGCGATCTTTGGACCTCCCCAGACGGTGTGTGATCCAGGGCCCGGGACCGCCACCAACCAGCCACCCCCCGTGGGTTGGCCGGAGCTGTGGGAACCTCAGCCGCCACCCACAGGAGATCCCATGTTCCATGTCGCGTTTCCGCGCGGCCAGGGGCCTGCCTACGCAGACCTGCCGCCCACCCTCCAGCCCCACGTCATCGCGGCCTCTGCGCCGCCCGCGGATCACCTGCGGACGGTCCTGCTCTCGGGCCTGATCTACTTCTCCCTGGTGGCCGCGGTGGTCGCGCTCTCCAGCCTCGCGCCGCCTCCCATCCTGGTTCAACCGCAGCTGCCACCAGGGGGACCGACCATTGTGGTTGAACCTCCAACCTACCGAGTGGTGCTGCCGCAGCCCGCGGTGATGAGCGGTATGGCCCGCGGGAACGAGTCGGTTCCCGCGACTCAGCCGACGCCTCCCAGCCAGGCGCCGCCCACCGAGGCTCCAGCGGGTCTGCCCACCGGGGAACATCCGCTGGATCCTCCCGCCGGGAGTGGCCCGGGAACCGCCACCCCGGGTACCAGCGCACCCTCAGGCGGGACTGCGGTGGGCACCGGCCCGGGGGTCCACGACTTCACCTCCGTGGGGCTCGCGGTGCTGCGCCAGGTGGATCCGATCTATCCGGACTTCGCGCGCCGTGCGCGTATCCAGGGGCCGGTGGTGCTCATGATGACCGTGGACGAGCAGGGCCGGCCGATTCAGGTCCAGGTGCTCGAGGGGCATCCCGTCTTCCACGAGGCGGCGAAGCAGGCGGCGCGGCAGTGGCGCTTCGAGCCGGCCCGCATGAACGGGCAGCCCGTATCCGCGGCCTTCCGCCTCACCCTCAAGTTCTCGCTGAGGTGATACCGTGGACGGGTGGATCAGGGCGTCGCTGTCCGCAAGGGCAGAGGAAAGTCCGGGCTCCGCAGGGTACTGGGCCTGGTAACACCAGGGCGGGGCGACCCGACGGAAAGTGCAACAGAGAACAAACCGCCGATGGCCACGCAAGTGGATCAGGCAAGGGTGAAACGGTGGGGTAAGAGCCCACCGCCGGACTGGCAACAGGACGGGCACGGCAAACCCCCCAGGGAGCAAGACCAAATAGGCCGGCGCACCGCGCAAGCGGCGAGGGTTGACCCGACCGAGCCGGCGGGTAGGTCGCACGAGGTGGGTGGCGACATCCATCCCAGAGGAATGACGCTCCACGACAGAACCCGGCTTACCGATCCACCACGGCCCCCGCAAGGGGGCCGCGCTGTTTCGGCAACCCTCCGGCTTACCCTCCGTCTATCGCCCCGCTCACGCGTGGCTCCCACTCGCCTGCGGCTCGTGGAGACGGAGCCTCCCACCACGGCCCCCGCAAGGGGGCCGCGCTTTGCCTGTCCACCCTGAGATCGGCTAGGCTGGAGTTCTTCTCCGAGTAGGCCTCTGACCAGCCACCGACATCTCCATTGCGACGCGCCTGGAATTGGCGCGAGGGTTTCGCGTCTCGCCTGAACCATCGATGACATTCCGATGGACCGCCGTCTTGCGACCGGTCCGCACCCAGTATGGAGTTCTCCATGTCCCATGATTTTCTCTCCCTGGCCCGCCGTCTCGAGCGCGCCCAGGCCCTTCAGAACGAGCGATTCAATCAGGCTTCCGGAGGCCGCAGCCTGCCGGTGGGGGGCGGCTTCGCCCACTTCCGGGGCGAGGGCCATCCGCTCAACCAGGCCCTCGGCCTGATCGAGCCGGTGACCGACGCCGAGCTGGCCGCGGTGGAGGCCTTCCTCGGAGTGCCCACGGTGCTGGAACTGAGCCCCGCGGCGGACCCATCCCTGTGGTCTCTCCTGGCGGAGCGGGGCTACCGGCTGCAGCAGTTCCAGCAGCTGTGGGTCCGGTCTTCACCTTTTGCTGAAGCGGTGTTTCCATCCACCCGCGTTCGGATCGCGGCCGCCGCCGAGGCCGATGTCTTCAACCAGGTTGTTTGCGGGGGGTTCCTGGAGCGCGACGACTGGCGGGACCTGGATCCCCCGTTCAAGGTCTCGCTCGAGGTGCCGGAGGCCTGGGGTTTCATCGCCTTTGTGGACGACGAGCCCGCGGGGGGCGGCATGCTGGGCATCGTGGATGGGGTGGCGCTCCTCTCGGGGGATGGCGTGATTCCGAGCTTCCGCGGGCGGGGGCTGCAGAAGGCGCTCGTCCAGTCCCGGCTTTCCTTCGCGGCGGACCGGGGTTGTGATCTGGCCTGCGCCTCGACGGCTCCCGGCACCGCGAGCCAGAGGTCCTACGAGGCCAGCGGTTTCCACGCCGCCTATCCGAAGGTGGAGATGGCCCGGGGATGAATCGTGGGGCGGCGCGTGGTTCCATGGACCATGCGCCGTCCTTCGCCCCAGACCGCCGCCCTGCTGGTGACGGCCCTCGCCTTCCACGTGGACATGCTCCTCTACTACCTGCTGGTGCCGCTGCTGCCGCGGTACGCGCGGGAGCTGGACCTGAACCCGATGAAGGTCGGCATTCTCTTCGGCAGCTACGCGGTGGCGCTGCTCCTCGCGACCTTCCCGGTGGCGATCCTCACGGACCGGTATGGCCGCCGGGCGCCGATGCTCTGGGGGCTGGCTGGACTCGCCGCGACGACGCTGGTCTTCGCCGTGTCGAAGCAGTACTGGCTGCTGGTGTTGGCCCGGTTTCTTCAGGGCGCAGCGGGTGCCGCCACCTGGCTGCCTGGCATGGCCCTGCTGGCGGACCATTTCCCGTCGGAATCCCGGGGGCGCGCCATGGGCACCGCCTTCGCCGCGGCAAACCTCGGCGTGCTCATCGGGCCGCCCCTCTCAGGCCTCCTCGACCAGCATGCAGGGCCTGCGGCCCCGTTCGTGTTCGGAACCGCCCTGGTGGCTCTGGATGCCGCCGGACGAGCCTTCCTCCTGCCCGAGGTGGAGGTGGAGCGGGGCCCCCGCCTGCCCTTCCGGCAGCTGCTGGCGAATCCAGTGATCCGGCTGTTCGCAGGGGCCATGGCGCTGGGCTCGGGGCTCTGGGCCCTGCTCGAGTCAACCCTGCCCCTCGACATGGATCAGCGGCTCGGTCTCAACGCCTCCTGGATCGGCCTCTGCTTTGCCGCCTCAGCGCTGGCGCATACCTTCACGTCGCCGTTGATGGGCCGGTTGTCGGATCGCATCGGCAGGGTCAAGGTGCTGCGCATGGGCCTTGTGCTGGCCGTCATCCTGCTGCCCCTGCCGGTCCTGCTTCCCAAACCCTGGATGGTGGTGCTGGCCATGATGGGGCTTGGCAGCACGGCCAGTTTCATCATGAGTCCCTGCAGCCCGGCGGTGGCGGATCAGGTGGAGCGGCAGGGGAGCTCCAGCTTCGCTTCGGCCTTCTCCATCCTGAACCTCGCCTACTCCGTGGGCCTCATGATCGGTCCCCTGGTCGGAGGCGTCCTGGTCCAATGGCTCGGCCTGCCCCTGGCGCTCTCCCTCTGCGGCCTCACGTTCGGCGGCTACCTGGTGGCGACGCGCCGGTTCACTGTTTGACTGCCCGGTAGATCCAGCGCTCTGAGTCTGCTTCCCAGGGGCGGCCATCCAGTCCCCCGTAGGCTTTGTCCAGGGTGAAGCCGGCCGTGTCGAGGCAGTGGCGCACCTCGGCATCGGTCGGAATCCAGATGTCATGGCAGAAGGACTCGCCCTGGCAGATACGCTCCGTCACGATGCGGCGCTTGTCCGGGCTCCATTGGGCCCGCTCTTCATAACGCTCCTCGGAAAATTCCAGCCACTCGGATTCCACACCGCTCAGCGCTGCCTCGAGAAAGGCCCGACCGGCGAGGTCCAGCAGCAGCACACCATCCTTGCGAAGCACCCGGGCGAATTCCGATAGCTGGCGGAGGTTCTCCGCCTCGGTCGCAAAATAGCCCCAGCTCGTGAAGGCGCAGAACACCCCATCGGCGCTCTCCTGGCGGAAGGGCAGGGCGCGAAAGTCCAGACGCACCAGGGGGATGGGGTGGCTGGCCCGATGTTTCGCGAGGTTGAGGGGGCTGAGGTCGCCGCCGATGACCTGGAGCCCCCGGGCTCGGAGGTGGGGATTCAGGCGGCCCCAGCCGCAGGGCAGGTCCAGGACGCGGCTGCCGCGGGGCAGGTCCAGCAGTGTGGCCAGGGCCGGCCCCTCCATGGCCGCGTCTGCGGCCTTGTCGGCATAGATGGTGAAGTAGGCGGGATGGTTGAAATCCCGGACGAACCAGTCGACCGGCCGGGTGGGCGTCATTCCTCTTCCGTGTCGGCCTTCACGAGCTTCACCGCGGGCATCGACTGGGGGGCGTTCACGATGCCCTTCCAGACATACCGGGTGCCCCGCTTCTGTCCGCTCTTCGTAATGAGCTGGGCCTCTTCCAGATCCGTGAACAAGCGGCGCAGGGTGGCCGGCGCCCAGTCGCATTCCTTGAGGTCCAGGTCGACCTGGGCTTCGAAGCTGCTGAGTGAGCCCTTGTCCTGCAGGATCTTCATGAGCCGCGTCTTCATGTCCTGGAGTTCGGGCTTGGACCGCCGGGCCTTGGCCTTGAAGTCCGGAGCAGGGCCGGCGGCCGGAGCGGGAGGGGCGGGTTTGGGCGGAGCAGGGGCAGTGACGGGAGCGGGGGCGCTGAGGGCGGTCTCAGCCTTGATCAGCAATCCATCCAGGTAGATGTCCCCCCGCTCTGGCTGGAAGAGCACGACCACGGAGCCCGGGGCGAGCCCCTCATGCTGGAGCGCCGTGATGACCCGTTCCCCGATGCGGGTTTTCTGATCGGAAGTCAGGCTGGGGGATTCAATAATGACGATGGCCATGGAAGCTCCATTATGTTTACGGAACATTTATTATACGATTGAGAATCACCTTTGTGAAATGCGAAAATCGAATCAATCAAAACCGGTTAGACTTCGGCCGAGGACTCCATGCGCAAGCCCAAAATCGAACGGCCGGAAGAACAGCAACGCTTCGAGACCTTTCTCCGCTCCCGCCAGCTCAAGCTGACCGGTGAGCGTCTGGAGTTGGTGGAGGAGGTCTTTGGCCAGGCGCACCATTTCGACGCGGATCAGCTGCACATGGCCCTGAAGCAGAAGGGCAAGGCCATCAGCCGGGCCACGGTATACCGAACGCTCGATCTGCTTGTGCAGTGCGGGCTGGTGCGGAAGAGCAGCTTCGGTGACCAGCACGCGCACTACGAGGCTGTCCGCAGCGACGAGCACCACGACCACCTGATCTGCCTGAACTGCGATGCCATCATCGAGTTCTTCCGCCCCGACCTGGAGGCCCTCCAGGAACAGATCTGCCGGGAGTTCTCCTTCAAGCCGATGCACCACAGCCACCAGATCTTCGGCCTCTGCAAGGCCTGCCAGGGCAAGGCCACGGATGATACGGTCCTCGCCCACCGCTTGAGCCAATTGAGCACTTAGACGGGGTTCACCCCGCAACGCATTTCATGAATGTCTCCAAGTCATGGCCCGTGGCTCGGCCCCATAGCCGACAGCCAGGTAAAGCGCTAGGCTGGGCCATGGCCAAACTGACGCTCCAGGACCTCCAGCGACTTCCCAAGACGGATCTGCACGTCCACCTGGACGGCAGCCTCCGCATCCCGACGATTCTCGACCTGGCGGAACAGCAGAAGGTCAAGCTTCCCGCGGAATCGGTGGAGGGGCTGAGGCCCTTCGTGGAGGTGGGCGATGACTGCAAGTCACTGGTTGAGTACCTGCGCGCCTTTGACGTGACGCTGTCGGTGATGCAGACCTACGAGAGCCTGGTCCGCACCTCCTTTGAGCTGGCCGAGGATGCCGCCAAGGAAAATGTCCGCTATCTGGAGGTCCGCTACAGCCCCATCCTCCACCAGCAGAAGGGGCTGACCCTGCACGCCATCGTGCAGGCGGTGCTCGAAGGGCTGGGCCAGGCCGAGCGCAAGTACAACATCAAGACCGGCGTGATCTTGTGCGGCATGCGCCACATCTCGCCGGACATCTCACTGCGCCTGGCGGATCTCACGGTGGCCTTCAAGAACAAGGGCGTGGTGGGCTTCGACCTGGCGGGCGCCGAGGAGAACTTTCCCGCCAAGCGGCACAAGGACGCCTTCGGCCGCGTGCTGCAGAACAACATCAACTGCACCCTGCACGCGGGCGAGGCCTATGGGCCCGAGAGCATCCACCAGGCCATCCACCTCTGCGGTGCGCACCGCATCGGCCACGGCGTGCGCCTCATCGAGGATGGGGACCTGCTGAACTACGTGAACGACCATCGCATCCCCCTGGAGTGCTGCCCTTCGAGCAACGTGCAGACCAAGGCCGTGAAGAAGATGGCCGACCATCCCATCCGCCTGTTCTACGACCTGGGCCTGCGCGTCACCGTGAACACGGACAACCGCATGGTGACGAACACCACCGTCAGCAGGGAATTCCAGGTCATCCACGAGGAGCTGGGCTTCAACCTCGAGGAGATCAAGGAGGTCATCATCATGGGCTTCAAGAGCGCCTTCCTGCCCTATGCGCTCAAGCGGGCCATGCTGGCGGAGGTCGTGCACGAGCTGAAGGCATTCAAGCCCGGCAGCCTGGAGAGCAGGAAGGAACAGCTCTGATACCCTGACTGCGGAGGTCAGGAGCTTCATGCTGGATCGTTTCGCCGCCTTTCTCGACCGCCACGCCCGGGTTCTGCTCACCACCCACGAGAATCCGGATGGGGATGGCGTGGGCGCGGCCGTGGCCCTGGCCTGTCACCTGAAGGCGCTGGGCAAGGATGCTCGCATCGTGTTGACCCCCTCGCTGCCGGAGAACCTGCACTTTCTGGACCCGGAAGGCTGGATCGAGGCCTTCGAGCCCGACGGAATCCACCGTGATCTGGCCGCCTGGCCTGATGCCTGGCTGCTCATCGACGCCTCGGAGCCCCACCGCATGGGCGCCCTGTTCGCGGCCTTCGAAACCACCCGGGCGGACCGGGCCTGTCTCGACCATCACCTGAAGGATGCGCCGAAGGGCTTCGACGCCGAGTTCACCGACTCCAGCGCCAGCGCCAGCGCTGAGCTGGTCTATGACCTGGTTCGGCCGCGCCTCGACGGCGACCTCCCGCCCCTGATGGCCCAGGCCCTCTATGCGGGGCTGGTCAGCGACACGGGCAACTTCCGGCACTCCAACAGCACGCCGAAGGTCCACCAGGCCGCCGCGGACCTTATCGCCCAGGGCATCCACCCGGCCCGCACCTTCAACGCCCTGTACCAGACCGCCACGCCGGCCAAGCTCAGGCTCTTCGGCCGCGCCATGGGTGGGCTGCAGTTGCGGGATGGCGGCCGCTTCGCCTACGTGGCCGTTACGAAGCAGGACCTGGACGCCTGCGGGGCCACCCACGAGGACATGGACGAGCTGGTGGAGGAACCCCGCAAGCTGAAGGGCGTGGAGGTCGCGGCCCTGTTCTCCGAGGCGGCGGATGGCCGCGCGAAGGTCAGCCTGCGCTCCCGTGAGCGGGTGGATGTCAATGCGGTCTGCCGCAAGTTCGGCGGCGGCGGCCATCGCCTGGCATCCGGCGCCAAGCTGGATCTGCCCCTGGATGTCTTCATCGCCCAGGTGGAAACGGCCGTGACCAGCCAGATCGAGCAAGATTTTGTCTAAGTAAAAATACAGACATTTTGGGGTTGCCCCAACGGAGTCCACGCCTCAGACTTCTTGTTCCCCCGAGCGGCATCCAAAGCGATGACCGCACTTTCCCCGGATCTCCATGTCGCCCAAAGAACCCAGCAGCGCCCCGAAGCTCGAGCTCTTCTGCAAGCTCCAGGCCGAGAAGGTGCCGTTCATCGCCAAGGCGAACGTGCCTTCGATCTTCGGCAAGTTCACGGTCTACGGGTTTCTGGAGCACGCCACTGGCAAGGAGCACCTTGCCATCGTGGCCGGGGAGATCGATGCCCGCCGCCGCATTCCGGTGCGCGTCCACTCGGAGTGCTGGACCGGCGACGTGCTCGGCAGCCTGAAGTGCGATTGCCGCCAGCAGCTCGAAGAGGCCCTGCGGCACATCGGCGAGCATGGCGGCATGGTGCTCTACCTCCGCCAGGAGGGGCGTGGCATCGGCCTGCTGAACAAGCTCAAGGCCTACGCGCTCCAGGAGCAGGGGCTCGACACGGTGGAGGCGAATCACTCGCTGGGCTTCCCCGATGACCTGCGCACCTACGACTGCGCTGTTGAGATGCTCAAGTTCTTCGGCATCACCAAGGTGAAGCTCCTCACCAACAATCCCCGCAAGATCGGCGCCCTGGAATCCGCCGGCATCGAGGTTGAGCGCGAGCGCCACCAGTTGGCCTCGAACCCCCACAACCTCCGCTACCTGAAGACCAAGGCCCGGAAGAGCGGGCACATGTTGGATTTCGAGGAAGAGGCCCTCTAGTCCCTTTCCGCTCGCGGGAACCCGGCTTTCGGTGATAGCTATAGGTATGCCCGCTCCCGTCTCCGACCAGACCATCTACGACATTTCCCACGTCATCCAGCTTTCGGTGGCGCCGGTCTTCCTGCTCACGGCCATCGGGACCATCCTGGGCGTGATGTCTGCCCGGCTCGCCCGGATCGTGGACCGGGCCCGCACGCTTCACGAACGGCTGGAGACGGCCGCCGAGGACCGGGCAAGGCCCATCCACGATGAGATGCGGCCCTGGCCCGGCGCCGTCACCTGGTGAACCTCGGCATCACCTTCGGCACAAGCTCAGCTCTTCTGGTCTGCGTGAGCATCGCCACCGTGTTCCTGGGCGCGGTGCTGAAGGCCAGCGTCGCGGTGCCCGTGGCCCTGCTGTTCATCCTGGCCATGGCCGCCTTCGTGGCCGCCCTGGTCTGCTTCCTGCGTGAAGTGCTCCTCGCGGTGAAGAGCCTCGTGCTGGCCTGAGCTTCGGACCTACAGGCTCTTGATGGCTGCAATTTCCTGCGGATTCAGGTAGCGCCAGGCGCCGGGCTTGAGCAGGGGATCGGTCAGGGGGCCGAACTGCACGCGGCGCAGCTTGCTGACCGGGTGGCCCACGGCGGCGAACATGCGGCGGATCTGCTGGTTCTTGCCCTCGGTGAGCGTGACCTTCAGCCAGGGGTTGTCACCCTTCTCGGCGATCTCGATGTGGCAGGGCTTCAGGCGGCGCCCGCTGAGCAGAAAGCCCTCCTGGAATTCCTTCAGCAGCTCGGGCCGCGGATTGCGGTGCACCTTCACGAGGTACACCTTGGGGATCTCGTGCTCGGGCCCCGTGAGCACCTGGGCAAGCGCGCCGTCGTTGGTCATGAGCAGGAGGCCCTCGGAGTTGAAATCAAGGCGGCCCACCGGGTAGAGGCGCCCCGGCACGCCCTTGAGCAGGGCCATCACCGTGGGCCGGCCCTGATCGTCCTTTACGGTCGTGACATAGCCCTTGGGCTTGTTCATGAGGATGTAGACCGGCGCTTCGCGCTCGATGGGGATCAGGTCTACCGTGATCTCGTCTCGGCGGGGGTTGGCGAGAGTGCCGAGCTCGCTGACGGTTCTGCCGTTCACCTGGACGCGGCCATCGAGGATGATCTGCTCGCAGGCGCGGCGGCTGTCGATACCTGCCGCGGCGAGGATCTTCTGCAGGCGTTCCTGCCCGGCGGACTTGGCTCGGGGTGCGGCGGGGCGGGCGGCTGGTTTTGCGGCAGCCTTGACCGGGGCTGGGGCAGGGCGCCGAATAGCGGGTCGGCGGGCGGGGCGATCCGCTGGACCGGCAGCGTTGGCGCGGGTGGCGGCACGGGCCGCAGGCCGCTCGGTCGACCGGGCGGCGGATCGCTCGGCGGCGGTCCTCGTGGTGGCCTTGGCAGTGGCGGGCGCGGTTCGCGGCCCCTTCGGGGCGGGCTTTCTCATGGCGGCTCCTTCGGCGTCTCCCGACGCGGAACCACCAGTCTATCAGGCCACCGGGGTCCGGGAGGCCCGCATGAAGTAGTGGATGCCCGAGGCCAGCACCAGGGCGGCCACCAGCCAGTACATCTCGGGCAGCAGGGGATCCATCCAGGGGCGGTAGCCCAGGGCGTTGAACAGCAGCCCCAGGGAGACCGCGCACAGCTGGATGGCGGTGCTCAGCTTGCCCAGCAGGCTTGGGTGGAACTTGCTGTCACTCAGGCGATCCACGGAGGCGAAGGCGTAGAAGGAGATCACCAGATCGCGGGTGATGGCCAGGATGGCCACCCAGACAGGAATGGGTGCGGTCATGCCATTGGTCCGCCAGGCCATGAGGATGAAGGCGGTCGTCATCAGGAGCTTGTCCGCGGCGGGGTCCATCAGGGCCCCCAGGTCCGAGCGCTGGTTGAAGGTCCGGGCGATGAAGCCATCCAGCAGGTCGGTGAACCCCGCCGCGGCGAAGAGGATGAAGGCCTGCCAATGGTGGCCGTACCAGACCGCGATGGCGAAAAAGGGGATGGCCAGGATCCGCAGCAGAGTCAGCGCGTTGGGGAGGGTCAGTGACTTGGAGGGATTCATCCAAATGAGTTTAGACGGAGATCACATCCACAGGTTCCCACCTTGTTCCACGCTAGGGGTGAGCTACACTGGTTGATGGAGTTGAGACTATGACTCAAAATCCTCCGATTCCTTTAAGTCTTCTCCAACCTGGGGATCAGGGAGAGGTTGTTCTGGTGCAGGCGCAGGGATCGGTTCGCCAGCGGCTGTTGGAAATGGGCTTCATCCGCGGAGCGCGGTTGCGCGTCGAGAAGCTTGCGCCTCTGGGTGATCCCATGGAACTCGTGATCAAGGGCTATCACCTTTCCCTGAGGCGGGACGAGAGTTCCTGCATCCTCGTCCAGCCGGTGCCCTGATGACCCTGACCGTCGCCCTCGCGGGCAATCCGAACTGCGGCAAGACCACCCTCTTCAACGCGCTCACCGGGGCGCGGCACCATGTCGGCAACTGGCCTGGCGTCACTGTGGAACGCCGTAGCGGGACCTTCGAGCACGGGGGCACCACCATGGAGGTGGTGGACCTCCCTGGCACCTACTCGCTGGCCGCCCGCAGCGAGGATGAGCGGGTGGCCGTGCATTTCCTGGCCTCGCCCGAAGTGGACCTGGTCCTGAACGTGCTGGACGCCTCCAACCTGGAGCGCAACCTCTACCTCAGCACCCAGCTGCTGGAGCTGGGCAAGCCCGTGGCCTTCGTCCTGAACATGGTGGATGACGCGGAGAATCGCGGCGTCCGCATCGACGTCCCGGCCCTGGAGCTGCTGCTCGGAGGCCCGATCATTCCGACCGTGGGGAACCGCGAGCAGGGCATCACCGAACTCAAGGAACTGCTCGGCACCATGGCCCGGGGCGAGTCCAACCGCTGCCGAAGCATCACCGTGGACTACGGCCACGACATTGAAGGTGAGCTCGCAAAGCTGCAGAAGGAGATCTGCCGGGACGAGCAGCTGGAGGCCGCCATGCCGCCCCGGTGGCTGGCCCTGCAGCTGCTGGAGAACAACGTCGAAGCCAAGCGCGTGGTCAGTGAGAGCCATGCCAGTGAGGCCATCACGCAGCAGCTGGCCAAGAGCTTCGCCTTCCTCGAACCGCACCTCGGCGCCGATGGTGCGACGTTGGTGGCCGAGCGCCGCTACGGTTTTGCCCACGGCCTGGTCAAGGAAGTGGCCACGGCGCCGGACGACAAGAAATCGCCCACCGCCAAGCTGGACGCGCTCCTCACGCACCGGGCCCTGGGCATCCCCATCTTCATCGCCATCCTGGCCTTGGTGTACTCGCTCTCCTTCATCCTCGGGAAGATCCCCCAGGACTGGATCGCGGATGGCTTCAAGGCCCTCTCCACCTTCGCCGCCAACCGCCTTCCCGCGGGCGAGCTGACCAGCCTGCTGGTCGACGGCGTCATTCCCGGCGTCAGCGCGGTGATCGTGTTCGTGCCCGTGATCATGATCCTCATGGGCTGCATCGCCTTCCTGGAGGACACGGGCTACATGGCCCGGGCGGCCTTCATCATGGATCGCCTCATGCACGTGATGGGCCTGCACGGGAAGAGCTTCATCCCCCTCATCATGGGCAGCGGCTGCAACGTGCCGGCCATTCAGGCCGCGCGAACCATCGAAAGCCCCCAGGACCGCCTCATCACCATGCTGGTGACGCCCCTCGTGAGCTGCTCGGCGCGCCTGCAGGTCTACATCGTCATCGCCGGCACCTTCTTCACGCCCTTCAAGGCGGCCCTCGCCATCCTCGCCATGCACTTCCTGGGGCTTGGCCTCGCGGTGCTCATGGGCCGCCTGCTGCGCAGCGCGCTGTTCAGCGGACCCAGCTCCCCCTTCGTGATGGAACTGCCACCCTACCGGCTGCCCATGCTGAAGGCCACCCTCATCCACATGTGGGAGAAGGGGTCCGTCTTCCTCACCCGCGCCGGCACCACCATTTTTGCCGGTGCCACCCTGGTGTGGTTCCTGTCCCGGTATCCGGGCATCGCCAACCGGGAGTGGACGCTGGAATACCAGCAGCAGCGTCAGGCTGTGGCGGCCCTGAACCTGCCCGCCGCCGAGTCCGAGGACCGCCTGCGGGACCTGCAGCTGGCCCATGAGAGTCGCATCGTGAACACCAGCCTGGCCGCCCGCCTGGGCCAGAAGGTGGAGCCGATCCTGCGCCCCATCCTGGATCCCGACCACAAGCGGGCCGAGGCCTGGAAGGATGTCATCGCGCTGACGGCGGGATTCGTCGCCAAGGAGATCGTGGTCTCCACCATGGCCGTCATCCACCAGGCCAGTGACGAGCCCAAGGAAGGCGAGCGCCTCAGCCCGCTCCAGGTGGCTCTGCGGGATGGCTCTGGCCTGACGCCCCTCACGGCCCTGGCCTTCATGGTGTTCACCCTCATCTACACGCCCTGCATCGGCACCATCGCCATGATCCGCCGGGAGGCCGGCAGCTGGCGCTGGGCGGCCTTCACGGTGGGCTACGGCCTGGTCCTTGGCTGGGGACTGGCCTGGATGACCGTGGCCGTGGGCCGCGCCATGGGTTTCGCGTGAGGCGGCCATGATCCAGACGCTCATCGTCACGACCGCCGTCGGCCTGTCGGCTTTCCATTTCCTCCGAGGCGCCTACCTGGCCCTCTGTGACTCCAGGGGTGGCAGCTGCGGGAAGTGCAGCACCAGCGGATGTCCAGTGGCCCGCAAGGGGTGACGGCCCCAAAGAGCCCCGCGGTGCCATCCTGAACCCGGCGGGAGGTCCCATGCGCTTCGTGTTCGAGCAGCTCCGGGTCGGCGGCGATCGCAACTTCGGCTACCTCCTGGGTGATCGGGAGGCTGGCGTGGGTGTGCTGATCGATCCCTCGTACACGCCGGAGGCCGTGGTCAAGCGAGCCTGGGCGCAGGGACTCCGGATCACCCACATCCTCAACACCCACGGCCACCTGGATCACACCAACGGCAACGAAGCAGCCAAGGCGCTCACTGGCGCCATGGTGGCAGGCGGGCCCGGCCACCCCGGGCCCGTGGACCTCGTTCTCGAGGATGGTGATCGCGTGCCCTTCGGCGCCTTCTCGATTCGCACCTGGCACGTACCCGGCCACTACCATGACCACCTCGCCTTCTTGGTGGAGGGGCAGGATGCCGCCTTCACCGGCGACCTGCTCTTCGTGGGGAAGGTGGGCGGTACTCAGACCGAGGCCGATGGCCGCGCCGAATGGGAGAGCCTCCAGCGCCTGCTGCGGGAATGGCCCGACCACACCACGGTCTGGCCAGGTCACGACTACGGCGCCCGGCCCAGCTCCACCATCGCCTGGGAACGCCGAACCAATCCCTTCCTGCTCTGCCCGGATGCGGCGGCCTTCCTGCAGGCCAAGCAGGAGTGGGCGGGTTTCAAGGCGAGGCACGGCCTGCGCTGAGCCGCTGGATTGAAGGCAGGTCTGCTGGGCGGGCTCGGATCTCCCCGGTGTGGGTCTGGCCACGACATATCGATTGGTCAGGATCGCCTAGATCTAACGATCTAATTAAAGTATTAATTGTATTTAAGCAAAAATTTCTCGTTGCGACAGCAATCGGGATCTCTATTCTGGTCATTGGAACCCCCACATAGGAGATCCCAATGAACCTGCTTCCCGTCTTCTCTGCCATCGCCATTGCGGCCACGGCCTACCTGGGTGTGGACAATCCCGGACGCGCCATCGCCGCTCAGCTGGGTATCGCCGTCGTCACCCTGCTCGGGATGGGGATCGGCTGGTGGAAGGAATCCAGGTATTCCACCAAGACCATCTGAGGGCCCCGGCCACCAGGTATTCCGCCTGGATTCTGGGCAGCCGACTTCTCTTGCATTTTCTTGATTTGCGTATTTAAATATATAAAAATAAAATAGTTATTGATAAAGACAAAATATCCGGTCGGATATTTAGGACTAATCTATCCTAGATCATCCCTCCGGAGGTCACCATGGCCTTGTCGCTCAACCGTCGGACCTTCCTCAAGGCCGGCTTCACCACCGCCACCATTGGCGCCACGGGGCTGCCGCTGGAGGCCCTGCCCGCCGAGGCCAAGGGCTGGAACTGGGAGCGGGGCGTCTGCCGGTTCTGCGGCACGGGCTGCGGCATCCGCGTCGCCTCGAAGGATGGCCGCGTGGTGGCCGTGAAGGGCGATATCCAGAATCCCGTGAACCGCGGCCTGCTCTGCGCTAAGGGCTATGCCTGCGCCCAGATCCTCTACGGCCAGGACCGGCTGACGAAGCCGCTCCTGCGCAAGAAGGACGGCAAGTTCGACAAGCAGGGCGACTTCGTCGAAGTGTCCTGGCAGGAGGCCTTCGACGTGATGAAGGCGCAGTGGTCCAAGGCCCACCAGGTCCTGGGTCCCACGGGCGTGGCGGTCATGGGCTCCGGCCAGTACACGATCATGGAGGGCTACGCCGCGGTGAAGCTGGTGAAGGCCGGCTGGCGCTCCAACAACCTCGATCCCAACGCGCGCCACTGCATGGCCTCGGCGGTCGCGGCCTTCATGCAGACCTTCGGCATCGATGAGCCCTCGGGCTGCTACGACGACATCGAACTCACGGACACGGTGGTGACCTGGGGCGCCAACATGGCCGAGATGCACCCCATGTTGTGGGCCCGCGTCATCGACGAGCGGCTGCGGCGGCCCAGCTACCGGATCATCAACCTCACCACCTACGCCAACGCCACCTCCGAGGGCGCGGACCTGGAGATCGTCTTCAAGCCCAATACCGACCTGGCCATCTGGAACTACCTGGCCCGGGAAGTGGTGAAGCGGGGCGCCGTGGACAAGGACTACGTGGCCAAGCACTGTGTCTTCGCCGCGGGCCCCACGGACATCGGCTTCGGCCTGCGGGAGGACTCGGTCAAGGCCTACGCGGCCGAGAAGGACACCCAGGCCCGTCAGAGGACCGTGGTGCTGACCCGGGAAGAGGCCATCGCGCGGGGCCTGGATCCCGAAGCCAGACACGAGAAGGCCCAGACCGCCTCCGGCAGCGCCCAGCGGCACTGGGTCATCTCCTTCGAGGAGTTCCAGAAGGGCCTCGAGCCCTACACGCTGGACTTCGTGGCGGCCCTGGCCAAGGGCGATCCTGATGAATCCCTGGAGGCCTTCAGGGCCAAGCTGGTCCAGCTCGCCGACGAGTACGCGAACCCGGCCCGCAAGCAGGTCTCCTTCTGGACCATGGGCTTCAACCAGCACACCCGCGGCACCTGGGTGAACGAGCAGGCCTACATGCTGCACCTGCTCACGGGCAAGCAGGCCCGGCCCGGCGCCGGCGCCTTCTCGCTGACGGGCCAGCCCTCGGCCTGCGGCACCGCCCGGGAGGTGGGCACCTTCGCCCACCGCCTGCCCGCAGACATGAACGTGGACGATGCGGCCCACCGCCAGCACTCCGAGGAGATCTGGAACCTGCCGCACAACACCCTCAATCCGAAGATCGGCAGCCACATCGTCCAGATGATGCGTGACCTGGAGGACGGCAAGGTCAAATGGCTCTGGGTCCAGGTCACCAACCCGTTCCAGTCCTCGGCCAATGCCAACCATTGGATCGAGGCCGCCCGCAAGCTCGACAACTTCATCGTGGTGTCGGACGTCTATCCGACCCTGTCCTCCAAGGTGGCGGACCTCATCCTGCCTTCCGCCATGATCTACGAGAAGTGGGGCGGCTACGGCAACGCCGAGCGGCGCACCCAGCTCTGGCGCCAGGTGGTGCTGCCCCCGGGGGAGGCCCGCAGCGACGTGTGGCAGATGATGGAATTCTCGAAGCGCTTCACGCTCTCCGAAGTCTGGGGCGAGCAGCCGGTGCCCGGGCTGGAGGCGCTGGGCTACGAGAAGGGCAAGCTGCCCTCGGTTCTCGCTGCGGCCATGATCCTGGGCCACAAGCCCGACAGCACCCTCTATGACGTGCTCTTCGCCACGCCTGCCGCCAAGAAGTTCGCCTGGCCTGATCCCGTGGCCTTCGGCAGGCCCAACTCCACCGTGGTCCACGCAGACATCAAGTGGTTCCCTGAAAAGGCGCTGTTCGAGGAGTACCGCCGATTCGGCCTGGGCCATGGCCACGACTTGGCGCCCTTCGATGTCTACTTCAAGCGCGAGGTTTCCGGCCTGCGCTGGCCCGTGGTGGACGGCAAGGAGACCCGCTGGCGCTTCAACGACCAGTACGATCCCTATGCGAAGAAGGGCTCCGGCATTGATTTCTACGGCAAGGCCCTGAAGAAGCTCCCCTCCGGCACCCTGGAAGGCCCCAAGCCCGGTGATCCCGTGGCCCTGCCCGGCAAGGCCAAGATCTTCTTTCGACCCTGGCAGGAGCCCCCGGAGTCGCCCGACGCGACCTATGATCTCTGGCTCTGCACCGGGCGTGTCCTGGAGCACTGGCACTCGGGCTCCATGACCCGGCGCGTGCCCCAGCTCCACGCCGCCGTGCCCGAAGCCCTGCTCTTCCTCCACGCCAAGGATGCCGAGAAGCGCGGGCTCAAGGCGGGCGACCTCGCCTGGGTCGAGTCCCGGCGCGGCAAGATCCAGGCTCGCGTCACCCTGGGGGGCCGCAACAAGATGCCGCGCGGGATGGTCTACGTGCCCTGGTTCGACGAGGGCGTGTTCATCAACAAGGTGACCCTCGATGCCACCTGTCCCATCTCCAAGGAAACCGACTTCAAGAAGTGCGCCGTCCGCATCTCGAAGGTCGTCTAGGAGAGCCACCATGAGCCGACTCAGCCTTGCCCTGACCCTCTGCGCCCTCTCCCTGTCGGCCGCCAAGCCGCCGGCCAAGCCGATCCCGGACCGCAACCTGGGCCTGTCCCGCACCTCGGTGTTCGACGTGCCCGCGCCTCCCGCCTATCGGGATGAGGCCTCGGACCCCGGCGAGAAGCCGCTGCCCAAGCGCATCAACCGGGAGTACCCGCCGGTCATCCCCCACAGCGTGGCGGACAGCCTGCCCATCACCCGAAGCACCAACCTCTGCCTGGACTGCCACGCGGTGCCTGGCCCCAAGAAGAAGGGCGAGGCCACGCCCATTCCCGCCAGCCACTTCGTGGACCTCCGTCATGCTCCCGAAGCCAAGGGCACCCAGGTTGTCGGCGCCCGCTACATCTGCATTTCCTGCCATGTGCCTCGAACTGACGCACCGCCCCTGGTGGGGAGCAGCTACCGGCCCTAGGAACCCCAGTCCCATTTCTGATTGATCTGCAACCTGACTTGTTTCATGTTGAGCCTGAAACAAGCAGGTACCGGTCTGCCGCGTTCTCTCCCATGGGGGAGTCCTCGTGGCCTTGGCCCACGATTCAGGAATGGAAGGTGTCCTCATGGCGGACCAGACGTTGACCATCCTCCTCGCCGGCGGCAGCGGCTCGCGTCTGCAGCCGCTGACCGCGGATCGCGCCAAGCCCGCCGTGCCCTTCGGCGGCAAGTACCGGGTCATCGACTTCACCCTCTCCAACTGCCTGCATTCCGGCCTGCGCCGGATCCTGGTGCTGACCCAGTACAAATCCCACTCCCTGCACAAGCACCTGCGGGACGGCTGGTCCATCTTCAACCCAGAGTGCGGCGAGTACATCACCGTGGTGCCGCCGCAGATGCGCACCGGTGCCTCCTGGTACGCGGGAACGGCGGACGCTATCAACCAGAACCTGTTCCTGCTGGAGCGCAACGAGGCCGGGAAGGTGCTGATCCTGGCGGCCGACCACATCTACCGCATGGACTACGCCGCCCTCATCCAGGCCCACACCGAGACGGGGGCGGACCTGACGGTGGCCTGCATGAAGGTGCCCCTGGGTGAGGCCAGCGCCTTCGGCGTCATGGGCATCGACGAGGGCGGCCGGATCATCGAGTTCCAGGAGAAGCCCGACCAGCCCAAGCCCATGCCCGATGATCCGGCCACGGCCCTCGTCTCCATGGGCATCTACGTCTTCACCAAGGATCTGCTCATCGAGCAGCTGCGGGCCGACAGCCTGCGGGAGGATTCCAGCCACGACTTCGGCAAGGATCTCATCCCCGGCATGATCCACTCGCACCGGGTCCTTGCCTACGAGTTCGGCGGCACCCGGGGCCGGGTCACGCCAGACCGCTACTGGCGCGACGTGGGCAGCCTCGATGCCTATTACGAGGCCAACATGGACCTTCTCAAGCCGGTGCCGCCGCTCGATCTCTACCAGAACGACTGGGCCATCCGCACCTACCACGGGCAGAATCCCCCGGCCCGCATGGTGCCCGGCGGCAATGGCAAGGACGGGCTGATGACCAACTCCATCATGGGGGCCGGCACGGTGATCATCGGCGGCGCCGTGCGGCACTCCGTCCTGGCCTCCCGCGTCCACATCCACGAAGGGGCGGTGGTGGAGGACGCCATCCTCTTCGACCACGTCACGGTGGGGCAGGGCGCGCGGCTGCGCCGCTGCATCATCGACAAGCACGTGAGCATCCCGCCGGGGGAGAGCATCGGATTCGACGTCGACAGGGATCGGCAGCGCTTCACCCTCTCCGACAAGGGCATCGTCGTGGTGCCCGAGGACTACCGGTTTGAGTGAAGCCTCGCCCAAAAAGGACGAAACCATGAACCTGTCCGACCGACCCTCGGAGGCGGCTGCTGCCGCCGTGGATGCCGCCATCACCAGCCGCCGTTCCGTGCGCGCCTTCCTGCCGACGCCAGTGCCGCGGGAGACCATAGAGGACATCCTGCGCGTGGCCTCCCGGGCGCCCTCCGGCACCAACACCCAGCCCTGGCAGGTCCACGTGCTGATGGGCGCCGCCCGCCAGCGCCTGTGCGACCGCATCAGTGCGGCCTACGAGAACCCCGCCGAGCTGGCGACGCACCAGCAGGAGTACGACTACTACCCGAAGGCGTGGGCGTCGCCCTACCTCGACCGCCGTCGCAAGGTCGGCTGGGATCTCTATGCGTTGCTGGGCCTCGCCAAGACCGACAAGGCCGGCATGCACCGCCAGCATGGCCGCAACTACCGGTTCTTCGACGCGCCTGTGGGCCTGATCTTCAGCATCGACCGCGTGATGCAGCAGGGCAGCTGGCTGGACTATGGCATGTTCCTGCAGAGCATCATGGTGGCGGCCCGGGCCCGCGGCCTGCACACCTGCCCCCAGGCCGCCTTCACCCAGTTCCATCGCCTCATCGGCGAGGAGCTGACCTTCCGGCCTGAGCAAATGCTGGTGTGCGGCATGGCCCTGGGCTACGCCGACCCCGCCGCCGTGGAGAACACCCTGGTGACCGAGCGGGCGCCGGTCTCGGAGTTCGCGACCTTCCTCGAAGCATAGGGCGGCCAGTCCGCATCAGTGTCCGCTCTCTCCCGCCAGCTTCCGGGCCAGCTCGCCCATGACGGTCTTGGCATCGCCGAAGAGCATGAAGGTCTTGTCCAGGAAGTAGAGCTCGTTATCGATGCCGGCGAAGCCGGGCGCCTTGGAACGCTTGATGGCGTAGACGGCCCTGGCCTTGTCGGCGTCGATGATGGGCATGCCATAGATGGGGCTGCTCTTGTCGGAGCGGGCCGCGGGGTTCACCACGTCGTTGGCGCCGATGACCAGCACCACGTCCGCCTGGGGCATGTCGCCGTTGATCTCGTCCATCTCCACCAGGTCGTCGTAGGGGATCTCGGCTTCCGCCAGCAGCACGTTCATGTGCCCCGGCATGCGGCCCGCCACGGGATGGATGGCGAACTTAACGGTGACGCCCTTCTTCTTCAGCAGGTCGTAGACCTCGCGCACCTTGTGCTGGGCCTGGGCCACGGCCATGCCGTAGCCGGGCACGATGACCACCAGGTTCGCCTGCTCCATGACCATGGCGGCGCTTTCTACCGTGTCCGACTTGTAGGCCTTGGCCTCGCCTTCCGCGCCGGCCGTCGTGGTCTGGCCAAAGGCGCCGAACAGCACATTGAAGAAGGAGCGGTTCATGGCCTTGCACATGATGACCGACAGGATCAGGCCCGAGCTGCCGTCCAGGGCGCCCGCCGTGATGAGCAGCTTGTTGTTCAGCACGAAGCCCATGGCCACGGCGGACAGACCCGCATAGGCGTTGAGGATCGAGATCACCGTGGGCATGTCCGCGCCGCCGATGGGGATGATCAGCAGCACGCCGAAGGCCAAGGAGAGCAGGATGATGCCGCCAAAGGCCCAGGGCGCCCAGGGCGCCAGCGGGTGCAGCACCAGGGCCACACCCAGGGCCAGCGCCAAGGTGAAGAGGGCGAGGTTGCTGGCGTTCTGGCCGGGATAGGTGACGGGCCGCTGGGGGATCCACTTCACCTCCTGCAGCTTGCCCGCCGCCAGGATGGAGCCGGTGAAGGTGAGGAAGCCAAGCAGGATCTCCGCCACCAGGGCCACCACGATGAAGGGGGTCAGGGCGGCCTCGTTCTTCTGCCCGTAGTAGAGGAAGAACTTGGCCGTGCCCACCAGGCCCGCCGCCAGGCCGCCGAAGGCGTGGGACAGCGCGGTTCGCTGGGGCACGGCCGTGAGGGGCACCTGGGCCAGCGGATAGCCCACCGCCGCGCCCAGGGCGAAGGCGCCCAGGATCCACCAGTAATGCGTGCCGCCCGTGGCGAGAACGCCGGTGAGGGTTCCAACCACGGCCAGGGTCATGGCGCCCACGCCGGAGAACACGCCCTTGCGCGCCGTTTCAGGGTCGCTCATCCACTTCAGCGAGAGGATGAACAGGGCCGTGGAGACAAGGTAGAGCAGCTGGACGAGGGTCTCGGCATTCATGCGGCACCTCCTGTGCCGCACCCTGCGGGCTTCGCCTCCGGCAAAGTGGCGCTCCGCTCCTGCTGCGCGCTCATTTGGCCACCTTCTCTTGCTTCTTGAACATCTTCAGCATGCGGTCCGTGATGAGGAAGCCGCTCACGATGTTGGTGGTGGAGCAGAAGATGGCCACCAGGCCCAGGGCCGTGATGTAGCCGGGGTATTCCTTCCCGGCGGACACGATGATGGCGCCCACCACGGCGATGGCCGAGATCGCGTTGGTGAGGCTCATGAGGGGCGTGTGCAGCAGCCGCGACACCCGCTGTATGACCATGAGGCCAATGAAGGTGGCCAGCATGAACACGAACACGGCGCCCATGACGTCGAGCTCGCCGTGCCCGCCTCCGGCGGACGGGGCCGAGTGTTCCGAAAAAGCGAGCAGCATCATCACGCCTTCCCTCCCTGTGTCTGATCCAATGCCTTCAGCGTGGGGCCGTGGATCACCTTGCCTTCATGGGTCACGGCGCAGCCCTTGAGGATGTCGTCGGCCCAGTCCAGGTTGAAGCGCCTGGCCTCCTTGTCCCAGAAGGCCGTCATGAAGTTCAGCAGGTTGCGCGCGAAGAGCATGCTGGCGTGGGTTGGAACCGTGGCCGGCAGGTTCAGGGGCGCCACGATCTTCACGCCGTTCACGATCACGGTCTCACCCAGTTTCGACAGTGTGCAGTTGCCGCCGCCGTCGGCGCCCAGGTCGATGATCACCGAGCCGGGCTTCATGCTCGTCACGATGGCCTCGTCCAGCAGCTTCGGGGCGAAGACGCCGCCGATGAGGGCCGTGGTGATGACCACGTCCACGGTGGCGCAGTGTTCCGCCAGCATCTTCGCCTGCAGGGCCTTGTCCTCGGCCGACAATTCCGCAGCATAGCCGCCACCGGCGGAAGCGCCCTGCTTGAGGTCGATGCCCACGTACTTGCCGCCCACGGATTCAATCTGCTCCTTCACCTCGGGCCGCACGTCCGTGGCTGTGACGCTGGCGCCCAGGCGCTTGGCGGTGGCGATGGCCTGCAGGCCCGCCACACCCGCGCCGATGACGAAGACCTTGGCGGGCAGGGTGGTGCCCGCGGCGGTCATGAACATGGGGTAGTACTTCGGCAGCTCCAGGGCGCCCAGCAGCACGCCCTTGTAGCCCACGATGTTGGCCTGGCTGGAGAGCGTGTCCATGGCCTGGGCCCGGGTGGTGCGGGGGATGCAGTCGGTGGAGAAGGCGGTGATGTTCCGCCCGGCCATGCGCTGCACCGCATCCAGATTCCGCGTGGGGAAGATGGAGGCCAGCAGCATCGTGCCGGGCTTGAGGAGGTCGGCTTCGTGGGTGCCATCGGGCCGGGCCTGGGGGGCGTTCACCTTGAGCACGAACGCGGCCGATGCGAAGAGTGAGGCGGCGTCCGCCACCAGCGTGGCCCCGGCGTCCTGATAGGCCCGGTCCGTGAAGCTCGCGGCGTTTCCCGCGCCGGTCTCCACGGCCACCTCCATGCCGAGCTGGATCAGCTTCTTGCAGGATTCCGGGTCCAGGGCGACGCGGGTCTCGCCCGCCCTGATCTCTCTGGGAACGGCAATCTTCATGGGGGCCTCTGGCAGGAATTCCGATGGGGTGCGGAAACCTTACCATTGATTGGTATTCATGGCTTAATGTGGTTTTTTTACGATGACGGGGTCGGCTGCTTTGCCATCGCCTTGGTCTTGCGGCCGGAGCCCGCTCGGGAGCTGAAGAGATGGGGCGCGACCCAATCCAGGTTGTGCCAAGCCGGGCCGCCACGATGTCGAGGATCGTTCTTTGGAGGGCTGGGCGGATTCCTCATCGAAGGTCCGGTCGGGGCGTTTGTGTTCCAATCTGGGGGAGATCTTCCTCCGGGAGTGCCCATGATCCGCTGGCCCGCTCTGGCTGCTTGCGTTGTTCTCTCGGCGGCACCGCCCGCCGCGGTCCTGCCGGAAACCGTGGTCCAGAAGCAGGTCGACGCCTACAACGCCCACGACCTGAACGCCTTCGCGGCCTGCTACGCCCAGGACATCGAGTTCCGCACCATGGCCGGCGCCGTGAACCCCGAGAAGGGCCTGGCCGCCCTGAAGAAGGGCTACGGCGAGCTGTTCAAGAACTACCCCAGCCTGCGGGTGAAGATCCTCAAGCGCATCACCCAGGGCGCCTTCGTCATCGACCAGGAGCAGGCCGAAGGCATGGGCCCGAACCCCATCACAGTCACCGCGATTTATGAGGTCTCGGAGGGCAGGATCGTTCGGGTCTGGTTCATCGAAGGGTAGGTCACAGCCCCCGCGCCCACTCCGGCCGCAGCCTCACCTGCCCTGCCAGGGCGGCGTCGATGGCGGCGAGGATGGCGTCGCGGTCCCGGGGCAGGCGGCCGCCGATGGGCAGGTAGTTGGAGGCGTGGTTGGAGCGGAAGATGGCGGCGCTGGGCCGGGCCTCATCCACGAACCAGCGCAGCTCCTGCAGCAGGCCGTGGACATCCGGCAGCTCGAAGCGGCCGCCATCCTCCAGCTTCGCCATCGGCGTGCCAGGAATGACGGTGAGGGTCAGGGTGGAGAGGAAGCGCGGGTCCATGGCCGTGGCGAGGCGGCCCGAGGCCCGGGCATGGGCCTCGCTGCGCTCGCGACCGCCCGCGCCCAGCAGGAAAATCAGCGACTGCTCCATCCCGGCTTCGCGGGCCTTGCGGGCGGCCTCCACATGGGCGGCCGCGTCGGCTCCCTTGGCGATGCGCCGCAGGGTGGCGTCGTCGCCGGATTCGGGCCCGATGTAGAGCAGGGAGAGGCCCAGCTCCCGCAGGCGCTGCAATTCCTCCGGCGTCTTCTCCAGCAGGTTGCGGGCGGTGGCGTAGGTGCTGACGCGGCGCAGACGGGGGAAGGCGGCGGCCAGGGCGCGCAGGATGGGCTCCCAGTGCTCCGTCGCCATGCCCAGCGGATCCCCATCCGCCACGAAGACATGGCGCACCTCGTCGGCGAAGCGGGCGCCTGCCTCGGCGATGTCGGCCAGCACCTCGTCCAGCGGCCGCACCGTGTAGCGCTTGCCCCGGTACATCGCGCAGTAGGTGCAGGCGTTCCAGGAGCAGCCCAGGGTGGCCTGGAGGATGAAGGAGTCGGCCTCGCTGGGCGGGCGGAAGAGGGGTTCGTCGTAGCGCACGGGATCATTCTCCCGCGAGGGGGACCCAATCGTGGCTGATATTGAGCGCAAATCTCATGCAGTTAGACCTTTCGGATAGGGCCCCTCATTGGATTTTATGGCGCGCATCGGCCGGGGCCGCGCTAATCTCGATCACCCTTGCAGCTCGGAGAAAGTCATGCGAACCACGCAACTCATCCTGTGGACCGCCCTTGCTGCAAGCCTCGCCGCACAGGAGGGCGCGCCGGGGTACAGATGGGTGGGCCTGCAGGCAGGCAGCCTGTCCCCGGACACCCAGACGAACCTGAAGGCCTCGCCCTTCTTCGGCCTCCAGGGTGGCCTGCTCTTTGACGAGAAGCGCTACGGGCTCAGCTTCCAGGCCCTGGTGGCCAGCCCCAAGAGCGATCTGGCCCCGGGCAAGAGCCTCAGCCAGTCTGAATTCTCGGCCTCCCTGCTGACCGGCCTCTCCGGCGACGGGGCAAGCCGGTTCTGGCCCTACCTGGGTCTGGGCCTGGGTGCAGTCTCCATCCCCCGGATCGACACCCTGACCGGGCAGCAGGAGACGCTCAAGGCCGGTACGGCCCACGCCTCGCTGGGCTTCCTGCACCGGCCGGGCAGGGGGCTCATCTGGGGCGCGGAAGCCCGCTACGTCTTCACCTTTGCCAATGCGGACCTGAAGGAGATCCAGGGGGCCGCGATGGTCGGCTTCGCCTGGGGCGCCCGTCGTGCAGCGGCGCCCAGGCCTGAACCCGCTCCGGCCAAGGCCGAGCCGGCCCCCGTGGTGGCCCCGCCTCCGCCCTCCGCCCCCCTGCCGGTGGTGAGCACGGTTCCGGAGCCGCGCCCGCTCTCGACCCCTGCGCCCGCGGCCAAGCCCGCCCCGACCCCCGTCGCACCGCCCGTGGCGCGTCCCCTGGCGAGCCCTCCGCCGCCTCCGGTCACCGTGGTCGTGGCGCCTCCGCCCGCCCCCCGTCCCGCCCCGGTGCCGCCGCCCGCTCCGGTCAAGGCCGCCGGATCCGAGCTGACCCGTCGCCTGGATGCCCTCCGCCTGGGCGATATGGGGAAGGCCCTGGAGTTCGGGAAGAAGCACATCGATGCGCTGTCTGACCAGCGCTGGACCATCCGCCTGCTGATCGCCAACCTGCCCGCCACCCTGAAGAACGCGGTCGTCGCCTTCCCGGGCAAGGAGCCTGACCTGTTCATCGCCCCCATCAAGCTCAAGGGCGGCAGGACCGCCTACCAGCTCTTCCTCGGAGACTATGCCTCCAAGGCGGAGGCCGAGCGCGCCGCGAAGGCCGTGCCCGCCTTCTTCCTCGAGGGCGGCCAGCGGCCGAGGCCCTACCAGATCAGCGCCATCCCCGCCCAGTGAGGCGGCCCGGGAACCCCGCTGATTTCCCCACCGTCCAGCGGCTGGTACCCTGAAGACCATGGCCCTCGAACTCCTCGCCCCCGCCAAGAATGCGGACCAGGGCATCCTCGCGCTGCGCTGCGGGGCGGACGCGGTGTACATGGGCGGGCCCCAGTTCGGCGCACGGCAGGCGGCGGGGAACGGCCTGGAGGACTTCGAGCAGGTCACGCGTGAGGCCCGTCTCTGGGGCGCGAAGGTGTTCGCGACCCTCAACACCATCCTGTTCGACGCCGAGCTGGAGGCCGCGCGGCGCCAGGCCTGGGAGCTGTACGAGGCCGGGGTGGACGCCCTCATCATCCAGGACATGGCCTTCCTGGAGATGGACCTGCCGCCGCTGCCGCTGCACGCCAGCACCCAGGCGGCCTGCGACAGCCCGGAGCGGGTGGCCTTCCTGGCCAGCGCGGGCTTCAGCCGCGCCATCCTGGCCCGGGAGCTGAGCCTGGACGACATCCGGGCCATCCACGGGGCCGCGGACATCGAGCTGGAAGCCTTCGTCTTCGGGGCCCTGTGCGTGGGCGAGAGCGGGTTGTGCTACCTGAGCGGCGCCATCTGCGAGCGCAGCGGCAACCGCGGGGAATGCGCCCAGCCCTGCCGCGCCCCCTGGAACCTGGTGGATGCGTCGAACCGCGTGGTGGTGCGGGAGAAGCACCTCCTGAACATCCGCGATCTGGATCTGTCCGACCACCTGGAGGAGCTGGCGGACGCGGGCATTCTCAGCTTCAAGATCGAGGGACGCCTCAAGGACGCGGACTACGTGAAGAACATCGTCAGCCAGGTGCGCCGCAAGCTCGACGACCTCCTCCAGCGGCGCCCCGAGCTGGGCCGGGCCTCCCTCGGCTCCGTGAGCCAGGCCTTCGCGCCGGATCCCACCAAGACCTTCCAGCGGGGGCTGTCCAGCTACCGCATCGACGGGGAACGCCGGCCCATGGGGAACCTGGATTCGGGCCGGCACCTGGGCGAGTTCATCGGCGAGGTGCGCTCCATCCAGGGCGACCGGCTGGTGCTGGACGCGACCACGGACCTGCATCCCGGCGATGGCCTCGCCTTCGTCGATGGCGTGGAGGTGGCCGGCACCGTGATCAACGCCGTGGAGCCCCGCCAGCTCTTCGTGCAGGATCCCTCCCGCATCCGCCCCGGCACGCGGCTGCACCGCAACCTGGACCTGCACTGGCTCCGGGCCCTGCGCAGCGCCAAGGTGGAGCGCCGCATCCCGGTGCGGGCCGCGCTGGACTTCCCGGACGGGGCCGTGCGCCTGCGCCTGGAGGATCCGGTCGGCTGCGTGGCGGAAGCCCAGGCTCCGGGCGACTTCGCGCCGCCGCGGGACGCGGAGGCCGCTGCCAGGACCATCCAGGAGGCCCTGGGCCGCCTGGGGAACACGCCCTTCGAGTTGGCGGGGCTGCAGGTGGCCGAGCCGCGCTTCGTGCCGGTCAGCGCGCTCAATGCCCTCCGCCGCGACGCCGCAGCTTCGTTGGAGGCCCTGCGCCGGGCCCCGCGAGCCAGGGAGGGGCGCCGGGCTCGGGCGCCGAAGCTGAACCCGCTGCCTGTGCGCGGCCTGGATTTCACCTGGAACATCGCCAACCGGGCCGCCCGCGCCTTCTACGAGGGGGCGGGCGCCCAGGTCCTCGAACCGGCGGCGGAGCTGCAGGCCAGCCTCGATGGTCGGGTGGTGATGACCACGCGGCACTGCGTGAAGTACGAGATGGGCTGGTGCCACGTGCATGAGAACCCCGAGCCCTGGGTCCGACTGCCGGAGCCCCAGGGACCGGTCTTCCTCGAGAACGGCTCCACCCGCCTGGAGTGCCGCTTCGACTGCGCCCGGTGCCGCATGGAGCTGGTGCTCTGCGAGCCGCAGGGGTGAGGCCCGAAGCAGGCGCCTGGGATGTGGTGGTGGTCGGCGCGGGACCCGCGGGTCTGCTCGCCGCGGGCCGGGCCGCCATGCTGGGCGCCCGCGTCCTCCTGCTGGAGAAGATGGAGAAGCCCGCCCGCAAGCTGCGGATCACGGGCAAGGGCCGGGCGAACATCACGAACATGAAGGCCCTGGAGGAGCAGCTCAGGGAGATCCAGCCGGAGCCGCGCTTCCTGCGCCAGGCCTTCCAGGCCTTCTTCAACCGCGACCTGATCGCGCTGCTGGAGGGCCAGGGCGTCGCCACCAAGGTGGAGCGGGGCGACCGCGTGTTCCCGGCCAGCGACCTGGCCTGGGACGTGGCGGACGCCCTGGTGGCCTGGGCCACGGGGCAGGGCGTGGAGATCCTCCCCCATGCCCGGGTCGAGCGCCTGGTGATCCACGAAGGCCTGTTCACGGGCCTCGTGGCGGCCCGCAAGGCTTCGCGAACTCCCCTCGAGATCGAAGCCCGCTGCGGCATCCTCGCCACCGGTGGACAGTCCTATCCCGCCACGGGATCCACGGGGGATGGCTACCGCTTCGCCGAGGCCACCGGGCACCGGATCGAAGCCCTGCGGCCTTCCCTGGTGCGGATCGAGACGCGTCCGGCCCAGGTCGGCGCCCAGGGGCTCACCCTCAAGAACGTCAACCTGACCCTCTGGATCGACGGGAGGAAGCAGGCCAGCGAGTTCGGGGAAGCCGAGTTCACGGCCAAGGGGCTGGCGGGCGCCAGCGTCCTGCGGCTCAGCCGGAAGATCGTGGATGCCATGGCCGCGGGCCGGAAGGTCGAGCTGACCCTCGACCTGAAGCCGGCGCTGGACCCCGCGAAGCTGGAGGCGAGGCTGCTTCGCGACCTGGAGGCCCACCCTGGGGGCACCTGCACCGCCCTGTTGCGGTCACTCCTGCCGGCGCCCCTGGTCGCCGTGTTCTGCGAGCGCCTCGGCCTGAGCCCATCGGCACCCGCGGCGCAGCTCCAGGGCTCGAAGCGCAAGCAGCTGCTGGGCCTGCTCAAGGAGCTGCGCTTTGTGGTGACGGGCCACGGGGGCTGGGAGGAGGCCATCGTCACCGCCGGCGGCGTCTCCCTCCAGGACATCGACCCCAGGACCATGGGCTCGCGGAAGATCGGAAACCTCTACTTTGCGGGCGAGGTGCTCGACCTGGATGCGAACACCGGCGGCTACAACCTCCAGATCGCGTTCTCCACGGGCTGGCTGGCGGGGGAGGCGGCGGCCAGGAAGGCCCTGGCGATTCAGGGACCGCCGCTCGGGTGACCCCGCCTGTGCTTTAGGGCACATTCCCGCTGAGCTTCATTGATGCGAAGGTCTCGATCCGAGTAGCCTTGGCCCCAGTTCATCCCACATCCGTGACCGCCTGCCTCCATTCCCCCATGGGATGGAGCCGGTCCATATTCCAAACCATAGGAGGGGTCCCGCCATGAGCAGCGAGATGTACGAGCACATGCGCGCCAATCCGAAGTTCCAGAAGCTTGTGGCCAAGCGGGGACGCTTCGCCTGGACCCTGGCCTTCATCGTGCTGGGGATGTTCTACGGCTTCGTGCTGCTGGTGGCCTTCAAGCCCGCCCTGCTCGGCCGGCCGATCTACGCGGGCTCCATGGTGACCATCGGCGTGGCCTTCGAGCTCTTCATGTTCATTTTCTTCTGGGTGCTCACGGCGGTATATGTCCGGAAGGCCAACGGGGAGTACGACGAGCTGACCGCGGACCTGATCAAGGACGCCTGGAAGGAGAACAAGTGATGCGCCTCCTGAACCGTATCGGCCTGGCCCTGGGCCTGCTCGCCGCTTCCGCCATGGTCCACGCGGGGCCGGCCCTGGATGGCATCCAGGAGAAGCAGGCCACCAACTGGCACGCCATCATCATGTTCTGCCTCTTCGTGGCCCTCACCATGGGGATCACCTACTGGGCGGCCAGCCGCACCAAGTCCACCGCCGACTTCTACACCGCGGGCGGCGGCATCACCGGCTTCCAGAACGGCCTCGCCATCGCCGGCGACTACATGTCGGCGGCCACGCTCCTGGGCCTCAGCGCCATGGTCTACGGCCAGGGCTACGACGGCTACATCTACATGCTCGCCTTCTTCGCCGGCTGGCCCATCATCCTCTTCCTGATGGCCGAACGCCTGCGCAACCTGGGCCGCTTCACCTTCTCGGACATCACCGCCTACCGCCTGGACCAGGGCAAGGTGCGCACCATGGCGGCCATCTCCTCGCTGACCGTGGTCTGCTTCTACCTGCTGGCCCAGATGGTCGGGGCGGGCCAGCTCATCAAGCTGCTCTTCGGCCTGGAGTACAAGATCGCCATCTTCGTCGTGGGCCTCCTGATGATGGTCTATGTCATCTTCGGCGGCATGGTGGCCACCACCTGGGTGCAGATCATCAAGGCCTGCATGCTGCTCGTGGGCGGCACCCTGGTCATGGTCCTGGCCATGAGCAAGTTCGGCTTCTCGTACCACAACCTGGTCCAGCAGGCCACGGCCGTGCACAAGCTTGGCCCCAAGCTCATGTACCCCGGCAGCCTGCTCGCGGATCCCGTGACCGCCATCTCCCTGGGCCTCGGCCTCATGTTCGGCACCGCGGGGCTGCCCCACATCCTCATGCGGTTCTTCACGGTCACGAACGCCAAAGAGGCGCGCAAGTCGGTGCTGTACGCCTCGGGCTTCGTGTCCTACTTCTTCAACGTCATCTTCCTCATGGGCCTCTGCGGCATCCTCATCGTGGGGCAGAACGCCTCCTTCTTCGAGGGCGGCACGATTGGTGGCAAGCTCATCGGCGGCGGCAACATGGTCGCCATGCACCTGGCCAAGGCCGTGGGCGGCAACATGCTGCTGGGCTTCCTGGCGGCGGTGGCCTTCGCCACCATCCTGGCCGTGGTCTCGGGCCTGGCCCTGGCCGGCGCATCGGCCATCTCCCACGACCTGTACGCCCGGGTCATCAAGAAGGGGCAGGCCTCGGAGGCCACCGAGATCAAGGTCTCCAAGATCGCCACCATCTGCCTCGGCTTCGTGGCCATCGTGCTCGGCATCCTCTTCGAGAAGCAGAACATCGCCTTCATGGTGGGCCTCGCCTTCGGCGTGGCGGCCGCGGCGAACTTCCCCGTGCTGATCCTCTCCATGTACTGGAAGGGCCTCACCACCCGTGGCGCACTCTGGGGTGGCTACGGCGGCCTGGTGTCCGCCGTGCTCTTCGTGCTGTTCTCCAAGTCGGTGTGGGTGGATGTCATCGGCAACAAGGCGGCCCTCTTCCCCTACACCCAGCCCGCCCTGTTCGCCATGCCCATCGCCTTCCTGCTGGCCTTCATCTTCTCGAAGCTGGATGGCAGCGACCGCGCGAAGGCCGAGATCGAGGCCTTCGAGGATCAGTATGTGCGGGCCCAGACGGGCTTCGGCGCCGCTACCGCCACCAAACACTGAGGCTCGGCTCAGCCAAGCCACGGGACGGCCGGGACCCCTCCCCGGCCGTTTTTGGTTCAGAAATGTGTGTGGCCCTGCTGGTCAGTCAGGTTGGCCAGCGAATGCCGGGGATCCCCGACCCTCCGAAGGCCCGAGAGATTCCCTACCCCAGCCTGCTGGAGATGGGGCAGGAAGCGCTGGAAGACCTGGGCCGTGACGTAGGCGTCGCCCATGGCCGAATGCGCCGCCTCCACGGGGATCTCGAAGGCTTCGGCCAGGTCGAAGAGGCTGGGGGCGGGCAGCTCGAGGGCGAAGGCGGGCTGGTCGATGGCGCGCCGCCGGAGCCAGCCGAACAGGGCCAGGGTGTCCACCGTCGCATGCCGGAGGGGGGCCTTCCCCGACCGCCTGGCGTCGCGGTTGAGGAAGGCCAGGTCGAGGGCGAGGCAGTGGCCCACGAGGACGGTGCCCGCCGCGTAGTCCAGGAAGGAGGCCAGCACCCCGCCGATGGCGGGCCGGGCCTCCAGTTCCGAGGGGGTGATGCCGTGGATCACGACGGTACGGCCATCGAGCACGGCGGTGGGCTTCACCAGTTCCTGGAAGGCGTTCCCGAGCTCGATCCGACTGCCCTGCATGTGGAGGGCCCCGATGGCGATGATGTCGTCCCGGCGGGTGTCGAGGCCGGTCAGTTCGGTGTCCAGCACCGTGAACCGGAGCTCGGGAATCGGCAGGTCCCCGCCGGGTGGCCCCCCGCCCAGCTTTTCCCGGCCCCACGCCATCAGACCCATGCCGCGCCTCAGATGATGAAGGATTTGTAGCGGTCCATGACCTGGTCCTGGACCTTGAGGATGAGGCGGAAGGCGTTCTTGAGCGACTGCCGCTCCAGGCTGCTCAGGCCGTCGAAGCGGATGAAGTTGTCGATGGCCTGCCCGGCCTCCGCCTGCCGGTACTGGTGGTGGATCCGCAGCAGGGTGACGAACTCAAAGGAATACTCCAGCTCGTCCACCAGCTCCGAGATGAGCGAGGTGCCGCCCCGCAGCGCCTCCAGACGGTCCACGGTGGAGACCTGCTGGAACCCCTTCTCCAGGGCGAAGAGCCGGGCGATGTCCACCAGGGGCGCCACGGCCTTGATCTTCAGGTTCAGGCCGTCCTTGTGCTCGCCGTTCCGCTCCACGGCCACCCCCCCGAAGAAGCCCAGGGGCGGCCGGTTCCGCACGAGCATGTTGGCCAGGAAGCCCAGGAAGACCGGGTAGTCGGGGAGGAGCCGGCCGAAGTGCTCCCGCAGGCCCCAGGCCAGGGACCGGTCGCCATGCAGCGGCCTGAAATCGAAGAAGATGAGCGACTTGAGCACGGCCTCGGGGGTGGGCTCGGAAATCCAGGTGCTGAAGTACCGCTTCCACTGGGCGAGGGGTTGGCACCAGTCCGGATTGCTGGCCATGTAGTTGGCCGGGCAGGCCTCGAACCCGCACTGGACCAGGCCGTTGCGCATGAATACCGCGAAGCGCCGGAAATACTCCGCGACCCTGGGCTTCTGGCTGTCGAACACATCCGCATAGATCAGGGCGTTGTCCTGGTCGGTGCGGAAGGTCTGCTCTTTGCGTCCCTCGCTGCCCAGGGCGAGCCAGCAGTAGGGCACGGGCGGCGGTCCGAGCTCCCGCTCGGCCAGCTCCAGCACCTTGCGCACCACCCGGTCGTTCAGCTCGGAGATGATCCGGATGATGTTGGTGGCCCGGGCCCCCTCGCGCAGCAGCACCCCGATGATGGACATGGCCTTGCGCGAGACCGGCGCCAGCCCTTCCAGGGTGGTCTGGTGCTCGATGTCCTCGGAGAAGGCCAGGGGGCTCCGCCCCTGCAGCACCAGGAAGTCATGGTTGGTCACCACGCCGCGGATGGCGCCCTCCCGCGTGACAGCCACGTGCTCGATGTCGCACTGCAGCATCTTGAGGACCACCTCGAAGCAGGGATCCCGCTCGTCCACGGAGACCACCGGGTGGCTCATCACCCGCGAGACCGGGCCGTCGATGGGCTGCCCCTCGGCCACCACCCGGGTGCGGAAATCCGAATCCGTGAGGATGCCGATGGGCTCGCCGCTGGGACCGACCACCAGGGCCGCGCTCTGCCGCTCCTCCGCCATGCGCCGGGCCGTCTGGCGGATGGTGGTGTCGGCTTCCACGACCGTGGTGAACCGCTGGCAGATCTCCCCCACCTGGGCCGTGAACAGCAGGTGGTCGCTGCTCTCCAGGAACAGGCTCTTGCCCTGGATCTCCCGGGAGGTCATGTCGGCGTATTTGGTGAGGTGGAACTGGAGCAGGTATTCGGTGATCGCCGGGTGGCTCACCACCAGTTCGTTGAACCGCTCCTTCGGCAGCAGGTAGCAGGTGGTGTCCTGGATGGCCACGATGGTGGTCCGCTGCTGGCCGCCCATGAGCGAGACCAGGCCGAAGGTCTCGCCCCGTTCCCGGTAGTCCACGACCACCTCATCCCCGTTGCCCTCGGGACGCCGCGTGATCTTGACCGCCCCCTTCCTGATGATCTGGAGGTGGTCGCTGACGGGCCCATCCTGGTGCAGGATCACCTCGCCCTTGGGATGGAAGGCCATGGTCAGGCTCTGGACGAGCTCCCGCAGCAGGGCTTCCTCCAGGAACTGGAAGGGGGGGACCTGGGACAGGAACCGGACCGTCTCGTCGATCAGCATGGGCCAGCCTTCAGTTGATGCGGCTCTTGCGGCCCTGCCACTCCCTGTCGCGCAGCAGGAACTTCTGGATCTTGCCCGTGGAGGTCTTGGGCAGGGCACCGAACTCGATGTGCCTGGGCAGCTTGAAGTTGGCCAGCCGGGTTCGGCAGTGCGCGACCAGCTCCTCGGTGGTGGCCGAGGCGCCGGGCTTGAGCGTCACGAAGGCCTTGGGCACCTCGCCCCACTTCGGGTCGGGCACGGCGATGACGGCGCACTCCATGACGGCGGGATGGGAGACCAGGGCCTGCTCCACCTCGATGGTGGAGATGTTCTCGCCGCCGGAGATGATGATGTCCTTGGCCCGGTCGCGCAGCTCGATGGCGCCATCCGGATGTTGCACCCCGAGGTCGCCGGAGTGGAACCAGCCGCCATGGAAGGCCTTCGCCGTGGCTTCCGGATCCTCGAAGTAGCCCGTCATCACCACGTTGCCACGCATGACCACCTCGCCCATGGTGGCGCCATCCCGGGGCACGTCGTTCATGTCTTCACCGACGATGCGCACCTCGCCCGCGCAGACATTGGGCATGCCCTGGCGGGCCCGCAGCTCCGCCTGTTGCGCCAGGGGCAGCGTATCCTGCCCGGGGGCCGGCACGTTGATGGTGAAGGGCCCGTAGACTTCCGTGAGGCCGTACACGTGGTCCAGCTGGAAGTTCAGCTCCGCCATGCGGGCGATGAGCGTCGGCGAGGGCGGGGCCCCCGCCGTGAAGAGCCGCACGGGCTTCGCCAGCCGGTGGGCGGCCGGGTCGGTCACGAGCATGGTGCAGACCGTCGGGGCCGCGCAGAAGTGGGTGACGCCGCCATCGAAGAGCTGCCAGGTGGGCCCGGGCTCGATCTTGGGAATGCAGATGCTTTCCGCGCCCACGGCCGCCAGGCCCCAGGTGAAGCACCAGCCGTTGCAGTGGAACATCGGCAAGGTCCAGAGGTACTGGGACTCGGCCTGCACCCGGTGATCAAGCACCATGGCCAGGGCGTTCAGGTAGGCGCCCCGGTGATGGTAGACCACGCCCTTGGGCCGGCCGGTGGTGCCGGAGGTGTAGTTGATGGTGATGGGCTCGTCTTCGCTCGCCAGCCAGGGCTCCACGGGGGCTTCGGAGCCGCTCTGGAGCAGGGCCTCGAACTCGGCCCCGAGCACGGTGCGCGGGACCGCGGACGGCACGCTGGCCAACTGGGGCTCCAGCTCCGGGGACACAAAAACCTTGGCGGCCCCGCTGTGGCTCACGATGTAGGCGATCTCCTCCGGGTTCAGGCGCGTGTTGATCGCCACGAGGATGCCCCCCGCCAGCGGGACCGCGAAGTGCGCCAGCAGCAGGGGCTCGGAGTTGAAGGCCAGGAAGGCTACGCGGTCCCCCTTCTGCAACCCCGCGGCCCGCAGCGCCGAGGCGAAGCGCCGCGCCCGGGCGCGGAATTCCCGCCAGGTGTAGCGTGAGTCGCCATCCGTGACGGCCGGCCGTTCCGCGAACACCTCGCCCGCCCGCTCGAGCAGGAAGATGGGGGAAAGTTCCTGGCGGTTGGGCTGGGTTCCCGGAGGCAGTGAAGGGGAGGGCTGCATAGGAGGCCTCATGCCGAGCCAATCCCTAGGATGGATTGGCGTTGGGTTGCAGGGGAGTTGATAGCCACAATGCCACAGCCCCGGTCCGGGTCCCATCCCTCAGTGCGGGAACGACGGGGTCGAGAGGGGAACCTGCACCTGACCTCGCTGAGAAAGACTCCAACACTCGAATCAATGACCCCTCCTTGCTTTTGAGGATCGCCGCGCTGGGGAGGTTCGGTCAGCTTCTCCTTTGTCTTCGCCGCGTCTTTCTCAGGGCATCCACCCATCGTGACGGTGCCCCTGATCGCCTCCTCAGACATCCAGGGTTTTGGATGATAGACATCTTCAGGAATGAAAACCGTGGCTTAGGCCATTGCTTTCCTCATGAAGTGCTCATCCGGGAAGGGCAACACGGAGGGTATGCCCGTTCCAATCGAACTTGGCTGGCCTCAGGGGGCTTTCAGATCCCGTCGTTGGCCAATGCCAGAGGAGCATTTCGTGGCTGTTGACTCCACGGCCTGCCCCTCACCTTTGATGTGCATTCAAAGGTCTCCCACTCCATCTGGTGGTTCATGCCCGTCCATTGGTGGGTCTCTGATTGCTTCAGGGAAACGCTCAATCTGAAAGACACCTCATTGGATATTCAAAGATAAGTTAAAATATTGCTGCATCTAACAAAGAGGCGGCGAGGCCTCTCAGCTTATGTGGTTTCCGGGGGGACGTCAGCTTCACAGCACCTGTGAAAACGCGCTTCACCCCAGCCCGATGAGTTCGAGGTGCCTCTGGAGTTCCCTCAGCCCGAAGGGCTTGGATAGCAAGGTGACACCAGGGTAAGCCGAGGCTAGGGCCAGCGCGGACTGGTCGGCTCGCCCCGTGGAGAGAAGAACGGGCACCTCTGGGCGCAACCTGCGGAGGAGCGGCAGGGTTCCGATACCGCCCAGTCCGGGCATGTTCATGTCCAGGATGACGAGATCAGGCTCCAACCCTGCTTGGAGCAGGGCCAAACCCTCCTCGCCGCTCTGGGCCGCGGTCACCGCCGTGTGGCCCAGGGCATCGAGGATAATCTGGACCGAACTCTGGATCAGATCATCATCATCAACCAGCAGTACATTCAAGGTTCCGCGAGGTATCTGGTCGGCCTCATGACCTGCCGTTGCGGCGGCTTGGACCGGGGCCTCCTCCGCGCAGGCGGGGAAGCGCAGTCGCACCCGGGTTCCTTTTCCAGGCTCGCTCTCAATGGCCATCTGCCCCTGGTGGGCCTTCACGGTGCTGAAGACCATGGATAGGCCCAGCCCGGTGCCCTTGCCAGTTTCCTTGGTCGTGAAGAAGGGTTCCATGGCTTTCTCCAGGACCTCTTTCGACATACCCATGCCGTTGTCCTCCACCACCACCTCAATCCAGTCGTTGTCGACGTTGCGAGTGTGCAGGGTGAGGGTGCCTGTTTCCGGCATGGCGTCCACGGCATTGACGCAGAGGTTCATGAAGGCGTGGGTCAGGGCGCTGGAATCGCCAAGGATGGGCCGCAGTTGTGCTTCCAGGTCTACCACCAAGCGCACCTTCGCCAGGGTTGTCCGTTCCAGCAGGTTGATTTGCTCTCGGAGAATTGCGTTCATATCGAGCTTATTGTTCTCGGCAGGGCTCTGCCGGGCAAAGCTCAGCAGGCTCTTGACCATTTTGCCACCCCGCTCGGTGGCCTTGCATATGGTGTCGAGGGCCTGGTGGAGGGGGCTGCCATAGGGCTGGGTGCCGATGTGGGCCGAGGCGAGGCCGAGAATGGCGCCGAGCACATTGTTCATGTCGTGGGCGACGCCCCCGGCCAGGGTGCCCAGGCTTTCCATTTTCTGGGAGTGCAGGAGCTGGTTTTGGAGGTTGACTCTCTCAACCTCTGCTTGCCTCCGCTCGGTGATGTCACTGTTGGTGCCAATCATGCGCAGCGGCTTGCCATCATCATCGTGCTGCACCACCATTCCGCGGCCCAGCGTCCATCGCCAGCTTCCATCCTTGCACAACATCCGAAACTCAACCGTTACGCAGCCAGGCCTGCCCTCCAAATACGGCTGCAATGTTGCAAACACGCCGGGCGCATCGTCGGGGTGAATGCGCTTGCTCCATTCTTCCGACGTGGCTCCGAAGTCGGCCTCGGCATACCCGAACATTTCCTTGTAGCGCGGCGAGTAGTAAGCCTCGCCGGTCTGGACATTCCAGTCCACAAGCCGTCGCCAGCCCCTTCGATGGCGAATTTCCAGCGCTCCTCGCTCTCCCGCAATGCTGCCTCCGCCTGCTTGAGCGCGGTGATGTCGCCGAAGGTGATCACCACCTCGGCGATTTGGCCTGCCGCATCCTTCACAGGGTAGGCATTGCCAAGCAACCAGGTGGGCGTTGCGCGATCCGGGCGACAGACGCCAATGACTAGGCCCTTGAAGCCCTCCCCCGAAGCCAGGACGCGGTTGACGGGATAACCTTCCAGCGGCAGAGGCGAGCCATCCTCCTGGAGGAAACGCCACTCCGGATCGACGGCGGTCTTGCCCAGCATCTGCTCTTTGGAAAGGCCGAGGAGGGCTGACGCCATCCCATTGGCCAAGAGGATCGAACTGTCCGGGCCGTGCACCACCAGGCCGGTGGAAAGGTTGTCGATGAGGGTTCGATATTTCTCTTCGCTCACCAGCAGGACGGCCTGGGCCCGCTTGCGCTCGGAAATCAGCTCCGTATAGACGATGATCCCACCGATGGAGCCATCGGCTTCGTACCAGGGCCGACATTCCCACCGGGTCCACTCCACGGTGCCATCGGCTCGGACCCACTCATCGCTATCCGCGCTTGAAATCACGCCGGCTAGCGCCTTCTGATGAACATCCCGCCACTTCTGCGGCAGGTCGGGCATGACCTCGTAGTGGTGCCTCCCGATGAGGTCTTGACCTGCCACCTTGGAATCCTGGAGGTAGCGCTGGCATGACGGAAGAACTCATGTCCCGGTTATGGACCGCCACCGCGCCCTGGTTGTGCTCGATGATGTAGCGCATCAGATCATGAGAATGATTCAGCTTGTCTTCAGCCTGCCGGCGCTGCGTGATGTCCGTGACGGTCGCGATCACGCCGATGATGTCCCCCTGAGCATTCCGGAAGGGGACGCTCTTCTCAATGTTCCAGCCCTTCCTCCCTGTGCTCTGAACATGGAACGGGAACTCCATCGACCCGACCAGTTCCCCAGCCAGGGCCCGCTTCAAGCGGTCCATGATCCCGGTGTCCTGAAGGAAGGGGAACACCTCCATAGGATGCTTTCCGATCACAGCCTTGGCTGGGACGCGTCAGAAAAGGCGACTTTGCGTCCGAACGGTTCCATACCTGGTAGCGCAGGTTCAAGGCCAGACGATGACGCGCTTCCTGCACGCTCTCTGGATGATCAGATCCAGGAACCTTTGGGCCTCCAGTGCCTT
>JADKCH010000016.1 GCA_016714685.1 Candidatus Geothrix odensensis
GGTCAGGTGGGGTCGAAGAACCAGACGGTCTTGGGCTGGTCGGGGTCGTTCTCAGGCTTCACCAGCCCCACCTCGGGGTTGTTGGCCCGGCGGTCTGTGTGGCGGTAGGAGCGGATGGCAGCTTCCTCTGCAATCGGGGTGGAGGCTGCGGTTTGGGTCCTCGCTTTGCGGGGCCGAGAGGCCGCTTCTGCGGCCCTGTCGGGGCCTCGCCCAGGTCCTCCAACACGGGCGCCATCCCAGGGCGCGGACCGATCCCCCGCGCCCCTGACCCTTCACCAGCCGCCCTTGGACACGAGGGCATCACGGGCCACGACGTATTCGCCCTCCTCGATCGCGTCCCAGCTTTTTGCCGAGGCTGCTGGCGCAGGGCGATATTCCCCACGCCGCTCCCGTCCTCGGGGATCAGATCCATCAGGGCGTCCGTTAGGTGCTCAGGGGACATGTCGACTCCGGTTGTGTTCCCCACGCGTTCTCCAGCGCGGCAGCGAGGGGCACGGGTTCCAGGGGCTTGGTCAAGATGATGAAGCCTCACGATCTGAGGGTCCACTTCGATCGAATGAACGGTGCAAATTCCCGTCTGATCGGTATGCGCCTCAATGCGGCTCGTAGAGGGAGTCGTCCTCACGCAGACGTTTGGCGACCGATTGTAGGGCGCCGCTGGCCAAGGTTTCGAGGACAGGACTGGCGTAGCCGTCGGCCCACTTCGGAGCGGTGGATCGGATGAAGAGCCTGATGTCCAGGGGTCCCATGATCGGAATGGTCCTGGCGCGGATGACGGTTGATGTCCTCCAGGTCGAGCAATTCGTCAGGTGCCAACCCGTCGACCACGAAGCCACAGGCGGCCACCTTCGATGAAGCGCCTGTATTCAGGGACCTCCCACGAGGCGGCGGCCAGGTCGTCCTCCCACGGGATCTCCCGCGGTTCATCAATCCTGTAGATGCGAAGGCAGGCGGCCTCTAGGTCGAGGATCAGGGAAGCCATGAATTTGGCCTGGACCTCGAACATCGGCGCATCTAGGGCCATGCACCCCTGACGGATGACCGAGATGGATGGAGTCTGAGGAGGCTCGCTGAATAGGGAGGGGGCAGTTATGGGCTCTGCCGGGGGGTGATTTTCAAGTGCTTGCTTGACGAATCTTTGCAAAGAACGCGGCGAGGCCCGGTTTCCCCTGGTGCTGGAAGACAACAGCGGCGTGCTTGCAGTGCTTGATGACCTCCCTCATGGCCCGCCTTCTGGGCCATACAGGCAGAGGCGACAATCGCGTCCGCGTCTTGCTGACCCAGATTGCGACGGCCTCATCGTGCTGTTTAGATGTGCCGGTCGGCGGGCTGTTGGTGTTGTGTCGACGCGAAGGAACTGGTCGGCGTACTAGGGGCTCCCGGTATCGCCCCGCCCATGACCCCCAGACCTCCATCAGCTTGTCGACGATCGGATGGTCGACCGGCAGATTGAGGCGCTCCTTGACCAGCTCCAGCGGCACCAGGTGCACCGCCTGGCTCCGCCATCCCATGGCCGCAGGGGTGCCCCCGATCCGGCGGGCGCGGTAGTAGCGGGTGAAGGAAGTGTCCCTCTCGACATCGAGGGGTGGTCCATCAGCTCGATCTGGAGGCCAGTCTTGTCGAGGACCTCCTTCAACGCGGTGGAGGCGAGGCTCAGACCCGACACCGTGCCCTTCGGAAAGGTCTGCTGGCCGCCTCCGTGCTGGTTGGTCGGGGACACCAGCCAGACCCGGCCATCGGGCTCGACGACCACGGCGCCCGCGGCCGGGATCTTGCCATCAGGCGGGTGGAACAGTCGTTCAGCGAAGAACATCTCGTCGGCTAGGAGGTTCCACTCCCTCCGGCTCTTAGGCGGCCTGCGCCAGGGCCGAACGTGGACGCCGTTCATCTCGTGGGGCATCGCCCTCCGGCACCACCGTTGCGGATTGACTGGGGTCCACCCATGCGAAGAGCGAGGTCGAGGTGCTGCGGGGTCTCGATGGTGACGGGTGCCCTTGTCGTCGGACATGGATGAATGGCCATCAGGTGGCTCCTGAGAGAGGCATGGCGAGGATGGGCTTCATTACACCGAAAAACACGTGGTGACCGAGTGGCCAGACTCGAAAAACAGCAAGTCTGTGATCGAGGCCACAGGCGCAATTAGACGGGATGGACTGTCGACAGTTGTTGAGGACAACCGCTGTGACAGTGGTCCCGCTCCTTGGGCCCGTGCTCAGTGTTCAGAAACGGGATCGAAAAGGCTGCTTGAGTTCAGGCCGTGCTCCTTGAAGAGCCGCGTGAGCACCTTGCGGGCCATCGGGAGCACAGGGTCTCCGTGGGCCCACCTGCGGACCGTTCGGACGCCAACGCCGACCTCTTCCGCCAAAGGGGGCAACGCCGCCCAGCTTGTAGGCCAGTTCACCGGAGTGGGCCGGGAAGGGCGATGGTCTGCCGATCTTTGCCATGGGGCCTCCTTTGCTGAAGGACAAGGTGGCCGAAACCAATCGACAAATATTGGCGGAGTCCCCAGAGATCCACCCGTGGATACCCGAGGCGATCCTGAGCCCTCAATGGGCTTTCCGTGAATTTTCCGTATAACCCTCACCCCCATCACGAAGAGGGTCGAAAAAACAAAGGCCCCCTAGATTTCTCTAGGGGGTTTTGCTGGTAGTCCCAAGGGGAATCGAACCCCTGTTCCCGCCGTGAGAGGGCGGTGTACTAACCGCTATACGATGGGACCACTGAACAAGTTGTGAATGGTTGGGGAGGAAGGATTTGAACCCTCACCTGACGGTACCAGAAACCGTTGTCCTACCATTAGACCACTCCCCAACGAGTGGAATAACCAATGTACCAGGAGCGGGACAAAAGGCAAGAGCTGGTTCCGCCGATGGGGAGGTAGCCTTCCCGGCAGAGGTGTCTTCATGGCAGATCCCATCAAGCTTGCATACTTCATGGCCGTCAAGGAGGGCGCGAGCTACCTCGGCGGCCTCCTGGTCACGGACACCTCCGGGATCCCGCTGGACTTCCGCTACACGGAGCCCATCACGCCGACGCGGCTGCAGAGCATCCTCTACGGCAAGTCCCTGGAGCCCCACCTCAAAGAGGAGGTCATCCAGAAGACGCTGCTGAAGGAGCTCAAGACGCCGCCCGACCTGTTCATCCTCAGCGCCACGGAGCTGGCGGGGGGCTGGTCCGGGGACGTGAAGTACCCGGTCCTGGCCGTGCAGAAGAGCCAGGAATCCCCCCTCTCCAAGGTGGGCGACACCTTCCGGTCCGGACCGCGGGAACTGCTGATCCAACTGGCCGAGGGCGCGGCTCCGCTGCGGGTGATGTTCGCCGCCGCGGTGGAACCGGCGGCCCAGGAGCAGGCTGTGGCGAAGCTGCTGGAGGCGGGCTATCACATGGATCTCGTGGAGCCCCTGGAGCGCGTCACGGCGGCTCTGCAGAGCCTGGTCGTCAAGGAATCCTGATGTTCGGTCGGGTGAAGGATGCGATGGCGGATGCGGCGGAAACGCTGCGGCAGGCCTTCGCCGGGCTCCGGGTCGTGGAGGTGGCCGCCGAGCCCTTCCTGCCGAAGGCCCGCGGCTCCGCGCCGCTGGGGGTCGAGGCCCGGACTGGCCTTGAACCACCCATGACGGTGTGCCGGGAGATGCAGTGCTTCGGAGATGCCACCGAGGCCAGGGCCCTGGAGCCCTTCCGGGCGGCACTCCAGGCCGAGAGCGGCTGGGCCCGTTGGGGCGCCGAGGCCGAGGTCGTCCGCATGACGCCGCTGGCGGGAGGCCAGGCCGCACGGGTGGCCGTGCCCCCGCTGCCGCGCAAGGCGCAGACCCTCGGCCGGCTGGAACCAGTCGTCCATCCCACTCCGCACCGCCTGTCGGCGCAGCTGACCGCGCCCGGTACCCGACGCCTCGATCCCACTCTGGAGGGAGGGGGCGGCGAAGCCGGCCTGGAACTCATGCTGTCGCTGGCGGTGCCCATCCGGGCCGAGGCCATCCACGCGCTGCCCAAGGGCCTGTGGATGCGCTATAGCCTCCAGCTCGTGCGGGGCACCGGCGAGAACGTCCGGAACCTGGAGGTGCTCGGCCTCTTCCGCATCCCCAGCAAGGGCGTGGCGGACCTGCGCCACGACCCCGGGCAGGGCAGGATCCTCGTCCGCCTGGAAGCCTCGGCGGTGCGGGCGTCCCGCGCACCATTCATCCTGGCCCGGCGGAAGGACGATGGAAGCCTGGTGAGCTGCTACGTGGAGGATCCGTGACGCGCAAGGCCCCGTCAAAGAAGCCGCCCCTGAGCATGGAGACGCTTCCCGGGCTGCCCGAGATCCCGACGGTGGTGCGCACCAAGAGCGAGGTGGATGCGCTGGCGGCTCCGGCCGAGTGGGCCCTGGTGGCCTACGCGGGCGCGGCCCTGGGCCGGGTGTTCCCGCTGGCGGCCGGGCAGGTGATCGTGGGGCGGGCACCGGATTCAGGCCTGCCCCTGCTCGATGGCGAGGTCAGCCGCCAGCATGCGCGCTTCCAGGTCGACGAGGGCCGGGTTCTGGTCGAGGACCTGGACTCCACTAATGGCACGCGGGTGAACGGCAACCTGGTGCGTGGACTCGCGGAGCTGCGTCCCGGCGACCGCATCGCCATCGGTGGCCATGTCCTGAAGCTGGTCTTCCTCGATCCGCTGGAGCGGGCCTTCCACGAGACGCTCCTCGACCTCAGCACCAAGGATCCCCTCACGGGGCTGGCCAACCGGGGCAGCGCCCTGGCGGAGCTGCAGAATCGCTTCGGGCTGAGCCAGCGCTACGGCCGGCCCCTCTCGGTGGTGGTCTGCGACCTGGACTACTTCAAGCAGGTGAACGACACCTACGGCCACGGCGCCGGCGACTTCGTGCTGCACACCTTCGGCGAGCGCCTCATCGCGACCCTGCGCGAAGCGGATCTGGCCGGCCGCATCGGCGGCGAGGAGTTCCTCATGGTGTTGCCGGAAACGGATCTGGCGGGGGCCCGGCCCTTCGCCGAGCGGCTGCGGAAGGCCATCGCCGCGACTCCGATCCAGCTGGCATCCGGCGGGCTCACCGTCACCTGCAGCATGGGAATCGCCGAGCGCACCGGGGACGATCTCAACGCCGGCCAGCTGCTGGCCCGGGCGGATGCGGCCCTCTACCGGGCCAAGGGTGGGGGGCGCAACCAGGTCTGCGAAGGCTAGGAAACCCTGATCTCCGTTAGACTTTCCTGGATGCCCTTCGAACCCACGCCTCCCGACCTCCCCCCCTGGGATCCAGCCTCCGCGCGGGAAGAGGTCGAAATTCTCAGCGAGCTCGACACCCGAGAGTGGGCGCTGATCCGCTATGTGGGCCAGCCCATGGGCGAGTTCATCCCCCTGCCGCTCGAAGGCCTCAGCATCGGCCGGGCGCCGGAGAACGGGCTCCGCCTGCCCGAGCCCGAAGTGAGCCGCCACCATGCCCGGCTGACCATCGCCGCGGACCTGGAGACCGTGGAGCTGCGCGACCTGGGCTCCACCAATGGCGTCTTCATCAACGGCAAGCGGGTCCACGCGGATCCCGGCCCCCTGAAGCTGAGGGCCGAAGACGTGGTGCGCGTCGGCGGGCACGCCTTCAAGCTCAAGCACATGGATGCCCTCGAACGCCGCTATCACCAGACCATGGTGGCCCGCACCACGCTGGACCCGCTGACGGGCGTGGGCAACCGGGCCACGGTCCTGCACCAGCTGGAGTCGCACTTCGACCTGGCCCGGCGCCACCGCCGGCCCCTGGCCGTCATCCTCGCGGACCTGGACTGGTTCAAGCAGGTCAACGACACGCATGGGCACCGGGCGGGCGATCGCGCCCTGGAATCCTTCGGGGCCCTTCTCCACCTCCGCGTCCGGGGTTCGGACCCGGTGGGGCGGCTGGGCGGGGACGAGTTCCTCATCGTCCTGCCCGAGACCACCGCGATGATGGCCCTCAACGCAGCCGAGGGTCTGCGCCGGTCCCTGGCGGAGCGTCCCCTGGAGCTGGAGGGTGGCCTGGAGCTGCGGCTCACCTGCAGCCTGGGGGTGGCCGAGCTCAAGGATGGAGATTCGGACGGCGGCGCCCTGCTCGCCCGGGCCGACGCCGCCCTCTACGGCGCCAAGGCCGGAGGGCGCGACCGGGCGTACCCGGCTCCATGAGCGGCCTGCGTCCCCCGGCCCAGATCGGCAGCGTGCGCCTCCTGGAGCCCCTGGGCGAAGGCGGCATGGCCCTGGTGTTCCGGGGCGAGGACCGCTTCCGCCCCGGCGCCTCCTGCGCGGTGAAGCTGCTGCGTCCCGAGGTCCATCGGGACCAGGACCTGGTCCGTCGCTTCCTGCGCGAGGGCGAAGTGCTCACGCGCCTCTCGCACCCCAGCCTGGTGGAGATCTTCGCCTTCGGCACCAGCGGCGCCTGGCCCTACCTGATCATGGAGATCCTGCCCGGTGGCAGCCTCAAGGCCTGTCGCGGCGAGGCCCCGGCCGCCCTCGTCCGTCGCCTGATCCCGGTCTGCGGCGCCCTGGGCGTGGCCCACGCGGCGGGCGTGGTGCATCGGGACCTCAAGCCCTCGAACCTGCTCTTCGCGGCCGATGGGCAGCTCAAGGTCACGGACTTCGGCGTGTGCTTCTGGGAGGGCGAGGAGGGCCGGACCCGCGCCACCCGCAGCCAGATGGTGGTGGGCACCCTGGGCTACATGGCCCCCGAGCAGCACGGCGATCCCCGCCGGGTGGATGGCCGCTGTGACGTGTACGCCCTCGGGGCAATCCTTTTCGAGTTCCTGACCGGGCAGCCCTACGCCCAGGTGCAACTGCCCCCGGCGGCCGTGCGGCCCGGGTTCCCGCCCCGCATGGCCGGACTCATCATGCGCGCCCTGCAGCCAGACCCTGCCAGGCGCCTGCCGGACATGGCCACCCTTGGACAAGAGCTGTCTCATTGGCTGGAGAGTGCCGAGGCGGTGGGCTGGGGCGAGGAGCCCCTGCCTGGCTTCTCGGCCAGGGACCGGGAGCTGGCCACCGTGGCGGGGCCGCGCCGGGACGAGGGACCCGAGGTCCGGCTGGCGCCCTACCTGGATGCCCTGGCGACAGGTCCTGTGGGCGCCCGGCGGGCCGCCGCCGATGGCCTGGTGGCGGCCGCCCGCACCGCCGATGGCGGGTGGCTGATCGACGCCCTGGCCCGCTCCCCTGAAGGTGCCCGCTTCGCCCTGGCCCGTGCCCTGGGCAAGGTGGGCGCCGCGGAGGCGCTGCAGCCTCTGCTGGCCCTGCTGGCCGATCCCTTCGCCCAGCGGGAGGCCGCCGAGGCCGCCGCCGCCGTGGCTCGCCGCACGGGACAGGTGGCGGTTGCCACCGAGGCCCTGCGGGAGCCAGGCCTGGGGCATGCCTGGCGCTGGCCCGCCCGGGCGACCCTGGGCGACGAGGCCTGGGTGATGGCCCTGCGGGCCGGCTGGTCGGGCCTCACAGCGCCCTCCCGCCTCCAGGCCCTGGAGGCGGGCCGCCTCCTGCCCGATGCGCTGCGAGCCCGCGTGAAGGCGGCCACGGTCGATGCCACAGGGCAGGCCCGGGCCACCTGGGAGGCTCTCTAGGCAGTGGTGCCAACGCGAGGTGCCTGGTTCATCCAGCCTGCTCGTGGGCACCACGTGGCGGGGGTCTGGGGGCACGGCAGTGCCCCCAGAGGGCTTACAGCCCCAGCGCGCCTGCGCGATGGGGCGCCAGAGGGGCCATGCCCCGATGGAAGTGCGCATTGCCAATGCCTCGATTACATGGCATTTCAGGCGAGGCGCACTGGGCTTTGGGGTACCATCGGCGCTTCCCGTCGAGGTGCCTGGATGGTTCTGCTGCTGCTGCTCATGGCCTTCGTCATCGGACTGGTGATCCCCCTGCAGTCCGCCATGAACAACTCGCTGCGGCAGACACTGGGCAGTGGCTCCCTGCTCGCCGCGTGGATCTCCTTCGCGGTGGGGACGGTGGCCCTGGCAATCACCTGCGTGGCCACCGGCCAGCCCTTCCACTCGCTGGCTGGCCTGCCGCGCATCGCCTGGTGGGAGTGGCTGGGCGGCGTGCTGGGCGCCTTCTTCGTGTTCGGCTCCACCCTGCTGGCCCCGCGCATCGGCATGGCGGCCATGATCTCCCTCATCGTGGCGGGGCAGGTGGTCTCCTCCCTGCTCTTCGACCGCTTCGGCCTCCTGGGCCTGCCCGTGCGCGACATCTCCTGGATCCGCGTGGCCGGGGCGACCCTGCTGCTGCTCGGCGCCGTGCTGGTGAACTTCGGGGACCGGTGGCTGGCGAAGGCCTGATCAGTTCTTCTTCACGCGCTCCGCCACCTTGTCCAGCGCCTCCCAGATCTGGTGGCAGTCATCGCAGGAGGACCGTGGCGTGCCGCAGGGGAAGCCATCCACGCCGACGCCCTGGCACTTGGGGTTCTGGAAGAAGTAGAGGAGCTCGCCCAGGGAGGCGTGGACGCGGCTTCGCAGGGGCCCGTCGGGCAGTGCGCGCAGGTCCTGGATGAGCTTCCACTCGGCGGCGCTGAGTTCGGGTCGGTCGATGGACTGGGACATGGACGCTCCGGAAGGGCTGAGTATAGCGGAGGGGCCGCAGGTTCCGGCGGTTCCCCCCTGCCGGGCCACGGCTCGTCCCGCGCTGGTGGGTCTCACCCCTAAAGCCTTCCAGAGGGAGGGGTTGGATCACAGGTTTCCTGTCTCAACCACCTTTGGGAGGTCGCCATGAGACAAACCCTGCTCAGCTTCGGCCGCGTGGCGGCCCTTCTCGCCGCCGGGCCCATCCAGGGTCTGGCCCAGGGCACCCAGACGGCCAGCCTCGTGGGCCAGGTGGTGGATTCCGCGGAAGCGCCCATGGCGGGCGTGGAGGTCCGGCTCAGCAGCCCCTCGCTGCAGGGCGTCCGCGTGGTGGTCACCGATGCGGGAGGCCGCTTCGCCGCGCGCCTGCTGCCCCCTGGCCTCTACCGCATCAGCCTGGCCAAGGCCGGCTTCACCACCATCACCCGCGAGGAGCGACTGGGCCTCGAGCAGAACCTCAACAGCCGCTTCACGCTCTCCAAGGAGGCGGGCACCACGGTCGAGGTGGTGGCTTCCTCCGTCCAGCAGGACAAGACGGAGTTCAAGACCTCCTCCAACTTCTCGAAGGAGGCCATCGACGCCCTGCCGGTGGACCGCAACCCTCTGAATGTGGCGCTCATGGCGCCGGGCGTGGTGGAGAACCTGAACCAGGACCGCGGCGGCATGCAGATCCGGGGCAGCCAGGGGACGGGCAACCTCTGGCTGCTGGACGGCCAGAACTACGCGGACAACGTCTACAACGGTCCCCGCGCCAAGTTCGTCACCGACGCCATCGAGGAGACCCAGGTGATCACGGGCGCCATCCCCGCCGAGTTCGGCGACGTGGAGGGCGGCGTGGTGAACACCATCACAAAGTCCGGTGGCGACGAGTTCACCGCCCAGCTGCGCTGGGACCTCAGCAGCGATCGCTGGAAGGCGGCCCGCCGTGGCGAGAACGCCAGTTCCTTCTCGGACCGGATCAACCAGGAGAAGATGTTCCAGGTGGGCGGTCCCATCGTGAAGTCGAAGCTCTGGTTCTACACCAGCTACTTCAGCCTGGCCCGCGACAATGCCCAGAGCCTGCCCACGGATCAGGCGGCGCTGGGCGCCCCGGTGGGCGCGCCCTACACCGAGGCCATCAAGGACATCCGTCGGCAGCTGAAGCTCACCTGGGCCATCACGGACCGGCACACGCTGGTGGGGACCTACCACGGCTACAACGAGACCTTCGGGAACATCGACTACGTGGGCAGCGGCGACGGCAACTTCAGCACGCGGCGCTTCACCCAGGAGATCTACGGCCTGCAGCTGCGCAGCCTGGTCACCGACGTGCTCACCATGTCCCTCAAAGTCGGGAAGAAGGACCAGACCATCGCCGTGGGCTCCAACAACGTGGCCCTCCCCATCTTCAACAACGACGACGGCTACTTCTACCGGGCCGGCTACTTCGATCCCCGGGATCCCGGGGATGTGCGGAACAACCAGACCGCCAACCTGAAGTTCTCCTACTTCGCCTCCAGCGCCGACAGCAGCCACCAGCTCGACCTGGGCTGGGACTACTACCGCGGCACCACCAGGGCCTCCGGGGCCCAGACGCCCTTCGACCTCCTCATCGGCGGGAGGGTCTGGAACTCCTACGTGAATGCCGGCGGCCTCGATCTCACCAATGGCACGGTCAACACCGACGGCGCCTCCACCTTCAGCTATCTGACCCAGCCCGGGGAGGCGGGGACCGAGCAGCACTCCCTCTACCTCAACGACAAGTGGTCCGTGAACAAGCACTGGAATGCCAACCTGGGCCTGCGCTGGGACAAATACACCGCCGAGGACCGGGCCCTGAAGCGGACCACGGCCTCGAACAACGCCCTCTCGCCCCGGCTGGGCGTGAACTACGACATCCTGGGCGACAGCGCCTGGATCCTCGGCGCGGCCTACAGCCGGTACAACGGCAAGCCGCTGGAGATCCAGCTGAGCGTGGCCACCTACGTGAACAACCCCATCGCCGCGACCTTCAACTACAACGGGCCCGCAGGCGTCCAGCCCTTTTCGGCCCTGGCCAATCCCGCGAACTACGATCCGGTGCCGCAGTCCTACACGGATGCCGCCGTCAACATCAAGGTCGATCCCAACCTCCAGGCCCAGACCGTGGACGAGGTGCAGCTGAGCGCCCTGCACAACTTCAAGCACAAGAGCCTGGGCGAGGGCTATCTGAAGGCCACATTCATCAGCAAGACCTGGAACCACCTCATCGACCTGCGGGCCGGCAACGATGGCACCGTGGCCAATCCCGGAGGCGGCGGTCCCCTCTACATCACCTATTGGCACAACGAGCCCAGCGCCAGGCGCGACTACCGCAGCCTGGAACTGGAAGGCGCCCTGACCAAGGGGCGCTACACCTTGAGTGGCAACCTCGTGCTGAGCCGCCTGAAGGGCAACTACGAAGGTGAGGTGCAGGGCGCGCCCGGATCCGGCGCGGGCTACGACTGGTTCACGGTGCAGAACGGCGTCTCGCTGTACGACCCCGCCGTGACGAACCCCTACGGCTACCTGCTGGGCCACGTGCCCCTGCGCTCCCGCATCAACGCCATCGCCCGCTGGGCCAACCCGATGGGCGAGCTCACCACGGGGCTGCTGTTCAGCTACGACGCCCCGCAGACCTACAGCCACATCCGCGTCATCACGGACCCCGGCAGCCTCAACCCCGCCATCGATCCCCAGGCCGCGGGGCTGCGCCTCTACCAGTACCGGAACAACCAGCGGGGCGACGGAACCTACCACGCGCAGTACTACCTGGACCTCAGCGTCCAGCAGGACTTCCGCCTCATGACTTTCGGGAATGGCCGGAAGGTCAGCGCCTACGTGAAGGCGGTGGTGGAGAATGTCTTCAACCACCAGCAGCAGGTGACCTTCGGCACCGGCTATGCAGCTCTCGCCGCCGGCGATCCCATCAGCACCCCCTTCGCCCCCAATGCCGGCTTCGGGGCGGCCGGTCCCATCAACTATGGTCGGGCCCGGCGGATGTATCTCAGCACGGGATTGAAGTTCTAGTTTTCTTCAAGGAGGAGGGCGGGAACCGCCGTCCCTCCTCCTAAACGACCTCCGACAGAGCTCGTAGCCCACGCACGATCTCTGACATCCAGGAGGCTCCCATGGCCCTCGCCCGTCCCCTCGCCGCGGCCTTCGCCGCCGTCATCCTCTGCGCCTCTCTGGCGGCCCAGTCCCAGGTGATCCAGCCCGCCAAGGCGGAGAGGACCACCGAGACGCGCACCCTGCCGCTGGCCTCGGGCTCCACCCTGAAGGTGAAGAACGTCAACGGCTTCGTCCGCGTGGAGGCCTGGGATCGCGACGAGGTCCAGTTCACGGGCGAGTTCAAGCCCAGCAGCAAGGATGAGCAGGTGAAGGTGGTGGTCGAGGCCGGCCACGGCAACCTGGAGATTCGGGGCGAGTACCCCAAGCACAAAGGCTGGGGCTCGTACCAGGGACCCCAGTGCCAGATGACGCTGAAGGTGCCCCGCCGCATCGCACCCACCATCGAGACCGTGAATGGTGAGGTCACCCTCAGCGGCACCCAGGGCAGGGCCGCCCTCAGCACCGTGAACGGCGGCATCCGCGCCTCCCACCTGCAGGAGCACCTGAAGGCCGATACCGTGAACGGCGGCATCAACCTCGACCAGGTGAAGGGCAGTCTGGACCTGCAGACGGTCAACGGCGCCATCAAGGGCTCGGGCCTGGATGGCCAGGGCCAGGGCATCAAGGCCGGGACCGTGAACGGCTCCATCCACCTCCAGGTGGGGGGCCTGAAGGGCCGCCTGAAGGCCAGCACGGTCAACGGCGGCATCTCCTTCAACGCCAAGGGCGCCGACCAGGTCGAGGTGAAGAAGCACCGCGTCTCCGCCGTATTCCCGGGCAGCGACCAGGGCATCGACATCGAGACCGTGAACGGCGCGATCACGCTGGACTAGAGGTGTCGAAATCCCTGGAAAGGCCGGTCCGACCGGCCCTTCCTTTTGGCTATCTTGCAGTTGCCCATAATTAGGATTTACGCATCTTGAAAATCGGGTTTCATCGTATGATCTGCCCCCGGCCAATGTCCGATGTCCAGGATGGGGGGCCCATGAGCGGAAAGCGCCGTTTTCTCTTTTTCAGCTTGGCTTTCAGTCTGCTCCTGGGGATCTTTCTCGGTTCGGGCGCCTACACCTTCGTGTCCGCCCACGGGACTTCTTACCTGTCCAACGACCCCACGGTGTGCGTGAACTGCCACATCATGCGCGAGGACTTCGACGGCTGGCGGCACGCCTCCCACCACGCGGTGGCCACCTGCAACGACTGCCACCTGCCCCATGACAACGTGGTGAACAAGTTCTTCGTGAAGGCCAGCAACGGCTACTACCACTCCAAGGCCTTCACGCTCCTGAACTTCAAGGAGCCCATCCGCATCAAGCCCAGCAACGCCAAGGTGCTGGAGGACAACTGCCTCCGGTGCCATGGGGAGGTGACCGATGAGATCACCGCCCACGGAACCCTGGGCGTGCCCACCGATCCCACCCAGCAGGCCGACCTCTACGGCTGTGTCCGATGCCACCAGGGCGTGGGGCACGGTCCGACCCGATGACCGGCCCCCGGGCCCAGCTGATGACTCCGCTCAGCCCCTGACCCCCCAAACCGATGTTGCGTGCCACCCACGCGGGAGGATCCCTCCGATGACCGAACAGCCCACCCCGCTCTTTTCCCGCCCCTGGGTCCGCATGGGACTCCTGGCTGCCGGCGCCGCCCTGGCCACCGTGCTGGTGATGAGCCTCTATGCCAACATCTCGACCCGCAAGGCGGAGGGCCGGCAGACCAGCCTCAAGGTGGTGGACCTCGACGAGAAGACCGTCGATCCCGCCATCTGGGGGAAGAACTTCCCCAGCCAGTTCGATGCCTACAAGCGCACCGCCGAGAAGTACAGCACCAAGTACGGCGGGGCCGGCAGCGAGGGGCTCCCCAAGAGCCGCATCCAGGAGGATCCGCGCCTGGTGACGATCTTCGATGGCTACGCCTTCGCCATCGACTTCAACCAGCGCCAGGGCCACGCCTACATGCTGGATGACCAGCGCACCACCAAGCGCGTCACCACCAAGCCCCAGACCGGCGCCTGCCTGCACTGCCATGCCTCCAACACCGTGGCCTACCGTGAGGCCGGCCTCCAGAAGGGCGCCCCGGGCAGTCTGGACGAGGCCTTCACCAGCCCCAATGCCCAGGCCCAGCTCATGGCCGGCTTCGAGGCCATCGGCAAGCTGACCTATGTGGAAGCCACCAAGCTCGTGAAGCATCCCGTGGCCTGCATCGACTGCCACGATCCCAAGAACATGGCCCTGCGCGTCACCAAGCCCGGCTTCATCCGCGGCATCGTGGCCCTGGCCAGGAGCGGCGAGCCCGTGCCGCACCTGCCCTCCATCGAGAAGTGGCGCAAGGGCGACAAGGCCACGCCCTATGACGCCAACCGCGACGCCTCCCGCCAGGAGCTGCGCTCCATGGTCTGCGGGCAGTGCCACGTCGAGTACTACTGCGGTCCCAAGACCACCCTCTTCTTCCCCTGGGACAAGGGGCTCAAGGTCGAGCAGATCGAGGCCACCTACGATGCCTACACCTTCCCCGATGGCGGCCGCTTCTTCGACTGGAAGCACGCCCGGACTGGCGCCGAGGCACTCAAAGCCCAGCACCCCGAGTTCGAGCTCTGGAGCCAGGGCGTCCATGCCCGCTCCGGCGTCTCCTGCGCCGACTGCCACATGCCCTATAAGCGCGAAGGCGCCATCAAGATCAGCGAGCACCAGGTGCGCAGCCCGCTGTTGGATATATCCCGCGCCTGCCAGACCTGCCACCGCTTCCCCGAGGAGGAGCTGAAGGCCCGCGTGGTGGCCATCCAGGACCGCACCAAGGCCCTCATGGACCGCGCCGAAGATGCCGTGGTCGATCTCATCAACAACCTCGAGGCCGCCAAGAAGGCCGGAGTGGAGGAGGCCAGACTCAAGCCCATCCTCGAACTCCAGCGCAAGGCCCAGTGGCGCGTCGACTTCGTCAACGCCGAGAACTCCATGGGCTTCCACGCCCCCCAGGAAGCCGCCCGCATCCTCGGCGAAGCCATCGATTTCGGTCGCCAGGGCCAGATCGCCCTGCGGGACCTGGGCGCAGGCAAGGCGGCGAAGAAGTAGATACATTTTCCAGAAAGAGAAAGGGGGAGTGGAGCCACCACTCCCCCTATCCATGTTTGTCCCGGTTCAAGGCTGCGGGCCGATGGTGGGTGATGGGTTCAAGTCGTTGGCAGGTGACAATCACGACCAGGTTGGGCATAAAGGAGGTCCTGTCGCTTGGCCTGTTGCTTGTGGAGATGCCTGTGTTTGAGAACCGTACACGCCTGTTCGTCAAGGAGCGGGTATCCCTTCTGAAGCTGAGGGATACCTATGACCTGCTGGAGGTGGAAAGCCTCGGTTCCGTGGGCCTGGCGAAAGATGAGCCCGCCACCTGGGCCAAGTGGGCTCGGCTTCTCGCGAAAAAGGCACTGCTTCCCACCACGCTGAATGTCTATGCCGACAACCACCCGCAACCACAGCTGAGCATCCACAAACGGCCGGGGATCTTCCGCACCCGCCTGGAGATCCGAGACGCCCACGGGCAGCTGCTGGTCCAGGTCATTTCCAAGGTCTTCACCCTGGGCGGGGCCCTCGTGATCCAGGATGCGGGGAGACAGCCCATCGGCGAACTCACGGGCGATTGGAAGGGGTGGGACTATACCGCCACCCTCCGGGGAGAAGCCATCGGAAGGGTCACGAAGAAATGGGCTGGTCTCGCCAAGGAACTGTTCACCAATGCCGATCAGTACCTGGTCGAAGCCAGTCAGCCGCAGCATTTCAGGTTGGTCCTCGGGTTGGCCCTTGCCGTGGACCTGGTCTATAAAGAGCGGCAAGGCTGAACTCGGCACTTCCCCGGAAAGCGAGAGCACCCGAGCCGCCGCTGCCTGCCCTAGCGGTAATTCGCCGCCATGGTCTTCAGCGTCTTGACCAGGTGGTCCCTGAGGGACGCTGGTTCCAATACCTCCGCATCCGCCCCGAACTGCAGGATCAACCGTGTGGGCCCGGATGGTTCGGTGGCCTGGAAGCTCAGCAGCACGGTGCCGCCCTTTTCTTTGCGGACGGTGATGCCGGGCAAGGCCGGAGGGGCGTCCAGCAGAGCCTGGGGCCAGTTGGTGCCACCCACACGGACGCCCACACGGAACGGTGGATCGGGCCGGAACCAGCCGCCGATCTGCAGCTCCCGGGCCTGCTCCAGGGGGCGCTTGTCCGGGATGAGGCCGCGCCTGGGCAGCGCCTTCGCCTCTTCGATGCGGGCCAGGCGGAAGTGCCGGGGTTCCCGCTTGGCGAGGTCCCAGGCCAGCAGGAAGGCGCCGCCGGAGAACACGTCGTGGGTGAGGGTGAAGGGCACCACGGTGCGGGCGCTGGTGCGGCCCGTGGAGGCGGCCTTGTAGGTGAGGTCCAGCTCCCGCGGGCCATCGGGGTGGCCCAGGGCCAGCAGCACCTGGGTGAGCATCTTCGTGTCGAGGGCCTGCTGGTCGTCGGCGCCGCCCCGGACGCAGACATGCTCCTGCAATGCGCGGAAGAGGTCCCGGTCGCGGGTGCTGAGGTGGCTGTCTGCCAGGGCGCGCAGACCCTCCAGCTGGTCGAACCAGAGCTCCGTGGCCGTGCCCTCCAGGGCCATGAGGGCCACCTCCAGCGCCATGCGGGCGTGGGGCGTGATCTTGCTGTCCCAGTCCGGGGCCTTCTCCAGCGTGAAGTGGATGACGGCCGGGAGGCCTTGCCGGGCCTTGCCGAAGCGCGCGCCCTGCTCCTCCAGCAGCTGCACGGCCCGGTCCACCGTGCGCGAGGCCACGCCCCCCAGCCGGCGGACGAGGCCTTCCTTGGTGATGCCGCGCTCCCCGGCATCCCGGATGGCCTCCAGCACCAGTTGCAGCCGTTCCGGCTTCACCAGGTGGCCGCCATCGGGGCGGGGGGATTCGGGCACCTTCCGGGATGCGGCACGGGCCATGGCGACCTCCGCATCCAGGATTGGCCAGAGACTGTCCAATGGCAAGGACTCGAACGATTTCAGCTCAGCCAGAACCCTTCGAAAGGATGCGAGTCCCACCGGGCAGCCCCCAAGACCGCGTGCCCCCCCGCGTACAGGGCGCTCCACAGGGCGGCCCTCAGGGGGGCCTCACCGAGCCGCGCCAGGGGCAGCTCCACCCGGGTTTCATGATCCCAGCCGAGATGCACGTTGAGGCGGCGGAGCCGGGCCATCAGCCCGGCGTGGTCCAGGCCGGCCATGAAGGGCGTGCCGGCCCCCACCAGCTGCTCCCTGGCGTGGTAGGGACCCCGGCCCGCCTCATCATTAAAGAGGGACCCGCCCAGCACCGCCGGAGGCACGGCCCGTCCGGCGGGATCCCAGGTCAGGCCCGAGGCGGCTGCCGCCAGCTCGGCGGCCCAGTCCCAGGCCGTGCCGGTGGCGCAGAACACGGTGGAAGGCGGCTCCGCAGCCAGGAGCCCCAGGGCCACCCCCTCGACGCGGTTGCGAAGCTGGGCGTAACTCAAGGTGCCCCAACCCAGTGTCGTCAGGGCGGGGCGGTCCTGCAGCCGGGCGGCGCGCTGGATGAGCAGATCACGCAAGGTGGTGGCCATGACTGGAAGTATTGCAAGACAAGGACCAGAGCCATCCCTACTTTCTTCCGTCAACCCTTTCCCGCCCCGGCGGGTCAGTGGAGTTGTCCGATTCCTTACCCTCCCATCTGGAGCCCCGGCTCCGACCTCTGGAGATCCCCATGCGTCCTTCGCTCAAGACCTTCTCCCTGCTGGCCTTGCCCGCCCTCACGACCCTGGCCCTGACCGTGGCCTGTGGTGGCAGCGGCGGTTCCTCCACCCCCGTCCCCGTGGCCACCGGGTCGGCTTCGATCATCCTCACCGACGCGCCCTCGGATCAGTGGTCCGCCGTCGAGGTGGTGGTCACCAAGATCACCCTGTTGAACAAGGCCGACCACACCAGGGAGGTCGTGGCCTTCGAAGGGGCCACCGCCAAGATCAACTTGGTGGACCTCGACAGCGTGGGCGAGCTGCTGGCCACGGCCCAGCTTCCCGTGGGCACCTATGACGCGCTGCGCGTCACCATCGATCCCGCCAGCGTGAGCCTCGTGAAGGTCGACGGCACCACCGTGCCAGCCAACCAGGTGCACGTGAATGGCGCCGGTGTGCTCGTGCGCCTCGAGACGGACCTCGTGGTGACGGCCACCGGCAGCAACGCGGTGCAGATCGACTTCGACCTGGGCCATCCCCTCTTCCTGGTCCAGCTGCCCAACGGCGACTGGGTGATGAACCTGCAGGTGAAGCACCGTCCCAACGCGAACGGCATGATGGGCATGAGGCAGTTGATGTTCCGGCACCGTCGCGGAACCATCGCCTCCGTGGGCGCCTCCAGCTTCGTGCTGCACACGGACAGCGGCAACGACCTTACCGTGCACGTGGACGCCGGCGCCTGGTTCTTCGATGCCGACTCCAAGACCATGGGAAGCTTCGCCGGCCTGGCCGCGGGCAAGAACGCACTCGTCTCCCTGCGCATGCAGACGGATGGCACCCTCTGGGCCGTGCGTGTCTGGTACGGAGCCAACGCCCTGCCAGGCTGGACCCCCGAAGGTCACGTCGTGGGCGTGGACCGGGTGAACAACCGGTTGCTGATCAGCACCAATGCCGGCGCGCCGCGCGCCATCGCCATCGATGGTGACACCACCTTCACCTTCCGCACGGACCAGGCCATCGGGACTGGCCAGGGGACCCTTGCCAACGTCTGGATGGGCTTCAAGGTCCAGGTGGACGTGAAGGATCCGCTGCAGGTGCCCATGCACGCCAAGTCCGTGGACATTCAGCGGGCCGTGGACGGCGGCGTGATCAAGACGGCCGACGCCACCCAGTTCACCTACACGCACCCCGTGGCCGGCGACCGTGTCCATGCCTACGGAAGCCCCTTCACCTGGTGGTATCTGGGCTTCCCCGGCGTGACCTCCGCGAGCAGCGGCGCCTTCGCGGCGGCCTGCGCGGGTTCGGGCGACGTCCGCGTCCAGGGCGTGAGCGACCTGGTCTGGAACAGCGGTCTCGCCGCCTGGGATGCCAGCAATGCGATCTTCCTGCCGGTGGCGCTGCCCAAGGGCACCATCAGCACCTCCTACAACGGCGGCCAGCTCAGCTTCACCTTCACCAACTCGGCCTCGGCCACCCAGACCATCCCGGTGAGCCTGAACACCACCGTGGGCATGCAGCCCGCCGTACTCGAAGTGGCGAACCAGTCCGGCGTCATCACCGTGACGGCCATTCCCGAGACCGCCTGGGCCACCAAGCTCGTCGCCCCCGCCGTGACCCGCGTGGCGGTGGTGCCCAAGACCGATGGCAGCTATGCCGCCTACTCCGTGGTGATCTTCACGGGCTTCTGAGGACCAGCGGTTCAAACCTGACTAGAAGCGGCGCCTCGGCGCCGCTTCTTGCGCATCAGGCGCTGGCCGTGATGGCCCCAACGGTGAAGTTCGGGTGCCGGTCCATGAGCGGGCGGGGCGGCGGGGTGTGGACGATCCGCGCGAAGCCCGCGTGGCGCAGGGCCTCGTCCCAGGCCTCCGGCGTGAGGAAGCCGTGGCGGGGGCGCCAGCGCGGATCCAGGGTCACTTCGGTGAAGCTCTTGATGAAGTTGAAGAAGAACTCCAGATAGAGCGGGCGGTCGAGGGTGGGTTTCAGGCACTCGCCGACCACCAGGCGGCCGGACGGCTTCAGCCGGCTCCGCAGGTCATTCAAGGTGGCTTCGAGATCCTGGGCCACGTGCAGCACGTTGATGCCCACGATGGCATCCAGGCTGGCGGGCTCGATGCCCTGGTCTCCCAGCGGGCGGTTCAGGTCCAGAGCCTGGAAGCTGAGGGGCAGCCCCGGCGCGGCCGCCCTCAATTCCCGCTGGGCGCGCCGCAGAAAGGTCGGGGCCACATCCGTGAAGCGATAGTCACCGATGCGCGTGAGCCAGCCCTGCTCGGCGCCCTGCCGCGCCACCAGCTGGGCGAAGGAACCGGCCCCAGCCCCCAGCTCCAGCACCTGGGCCCCGTCCGGCAGCCGCTCGCGCAGGGCCAGCAGGGCCAGCAGGTTGTTGGGGTAGTAGCAGAGGTTCTCATTGCGGAAGTAGGAGAGCCAGAGGGGGAAGAGCGTCAGGTCGAAGAGCAGCCCCTCGCCGGCCTTCCCCTCGATGAAGTAGGGCCTGATCCGGGCGCGGACACCATCCAGCAGGTCGAAGTTGACGGCGTGGCCGGGAGCCTCGGCTTCCATGAGGGTGCGGATTCCCGCGAGGTCCAGGTCCGGCTGGCCGTCGAGTAGGTAGACCTCGCCCGTCCGGGTGAGCAGGCCCTCATAGGCCAGGAAGGGCAGCATCCAGGCGAGGGGCTTTCGCACCTGGTCCGGCAGACCGAGACAGAGCTGGTCGAGGGTGGTCCCGGCGCGGAGCCGATCCTCCCAGCCCAGGTCCTGGAGCAGCAGCAGGCAGATCCGGGCGGTATAGAGCTCCGAAGCCCGGTGAATCAGCAGGAAAGGCCGGGTGAAGAGCTGGAAGATCTCGGGCCCCTGAGGCCCCAGCAGGTCGAGGCTGGGCGCAGCCTCGATGGGGCCGAGGGGCTCGGGCATCAGTCCATCATCTCACTGATGCTGCGTCCCCCGTGGATGCGCAGGATCGCATCGCCGAAGAGCGCCGCGGTGGAGAGCACCTTGAGGTAGGGCATGGCCTTCTGCCGCTCGGGCGAGACCGGGATGCTGTCCGTGACGACCAGCTCGTCCAGGTTCGCGGAGTTGAGGGTCTCCAGGGCGTTGCCCGAGAACACGGGGTGCGTGACGCCCACGCGCACCGATTTGGCGCCCAACTCCCGGAGGATGCGGGCGGCCTCCTTGATGGAGCCGCCGGTCGCGATCTCGTCGTCATAGATGATGGCGTCGCGCCCCTGCACGTCACCGATGAGGGCCACGCTCTGAGCCTTCTCGGAGTCGTCGAAGCGGCGCTTGTCGATGATGGCCATGGGCACCGACAGGCGCTTGGCGAAGTGGCCGGCGAACTTGGCGGCGCCGGCATCCGTGGCCACCACCGTGGTGTTGCTGAGGTCCTTGGTCAGGAAGTAGTTGGTGAGGATGGGCGTGGCCAGCAGCTGGTCGGCGGGTTTGCGGAAGAAGCCCAGGATCTGCGGCGCGTGCAGGGTCATGGTCAGCACGCGGTCGGCGCCGGCGGTCTCCAGCAGGTCGGCCACCAGGCGGGCCGTGATGGAAATGCGCGCCTCGTCCTTCTTGTCGCTGCGGGCATAGGGGAAGTAGGGCAGCACGGCGGTGATGCGGGCGGCCGACGCGAACTTCAGCGCGTCGATGAGGATCAGCATCTCCATCAGGTTGTCGCTGACGGGGGGACAGGAGGACTGGATCACGAAGACATCCGCCTCGCGGACGTTCTCTTCGATCTTCACCTTGATGTTCTCGTTCGAGAATCGGGTCACTTTGAGGCGACCCAGGGGCATGCCCATGTGGGTCGCGATGCCCCTCGCCAGCTCCGGGTGGCTGCTCCCGGAAAAGACCTTCATCTCGCCGAACATGGATCCCCCGATCGTGACGCCAGTGTAACCGACCGGTCGGGTGGAGGTCGTCACATGGAGCGGGGAAAAACGGGCGGAAAGGGCGCGAAATCCGGGACCAGGAACGGGAGGTCCGACAGTGACGTCCGGCGTCCCGCTGGCAGGACGGCCTCCAGGGTCCGCCCGGCGCCTCTGGGCCGGGGACGGGGCCTGAGCGGTCCCGACCTTGCCGCCGCCCACCCGCTCGATGCTGGCGCCCACGCCCTGGAGCTTCTTCTCCAGGCCCGAATAGCCGCGGTCCAGGTGGTAGATGCGATCCACGATGGTCTCGCCCGCGGCCACCAGGCCAGCGATCACCAGGGCGGCACTGGCCCGCAGGTCCGTGGCCATGACGGTGCAGCCCGTCAAGTCCGCCGGGCCAGCCACGATGGCCGTGTGGCCGTCCGTGCGCAGGTTGGCGCCCAGGCGCTCCAGCTCCATGGCGTGCTGGAAGCGGTTCTCGAAGATGCCCTCGTTGATGACGCTGATGCCGCAGGCCTGCGTCATGACGGCCATCACCTGCGCCTGGAGGTCCGTGGGGAAGCCGGGGAAGGGCAGGGTGGTGACGTCCTTTGAGCGCAGTTTCTGGCCAGGCTCGCGCTGGATGCGGAGCTGGCGGCCCTCCTGGCCCATCCGCTCGGTGATGACGCAACCGGAGCGTTCCAGCAGGTCCAGCAGGGAGCGCAGGTGCTCGGGCTCGCAGCGGTCCAGCACCACGTCACCGCAGGCCGCCGCCACGGCGCAGAGGTAGGTGCCGGCCTCGATGCGGTCGGCGATGACGGCATGCTCGCAGCCATGCAACTGCTGGACGCCCGTGATGGTGAGCGTCCCCGTGCCGATGCCCTCGATCTGCGCGCCCATCTCCACCAGCAGCTGGGCCAGGTCGCCGATCTCCGGTTCCAGGGCGGCGTTGCGCAGGATGGTGGTGCCTTCGGCCAGGGTCGCGGCCGTGAGGATATTCTCCGTGGCACCCACGCTCACCTTCTCGAAGGTATGGTCGATGGCCTTCAGGCGGCCCTTCACGGAGGCGTGGATGTAGCCGTGGCTGATCTCGATGCGGGCGCCCATGCGCTCCAGGGCCTCGAGGTGGAGGTTCACGGGCCGCGCACCGATGGCGCAGCCGCCGGGCAGGCTCACCGTGGCCTTGCCGAAACGGGCGAGGAGGGGCCCCAGCACCAGGATGGAGGCGCGCATGGTCTTCACCAGGTCGTAGGGGGCCTTGGGGTCCTCCGAGCCGGCGCAGGCCAGCCTTGCCGTGAGCTCGAACCCATCGGGATGGGCCTCCAGCGAGGCCTCGGTGCCCAGGGCCTGGAGCACCTTCACCATGGTGCGGATGTCGGCCACGGCGGGCAGGTTGGACAGGACCACCGGCTCCGCGGTCAGCAGCGCGGCCGCGAGGCAGGGCAGGGCCGCGTTCTTCGCACCCGACACCCGGATGCGCCCCCGCAGGGGATGTCCACCTTGAATCACCAGTCGGTCCATCGAAACTCCAGCCCTCCAGCGTAGCCCAACCCTGAGGTCCCTAGAGGATCCGCCCCTGGAGGGCGCTGGACGGAAGGGCTCCCCAGCGTCGTCCATCCCGGCTCTCGGGACGGTTGTCGCCGAGGACCAGGTAGCCCTCGCCGCAGGTCAGGGACCCAGCTCCGGAGCGCTCCGGATGGACCACCCAGGGTTCATCTAGGAACTGGCCGTTGACCCAGACATCAGGGCCCTGCCAGGTGACCGTTTCCCCAGGCAGGCCGATGACGCGCTTCGCGGACGAACCATGGGGGCCCTCCACGATCCACACTTCGCCGCGTCTCGGGGCATGGCTGGCCCAGGCCCTCAGGACCCAGCGCAGGTCGTCCCCCCTCAGCGCCGGCTCCATGCTCCGTCCGGCCACGCGCACCGGATGCACGATGGCTAGCGGCGAAACGGCGACCAGTACCGCGACCAGGGGGATCCAGGGGCGCCGCATGGGGCCTAGGCCCTCACGGCCAGTCGCCGTCCCGTCCCGTCTGTCAGCGCCACCTCCTGGAGCCGGGCCGGGGTGGGGACGCAGGGGGCCAGCTCGGCGACCAGGCGGTGGGCGAGGGCCAGGGGCCCAGCCAGGCCCAGGTCCGAGAGCAGCCGCCCTTGCAGGGGCGCAAGGCTGCGGTCCAGGGCCGCCTCCAGGTCGCGGAAGTCCACCACCACGTCGAAGCCATCCAGGCCCAGCCGAGCGGTCACCACTTCCACCGTGTAGTCGTGGCCCTCCCAGCGGTCGCCGTCCTGGAACACCACCGAGAGTGGGCGGGTGACGGCGGCTTCAAAGCGGAGAGGGGAGGGGGTTCCCAAGTCTGACTCCAGGTCGGGACTTCAGTTTCGCATGGCCACCGCTACACTGGGCCTTCGACCATCGCATACCTGACAATCAGGTGGAACAAAATGAGAAGTACGGCTCCGCGCTGCGGGCCGTTCTGACCGCTGCTCGCCATGGAGGGACCCCCATGAAGGCCCTGGAAATCGCGCTGTTCTGGATCATGACCCTGGGTGCCATCGGTTTCTTCGCCTGGACCATGCGCCAGCGGCTGGCCACCCTGAAGGCCGGCCTGCCGGACAACCGCTTCGACCAGCCCTGGGTGCGCCTGAAGGGCGTGTTTACCCTGGCCCTCCTGCAGAAGCGCATGGTGCGCGACAAGTACGCGGGCTTCTACCACATCCTCATTTTCTGGGGCTTCTGTGTCCTGTCCTTGCGCTCCATTGGCCTGGTGCTGGAGGGCCTGTTCCCGGCCTTCCACATGACCGAGGCGCTGGGCCGCTTCGGCTATGGCTACCAGTTGACGAAGGACATCTTCGAGGTGCTGGTGCTCCTGGGCCTCGGCCTGGCTGCCTGGCGCCGCCTGGTGGTGAAGCCCTGGCGCCTGGAGAACTCCTGGGATGCCTGGGCCACCCTGAGCCTCATCGGCGCGTTGATGGTCACCGACCTGCTGGCGGATGCCGCCTACATCTGGCTGCACAACCCGGCCTGGAAGTCCTGGGCCCCCGTGAGCCTGGCCCTTGCGCAGCCGCTGCGGGACCTGGGCGGCCCCGCCCTTACGGTGCTCTACAAGACCATGTGGTGGCTGCACCTGGCGATCCTCTACTTCTTCGCCAACTTCCTGCCCTACTCCAAGCACTTCCACGTGTTCACATCGCTGTTCAACATCTACTTCCGCGACCTGGAACCCCAGAAGAACCTGAAGCCCATGGACATGGAGGCCGAGCACTTCGGCATCAACAAGATCCAGGACTTCACCTGGAAGCAGATGCTCGACTTCTACACCTGCGTGGAGTGCGGCCGCTGCCTGGAGAACTGCCCCACCACGCTGACCGGGAAGCCGCTGCGCCCCAAGGATTTCGGCAATGACCTGCGCGACTACCTGAAGGCCACGCCCCTGTCCCAGATGGGCCAGGATCAGGCCGTGCCCGAGGACCGCCTGCTCATCGGCGGGCCGGTGCCCGAGGGGTCCGTGTGGAAGCGCGACGAGGAGCACGCCCCCTGGAGCAAGGAGCAGCTCGAAGGCTGGATCAGCCAGGACACCATCTGGGCCTGCACCAGCTGCGGCTACTGCGAGTGGGCCTGCCCCCTGCAGATCACCTTCGTGGACAAGCTCATCGGCATGCGCCGCTACCTCACGCTGGAGGAGAGCAACTTCCCCGCCGAGGCCCAGACCGCGTTCAAGGGCATGGAGCGCCAGGGCAACCCCTGGAACCTGGCCCAGGCCGACCGGGCCAAGTGGGCCGAGGGCTTCGAGGTGCCCACCATCGCCGAGAACCCTGAGGCCGAGTACCTGTTCTGGGTGGGCTGCGCGGGGTCGTACGATGCCGCGGGCCAGAAGGTGTCCCAGGCCCTGGTGAAGCTGCTGAAGGCCGCGAACGTCTCCTTCGCCATCCTGGGCACCGAGGAGAGCTGCACCTGCGAGTCCGCCCGGCGCCTGGGGAATGAGTACCTCTTCCAGACCGCCACGGAGACCAACGTGGAGCTGCTCAAGGGGTACAACGTCAAGAAGGTCATCACCAACTGCCCCCACTGCATGAACACCCTGAGGAACGAGTACCCGGCCTTCGGCGGCGACTTCGAGGTGGTGCACGGCACCGAGCTGGTGGCCAAGCTCATCGCCGAGGGCAAGCTCAAGATGGAACAGACCGTGGACGTGGACCTCACCTACCACGACCCCTGCTACCTCAGCCGAATCAATGGCCAGGTGGAGGCGCCCCGCGCCATCCTCGACGCCATCCCTGGCGTGAAGCTCACCGAGATGGAAAAGCACGGCGAGGCCACCATGTGCTGCGGCGCCGGCGGCGGCCGCTTCTGGCTGGAGGAGCACCTGGGCAAGCGCGTGAACCACGAGCGCTTCGAGCAGGCCATGGAAACGAAAGCCACTACCATCGCTGTGGGCTGCCCCTTCTGCAACGTCATGCTGAACAACGCGGCGGGCGAGACCAATCATGAGGGCGTGGCCACCACGGATGTGCTCGAGCTGGCTGCGAAGGCGCTGAAGGCCTGATCAGGTCCCTTCTCCACCAAGCGGGGCGCATGGCGCCCCGCTTGGTCCGTACGGCCAGCGGCTGGTAGATTCCGGTGAGAGGTAGAGAATGCAGGAGCAGCACCCAATCAAGCATTTCGCCCCAGGCTGGTTCGCCGTCATCATGGGCACCGGGGGCCTGGCGAACATCCTGTTCTTCTGGGAACGCCAGTTTCCCGGCCTCTGGCGCACCAGCTACGCCGTGGCGGCGCTCGCCGATGTGGGCTACTTCGTGGTGCTGGTCCCCTGGCTGCTGCGCTGGTTCCATCATTTCGACTACGTGCGGCGGGACCTCGAACACCCCGTGGCCAGCAACTTCTTCGTCACCATGCCGGTGGCCACGGTCATCCTGGGCACCAACATCCACCTCATCTGGAGCCCGTACCTTGCTCCGGACCTGGTCTTCGCATCGACCTTGGCCTGCTGGATCATCGCCGTCCTCGGCGTGGCGGGGTTCACGCTCTTCACCACCTTCCGTTTCATCCGCTCCGAAGCGGTGCCGGACCCCGCCACCATGAACTTCTCCTGGATCATGGCGCCCATCGCCAACATGGCCCTGCTGCTGCTGGGCAACCAGGTGCTCGGTTCGATCCTCCAGCGCCACGCCGCCTGGGGGCTGACGGTCTTCGTGATGAACGCGGCCATGCTCGGCATCGGCTTCTTCTTGTTCCTCTTCGTCGGAGCCATCATCTTCGTGCGGCTGGCCCAGCATCCCCTGCCTCCGGCGGACACCACCCCGACCTTCGGCATCTTCCTCAGCGCGGCGGGTCTCGCGGTGAGCTGCCTCCTGGATTTGGGGACCCACGCGAAGGCCCTGGGCCTGGTGACGGAGCCGGGGGTCTTCACCGTGGGGGCGGCCGCCCTCTGGGGTTTCGGCATGTGGATCCTGGCCATCATCGCCATCATCTGCGTCCATCAGCTGCGGCGGGGGGGCATCCCCTTCGGGCTGGGCTGGTGGGCTTTCGTATTCCCGCTCGCGGCCTACACCATCGGCAGCCAGAAGCTCGCGGGGCGGTTCCCCTCTCCGCTTACGCAGGGCTATGCCATGGCCCTGACGATCCTGCTGGTCCTGCTCTGGGTCTACATCCTGGTGAACACGCTGCGAGGGGTGGTCCGGGGCACGCTGTTCAGGGGCCGCCCGCTGATTACGCCCGTGGATGGCTGCGGACAGTAGCCACCGGGCCGCCCCAGGCCGAGGGCCACAGGGTGGCTCAGCGCCGGGGCAGGGCCTCCCTCAGGAGGCTCCGGGTCTCGCGGAGCATGGCCGCCGTGTCCTCCCAGCCCAGGCAGGCGTCGGTCACCGAGCAGCCATAGCGCAGGTGCGAGAGGTCGGCGGGGATGGGCTGGTGGCCCTCCTCGATGAAGCTCTCCACCATCACGCCCACGATGGACCTGTTGCCGCACAGGATCTGGTGGGCGCAGTCGTGGAGGACCAGGGGCTGGAGCTTCGGGTTCTTGAGGCTGTTGGCATGGGAGCAGTCCACCACGATGTTCTCGGCCAGGCCCGCCTTGCGCAGGGCCGCCTCGGCCAGTGAGACGCTCACGGTGTCGTAGTTGGGGCGGCCGCTGCCGCCCCGCAGCACCAGGTGGCCCAGGGCATTGCCCCGGGTGCGCACGATGGCGGCCTGGCCCTGGTCGTTGATGCCCAGGAAGCTGTGGGGATGCGAGGCCGACAGGATGCCGTTCACCGCCGCGCCCAGGTCGCCGTCCGTGGCGTTCTTGAAGCCCACGGGGGTGGAGAGGCCGCTGGACATCTCCCGGTGGGTCTGCGACTCCGAGGTCCGGGCGCCGATGGCCGTCCAGGCGATGAGATCGCCCAGGTACTGGGGCGTGATGGGATCCAGGGCCTCGGTGCCGGCGGGCAGGCCCAGCTCGCCGATGCGGAGCAGGAACTCCCGGGCCTTCCGGACTCCCTCCTCGATGTGGAAGGAGTCGTCCATGCGGGGATCGTTCACGAAGCCCTTCCAGCCCGTGGAGGTGCGGGGCTTCTCGAAGTAGACCCGCATGACCAGCAGCAGGGTGTCGGAGACCTCGTCGGCCAGGGCCTTCAGCCGCCGGGCGTAGTCCAGCCCGGCCATGGGGTCGTGGATGCTGCAGGGGCCCACCACCACCATGAGGCGGGGATCCTCCCGCGCCAGGATGCGCTGGAGGTCGCGGCGGCCGGCGGCCACGGTTTCGGCCACGGCATCCGGCACGGGCAAGGCCGCATGGACCTCGCCCGGCGAGGGCATCCGGTCGAAGGCATCGATGTTGAGGTTTTCGAGGGCCTGGTGGGTCATGGTCGCGGCTTTCCTGGGAAACGAAAAACCCCGATCCCTGGGGAGGATCGGGGTGGTCGGTGGGAGGTTCCGGAGGTTAGGAAGGACCCTGGCCGCGCCACGCGCGATCCGCGCGGGGGCTCCAATAGGGATAGGTGAACCGGTGGGACATGGGGTTTCCAGGGGGTGACTCATCCTGGGGCAAGGCGCGGGAGAGCGTCAAGGTGGGGGCAGCCCCCGCCGCGCGCGCCACCTGCACCGCACCCCTGCTCCGGGGCATCGGCACCCGGGCTGCGGCCCCTGTTGTGACCATACAAAAATGTCATATTAAAATTAATTTGATACAATTTTGTAAAACTTGCCTTTGGAGCCCCCATGAACCCCTCGGAGGATGCCCTTCTGCTCTCACCCCTGCTGGAGCTCAGCCACGCCCTGGCTGCCTCGGACCTCCGCTCGGCGCTGCCCAGGGCCCTGGAGATCCTGTCGGAGGCCTTCGGGGCCCTGAACGGGGCCATCCTCCTGGCCGATGATGAAGGGAAGGGGCTGCGCATCGAGGCGGCCCGGGGCCTGTCCCGGCAGGCGGCGGAGCGGGCCCACTACAAGGCGGGGAGGGCATCAACGGCCGCGTCCTGGTGAGCGGCAAGGCCGTGGTGCTGCCCCAGGCCAGCCAGGAACCCCTGTTCCTGGACCGCACCGGCGTGCTCAGGGAGCAGAAGCGGAAGAAGACGGAGCTCTCCTTCTTCTGCGTGCCCATCTTCCTGGATCAGAAGGCGGCGGGGACCCTCTGCCTCACCGTGCCCTACGACCGCCACCGCGACTTCGACCGGGATACCAAGCTGCTTCAGATCGCCGCCTCCATGGTGGGCCTGGCCATGAAGGTGGCGCGGCTGGTGGCCGCCGACCGGCAGCGGCTGGTGGAGGAGAACCAGCAATTGCGCCTGGAGCTGCGCGAGCGCTACGACCTGCGCCACCTCATCGGGCACAGCCACGCCATGCAGCGGGTCTATGAGGCCGTGGCCCAGGCGGCGCCCAGCAGCACCACGGTGCTCATCCGGGGCGAGTCCGGCACCGGCAAGGAGCTGGTGGCCCACGCCCTGCACTACAACTCGCCGCGGGCCGAGAAGCCGTTCATCAAGGTCAGCTGCGGGGCCCTGCCCGAGAACCTCATCGAGTCCGAGCTCTTCGGCTATGAGCCCGGCGCTTTCACGGACGCCCGGCACCAGAAGAAGGGGCGCTTCGAGCTGGCCCACGGCGGCACGCTGTTCCTGGACGAGGTGGGAGAGCTGTCCCCGGCCACCCAGGTGAAGCTGCTGCGGGTGCTGCAGGAGCGGGAGTTCGAGCGGCTGGGCGGGGTGAGCCCCGTGAAGGTGGACGTGCGCCTTCTCGCCGCCACGCACCGGGATCTGGAAGCCGCCGTGAAGGCCGGGACCTTCCGCGAGGACCTCTACTACCGCCTGCAGGTCTTCGAGGTGTTCATGCCGCCGCTCCGGGAGCGCCAGGCGGACATCCTCCTGCTGGCGGACCACTTCGTGGAGAAGGTCGCCGCGGCCCAGGGCAAGGACGTGCGCCGCATCTCCACCTCGGCCATCGACATGCTGGCGGCCTACCACTGGCCCGGCAACGTGCGCGAGCTGGAGAACGCCATCGAGCGGGCCGTCCTCGTCTGCGAAGGGGGCGTGATCCACGCCCACCACCTGCCCCCCTCGCTCCAGACCGCCGAAGTCTCCGGGACCCTGCCGGGCACGGGCCTGGGCGAGGCCGTGGCCGCCTTCGAGCGGGACCTGCTGCAGGACGCCCTGAAGTCCGCACGGGGCAACCGCTCCCGCGCCGCCCGGCTGCTCCAGACCACGGAGCGCATCCTGAACTACAAGGTGCAGAAGTACGGGCTGGAGCCGGAGCGCTTTCGCAGCTCATAAAATTACAAAATTGTTAATAAATTTTTGAAAGTATACATTTTTGTACACTCGATTTACCATTGCTGTCGTCATTTATTCTTTTTAATTTGAATCATATAAACATTTGAATTCCACTTTGGCGCTTGCCCCCGTTCCGGCACATTCCCTGCGAAAGGAATCAGGCAGAGGGGCCGATGGTCGGCTCCGAGAACTGGGAGGGCGGGATCGGAGCACACACGACCGTGGCCTGGGCTGGAACAACGGATTCCCACCGGGCTCAGGCCACACCGATCCACTGACCTGCGTAGGAGGACTTTTCATGGACCGGCGGAAGCTCTACAGGCTTGTCGCAGTGGCGGTGGCCTTCGCGGCCATGACGCCCCTGCTCTTCGCGGGCGACCCGAATGGTGGGGCCACGGGCGGCATCCAGAATGTCCCCGCCGCCACCGCCGGAGCCCCGACCATCCAGGAACTGGGCGCGGCCGTGGGCCAGACCAGGGTGGCGCTCAACTTCGTGTGGGTTCTCTTCGCGGGCTTTCTCGTGATGTTCATGCAGGCCGGCTTCGCACTGGCGGAGGCGGGGTTCACCCGCGCCAAGAACGCCGCCCACACCATGATGATGAACTTCATGGTCTACGCCATAGGCATCCTGGGCTTCTGGGCCGTGGGTTACGCCTTGCAGATGGGTGGGTCGGGGGTGCCCATGGGCGCGGCCCTCAGTGCCCCCGAAGGCATGTCGAAGCTCATCGGCCCCACCATCGGCGGCCAGGTCTGGGGCCTGTTCGGCGGCAAGGGCTTCTTCCTGACGGGCGTCGCCTATGATGTCTCGGCCTTCGCCATGTTCCTGTTCCAGATGGTGTTCATGGACACGGCCCTCACCATTCCCACCGGCTCCATGGCCGAGCGGTGGAAACTGTCAGCCTTCATCATCTACGGCTTCGTGGCCTCGGCCCTGATCTACCCCGTCTTCGGCTGCTGGGCCTGGGGCGGTGGCTGGCTGGCCTCCCTGGCGAAGGTTGGCCTCGGCCATGGCTACGTGGACTTCGCGGGTTCCGGCGTGGTCCACCTCACGGGCGGCGTGATGGCCCTCACCGGCGCCATCGTCCTCGGCCCCCGCATCGGGAAGTACATCAAGGGCAAGGCCCAGGCCATCCCCGGCCACAACCTGCCCATGGGCGTGCTGGGCTGTTTCATCCTGGCCTTCGGCTGGTTCGGCTTCAATGCCGGCTCCACCCTGGCTGGCACGGACCTCCGCATCGCCGTGGTGGCCGTGAACACCATGCTGGCCTCGGCTTCCGGCGCCGCCCTGGCCTACCTCTACACCCTGAAGAAGTTCGGCGCCCCTGACCTCTCCATGGCCGTCAACGGCATGCTGGCCGGCATGGTGGCCATCACTGCGCCTTGCGCCTTCGTGACCGCACCCGTGGCGGTCCTCATCGGCGCCGTGTCCGGTGTGCTGGTGGTCGCGGCCGCCCTCTTCATCGAGAACAGCCTGAAGATCGATGATCCCGTGGGCGCCATCGCGGTCCACGGCGTCAACGGCGCCTGGGGCCTCATCGCGCTCGGGTTGTTTGCCGATGGCACCTACGGCCAGGGCCTCAACGGCGCCGCCTCTGGCGTGACCGGCTTGTTCTACGGAGATGGCAAGCAGTTTGTGGCCCAGCTCATCGGCATCGGCGCCAACATCCTCTGGGTGGGAAGCACGAGCTTCGCGCTCTTCAAGGTGCTGGACAAGGTGATCGGCATGCGCGTCACGCCTGAGCAGGAGATGGCGGGACTCGACTTCCACGAGGTATCGGCCCCGGCCTATCCGGGCGATGGCTCCACGGTGAACACGCCCGTGATGATCCTCCCCAAGCCCCTGACGACCACCGCACCCATGGGAGGCAAGGCATGAGACTCATCACAGCCATCATCCGGCCGGAGAAGCTCGAAGAGGTGAAGACAGCCCTTTTCGCCGCCGAAGTCACCGGCATGACGATCCTCCGCGTGGCGGGCCACGGCGGCGAGAAGATCGCCCTGGAGACCTACCGCGGAGCGCCGATGGTCTACGAGTTCCACGAGAAGATCCAGCTGGAGATCGCGGTCTCGGAGCCCTTCGTGGCGGTCACCGTCAAGGCCATCCTGGATGCCGCGAGAACCGGCGAGGTCGGCGACGGCAAGATCTTCGTGCGCCCCCTGGAGCAGGTCATCCGCATCCGGACCGGCGAACTCGACAACGAGGCCCTGACTCCGGAGCCCATGCGCCACCACTGAAATCCAAGTCCCATCAGGCCTCAGGGGCCCGGCTGCTTGGCGGCGCCCCCCGTGGGGGAGGCTCTGCCCGTCGCTCCCGCTTCCACATTCACGCACCCACCCATGGAGTCCCCAAGTGGATCTGTTTCGAGTCCTCCCCCTCAGCTCAGCCCTGGCCGCCCATCTGCTGGCCCAGGCTCCGGCCACTCCGGCACCGCCCGCCCCCCCTTCCATCCTGGGCTTCGCCCTCACGGGCTCCACCACCATCGGCTCCCAGTACATCTTCCGTGGCCTGACCCAGACCGACGGCAGGCCCACGGTCCAGGCCGAGCTGGACCTGGTGCACCCGACGGGTTTCTACGTGAGTGCGGCCCTCAGCAACATCTCCTGGATCACGGACCAGTTCTCCAGCGGGCCCGTCTCCGCCCCCGTGGAGGTGGACCTGTTCGGCGGCTACAAGTGGGGCTTCGCCAAGGACTGGACACTGGACCTCGGGGCCTACCGCTACCTCTACCCCGGCGACTACAAGAGCCTTCCCGGCTACAACCCGAACACCACGGAGGCCTACCTGGGGCTCAGCTTTCGCTGGGCCAGCCTCAAGTACTCGCGGGTGGTCAGTGGAGGCAACTTCGGCATCGCCCAGGCTGAAGGCTCCACCTACCTGGACCTGAGCCTCACCGTTCCCCTGGGCGCGAGCGGGTACTCGGTACTGGCCCACGGCGGCAAGACCACCTACAAAACCAGCGATGCGGCCCTCAATGATCTGCTGGACTACACGGACTACAAGCTGGGGATCAGCAAGGAGGTCAAGGGCCTCGTGCTCACCCTGGCTGGAACGAACGCCGACACCAAGGACGGCGGCTACCGGAACGCCCTGGGCCGGAACATTGGCAAGGACCGCGTGACCTTCACCATCGCCAAAGCCTTCTGAGCTCCTGGGACCTTTCCCCGGGCTCGACGGGCCCCCATCACGATGGCCGGCCAATTCCGATAAGCTAGCCTCCATGTCCCTCGATCCCCGCCTTCTCGAGATCCTCTGCTGCCCGGCCTGCCATGGCGACCTGGCGGAAGAGGCGGAAGGCCTGCACTGCCTGGGGTGTGGCCTGCTCTATCCCATCGAGGACGGCATCCCCGTGATGCTGGTCGACGCGGCGAAGAAGGTGGGCAAGTGAGCCCGAAGCAGCAGCAGAGGGCCACGGAACGGCCAGCGGCCGTTGCCGCCCGGAGGGTGGCTGCACAGGGCGGCTCCAACGCTGCGAGCCGTGCGAGCAGGAGCACGTACAGCGTGCGTCCGGTGGAGGTGCAGCCATGAGGTTGGACCGCGCCCAGGCCGAGTCCCTGCTCCAGCGCATGGAAGGCCGCAAGGTGGCCGTGCTGGGCGACGTGATGCTGGACGAGTACCTGTTCGGCGAGGTGAACCGCATCTCGCCCGAGGCGCCAGTGCCCGTCGTCCGGGTGCTGCGCGAGCGGGCGGTGCTGGGCGGCGCGGCCAACGTGGCGGCCAACCTCAAGGCCCTGGGGACGGAACCGCTGCTCATCGGGACGCTGCAGAAGGATGCGGCGGGGGACCGGGTGCTGGGCCTGCTGACGGGCCTTGGGGTCTCCATCTCAGGGTTGGTGCTGGACACCTCCCGTCCCACCATCATCAAGACCCGTGTCATCGGGCAGCAGCAGCAGATGCTCCGCATCGACCGGGAGGACCCGGGCCTGCCCGATGCCGCGGTGCTCCTGGGGCTCAAGGACCGGCTGGAGCGGGCGCTGAGTTCGGCTTCGGCCCTGATCGTCTCGGACTACGCCAAGGGCACCATCAACGTGCCGGTGATGGACACGGTCCGCGCCCTGTGCGCCGCGCGGGACATCCCCTGGATCGTGGATCCCAAGCCGGCCCACAAGGCCCTGTATCGCGGGGCGACCCTGATGACGCCCAACACCAAGGAGGCTTCGGAGCTGACCACGCGCGAGGCGAGGTCGGACATGGAGGTGACCATCGCAGGGCGGGCGCTCATGGCCGAGCTGGACCTGAAGGGTCTGCTGGTGACCCGCAGCGAGCGGGGCATGGCCCTGTTCTCGGCCGAGGGGGAGCATGCGGCGCCCTGGATGATCCCCACCGAGGCCCGTGAGGTCTTCGATGTGAGCGGCGCCGGCGACACCGTCATCGCCGCCTTCAGCGCCGCCGTCGCTGCGGGTGCCGACTGGCGCGAAGCCGCCATGCTCGCCAACGCCGCCGCCGGCGTGGTGGTGGCCAAGGTGGGCACCGCCACCGTGACCCCTTCAGAGCTCCTGGCTCACTACCACGAGCAGGAAGCGAATTGACCTCATCCGGGGGTTCCGCGCTGTGCGCACACCCCCGGACCCCCGCGCCTCGGTCGGCGGAGCCGTCCTCGGCTTGACCCAATGCTTTCTTGGGCCCGGACTGGCCATACGCCCTTGGCGGCCTAATTCCGCAGTTCGATGGCCAGGAAGAACTTGTCGCCCGTGGCGAGGCGCTCCTTCACCTGGGTGAAGTTGAGGTCGAAGGTCTCGGTCTCGCCGGGCTTGATGGTACCGACCTTCGTGCCGCCGGAGGCCACGCCGATCAGGCGTCCCTCCTTGTCCACCACGGCCACCGCGAAGCCCGGCACCTTCGGGTACTTCCCGGTGTTCGTGACCTCGACCTGGGCCCGCGTGCCGAACTCGGCACCCTTCAGGAGGTTGAAGAAGCCGGGTTGGACGACGCGCTTGTTGAAGAAGATGCTGCTGACCTTCAGCCCATCCAGATTGATCGACAGGGGGATGATGCGATCCCAGGCGAAGGGGAACGTCTCGGAGAAGAAGGACAGGGGCGCGGATGGGACGGCGGTGGCGGGCGCCACGGGCGTGGCGTTCGGAGCCGGGACAGGAGCTGGAGGCGGCGCGGGCGCGCGGGGGCCTGCACAGGAGCTTCTGCGACCGGAGGGGGGATCTGCAGGGGTGGTTCCTGGGCCAGGCCCAGGGCGGCGATGAGGAGGAGCATCTGCATGTCAGTTCTTTCCGAACAGGCCGCCGAAGAGGCTCTTCTTGGAGGAGGAATCCCCGATGCCCGAATCCAGGCTGGGGGCGCCCTGGCTGCGTTCGCGGCGAAGGCGCTCGAAGACCGGCCGCAGGCCGGGCACCTTGTGGGCCTCCAGCCAGTTCTCGCTGTGCTGCCGAGCCACGAGGTGGTTCTCGAGGATGCGGCCTTCCTCCACCCAGGCCATCAGCTGGGGCATGGTGAGTCCACCGTAGATGTCCTCGCCGATCTTCAGGCGCAGCAGCTCGGCGCCCGCGTCGGTGGATTCGGAGAGCGGGGCGAAGGAGCGGGGAACGGGCACCGTTCCCACCGCGTCCCTGCGGGGTTCGAGCGTCGAGGCCAGGTCCGAGGCGCGCAGTGCCACCGTGGGTTCCGCCGCCGCTGGCGCCGAGGCGGAGGCGATGATGGCCTGCATGTCCTCCTGGGTGAGGCGCATGGTCGAAGTCGAGGGACCGGCCAGATCCTCTTCCGTCAGCCCGGAAGCCGTGGGGCTGTCGCCATGGGTCTCCGTGCCGGGGGTGGGCCCGAGCGTGGTGTCCAGGGCGGACAGGGCCGCTTCCATGTCCATGGCATGGGAGTCCTGGTTCACCTTCAAGCCGCTGGCGGCGGGAGCGGCGCCGAAGAGCTTCTCGATGGCATCCCGGGCGGAGGTGTAACCCGAGAGGGTGGTCTCGGTGATCTCGGGCGGGAAGGCGGGGGCGGGTTCGGCCTTGGCCTCCGGCAGCGATTCGGGAACTGCCACGAGGGTCTTTTCCAGGATCTCCTCGTCCTCCACATCCAGGTCACCCAGGGTGAGGGAGGGGGGCAGGACCTCGGCGGGTGGCGGTTCGTCCAGGTGGACCGACTCGATGACCTCGGGCATGGGCTCGGCCTGCACCGCCTCGACGGGCAGGGCCAGCAGCCGCTGGACCACGTCGCCCACTGGGAACACGCCGCCGCAGGAGAGGCATTTTGCCCGGCGGATGGCCGGCTTCAGCCGCTCGGGGCGAAGGCGGTAGCGGGTGGTGCAGCTCGGGCAATGGATCGCTTCGGCCACCGGTCACTCCTGGCGTTTCGAGCAGGATAGCACTGAGCCGGGGTTTGGCGTCCAGCGGGGCCGGGTATCCTCAAACCACGGAGGCACCGTGCAGGGCGTGTTCATCACCATCGAGGGCGTGGAGGGGTCTGGCAAGTCCACCCAGCTGCTCCACCTGTCGGAGCGCCTGCGCCGCCTGGGCCTGCCTCTGGTGGTGACGAAGGAGCCCGGCGGCACGGCCCTGGGCCGGGAGATCCGGCGCCTGCTGCTCGAGCCCCACGGCAGCGGGGAGACCTGGTGCGCGGAGGCAGAGCTGCTGCTGTTCTACGCGGATCGGGCCCAGCACCTGGAGACCGTGATCCGGCCAGCGCTGGCGGCGGGGAAGGTCGTCCTGGTGGACCGCTTCGAGGATTCCACCCGCGCCTACCAGGGCGCCAGCGGCGTGGCGGAGTCCTCCCTGGATCGCCTCAGCGACCTGGTGCTGCGGGGCCTCAAGCCCCACCTCACCGTGATGCTGGACATGGATCCCGAGGTGTCGCTGCAGCGGGTCGAGGTGCGCAACCTCTCCCTGGGCACCGAGTTCTCGGAGACGCGCTTCGACGAGGCCGAGCTGGAGTTCCACCGGCGCGTGCGGAACCGCTTCCTTGCCATCGCCCAGAACCATCCCAACCGCGTGGCCCTCATCCCGGCGCGGGATCCGGTGGATCAGGTGGAGGCCGCCATCTGGCTGCGGGTGGCGCCCCTTCTGCGCAACGCCGGGTTCGGGGTCGACTGATGTACTCGCCCGACATCGCCGGCCACCAGCCCGTCCGCGAGCGCCTGCTCCAGCGGCTGCAGGGCGGGCGCATCCGCGGCTCGCTGCTCTTCACGGGCCCCGAGGGCATCGGCAAGCGCCGCGTGGCCCTGGAGCTGGCCCAGCGCGAGCTCTGCCTCCGGCGCAGCGCCTGCGGCCAGTGCGAGGGCTGCCGGATGTTCCAGGGGGAGGACCTGCCCTTCGAGCTGCCCAACCTGCTGCGCATCGCGCCGGAGGGCAAGGCGGGCGTCATCCGCATCGATCAGATCCGCGAGGGCCTCGATTCCAACAACCAGCCCCGCTTCAGCCGCGGAGTCATCGAGTGGGCCGCCCTGGCCCCGGCCATGGGCTGCCACCGCTGGATCCTGGTGGAGGAGGCGCACCGCCTCAACGAGTCCAGCGGCAACATCCTGCTCAAGACTCTGGAGGAGCCGCCCCAGGACACCCACTTCATCCTGGTCACCCACCGTCCCGAGGCGCTGCTGCAGACCATCCGCAGCCGCTGCGAGCGCATCCCCTTCGCCCCCCTGGCCCCCCGCGAGGCCTGGACCGTGGCCCAGCGGCACGGCTGGCGGGAGGCGGACCACGACCGCTGGCTGGCCCTGGGGGAGGGCAGCCTGAGGCACCTGGACGAGGCCGCCTTCCGCCGCGCCGAGGCCCAGGTGGAGGCCTGGCTCTCCCTGCTGGCCGGCCGTTCCTTCGGCGAGGCCTCTGGGCCCCTGCTGCCCGAGAAGGAATCCGCCCTGGCCCAGGGCGAGCAGCTGCGGCAGCCCCTGGAACTGCTGCTGCGCCTGCTGGCCGACCTGGCCCGGATCCGTGCCGGAGAAACCCCGGCCCTGGCGCCCTGGCGGGAGGAGCTGGCGGCCCTGGCGACCCCCGAACGGAACCTGAAGGCGCCTCAGGAGGCGGTCCTCCAGGCCCTGCGGCACCTGCCCCGGAACCTCAGCCCCGAGCCCCTCATTCGGGAAGTGGCGCTGTCCTTGGTGTCGTGACCGGGATCACCGGTCCGGACGCTAGAATGAGTTTAGGAGCCACGGCTCCTGAACGGGAGCTCCCATGTCCGAACCCCTCTATGGCCACGACCTGCTGAGCCTGCTGGTGGAAAAGGGCGGGACCTGCACCTTGGAGGAGCTCCGCGCCGCTTCCGAGGCGGTCCATGGCAAGAGGGCGATCTACTGCAACTGTCACGGCGACAGCTTCGACTTCGACGGCGTCATCGCCTTCCTGGGCAGCAAGGGCAAGGTGTCGGTGGCCGACGGCCGCGTCAGCCTGGGCATGGCGCCCGCCTGCCAGCACTGACCCTCGATTCAGGGCGGCCTCAGCGGCCATCCTGGAAGGAGGGGATAGGATCTCCAGGACTCCCCGCCAGGGACCCATGACCACCGCCCCCGACTCCCACGGCACGACCCGCGCACCCAGGCCCCGCATGGTCCGGCTGGGTGCGGGGTTCCTGGTCTTGAACCTCTTCGTCGTGGTCATGGCCGCCGTCTCTGTTCGCACCAGCCTGCGGAACCATCAGGAGCGGGCCATCGCCACGGCCCAGAACCTGAGCCTGGTGCTGGACCACTATGTGGCCGACACCCTCGGCAAAGCCGACTTGGCCGTGTCGGCGGTGAAGGACGAGGTCGAGCGCCGCCTGGCCGATCCGAAGGCCAACGCCCAGGATCTGGATGCCTTCATCCAACGCCAGCATGCGCGGGTGCCGAGCCTGCTGGCGCTGCGCACCGCCAACGCCGAGGGCGTGATCGACCACGGCAGCGGCCAGGAGGCAAAGACCCGGGTCAGCTCGGCGGACCGCGAGCATTTCATCAAGCTTCGCGACGACCCTGGTGCCGGGGTGGTGGTCTCGAAACCTCTAGTGGGCAGGCTCACGGGGAGTTGGGTGGTCATCGTGGCCCGCCGTCTGGAGCACCCGGACCATCGGTTTGCCGGGATGGCCATCGGGGTGATCGCCCTGGGCGACCTCCAGAAGGCCTTCTCGGCCCTGGATGTGGGATCTCGTGGCTCCGTGGCGCTGCGCGACCTGGATCTCGGCCTGGTGGCCCGGTATCCCGAGCCGGTGCCCGCGGGAACGGCCGTGGGGTCGCAAGTCGTCTCCCGGGAATTCCGCGCCTTTGCCCAGTCCGGCAGGCAGGCGGGGATCTACCGGGCACTCACGCCCTTCGATCAGGTCCAGCGCACATTCTCGGTACGCCGGGTCCAGGGCTGGCCCTACTACCTGGTGGTGGGCCTGGCCGAGCAGGACTACCTGAGGGGCTGGTGGCGCGAGGTCTACCGGGAATTCGGTGAAGCGGCCCTGTTCCTCTGCCTGACCCTGGTGGTCTTCCTGCTCCTGCGCCGCACCTGGCTGCGCCAGCGGGCGGCCCACGAGCACCTGGAGCGCCTGCTCGCGGAGGTGAAGACCCTCGGTGGCATGCTCCCCATCTGCAGCCACTGCAAGAAGATCAGGGACGACAAGGGCTACTGGAACCAGCTCGAGGCCTACCTGAACGAGCACACCGAGGCCGAGTTCACCCATGGCATCTGCCCCGACTGCGCGAAGGAGGTCTTCCCCCGGAGCAGCGGCAAGCACACGACGCTGTAAGGCCAGAGACCGGAGACTCGCACCGCCAGCCTCCGCCCTTACAATGGCCCTGGGAGGCCCCATGCAGCTGCTCCGCATCAACCACCTGGGCATCGCGGCTCCGGGCCTGGACGAGGCCATGGCCCGCATGGCGCGGCTTTTCGACATGGCCCCTGAGCACACGGAAGAAGTGGCCGAGCAGAAGGTGAAGACGGCCTTCTTCCCCGTGGGCGAGAGCACCCTGGAATACCTGGAGAGCACCGATCCCGAAGGCCCCGTCGGCAAGTTCCTCGCGAAGCGCGGACCTGGCATCCACCATGTCTGCTTCGAAGTGGACGACATCGACGCCGCCGTGACCCAGCTGCTGGCCAAGGGCGTGCGCATGATCGACCAGGCTCCCCGGTCAGGTGCTCACGGCTGCCGCGTGGCCTTCATCCACCCGGCGGAGACCGGCGGTGTACTGATGGAGCTGAGCCAGGGGTCGGGGTCTGCACCCTCCCATGGGTGAGGCGGAACGGCCCGGGAGCGGCAGGTGAATCGAGCCTTCGTCAAGGACCCGGATGACGCGGGACGCCCGGAGGAGGTGCCCGAGCGTCCCCAGAGCCCTCACCCCAACTACGTGACGCCAGGCGGTCTGAAACAGCTGGAGGCAATGGCAGAGGGCCTCTCCGCTCACCACGACCGCCTGCGCGAGGCCGGAAAGCTTGCAGATCCGCGTGAACTGGCCACGGTGCAGCGCGACCTGCGCTGGGTGGAGGGGCGGCTCCAGCGGGCCATCCGGGTGGACCCCGCGGCCCAGGCACTGGACCGGGTCGGCTTCGGGATGACCGTGGAGGTCCGGGACGAGGGGGGCCGCATCGAGACCTACCGCATCGTGGGTGAGGACGAGGCTGACGCCGCGCAGGGGAAGGTCAGCTGGGTGTCGCCCCTGGCGGAGGCCCTCCTCCATGCCCAGCCCGGCGACGAAGTAATCTGGCGGCGGCCAGCCGGTCGGATGCGGCTCGAGGTCCTCGCCATTTGGCCTGGTGCGGCGACGAACTGATGACCCCAAGCCGGCGTTGAGTCACCGCTATAAGAAGTCCAGGAACCGCACCGCGCCGCCGCTGTGGGGAACCTCCCGGCGGGCATCGGGCGAAGGTCTACTGGAGGCGCTTCAGCCCGGCCTTGACCAGATCGGGGGGGGCGGGGAACAGGCCGGAAGCGGCCACGCAGGCCTGACCCTCCCGGGAAAGGACGAAGGTGGCGAACTCCTTGACCGGCGGGGCCAGGGGCTTGCCCGGCGCCCGGTTCACATAGAGGTAGTTGAGGCGGGTCATGGGGTACTTGCCCGCCAGGACGGCCTCCTGGGTGGGGGCTACCGCCTCCTCCGACTGGTAGGGGATCACCGGCAGGACCCGGTTGCTGGCATACCAGGCCACGATGGGCGCGTAGCCGATGGCACCGGCGTCCGTGATCACGGATTCCGCCACGCTATTGGCATCGATGCACTCCACGATGGTGGGCTTGGCCTCGCCCTTCAGCAGGACCTGCTCCCGGAACAGCTGGGCGATGGCGGTGGTCTTGTCGCGGCTGTAGGGGGTGATGGTCCGGCCCTTCCATTCGCCCCTCAGGCCCAGGTCACCCCAGGTCCTGAGCTCCTCCTTGGCGCCCCCCAGCCGCTTGGTGCCGTAGATGGCGTCCAGCTCCCCCATGGAGATCTTCTTCAGGGGGTTGCTCCGGTTCACGAAGACGATGGTGGCATCGATGCAGAGGGGGATCCGGATCGGAGCATAGCCATGTTTGGCCTCGAAGGCCTTCAGCTCCGGTGGGGTCATTTCCCGCGCCAGGAAGGCCAGGTCCGCCGCGCCCTCCACGAAGGCCTTGACCGCGGGCGGGGTGGTCGAGGGGGTGAACTTCAGGTTGGCGGAAGGGTTGAATTTCCGGAAACCGAGGTTCCATTCGTCGCAGAGCTGGGCCAGAGGATCGGAACCGACCGCCGTCACCATCTCGGTGATGGTCGTTCCGGGCCGGTAGCCCGGAATGCCTGGATCCACCTGGGCGCGGGTGTGCTCGAGCTGCGCAGCGAGGGGCAGGACCGTGGCACAGATCACCAGCAGAGAGCGGGAACAGAAAGGCATGATGACTCCGGGGCCAGGGTATGCCTACCCTCTCGTCCTTTTTAGCACAGTGCAAGAAGGGATGCAGGGGCAGTCCAAGGCCCCTCCTGTCGGGAACAGGCATCCCTCGGGGGCACCCTCCCCGGCCAATTGGGCTTGGTCGGGGCGTGAACCTCCGCGGCTTTCGGCCGGAGTCGGTGGGGATCAGAGGCCTTCCAGACGGAGGCTGCACGCCCCACCCAGAGCCCCAGTGCTCACTGGCCAGGCCTAGTCCAGTGCGATGGGATCCCGAAGGGTTGGCTTCGGGCCGAGCTACCCTATCCACCCCAGGTAGCCCAGCCACAGCGCCCGCCCGAAGAACACCACGATGGGCGTGGCGAGGGCCAGGAAGCAGCCGAAGGGCAGCATGGTCTGGCCATCGCCCTTCCGCAGGAGCATGAGGGGCACGCCCACGGCGGCCCCCAGGCCCGCGCCCAGGAAGAGGATGCCCAGCATGGGGGCCCAGCCCCAGAAGGCGCCCAGCCAGGCGAGCATCTTGAAGTCGCCCATGCCCAGGCCATCGGTCTTGCGGATGGCCTTGTAGACCTGGTTCATGAGGGCGGGCACGCCGTAGCCCACGGCCAGGCCGATGAGGCTGGCCTGCCAGGTGACCGCCGGCTCGAAGCCGTGCCAGGCGGGGGCCGGCTGCAGGCCGTTGTGGAAGGCGAGGGTCTGGATGAGGCTCCCGCCGCCCGTCCAGATCTGCACGAGGGCTTCGGGGCGCAGGACCTGGGGCAGGGTGAGGAGCACGCCCAGGGCCATGAGGGGAAACTGCAGCACATCCGGCAGCATCATCTCGGTGAAGTCCGTGAAGAACAGCACGATCAGCGCGAACCCGCAGACCAGGCCCTTGAACCAGATCAGGGTGCCGAAGGGGAAGAGCCAGGGCGAGGCGGCGAACAGCAGCCCGGCCAGCAGCTCCACCAGCGGGTAGCGCCCGGGGATCTTCCAGCCGCAGGCCGCGCACTTGCCGCGCAGCCACAGCCAGCCCAGCAGGGGCACGTTGTGCCAGGGCTTGATCTCCGCCTTGCAGCCGGGACAGTGGCTGGCCTTGGTGACCACGTTCCGGTCGGCGGGCTCCTCCTGGGGCAGGCGGTGGATCAGCACATTGCCGAAGGAACCCAGCACCAGGCCGAAGGGCGCCAGCAGCAGGGACAGCAGCCAGGGTGGTAGGTCGAGAAAGGGCATGTTTCACGATACCGGGAGCTTCTGGCTCTTTCGCGGCAGAATGAAGTGTCCCCCGCAGGAGTCCCCGTGATCCGATCCGCTCTCGTCGCTCTGGCCCTCGCCCTCCCCCTGGCGGCCCAGGCACCGGCTCCCCAGCCAGCCCCGACGCCCGCCCCCGCGACCAAGCCGCGGGTGCAGCTGCTCACCAGCTATGGACCCATCGTGGTGGAGCTGGAACCGGGGCTGGCGCCGAAGACCGTGGCGAACTTCCTGCAGTACGTGAAGGACGGCTTCTACAGGGGCACCATCTTCCACCGCGTCATCGACGGCTTCATGATCCAGGGCGGGGGCATGCTGGACACCCTCGTGGAGAAGCCCACCCGGGATCCGATCCTCAACGAGGTGGGCTCCACCTTCAAGGCGGGCCTGAAGAACGCTCGCGGCACCATCGCCATGGCCCGCACCGCGAATCCCCACAGCGCCTCGTCCCAGTTCTACATCAACCTCGTGGACAACCCCAGCCTGGATCCCCACGGCTTCAGCGAGGAGGGCTTCGGCTACTGCGCCTTCGGCCGCGTGGTCTCGGGCATGGAGGCCGTGGACAAGATCGCCAAGGTGCGGACCGAGTGGCGCCGGGGCATGGGGGACATTCCGCAGTTCCCGGTTTACCTCAAGGACGCGGTCCTGCTGCCGCCCCAGTAGGATCATGGTGCACCGCTCTCTCCTGCGGCCCCTGCTCGTCTGGGGCGCCGGTTCCCTGGCCCTGGCTCTCGCGGTGGTGCTCTGCTTCCTGCTGGCGCCCTTCCTGGGGGGACCGGGCGCCTTCTGGGCGGTGGCCCCGCGCTACATCCGGGCCACGGCCTGGGCCTTCGGCATCCGCCGGGAGCTGGAAGGCTGGGAGGATCTGCCGGCGGCGATCCGGGAGGGGGCGCAGTCCGTCATCTTCGCGGGCAACCACACGTCCCTGCTGGACCCACCCCTGGTCATCTCCACCCTGCCTGGCAGACCCGTTTTCATCGCCAAGCGGGAGCTGGCCCGGGTACCCTTCCTGGGCTGGGTGATCTGGCTGGCGGGCTTCATCTTCATCGACCGCAGCCGCCGGGAGACGGCCCTGGAGAGCCTGCGGTCTGCCGCCCGTCGCATCCGAGGCGGCCAGTCCATCGCCGCCTTCCCGGAAGGCACGCGCAGTTTCGACGGGAGCCTGCTGCCCTTCAAGAAGGGGATCTTCACCCTGGCCATGGAGACGGGGGTGCCCATGGTCCCCTTCGCCATTCAGGGCGGCGTGGACATCCTGCCCAGGGGTGGTTGGCGAGTGCGGGCTGGCACCTACCGGATCATGGTGGGTCGGCCCCTGCATCCTGAGGACTACTCCAGCGCCGAGGCGCTCCTGCAGGCCACGGAGGCCGCAGTGCGTGGGCTCCTGGGGCAGTCCGGGGTCAGTTCACAACCTTGATCGAAGGCGCCGGGCCCTGGGGGCGCTGCCGGTCCTTGGGGATGAAGATGGCGCCGAGGACCGAGGCGACGACGCTGGCCACCAGGGCGCCGAAGAAGCCCGCCCAGAAGCCGCTCACGGTGAAGGTCAGGCCCAGCTTGGCCGACAGCGTCCCGGCCAGCCAGAAGACCAGGCCGTTGATCACCAGGCTGAAGCAGCCGAAGGAGCAGGCCATGGGCACGATGGCGATCACCTTCAGGAAGCTGCCCACGGTGGTGTTCAGAGCCGCCAGGATCACGGCCACGATGAGCAGGTCGAGGAAGGAGCCGTGGCCCAGGCCGGGCACGAAGGAGCAGGCCACCAGCAGGCCGATGGCCGAGAAGACGAAGCGCAGCACAAGACTCATGAGGGCATCCCGTCCTTCTCGTTGGCCTGGGTGATGACACTGCCGGGGGGCACGCTGCGGGTGAGCCACACGTTGCCGCCGATGGCCGAGCCCCTGCCGAGGGTGATGCGGCCCAGCACGGTGGCATTGGAGTAGATGATCACGTCATCCTCCACCACCGGATGGCGGGGGACGCCCTTGACCGGGTGGCCCTCCGCATCCAGCGGGAAGCTCTTGGCGCCCAGGGTCACGCCCTGGTAGATGCGCACGTTGCGGCCGATGACGCAGGTCTCGCCGATGACCACGCCCGTGCCGTGGTCGATGAAGAAGCGCTCGCCGATCCGGGCGCCGGGGTGGATGTCGATGCCGGTGAGGCTGTGGGCGTGCTCGGTGATCATGCGGGGCAGCAGGGGCACGCCCAGCTTCAGCAGCTCGTGGGCCAGGCGCTGGCTGGCCACCGCCAGGAGGCCGGGGTAGGAGAAGAGCACCTCCTCGGGGCTGGTGGCCGCGGGATCGCCCTCGAAGCCCGCCTGGATGTCCGTGGCCAGCAGGTGGCGCACCTCGGGCAGCTTCGCCAGGAAGGCCAGGGCCATGCCCTTGGCGCGGTCCCCGCAGCTGGTGCAGGCCGGATCCGAGGCCATCAGGCCCCGCTGGATCTGGTCGCAGAGGCTGTGCAGCACCCGGTCCATGCGGGCGCCCAGGTGGTAGCGCAGCGTGTCGAGGGTGAGCTCCGAAGCGCCGAAATAGCCCGGGAAGAGCAGGGCCCGCAGGTCCTCCACGAGGGCCGCCACGGCCGTCCGGGAAGGGAACTCCCGGCGGCCCAGGGGCATCTCGGTGAGAGCCGTGCTGGCCTCAGCCAGGGCTTCGACCACGGCGTGGAGGTCAGGCTGGGGCGCGGCAGGGGGTTTCTTCATGCGAATGAGGATACTTCAGTAGGTCCAGGTCAGGGCGCGGCCGCGTTCGCGCCGGGCACCTTCTCCTTCGGGCCTGCCGCCGCGCCTCCAGGCGCGGCTACGGCGTCGCGGCCCTTGTGCCCGGACCCGCGCCACCACCCCTCCTTCGGGCCGTGCATTCAGGCGAAGGTCACGGGCCAGCCTCGCCCCTCGTGGTCGCCGAAGGATCGGGGTCGCCAGGGGGGCGCCAGGCGGGGCGGGCACTCGCCCGGGGGCAGCCGCACCAGGGCCCCGGTGAAGCCCAGGCCCTGGAAGCCCTCCAGGGGCTCCAGCAGGGTGGCGAAGACCTTCACCACGGTCTGCTCCTCGTCCTCCTCGCCTTCAGTGCCGCCATTCCCGTTGGCCTGGATGGTCTCGACCCGCAGCTCGCCCGTGATGCGCAGCATGGCCTCGGGCACGGCGAAGTGGCGGTAGCGCTCGAAGGGCTTCAGGGTGGATTTCTTGGTGAGGGGATCCCACTTGCTGGCCATGAGGAGGACTTCCATCTTCCCGGTGGTGTCCTCCACCTGGAGGATGGCCCAGGGCTCGCCCTTCTGGTTGGTCTTGAAGGCCACGGTGGAGACCATGGCGCCGAGGGTGACCTCGTTGCGGTCCCGCAGGCGGCCCGAGGTGGCATCCTCTACGATCTTCGCCAGGGTGCCATGGGTGTGGACCTGGATGGCGTCGGCGAACTCCTCCAGGGGATGGCCGCTCACGAAGAGGCCCAGCACCTCGCGCTCGGCGGCCAGCCGGGTCTTGCGGTCCCAGGGCTCGATGTTCTCGGGCACCCGCCAGTCCTCGCTCAGCGTGGCCATCTCGGCATCGTCGAAGAGGCTGGTCATGCCGGTGTCCCCGGTGCCCCGGGAGGCGGCGGAGACCGCGTCCGGCAGGCCCTGCAGCAGGGCGGCGCGGTTGGGCTCAAGGCTGTCGAAGGCGCCCGCCTTGATGAGGGACTCCCACACCTTGCGGTTGGCCTTCTGGAGATCGGTGCTCTTCAGCGCGTGGAAGAGGTCCTTGAAGCGGCCCTCAGCCTTCCGCGCCTCCAGGATGGCCTGCAGCGCGGCATCCCCCAGTCCCTTCACCGCGGCGAATCCGAACCGGATCTGCAGATCCCCCGTGGCCGTGAAATCCAGGGTGGACTCGTTGATGTCGGGGCCCAGCACCTCGATGCCCCGCTCGCGGCAGTTCTGCACGTACTTGGCCACGTCATCCGTGCGGCCGGACTTGGTGGAGAGCAGGCCCGCCATGAACTCCACCGGGTAGTTGGCCTTCAGGTAGGCGGTCTCGTAGGCCACCATGGCGTAGGCCGCGCTGTGGCTCTTGTTGAAGCCGTAGCCCGCGAAGAACTCGATGAGGTCGAAGAGCTCGGCGACCTTGGCCTTGTCGTATTTTCGCGCCGCGCCCTGTTCGATGAACTTGGTCTTCTCCTTGGCCATCTTCTCCTTGTCCTTCTTGCCCATGGCCCGGCGCAGCATGTCGGCCTCGCCCAGGGTGTACCCGGCGATGAGGCTGGCGATCTGCATGACCTGCTCCTGGTAGAGGATCACGCCGTAGGTGGGCGACAGGATCGGCTCCAGATCCGGGAACATGTAGGTGACTGGCTCGCGGCCGTGGCGGCGCTCCACGTACGTGGTGCCCATGCCCGCGCCCAGGGGGCCGGGGCGGAAGAGGGCGTTCAGCGCGATGAGGTCGTCGAAGCGATCCGGGCCCAGTTGGCGCAGCAGCTGCTTCATGCCGCCGGATTCGAACTGGAACACGCCATCGGTGTCGCCGGCGGCGAAGAGCTCGAAGGTCTTCTTGTCGTCGAAGGCGCGGATGGTGGTCATGTCCTTGGGCTGGCCGTGGCGCCGGGCGATGACCTCCTGGGTCTTCGCGATCTGCGTGAGCGTCTCCAGGCCCAGGAAGTCCATCTTCAGGAGGCCCGCGCGCTCGGCCTCCACCATGGTGTACTGCACCATCACCTTCTTGTCCTTATCCACACTCAGCGGCGCGAACTGCGTGAGCTCGTCCGGGGCGATGATGACCCCCGCCGCGTGGACGCCGGTGTTGCGGGACAGGCCCTCGAGTCGGGCCGAGATGTCCAGGATGTTCTTCACCTCGGGATCGGACTCGTACAGCTCCCGCAGCTTGTCGCTCTTCTCCAGCGCCTCGCCGATGGTCATGGGCTTGCCGGGTTCCTGGGGCACCAGCTTCGTCAGGTTGTTGGCGAAGGCGAAGTCCTTCTCGAAGACCCGGGCCACGTCCTTGATGACGGCCTTGGTCTTGAGCTGGTTGATGGTGATGATGTTGCTCACCTTGTCCTGGCCGTACTTCTCGGTGACGTAGTCGATGACGCGCTGGCGGCCGTCCCGGCAGAAGTCGATGTCCACGTCGGGCATGGACACGCGCTCGGGGTTGAGGAAGCGCTCGAAGAGCAGGTCGTACTGCATGGGGTCGATGTCGGTGATCATCATGGACCAGGCCACGATGCTGCCCGCCGCGGAGCCGCGGCCGGGGCCCACGGGCACGCCCATCTCCCGGGCCTTGCGGATGAAGTCCCAGACCAGCAGGAAGTAGCCGGGAAAGCCCATCTTCAGGATCATGTCCAGCTCGAAGGCCAGGCGCTCGCGGTATTTCTCCTCCGCGTGCTTGAGGGCACCCTGCTGCCAGAGGGGCCGGCAGTCGGCCAGCCGCTGCTCGAAGGTCTCCTTGGCAATGTGCACGAAGTAGGAGTCCAGGTCGTAGCCCTCGGGCACGGGGAAGCGCGGCGTGACGGGCTTCCGGGTGATGGGGAACAGGTCCACCTTGGCGGCGATCTCCAGAGTCCGCTCCAGGTACTCCGGATGATCGGGGAAGACCGACCGCATCTCCTCGGGCGTCTTCACGAAGAACTGGTCCGTGGAGAAGCGCATGCGCTTCTCCTTCGCCTTGGTGGTTTTCGTGCCGATGCAGAGCAGGGTGTCGTGCAGGTCGGCGTCCGCATGGTTGAGGTAGTGGGCGTCGTTGGTGGCCACCAGGGGGATGCCGAGCTTCGCGGCCAGCTCCTGCTGGAAGGGGATGATCTCCTTCTCCTTGTCGAAGCCCTGGTCCTGGATCTCCAGGTAGAAGTCCTCGCCGAAGATGTCGCGGAAGTCGCGGGCGACGCGCTCGGCCTGGTCCAGGCGGTTCTGCAGGATGCGCGCCTGCACTTCGCCGCCCAGGCAGGCGGACAGCGCGATGAGACCCTCGCTGTGTTCCCGCAGGATGTCCTTGTCGATGCGCGGCTTGTAGTAGAAGCCCTCGGTGAAGCCCGCGGACACCAGCTTGGAGAGGTTCGCGAACCCCACGGGGTTCTTGGCCAGTAGGACGAGGTGGTAGCCCGCATCGCGCGAGCCACTGGGATCCACGCAGTCCTCCAGGCCCTCCTCGCCCGTGGCGTTCTTGGCCTCGAGCTTCTTGTCGAAGCGGGTCTTGGGGGCGACGTAGACCTCGCAGCCCAGGATGGGCTTCACGGCCCAGTTGCCCTCGGCGTCCTTCGTTTTCTCGCAGGCGTCGAAGAGCTTCATCATCCCGAACATGTTCCCGTGGTCGGTGACGGCCACCGCGGGCATGCCCGAGGCCCGGCACTTCTTCACGAGGTCGGGAATGCGCGTGAGGCCGTCGAGGAGGGAGTGCTCGGTATGCAGGTGGAGATGGGCGAAGCTCATGCCCCCATTCTCCGACGGATGCAGCGGCTTGCGGCAAGTGCCACAGGTTCAACGCCGGTTTCAGTGCCGGGACAGGATGCGCTCGAGGGTGGCCCGCAGGGCATCCTCCGGGGGCCGCAGCTCCAGGCGGGCATGGGGACCTTCGGTGGTGGGGCCACCGATCTGGATCCACCGGGGCCGCCTCCGGGCCAGGTCATCCTCCCGCCAGACGGACAGGATGCTGGGCTCTCGGCCCCATAACAGCAGGCTGGGGTAGGGCCCCTCCCTCGGTGGCACCGTGCCCCAGGCCTGCACCTCGCCTCCCCAGGCGCGGAGGAGCGATTCGATCCGGTCCCGCTCAGCGCCCTCTTCCATGCCCAGACCCATCGTCCAGCCGGACAGGAAGCCCCGGTGGCCGGGTTGCGTCTCCTCATCGCGCTCAAACCAGCCGATCCGCTCCTGGTGGTGGAGGATCCTGCTGTGCACCCGGTAGGCGGTGCCATCCAGACCGATCAGCCTCTCTTCCGGCGCGGCCTTGAGCAGCTCTGTCCAGGAGCCCCCGAAGGCCTTCTCCAGCATGGGGGAGGGGCGGTCGGTGCGGAAGGCGGTGCCCGGGACCAGGCTACGCCACACCTCCACCTCGGCCTCGGCCCGGTGGATGCGGGATTCCATCCCGCGGACCATCAACCAGTGCCAGGAGGTGCCGACCGCCATGGACAGGAACACGAGGCTGAAGCCAGACAGCCGGACCTTCAGGTCGAAGAGGCTGAGGGCGGCGATCTCGATCACCACCGGCAGGGTCAGGCCCAGGAAGCCCAGGAAGAGCCGGCGGCCCATGGGATCTTCATCCTGCCGGGCCCGGAGCGTCCAGTAGATGGTGAGGCCGCAGCCCACCAGGTAGGTGAGGTTGGCCGCATGGTGCAGCCAGGTGTCCCAGGGGCTGGGGTGGGGCAGCAGCAGGTTGCGGAAGTAGCTCGGGAGCAGGGCGAGGGCGATCCAGCCGGGAAAGCGGCGGGGGACGTGGCGTGGGAAGAGGTTCGCGAGGGCGGTGCAGAGGGCGATGAAGCCGAAGGCCACCAGCAGGCTCTGGGCACGGTCCACCAGGTCCGGGTTCATGGAGGGCAGGGTGCCGACGGCGAGGACGGTGTGGCGCAGGCCCACCAGCAGGCAGGTGGCCGACAGCCAGCCCATCATGCGATCCCGGCGGGACAGGGCATCCGTTCCAAAGCTGATGAAGAGGGAGAACAGGGCTCCCGCCTGCAGGGCATCGAGGAAGGGCCAGTCCAGGAGTTGCATGCGGAAGCGTCCGGGCGGTGGGAGGATGGAGGGGTACAGCCTAATCCAAATCGGAGCTCGCCTCGTAGCCGCCTTCAACCTGGAGTTCCTCTTGATCGCCTTCGAAAACCTGGAAGTGCGCTACGCCGCGACCGCGGTGCCCGCCCTGAAGGGCCTGAGCCTTTCGCTCGAGCGCGGGATCGTGGGCCTGCTGGGCCCCAACGGCGCCGGCAAGTCCACCCTGCTGAAAGCCCTGCTGGGCCTGCTGACACCTTCCGGCGGCACCGGCTCGGTGCTGGGCGTGGCCCTGGGCGCGCCGGAAGCGGCCAAGCTGCGTTCCCGCATCGGCTACATGCCGGAGTACGACGCCCTCATCGAGGATGCCTCGGCCTACGAGCAGGTGGCCTTCTGGGGCGAGCTGAGCGGGCTGGCGCCCGAGGCCTCGCGGGATCGCGCCCACGAGGTGCTCTACTTCGTGGGCCTGGACGAAGCCCGCTACCGTCCCGTCAGCGGCTATTCCACGGGCATGCGGCAGCGCGTGAAGCTGGCCCAGGCCCTGGTGCACAGCCCCGAGCTGATCTTCCTGGACGAGCCCACCAACGGCCTCGATCCCGACGGTCGGCGCCGCATGCTGGACCTGGTGCTGCGCGTCCACGCCGAGCTGGGCACGGGCGTCATCCTGGCCTCCCACCTGCTGGGGGACGTGGAGCGCGTGGCGGACCAGCTGGTGATCCTCGACCAGGGTGAGATCAAGGCGGCCGGCTCCATGGCGGGTCTGCGGAAGGCCCTCGCGAAGCGCGTGGAGCTGCGCTTCCTGGATCCCCTGAATCCGGCGCAGGAAGCCGCCCTGGGCGAACTTGGAACCGTCCTGGAGGCGCGCAACGGGCTCTATGACCTGGAACTGGTGGAGGCCGATCCAGCCGGGGCCTTCCGCTGGGCGGAAGGTCAGGGGACCACCCTGGTGCAGGTCACGCCGCGCCATGACCGCCTCGATGAGGTGCTGCTTCGCGCCTTGCATCCTGTCACGGGGAACTGAGCCATGCCCATCTACGCCCCCACCCTGCCTCCCGCGCCGGACCTGCACCAAGGGCATCCGCCCGCCCTGGTGCTCATGCGGTTCGACCTCGCCCGGCTCTGGCGGCAGAAGATCGGCCGCTTCTTCGGCTTCGCCTTCCTCGTGGTGCTCATCGTGAAGGTGGCACGCATCTACCTGGAGCACCTCTTCAAGACCAACCAGACCTTCAAGCCCATGCAGGATTTCGCGAAGGCCATCCTGACCCAGGGGGCGGATTTCCAGGCGGACCTGCTGAATCCGGCCAGCTACCTGCTCTGGTTCCTCGTGGCCCTCGTGGGCGGTGGCTTGGTCGCCCGGGACACGCTCTACCGCGTGCGGCCCCTGATGTACGCCCATCCGGTGGCGCCCAGGGACTACCTCCTCGCCAAGCTCGGCTTCGCCTCCGCGCTGCCCTTCCTCATCCTGCTGCCCTTCGCCCTCCTGCCCTGGGCCATGTCCCTGCTGCTCGCGGGGCTGAACGGCCCGGTCTGGGCCACGGCGCCCCTGCGCCTGCTGCCGGCCATGGCCATCAGCTCGGTCCTGATGGGCGCCCTGGCCGTGGGTGCCTCCAGCATGGCCGCCACGCCCCGCGCGGGCATCGGCTGGGTGCTGGGACTCGTGCTGGGGGCGGGGACCCTGGCCTCCATGATCCACGGGCTCACGGGCATCAAGGCGGTGGATGCCCTCAACCCCATCATGCTGGCCGAGGCCTGGCCCCAGCTCTTCGTCGGCGTGGCCAAACCCATGGTGGCCTGGCTCCCGGCCATCCTGGGCACCGCCTTCCACATCGCCCTCTGGACCTTCGTGGCCGCCCGGCGGACGCGACCTTCCGAGGCGGTGATCTGATGATCTCTCTCGATCGCGCCTCCCTCCGCTACGGCCCCATCCTGGGCCTCAGTCCCACCACCTTCGAGCTGCCGGATGGCGGCGGCATCACGGGCCTGCTGGGGCCCAACGGCGCCGGCAAGTCCTCTCTGCTGCAGCTCCTTTCGGGCCTGCTGCCGCCCTCCGGCGGCGAAGTCCGGGTCTTCGGCGAGGCCCCCTTCCGCAACCCCGCGGTGCTCGCCCGCCTGGGCCTGGTGCCCGAGGGCGACCGCCTGCCCACGGGCCTGCGCGCCGACCGCTGGCTGCGCATGATGGGCGAGCTGTCCGGCCTCTCGGGCGAAGGCCTGAACGCCGCCGTGGCCAGGGCCCTCGCCACCGTGGGCATGGCCGACCGCGCCCATCTCACCTTCGCCCGCATGTCCAAGGGCATGCGCCAGCGCATCCGCCTGGCCCAGGCCCTCATGCACGAGCCGGAGCTGCTCATCCTGGACGAGCCGTTCAATGGGCTGGATCCGGAAGCACGCCTCACCCTCATGGCGCTGCTGCGAGGCCTCGCGGAAGGGGGCACGCGCATCCTGGTCTCCAGCCACATCCTCGGCGAGATCGCGCAGCTCACGGATCGCATCCTCCTGCTGTTCCGGGGCCGCCTCCTGGCCGAGGGCACGGTCACCGAGATCCGCCAGCTGCTGGACCGGCACCCGGTGGAGCTGCGCCTCACGGGGGAGGCCCAGGTGCTGGCCCGCTGGGCCGTGGAGCAGCCGGAGCTGGCGGCCCTGCGCATGGAGGAGGACGCCGTGGTGCTCTCCGTGCGCTCACCCCGGGACATCCTGCCCCGGCTGCAGAAGGCCGCGGCGGAGGGCGGCATCCCCCTGCGCGCGCTGGATCCCCTTGATCTCAACCTTGACGCGGTCTTTCAATACCTCACCAAGGATCACGCATGAACGCCGCCCCTTCTCCCCTGGCGACGATCCGCGCCACGGCGCTGGGCTATGCGCCCCGCGTCCTCCAGGGCCGGGGCTGGGTGCTGGCCGCCCTCGTGGCCCTGCCCGTGGGCCTCAGCATCGTCATCTTCACCGTCGCGCGGCTGCAGGGCGCCGAAGGGACGCCTGGCGAGGCCCTCAAGATCTTCCACGAAGTGCTGGTGAAGATGATGCTGCCCATCATGGCCCTGGTGGCCGCCCCCGCGGGCATCCGGGAGGACCTGGAGCAGCGCACCCTTCCCCTGCTGCTGGTGCGGCCCGCACCCGCCTGGGCCCTGCCCCTGGGCAAGGGCCTGCCCTGGTTCGCCTGGGGCGCCGCCTGGCTCATCGTGGGCACCCTCGGCCTCCAGGTCATCGGCGGGGAGCCCTCCCTGCTCCCGGGACGCCTGACGGCCTTGGTCAGCGCCTGGTGGGGCGAACTGGCCCTGATGACCCTCGTCGGACTCCTCTTCAAGCGCGGCACCCTCTGGGGCGCCCTGTATTTCTTCCTGTGGGAGCCCTGGGTGCGGATCTTCCCGCCCTTCCTCCAGCGGCTCACCTTCACCCACCACATCGAGAGCCTCGCCGGCAGCCGCGCGGCGTCCATCCAGGCCAACCAGCTGCTGGCCCAGGAACAGGTGACGACCCATCCGGTCCTCGCCTGCCTGGCCCTCCTGGCCTTCGGTGCCCTCTGCTGGGCCCTGGCCGGCTGGAAGCTCCAGCGCACGCCCATCGGGCTGGCGGGTAGCGAGGCGGAGGGTTAGGGCCCCCGGCTGTAGACTGGAGGGATGCTGCAATCCCCGCTCTGCACCGTCACGCCCGAGGGCACCGAGATCCTGATTGAGCCGCTGCCCCACGTGCGGAGCTGCTCCGTCGGGTTCTGGGTGCGGCGTGGCTCTCGGCACGAAGGCCCGGCCGAGGAGGGCCTGGCCCACTTCCTGGAGCACACGGTCTTCAAGGGCACCGAGGCCTATCCCACGCCCGACGAGCTGGCGGCCGCCACGGACCGCCTGGGCGGGCACGTGGATGCCTTCACGGGCAAGGAAGTGGCGTGCTTCTACGGCAAGGTGCTCTCGGACCAGCTGCCAGAGCTGGTGCACCTGCTGGGGGAGCTGGTGACCGCGCCCCGCTTCGAGGCCGACGAGCTTGTGCGCGAGCGCGGCGTCATACTGGAGGAGATCGCCCAGAGCGAGGACCAGCCCGATGACTGGGTGAGCGAGCTCTTTTACGGCGGCTTCTGGGAGGGCACGCCCCTGGCCCACCCCATCCTGGGTCGCCGGGACCAGGTCTCGGGCTACGGCCCCGCCGAGGCCCGCGCCTTCTTCGACCACACCTACCGGGCGCCGAACCTGGTGGTGGCCGCGGCCGGCGCCATTGAAACCGGGCCCTTCCTCGACCTGCTGAAGCCCATCCTGGACCGCCTGCCGAAGGGGACGGCACACCCCGCCATGGCCGGGGCGCGGACCCGGCCTTTCCTCTCCAACGTGCCCCGCAAGGACCTTCAGCAGGCCAACCTGGTCATGGGCTTCCCCGCCCCGGGCCACCACTCGCCCGACCGCGCCGCGGCGCACCTGCTGAGCCACGTGCTGGGCGGCGGCATGGCCTCACGCCTGTTCATGGAGCTGCGGGAGCGCCGGGGCCTCTGCTACCAGGTGGGCAGCTACATGAGCCCCTACGCCGACACCGGCGCCCTCCAGATCAGCGCCAGCTGCGCCCCCGCCCAGCTGCGCGAGCTCGTGCAGCGGACCATGGCCGAATGCGCCCGCATCCGGGCCCAGGGCGTGGAGGCGGATGAGCTGGACCGGGCCAAGCTCCAGGCCCGCACGGGCCTCGTGTTCAGCCAGGAGAGCAGCAGCAGCCGCATGTTCAGCCTGGCCCACCAGGCCATCCACCTGGGCGAGCTGCGCAGCCTCGACCAGCAGATGGCCGAGATCGAGGCCGTCACCCCCGAGGACCTGCTCCGGGTCGCCCAGGACCTGCTGGATCCCGCCCAGCTGGGCGTCAGCGCCCTCGGCACCCGGCGCGGCTGCGACATTCGGCCGCAGGACCTGGTGGCCTGATGGCTTCAGAGTTCCACCCCTGGGATGACCCCGCCCCCGAACGGGACGGCCTGCCCTCGGCCTGGTCGCTCTTCCCCGAGGACCTGGCGGCGCGGGGCTGTCCGGGCAGCGCCCTGGAGACCTTCAAGCGCCTGCACCGGCCCTGGACCTGGAAGGGGGGCGTGCCGGACCTGGGCTCCGGCATCCAGGCCTGGCTGGAGGGCGTGGCGGACTTGCGCCTGCCGCGCATTGCCGAGCGGCAGCCCTCCGAGGATGGCTCAACCAAGCTGGCTCTGGAACTGGTCGATGGCAGGCGCATCGAGGCGGTCCACATGCCGAGGCGGGTGCGCAACCCGCGGGTGACCTACTGCATCTCCAGCCAGGTGGGCTGCGCCATGGGCTGCACCTTCTGCGCCACGGGCAGCATGGGCATCCTGCGGAACCTCCAGGCCGGCGAGATCCTGGGCCAGGTGCTGGCCCTCATGGCGGGGCTGGGGCCCGACCGCGGCCACGAGCTCACGCTCGTGTTCATGGGCATGGGCGAGCCCCTGCACAACCTGGACCACCTGCACCGCGCCATCCGGTTGATGTGCCATCCGGCAGGGCTGGGGCTGGGGAAGAATCGGATCACGGTGAGCACTTCGGGTCTGGTGAGCGGCATCGACAAGCTCTCGAAGCTGGAGCCCCGCCCCCTGCTGGCGCTGAGCCTCAACGCCACCACGGACGAGGCCCGGGGGCGCACCATGCCCGTGAACCGCGTGTGGAACCTCTCTCGGCTGAGGCAGGCGCTGGATGACTGGGGGCTCAAGCGCGGGGAGAGATTCTGCTTCGAGTACGTGCTGCTGGCCGGCGAGAACGACACCGAGGCTGATGCCCAGCGCCTGGCGGACTGGCTGGGCGACCTGCGGGGCGCCCACAACCTGAACCTCATCCCCATGAACGAGCACGCCGCCAGTGACTTCCACCAGCCCGGTGAGGAACGCGTCCAGCAGTTCGCCCGGTGGCTCAAGGTCCGGGGCTGCTTCGTCACCGTGCGCCGCAGCCGGGGCCGGGACGTGCAGGGCGCCTGCGGGCAGCTGGTGAAGATGAAGGGTGACTCCAAAATCGTAAAAGATGGAATTGAGGAACACAGAGGACACAGAGTAAAGAGCCCGTTGATCATGTGTGACGGCCGGTAAGCAACGGCCAATTGGGGGGGGGGGGGGGGGGGGGGAGGGGGGGGGGGGGTCGGGGGGGGGGGGCGGCCCGGGTCCGCCAGCTTTCCTTTTCCCTGTGCCCTCTGTGGGATTTCTGTGTCCTCTGTGTTCCCGCTTCTCCTGAAAACCCTTTGCGCCTTCGCGCCTTTGCGTTGAATCTTTTTGGATGCGCATTCCAGTCCACCAGCTCCCCCACGGCCTCGACCTCGATCTGCCAGCGGCGGCCACGGCCCACGCGGCGGGCATGGACCTGCGGGCGGCGATTCCCGAAGGCGAGACCTGGACCCTCGCTCCGGGCCAGCGGCGCCTCGTGCCCACGGGCCTGGTGATGGCCATCCCACCGGATTTCGAGGGGCAGGTGCGGCCCCGCTCGGGCCTGGCCCTGCGCCACGGCCTCACGGTGCTGAATGCCCCGGGCACCATCGACGCCGACTACCGCGGCGAGGTGCAGGTGCTGCTGGTGAACCATGGGGAGGCCCCCTTCGAGCTGCGCCGCGGCGAGCGCATCGCCCAGCTCCTGATCGCCCCGGTCGCCAGCTGGACCTGGGTCCCCGAGCCCACGGTCGAGGCCCTGGGCGACACCGAGCGTGGCGAAGGCGGCTACGGCAGCACGGGACGGTAGGGTTTCCCTGGAATAGCCGTTCAAACAGCTATACGATCGGTCTCCCATCCCAGGAGGCTCCCATGCGATCCGCCGCCCTCGCCCTTTCCCTCGCCGCCCTCCCCGTTTTCGCCGGCCAGCCGCTGAGCTATGCGGACGGGGCCACGAAGCTGGCGGGCTATCTCGCCCGCCCGGCCGAAGCCAAGGGCAAGGTGCCGGGCGTGGTGGTGATCCACCAGTGGATGGGGCTCACCGACCACGAGCGCAACGTCTCCGACGACCTGGCCAAACTGGGCTATGCCGCCCTGGCGGCGGACATCTACGGCGAGGGTGTGCGGCCCGCGAACACCGGGGAGGCGGGCAAGCTGGCGGGCTCCTTCAAGGGCGACCGCGCGCTGTACCGCCGCCGCATCGCCGCCGCCATCGAGACCCTCAGGGCCCAGAAGGGCGTGGACGGCAGCCGTATCGCCGTCATCGGCTTCTGCTTCGGCGGCACCGGAGCCCTCGAAGCGGCCCGGGGCGGGCTGCCGGTGAAGGCGGTGGTCTCCTTCCACGGCGGGCTCGACGCGCCTGCCGGCTCCACGCCCGGCCAGATCACCGCCAAGGTGCTGGTCTGCCACGGGGCCGATGATCCCTGGGTGCCGGCCAAGGAGGTGGCCGCCTTCCAGGACGAGATGCGGCAGGCCAAGGCCGACTATGTCTTCGTGGCCTATGCCAACGCCGTGCATGCCTTCACCCAGAAGGGGGCGGGCAGCGACAGCAGCAAGGGCGCGGCCTACAACGAAGCCGCCCATCGTCGCAGTTGGCAGCACATGCAGGACCTCTTCAAGGAAACCTTCTGACCGTACAAGCCAGCGCCCCGTGGGAACGGGGCGCTGGTGACTGGCCGGGGCCCTAGCGGGAGCGGTTGGGGTAGACCGGCTTGCGGGTGGGTACCGGCGGGTTCCGCTTGAGGGAGGCCTCCACTTCCTGAATG
>JADKCH010000017.1 GCA_016714685.1 Candidatus Geothrix odensensis
CAGTGGCGCGTCCGTTCGCGGGTAGCAGGCCCGGCCCATGAGCCCATGCGAAGCGCCGGGCGAATGGCTGCCGGGCGGGCGCCCTATTGAACGGCCTCAGCCTCGACCGCGAGCTGCCCGTCCCGGACCACCAGCCGCGCCAGGCCGCCGGGCTTGAGCTGGCCCTGGAGGACCATGCGGGACAGGGGGTTCACCACCGCCTGCTGGATGAGTCGCTTGAGGGGACGCGCGCCGTAGAGGGGGTCGAAGCCCGCGGGACCCGCTCCACGAGGCCAAGCGAAGCGCCGGCCGAGTGGGAGGACGCGCCAGTGGCGCGTCCGTTCGCGGGGTAGCAGGCCCGGCCCATGAGCCCATGCGAAGCGCCAGGCGAATGGCTGCCGGGCGAGGGCGCCCTACTGCACCGCCTCGGCCTCCACCAGGAGCTGGCCGTCCCGGACCACCAGCCGCGCCAGGCCGCCGGGCTTGAGCTGGCCCTGAAGGACCATCCGGGACAGGGGGTTCACCACCACCTGCTGGATGAGTCGCTTGAGGGGACGCGCGCCGTAGAGGGGGTCGAAGCCCTCGGCCGCCAGCCAGTCCAGGGCCGCCTCCGGGGCCTCCAACTGCAGCCGCTGTTCCTGCAGCTGGGCCTCCACCCGCCTGAGCTGGATGCGGGCCACGGCCTTCATGTCCTCGCGGCCCAGGGAGCGGAAGATCACCACCTCGTCCAGGCGGTTCAGGAACTCCGGGCGGAAGTGGGCGTGGAGGGCCGCCTGGACCGCGGCCTCGGCCTTGGCGGGGTCGCCCCCCGCGTCGAAGATGGCCTGGCTGCCCAGATTCGTGGTCATGAGCACCACCGTGTTGCGGAAGTTCACCGTCCGGCCCTGCCCATCCGTGAGGCGGCCGTCCTCCAGCACCTGCAGGAAGAGATCGAAGGTGCGCGGGTGGGCCTTTTCCATCTCGTCGAGCAGGATGACGGCGTAGGGCCGGCGGCGGATGGCCTCGGTGAGGCGGCCGCCCTCCTCGTAGCCCACGTAGCCCGGCGCGGCGCCGATGAGGCGGGTGGCATCGGCCTCGTGGGTGAACTCGCTCATGTCGATGCGCACCAGGGCGTTCTCGTCGTCGAAGAGGAACGCCGCCAGGGCCCGGGCCACTTCGGTCTTGCCCACGCCCGTGGGGCCCAGGAAGAGGAAGCTGCCGATGGGCCGCTTGGGATCACCCAGACCCGCGCGGTTGCGGCGCAGGGCGTCGCTGATGGCGGTGAGGGCCGGGTCCTGGCCCACCACGCGCTCCCGGAGGCGGGCCTCCATCTTCAGGAGCTTCTCCACCTCGCCTTCGAGGATGCGGTTCAGCGGAATGCCCGTCCAGCGGCTCACGATGGCCGCGACATCGGCCTCGCCCACCTCCAGGCGCAGCATGGCGGTCTCCTTGGGAGACCCTGCCACCAGCCGTTTCTCCAGGGCCGGGATCTCGCCGTACTCCAGGCGCGAGGCCCGCTCGTACTCGCCCTTCGTCTTGGCCTGTTCCAGCTCGATGCGCAAGTCATCCAGCTTCTTCTGGAGCCCGCGGGTCCCCTCGATGACCTGCTTCTCGTTCTCCCACTGGGCGCGCAGCCCTGACAGCTCCTCGTTCAATTCCGCCAGTTCCTTTTCCAGGTCGGCCAGGCGGGCACGGCTGGCGGCATCCTTCTCCTTGGTGAGGGAATGGCGTTCCAGCTGCAGCTGCATCTCGCGGCGCTCGCGGATGTCGATCTCCGTGGGGCGGCTGTCCAGCTGCATGCGCACGGCGCTGGCGGCCTCGTCCATGAGGTCCACGGCCTTGTCCGGCAGGAACCGGTCGGCGATGTAGCGGTGGCTCAGCTGGGCGGCGGCCACCAGGGCCGCGTCCTGGATGCGCACCCCGTGGTGCAGCTCGTAGCGCTCCTTCAGGCCGCGCAGGATGGAGATGGCGTCCTCCACCCCCGGCTCGTCCACGAAGACCGGCTGGAAGCGGCGCTCCAGGGCCGAATCCTTCTCGATGTACTTGCGGTACTCGTCCAGGGTGGTGGCGCCGATGCAGCGCAGCTCACCCCTCGCCAGGGCGGGTTTCAGCAGGTTGGCCGCGTCCATTCCGCCCGACACCGCCCCCGCGCCTACCAGCAAATGCAGCTCGTCGATGAAGAGCACCACCTGGCCCTCGGCCTTCTCCACCTCCTGGATGACACCCTTGAGGCGCTCCTCGAACTGGCCGCGGTACTGGGTTCCCGCCACCAGGGCGCCCATGTCCAGGGCCATGACCCGCAGGCCCTTCAGGCTCTCGGGCACGTCGCGCTTGTGGATGCGCTGGGCCAGGCCCTCCACGATGGCGGTCTTGCCCACGCCCGGTTCACCGATGAGCACAGGGTTGTTCTTGGTGCGCCGCGAGAGCACCTGCAGCACCCTGCGGACTTCCTCGTCCCGGCCGATGACGGGGTCGAGCTTTCCCGCAGCAGCCAGGGCCGTGTAGTCCTTGGCGTACTTCTCCAGGCTGGCGAACTTCTCCTCGGCCTTCTCGTCCTCCACCTTCGAGCCCTTGCGGCCCTCGCGGATGGCCGCCTCGAGCTTCTTCCGGTCCAGGCCGAAGCGTTCCAGCACTTTCTTGGCGTCGGTATGGGCATTGGCCAGGGCCAGCAGCAGGGCATCCGTGGCCAGGAAGCGGTCGCCCAGGCCCCGGCCGGTGTCGCTGGCCACTTCGAGGAAGTGCCGGAAGGCCGCGCCCACCTGGGGCTCAGCTCCGCCCACGGCCCGGGGCAGCTTGGCGATGAGGGCCTCGGCGGCCTCCGCCAGGCCCTGGATGGATTCGGGCCCCAGCCCCGCCCGCTCCAGCAGGGGATGCAGTCCAGCTTCGGTGCCGAGCAGGGTGCCGAAAAGGTGCTGGGGCACCAGCTCCGGATGCTGGTCCCGAGCGGCCCGTTGCTGGGCGGCCACCAGGGCGTCGTTGGCTTTCTGGGTGAAGGGAAGGAGGGACATGGAGCACCTCGGGTCCCAGCATGGATCAAATATGATTAAAATGCACTAAAATTTTCTTCAAAACTTGTGCCTATGTGCAAGGCCATCGACATAGGTCCGTGGCAGGGGGCTCCCAGCCTACCTGGGAGGGATCCGTGACACATCGAGGGTCAGGCCCGGTCGAGGGCGGACCGGGATGCACCGAGCCCCGCCACCTGACCTGACCTGACCTGACCCGGCCCTGATCAGGGCCCACCTCCAGCGGGGATGCCCGTCCCGGCGTCGCTACTTAGGCGAGCAGCTTCCTGATGTCCTGCAGGCCGTAGGGTTTGGGCATCAGGGAGACCCGGGGAAACAGTTCCGCGAGTTCGGCGGTCACACGCGAGTGGTGCCCCGAGGCGATCACCACCGGCAGCTCTGGCCGCTGGTTGCGAATCATGGCGAGGGCCCAGGCGCCGCCCATGCCGGGCATGTCCAGATCGAGGATGACGAGCACCGGCTCCGGTGGCTCGGCCAGCCGGGCCAGGGCTTCCTCTCCGGTGGCCGCAAGCACGGGCGTGTAGCCCAAGTGGGAGAGGATCGAGGCCACTGTGTCGCGCAGGAGCGCATCGTCATCAACCATGAGCACGGAGGCTCTGGCGCCACCTTCCCCGGCACTGGGCTGAGCGCTGGGAACAGAAGTCATAGGACCATCCTAGTGGCGGGGCCTTCACGGAAGCTCATAAAGCGCATTTTTCGAGCATTTGATTTCGCAGGGGCAGAGGATCTTGGCGCTGCATTTCGACCAGATCTCTGAAGGCCATGCGGATATTGCCCAAGTTGTGGTTCATCTTTCTCCGTCCTGGCGGGAAAGTCGATTCCATGCATATTAATATTATAAACTATATTAATATAATATTTACATAAAACCAAAGAGCTTGTGTTCTACGAGTCGCCGAAAAAATCGTTTTATGGTGAACGGAACAAGGAGTGCAAGCGGATGCATGAACGGATCAGGACTTTACGGAGCCTGGAGCCAGCCAACTCAGGGCGCACCTCCTATCTCGCCATTCTCGAGGCCGCTGCGGGCCTGTTCAGCCAGTTCGCGGCCGAGGACATCACCCTGCGGGACATCCTGGTTATCTCCGGGGTGAGCAACCAGAGCCTGTATAACTACTTCCCCAGTGGCCGGGATGACATTGCGCTGGTCCTCTATGACCGCTTCCAGGGGGCCATGGCCGAAGACTTCAGTGGGCATATTCGATCAATTAAATGGGGTGGAGCGGAAGATGATGCGGAAACAATTGCCTATTTGAGCGCATGTCTTGCAAAATCGGTATTTGGACTCCTGAAAACCAGTCGCACCCTGCAGTCCAATCTCTACAGCTACCTCAGGGCCCACAACCTGCTGGGCATCGCCAGCCATTCGGACGAGTTGGAAGCAGCCTTGATGCAGGCATTCAACCTGCCGATCGGTCACCGATTCGTGAATGAGGAACTGCCGCGGGTCGTTCGAGTCAGCGTGCACACCATCCGGGGCATCGCCGACCTGGGCTTGATGGATCCGGCCTTTTCGCTGGACAAGCTCGAGTCCAACGCGAGAAAGCTGGGCCGCGCCCTGCTCAGGACCGGCCTACGGGACCTGGACAGCCCCAGCGGGAGCCATGGATTGGCGGCGGATTCCGCAGGGCCGGGGGCGATCCAGGGCGCTTCCCTCAGCCCGGCCAAGAAACAGGACATCCTGGAACGCATCATGAAACGCAAGCGGTCGGGCTCGGCCTAGCCGACCGGAGGCTACAGCGCGGTCCTCGGCTGCACGGCCGCATGGGCCAGGAGCAGGCCCGTGAGCAGGGCGATGGCCACGAAGAGGGCCTGGAAGGCGGTGTCGAGGCCCATCACCAGCTGCTTCTGAATGATGAACTCGAGGCCCTTGAAGCCGAGGCCCCCGGGCACCAGCACCATGAGGCCTGGCAGTAGGGTCACCACCGAGGGGCGCCGGGTGAGGCGCGTGAAGAGGTTGCTGCCCAGGCCCAGGGCGAAGGCGCCGAGGCCCACGCCGAACTGGGGCCCCAGCAGCACGGCGCCCTGGCGCGTGCCGAAGAAGGCCAGCACGCAGGCCGCGAAGATCCAGGGCAGGTCGCGGGGCCGCGCCTTGAAGATCACCACGAAGGCGGAGGCGGCCAGCAGCAGGGTGGGCAGGATGGTCCAGCCCGGCAGGGGCAGGGGTGTGCCCTGCAGGGCGCGGTCGAGCATGGCCACGGCGAGCCGTTGGCCCAGGGCCACGCCGAAACCGAGCGACAGGAAGGTCATGGCCGTGTCCACCAGGCGCGCCGTGCCGGCGACGAGGTTGCCGGTGGCCAGCTCGTTCATGGACACCACCAGGCGCAGGCCCGGCACGAGGACGATGAGGCCCGCCACCGTGAGCACCTGGGGCGAGACCTGGGGGAACCGGTAGGCCGCGGCCACGGCCAGGAAGCCCACCAGGGTGCCGGCCACGGGATGGACCAGGCGTGACAGGCCGGCCTTCCGTCCCAGCAGGATGGCCATGAGGCCCACCAGGGCGCCCAGCACGGCCGTGAGGAGCATCTCGCGCCAGCCGCCGCCGAAGAACATGGCGGCCGGGGCGGAGCCGAGGCCGAAGCACAGCACCGTCAGCAGCGCGCCCCAGCGATCCGGCGCCGCGAGGATCGCCTGCACGCGGTCATGGGCCCCGGTGGCGTCCAGGTCGCCGGCGATGAGGGCGTCCGTGGTCTCCTGCAGGTCTGACAGCTTCTCCAGGTTCACATCGCCGGAGGGGCTGCGCTGGATGAAGGTCCAGTGGTGGCCGCCCTTCCCCAGCGAGGCGAAGAAGGCCGTGGGCAGGGCGAAGAACTGGCCCTCCAGCCCCAGCCGCCCGGAGATCCGGGCCAGGGCATCCTCGAAGCGGTGGGCGGGGATCCCGAAGGCCTGGAAGGCGCGGCCCAGCTCCAGGCAGAGCGCGATCTCGGGCGGCGTGGCGGCCGGAGGGGCGGGGGCGGGACCAGGTGCTTCGGGCGCGGACATGCCCCAGGTTAGCGGCCCCGGGCCGCCCTGCGGATCTTGATCACAAGCGCCGGGAGGAGCGCGGCCCGGCGCATGGCCCTCCCTATCCTGGTAGGGTCATGACCGTCCACACCACCGCCTGTCCCCGGAACTGCTACAGCACCTGCGCCATGCGGGTGACGGTGGAAGGCGGCCGGATCACCGCCATCGACCCCCACGAAGGCAACTGGGCGACCTCCGAAGGCCCCTGCCTCAAGGGGCTGAGCTACCTGGAGCGGCAGGTCAGCCCCGAGCGGATCCTGCATCCCATGAAGCGCACCGCCTCCGGTGCCTTCGAGCGGGTGGGCTGGGACGAGGCGCTGGACCTCATCACCCGCCACCTCGAGACGGCGCGGCGCGGCCACGGGCCGAAGTCCGTCTTCTACTACGCGGCCAGCGGCACCAAGGGCCTGCTCAACAGCTGCGGCCTGGCCTTCTGGCGGCAGTTCGGCGGCTGCACCACCACCTACGGCGACCTCTGCTGGCCCGCGGGGCTGGAGGCCACGCGCCTCACCTTCGGCGACAACCGCCAGAGCGCGCCCTGGGACATCGCCGAATCCCGCCTCATCGTCATGTGGGGCAAGAACGCCTCGGAGACGAACCTCCACCAGATGCGCTTCGTCCATCAGGCGCTGGAGCGCGGGGCCAGGCTGGTGGTGATCGACCCCCGTCGGACGCCCACCGCCGACCGGGCCCACCTGCTGCTGCAGCCGCGGCCGGGCACCGACGGGGCCCTGGCCCTGGGCCTGGCGCACCTGCTCATCGAGGATGGCCAGGTGGACGAGGCCTTCATCCGGGAGCACGTCCTGGGCTATGAGGCCTATGCGCAACTGGTGAAGGCCTGGACGCCGATCCGCACCGCCCAGGTGTGCGGCCTCCCGAGGCGCAGCTCCTCGAGCTGGCCGACCTCATGGGGCAGGTGGCCCCCATGAGCATCTGCGCGGGCTTCGGCATGCAGCGCTACACCAACGGCGGCCAGACCATGCGGGCCATCCAGGCCCTGCTGCCCCTCACGGGCAACCTCGGCAAGCCCGGTGCGGGCTGGGTCTACGCCAACCTCGCCACCCAGATCTTCGGGCACCTGAAGGACCCCCTGGACTTCTACCCGCCCGAGCAGCCCGATGGCGTGGTGCGCGTCTCCGTGAGCACCGCGCGCCTGGGCAAGGACATGCTGGCGCAGCAGGACCCCCCGCTGAGGGTGGGCTGGATCGAGCGGGGCAACCCCGCCGCGCAGAACCCCGAGACGCCCAGCGTACTGGCGGCCCTGCGCGCCCTGGACTTCCTGGTGGTGGTGGACGAGCGGCTCACAGACACGGCCCGGGAGGCCCACCTGGTGCTGCCCAGCAAGAGCCTCTTCGAACAGACGGATGTCATCGGCGCCTACTGGCACGCCTACCTGCAGATTCGCCAGAAGGTGGTGGAACCCCCCGGCGAAGTGCGGCCCGAGACCGAGATCTATCGTGCCCTGGGTCAGCGGCTGGGCCTGAGGCCGGAGCAGCTGGCCGAGTGCCTGCCCGAGGCTGGCGATGCCGGCGTGGAGGCCTGGCTGGAGGCCCGCCTGGCGCCGCACGGACTCAGCCTCGGTCAGCTGCGGGAAGGCCCGGTGCTGGCTCCCGGCGCTGAGGAAATCGCCTTCGCCGATCTACGCTTCACCACGCCCTCGGGCAAGGTGGAGCTGCTCAGCGAGGAGGCCGTCACCCGCTGGGGCGTGGCAGCCTTGCCGGACTTCACGCCGCCCGTGGAGAGCCAGGCTGCCGGCGGTGGCAAGCACCCGCTGCAGCTGCTCACGCCCAACACCAAGAACTCGATCCACAGCCAGTTCCTGCCCCTGCAGGTGATCCGCCAGCTCCTGCCCGGTCCCACCCTGGAGATGGGCCCCGAGGATGCCCACCTGCGCGGCCTGAAAGAGGGCGAACGAGTGCGGGTCTTCAACGACCGGGGCAGCCTGGAGCTGCCGCTGCGCATCAGCTTCGGGATGCGGCCGGGCACCGTGGCGGCCTGCAACGGCTTCGGGGCTGAGGATGGCGGCTCCGTGAACCTGCTGTCCCTGGGCCGCGAGACGGACCTGGGCTTCGGGGCCGGCTTCCACGACAACCTGGTCGAGGTGGAGCGGGCATGACGATGACCCAGTTCACCTTCGACCCCAACCGCTGCACCGGCTGCCAGGCCTGCGTGCTGGCCTGCTGGATGGAGAACCGCGAGGTCCAGACGCGGTCCTGGCGCACGGTCCACACCTTCAACGCCTGCGGCCACCCCGACCTGCCGGTCTTCCATCTCTCCTTCGCCTGCCACCACTGCGAGGCGCCCGCCTGCCTCGAGCACTGCCCGGCGGATGCCTACACGAAGGACGCGGCCACCGGCGTGGTGACCATCCATGCGGATCGCTGCATGGGCTGCCGCTACTGCACCTGGGCCTGCCCCCACGACGCGCCGAAATTCAACGCGGCCCTCGGCACCATCGAGAAATGCACCCTCTGTCCCGAGCGGCTGGCGCAAGGCCTCGAGCCCGCCTGCGTGGCCCGCTGCCCCATGGAGGCCCTGGGCGTGTCCGCCCTCGATCCCGGGCGTCCCCTCGTCGGCGTGCCGGGGCTGCCCCCCTCGGCCACGGCGCCCGCCATCGCCATCGTGCCCCTGCGCCGACCCGAGCCGCCCCGTCTGGGACACCGGCCGCCGGACGAGGCGATGGGGCCCTACCTGGAGGCGTTGCTCCGGGTGGCGCAGCCGAAGATCACCCTGCGGGGCGAGTGGACCCTGCTGCTCTTCACCACGGTGATCAGCGGGCTCGCGGCCTGGATGGGCGCCTCCCTGCTGGGCGGCCCGCCGGTGCACCGCTGGGCCTTCCTGCTCCTGGGCGCCCTGGTGCTGGGCCTGAGCACGGCGCACCTGGGGCGGCCGGAGCGCGCCTGGCGGGCCCTGCTGCACCTGCGAACCAGCTGGCTCTCCCGCGAGGTGGCCGCCGTCTCGCTTTTCCTGGGGCTGGGCGCCCTGGCGACATTCGTCGAACCAGCGCTGGGCCTCCCCGCGGCCCTGGCGGGCTTCCTGGCCCTCTTCGCCATCGACCGCCTCTACCGCGTGGCCCTCCGCACGGGGCCCTGGAACCTCCACAGCGCCCACGTGCTGTTCAACGGCCTCTTCCTGCTGGGTCTGCTGGCCGGGATTCGGCCCCTGGCCCTGGTGCTGGGCCTGCTGAAGGCGCTGCTCTACCTGCACCGGAAGCAGCACTTCGCCGATCTGGGTAGGCCGGTCCGCCCCGGGATCTCCGCCTTGCGGCTGGGCCTCGGCTTCCTGGGGCCCCTGTGGCTGAGCGCAGCGCATCCACTCCTGGCGGCGGCCCTGGCGATCCTGGGCGACCTCGTCGATCGGGCCGAGTACTACGACGAGCTTGAGGTCGCCACGCCCCGGGCGGATCTGCTGGATCGCCTGCGGAAGGACACGACTGCTGCGCCGATCTAGCCGGCCACTTCGTCCGCCAGCGCCAGGCAGGCCGTGAGGCCCGGGGACTCGATGCCCAGCAGGTTCACGAGGCCTGGTACGCCATGCTCGGTTTCACGCTGGATGAGGAAATCCGGCATGGGCTCGCCGGGGCCGTGGAGCTTGGGGCGGATGCCCGCGTAGGCCGGCTGCAGTGACCCGTCCGGCAGTCCGGGCCAGTACTTGCGGATCTCGGCGTAGAAGCTTTCGGCGCGGTGGGGGTCCACGCCGTACTCCTCGCGGTCGATCCACTCCACGTCCGGCCCGAAGCGGGCCTGGCCCGCCAGGTCTAGGGTGAGGTGGACGCCCAGGGCGCCGAGGGGCGGGATGGGATAGACCAGCCGCGAGAAGGGCGCGGCGCCGGTGAGGCTGAAGTAGTTGCCCTTGGCGAAGCGGCGGGGCAGGGGCGGCAGGCTCGCGGCGCGAATGCCCTCGATGGCATGGGCCACGCCAAGGGCGCCCAGCCCCGCGGCGTTGAAGACGCGCCGCGCCAGCAGGGTCATGGGCTCGGCGCCGCCGACCCGAAGCTCCACTCCCTGCGCGGTGGCGCGGCCCCCCAGCACGGGGCTCTTCAGCACCACTGAGGCGCCCGCGGTTTCCGCCTCCCGGCACAGGGAGCGCATGAGGCCATGGCTGTCGACGATGCCCGTGCTGGGGGAGAGCAGGGCCGCCGTGCAGTGGAGCCGGGGTTCGAGGCGCCGGGCCTCCTCGGCGTCGAGCCACTGGAGGTCCGCCACGCCATTGGCGGCGGCCCGGGCCTGGAGCTGGCGCAGGGCCTCCACCTGGGCAGCATCCGTGGCCACGATGAGCTTGCCGCAGCGGCGGTGGTCCACGTGGTGCTCGGCGCAGTAGGCGTAGAGGGCCCGGTTGCCCGCCACGCAAAGCTGGGCCTTGAGCGAGTCCTTTGGATAGTAGATCCCCGCGTGGATGACCTCGCTGTTGCGCGAGCTGATGCCCGTGCCGATGCGGTCCTCCGCTTCCAGCACCACCACCTCGCGGCCCTGCAGGGCCAGCTTCCGGGCGAGCGCCAAGCCCACCACGCCAGCGCCGATGACGATGCAGTCCACGCGTTCCATGGCATCCATCTTCGCGGTAATGGTGGTTTCTAGGAAGTCAGGGCAAAGGCTTCGATCCACAAATTTCATAGACTCCACAGGTGGACTTACGGAACGGGAGGCCGGGCTGTGGCGCTGGCTGGCACTGAATCTGTGTCATCTGTGTAATCTGTGGATTCCGCCTTTTCCTTTCCTGGATGTGCCATGTCCACTCCCATGCTGCAGCAGATCGCCGGCCTCAAGCGCGAGGCGGGCGAGGCCGTGCTGCTGACGCGCATGGGCGACTTCTACGAGATCCTGGGGGAGGACGCGGTCCGGGCGGCCCCGGTGCTGGAGATCGCGCTGACGATGCGGGGCAAGGGCACGGAAGCGGAGACGCCCATGTGCGGCGTGCCCCACTTCGCCCTGGAGTCCTACCTGCCCAAGCTGCTGGCGGCGGGCTTCTCCGCGGCCATCGCGGAGCCCACGGCGAAGCCCGAGGAGGTGAAGGGCCTGCTGCCCCGCGCCATCAAGCGCATCATCACCCCCGGCACTTGGCTCGACGATGACGCCCGCTGGCTCTGCGCCCTGCACCGGACGGGGACCACCTGGGGCCTGGCCCTGCTGCAGCTGGCCTCCGGCGCCCTGCGGGTGCTGCCCGGCGAGGGCCAGGAGGCCCTGCAGGCCACCCTGGAGCGGCTGGATCCCCAGGAACTGATCCTGGCCGAGGGCGCGGAGGATCCCCCCGATCTCGAGGCCGCCCGTACGCGACTGCCCACCTGGCGCTTCGAGGCCTCCCGAGCCAAGCAGCAGGTGCTGGCCTTCTTCGGCTGGCAGCACCTGGAAGGCGTGGGCCTCGATCCCTACCCGGCGGCCCTGGGCGCCCTGGCGGCGCTACTTGATCACGTGGAGGCCACCCAGAAGGGCCGCCCGGCCCACCTGCAGGGCGTGGCCCTCGAACTGGGCGCCTCCGGGCCCCTGGTGGATGCCACCAGCGCCCGGCACCTCGAAGTCCTCGCCAACGGCCTGGATGGCGGCCGGGCCGGGTCCCTGCTGGCCCTGCTGGACCAGTGCCGCACCCGCATGGGCTCCCGCCGGCTAAAGGCCTGGCTGGAGCAGCCCCTGCGCGATCGCGGGGCGCTGGAACGCCGCTGGTCCCAGGTGGCCTGGCTCACGGAGGATCGCCGCCGCGGCCCCATCCAGACCCTGCTGGCCCAGGTGCCGGACCTGGATCGCCTGCTGGGCCGCGTGGCCCTGGGCCTGGCCCTGCCGCCGGAGCTGGCCCAGCTGCGCGAGGGGCTGGCCGTGCTCCAGAAGCTGCCCGCGCGGATCCAGGACGAGGGCTGGGCCTCCGAGGTTGCGGAGCTGGGGCTCTGGCCTGGAGATACGCCCCTGTGCACGCCCCTACTCAGCGAACTGCAGCGCAGCCTTGCCGAGGCGCCGCCGTTGGATCTCGAGAAGGGTGGCGTCATTCGGGAAGGCGTGGATCTCGAGCTCGACGGCGTGCGCCGCCTAGCCCGCGACGCCAAGCAGGTGATGCTGGAACTGGAGGAGGAGGAGCGGGCCGCCTCGGGCATCAACAGCCTGAAGATCAAATACAACCGCGTGTTCGGGTACTACTTCGAAATCACGAAATCGAACCTGGGCGCCGTGCCGGCCCACTTCCTCCGCAAGCAGACCCTGGCCAACGCCGAGCGCTTCACCACGGAGAAGCTGGTGGCCTTCGAGCAGCGGCTGCTGAGCGCGGAGAGCGACCAGGCCCGGCTGGAGGCGATCCAGTTCCAGCGCCTGCTGGCCCTCGTGCTGGAGCACCGGGCAGGCTTGATCGCCCTGGCCCGGGCCGTGGCTGCGCTGGACGTGCTGGCGGCCCTGGCGGAGCGGGCCCGGCTCTCGGGCTGGACGCGGCCCGAGCTGGGCGAGGAGCGGGAGCTGGTGCTGGCGGCGGCCCGCCATCCCATGCTGGAATCCCGCCTGGGCCGGGATTGCATCCCCAACGACCTGCAGTTCAGCGCGCAGCAGCCCATGGCCGTGGTGACGGGCCCCAACATGGGCGGCAAGTCCACCTTCCTGCGCACGGCGGCCCTGCTGGTGGTGCTGGCCCAGACCGGCTCCTTCGTGCCCGCGGAGCTCATGCGCTTCGGCCTGGTGGACCGCATCTTCACCCGCATCGGCGCCTCGGATCAGCTCGCCAAGGGCCAGTCCACCTTCATGGTGGAGATGACCGAGACCGCGCGGATCCTCAACCAGACCACCGCCGCCAGCCTGGTGATCCTGGACGAGATCGGCAGGGGCACCTCCACGCGGGATGGCCTGGCCTTGGCCGAGGCCATTGCCCTCTTCCTCCGTGACTTGAAAGGCGGCGCCCCGCGCACCCTCTTTGCCACCCACTACTTCGAGATGACCAAGCTGGCGGATGACAGCCGCATCCAGAACCTCCACGTGGAGGTCCAGGAGTGGGAGGAGCAGCTGCACTTCCTCCACCGCGTGGCCCAGGGCCCGGCGGACCGCAGCTACGGCATCCAGGTGGCGCGCCTGGCGGGCCTGCCGAAGTCGGTCATCCAGAAGGCCCAGCGCCTGCTGGCCCAGACCCCCGAAACGCCGCCCCGGGCGCCCATGCCGAGTCAGCCGGCCCTGCCGCTCTTCGAAACAGAGCCAGATCCGTTGCGGGCCGAGTTGGAGTCCCTGGACCTGAACCGAATGACGCCCATCGAAGCCCTGAACTGGATCGCCTCGAGGCGACGATGAGCCTGCCCAATCACCCCATGCGGCGGCGTGACCGCGAGCTGAGCGAGGCGGAAGCCCTGGACCTTCTGCGGGAAGCGGAGTGGGGCGTGCTTGCCACCGTGGACGTCGAAGGCTGGCCCTATGCCGTGCCCGTGAACCACGCGGTGGTGGACGGGAACCTGATCATCCACTCCGCCACTGCGGGCCACAAGCTGGACAACCTGGCCTTCAATCCGCGGGTCTCCTACTGCGCCGTCACCCTGGCCGAAACCCTGCCCCTGGAACTGGCCACCCGCTATGCCAGCGTCATCCTCTTCGGCCAGGCGGAGGTAGTCCAGGACGGGGGCGAGAAGCACCGGCTCCTCCAGGCCCTGGGCCTGCGCTTCTCGGCGGGGCACCCCGAGCTGGTGGCGCGGGAGGTGGCCAAGGACCTGTTCCGCACCACGGTGCTGCGCATCCGCATCCTGCGGGCCACGGGGAAGGCCCGGGGCGGGGGGGGGGGGGGGGGGGGGGGGGGGGGGGGGGGGGGGGGGCGGGCAGGGCGCTTCAGAATCCGATACCCATGCGCCTGAGCTCCGCCATGAGCATCACCGGGTTGGTGTACTCGAGGGTCTGCATGCGGACACCCTGGGCGGCCTCGATGCAGGCGGGATCCCGGTGGATGAGGATGCAGGCCTCGGGGGCCAGCCCCAGGCTCGAGGCCCCCGCGAGCAGCAGGGCCCTGTCGGGAAGCCGGGCCCCGGCTTCGCAGGAGAGGGCATTGGCCGTGAAGGAACTGGCCAGTCCCAGCCGGCCCAGGACCTGGCTGCGCATCCAGGGGGCGGCATTGCCCACCAGGGCCACGGGCTGGTGCTGTTTCAGGCGTCCGGCCAGCTGGGCCATGGCCGGGTTGGGGTGGTACGAGGTCCCGTAGGCCAAGGCCAGGCTTTCTGGCGCCGCGGCCCGCCCCGCCCAGCCGGTCCACTCCACCTCGAAGCGCTCCAGGTCCCACTGCCCAGATTCGAGCTTCGGCAGAAAGCCCGGGTCCTCGAAGAGGGCGGTCCGGACTTCGGCCTCGGACTTGCCGCTGCCCTCGACCATGGCCTGGATGAGGGGAGCCGCGTCCAGGCTGCAGACCACCCCCTCCAGTCCCAGGAGGATGCCCTCGATGGAGGCCGTGGGCAGGGCCCGCTTCAGGAAGGGCCCGTATTCCTGATCCACCTTGATGATGTGGTTCATGTACCAGTCGCGGAGGAAGGTCGCGGTCTCGTCCACCACCCGGGGATCAGCCGGATCGTAGCTCCGGCTCAGCTCCTTGACCCGGTTCACGAAGTAGACGTGCTCCTGGCAGTGCTGGGACAGCTTCGGGTAGCCCGCGGCGCGCATGTAGCGCTCCTCGCTGCTGAAGTGGGTCTGGGCATAGTCGCCCAGGGCCTTGAAGATGTGGCTCACGGTATCGGGGTGCTTGCGGCCGTCGAGGTTGTCGCTCAGCTCGTTGAGCAGGTCCAGCAGCCCCTGGTGCTGAGCGTCGATTTCGCGGAAGTTGATGTTGTAGCGGTCTTTCCATTGGATGTGGGCCATGGATCGTCCTTGTGTGGGGCTTTCCCCCAGCTCATCGGTGCACCCGGGTTCCTATCCCAGTCCTGTAGACTTCGGCCATGGTTTCCCCACCGATGCCCAGGCCTCCGCTCTCCAGGACCCGCATCCGGGTGGCCTGGGCCGTCGCCCTGGCCGTGGACGCCATCCAGATCCCCGCCGGGGCCACCGGCCCGGTGGGCTGGCTGCTGGGCGCGGGACTGGATGTGGTCACCATGGTGGTCATGTGGGCCCTGCTCGGGTTCCACTGGGCCTTCCTGCCCTCCTTCCTCACGGAGGGGATTCCCTACCTCAACCTCGCCCCCTTCTGGACCCTGGCCGTGGCCCTGGCCACGCGGGGGCGGGGTGACGGGGAGTTTCCGCCGCCCCCGCGGCTGGTGAACTGAAGCCCGGAGCCTAGTCCACCGCCGCGTGCTTGAACTCATCCTGGTTGTGCCGGCTCTGCTCCTCCATGAGCAGCTGGCTCAGCTCCTTCTTCAGGGCGTTGAAGGCGGGGCTGGCCACGTCGCGCGGGCGGGGCAGGTCGATGGCGAGGTCGCGCTTCAGGGTGCCGGGCCGGTAGGTCATGACCACGGTGCGGTCGGCCAGGTAGAGGGCCTCCTCGATGCTGTGGGTGACGAAGAGGATGGTCTTCTTCAGCTCGGTCCAGAGGCGCAGCAGCTCGTCCTGCAGGTTGCGGCGGGTGAGGGCGTCCAGGGCGCCGAAGGGTTCGTCCATGAGCATGATGGGCGAGTCGATGGCCAGCACCCGGGCGATGGCCACGCGCTGCCGCATGCCGCCGCTGAGGTCCTTGGGGTGGCGGCGGCGGAAGTCCTCCAGGTGGAGCATGGCCAGCAGGCCATCCACCTTCTCCTGGATGGCGGGCTTGGCCAGGCCCTTGATCTGGAGCCCAAAGGCGATGTTCTGCTCCACGGTCATCCAGGGGAACAGCGCGTATTCCTGGAACACCATGCCGCGGTCCGGGCCGGGTTCCGTGATGGTGGCGCCCTCCACCGTGATGCTGCCGGAGCTGGGCAGGCTGAAGCCCGCCACGGCGTTCAGCAGGGTGGACTTCCCGCAGCCGGAGGGCCCCAGCAGGCAGACGAACTGGCCCTGGGGGATCTCCAGATTGATGGCCTTGAGAGCGTGGACCTCCTGGCCGCCGCTCTGGAAGACCTTGTGCACGGCCTGGACGCTGATGTGCGCGGCCCCGCTCATGCCTGCTCCAGGCCGCGGTGCCACTTCAGCAGGTGCGAGCTGAGGCGGCTCATGAGGGTGTCGATGCCCAGGCCCAGCAGGCCGATGGTGAACATGCCCGCGATGATCTTGTCGGACCAGAGGTATTCGCGCGCTTCGAGGATGCGGTAGCCCAGGCCGTTGTTCACGGCGATCATCTCGGAGACGATCACCACGATGAAGGCCGTGCCCATGCCGATGCGGGCCCCGGTGAAGATGTAGGGCGTGGCGGCGGGCAGGATGATGCGGGTGAACTGGGTGAGCCGCGAGGCCCCCAGGTTGCGGCCCACGCGGAGGTAGATGCTGTCCACGTTCTGCACGCCCGCCACGGTGTTCATCAGCACCGGGAAGAAGGCCCCGATGCTGATGAGGAAGACGGCGGGCGGGTTGCCCAGGCCGAACCAGAGGATCGAGAGGGGGATGTAGGCGATGGGCGGGATGGGCCGCAGCACCTGGATGAGCGGGTTGAAGAGGCCGTAGACCAGCCTGCTGTAGCCCATGGCCAGCCCCAGGGGCAGGGCCAGGCCGCCGCCAATGAGGAAGCCCACCAGCACCCGGTAGAGGCTCCCCAGAGCGTCGTGGATGAGCTCACCCGAGAAGCACCAGGCGAGGTACGAGCCCTGGGCCGGGTCGAACACCTCGAGGGGCCGCAGGTAGGCCCACCACTTGACGAGCACCTGCATGGGCGAGGGCAGGATGACGGGGTTCACCCAGCCCATGGAGGACAGCAGCTGCCAGAAGCCCAGGGCCGCCAGGGGGACGAGGATGCCGGAGGCGGCGCGCCTGAAGCGATTCATCCCTTCTTGCCCTTCGGCGCCTTCTTGCCCTTCTCGGGGACCAGGGGTTTTGGCTGGTCGATGTTCAGCTGCTTCTTCGCCTCGGCCAGGAGGTCCAGCCTGACCCAGTCGGCGGCCTTCGGCGGGTTGGCCATCTTGCCAACGCCGTACCTGGCCATGAGGTCCACGGTGACCTGGGCGTGCTCCAGGCTCATGTCATAGGTGAAGGGGGAGTTGCCGATGGCGTCCTGGTAGTCGTCAGAGGTGATCTGGTTCTTGAACATGGCCTCACGCACGTACTTCTCCGCGAAAGCCGGCTCATCGATGAACTTCTTGGTGGCCTCCACGAAGCAGAGCAGGAACCGCTGCGCCACGTCCCGCCGTTCCTTGTAGAGCTTTTCCGTGATGACCAGGGCGCGGATGGGTTCGCCCAGGGGCGTGTCATAGGGCTTCATCAGCTCGATGCCGAACTGCTTGTTGATGGCTTGCGAGCTGTAGGGCTCGCTCTGGCACATGGCATCGATGTTCTTGGCCATGAGGGCCTGGTTCAGGTCGGCGAAGGGCAGGTACATCACCAGCACGTCCTTCCCGGGTTTGTCCGACCAGGTGAGGCCGGCCTGGCCCAATTCCGCCAGGAGCAGCAGCTCCTGGGCGCCACCCCGGGCCACGCCGACCTTCCTGCCTTTGAGATCCTTCAGGGACTTGATGCCAGAGGTGGTGCCCACCACGATGCGGGCACCCCCCTTGGCGAACCCCGCCACCACGTAGATGGGGACCCCGGCGGCGCGACCGGCGGCGGCGGCGTCCAGGGCCGAGGCGCTGGCGTCGATCTCACCGGCCACGATGGCGGGGCTGATGTCGATGCCCTTGGCGAACATGCGCTCCTCGATCTTGAGTCGATACTTCGGGGCCAGCTCCTTCATGTAGGACACGGCGCCGTAGTGGGCGAACTTCAGGTTGCCCAGGCGCACCAGGTCCTGGGCCGGCAGCATGGCGGAAGAGAGGCAGAGCAGGGCAAGGAGGGCTTTCATGCGCATGGTCGCTCCGGGGTTTCCCCGATTGTAGAACGAACCGGCGGAGCCTCAGCCCGGGATCGGACGGAGCCGGCCCACCAGCAGGTATTCCCGGCCGGCACGGCGCGGATGGCTGGTGGTCGCCTCGGCCAAGTGCAGGACTTCGAAGCGGGGCTCGACCAGGCGGCGCAGGTCCGCCATGGGGATGGCGTGCGGGGGGCCGGGCCGGCCGTTCACATCGTGGAAGAAGGCGGCGAGCCAGAGGCCGCCGGGCCGCAGGTGGCGGGCCGCGGCCTCCACGTAGGCGGGGCGGCGGGCCGGATCCATGGCCACGAAGCAGGTGTGGTCGAAGATGGCGTCCCAGGGGCCGAGTAGCGTGGTGAACCAGTCCGCCTGGGACCAGGCCACCCGGTCCCCGTACCGCCCCATGGCCCCCTGGATGGCCAGGGGCGCGAAGTCCAGGCCTGTGACGGCGAAGCCCAGTGTCGCCAGCTCGGCGGCATCGTGGCCGTAGCCGCAGCCCGGCACCACCAGCTCACAGCCAGGCCGCAGGCCCAGGGGCAGGGCCAGGTCCAGCAGCTCGCGCACGAGGGGCGTGGCCCCGTCCATGTCCCAGCCGGGCCGGCCCTCGTCCCGGTAGAGCTGGTTCCAATAGTCGGGGTGGGTCGTCATCACCCCAGGATAGAGCGCCGCCTCCCGCCCGGGTATTTGCGCGAATAACTTTGCGTCTGCTCCAAAAATGAAACAAAATTGTGCAAACCCGACGCAGCGACTGGAGCGACCCGTGAGCAGGATGACCCGAAGTCCTCGATGCCTGCCTCTGGGCGCGGTCCTGCTGGCCCTCCTGGCGGCGCCCGCCCAGGCCCAGACCGCCGCCAGTCCCGGGAAGGACGACCCCCGCGCCGTCCACCTGCGGCGCATCCATCCCCCGGAACCCGCCGAGCGCATCGACTGGGCGGGACGCATCACGGAGCTCCTGAAGGAGGAAGCGGGCGACCTTACCCTCACCGCCGTGGGCGACATGATCTTCAACCAGCCCATCACGCACCTGCCCGATCCCGACCGGGCTGGCCTTTTCCGCATCATGCAGGAAGCCGACGTGGCCTACGGGAACATGGAGTTCTCCCTCAATGACCGGCCCGAGCTCCAGCGCCCCTTCTACAACTTCCGAGCACCGAAGGATTTCCGCTGGGAGCTCGCCCGCACGGGCATCAACCTCGTGAGCATGGCCAACAACCACGCCCTGGACTTCGGCCCCGAGGGCCTCAAGGAGTGCCTCCAGGCCCTGGACCACACCAACATCACCCACGCGGGCGCCGGCACCACCCTGGCCGAAGCCCGCGCCCTGGGGAAGACCGAGCTGGCCGGCCACAGGACCACCGTGGGCCTCCTGGCCTACATGCGCTACTGGACGGCCAAGTACCGCAGCCGGGATGCGAACGCGCCCTCGCTCGCCACCATCGACCCCGCCGTGATCCTGGTGGCGAAGGAGGGCAAGGTGGAAAAGGTGGAGGGCCCCCTGGCCTCCGACGTGGCCGCCATGGAGGACGACATCCTCCTGGCCCGTAGGAAGACCGACCTGCTGCTGGTCTCCCTGCACAACCACGACGTGACCCACCACCGCGCCTACGGCATCCAGGACCGGACCCCGCCCAACGAGGAGATCATGTTCCGCCGCGCCATCGAGGCCGGGGCGGACGTGGTGCTGGGCACCGGCCCGCACGTGCTGCGCGGCATCGAGATCTACAAGGGACGGCCCATCTTCTACAGCCTGGGCGATTTCATCTACCAGTACCGCACCCCGGACCGGATTCCCGCCGACATCCTGCACCAGCGCGACATCGAGATGCCCCGGCCCCTCAATGTCTCCGTGTGGGACCGCCGCGAATCCCGCGAGGTGCTCGAGACCGTGATGGTCCGCATGGTCACGAACCAGGGCAAGCTCAAGCGCATCCAGTTGCTGCCCATCACCATCGATGACGAGGGCCCCCTCTACGGCGTGCCGAAGCTGGCGGGCACGAAGCGCGGCGCCGAGATCATCGCGCTCCTGCAGAAGCTGTCAGAACCCTACGGCACCAAGATCGTCAAGAAGGGGTGGTACGCGGAGGTGGTGCTTCCCTAACCTACTTCCCCCAATCGAGTGATCAACCACCGTTGTAGCCAATCTGTAATCAGGCTTTTATCGGTGTTTCTCGGAGTTCATCGGTGGCTATCTGATGTTTTTGCCGCCGGGGGTTCGAGAAAAGCGATTTGAACCACCGATAAACACCGATGCACACCGATCAAGAAAAGGCCGAGTCAATCGATGGCCATGGGCTTCTCGATCCATTCGCTCAGTTGCTTCAGGTGCCCATGAATCTCACTGGTCCGCGAGCAGCCAGGCGGTGGCGAGGACGAGCCTGGCCATGCGTTTGACCTGGGCGGGGTCCAGCTTGTCCAGGGTGTCACCGGGCTTGTGGTACTCGGGGAAGTAGCTGCCGAAGAAGCGCACGAAGGGCAGGCCCAGGCGGGCGAAGTCGCGGTAGTCGCTGCCGCCGTTCCGGCCATCGGTCCAGTCCAGGTGCAGGGACATGCCCGTGTCCAGGCCTGCTTGCCGGAGGATGGGGCCAAGGTCCCGGTGCGCCGAGGAGAGGCCGGGCTCGGCGAAGCGGGCGGGGTCGAGGCCGTCGAGGAAGGCTGCCGGCGCCTTGGCTTCGGTGGCCAGTGTCTGGAGGTCCGTGGGCGTCCACGGGTGGCCGATCATGTCGAGGTTCAGGTAGGCCTTGGAGGTGGCCAAAGGCCAGCGGGGGTGGCGGGTGTAGTGGCTTGAACCGAACTTGCCCTCCTCCTCGCCGGTCCAGAAGGCGAAGAGGATCGTGCGGCGGGGGCGTGCATGGCTCATCGCGAACGAACGGGCGATCTCCAACAGGGCCGCCACGCCGGAGGCATTGTCATCGGCCCCGGGATGCAGCACGCCGTTCGGCCTGCCCAGGTGGTCCATGTGGGCGCCGATGAGGATGGCCTCCTGGCGCAGGGCCGGGTCGGATCCCTCCAGCCGGCCCAGCACGTTGAAGCCGAGCAGGTCCTTCTCGCGGCCGCGGATGTTGAGGGTGGCCGTCTCGGTGTGGCCCGCCTCGAGGGCCTGCCGCAGTTCTGCCGTCAGGGCCACGCGGCCCAGGGGCGGCTCGCCGGCTCGGGGAAGTCCCCGGGCGGCAAGGAAGAAGGGCAGGGTGGGCTCCTTGCCTTCCCTGATGCGCTGGTCGAGGCCCGCCTCCAGGGCGATGGCCCCCTTGGCGCCCAGCTTCTCCAGCAGGGCCAGGCGGTGATCGTAGCGATCCGCCGGGCGGGGCGAGGCGTAGCGTTCGATCAGCTCTGGTTTCCTCCAGGACTCACCCACGGGAAGGCCATCGACAAAGGCCACGATCCGGCCACGCACCTCGAGCCCACGGAAATCATCGTGGCCCATCGCGGGTTCCTGGATGCCGTAACCCGCGAAGACCACCGGTCCGGACAGCACTCCGGGCTCGATGGCAGGCAGGACCGCATCCTGCCCGGCGTGGAAGGTGAACAGGTGGGATGGGGTGCGAAGGCGGATCGAACCGTTGCCGGGCCGGACCTCGCGCAGGGGCACCGCCTGCAGCGGCGAGGTCCCCAGGGGGGGGATGCCCATGGCCTTCAGCTGATCCTTGAGGTAGTGCACCGTCGCGCTCAGGCCCCTGGTGCCCAGGCCCCGCCCCTCGCGCCGGGGATCGGCGAGCCAGGCCATGTGCTGCCTGATCCGGACGGTGTCCAGGCGCTCCAGGGCGGTGCCCATGGGCCCGGACTTGGCCTCGGGTTCCCTCGCGCGGACGAAGTCGCCACCCGGATCCTGGGCCAGAAGGCTGCCGGCCAGCAGGAAGGGCAGGGCGGAAGCGCCCAGACGCCTCACACCGGGCCCCAGTGGAAGAACAGCGTCGGCGGCACCAGCAGCAGGAAGGCCAGCACCACGAGGATGAGCATGAGGGGCAGGAACCACCGGGCCCAGCGTTCCCAGGGGATCTTCGCCGCGCCCAGGATGCCCATGGTGACGGCGCTGGTGGGCAGGATGGGATTGATCAGCTCCGACAGGGCGAAGCTGTAGACGCAGGTCTGGCGCGTGATGCCCACCAGGTCCGACAGGGGCGCCATCACCGGCATGGTGAGCGCGGCCTGGGAGGTGCCCGAGTGGATGAAGAAGTTGATGACGCACTGCACCAGGAACATCACCTGGGCGGTCATGGCATGGGGCAGCACCCGGATGGCGTTGGAGCCGTACAGCAGCAGGGTGTCCATGATCTTGGCGTCATTGGCGATGACCAGCAGGGCCCGGGCGCAGGCCACGATGAACACCACGCCCACCATGTCCTTGGCCCCCGCCACGAAGTGCTTGGCGATCGTGCTGGGTCCCATGCGGGAGATCAGGCCGATGAGGATGCCCATGCCCAGGAACAGCGCCGCGATGGGCTCCAGGTACCAGTGGTGCTTCAGCACGCCCCAGACCAGCAGGATGAGCGCGCCCAGGAAGGTGAGCAGGGCGAGGATGTGGGAGGCGTTCCAGGCTTCGCTGGACTCCGCTGTGGCGTGGGATTCCCGGGCCAGGTCCAGGTCCCGCACGGGGCTCAGCTCGGGGTTCTTCTTGATCTTGGCGGCGTAGACCATCACGTAGGCGATCACGACGGCCGTGGCCACCACCCAGGCGCAGACCCGATAGCCCAGGCCCGAGTAGATGGGGACGCCCGCGATGCCCTGGGCCACGCCCACGGTAAAGGGGTTGAAGAAGGCGCAGGCGAAGCCCGCCGCGGCGCCCAGGAAGGGGATGGCCGTGCCCACGATGGAGTCGTAGCCCAGCGCCCGGGACAGGGCGATGAAGATCATCACGAGGGGGATCAGCTCCTCCGCCATGCCGAACACGGCCCCGGCCAGGGAGAACACGGTCATCAGCACGGGGATGAAGAGCAGCTCCAGGAAGGGGCGGCGCCGCACGTGCACCGTGAGCCGCTTGATGCCCTGCTCCACGGCGCCGGTCTCCTGGAAGATGCCGAAGCTGCCGCCGATGATGAGCAGGAAGGAGATGAGCCCGGCACCATCCAGGAAGCCCTTGATGGGGGCCTGGAAGAGGGTCTGGAGCCCCAGGTAGGTCTTGGGCAGCTCGCGGAAGGTGCCGTCCACGGGGACCTTGAGGCGGCTGCCGTCCGGCAGCAGCTTCTCGATGCGCTGGAACTCGCCGGAGGGCACCAGCCAGGAGAGGATCAGCACCAGGACGATGAGGGCCCCCACGATGACCAGCGTGTGGGGCATCTTCAGGCCCGCGGCGGGCGCGGTGGGCTTGGTTTCCGGAGCCTGGACTGGATCGGTCACTGGAACATCCCCTTCGCCAACAGCTTGCCTGATTTCATGAGCAGGCGCCCCTTGGCGATGACGGTGCGGACCTCCAGATTCTGGGGATCCAGCAGGACCAGGTCCGCGTCCAGGCCCGGTGCCAGCCGTCCCTTGTTACGCAGCTTGAGGATGCGGGCGGGGTTCGCGGTGATGACCCGCAGGGCGGTCTCCAGGGCGATGCCCTCCTCCAGCACCGCCTGGCGCACGGCGGGGAAGAGCGAGGTGACCCGGCCCACCGAGATGTCCTGCAGCTTGCCCTGGTGGTCCCAGTCCGGCAGGCTGCCCTGGCCATCGGAGGTGAAGGTGATGTGGCCCGGATCCACGCCGGCTTCCAGCATGCGGCGCAGGGCCTTGGCGCAGGGGATCTCCCCCTCCGCCAGGTACGAGGGCAGGGTGGAGGTGGTGAAGTCCACGAAGCCGCCGGCCTTGGCGTAGGCGATGCCCTCCTCGAAGAGGTGCGGGTTGCGGTTGATGTGGGTGGGCAGCATCTGGGCGGCGGACAGCTCGGTCTCGGCCACGATGCGGCGCAGGAAATCCAGGCCCCGGGCGCCATCGCCCAGGTGCACGTTCACGATGCCCGCCTTGCCCGACAGCATGCCGCCGCGCCGCGCCATGGCCACCACCTGGGCGAAGGCCTCGAAGGTGGGCTGGCTGGAGCGGTGGTCCGACAGGGCCACTTCCCCGGCGCCGATGACCTTCTCGATGAAGAGCAGGTCCTCCTCCAGGCTGGGCATGAGGGTGCGCAGGGGGACGCCGTAGGAACCGGAGTACACGAAGGTGCTGATGCCCTCCTCGTCCAGGCCCTTGGCCTTGGCCAGGAGGCCCGCCATGTTGCGGGTGTAGCCGTCGGTGCCCAGGCAGCCCACCACGGTGGTGACGCCGCCCTGGATGGCATCCGTGAGGGGCAGGTCCGGCGTGCGGGTGGCGAAGCCGCCTTCGCCGCCGCCGCCCATGATGTGCACGTGGCCATCGATGAAGCCCGGCACGGCCTTGAGGTTCCGGGCCTCGATCACCTCGCAGTACTTGCGGGGGATGCGGATGTCGGGCTCCATGCGGAGGATCTTCCCCCCGCCCAGGAGCAGGTCGCAGCGTCCCCCGGGTTCCGGGGCGTAGACATCGGCATTCTTGATGAGGAGCAGCATGGGGACTCCTTCCGGGCCCTGGGCCCGGAGCGGGTTCAGAAGATGCGGGTGACGGGCAGGTCCGCGCCGGGCTTGGCCAGCTCGCGGAACCCAGGGTAGCCATAGAGCCCATAGAGCAGGCAGGGCTCCAGCACCTGGATGGCGCGCCGGGCCAGGTCCTGGTCCAAGGGGACGAGGACCGTCCCGGCGGGCAGGTCCATGTCGGCCTGGGGCTGGCGCTCCACGATCTGGCGGTCCTTGTAGCGCTGGTACAGCTCGTCATAGGGCTCTTCGATGCGGAGGAGCCTGACGCGCTCGACCTTGGCGCGGCGGGGCGAGGCCAGGGTCTCCCAGCGCAGGCCCTGGGCTTCCAGCACCGGGAGGAAGCGCGCGGCGGCGGCGGGCTCGATGGCATAGGCCCGGGGTGTGGGCACGGCGCCCTTCACCACCAGGTCGGTCATGGCCATGGCCGTGGGCACCTCCAGGGTGCGGCCCGTGGCCAGCTCGCGCACCTTCACGGCGTCGACCTTGCCGCCGGCGTTGGCCCAGAAGGTGTTGGTGGCGATGAAGGGCGGCAGCGGCTCGCGGCGGGCGCGCTCCGCCAGCTTCAGGATCCGGTCGCGCCAGGCGCGATCCCCCAGCAGGTGCCGGTAGAGGATGCGGTAGCCATCCACCCGCTCGCCCAGGTCGGCCTGGGGGTCGGGGGAGCGATGGCGCACGCCGGCCTCGATGATGAGGGAGAGGGCGCCCAGGGTGCCCAGGCCGTTGCGGCCGTCATCGACCTCCGGCGTGGAGGGGCGCAGCTCTTCGTCGGGTGGCGGTCCCCCCACCAGGTAGCGGCGGTAGGCGTGCCCGGCCTTCTGCTGCAGGGGGGCGGCGGCCGTCACGGCCTCCAGGGCCGCGGCCTTGAGGTAGTCGGGGATCAGCGGGTGGTTGCAGCCGTCCATGGTGATGACGGGCCAGGCCTCCCAGCCGCGCTTGGCGTAGTCTTCGCTATCCCGGCCGAACTCGTGGCTGTCCACGGCCAGGTGCGGACGGAGGCGGCGGGCCACGCGGTGCAGGGCCCGGGTCTCGGGCTGGGCCAGCAGCAGGTGGTCGCGGTTCAGGTCTGCCCCGGCGCCGTTGAAGCGGCGGTGGGCCACGGCGCCGTCCGGATTGAGCATGGGCATGAGGTAGAGGTCCACGTCCTCGGGCAGCAGCTCCGGCTTCGCGGCGATGTCGCGGATGAGGGTGAGCAGGGCGTCCTTGCCCGCCACCTCGTCCCCGTGCTGCTGGGCGTAGTAGAGCACCCGGAACCGCGCCCTGGCGCCGCCACGATTGAGGCGCACCAGGAGGACCTTGCGGCCTTCGGTGCTCCGGGCCTCCTCGGTGATGGTGATGAAGCCGGGTTTCGCCACGCCTTTGAGGAAAGCGAGCATCTCCTCGTAGGACGCGGTCCGGCGCATGGCGCGGTGGTCCCCAGGGAAGGGCGCCTGGGGTGGGGTGGCGAGGCCCGTCATCCCGAGGGCGAGGAGCAGCCCGGCAATGCGGAGCTGGCGGGTGCCGCGGCTCACTGGGAGACCTTGCGGGTGGCCAGGGCGATGGCCTGCCCGGCGCGGAGCACGTGAATCCGCAGGTCGCGCAGGGTGGCGCCGTTCACGGTCATGTCCGCGGGATCGAAGACCATCACGGAGCGGTCGCCCACCACGGTGGCCTTCCCATCCTTCACCACCAGGGCCGTGGCTTCATCGATGCCGAGGCCCAGGTGGTCGGGACGCTCCATGATCAGGCTGAAGAGGCGGTTCTGGCGGCCCCGCCGCAGGAAGTGCTGGTCCACCAGCACCCCCTCGGGCAGGAAGCCCATGCCCTCGCGGGTGCGGTAGGATCCAGGGCCGAACTCGGCCCACTCGTTCTTCCCGTGCCGGTCATCGCCCGTGAGCATCACCTTGGACATGATGGCGGCTCCGGCGCTGGTGCCGCCGATGGCGGCCCCGGCGGCGTAGCGCTCGAGGATGAGCTTCTGGAGCGGCGTGCCCACGATGCAGTCGCCCACCCGGTTCTGGTCCCCCCCCGAGAACCAGAACCCCGTGCAGCGCTTCGCCCGCTCCAGCAGCTCGGGCTGGGAGGCCTGCTCCCGGGCCCGCACATCCAGGGCCACGAAGGTGAGCCCCGCCTTTTCGAGATCCTCCTTCCACTCCTTGAGGGCCCCGTCCGGATCACTGGTGGAGGTGGGGATGATGCCCACCACCCCGCCCCTGCCGCCGGAGGCGCTGAGAAACGCATCCAGAATCGGCTGCGGCATCCCGCCCCCGCCCACGATGACCAGGGTGCCCCTGGGAGAAGAGGAGGCGGGACCGCCCGCGGTCAGAGTGGCGCAGGCCAGGGCGAGGGCTAGAAAGAATCGGTGCATGGGTCCATCACATCACTGAGGCGGCGGGGCGGCTATTCACGCGCCCCGCCGCTGGTTCACACGCTGCTTGAAAGAGGGATCAGAACAGGAACTTGGCGCCGAGGCGGAAGGTCCGAGGCGGTTCCTGATCGAAGACCATGCCGGAGTAGAAGCTGTCGTACCGCTCGCCACGGGAGGTGACGGCCGCGTCGTTCAGGACGTTGAAGACGTCGCCGAAGAACTCCAGGGCCTTCTTCTTTCCCAGCTCGAAGCGGTGGGAGACCCTGACGTCAAGCAGGCGGCGGGCGTCGTAGCTGCTGGAGCCGAGGGGCTCGATGTTCACGTAGTAGTACTCGCGGTTGTACTGGCGGGGCGTCCGGATGTAGCGGGTGTAGTGGAGGCCACTGAGGTAGACGAAGCTGGCGGACAGGCGGGTACCCCAGGGGAGCTTGTACGAAGTCCGCAGCTTGTACTCATCGTCGTTGGTGCCGGGCAGGTCACCATCGTTGTTGTAGAGGGATCCGCTCCACTCCCGCCCGGAGGAGTAGCCGTTGGACTTCAGGAGGTTGCCCTTGTTGCTGGCCTTGGTGTAGCTGAAGTTCATGTCCCAGTTGGCGGTGAAGCGACCATCCAGGGAAATCGTCACGGCGGTGTAGGTCCGCTTGGCGCCTGAATCGTTGGTGATGTAGTAGTCATGGGGCGGGAGGTTCGTGTCTGCCAGATTGATGCCCGGGGCATTGAAGGTGAGCGTCTGGCCGGTGAGCGGATTGACGACCTCGATGGCATCCGCGGGGTCCGTGAGCTCGGGGAGGCGGTCGAAGCGGGCGATGAGGTCCTTCCCCTTCCGGTGCACGTAGTTGGCCGCCACGACCCAGTTCCTGCCAAGGCGCTTCTCGACCGCGAACTGAAGTTCATCGAAGTAGGGGTGCTTGATGTTGGGGTCGATCGAGCTCTGCTCACTCACCCGGTTGCGGTAGGTGGTGTCATCGAAGACCGGCAGGGGATATTGCGACAGCGGGTCGGCGAGGTTGGTCAGCAGGACGACCTGGGCATCGTCGTAGTTCGGCCACCAGTAGCGCTTCTCCAGGGGGTAGGCTCCGGGGATGGCGCGGTCGTAGTTCGCTCCGGAGAGCCCGTCGTAGTAGCGCCCGATGTGGCCCTTCACCACGAAGGTCTTGGCCGTGTCCGGGGTCCAGGTGAACCCGAACCTCGGGGCCACCGTGTTGGTCTTCCACTGGCTGCCGCCCTTGAACTGCTCGAAGCGCAGGCCGGGACGCAGGACGAGGTGATCGTTGACAGTCCAGGTGTCCTGCACGAAGAAGGTGTTGCGCTCCAGCTTGGTGTCGAAGTCGTAGCCGCCACCCACCTGGACGTAGTCGGGGTAGACCTCGCCGTAGTCCGCGTCACCCACCGCATTCAGGGAGATGCCGCCGGGGTACCAGGCCCGCTCCTTGTCCTTGGCCCGGTCGATGTCCAGGCCGAACTTCAGGGCGTGGGAACCCCTCCCCGAGGGGATGAACCAGTCCAGGGAGGCCAGCAGGCCCACGCGGCTCCTGGTGTTCTCGAAGTTCTGGTAGGCGTTGTTCATCTGCTCGAAGCCGGCGAAGGCTGCGTAGCTCGGGATGGCGGGATTCAGGGGCACGGTCCCATCAACATAGAGGGAATAATTCTCGCCGTTGTAGCCCTTGTGATCGTCGATGCCGTCATAGCCGCTGGCCCGCAGGGTCAACACCATGTTGCTGTTCAGGGACTGCATCCACTCGAGCCCGTAGGTGAAGTTGGGACCGTCCTGCTTGCGGGTGGCGTCCACCGCGAGGACGCGCGAGGCGCCGCGGTGGTCCGTCTCCACCGTGTCGTAGTCCATGAAAAGGGAGAGGGTCGCGCTGGGCGTGGCCTGGAGGGTCAGGTTGGCCATGGCCCGGGGCGTGGAGCGCTTCTCGGAGGTGGGGCTGCCCACGGGGGTGCGCTCGATGGAGATGGACTCCACGGACAGGAAATACCAGAGCTTGTCCTTGATGATGGGGCCGCCCACGTTCAGGGCGAGGTCCGAGGCCGTGTCGCCCACCTTGCGGACGGTCTGCTCAGGGAAGGAGGGATCCGGCCCGCTGCGGTTCACGCTCCAGCTGTCCTTCTGGTAGTAGCCGGCGATGGAGCCGCTGAACTGGTTGCCGCCCTTCTTGATGATGCCGTTGAAGTAGGCGCCCGAGAAACCGCCGAACTCGGCGCCGGCGCCGACGCCGCCGATCTGCACTTCCTCGAACCAGTCGGGATTGACCTGCACCCAGGCCTGGCCGGCGGAGGAATCACCCACGTTGATGCCGTTGATGAGGTAGGCGTTGGCGTTGTCGCGGTCTCCGCCGAACCCCGAGGCGGACACGCGGGCGCCGGAACTGACGGTGAGGTTGATGCCGGGGGTGAGGGCCGCGATGGCGGCGATATCCCGCTTGATGGGCAGGTTCTCGATGTCCTCGGCCTTGAAGTTCCGGGTCAGGGTGGAGGACATTTCCTCCAGGCCGGACTGTCCCACCACCTCGACCACGGCCGCCGACTCGGGGGCCATGCGGATATCGACCGTGGTGGTCTTGCCGAGCTCGGCCACCTCGTTCACCTTGCGGGTCGGGAAGCCCTTGGCCTCCACGGTGATGGTGTAGCGCCCGGGGGGCAGCATGGGGATGCGGTAGCGGCCATTCTCCGAGGTGGTCACCGTCCTGGCGCCCCCGATGAGCGACTCGGAGGTCACCCTAAGCAGGGCGCCGGCGAGGGGCCTTCCGGTGTTGTCCGAGACCGTCCCGGTGATGGCCGAGGTGGTGGTGCCCTGGGCCAGCATGGCGACCGGGGCCGCCACGAGCGCCAGCACGAGCGCACTGAATCTGGAAGAGCCAGAGTTTCTAGCCATCACGCCTCCGAAAGTTGAAAGATGTTGGATTGGTGATCAAAAAGTAATGCTTCTGTTAAAGGTGAGTCAAGTTTTTTTTCATCGATGCGAAAGGTTCACCGCCACCGGCCGGAAGCCGGCGTCGGCGAACGGAAATTCTGAGAAGGCTTCTCAGGACTTGGCGAACTTCGGCAGGGCCACCCGCTCCACTTCGCGCAGCTTCTTGAGGGCCAGGTGGGGATCCTGGCTGGCGATGGAGGTGGCGATGGCGTGGGCCAGCACCCCGAAGGTGGTCACGCTGTGCGAGAAGAGCAGGTTCTCGCCGGGGATGGGCAGGGCCAGGCTGGCGGACTTGGCGAGGGGACCGTTCAGGTTGTCCGTGAAGGCCAGCACGGGCACGCCGCGCTTGCGGGCATAGGCGGCGGCGTCCAGCGTCTCCTGGGTGTACGGCATGATGCTGATGGCGATGAGCAGGTCCTTGCTTTCCAGCATGCCCACCTGGGTGGCGAAGTCGGCCGGATTGCCCTCGAGGACGGGCAGCCCCGTGTTGATGAGCAGGTAGGCCAGCTGCCGGGCCATGAGGGCCGATACGCCATCGCCGATGGCCAGGCGCAGGCGGCTGGATTTGATCTGGTGGACCACCTTCTTCAGGAGGTCCTCGTTCACGGCCTGGACCAGGGTCTCGAGGTTCCGGATATCCCGGCGGGCCACCTCGAGCAGCGTGGCCGAGGCGCGCACCGGCGCCTGCAGCAGCTGCTCGCCCCGGCCGTAGTGCTTCTTGGCGGCGGTGACCAGGGCCTTCCGCATCTCCAGGTAGCCGGAGTACTCCAGCTTCTTGGCGAAGCGCACCACGGTGGCCACGCAGGTCTGGGATTTCTGGGCCAGCTCCTCGACGCCCCAGAGGGGGGCCTCGTTCATGTTGGCGATGAGGCAGTCAGCGATCTGCCGCTGGCTGGGGGACAGCCCCTGCGCGCTGTGCAGCCGGTTCAGCAGGGGGTTCTTCGTCGCGGACATGGGATGCAGGATAGCGCGGTCATCAAGGGAGCTGAATGTCCCCGGCTCCCACGAAGGTGGCCAGGCGCTCCAGGGCCTCGTCCAGCCCGCGCCGGCGGACCTTGGTGACGCGGACCCCGGCCTCCCACCACAGGCCCTTGATCTCCAGGAGGCCCCGGTCGCGGTGGAGCTTGGGATCCAGGCGCCCCACGAGGCGGTCGCCCTCCAGGATGGGCAGGACGAAGTAGCCGAACTGGCGCTTGGGCTCGGGCACGAAGGCCTCGAAGCGGTAGTCGAAGCCGAAGCGGCGCAGGGCGCGGGTGCGGTCGCGGAGGATCGGATCGAAGGGGCAGAGCAGGCGGGTGCGCTCCGGTGGCTCCGGTAGCCGGGCCAGGCGCGCCTCCCAGTCCGCCAGGGCGAAAGCGGGGCGCACCTCGCCATCGGCGGACTCGACCTGCACGGGGACGATGCGGCCCTCCTGCTCGGCGGCCGCGCACCAGGCCTTGGCCTCCGCCGCCTCGATGCTGTCCCAGAATCCGGCCAGCTCCTTCGGCGTGAACACCCAGAGGCGCTCGGCCGCAGTGCCGCACGCCCAATCCAGGTGTTCGGCTGGCCCGGGGCAGGGCAGGGCGTGGTGCGCCGGCAGCACGCGCTCCGTGAGGTCGTAGACCTTCTGGAAGCCCTCCCGGCGGGGGACCATCAGCTCGCCGCTGCGCCAGAGGAAATCCAGGGCGGCCTTCTGCGGCTTCCAGCCCCACCAGGGGCCGCGCTTCTCCGGGTGCTCGAAGTCCGAGGACTTCAGCGGGCCCTCTTGTTCGATGCGGGCCTTCACGCCGGCCACCACCTTCGCGCCATCGGTGCCGCGGAAGTGGTGCTGCCACCAGGCGTGGGTGTGGATGCGCTGGCGGTCCCGCGCGAAGCGGGGCTTCCAGTGCTGGAAATGTGCTGTGGGGATGGCGGAGGCATCGTGGGTGAAACCTTCGAAGAGGCTCCGCTTCTGTTCCAGCAGCTTCCGGAGCTGCTCGGGCCGGTAGCCGTCCAGCCGGCTGAAGAGGGTGAGGTCGTGGGCCCGGGCCACCACGTTGATGGTGTCCACCTGCACGAAGCCCAGGCGCTCGATGAGGGCCTGCAACGAGGCCGAGGTGACCCGCTTCCCGGGATCGTCCAGCAGGCCCTGGGCGCCGAGGAAGAGGCGCTGGGCGGCGGCGGCGGGGATGAGCGGCATCATCGAAAATAATCCCGAAAAAATTTATCCACAGATTGCACCGATTCCGCAGATAAGGATTGGTTTCTGAATCTGTGAAATCGGTGGACCAGGTCCTTTTCAAATCTTCGCAGCCAGCTCGGCCCCTTGCCGGATGGCGCGCTGGGCGTCGAGCTCGGCGGCCAGGTCGGCGCCGCCGATGAGGTGGATCGGCTTGCTGGCCGCCTGCAGAGGGGCCACGAGGCTGCGTTCGGAGACCTGGCCCGCGCACAGGACGATGCTGTCCACGGCCAGGCACCTCGCGCCGGCATCCTTGCCGTCGCGGATCCAGAGACCCTCGTCGTCGATGCGCTCGTAGTGGATCCCGCCCTGCATCTTCACCTTCATGGCCTTCAGCGTGGCCCGGTGGATCCAGCCCGTGGTCTTGCCCAGGTCGGCGCCCATGCGGTCGGTCTTGCGCTGGAGCAGGTGGACCTTGCGCGCGGGCTCGGAGCCCTGCAACGCCGGCAGGAGCCCGCCGCGGTGGGCCTGGGCCGCATCGACCCCCCATTCACGCAGGTAGCGGTCCACCTGCGGCGCATGCTCGGCATGTACGAGGAACTCCGCCACATCGAAGCCGATGCCGCCAGCGCCGATGATGGCGACGGTGCGGCCCGCCACCTTCCGGCCCGAGAGCAGGTCCGGGTAGCTGATGACCTTGGGATGGTCCACGCCCGGGATGTCGGGGGTGCGGGACTGGACACCCGTGGCGAGGATGACCTCATCGAAGGGGGCCAGCGCCTCGGGGGTGGCCCGCTCGCCCAGGCGCAGCGTCACCCCGGCGGTGGCTAGGCGCCGCCCGAAGTAGCGCAGGGTCTCGAAGAACTCCTCCTTGCCGGGCACCCGCTTGGCGAGGTTGAGCTGACCTCCCAGCTCGGTGGTGGCCTCGAAGAGGCTGACCACGTGGCCGCGCTCGGCGGCATGGCAGGCGAAGCTCAGCCCGGCGGCGCCGCCCCCCACCACGGCGAGGCGCTTGGGGGCGATGACGGGCTCGAAGACCAGCTCGGTCTCGAAGCAGGCCCTCGGATTGACGAGGCAGGTGGCGCGCTTCTGCTGGAAGACGTGGTCGAGGCAGGCCTGGTTGCAGGCGATGCAGGTGTTGATGTCCAGGGAACGGTCCTCGGCGGCCTTCTTCACGAACTCAGGGTCCGCCAGCAGGGGCCGCGCCATGCTCACCATGTCCGCGCAGCCGCCGACCAGAATCTCTTCGGCCACTTCCGGCGTGTTGATGCGGTTGGTGGTGATGAGGGGGATCCCCACCTCGGCCTTCAGCTTCTTCGTCACCCAGGCGTAGGCGCCCCGGGGCACCATCGCGCCGATGGTGGGCACCCTGGCCTCGTGCCAGCCGATGCCCGTGTTGAGGAGGGTGGCGCCCGCCGCCTCCAGGGCCCTGGCCAACTGCACCACCTCCCCCCAGGTGCTGCCATCCGGCACCAGGTCCAGCATCGACAGCCGGAAGATGATGATGAAATCACCCCCCACGGCCTCGCGCACGGCCTTCACGATCTCCACCGGAAAGCGCATGCGGTTCTCGTAGCTGCCGCCCCAGGCGTCCGTGCGACGGTTGGTGCGGGCGGCGATGAACTGATTGATGAGGTAGCCCTCGCTGCCCATGATCTCCACGCCGTCGTAGCCGGCCCGCTGGGCCAGGGCCGCGCAGCGGGCGTAGTCGCGGATGGTGGCGCGCACGGCCCGGGCGCTCAGCTCCCGGGGCTTGAAGGGCGTGATGGGGCTCTTCACGGCGGAAGGCGCCACGCTGAGGGGATGGTAGCTGTAGCGGCCGCCGTGGAGGATCTGCAGGGCGATCTTCCCGCCGGCGGCATGCACGGCCTCAGTCACCTTCCGGTGCTTGCGGACCTGCCAGGGCCAGGAGAGCTGGGAGCCGAAGGGCGTCAGGCGGCCCCGCAGGTTCGGCGCGATGCCCCCGGTCACGATGAGCCCGACCCCGCCCTGGGCCCGCTCCGCGTAGAAGGCGGCCAGCTTGGTAAAACCCCCCTTGGCCTCCTCAAGATTCGTGTGCATGGAACCCATAAGCACCCGATTGCGAAGGGTGGTGAAGCCGAGGTCGAGGGGGGCCAGCAGGTGGGGGTAGGACACAGGGGCTCCGGGGGATCTGGCCAGTGTAGGACCGAGCCGCGCCTACCCGGAGCCAGGACGGGTGGGGGCCGGATGAGCGGTTCGATCCGAATATTAATCGTTATAATAAAAATAATAATTACAATAATTATAAAAAATGTTTGAACAAGTTTGAACAAAATATAAATTTTATGTCATTGTCATTCAAAAGCCATAAATAAATATATTATGTATGTATTTAAATGAATAAATAATTGATATTATGATTTTTTTTTAATATATATAACTACGAAAAAATGCATGCTGTGGAATTTATCAAATTTGATAAATGTATTATTTTAATATATTTAAAACTTGTGCTCCTTGTCACACAAGCCATGCTGGTAAATCGTGATCATTGAAACGCGACCACAAGATCCCCAAGAGGCCATTTCCGGCACCAAGCCGATCCCCCCGCCCCCGACCGCACCCGCATCGCTAACGAAAGGCAATTCCGTGGAACTGACGTGGATCTCGATCGCGGCCAGCCTGGCGATGGGCTCGGGGGCCGCGTTCCTCTTCATCTACGCCGTCAAGCGGGACTGGATGAAGAACATCGAGGACGCGAAGTATCAGGTCTTCTGGTCGGATCGGCAGGACAACGAACGCGTGAAACCCTCTCAGGAGAAGGCTGATGGCCGTCAATCTAAAACGAAGTAGCGGGGAGGATTCCAATGGGGGCAAGACCTCCCGGCGGAAGATGCTCGGGTGGCTGACCGGCGCCGGGCTGTTCGGCTCCGCCGGACTCAGTGCCGTGTCCAACTTCGTCTTCATCAAGCCCCGGGCCACCTACGGGCAGCCGCAGCGCTTCAGCGTGGGCAAGCCCGAAGACTACCCCTCGGGCGCGCGCGCGATCCTTGCGCCCCGGGGCATCTGCATCATCCGGGAGGGCTCGAAGCTGGCGGCCATCTCCATCACCTGCACCCACCTGGGCTGCACGGTGGGCGCCGCAGACACTGGCTTCGCCTGCCCCTGCCACGGCTCCCGCTTCGACCAGGATGGCAACGTGACCGGTGGTCCCGCGCCGCGCCCGCTGCCCTGGTTCCAGATCACCCTCGCCCCCAATGGCGAGATCGAAGTGGACAAGGACATCGAAGTCACCCCTGGGAGCTACCTGACCCTATGAGCCCCGCCACCCCGCCCAAATCCCGCTTCCTCGCCGCGCTGCTGGACTTCCCGAAGAACGTCTGGAGCTCCATCTTCCGCAATCCGCTCCCGTCCAATGATCTCGAGCGGTCATCCACCAGCTTCACGAACTTCTTCCTGCACATCCACCCCGTGAAAGTGCACAAGCACTCGCTGAAGCCCACCTACACCTTCGGCCTCGGCCTGATCTCGTTCTTCCTGTTCCTGATCCTGACCGTGACGGGCATCCTGCTGATGTTCTACTACGTGCCCTCCACCCAGCAGGCGTACGACCGCATGCTGGATCTGCGGGGTTCCGTGGCCTTCGGCACCCTGCTGCGCAACATGCACCGCTGGTCCGCCCACGGCATGGTCGCCGTGGTGTTCCTCCACCTCTGCCGGGTGTTCCTCACGGGCTCGTACAAGAAGCCCCGCGAGTTCAACTGGGTGGTGGGAGTCATCCTCTTCCTGCTGACGCTCTTCATGAGCTTCACCGGCTACCTGCTGCCCTGGGACCAGCTGGCCTTCTGGGCCATCACCGTCGGCGCCGCCATCGCCGGCTACGCGCCCATCATCGGCAAGGACATCCAGTTCCTGCTCATGGGCGGCACCAGCGTGGGCCAGGAGGCTCTGCTGCGCTTCTACGTGCTGCATGTGGCCGTGCTCCCGGCCATCCTCACCCTCATGATCGCCATCCACTTCTGGCGCATCCGCAAGGACGGCGGCCTCTCCCGGCCCGAGGATGCTGATCCCAAGATCACGCTCGAGCCGATGGAGACGGCCAGCCCCGTCAAGGCCTCCGTGCTGGAGCCGAAGAAGGTCTACGGCTTCCAGGGACTGGTGCGCGGGCCGCTCACCAAGGTCGGCCAGATCCCCGACAACACCGTGTTCTCATGGCCCAACCTGTTCCTGGCGGAGCTGTTCACCTTCGTGGTCACGCTGTCCGCGATCCTGGTCCTCTCCCTGCTCTTCAACGCGCCGCTGGAGGAGCCGGTCAACGCCCTGCACCCGCCCAATCCCGCCAAGGCGCCCTGGTACTTCCTGGGCCTGCAGGAAATGGTCAGCTACTCGGCCTTCTGGGGCGGCATCGGCGTGCCCGGAATCTTCGTGCTGCTGCTGCTCGCGACGCCCTACCTCGACCGCGGGCCCAAGGGCGTGGGCAAGTGGTTCTCCCGGGACCGCCTGCTGGCGAACACGATCTTCATCACCTTCGTGGTGGCGAACATCATCTTCGTGATCATCGGCACCTTCTTCCGCGGGGCCAACTGGGCCTTCGTGACCCCCTGGTGAGGAGCGCGACATGAGACTGGCACTCGCCATCGGCACCTTCTTCATCCTCGTGATCCACGGGGTGGTGTTCTACAACCAGTTCGGCCACCCCTGGGAGCGGAACCAGAACACCTACTTCGACCAGGCCAGGGTGCTGGCCAAGACCGACACGGAAAAGGCCGCCCTTGCCGCCCGCAAGCCCCGCATCGAGCAGATCGTGGTGAGCAACTTCGGGGAGACGCGGGTGGACCGCTGCACCACCTGCCACATTGCTTCCGACGACCCGCGCTTCTCCGCCCATGCGGAGCCAGTGAAGACCCATCCCTACTCCACCGCCATGGGGGATCAGCAGAAGAACGGCAAGTGGGAGCGGCGCCACAAGTTCTCTGAATTCGGCTGCACCGTCTGCCATGACGGCCAGGGTCGGGGCCTCGACTCCGAGTACAGCCATGGCAAGGACGAGTACTGGCCGGATCCCCTGCTGGGCTACACCACCCAGGCGCATTGGCGCCAGGACTTCGCCCCCAAGCTCAAGGGCAAGGAGTACATGCAGGCCAACTGCGCCCAGTGCCACACGGAGATCGCCTTCCCGGGCACCCCGCTGGTGACGAAGGGCCGCGAGCTGTTCTTCAGCTCCAACTGCTACGGCTGCCACCGCATCGAGGGGCTGTCCGACGGCACCATCGGTCCCGACCTCTCCGACGTGGGCAAGAAGTGGAAGCTCGACTACCTCTGGGGCCGCATCGCCGATCCCAAGTTCATTCTGGCCACTTCGATCATGCCGAAGTTCAACCTGAAGGAAGAGGACATCAAGGCCCTGGTGGTCTTCCTCAAGAGCCGGAAGGGCCGCAACTTCGCCGAGACCGAGATCCAGCGCTTCAAGGTGAAGCTCACGGGCGGCGCCGAGCTGGTCCAGGCCACCATCAAGCCCGTCCAGATCAATCCGGCCGAGATGGTCAAGCAGGGCGAGAAGCTGGTGCTGGATCGCGCCTGCACCGCCTGCCACAAGCTGGGTGACCGGGACGGCGGCATCGCCCCCGACCTTACCTTCGAGGGGCTGCTGAAGGACGGCCCGTGGATCTACGAGCACTTCAAGAACCCCAAGTCCACCATGCCCGACTCGATCATGCCGGCCTTCCGCTTCACGGATGACGAGTTCAAGGCCATGACCGCCTACCTGCTCACCCTCAAGGGCAGCCAGGCACCGGCGTCGGGAGAGGCCATCTACAAGTCCCTCTGCCTGCGCTGCCATGGCGAGAAGGGCGATGGTCACGGCCCCATCGCCGAGCACCTGGATCCCTACCCCCGCGACCTCACCAAGGCCGGCTTCATGAACTCCAAGTCCGAAGCCCGCCTGGTGGCCTCCATCCGCAATGGCGTGGCGGGCACCTCCATGCCGGCCTGGGGCAAGCTCCTCAGCGAGGAGCAGGCCAAGGTGGTCCTGGGCCACATCCAGACCGCCTTCACCAAGGAACCCCGGCGTGAGCTGAAGGTGCGGAATGTCCCCGAAAAGAATCCCGTGGCCATGAGCCCGGAGTCCGTGGCGCGTGGCGAAGGCATCTTCGTGGAACGCTGCGCCGGCTGCCACGGCAAGAAGGGCGATGGCAAGGGACCCAATTCCCTGGACATCCTGCCCAAGCCCCGCAACCTCCGGAACACCTTCTTCGTGGACAGCGTCGATGACCGGCGCCTCTTCGAGTCCATTCAATACGGCGTCCAGGGCACGGCCATGCCCCCCTGGATCGACTACGGCCTGACGAACAACGACGTGGGCGACCTCATGAATTTCATCCGCAGCATCAACCAGAAGGCGAAGGGAGGCCAGCATGCAGCCGCAATTCAGTAAGGCCGAAGTGGCGACGACGCCCGAAGGGGCCCTGGTCCACGACGACTCGACCGCCAAGTGGTTCCTGGTGAGCTCAGTGGCCTACTTCTTCATCGTGGGCATCATCGCCGTCATCATCGCGGCCAAGTTCGTGTGGCCCGACCTCATGGGCACCATGTCGTGGCTGACCTACGGGCGGCTGCGGCCACTGCACGTGAATGGCATGCTCTTCGGCTGGCTGCTGGCCGCCGACATGGGCCTGGCCTACTACGTCATCCCCCGGCTCTGCGGCGTGAAGCTCTGGAGCGAGAAGCTGGGTCTGGCCACGGCGATCCTCTGGAACGTCATCATCCTCGGCGCCGTGGTCACCCTCCTCGCCGGGAAGAACCAGGGCTGGGAATACGCCGAGCTGCCCTGGTATCTCGACATCCTCGTGGTGGTGGCCTGGATCATGTTCGGCCTGAACGTGCTCATGACCGTGGCTTCCCGCAAGCACCAGGCCATGTACGTGACCATCTGGTACACCATGGGCTGCATCCTCTGGACCGCCTTCGTCTACCTGACCGGCAATTTCGCCACCCTGGTCACCACCGGCACGAACCAGGCGAACCTGAACTGGATGTACGTCCACAATGCCGTGGGCCTGATCTTCACCCCCATCGGCCTGGCCATCGCCTACTACTTCATTCCCCGCGCGTCGAATACGCCCCTGCATAGCCACAAGCTGTCCATGGTCGGGTTCTGGTCCCTGGCCTTCGTCTACGTCTGGACGGGCGCCCACCACATGATCCACGGGCCCATCAGCCAGTGGCTGCAGACCATCGCCATCGCCTTCTCGGTGATGCTGCTCATCCCGGTGTGGGCCGTGGTCTACAACCTCTTCGCCACCATGAAGGGCCAGTGGCACCAGCTCCGCGAGAGCGTCCCCCTCAAGTTCCTCATGTCCGGCGTGGTCTTCTACCTCCTGACCTGCTTCCAGGGCCCCATGCACAGCCTGCGCACGGTGAACGCCATCGTGTCCAAGACCGACTGGATCCCTGGCCACGCGCACATGGCCGTGCTGGGCTGCTTCAGCTTCTTCGCCATCGCCGGCACCTACTTCACGGTGCCCAAGCTCTGGGGCAAGCCCCTGCACTCGCAGTCCCTGGCCAACTGGAGCTACTGGATGCTGATGATCGGCGGCCTGGGCTTCTTCACCACCCTCTGGCTGGGTGGGTTCTGGCAGGGCTGGCAGTGGAACAACTGGAGCATCCCCTTCATCGACACCGTCATCGCCCTGAAGCCCATCTGGATCGTCCGGTTCGTATCGGGAATCCTCATGTTCATTGGCATCGTGATGTTCGCCTACAACATTCTGGCCACCGCCATGGGCGCCAACGAGGAGGCGGCCGCCTAGGCCGCAGAGAGGAGCGCGACCATGTTCAAAAAAGCTGACAACAACGCCCTTTGGGCCATCGGAATCTCCCTCGTCCTGTTCTTCATTGGCGGGCTGCTGACCACCGTGGTGCCACCCCTGGTGGACACCACCTGGGCCAAGCCCTTCGAGAACCACGATCCCGCCAAGGGCATGACCGGCAAGGTGGTTCCCCTCACGGCCCTGGAGAAGAAGGGCCGCGACATCTACGTCCGGGAAGGCTGCTGGTACTGCCACACCCAGCAGGTCCGCACCCTCCTCGCCGACACCAAGCGCTATGGCTGGCGTGGCGTGGACGCCCCCATCTCCACGCCCGACGAGTTCGTCTTCGACGATCCCCACATGTTCGGCACCAAGCGCACCGGCCCGGATCTCGCCCGCGTCGGCGGAAAGTACGACGAGCAGTGGCACCGCACCCACTTCCGCAGTCCCCGGGACCTGGTGAAGGGCTCCATCATGCCGCCCTATCCCTGGATCGTGAACAACCCCGAAGAGTTCAAGGCCATGGTGGCCTACCTCCAGAGCCTGGGTCGCGGCAAGGATTGGCGTCCTGCCAACGACTACGAGAAGTAGGTCATGGCCCCCACGGACTACACCTACCCCAGCGTCTATTTCGCCTACCTGTTCTTCGCCTTGATGTTCTTCCTGGCCGTCTATTTCTTCTTCAAGTCGCGGCGGGACGGGTACTGGGGCGAGAAGGGCGAGGAAGCCAAGTTCCAGATGTTCGACGAGGACAAGACTCCCAGGAGCACGCCATGACAGACGAAAAGAAGGGGCACGAAGACCTGAAGGAATATGCCGACGGCTGGATGACGGAACGCAAAGGCACCGACGCGCCCGGTTTCCTCAAGCTGGTCATCCCGATCATCGGCCTGGGCGGATTCGGGTACCTGATCTTCCAGATGTACGGTGATGTCGGCCACGCCACCCGCGGATCCCTGGTTCAGCAGTTCAATGCCGCCACCAAGACCAACCCGGCCCTGATGTACGGCATCGCCGCCCTGGTCCTGGTCTACGTGGCCATTGTCGCGATCTTCGCCTTCCGCAAGCCCCACGAGGATTAGAGCTGTGGATAACGCCAGCTGGCAGTTCAGGGTTCCCGACGACTCGCAGTACTGGGTCGAGATGGTCAAGTGCCAGCACGCCTGTCCGGTGCACACGGACGCGTGCGGGTACGTGACGGCCATCGCCGAGGGGCGGTACGAGCAGGCCTACGCGATCGCCCGCGCCACCAACCCCTTCGCGTCCATCTGTGGACGGGTCTGCGGAGCGCCCTGTGAAGCCAACTGCCGCCGCGGCTCCCTGGACGAGCCCGTGGCGATCCGCGCCCTCAAGCGGTTCGTCACGGACAAGTTCGGGCCCGAGACCGGCGACTACACCGCCTACCGGGACGGCGCCAACCAGAAGATGCTGCCCCCCAACCGCGGCGACTACGAGAAGGTGGCGGTCATCGGCGGTGGCGTGGCCGGCATGACCGTAGCGCACGACCTGGTCCAGATCGGCTACAAGGTCACGGTCTTCGAGGCCAATGCCGAACCCGGCGGCATGCTCACCGCCGGCGTGCCCGTGTTCCGCCTGCCCCGGGAGCTCGTGCGGCACGAGATCAACGCCATCGTGTCCCTGGGGGTCGACCTGAAGTGCAACATGAAGCTGGGCCGCGATTTCAGCATCGCGGACCTGCGGGCCCAGGGCTATAAGGCCATCTTCCTCGGCGTGGGCCTGCCCAACGGCCGCAAGCTCTCCCTGCCCGGCGGCGAGGCCGAGGGTGTCTACGACGGCATGGAGTTCCTCAAGGCCTTCAACGAAGGCAAGCCCTTGCCCCTGGGGCGCCGGGTGGTGGTGGTCGGCGGCGGCAACGTGGCCTACGACGTGGCCCGCTCCGCCCTGCGTCCCTTCGAGGCCCTCAACCAGGAGGACGCCCTCCAGGAGATGGGCCACGGCGAGAAGGTGGCCTACGACGTGGCCCGCTCCGCCCTGCGCATGAGCGGCGACAAGGAGATCCACGTGGTCTGCCTCGAGTCCCTCGAGGAGATGCCCGCCGACAAGGTGGAGATCCACGAAGGCGAGGAGGAGGGCATCCACCTCCACAACCGCGTGGGCCCCAAGGAGATCATCGTCGAGAACGGCAAGTGCAAGGGCCTGCGGGTGGTGAAGTGCCTCTCGGTCTTCGATGGGGAGCGCCGCTTCAACCCGAAGTTCGACGAGACCGACCTGAGCGACATCCACGCCGATTCCGTGGTCTTCGCCATCGGCCAGACCTCCGACCTCAGCTTCCTCAAGCCCGAGGATGGCGTCGAGACCAACCGCGGCCTCGTGAAGGTGGACCCCGCCACCTACCAGACCACGGCCCCGGACATCTTCGCCTGCGGCGACGTGGCCCATGGGGCGCGCCTCTTCATCGACGCCATCGCCTCCGCCCACACGGCGGCGCGGTCCATGCACGACTTCCTGCGGGGCACCCGCACCGACGTGGTGGTTCGCAAGCGCTGGTTGCCCGCCGCCTACACCATGGCCGAGGGCTGGCACCGCGAGGAGCGCTGCAACGCGCCCGTGCTGGAGAGCGAGGTCCGGGCCACTTCGGTGGAGATCGTCGAGCTGAGCTTCCCCGAGGAGATGGCCCGCCGCCAGGGCTCCCGCTGCCTGCGCTGCAACGTCAACACGGTCTTCGAGACGGACCACTGCATCGCCTGCAACGGCTGCGTGGACGTCTGCCCCGAGGACCTCATCAAGCTGGTGGGCATCAGCACCCTCTCCGACTACGACGCCCACGCGCGGCTGGTGGCGGCCGGGGCCGAGCTCAGCCTGGCCGAATACCAGGCCATGCCACCCCAGGACAAAGACGAGCTGGGCGGCGTCATGCTGAAGGACGAGAGCACCTGCATCCGCTGCGCCATGTGCGCATCGCGCTGCCCCACCCACGCCATCCTGATGAAGCGCTTCGATCACCACACGGAGTGCGTGTCGGTTCCGTCGCCCAATCCGAAGATCCTGTATAATAACTAAATGAGCATACAGACGGAGGCTTCCCCCAAGCCGAAAATCGAGCGGCTGCCGCCCCTGCCGCCGCAGGAGACCGTGTACCGGCCCATCCGGAAGCGGTTCCATCTGGCCTTCTTCCTGGCTTTCGTGGCGGCGCCGTTCACCAACCTGATGCGCTTCGACATCCCGCGACAGCGCTTCTACTTCGCCGGCCAGGAACTCTGGATCAGCGAGTTCGCCATCATCTTCTTCGCGATGATGCTCCTGATGTTCGTCATCGCGGCCTCGGCCATCATCCACGGCCGCATCTACTGCAGCTACGCCTGCCCCCAGATGATCTTCAGCGAGTGGAGCCAGTCCGTGGAGCGCTGGGCGGGGCGCCTGGCCCAGAAGCTGAAGTCGGCCAGCCCGAAGGCGAGGAAGCTCGCCGCGCGGGGCCTCTTCTACGCGGTGCTGCTGGTGGCCTCGGTCTTCCTGGCCTTCGTGTTCACCTCGTACTTCGTGGAGCCCCGGGACCTGCTGGGGCGCCTCCTGCACTTCGACCTGGTGACCGTGGGCGGCATCACCGGCGCCGTCACCACGCTCATCACCTTCCTGGATTTCACCCTCGTTCGGCAGAAGTTCTGCACCACGGTCTGCCCCTACGGCTACATCCAGGGCATGCTCCAGGACAAGCACACGCTGCTGGTGAGCTACCAGGATGGCACCGGCGAGGCCAAGGACTGCATCGAGTGCAAGAAGTGCGTCCGGGTCTGCGAGATGGGCATCGACATCCGCGAATCGCCCTACCAGATCGAGTGCGTGCACTGCGGCGACTGCATCGACGCCTGCGAGGACGTGCTGCGCAAGCTCGGCAAGCCGGGCCTCATCCACTACGCCTGGGGCGAAACGCCGAAAGCCGTCGCCGCGCAGGAACCCTGGTACCGGCGCTGGGGCTTCCGCGATGCCAAGCGGGTGGTGATCCTGCTCATCATGATCTTCTATCTCGTGGGCCTCGCCATGGCCCTGTCCCTGCGTCGCCCCGTGCTGGTGGAGATCAACCCGGACCGGTCCACCCTGTTCAAGGTGCTGGAGGATGGCCGCATCGCGAACCTCATCCGCCTGAAACTCGCCAACCGCACCGGCAAGGCCACCCAGGTGCGCCTCTGGGTGGAGGGATTGGCCGGCGCGGAACTGGCCTTGCCGGCCAATCCGGTGACCCTCCAGCCGGGCGAGACCTTCGAGCGCACGGTGGAACTGCGGGCTCCCTTCATTCAGGATGGGCAGGACGTCCACCACATCCGCATCCTGGCCCAGGCCGACGCGGCCCGGAAGGCGGACATCGAAGAGATGACCTTCATCACGCCGCTCAAGAGGAAGTGATCCATGACTGAACGCAAGCGGGGCGGTGGTTCCTACCTCATGGTGTTCGGCCTCATCGGCCTGCTCTTCATCGGCATCATGGTGGTGGCCTACCAGCTCTCGCGAAGGGCGAATCCCGTCATGCTCGACGACCAGGGACGTCCCCAGCCGACGTCTCGTTCATGACCGACAGCACCACCTGCGACCTCTGCGGCGCCGCCGCCACGAAACATCCCCAGGTCCAGGCCTTCCGGGGCCAGGCGAAGCGCTTCTGCTGCACTGGCTGCCTCAACGTCTACGCCATCCTCCTGGAGAGCGGCGCCATCGAGGCCGGCGTGGACCTCCGCAGCACGGACCTCTACCAGGAGAGCCTGCGCCTGGGCCTGCTGGGCCAGGGCGGGGAGGCCGCGCCGCCGGCGCTGCCGGAAGGCGCCGAAACCAAGGAGGCCCTCTACCAGCTCTCGGGCATGTGGTGCGCGGCCTGCGGCTGGGTGGTGGAGCACGCCCTGCGCCGGGAGGCTGGCGTGGTGTCCGCGGAGGTGCTGTTCACCTCGGACCTGCTCAAGGTGACCTATTGCCCCCAGATGCTTCCGCCGGGCACCGTTCCGGAGCGCGTGAAGTCCCTGGGCTACCGGGCGGCCGAGTTCGGCACCGAGATGGAGGGCGACCGCCGCGAGTGGCAGGACATGCTGCTGCGTCTGGGCATCGCCGGCGGCCTGTGGATGAACGTGATGCTGTTCAGCCTCGTCATCTACGCCAGCTACTTCGAAGGCATCTCGCCCTGGGCCCAGCGGGCCGTGCCCTTCATCCTCATGGTCCTCACCCTGCCCGTGGTGCTCTACTCGGCCTGGCCCATCCACCGCATCGCCTGGTTCGGCGTGAAGACCGGCCACCTCCGCATGGAGGCCCTCATCTCCACCGGCGTGCTGGCGGCCTTCGCCTACAGCTCGGCCCAGGCGATCCTGGGCGGCAGGCACTTCTACTTCGACACGGCCTGCGCCATCGTCACCTTGGTGCTCACGGGCAAGGCCCTCGAGCGCCACGCCAAGGATCGCAGCGCCCGGGCCATCGCCATGCTCCACCGCCTGCTGCCGAAGAAGGCGCGGCTGCGCGTCGACGGGCAGGAGCGCTTCGTGGCCATCGAGGCCCTGGAGCCCGGCACCCTGATCCTGGTGAAGCCCGGCGAGCGCATCCCCGCCGATGGCGTGGTGGTGGAGGGCCAGTCCACGGTGGACGAGTCCGTGGTCACCGGCGAATCGGATCCCCGGGCCAAGGCTCCTGGTGACGCCTTGATCTGCGGCAGCCTGAACATGGCCGGGGTGCTGGAGCTGCGCATCACCCGCTGCGGCGAGGATTCCACCCTGGCCCAGATCGTGAAATCCGTGCAGGCGGCCCTGGCGGGCAAGAGTCCACTCGAGCGCACGGTGGACCGCGTCTCCCGGATCTTCATCCCCGTGGTGCTGGCCCTGGCCGCGCTCACGGTGGTGGTGTGTCTCAGCCGGGGCCTCACGGGCACCGAGGCCATGCTGCGGGGCATCGCCGTGCTGGTCATCGCCTGCCCCTGCGCCCTGGGCATCGCCACGCCCCTGGCCACCACCGCCGCCATCGGCGCCGCCTCACGGCAGGGCATCATCATCCGCGACGCGCGGGTGCTGGAGACCTTCCGCAAGGTGGACCTGCTCATCCTCGACAAGACAGGCACCGTGACCGAGGGCGACTTCCGGGTGCGCCATGCCGAGCTGGACCACCTCGACCTGGTGGCGGCCCTGGAATCCTATTCCGAGCATCCCCTGGCCCATGCGGTGAGGCGGTACGCCGCGGACCTGGGGATCGATCGGCTCGATGCCTCCGGCATCGAGATAAGGGCAGGCCGGGGATTGATGGGGATGATCGCGGGCCATCGCGCGGCGGTGGGCAACCGCAGGCTGCTGGCCGAGGAGGGACTCGCCCTCTCGGCCGAACTCGAGGCCAAGGCCAGCGCCTGGGAAGCCGAGGGCCTCACGGTGGCGTTCGCCGCGGTGGATGGCATCGTCACAGGCGCCTTGGCTTTCGGGGATCGTCCGAGGGCGGAGGCCGCTTCGGTGATCGCCGAGCTGCGCGCCCGCGGGGTGCGCGTGGTGCTGCTCTCGGGCGATGCCCGGGCCACCACGGAGCGCATCGCCAAGGCCGTGGGCGTGGACGAGTTCCTGGGCGAGGTGTCGCCCGCGGAAAAGGCCGAGGCGGTGCGGCGCTTCCAGGCCCAGGGGAAGGTGGTGGCCATGGTGGGCGATGGCATCAACGACGCGCCGGCCCTGGCCGCGGCGGACCTGGGCATCGCCATGGGCTCCGGCGCGGACCTGGCCATGCATGCGGCGCCCGTGGTGCTCATGCGCGACTCGCTCACCCGCATCACCCGCGTCTTCCGCCTGGCCACGCTCACCCTGCGCGTGCTGAAGCAGAACCTGTTCTGGGCCTTCTTCTACAACACCGCGGGCATCTCGCTCGCCATGGCCGGCGTGCTCAATCCCATCCTCGCCGCCGGCGCCATGGTGCTGTCCAGCCTCTCGGTCATCGGCAACTCCATGCGCCTGGGGCGCGACCGGACCTGAGGCAGAAACCAAAAGAGGGACCCTGAGGGCACAGAGAAAAGCTCAAGGGCCAGCCGGAGATCACTCCAGGTGGACCCGCATCCCCTTCGAGCGGTCGTAGCGATCGAGAAAGATCTGGAGGAAGGCCAGCCGCTTCTCGATGTCCGTCTTCCACTGGTCGAGGTGCTCCCAGCCCGAGGGGGCGAGCGCGTAGACCTTCCGGGCCGGGCCGCGGGAGTTGGTGTCCCAGTGGAAGGTCACGTCGCCGGCCTCTTCCAGGGCCTGCAGCGTCCGGTAGGTGGCGCCGGGATCGGCCTTGTAGCCGGGAAGGGTCTCCTGGAGCGCCGAACGGATCGCGTGGCCATGCAGGGGGCCCTCCGTCAGCGCCAGCAGGATGAAGGCGGGAAGGTGGCGGGATTGTCGGCTGGAGGAGGGCATCGCGCTAGTCACCGGTGGCAGTGCGGGGGCCGGAGGTGGATCGGGACAGGAGCGCCTCCATCAGGAACCCGCAAGCAATGATGCCCGGAAGCGTCAGAGCCAGCCTCAACAAGGCGAACCTGATCCCAAGGAAGCCGCTCTCCATCATGAGCATCGGGAGCTTGATGGTCGCCCAGGCGCCGAGGAAGATGACGAGGTTGGCGGTGCGGGCGCCCTTCTCCTGGAGCGTTGCCCCGATGGGGAAGGCCGCATAGATGGGGCCCGCGGCGCCGGTCCCCAGCAGCAGCGCCAGGAGGACTCCGCGCACGCCCGAGGTGCGTCCCAGGTTGCGCGCCACCACCTCCTTCGGCACCCAGGCGTCGAAGAGACCGATGAGGACGAGCACCGAGGGGACGATGAGCAGCACATCGACGAGTCCCTGGCCCCAGTTCCGCAGGGATTGGGCGGCCAGGCCCGGGCTGGGGATCCAGAGGGCCAGATGGACCGCCAGGACGATGACAGTCACCAGGAGCGGGCGCTTAAGGTCCGGCCTCATAGCAGGCCTCCCATCAGCGCCCCGACGAGCAGGGCCAGGGCCAGGCTCAGGGACTGCCGCAGGAGGGTGAACCGCCGCCCGAAGGCCTTGATCTCCATGGGCGCCGTGAGGGCCCCGACCATGGTCAGGGTCGTGATGAAGCTCGCGAGGGCAGGGAGGCTGGCTCCCATGCGGTGCAGTGAACCCGCCAGGGGGTAGGCCACCGGACCCGGGATGGTCATCAGGGCCCCCAGCCCCGCCAGGAGGAAGAATCCCAGTGCGCCGTGGGTGTGGAAGAGGGCGGCGACCCCCGCGGGCGGAACCGCGGCCATGGTCAGGCCCACGCCCGCCAGTACGGCCAGGAGCCCCGGCAGCAGGTTCAGGCCTGACCGGGCAGACGATTTCAGAGCCGTGCGGGTGCGGGCTCCGTCTTTGACAGCGGAGAGGGCCACCCCTCCCACGGCCGTCGCCAGAAGCAGGATGGGAAACAGGGCCATGGAGTCTCCTTTCTGTGTCATCTAGATGTATTAATCATCTAGATGACACATGTTGAGTTTTCTTTCTGGCCTTGTCAACCCAGGTCCCCTGACCACTTCAACGCGTCATGGCGTATCTATTTATATATTAAAATTTATAAAACAAAAAAATGGCGACTGGCCAGGACAGGCCGATCCCAGGCGCCTGGGCGGCGCCTTCAGGTACTGGGGCCCTGCGGTTCAGCCCTGGCCCTGGACCCGGAGGAGCATCACGGCCTGCCAGAGGATGTACCCGCCCATGGCCGCCACCAGGATACCGCCCACGCGCAGCAGGATGGCCTTCCAGGCCTGGCTGAGGCGGGTGCTGGCGAGGCCCAGGCCCAACAGCAGGGGCGCGTTGCCCAGGCCGAAGGCGGCCATGCCCGCGGCGCCCATCTTCCAGTCGCCGCCATCCAGGGTGCGCAGCAGCATCATGTAGACGAGTCCGCAGGGAATCAGGCCCCAGAGCATGCCCAGCGCAGTGGGCAGGCTGCCCAGGGCGAGGCCCTTGCCCATGAGCTTCTGCAGGGGCGCGGGCAGCCTGAACTCCATGAAGGCGTCGGCCCGGTCCCCCAGGGCCATGGCCAGGCCCATGAGCAGCATGAGCACGCCCACGGCCAGCTTCACCCAGATCTGCCAGGGCCAGGCCTGGGCCGCGATGAGGGCCGCGCCACCGGGGCGGCAGCAGGCATGCATGTCCTGCACGGTCTGCAGGCGCGCGAAGCCGCCCAGGAAGCCGATGAGGCCGCCGAGGATGGCATAGGTCGTGACGCGGCCCAGCTGGAAGCGCAGATGCCGCGTCCAGGCCCGGCCGCCGTGCTTCGCCTGGCTCAGGCCAAAGGCGGCCACGATGGGGCCGCACATGCCCGCGCAGTGGCCCAGCGAGCCCAGCAGCCCCGCGATCCACATCACCACCAGCCAGGGCGCGGCGTGGGGATGGTTCAGCCAGGATTCGAGCATGGCCCATGGTCCATCGAAGCCGGCCGGACCCGCAAGCGACCTGGATCACGGGTGGGTGCGACCGATCGTCGCAGGGAGGGACTTAGGGCGTCAGTCTCCGTCTTCTCCACCACGATCACCATGCGCGTGGCCACGGCGGCCAGGGCGCCCACGGCGGCGAAGACGGGCAGGAGGGCGGCCCCCACCAGGCCCAGGGTGAGCGGGATCTCGATGAGCGTCTTGCCCGCCTCGTTCTTCAGGATGATGCGGCGGATGTTCCCCTGGTGGATCAGATCCTTGATCTTGTCGAGGACCTTGCCGCCTTCCAGCTTGAATTCCTCGGTGCGGGTGCGGTCCTGGGTGGTGTCGTTCGTCATGGTGTCTTCCTTTCTGCGATGAAGCTTCGGTTCAGGCCTGGACCAGCAGGTGCTTGGCCAGCCAGACCTGGAAGCGGCCCAGCAGCAGGGCCAGGTGGAAGGTGAGGGGGAGGAGGGCCAGGCCCGCCAGGCCGCAGAGGACGCCGGCCAGGTTGGGGTGGGTGATGATCCAGGTTCCGCCCAGGTCGAGACTGAGGGTGCCCGTGGCGTGGAAGAGGCGGGCGAAGGGCACCGCGACCAGAGACAGGCCCGTGGCGAGGAGGCTCACGAAGGTCGTGAAGTAGGCGATGCCCAGGGGCATCAGAAGCAGCAGGTAGAGGAGGCTGGTCCAGGTGCGGCGGTCCCCGAGGAGACCCTTCAAGCGCCCGAACCATCCCTCGCCAGCGGGGAACAGGGCCGGGCTAGCGGGGCCCTCGCCGCCCACCAGCGCCCTCAGCAGGTGGACCTCGGCCACGGAGAGGAGGCGGGCGCCCGCCAGGAAGGTGATCGCCACGGGGATGCCGACGATGAGGATGGCCAGGCCCAGGCTCAGGGAGAGGCCCGTCACCGTGTAGGTGAAGGCCAGGATGCCCGTGGCCATGGACAGCAGGAGGTAGAGCAGGGTGGTGTAGGTCCGGCGCTGGGCCAGCGCCTCGAAGAAGCCTGGATGGGTGGCGGGCAGCAGGGACATGGAACCTCCGGAGCTGTTCCAGGCTACGGGGCGCTCTGGCTCCGGGCGGGGGCGTACCGGTGAACGATGGGGCCCGGCCGGTGAACCGTGGCTCAGCCCAGGGCCGGCACCCGCCAGAGGGCCAGCTCCTCGCCCAGGGTGGGTACCGGCAGCAGGCCGTTCTCCACGGCGCCGTCATCGCTCTCCGGTTCGCAGAGGTAGACGGCGATGGCCCCGAGGGGCTGCTCGGTGGGCACCAGGGCCCAGCCCGGCGGCACGGCCCGGGGGCCACGGCGCCAGGAGACGGAGATGTCGCCCACGGCGGCGGCCTCCAGGATGGCGCGGCCCCCCTCGGAGCCCAGGCCCTCGGTGACCGGAACCTCCACCTCGAAGGTGCCCACGGCCTCCTGGAGGCTGAGGCCGTGCAGGCGCAGGTGGGCGGCCAGGGGCGCGGGCACCAGGTAGGCCGCCGGGCGCTCCACCACGGTGCTGCCCACGAAGCGGCCGAGGTGGGGCAGGGTGACGCTGGTGGGCGCGCCCTCCAGGGTGCGCGGCGTGCGGGTGAGGATCTCGACGGGCGCGTCGAAGCGCTCCAGGCCATAGCGGATGGCGATGCGCTCCCGGGGCGCCCGGCTGGTGGCCACGGTCTGCACCACCTCGTCACCATGGGCCGCCACATGTTTGAGCGTCTCCAGCATGAACGCGTAGGCCGTGCGCACGCGCTCGGCGAAGGAGATGTAGGAATAGCACTCCAGCAGCAGGTCCATGCGGCTGGTGAGGCCCCGGTAGTTGCTGCCGAAGCGCGGATGGTGCGGGTAGGTCATCCAGCCCTCGGCCACGGGGGCGCCGGGCTGGGCCTCCGCGCCCGCATCCAGCGCCCGCTCGTCTTCCACGAAGTTGCCGTACCAGCCCGCGTCCAGGCCGTGGTTGCGCTTCAGGGCCGCGGTGACCGGCGGCAGGAGCCGGTTCCGCATGTACTCGATGGGCTCGCCCCGCCCGCTCTCCACCGTGTGGGGGATGTCGTAGGTCATGGAGAAGCGGTGCACCGAGCCGTTGGTGGCGTGGTTGTCGATGGTGAGGTCCGGCGCCCAGGGCTGGCAGACGCGGGTCTGCAGCAGGCGCATCTCCTCGCCCTGCATCCGCAGGTAGTCGCGGTTCAGGTTGATCTTGGCGGCGTTCACCCGGGTGCCCACGCCGCTGTCGGGGCCCAGCTGGCCGCTGAGCTTGGGCAGGTGCAGCTTGCGGTTGCCGGGGTCGATGGCGTCGTTGCCGTCGGGGTTGAAGAGGGGCACCACCACCAGGGTGAGGTCGGCGAGGAGCTGGTCCGCGTCCAGGCCCGGCCTGCCTTCCAGCAGGTCGCGCACCAGCATCAGGCAGCCCTCCTTGCCCTCCACCTCGCCCGCGTGGATGCCGCTGATGACCAGCACCACGGGCCGGTCCAGGGCCCGCGCCTCTTCAGGCGTCTTCACCCCGTGGGCGGACAGCACCAGCAGGGGCAGCTCCCGGCCCTGGGGACTCCGGCCGAAGCTGGTCACGTGCAGGCGCCGGTCGCCCTTGGCCTCGAGGCCGGCGATGAAGGCCATCACGTCCGCGTGGCGGCTGGTCTCCTCGTAGCGGGTGGCTTCGGCGCGGGTGAGCAGGGACATGGAGACTCCTTGGTGCGGCCGTCTGAGTCTACAGACTCCGCTTCAGCACTTCCTGGCCCATGTGGGACACCCGATAGCGGCCGATGGCCCGCTCGCGGATGAGGTCGTGGCGCTCCAGGTAGGCCAGATCCGCATCCGTGGCCCCGGCCTTCACCAGGTGGTCCCGCGCCACGTCCGGGTGCTTGGCCACCACCTGGAGGATGGTGAGCTGGCGGGCGGTGATGGGCTCGGCCACGGGGGCTCCTCGAATCAATAGTTGATCTGGCGGCGGTAGCTGGCCCGGTGGATGTCCGTGATCTGCACCGTGAGGCTGCAGGTCATCTGGGCGAAGGTTCGGGGGAAGCTCCGCCCCAGCACCGTCAGCAGGGCCTCGCTGAGCTCGGCCTTCACCTCGTCCGGGCGGCCGCTGAGGATCTGCACGGTCAGGGTGACGAAGGCCTGGTCCGGCGCGCCGTCCCCGATGACGAAAATCCCGTGGCTCAGGAAGCGGCTCTTGATGTCCTCGGCCTTGAAGAGTCCCGTGGCCACCAGGGTGCCGTTGATCTCCCGCAGCAGGCCGGCCCAGTCGGGCTGGTCGAGGAGGTTGGCCGAGGCTTCGAGGAGGCAGTGGGGCATGGGGGAACCTGGTCCGGTCGCGGAGGGTGGTAGGGGATGCTACCGCCGATGGTCGGGCTTGCGCTGGATCCCTTTCTTCGCTCCGCTTCCCCAGTAGCTGGTCTCCTCGGCGAAGCAGATGTTCTCCAGATCCGTCACCCGCTCCTGCAGGCAGGCCTGGGCATCGGTGATGGCCTGGTTGTAGATGGCGGGGCCGATCTCCTTCAGGCAGAAGCGCAGGAACGTGCCCGCGCCCAGCTCGCCGATGCTTTCGCCGTACTCCTCGGCCACGAAGCGCTGGATGGGGACGGCCAGCCGCTTTTCAGTGTCGGGGGAGAGCTTGATGTCCATGGGGGCCTCGTATGGGCCTTCAGTCTGGCTGCGGTTGACCGGGGGGCGAAACGGTGGACTGGGCGCCGTTATTCCGGCCGGTGGGATGTGCCGGGGATTTCCGGAGGCCGCGCTTCGACCGGGGTAGAGTCAGACATGCCTCCGCGTGTCCTCCTGACCGGCGCCACCGGTTTCATCGGTCGGAACCTCCATGCTCCGCTGGCGTCGGCGGGGCTGGATGTGCGCTGTCTCACGAGAAGGCCCGAGGAGGCTCGCCTGGCCTGGCCAGACCGGCAGTGGGTGCGCGGTGACATTGGCGCACCCGAGTCCCTGCCCGAGGCGCTCCGGGGTTGTGACATCGCCTACTACCTGGTCCACGGCATGGGCTCCCACCAACCCGGCTGGGCCGAAGAGGAGCTGCGCTGGGCCCGGAACTTCGCCCTGGCCGCAGAGGTGGCGGGAGTCGGCAGGATCATCTACCTGGGGGGCGTGGCGCCCCAGGGGCCACCCTCGGAACACCTGCTCTCGCGCCTGAACACGGGCGCGGCGCTCCGGTCCGGGGCCGTGCCCACGCTGGAACTCCGCGCCGGCATGATCATCGGCGCCGGCAGCGCCTCCTGGACCATCGTGCGGGACCTGGCCGCCCGTCTGCCCGCCATGGTGCTGCCGGCGTGGCTTTCGCACAGAAGCGAACCTGTGGCCCTGGCGGATGTGCTGGCCGCCCTCCAGGCGGGCGCCCGCATCGAACTGACCGAATCCACCTGGTGGGACATCCCGGGCCTAGAGGCGCTCTCCGGCCGGGAGGTCCTCCTCCGCCTGGCTGCGGTCATGGGCCGGAGACCCGTCCTGCTGAAGATCCCCTTCATCACGCCGCGGCTCTCCTCCCACTGGATCCGGCTGGTGACCCGGGCTGACCATGTCGTGGCGCGGGAGCTGGTCGAAGGCCTGACCTCGGATCTGATCGCCAGCCGTCCGGGCTACTGGGATGCGGCCGGGCTTCCCCCGCCAATCGGGTTGGAGGAGGCCGCCAGCCGGGCCCTCGCCGCCGAGGCCGGGACCCTCTCGCGGGCCGGAATGTTTGCGGAAAAACTGGCGGGCTGGCTCACGCCCCGGAGCCAGCCGGGGGCGGGCCAGGGTCGTCGCTAGGGGAGGCCTTCGCTCCCGGGCTGTCTCCGGCCTCCGGCTTGGCGAAGCGCTGGGCGCGCAGGTGGAAGTCGTCGGTGAAGGTGCGGCGCACCGGCGGAGGTGGCTCGGCATCGGCCGCCTGGCGCGCCTTGCGCACGCGCCAGAGACCGAAGGCCACGGGCAGGAGCAGCAGGATGGGGTACTCCAGCAGGATGCGCAGGGGCGTCAGCAGGAACTGGGTGGGGCGCAGGTTGTCCGCGTACCAGGCATCCAGGATCCACACCTCGTCGTGCTCGCGCAGCTCCGCGGCCTCGGCCTTGCCGAGGGTGAGCACCCGCGTCTCCTCGCCCCGCCTCGCCGTGACGAAGTCCGTGATCTGGCTGTCCGCGTTCCGGTCCACGCTCACCACTTCCACCCTGGAAAGTCCCGGCCGCCGCAGGTGGCAGAAGGGGTTCAGGGCCAGGAGGAACACCTGCACCAGCAGGATCCACAGCACCGCCCCCGCCAGGGCCCAGAGGCCGATGAGGGCGGGCCAGCGGAGGGCGGGGCGGGCAAGGAGGGACATGCATCGAGTATCCCTGAATGGTGAGGTACCCGACACCACCCGCAGCTCGGACCCTGCATGGCCCGGTTTACCCCACCGATTTACTGCGATGGGATGATCAGGTCGAACAGATGGAACCTTCTCCGGGGCCCCCCAGATGACCTCGCCACCCCTGCCGCCTCAGGTCCCCCCAGCCAGCCAGTGGGTGGACAGCCTGCCCCTGGCCATGCTGGCGTGGGATCCGGTGGCCGGGGGCCTCTGCCCCAACCGGGCCTTCACCGAGCTGTTCGGCTACGAGGGCGGGGATCTCCGGGCCGCCGCAGGCTGGTGGGAATCGGCCCTTCCGGATCCCGCCAACCGCCAGACGCTCCAGGAGGCCTGGGCGGAGGCCCTGCGGCCTCCCGCGAGCGGAAACCGGCCCATGACCCCCCTGGACCTCCCCATGCGGCAGCGGGATGGCTCCTGGCGGTTCGTCCGGGCCGCCTGCGCCCGGCTCGGCGAGAACCCGGTCATCACCTTCACGGACCTGACCCGGCACCACCGCACGGAGGAGGTGCTGGCCTTCCTGGCCGGCGGCGCCATCGGGGTGGGGGAGGACTTCTTCCAGTCCCTGGCCCGGTTCCTGGCCGCCCAGTTCGCGGTGGAGTTCGTCTGCGTCGATGTCCTCGAAGGCGACGGCCTGATGGCGAAGACGCTGGCGGTGTGGTGCGACGGCCGCTTCGAGGACAACGTCTCCTATGCCCTGAAGGACACCCCCTGCGGCGTGCTCGCGGGGAAGACGGTGTGCTGTTTCCCCTCCGGGGTGGCGGACTCCTTTCCCAGGGACGAGGTGCTCCGGGACCTCAGGGCCGAGAGCTACGTGGGGGTCACCCTCCGGGGCCATACCGGGAAGCCCATCGGCTTGATCGCGCTGATCGGCCGGCGCCCGCTGCAGGAGCCGGAGCTGGCCGAATCCCTGCTGAAGCTGGTGGCGGACCGGGCCGCCGGCGAGCTGGAGCGCCTCCAGGCGGAGGAGGCCCTGCGGGAGAGCGAGGCCGCCCATCGCCACCAGTTCACCGACAACTCGTCGGTGATGCTGATGATCGACCCCGAGGACGGCCGCATCCTCGACGCCAACCGCGCCGCCGCGGCCTTCTACGGCTACGCGCCGGAGCGGATGCTGGAGCTGCGCATCACGGACATCAACACCCTGCCGGAGCCGGAGCTCCGCCGGATCACGGCCTCCATCAAGGAGGATGAGGGGGCCCGCTTCGAGTTCCAGCACCGCCTGGCGGACGGCTCCCTCCGCGAGGTGGAGGTCTCCACCAGCCGGGTCCAGGCGGGCCGGCGCCGGGTGCTCTACTCCATCATCCACGACATCACCGAGCGCAAGCGGGCCGAGGCCATGCTCCGGGAGAACGAGGGCAAGCTGCGGACCATCTTCGAGGCTTCCGAGGCCGGCATCATCCTGGTGTCCGACCGGGGCGAGATCACCTTCGCGAACCGGCGCATGGCCGAGATGTTCGGGATGCCCATGGAGCAGCTGATCGGGACCACCTACCCCGAGCACCTGCACCCCTCGGAGAAGCAGATCGCCGACGCCCGGATGCGGATGATCATCACGGGGGAGATCGACCTCGTCTCCGTGGAGCGCCACTACCTGCGAGCCGACGGGGGCACCTTCTGGGGCCACCTGTCGGGGCGCCGCCTGGAGAACCCGGACGGGAGCCTGCACACCCTGGTCGGCATCATCACCGACGTCACCAAGCGCCGGGAGGCGGAGGAGCGGCAGCAGCTCCTGCAGGCCCAGCTGCATCAGGCCCAGAAGCTGGAGAGCCTCGGCAGCCTGGCCGGCGGAGTCGCCCACGACATGAACAACGTCCTGGGGGCGATCCTCGGCCTGGCCTCGGCCCACGTCGAGTCGCTGCCAGCGGGCAGTCCCGCCCAGCGGGCCTTCGGCACCATCATCAAGGCCGCCGAGCGGGGCGGCAACATGCTCAAGGGCCTGCTCAGCTTCGCGCGGCAGAACGCGGTGGAGGAGCAGCAGGACCTGGATCTCAACGCCATCATGCGGGAGGAGGTCCGGCTGCTGGAGCGCACCACCTTGTCGAAGGTCCGGCTCACCCTGGACCTGGACCCAGACCTGCAGCCGGTCCGGGGAGATGCCGGGGCCCTGACCCACGCCCTCATGAACCTCTGCGTGAACGCCGTGGACGCCATGCCGGAGAATGGCACCCTCCTCCTGCGGACCCGGAACCTCCCCGACCGCTGGGTGGAGGTGCAGGTCCAGGATTCGGGCACGGGCATGCCGAAGGACGTCCTGGACCGGGCCATGGATCCCTTCTTCACCACGAAGGAGGTGGGCAAGGGCACGGGACTGGGCCTGTCCATCGTCTACAGCACGGTCAAGACCCACCAGGGCGAGGTGGAGCTCAGGAGTGAACCGGGGCAGGGCACCTGCGTGGTGCTGCGCTTCCCCGCCAGCGACGGCCTGGCCCAGCCCGTCGAAACCTCCGGGGCGCACCGCATCCTCCCCTTCGACGCCTCGCTGGAGGTATTGCTGGTGGACGATGACGAGCTCATCCAGAACTCCATGCTGGGCATGCTCGAGCTCCTCGGCCACCAGCCCTGCCTGGCCACCAGCGGAGAAGAGGCCCTCATCCGGGTGGAGGGCGGCCTCCGCCCCGACGTGGTCATCCTGGACATGAACATGCCGGGCATCGGCGGGGCCGGAACCCTGCCTCGGCTGCGGGCCCTGCTGCCCACGGTGCCGGTGCTCCTGACCACGGGCCGGGCGGACCAGACTGCCCTGGATCTGGTGCAGGCCCATCCCCACGTCACCCTCCTCTCCAAGCCCTTCGGCATGAAGGAACTGCAGGCCCACCTGGCCCCCTTCGTGCGGAGCTGAGCCCGGGGGCCGTCAGGCTTAGGATGGGAGGCCTATGACCTCCCCCGGCGCGGCTCCTCCCCTCCTCGGCACCGACGGCCGGCTGCTCTTCGTGACGCGGGCGGCGCGGATGTTCTCCTACGGCTTCCTCTCCGTGGTGCTGGTGCTGTACCTGGCCGGGCTCGGCTTCGGCGAGGGGCGCATCGGCCTGCTGCTGACCCTCACCCTGGTGGGGGACACGCTCATCTCGCTCTGGATCACCCTCCACGCGGATCGCGTGGGCCGCAAGCTCATGCTGGTGCTGGGCGCGGGGCTCATGCTGCTGGCCGGCGTGCCCTTCGCCCTCAGCGGCGACTTCACCGTGCTGGTGCTGGCGGCCACCTTCGGGGTCATCAGCCCCTCGGGCCACGAGGTGGGCCCCTTCCTGGCCATCGAGCAGGCGGCCCTGTCCCAGGTGCTGCCGGAGGACCGCCGCACCGGCGTCTTCGCCTGGTACAACCTGACGGGCTCCTTCGCCACCGCCCTGGGCGCCCTGGTCGGAGGCTGGACCGCCCAGGCCCTGCAGGGCTCCGGCCTGGCCCCCGTGGCCAGCTACCGGGTGCTGGTCTTCGCCTACGCCGCCGCAGGTCTCCTGCTGGCGGCCCTCTTCGCGAAGCTGAGCGGGGCCGTGGAGGCCCCGCCCGCCGGGCCCGGGGCCGGACGCTGGGGCCTCCACGCCTCCAAGGGCGTGGTGCTGAAGCTGTCGGCCCTGTTCTCCCTGGACGCCTTCGCCGGGGGCTTCGTCATCCAGAGCCTCGTGGCCTACTGGTTCCATCAGAAGTTCGGTGTGGCCCCCGGCACGCTGGGCTCCATCTTCTTCGTGGCCAACGTGCTGGCGGGCCTCTCCAGCCTCTACGCCGTGCAGCTGGCCGGGCGCATCGGCCTCATCCGCACCATGGTCTACACCCACATTCCTTCGAACGTGCTGCTGATCCTGGTGCCCCTCATGCCCAGCCTGCCCCTGGCCGTCGCCATGCTGCTGCTGCGCTTCAGCATCTCGCAGATGGACGTGCCCACGCGCCAGGCCTACACCATGGCCGTGGTGGCGCCCGACGAGCGCTCCGCCGCCGCCGGCGTCACGGGCATCGCCCGCACCACCGGCGCGGCCATCTCGCCCATGCTTGCCGGCCCCCTGCTCGCCATTCCGGGTCTGGCCGGGCTCCCGTTCTTCCTCGCGGGGGGCCTCAAGATCCTCTACGACCTGCTGCTCTACCGGAGCTTCAAGGCCGCCGAGCCCGGCGATCGAAGCAGACCTTCCCGGGAATGAATCAGACAGTCGCTGTCTAGCATGGGCCAGGCGCGCAGGCGCGGGTGCCCCGGCGGCAGATGCAGCATTGGCGAGGCCTTCCGGTACTACTTGGATCCCATGATTGGGTGCTCCCGTCCTAGTCATCCCGATCTACCTGGATCGCGCGTCCGGCCTTCGGAGCGGGTGTCGAAGAAAAAAAATCCCGCCTCAAGCCTCTGTGAACGCTCGCCCTGGCGGATCGCCTAGACCTTTCGATCCTTGACGCGTTCCAGGCCGTGGGACATGTTTGCCCTACCGCTCCGGTCTTTGGATACCCGGAGCCTCAGACCTCGATCGTTGTCGGACATCCGGCTTGGCTGCCCTTTCGGGGGTGGTCCCTCGCCAGGGCCGGAATCCGCGTGGTGCACCCCTGCGAGCGAGACGACGCGTTTGTCCCGAGGCCGCCCCGGCCTCCACGGTTTCCTCTGCTCCTCGCCGGGCCACCCTGTCTCCAGGGTCGCATTCGAGGTGTCCAGCTCTTCCAAAGGAGCACTCCCATGAAATCCCGAATTCTCGGCCTCTCCTCGTTGCTTGGGGTGGCGCTGCTCACCGTGCCCCACCTGAACTGCGGGAAGGGTTCCTCCCAGTCCGCGCAGCCCCCCGCTTCGGACCCGCCCGCAGCCGCGGCCCCCTTCACCGTCACCGAGGTGGCCTCAGGCCTGGCCCGGCCCACGGGCCTCGCCCTCGGCGGGGCGAACACCCTGGTCGTGGCCCAGGACTCCACCAACCCGCTGGACGCCTCCATCGCGCGGATCGACCTGCGCACCGGCTCCCTGCGCGTGCAGGGCGCCGAGCCCGCCGTGCGCTCCGGCATTGCCGCGAACCACGCCGGCCGCCTCTACTGGGTGGATTCGAACCGGGGTGCCCTCATGACGCAGGGGGCCGCCGATTCGGCCCCCTCCGTCCTGCACGCCGGCGGCATGCTGCCCGCCACCGCGCTGGCCGTGGATTCCGCGGACCGGGTCTACCTCGCGGGCACGACCTCTGGCGGCACCGCCGCCGTGATCGTGCGGGGCGGGGCGATCTCCGCCATTCCCGATCCCGCCGGGCCGGAGAAGACCACCCTCGTGGCGGCCGCCTCCGGAGACCTGTACTGGACCAGCAGCGCCGCCGGGCTCATCTACCACCGGGCGCCGGATGGCTCCGGCAGCGTCCTCGTCTCTGGCCTGCAAGCCCCCCGTGGGCTGGCCCTCGACGCCTCCGAGAACCTCCTCTACTTCACGGAAGTGCCCACGCCCGGCGTGGCCGGGACCTCCGGTGGACGCAACACCGTCAATGCCCTCGACCTCGCCTCCATGACGCGCACGGTGATCCACAGCGGAGATCCCCAGCCTTCGGCGGTCGCGGTGGCCCCCAACGGGAACGTCTACTGGACCAGTACCAGCCGCGGCGTGATCATGGCCGCCGTCCCCTCGTCGGCTTCCAAGGCCAAGGCCCAGTTCACGGCCACCCTCAGCGGCGCTGAAGCGGTTCCGCCGGTCTCCACCCAGGCCACCGGCCAGGCCACCTTCTCCCTGGCCACCGGCAGCAGCGATGACGACGACGACCATGTGTCCTCGGGCCAGGCCCTGCGCTACGCCATCTCCCTCACGGGCATCCGGAATGTCCGCCGCGTCGAGATCCGGCAGGGGCAGCCCGGCGCCACGGGCCCCCTGGTCGCCACGCTGTCGCGCGGTGAGGACTTCGGGGAAGACGACGATGACGACCGTGACGGCCGTGGCTTCGCTGTGAAGGGAAAGCTCCGGCCCCGGAACCTCAAGGGCCCCCTGGCCCGGGATTGGACGGGCTTCACTGCGGCCCTGGCCAACGGCGGACTCTACCTGAATGTGCTCACCCGGGCCCAGCCCACGGGTGAGGTGCGTGGCCAGATCCTGCCCGTGAGCGGAACGCCGACCAACCGTCCCCCGGCGGCGGCGATCACGGCCCCCTCGGCGGATGTGACCATCCAGGCGGGTCAGTCCGTGTCCTTCGCGGGCACCGCCTCGGATCCCGACGGAGATGCCGTCAGCGTGCTCTGGACCTTCGGCGACGGGGCCACCTCGTCCATGCTGTCCCCCGGCAGCCACCTCTTCCCCATGGCGGGCACCTACACCGTGCGCCTGACCGCCACGGACGCCAAGGGCCTGGTGGATCCCAACCCGCCCACCCGGACCATCACCGTGCAGGCCTCCACCGGGAACCGGGCCCCCGTGGGGACGATCACGGCCCCCGCCGGCAATGTCACGGTGGTGGCGGGCCAGCCCGTCTCCTTCTCGGGCACCGCCACGGATCCTGATGGCAACGCCGTGACGGTCCTATGGGCCTTCGGGGACGGCGGCACGTCGACCCTGCTCGCTCCTGGGAACCACGTCTACAGCGCGGCCGGCACCTACACGGCCCGCTTCACGGCCACGGATTCCCTGGGCCTGGCGGATCCCAATCCGCCCACCCGGACCATCACCGTGCAGCCCGCGGCGGTCAACCAGCCGCCCAACGCGGTCATCACCGCTCCCGCGGCCAATGTCAGCATCACGGCCGGGCAGTCGGTCGCCTTCGCGGGCACCGCCTCTGATCCCAACGGCGATCCCGTGACCGTCCTCTGGTCCTTCGGGGATGGCGGCACCTCCACACAGCTGGCGCCGGGCAACCATGTCTTCGCCGCGGCGGGTACCTATACCGTCACCCTGACGGCCACGGACTCCATGGGCTTGGCCGATCCCACCCCGGCCACCCGGACCATCACCGTGACCGCCGTGGGGACCGCCACCACCTTGACCCAGGTGCAGACGGCGATCTTCACGCCGCTCTGCACCAGCTGCCACGGCCAGAACGGGGACGCCGGGCTGAACCTGAGCGCGGGCAGTGCCTACGGGAACCTGGTGAACGTCGCCGCCACCACCCGCTCCGGCCTGCGGGTCGTGCCTGGCAATCCCGGTTCCAGCGCCCTGGTGGCCCAGATGGCCGGCGGCCACCGGAACCTGTCGGCTGCCAACCAATCCCTCATCTCCGCCTGGATCTCCGCGGGCGCGCTGAACAACTGACCCGCCTGCTCGTCCCATGCCCCGCCTCCCGGCTGGGAGGCGGGGCATGCGCTTCGACGGCCGGAAACGGCGCCACGGCGTCCGTCTGCAAAGGTCTCAAAAATAGTATTAATTCGATCACGAGCTGTTGTTCCAACAGGATATTTCCTATTCAAGTGGAATCCGGAGGACTAGCATCAGGACCGCCCTCCGGAGGTGGGCCGCCATGTTCCATGCAACCTTCAAGTCCCTGCTCTCCAAGCTGGCCTTCGTCCTGGCGCCGGCCCTGCTCGCCCAAAGCGGCCCCATGCCGCCGCCCCCGCTGATGCTCTTCGTGCGGGAGGAGGTGAAGCCCGGCCACGGCGCGGGCCACGCGGCCACGGAGTCCGCCTGGACGCGGGCCCTCACCAAGGGCAAGTCCACGGACCACTACCTGGGCATGACCGCCATGACGGGGGCCTCCGAGGCCTGGTTCATCATGGGCTACGCCAGCTACGCGGACTGGGAGGCCAAGCAGAACGAGTTCGACAAGAACCCGGCCCTGAAGGCCGAGATCGACAAGATCTCGGCGCAGGACGGCGAGCACCTCAGCGGCACCCGCACCCTGCTGGGGGCCCTTCGGCAGGACCTGAGCTTCGGCCCCCCGGTGGAAATCGGGAAGATGCGCTACTTCCGCATCCGCACCTTCCGCGTGAAGCAGGGGCAGGGCAAGGCCTTCGAGGAGGGCGTCAAGCTGGCCCTGGCTGGCTACGGGAAGAGCGGCTACAAGGCCTCCTTCGCCGTCTATGAGATCGCCGCAGGCACAGGCTCCCCCACCTACCTGATCCTGCGCCCCCTGAAGTCCCTGGCTGAGCTGGACGGCATGGCCGCCTCCGAGAAGGCCTTCCAGGAGGCCCTGGGCGAGGACGGCCAGAAGGCCATGCAGAAGGTCTTCATGGACACGGTGAACTTCGTCGAGAACCAGCTCTTCGCCTTCAGCCCCAAGCTGAGCTTCCCCGGCCCTGACGTCACGGCCAGCGATCCCGGCTTCTGGACGGTGAAGCCCTCCGCGGGGGCCAAGTAGGCAGGCTGGCTGGTTCGGCGCCGGGGCCCCTGGCGGGCTCCGGCGCCGATCCTACAGCATCGGCCCGCCCTCGGCGGCCTGCTCCATGTGGCCCTGGAAGCCCTTCATGACCAGGCCGTGGACGACGGCCTGGGTGTACCGGTAGAAGAACCAGGGCAGGGCCGGGTTGAAGTCGTGGATGGCGAACAGGGTGAAGCGGCCGCCCAGCAGGTCGCGGAACTCCAGGCGGGCCGTGCGGCCCCCGAGCATGCGGGCCAGGGCGCCGCCGGTGATGAAGTACATGCGGCGGTCCGGCGTGCTGTGGGCGGGCTTGAAATCCAGGCGGAGCAGGCGGAGCCGCGTCAGGCGCATGCGCACCGTCCAGGAGCCGTCCGCCTCGCGCTCCGTGGCCACGAAGAGCTTCATGAGCGCCCCCAGCCAGGGGAAGTAGTGCTCCGCCACCCACTCGGCGTTCCGCCCCTGCGGCAGGCGCAGGCGCTGGATGGAGCGCACCCGGCCCAGCTGGCGCAGGGTCTCGTCATCCATGGTCCGCTGGGGGCTGGCGGCCTCCCCCGCCGGTGACTGCCGCAGGGACTGGGCGAGGATCTGCTTCAGGGGCGTCCAGTCCCGGGTCACGGCCTGCTGCACGGGGTTGTCCCCGCCGTGGGATTCGGCGGCGAACAGGTCCAGCAGGTAGGTGACGAAGTCGGGATGCAGCTCAGGGTTCAGCCGCTTCAGCAGGGCCGCGAAGGCGCCCTGGGGCAGGTCCTGCCAGGGCGCGAAGTGGACCGGGCGGCCCAGCAGGTCCGCGGTGTCCTCCAGCATCCGCCTCAGGCTGGTGGGCTCAGGGCCGAAGACATCGAAGCTGCCGCCGAAGGTCTCGGCGCGGCCCACGCAGTGCTGGAAGGCCCGCAGCAGGGCCGCCAGGGAAAGCGGGCGGATCTCGTTGGTGGCCAGGTGGGGCAGGGGGATCCGCGGCAGGGTCTCCACCATCTGCACCAGCAGCCGCGCCAGCTCGCCGCCGGGCCCCACCACCAGGCCCGTGCGCAGCACCGTGAGGGGCACCCCGTGGGAGGCCAGCACCTCCTCCCGCTCATGGGCGTCCCGGGCCGTGGGCCGCTCCGGGTGGGCCAGCAGCGGGGCGCGGCAGAGGATCTGGCGCACGCCGGTGCGGGCGGCGGCCCAGGCGAAGTTGTCGGCCACCAGCAGGTCCATGTCGCGGGACTGGGCCTGGTCCAGGCGGGCCGAGGGGTCGCGGTTGTGCACCAGGTACACCGCGTAGTCCACGCCCTCCAGGGCCCGGGCCAGCTCCAGCCGCGAGAAGTGGTCGCAGCTGCGCACCTCGTCCTGCGCGCGCGGCGCCGTGCGGGTCAGCGAGCGCGTGAGGATGCGCAGGTCGAAGCGGTCGCCCAGGGCCTCGCAGAGCGCCGCCCCGATGAAGCCGCTGGTGCCCGCAAGGGCGACCCGGGGTCGGGAGGGGGAAGCAGGCGTGGGCACGGGCCGAGCATACCAAGGGCAGGGGGTGGGGCTTCGGTTGGAAAGGAATTCAGTAAGCGGAGGGGGGGGGGGCGCGGCGGGGGGGGCCCCGGGGGGGGGGGGCGGGGGGGCGGGGGCCGGCCCCCGGGGGGGGCCCGGGGGGGCTCGCGAGGGGGGGCGCCGCGCCCCCCCGGGGGGCGGGGGGGGGCCCCCCCCCCCGGCGGGGGGGGCGGCCCCCCCGGGGCCCTCCCCCCCCGGGGGGGGGGGGGCCCCCCCCCCCCCGGTGAGCGCAGGCCCAGGCTCAGCCCTGACCGGTGTTCATCGGCTCTTATCGGTGGTTGGTTTTTGGGAGGGCAGCAGGTCCACGAAGGTCTGGATGGCCTTCAGGCAGGCCTCGGGGCGGGTCTGCAGGATCCAGTGCGGGCCCCGCACCGTGGCGATGTCCAGCTGGGCGCGGTGGGCCTGGAGCCAGTCCGTGGCTGCCTTCGGCACCAGCCGGTCCTGGCTGGCGCGGAGGGCCAGCATGGGCACCTGTACCTGGGCGAGCAGCGCCGTGTGGTCCACGGCGGCCACCGCCAGGGTGCGGCCCTTCATGGCGGCGGTGGGGAAGTGGGGCAGCATGGCCGTGGTGAGCCGCACCAGGTCCTCGGCGGCGCCCTTGCCCAGCAGCAGGCGGCGCAGGAACGGCAGGGGCAGCTGCAGGGGCGGCAGCAGGCGCAGCAGGGGGCGCAGCCAGAGCCACTCGGGGCGGGGGTTCCGGGCGAAGCTGCTGCAGAGGATGAGCCCCAGCAGCCCCTCGGGACGCTCCGCCGCCAGGGCGATGGCGATGGGCCCGGAGAAGGATTCCCCCAGCAGCAGGAAGGGGCGGCCCTGCGGCAGCGCCTTCCGGGCGAAGGCCTTGCAGTCCTCGTAGGTGGTCAGCTCCGGCGGATAGCGCACCACCTGCGTCTCGAAGCCGTTCGCCGCGTGGAGGAAGGGCGCGAACATCAGCCCCGTGCCGTCCATGCCGGGCAGCAGCACGAGGAGGGGGGGCGGCGCGGTGGGCATGGGGGGAGTATCCCAGGATGCGCCGGTCCCCGGGCTTCAGCGCGAAGCGCCGGGGCGTCCAGGCCCCGCGTTTCACCTCCACCGGCAGAACGCCAGCTCCTGGTGCGCCAGCGGGGCGGAGTCGATGCGCTGCGTCCCGATGGCGTTGGCCTCGGACGGGGGCGGGCGTTTTTTCGACGGACACCTGTTGCGACAGCTTCGGGCGGAACCCATGATGGTGCCGTTTCCCCTTGCGGGCCCGTTTTCCTGCGGGCCCAGGGGGCCTCGCCCAGGAGGCGGCCATGGCCACCGCGTCTCTTCAGGAAGGCACCATCACCGCCTACCGCCAGCGCCTGGCGGCCTTCCTGGGGGACCAGGAGCCCCTCGACGTGCTGAGCCGCACCCCCGCCCTGGTGGGGGCCACGGTCCGCACCCACGACCGCCGGCGCCTGCGGGTGCGGCCCATCGAGGGGAAGTGGACGCCCCTGGAGGTCATCGGCCACCTCTGCGACTGCGAGTGGGTGTACGGCTACCGCGCCCGCCTCATCCTCTGCGAGGACAACCCCGCCATCCTGGGCATGGACCAGGATGCCTGGGTGGCCGGGCAGCGGTACAACGAGCGCGAGCCCCTGGAACTGGCCGAGGAGTTCCGCGCCCTGCGCGCCCACAACCTGCGCCTGTGGCGGAGCCTGGGCCCGGCGGAGCTGGCCCGCACCGGCCAGCACAGCGAGCGCGGCCCCGAGTCCCTGGACCTGCTGCGCACCCTCCTGGCCGGCCACGACCTGCTGCACCTGGATCAGCTCCAGCGGCTGCTCATGGCGATCGTGTAGCTGCGGATGGGCACGGATGCAGCATTGGAAAGACAAGTAGCCGGAGATGGACGGAGATGGACGGGGATGGACGGGATGGGGGCGATGAAGCTTTACCCTGAGGGATCATTCCCTGCGAAAGAGCCTTTGAACCACCGATGAACACCGATGAACACCGATAAAAGCATGATGAAAAGCAGGGGAGGTGGGCTGTTGGAGCGGGTGGCTTCGCAGGCATGGGCTTCCGTGGGGGCGGCGGGCCCACGCCCGTTGGGTCGGCGCACCTTGCGCCTGCTACTGACTCAGCTTTTGAACCGTGCTTTTTGCTTATTCAGCTTTTGATCGGTGTTCATCGGTGTTCATCGGTGGCTAATCAGCTTTTCCTGGCCCTACATCTCCACCACCGTGGGCCGCACGAGGCGCTCGAAGTCCTTGTAGGCCATGCGCACCACCTCGGTGTGGGTGCCGGCGTTGAAGGCGATCTCGGCGTCGGCGGCCAGGTGGGGCTCCACGTAGACCGGCAGGCCGAAGAGGTTGCCGAAGGGCGGCATGGCGCCGGGCTCGCAGCCGGGGAAGTCGCGGACGAACTCCCACTCCTGGGCCAGGTCCGCGTGGTAGGAGTCCGTGGCCAGGCGCAGGCGCTCCAGGTCCACCTTGCGGTGGGCGGGCAGCACGGCCAGGACATGCTGGCCGTCCAGGTCGATCACCACCGTCTTGGCCATCGCCTTGCCGGGGATGTGCGCCGCCCCGGCCACCGATGTGGCCGTGAAGGCCAGGGGATGCGGGATGACCTGGTGCGGCACCCCGTTCAGGTTGAGGAATTCCTCGAGCTTGGTCATGGGCATGGCAGCCTCCTGGGACCGAGAGCAGGGCAAGGATGGGTCCGGGGGGCGTGGAAGGCCACCGAGAAAGGAATTTTTAAGGCGGAAAAGCTGAGGAGAGCGGAGGGAAAGCGTCAGCTGCCTTTCTCCGCTTCCCTCCGCCCCTCCGCTGTCCTCCGCTTATGGAATTCTTTTGCAGGAGAGGCTGCCACTGCCGAAGCCATGGGCCAGTGCCGCACCAAGAGGCATGAAAAGAAAAGGAAATTCGCCAGAGATGAACGGAGATGGACGGAGATGAAAAGAGCAGGCGAAGGTATCTCTGTTCATCTCCGGCTTTTCCGCTTTTCCTCGAAGTTGAAGCGGCGTCGGGCTGGGCTTCGGTGAGGCCGCGCCGCTCCCTGGGGCCGCCGGTGTAGAGTGGGCGGCATGTGCGGACGCTACACCTTCATCTTCGACGCCAGCTCCCTGCAGGAGGCCTTTGGCCTGGTGCCGCCGGGGTTCACCATCAAGAGCGGCCACAACCTGGGCCCGGGCCAGTACATCGTCATCGTGCGGCCGGAGCGGGGCCAGCGGGTGGCCGACCTGGCCCACTGGGGGCTGATCCCGGGCTGGGTGAAGGATCCCAACGCCTTCTCCAGGCCCATCAACGCCCGGGCCGAGACCGTGGAGGAGAAGCCCAGCTTCCGCACCGCCTTCAAGCGCAAGCGGTGCCTCATCCCGGCCACGGGCTTCTTCGAGTGGAAGGCCGAGGGCCGGGCCAAACAGCCCTTCTACATCCACGCCCGGGACGGCGGGCCCCTCGCCTTCGCGGGCCTGATGGAGGACTGGCAGGGGCCCCACGGCGAGGTCATGGTCAGCGCCTGCATCCTCACCACCACGCCCAACGAGCTCATGGCGGGCATCCACGACCGCATGCCGGTGATCCTGCCCCCGGCGGCCTGGGACCTGTGGCTGGACCCCGCCGCCCAGCCCCGGGAGCTGCGGGGCCTCCTGGCGCCCTATCCCGCCGAGGGCCTGGACGCCCACCCCGTGGGCACCGCCGTGGGGAACATCCGCAACGACGGGCCGGAGCTGATCGAGCCCCTGGCGCTGGGCTGACCGGCCCCGCCAGC
>JADKCH010000018.1 GCA_016714685.1 Candidatus Geothrix odensensis
GTCCGGCTGCGAAAGACGAACACCCAGCCGGAGAAGGGATCGCTCCGAAGGCGCTCACGGCAGAGTTGCGCCAAGCCGTCGATCCCATTGCGGAAGTCCACCGGCTCTACCGCCACGAGGACCCGCATCTGCGGAGTAACCTGAATCAAAGGCCGCCCCCGACGAAGGCTGCGACAATCCCGGCAGCGTCCAGGTCGGTGCCTGGTTTCAGACTGATCCGCATCCGGGCACCGTCTGGCCGAGAGATGTCGATCACCAGGCCAGATTCCGGGGTGGGATTCTGACGGGGGGCAGATGCGGGATGCCCCGTCGCTGCCCTCCCAGAGGCTGGGATCTCCACAAAAGTGATCGAGGGTTCAGGGGACGGCTTTCCCGCCAGTGCTGCCACCCGTTTCCGGAGGCCGCCGTAATCCAGTTCCACGGCGCGAGCGATCCTGCACACCCCGTACTTCACCGCGAGCGGGACAGCGGCGTCCCAGAACGCGTCAGGCGTGAGCGAGAATTGACCATCCTTCGCCTGCCGCCATTTCTGGACCTGCTGCTTCAGCCGATTCACCGCTGGTGGCAGAGGTTCCTGTTCAGGAAGTGTCATGGGCCCTCCTTGGGACCCACGAGGCTACCGGCCATCAGCCAGGGATTTCACGCACGCCTGCCGTCATCTCACAGTTGATCCACATCCATGGGGGCCTTCCCGTGCTGTGTTCGATGATAGAAGCGGTGCTCCTGGCGGACCCCGTGCCGGCCCCTCCCACCCCGGGGACCCCCCCCCCTCCGGGGAACCCCCGGGACGCCGCGGGGAGGGGGCGGCGCCCGGGGCGGAGGGACACGAACCGAGGGGCAGGCGCCCCGGGCGGGCCGCCCACGCAAACCCGCGGACCGGGGCCCCCGGGGTCGCACCCCCCCCAGGGCGATGGGTGGGGGGGCCCTGCGCGTCTCCCCAGCCCCCCCCCACCTGGGTGACCGGCTGTCCCGCCCTCGGGTCACTCCCCCCCACCCCCCCCGGGTTCGGGGGGGCCGGGGGGTTCCCCTTTGTAGTCGAGTTCCACATCCTCTCGAACCTCGTCTTCCACCAGTCGAAGCAAGTCTGCTTCGGACAATTCGGGAAGAGGTTTGGATGGCAGTGGCGGAAGCACCTTGACCCTCCTGCTGGGAACATCATTCTCACCCTGGTTCCGCCTGCCGTCGCTCCTACGGTGCACAAGGCCTAACCAACCCTAATCAAGCCCCTTTCTGCCTAACCTCCAGGAATACGCATACTAAGCCCTATCCCTCCAAGAACAGGCACTCGCGCACAACTCCCCTCAGGGCATCTTCGCAACTGCTCCTCGCGGCCTGGGCGAGAGCCTGTGGCTCCAGTTCAGCCGCGGCCCCGGATTCCCGGAGGTCTTCCTTAAGGGCGTGCTCCGTGGCATCAAGGGCCCGCACCAGAGATTCCTCGACCAACCTCTCCAGGTTCTCTCGGGGGAACGCAGTCTTGGCGGCAATCAAGGCGGTCCCGAGGCTCTTGGATGCCTCGGCTCGCCACCCCTGGAGGCCCTTGACCGTCCTCCCGTCGGTCCCCGCCATCCCGAAGAAACAGACCAAGCACATCAGCGCCTGAATGGCGCGGAGCCAGGCTTCCTGCTCGGCTCGCCAATCGTCCGTCATTCCTTTGGCTTGAAGGTCCAAGACCCCTTGAGTAATGGTCGAGGACGTTTCGGGTGATTCCGGTTGAGAACCTCATGGGCACATCGGCTGATCCGCTCAGCCCTGTCCCATTGCTTTCGATCCATATCCCGGTAGAACCCTGGAGATAGCCTCCGGCAATGGCGATTTCGCAGCGCCACTCGATGATTTGGGTCGCAAGGAATGTGCTCAAGGTCCGCCGTCGCTTTACGGCTCTAGTGTGCACCACCCCTGCCGAGCCCCCTGCCCTCTTCAAGGGCTTCACTGAGCACTTTGCGGACTGTGTCCAGGCTCTGGCCACTGTCCTCTGCGACCGCCACGAAGAGCTCCTCCCCCACGTAATAGTCCTCGAGCTGCTCCGCACAGTGGCGAACGATGGCCTGGATCTCCAGGGATGGCTCGTTCCGCGCCAGGAACCCGTCATAGAGGCGGCTGGCCACCTTCAGGTCCAACCCGCGAGACTGGGCGAGGTGACCCTGGATCTCGTCGGCTGGACGCCCTTGGGCGACCAGGCGCCGGATTTCAGCCTCGATCTCCTGGCGCTTGCTCGAAGCTACACCTTTCGTGGTCCGCGGGGGGATGGCCCTCGCCTGGAAGGGTTCCTTTCGCATGAGCTTGCCGATGGCCTCCTCCAGGGACACCCCGATGAAGGGTTGGTCCAGATGAGGTCGCCGGCCTCGGAATAGACCTCCATCAGGACGTGCTCGCTCAGAGTCCACGGGCTCTTCGTAGTGAAGGCCCGGAACCGGCCCATGGCTATCACCTTGACGGGTCTGAGGAGGACCAGGTCCTGGAGGTCACGCGCAATGGTCAATTCGTGGGGGGGCGTGTCCAGGCCCTTCCCCCAGGGGCACGATCAGGGCGACGCCGCGGTCCTGGTCATTCCTGAGGCGAGTCGGGTAGACGAGGGTCGCCGATCCCGTAGGGTTGTGCACCTTATGAATGAGCTGCAAAAACCGGATGGCCGGCTGGATAGCCTTTGCACCAAGGTAGACCTGCCACTTTGGTAAGCCCACGGGCCTCCTGAGGGCAGCCTCGTTAGCCTCCGCGCTCTTGTCTGTATCGGGCAGACCGGATCCGGGCTGCAGCTCACCCAAGCCGGTGTACATGTGGAAGCCAGCCAGCTGAGCTGGAAGCACGACACCGGTCAGCCTGTCTTCCCACGTCGTTTTCATACCCCCCTTCGGTCCTACGCATGCCAACTACCAAGCTCTTTCAGAGCCAGGGGGCCCTAGAGAGCCGCCGCGAGATGAGAGCGGACGGCCTCGAATCCAGGTGTTCCCGTTCTGAGCAGTTCCAGCGCCGGCTTTCCCCGAAGATCTCCGCGGAGTTTGGCTTCTTCATCCAGGCGTTGGCCGAGTCCCGGGAAAGCAGGGTGTGGAGGGCTCGGTAGATGCCGACCGTGTGCGAGAGCCTTTTGAACGGCTCGATGCCGATCTCTGCCTCCACGGGCCGATGGTCGAACCCCAGCAGGGCCGCGGCCTCTTTTTCATCAATCCCCCAGAGCTCCATCATCCGGAAGTAGACCTTCAGCCCGACTGCGACCAGGCCCCTTTCGACGGCATCAGCCATGATTTTCTCGTCCGAGACAGCCTCGCCGGAAAATGCATGCAACGAGGCACGGTGAATCTGGTCCTGGAGGGCCTCATCCACTGGATCTCGGGCACCTGATGTCCGAGTCTTGGTGGGCGGCAGGAGCTTGGACTTTCTTCCGGACCCGGGTGGGCCCTGGTCTTGTGGGAGCTTCTTCGGGATCTTGTTCACGGGGCTCCCCTTCGGGTCTTGTTGAGCTTTCGGTAGCCATGCTTGGCCCTCCGCGGGCCATGAACGCCCGAATGCCAGCGGCAGAACGAGCAGATCCCGAACTTCTTGGCCACAACCTGCTTAAGTCGGCGCTTGAAGACGGCCCCATTTGTGGTCGCATGCAGCTCGTCCATGGGGCGCATGGCACCCTTGCCGAAAGGTGACCTACTTGGTCCGAGACACCTGGACGACCTGGTGCTTGCCTTTCGGGAGGGTGCGGCCCCAGTGCCCCCTGCTACCAAAGGACATCAAGACCTTGGAGCTCGGGCAGGTGTAAAAAAGCCTCACACCACGGGCCGGGGGGACACTTTCATCGAGGCGGAAGACCAGGCTGGATTGGCACCCGCACTGGCAAGAGGTTTGGTCGCTTTGAAACATGAATCCTCCATAGGAATGTAGGGGTGCTCAATTGAGCCCGTTGGGCTTGAATGAGAGCAGGAAGGCATGTATGGACAAGGTGACCTCGGAGATTAGAATGAGATTTTACTTTAGACTATAAGTCAAGGTGGAATCTCATGCGATGCCTTGATTCCCCCTTGGTCGACGAACCCGAGCGCCCCTTGGGTGCTTTCAATGACCAGGCGGACTCCACATTCCCTGGATTGGCGAGTTGGTGGCAAAGGTCGGCCTCACGCTGCCAGTCAGGGCAGGGGTGAGGCATGCCTGCAGAGGACTTTTTTGGGGCGGGTCAACCTATGCCTTCGGTTCCCTTACGGTTGGTTGTGGGACATCCCCCTGCCGTGGATCCGGAGGTGAAGGGTGATCCGCACTCACCTGAACAAGGACTGGATTTCTTCAAGTAGTCGAGGCGTCGGTTTGGAGTGTTTCCCCTGGATTCTCAAAGGGATTAGGGGCCCTAGTCCAGATCCTGGAGCAGAACGGGCAAGGAAGTCTCCAAGGCTCGGGCCAATCGCTCCATCGCGTCGATGGAGATGTTCCGCTTCCCACATTCGACTGAGCTCACGTAGGTGAAGTGCAGCCCAGCATGGTCGGCCAAGACCATCTGGGACCAGTTTCTGGCTAGACGCGCTTGCCGCAAGTTGGCAGCAAAAACCTTACTTGAAATCGCAATCTGCGATTTCAAGTTGCCATGGGAAGCGACGGGAAAACCAACTCGTGACCAAGAAAATCCCAATGAGCCATCTTCGGTAGGCAAACTCATTGCTGAGCAGAGGGTTGAAGCGGCCTCGGAGGCGTCCCCAGAAATTTGAGGTCACAATTTGTAGCCTCAAACTCGGCACCAATCCCTCCGTCATTAAGGACACCAGACGCCTTTAAACGAGGGCCTTTATCGTCTAGGACCATTGCGCCTTGCCATGGCGCATACCGGACACCATGAAAAGTGGCGGACATTATTCGGGATGGCATTCCACTCGTGGCCCTCGGCACAGCGCCAACTGAGGGGTGTCTTTGCGTTCTCGTATGTCCCCGAGAGGCACGCACCCCCCTGCCCTTCCGCTAATGCCCGAAGCTCGGCTAAATGTCGGGCTTTCTCATCTTCAGTGAGGCCCCGGGGCATCGTCACTCCTTCCCGTCGGAATTGCATTGCGGTGAGAGGCTCGGCGAGCTCATATCTATTGGTTTACTAAACAAGTCCTGCTCTTCAGCCGACAGCATGACGCAGCCGCCTACAATGAATGCCGCCGAGACCTTCTCCAAACTCTGGGTGACATACCTCACTGCCTCATCCACGTCGACAAATGAGTCGCGGGCGCGCGGGCCGAGATGGTCCGCGAGTCCTCGGCCGAGCCATGCGCAGCGCCGCCAAGCGATACCCAGCCTCGACAGCTTGATTGAGGTGAATTCGAAGATGCTTCTCCACAGATTTATTGATGAAGCCAGAAGGGCCTTCCTCCTGCTGCATCAATCGGCTGTGAAGAATACTCGGCACGGTCGTTGTCAGGAGTCCTTTGGGTTGACGCTTCTTTGCCTTGGCCAGATCCACCGTCAAGGGACCAAACTTCGTAGAGGCCTCCGTCTCACCAGACATTGAAGACCTAAGAGTAAGTGGGCGGAATTTCGATGGCTTGGGTTCCACTGGATCAATCGGAGTGCTTTCATTGGGAACCTCGGCCTCGGGCTGGGGCTGGGGCTGGACCCGTTGAATCACCGGTTCTGGATCGTCATCGAAAGTACGAACAGGACGCTGAAGGAGAAGGCTGGACTTCTTCATGCCACCACCTCATTCCCCTTCGATGCCCCTTCCAGAGCCGCAAGGAATTTATCGAGGTCCAAGCCAAAGGCCTCCAGGCTTTTGCGGGAAGCTGGATCCTGGGCAATCCCGGGGTAGAGTCACGAGATCACCTTGTGATCGGGGGTTTCCCGGTCGGGCTGATGATACACACGAGTGATATTCGAGATCGAGGCCTTGTCTGCAATGACCGACAACAGCGGCAGCCCGGTTTCCTCACAGGCGTCCTGGAGAACCTTCAATGCGGTGTTTGACTCCTTGCGCCGGGGGCTATGCATGTTGGCGATGAAGCCCGCGAAAGTGGCGTGTGTGTCTTCAACAGCCCCCAAGAGCTGTGCAATTCCCTGAATGGTATCCTCCGACCTCACGCTCTGAATGCTTATTACCGCATCCGCAATGGTCATGGCGCTCCGGACACTCTTGCACTCGATATCTGGAGTCACGTCGATGATGCAATAGTCGTATTCGTCCTCGAGTGACTCAAGGACCTTTCCCAGAATGGTTCCTGGTTCCGGCTCAATCCATTTCTCCTGGATCACAGCGCTCAGGCGGGCGGATGCGGCAGGCAGAACGTCCAGACTGTAGGTCAATTTTTGGTCTGAGTAGACCTTCACCACGCTGTCTAGAATGATCTGACGTGCTCGGGTCACACCGGCTTCTATTTCATCGAGTTGCTGGGCGAAAGGCACCTTCGCCAAAATTACTGAGAAGACTGCGTTCAGTGCCTTCCCGAGCCCCCTGCCCTCCGCCTCATGTTGTGGTGCCACGCGCATACTCCTAGTTCCCTGCGCCTTCGTCTGGTCGACGAACAGGACTCTTGAGCCATTGCGTTCGGCAGCAAGCCTCCACGCTAGCGCCCACGCGAGCGTTGACTTCCCCACTCCGCCAGTCTGACTAATCAGCAAGTAAACACGCATGCCGTCCCCCTTCTTTGTTGTTCCACCACTACACCCAACAAAGGTTACAACGCCTCTCTCTACCGCGCTACATTATTCTCAACATTGTTCAATTATCATCCTTCAACATCATCCGCTACAACGAGGGTAACGGTCCAACTGTTGCCCTCCAAGGAGAAGGCGGGTGGGTCAACCGTTCCACCAAGTGCGGGGTTTGATCAGAATTCTCGATCTTCAGCCGGGAAGCGTTCCATGGAGTGCGGAGTTACGTCTCCTCCAAGAGCGCGCCCGAGTTCCATGCCCCCAATCCTCCTATAAGGGATAAAGGGCGATAGGAACCCTCAAAGGGTTGTGTCCCGCACTTGGTGGAACGCTCTTGGTGCGCAAATCCGGGCGTTTGCGCACCAAAATGGGTTTTTGGGGCTATTAATAAATTAGTATCTATTGTTTTGTTTACCTTTATGTTTCGTGTGCAAAACCGTTCCATCAAGTGCGGCGCAAAGGTGCAGACCATATCCGCGCAAAGCGCGCACCCAAACCCGAATCGAGGCGCAACGTCCTTTTGCGCAGTCGGAATGGAAATTTTTTGGCTATTTTCATTGAGAAATAAGGAGGAATTTACTAAATCGTTGCATCCCATCTCCGGGTGAGGTGTTCCATGGGGTGCGGAGAAAATTATTTTCACCCGCACTTTATGGAACAGGGGCAAAGCAGGACTTCCGCACTTCATGGAACGGCTGGATCTGTTCATTGGTCCGAATTCGTGGCTATTTTCTGTTGTGATGAGGTTTCTTGTTCCGCACTTCACGGAACGCGCGCAATGCAAGTCGACCGCACTTCGTGGAACGTTTTGCGCTATTGCGCACGATTGCGCACGTAAACCATTGGTTTTTATGGTGGACAATCGTTCCATGACGCCACACTCTTTCCGCATGGACTCGGTCACCGCTCTCCAGAATCTTGCTCTCGTCTTGAAGAGCAAGGCAAAGGTGACGGCGTTCCTCGCCAAGCATATCGGCCTCTCACTCGACAAACCCGTCGAGGCTCTTCAACTCGTCACACTTGCCACAGCTGAGGCCACGGCCCCTAAAGCCCGGAAACCCAAGCTCCCCAGCGAGGTGAAAGAATTCAAGCGGCGCTTGGTGGCTCAAGACTTCGACCGAATCCTACACACAGCGAAGACCCTTGCCCTTTGTTCTCTCCCGGTGGATCCACAGAAGGAGCGAACCATTGTTCGTGAAGCAGTCGATGAGCGGGGTACCAAGGTTCATGTGAGGTTCTCTTCGCACGACGAGCGGATCGCTCTGCCGTATGGGAACGACAGGGCCATCATCACTTGGCTCATGACCTTGGCCAGGGCACGGTTCGCCCAAGGTCGAGTTCGACTCGGCCATGCAGTTCTTCACCGCGTTTGGCATGGCTGATTCCGGCAAAACTACGCAGATCTCCGAGAGGCTCTCGAGCGCATCAGCAATGTCGTGATTACGTATGGCTATGAGAGCCGGATCGCGAATGTTGACCGTGACCTCGGGGAGAAGCTTGTTTACGACAAGCAACTTCCAACCCGCAGTGACATCCGCGGAGAGAAGACTGGCCTTGTCCGTCTGACGGGGCTGACCAATTACTACATCCAGTTTGGCGAGCAAACCTTCAAGGAATTGGTTTCTACGCCCGTTTCGATCCCCCTGGACATCCTCCGCAGGTACCGTAGCTCCCCCACGAGTTGGGACTTGCTGAATTTTATCGTCGCGGCATCAGCAAACCTTGCGCCGGGTGGTGAACATGGGGTCTCTCTGAAGATGGTTTCCCAATTCCTAGGTTCTCGTGACAAGAACCTTCGGAAACTCAAGCAGAAGGTCGATCAACTCGCAGCCGAGGTGGGTGAGTACCTAAATTTCTCCGTGATCGGACGAGGTACTAATGCGGTCGTCATGCTCGGCGAGTTACCTGAGGAACTGCGGCCCAAGACCCTAGGTCATGAGATCAGTCCAAACACTCTCTCAACCTCATTTCTCCCTGGCCTGGAACCCGAAGACAGCCCAATCGATGGGGAAGTTCTTCCTCTTTCAGGCCTGTCCACCAAAACCCCTCTTAGGAGCCCCTCAACGGAAAACTCTACGAAACCCTAAACACAAATCCGCCCCCGCTGCAAACGAGGGCGAATGAGTGATGCCGAGAATCTGTGGTCTTCAGTAACGACACTGAAGGATCCTGTTTTTTCGGCATCTAGTCAAGGGTTTGGTCGCTAAACCACCTCTTAACTGGAGCTGCTATGCCGAAATCCCCCTTTGGCGAGGGACAGGGGTATCCTTGCCCGCACGTCCGTAAGACCCCTAAGAAACCTAGTGAACCACCCGTCGTCCCGGGCGTCTTTCTCATCTACCAGCTGAACGACCTGGGCATTGGACTCACGGCATCCGCAGCGGAGCTTTCGTGGGCCTCCCGCTTTGGCATTGAGACCGATTGGTCGACGAACCAACTCGCCCAACATGCCAAGAAGTGCGACCGGAAGACCATCTCCAACGCCATGCCGGCGCTGATGGCAGAAGGACTCGTGATTCAATCCAGTGACTACGTCTTCAATGGGTTCAAGAAGCCAGGTAACCGTAGGGGAACCTACCGCTTCACTGAGAAGCTCTACACCTTGCTGGGCAAGGCCCGGAAGGCTTCTCATCAGAGGAAAAAATTCCCCATGCCTTTAGTTCTTGAAGTACCCATCTATGAGGTTCCAACAAACGTACAGCATCAGCATGAGGACCAGACGCAGGGCTCCAATGCCATGCCTGTTGCCAATTACCTCAAGAAAGCTCTTCAGGAGGGTGTTGAGATCACTGTTGAACCTGCCGTTGAGGATTTTGTTGAGCCGATGGTTGAAGCGGACCAAGTCAGCAGGACCCTCATCGAAGTTGCCGGATTGGACGAGGCTGGGGCCCTCGCTGCTGCCAAGGCTCTTCCGTCGGCCTGTTCTGGGGAGTTGCTGAGGTTCTTGATCCAGGCGGCTCAGGACGTGGTAGGCCGGCGCGGCCATGGAGTCCGAGATCCCAAGGCCTACCTCCATCGCCTCCTGACCTCCAATGACCGAGGGATCCTCCGTTCTGCTCGCAAGCTCTACGAGGATTCCAAAGCCGCGGGCAAGGTGGCCGGTCCCTGGGAGTCGACCAGGTCTTCAGCCAGAGTCATCCGTCCTTCCGCGCTCTTCCCGGAGCTTTTGAGGCCATTCGGGAATGGCTCAAGGCCAAGAAGGAGTTGGAGGACTTGCCCGAAGGGCACCGATCGAGGGAGTACTTCAGCGACAGCCTGATTAAGGCCAAGCACGTGGTGGTGGGCCTTGCCGCGCGGAGTGTGGGGGCAGGGGAGCCCCCGCAGCCCCTTTTGGACCGACTGACCTGGAGGCGAAACGTGTTGGAGCAAGCCGGCCTGAATCTGAACAATCCTGCACAGGCCGGTCCCGAGAGTTCCATTCGCGGTGGGGCAGGGGGGTGCGTTGGCCGAGCTGAGAAGATTGACTCTTGAGGCAGGGAAGCCCCCAGGTAGGGGGAGGACTCCCCTTGACGGGGGTCCAAACCCCAGCAGACCCTGGCCGACAGGGCAGGGGGGTCACCCCCTGACGGCGGCTTTTGGGGTCTGGGGCTTGGAGGGCGAGGAACCGGCCTGGCCGCAGGACAGGATGGCAGCCCGACCCCGGTCAAGAGAGCCCGGACACCGGACCAACCAAAGCACGCAACAAAGGCCTCCGGTGGGCCGAGATACCAGAGTCGATCCGGGCGAAATCCCCTCTCTTCTGATTCCGTTTTCGTAGCGTTAGTTCAAATACGGACTACACTGAGAGGTGGAAGGTGAACACCATGCTCCAAAGTCAAGCCCAAGGCCGCGACGATGAAGTCAGCTGCCAGCCCTAGCTTCAAGCGAGCTTCCAGCTCGGTACTGGAGCACCGGCCGGCCACGCCGACCGAGCCCAAGCTCACCCCTCTGGCGGCAGCGCTCAGGACCTTCAACCGGGTGACAGAAAGCCTGGGCATGGTCACCGACCAGAAGTTGAAGATCATCAACCTAGGGAAGACCAAGTATTTCGATTCCCTTAAGCAGCCCGCCCCCTCCCTCAACCTCGATTCCGAGGACCGGCTGGGTTACTTCCTCTTGATCGTCGAGCTGGCTGGAGACTTGGTTGGGGACACCGGCGACTGGCTGCGTTCTCCCAACACGGCCCCAATCTTCGGGGGGAAGGCTCCGCTGGACCTGCTCCTCGCAGGCCGGATGGAAGGGATGTTCACCACTCTGAACTACCTCAAGGCTTCCTACGGCGGCTGGGCGTGACAGCAGAGTCGCCGATCCCAACCCACCACCATGAGGGCACCAAGGTCTTCAACCTGCGTGCCCCCAGGGAACCCTCTGCCGTCGATAGACACACCGAGCCAGAGGAACGGGAGGGCGTGCAGAACTTCATGGCTCAGTATCAGCTACCTGTCGTGGATCGCTTGGCCAGCCCCCTTTCCAGGCTGAAGGCCTACCTAGGGTCTTCTGGCTCTTCCTTCTCTATCAGCCGTTTCAGTGATGGGTCCTATCCTGCCGTGTACATGGCCGACTCAGATGAGACCAGCTTGGCCGAAGTCTCATTCCACCTCGCTGAGAGGCTGCGCGAGACCTCCGCAGTGAAAACCAAGATCCACACCTTCCAGCTCTCCATGTTCATCCTGAAGGGCGAAACGGTAGATGTTCGCGTTGGCTTCCCCAAACTGCACCGGAAGGACGATTGGAGCCCAGCACAAGCGTTTGGGGCCGAGATGCGAACTGCCGGAGCCAAGGGCATCACCTTCAAGTCAGTCCGGAACCGCGGTGGTGTCTGCACGGCCGTCTTCAGGGCTACCCTGGTCGAAGATGGACTGCCGCTGCCGTCGGTCAGCCTCCAGTGGGACGGGCGAGATCTCGTCCGGGTTTAGGTTGCCTCAGTCTAAGGGTGTTCGCACACTTTGGCGTTCACGATGAGCCTCATAGAGGAGACCCGACTGCTGGCAGTGCGTGATGATTCGCGGTAGTTGTTCCCATGTCGGGTCGATTCTAATGGCCGGAACAGGAAGCATCACATCCACCTCTGTGCCCCAAGCCCATAGCGTGGCTGGCCCCCCATAGCCCAATTCCTCCTTCTCTGCAGATTTCAAGACGACCAATTCAGTACTGGTGACGGTCTGAACCACGGCGGCCCAATAGGTCATATCTCCAGGATCCGTGGGGCCCGCCACCACCGTCTTGGAGCCGGTAAATCGCGATTCGCTGTTGGTGCTATGGTCCACGAGGACGCGAAAGCGGATCTTTGCCAAGGAGGCATCGTACGTTCTGATGGGAAGCGCCCAAGGCTGTTTGGGCCATTCTTTATCCGTCGATGCGAGGTGAAAATCAATATCCTTTGGCAGGGGAAGAGATAGAGGATTGCGGCAATCCGCCAAAAATTGGTTCAACTGCTCATCCCCCCAGGGGCGGACCGCCGCAATGTTGAAGGTTCTGTCCCAGGGCAGGACTTCTGCCACTGCCCAAGCCCAGATCATGTCCGCAGGTTTAATTTCCCGGAGCGTTTCCTCAACCTTCAGCCGAACCTTTGCAGCCAGGGATTCATCACTCTTCTCAAGTTCGTCTGCGTAGACCCATTCCGGTGGAGCTGCGACCAACGCCCCACAGATCGTGCGCCATGCTTGCCGGTGGGTGTTCATCCAAAAGGGTAGGCCCTTTCTGATTCCCGCCTGAAAACCTCCATACGGAACATCACGCACCCAGTCGGGGACTGACTTCTTATTTCCGAATCCCATGTCCGATCTCCTTTGAGGGCGTCGACGCTGTCGGTGAGCTGTGGTGCGTTCGATTCGCAAGCTGGACAGCCGCTGCTTCCATTTCCTTCTTCTTGCGCTCAGCCACGGCGGCTTCGGCGGCCGTCCTCGCCGCGAGCTCCCCACGCCTCACTTGGTCCTGGTGACGGGCCAGGTCCGCGGCCTCCTGTCCCGCCGCGTGGCTCCAGCGACGGGCCCACTCTGCCGGGGACAGGATGGCCCGCCTTAGAATATCGGGCAGCTCGCGCCGCATGTCCCAGAGCCTCTTCCACCAGGCCCGGTCCGGGGCAGAGGGGGTCCCAGTCTGGATGGCCGTTTTCGCCATCAGTTCGGGATCTGTGACGGTGCGGCCGGCAGCCCCGATTTCGAACCTCCCAGCCTCAGGGACGGCCTGGATACCAGCGCTTTCAAGGCGGCCCCTGACCCGGTCTGGGGAGACGGTGCGCTCCACAGCCGCGGCTACTATGCTCTCCACGGCCTTGACGGTCTGGGCCTGGTCCCGGCGTCCCTTCTCAAGGCGCGCGAGGCCCGCCGAGGCGAGGGTGTAGAGCATGAGGCCACCCTGTTTTTCGCCCGCCAGGATCCCGGCCCGCTTCAGCTTCGAAAGGTTGTCCCGGGTCTTCTTGTCGAGGTGGGCCGTGCCGAGGCCTTCGGGGTTCGCAGCGACCAATTCGAGGACCTGGTCGTAGCTGGCTGTCCAGCGGATCCGGGCCTTGTCCGTATCTGGGGTGATGGCTGGGACCTGGGCCATCAGACCCTTTCGGCGACCCTTCGTGAGGTCCGCGGCCTCCTGAGCATGGGGCATGGCCTCCAGCTCTTGGAGGGAGACCTGGGCCACAGCCAGCCCAGCCTCCACCTCCTGCAGAGCCTCCTCCAATTCGTTGGGTCCCTGGATCCGGCCTTCCCCATCCAGGAGGCCGAAGGCACGCAGTTTCTTTTCGAGCAGATCTTGGCGCTTCACCCCCTTGATCGAGGAGGGGATCTTGCCGCTCTCCCGACGGACAAGCTCGAGCTCCCGGTGGGTCAGGGGGGCCTGTCCGAGCTCGCGTTTTATCTCCTGGGCGGCCAGGATCTCGGCCCGGCGTTCCCGGAACACTGACCCCCGCTCGATGACCCGCCCATCAGGGCAAATCACCCTGGCTCCCTGGGCTCCCTCCCCATCGGCTCGACCCGGTTCGATTTCAACGATGTAGCCCCGTTCGGCCGCAGCTTGGACCACCGCCTGCGTGATCCGGTCTCGGGCGCCACCCTCCTTGCTGAGCCTGGCGACGTGCAGGCCATTGTCGAAAGCCCGGAAGCCGTCTTCAGCTAAGGCCACCGGGAAAATGTACCCATGCAGGTGAAGGTCCGGCTCCTTGGCGCGGTTCTCCGCATGCAGGTAATTCAAGACGAGAGGCTTGGCCTCGACCCAGTCCGGTTGGGCCTTCCGACCCTTACCCGAGCGTCCGCGGGTGCACCCCTCCTCGAGAGACTCTAGGTTGGCCAGGGCCGCCACCTGCAGGAACGCGTGGGCGCTCTCTGGGTCATCTTTCGTGGCCTCCGACAGCTCGCAGGGCAGGGAGATCACAACCTCCCTCGGGGTCCGAAAGAGGACCTGCTGGCGAGTGATCTTGTTCCCCTCAAGGTCGCATCCCTGGCAAAGATTTCGAAGGAGACGGGGAGGGGGGAGGCCTATGCCATCCCACCCCACCTTGGCCCAGGGCACTAGGTCGATTACAGGCTCGATCAGGCCCTCCCGGGAGAGATATCCCTTCACTCGGGAGAAAGGGCCGACCTCCTTGGAATCCTGCAGATGCCCCCCGACATAGTCCACGGCACCCTGGGCGGATTTAGCCGGCGGACCATCGTAGTAGCGGGCCATGATCCACATGCACTCCCCCTAGTCCCGGCGGACCTGGTAGGGGGCCTTGGGTGCGGAACTGGAGTTGCCTTTTACCCCTGCGGGCACCTGATTTTTGTCGCCTAGCTCTGAAGGCGGACCCCCAGAGTAGGGCACGACCCCTCGGGGGGGCCATGCCCCCAGGCTTGTGTGATTACGCGCCATCACCCACATGGGTTTCCCCTAGCTCCGAGGGACTTGTTTCAGGGCCCTGGCCACTGCTCCGAAGCCATGCTCGACCAGGACAGCGAAGAGGTCGCTGTCGCTCAGGTTGAGGCCCTCGGCAGCCTCTCGAAGCGTGGTCCATGCGTCGGCTGCCGGCCCTGTAAGCCGGGCTGAAATCTTCACCGTCCGGGAGGCCTTTCCCGCCAGTGCCACCTCAAGCCGCTTGAGCAGCTTTGCCTGCCTTTTTGTTGTTCCTTCGACCATAATTGCTCCATGGGTGATATCCTAATAGGATAGGCCCTCGTCTTCAGCTCGCAACCCCAATGGGGGATTTATTAGATAAGCACCCTACGCACACACCATCAGATGGTGAGTGCTTGGTCACCAAATTTGTCACTATATCCGAACTGGCGGGTGCCCTTCACGCACCCTTGTTCGTCCATAGTGGTTCAATAGATTGCCCTTTGGGGATCTGTAGTTCACCTGGGCCTTGATTGGATGGCCAACACAAGGAGGCTTTTGCTTAGCCAGCTCTTGAGGTTCCCGGAGGCCACCATGTTGGAGACATTAAACAACGCACCGCCTAGGATCAATTCCGGCGGCCCTTGGGGAGCAGGACCGACCGGGAAATAGACCAGGTCGCTCTCGTGCTCGGTTATGGCAAGTGGAAGCCTCGTTACGCAGACAATTGGTTGAACTCATTGAAGACACACGCATACCCGACGCTGGGAACCATGGGGATTCGGTCCATCAGAACCACGCATATCCACTCCTTACTTCAGCCGATTTGGGACGAGAAGGCAGAAACCGTCAGTCGCATCAGGAGTCGAATCGAGGCGGTTTTCAATTTCGACGAGGGGGAGGAGTGGTACAGCGAGGACAACCCGGCGTTGTGGGATGGAAGCTTGAGCCCCTCCTTATCGAATCGCGTAAGGAAGGACAAGACTGCCCGGAAGCTGATGAGGGCTCGAAATGGCTCCTGCTCGCCAACCGGGAGAGCCTGGCAGGCCAGACTCAGCGTGACCGGCTGAAGGAACTGCTGGAAGCAAACCAGGCGCTGATGACCGTGTATCTCCTTCGGGACGACCTGAAGCGGCTGTGGGGATACACGCGGGAGGGCTGGCCTTGAATTCCTTGGAGCGATAGGGCGATCCGTTGTCGGTCAGCAGCTTGCGGGCCGTGATGCCCTGGTTCTGGAAGTGCAAAAGCGCCCTCTGGAGGAAAGCAGCCGTGGTGCCCTTCTTCTCGTCCGGCAGCACCTCCATGTAGCAGGCCCGCGAATGGTTCTCGTTGCAGACATGGAGCACCTGATAGCCTGCCTTGGGATTCTTCGCGTGGCGAATGCCTATGGCCCGGTGTCCCGCCTGATGGAAGTTGGCGAGTTTCTTCGTGTCCAGGTGGAGCAAGTCGCCTGGGGCGTCCTGCTCGTAACGGTTGGGCGGCTCCTTCTCCATAAGATCTGACACGCGGGAGATCCCGGCCTTTCGCAGCCAGAACCCTACGGTGGACCGGGGCACGCCCAACTCATTGGCAATCCGGATGGCCGCTTGGCCCCGCCGCCTTCGACCTACGGCCTCGACGACAAGGCCAAGCTCATGGCTTCGTGTCAAGCGATGGGGTTGGCTGGAGCGGTCCCGGAGCCCATCTGAACCTTCAGCCTTGAAACGGGCCAACCATCGGTAGGCCCTGCGGGTGCTGATTCCAATAGATTCAGCCGCATCTCTGACGGTCCAGCCACCTTCCAAAACACGCTTCACCATTAATGCTCGACTGGCAGGGCAAGACCTTGCTGAACTTTGGAGGTTCACCCGAGACTCCTAGAAAGCTGTTTGTTGGCACTTTCAGCTTCCCAGATCTCGGGTGAACAACCTGATTGGCACTTACACCTAGTCAAGCCTCCGAGTGGTGAAGAGCTCGTAGGCCGTCTGGTAATAGGCGATTGTCAGGGCATCCTCGTTCAACCCCGCTGGCAGGGGGCGATATGTGTCTGTCTTTGGGTCATAGCCCTTTGAAACTGTTACCCCGCGCAAGCCAAGGGTTGTCAACACCCCGTCTTTAAGCAGGGCCACCCGGTCGTTGTGGTTGAAAAGGGCCACCCGCCCTGCCTCCGGGGTATGGAGGACATCCTGCCCGAACCAGGGAGCAGTGTAGGGGCAGACCCAGGAGGCCCATGAGGGTCGGCGCCAGGTCCATCTGGGACATGAGCCCATCCGAGCGCCCCGGCGCCAGGTGGGCCGGGGAATAGAACATCAGGGGAATCTCGTAGGTGCGCAGCGGGATCTCCTGGCGGCCGTAGACCCTCGCCCCGTGGTCGGCAATGACGATGAAAAGCGTGTCCTGAAACCAGGAATGGCGCTCTGCATCGCGCAGGAACTGCCCCTGGGCATGGTCCGCGTAGCGAACCCCGGATTCCCGGCCCCCCTTACTGGCCTTCACGCCGATCCCTTCGAGCCCGGGCCGGAAGGTGAAGGGTTTGTGGTTCGAGGTGTTCATGATGTGGAGGAAGAAGGGGGCTTTCCTAGAGGCCAGGGTGTCGGCGTGGGCGAGAGCCATGTCGAAGAGGTCCTCGTCGGATACGCCCCAGATGTTCTCGAAGCGGGGCTTGGTCTGCAGGTTGGTGCGGTCCAGCACCTCATAGCCGTTGCTCGAGAAGAACTCGTTCATGTTGTCGAAGTAGCCGTAGCCACCGTACATGAAGGTCGACTGGTAGCCCTGGCGGCGCAGCACGGCGCCCAGGGTGGCCATGGAGGCGTGGCCGGGCCGCCGGAGGATGGCTTCGGTAGGCACGGGCGGCAGGGAGTTGGTGATGGCTTCCAGTCCACGGACGGTGCGGGTGCCCGTGGCGTACACGTGCCGGAACCAGAGGCCTTTCTGCGCGAATTGGTCGAACTGGGGGGTCCAGTCCCGGTCCGAGCCGTAGAGGTGGCTGAACTCAGCCCCGAAGGACTCGCTGGAGATGAGAACGATGTTCAGCTTGCCCAGGCCGTCGGGACGAGCCGGGAACTGACGGTCCAGGCGGCCCTCGGCGAGGCGCGTGAAGGTGCCGCCGCCGGAAGCCAACTGCGTCTCCAGCCGAGCGAGGTTCTCGGCTGGGGGCCTGGTGGTGTAGTAAGCATGGTAGTCGATCTCGCTGGTGCGGAGGGCCCGGAAGAAGCTGGACGGTCCGTTGGCCGCCAGTTCGTTGGCGACCCGGTTGGGGGACCTCCCAAGGAGGTTTGCAGGCAACCAGAGGATGGCGGTGGCCAGGAGGAGTGCATAGATCGCCATGCCCCGGCTCCTGGCCTTGAAGTCCACTGGCGCGGTCAGGGCCGATGCCCAGATAGCTCGGAACCTCCATGCCACCAAACCACCGGCCAGGGCAGAGGCCAGGAGAAGCCTGACCACCGGGTATTCCGTCCAGATATCTCCTGCCACCTCGGTGGGGTAGATGAGGTAGTTCACCGACACCAGGTTGAAGCGGGCGTTGAATTCCTCGAAGAAGAAGTATTCGCAGCCCGCGAGCACCAGCCACCCCAGGACACACAGGAAGGTGGCCAGGGACAGCAGCCAGGTCGGCCCAGAGGCGCGGGTGGGTCTCAGCCACAGATACAGGACCAGAGGGAGCAGGTAGTAGAGTGTCTGCACCGCGTCGGAGACGCACCGGCGGGCAGGATCCACAGCAGGGCGGGAAACGCCACACCGTAGTCGCGGCCGAAGCACCCCCACAAGAGCAGTCGAGACGCTAGGCCCAGCCCCAAATAGAGCCCGGCCAGGAGCAGCACTGGGCGAAAGCGGGTGCCCAGATTCCGGAGGAGGATGGGCAGTGTGGAGGGGGTGGATTTCATCGAGTTGTCCAGCATCGTAATAGCCTTCGAAAGGGAAGAAGTTCAGGTGCGGAGCCGAGCCAGCCGTATCAGCCCGAACGCCGCGATGAGGAGACAGGGCGCCAGGAAGCCCCATGCCGCCGGAATATCGGCGGCCCGGGCGGCACCGCCGAAAAGGGTCTGGAGCCCCAGGTAAAGCAGCCCGCCTACAAGTCCGGCACCGATGGCCTGGCCGCGCCCCTGGCGGGGGCCCGGAAGGGCGTATGAGAGCATAGCCATCACCAGAATGGGCCCCGAAATCCAACCCAGCAGGCGGTTCCACAGCAGGTACCCCCGTTCGGGATCGGGCGCCCACCGCTGCCACTCGATCAGGTCCCGGGTGGCCGCCTCGGAGGCGGAAGGAGCCTTCAACAGGGCCCGGTCCGGGAACAGTGCGAGCGCGAGGGGACCCGGCACCAGGCCTACCCCGCCCCAAGGGAGGGCCTGCACCCGCTCCTCGCCAGGCCTCCAGCGGAGCAGGGCGGGCGCTTCAAAGGGGGGCTTCAGGGGGAAGCCCCACCGGACCTCCGGGGAGAGGTGCCATAGGACGCCCGTGGACCCCAGGTACATCCATGGGGAGTTGTCACCCTGGGGTGGAGGACGCCGAATGATCCGATGGTACATGCTCCGTGCCCGGGTCCTCGCCATGGGGGCCAGCCCAGCCTGCAGCAGGAAGGTGGCCAGGGCCACGGTTCCCCAGGCATAGCGGCTTGCCCAGAGCCATTGGACCAAGCTGATGCCACCGGCCCGAATGGCCAACCACTCGCGGGTGAGGCCTCCTTCCGATAGCACCAGCATGGTGCCCAGCAGGAAGGACACAGGGAAGGCCACCTCGAGGAAGGGGGGCAGGTCCCACAACCAGTAGAGGAGGAAATCCACCAGGTGGATGTGGTTACGGGTGAGGTCGCCCGCAAGGCTGGAGAACTCCACCAGCAGGTCCAGCACCAGGAGGCTGCCCATGGTCATGCCCCAGTTCCGCCACCAGGCGAGGGTGGCCCAGTGGCGGAAGACTCCCCGGCGGTTGCCCCGGTGATGGAGCCATTGGGCCAGGACCGACTGGCCCCTGGCCAGCTGGGCCTGGAGAGGGGCCAGGCCCAGCAGACGCCCCAGCCGGTGGAATTGTCCTCCGAAACCTGTTCGGGCCTGGTGGGGGGACAACCGCCGGTTGAGAATTGACCAGCCGGCCCACAGGAAGAGGAGGGGCAGGAGGAGGGTGGGGCCCACGGCGGGAAGCCTGCCGTCCAGCACCAGATTTTCCATGGATTTCATCAGGAAGTAGTAAGTCAGGATCACGCCCAGGCTCTTGACGATGGCCCCCCCGCGGTAGAAGCGCGCATGGCCGAAACCCAGGCCGATGCCCAGCAGCAGCAGGAGAGGCCCGCCAATGGCAGGGTGAGGCGCCTGCCAAGCTCGACGGCCGATCCCCAACGCTGGGGCATGGGAGCCCGGGGGTCCCGCCAGATCCGGAGCAGGGCCCCCGAGGGTGCGTAACGCATGGCCAGGGGGGTCAGCAGACGCGGCGCGTAGGGCACCAGGAACCGCTGGAAATGTTGCTCTTCTTTGATCTGGACGGGGCCGCCCCCACCAGATGCGGGGTAGCTGGTACCCCGCAGGTCCTCCAGGAATAGCTGGATCTCCACTTGGCCGGTGGGGGTGTTCCCCAGGGCGTAGGTCATCCGCGAGGCGGTCAGGTGCTGGATGCCGCTGGCCTTGGCCTCCATGATGTGGAACTGACCGGTCCCGGACAACCAGAATGCGGAGCCCGGGGAGCCGAGAGGATGCCAGGGCGGACTGCCCGGCCGCAGGAACTTCGCCATGGCCTCGTCAGCCATTCGGTGGCGCAGGGTTCGCTGGAAGCCGGCGGCTGCGGGCACCAGGATGTGGGCGTTTAGGGAGGCCATGACCAGGAGGCTGGTGCCCAGGATGGACCAAGGCACGAACCAGGTTCGGCGTCCCGCCCCGAGTCCCTGGGCTGCCACCAGTTCGGAGCCTTCCATCAGCTGCTGGGTGCCCAGGAGTCCACCCAGCACTGCCGCCATGGGGATGACCATGGAAAAGGTCTCGGGCAGTGACAGGAGGAGCAAGGGCAACAGCCAGCGCAGGGCGGCGCCCTGGGAGAAGATCTCCCGGGAAAGCGCGACCGTTTCCCAGGCAATCAGCAGAAGACCATAAAAAATGATAGCCCCCAAGAAGGGGGTGAGCCAACGCCGAAGGAGGTATCTCGTGAGGATGGAAGGCAATCGAGGAATCCAGGTTCTGATAAATTTCTGATTCTCTGCTAGGCCTGGCGTCTAGGGAAGGGACTGTTGATCGTTGCAGGCGGGAATCGGGCCATGCGGCTCACTCGATGGGGCCACAAGGGGATCTACCCCGAGGGCGGGCGGGTCTTCATCTTCTGCTGGGCCCACACGCTTGCTTGAATCAGGTCCCACCCGGACCGATGGGATTCCATCGTCGCTGAAGACGCACGCCCACGTCTTGATTCAGCGCATGAATCCTCCTGACGATCGCATCTTAGCCCATTCCTCAAGGGTTTCCGGGGGGCGCGGTTCGCACCACCCTTGGCCTGGTTTTCCGGGAGAACGTCATTAGGACCTGGAACAAGTGATTGTTTCATTTGGAAGCTCCTGCAAGTCCGATCATTTTCTTTAAGTCATCGTCCTTCCACCGTAGTCCTCCGCCAAAAAAGATTGTTCGAAGGTCTTTGTTTCCGATGTCCTGGACTCCGGCCTGAACGTAGGCTCCCTTCCAGAACTGATAGCTGCTGGTGAAGCGATAACGGGGGTTCGGCTTGTCCTCCCGTTTGGTGAAATCATAAGCCAGCACTCCGAACCGCAGGCGATCCTGGTCCATGGTACGGAATTCCAATCCACCGCCGCCCTTGCCTTCGACAATGCCGGCCGAGAATACAGCGGGACCAAGCCGCTTCGCGAACTGAGCAGATACAGTGAAGCTCTGATCTGTAGTCACAAACTTGTTCTTCTCGAGGGTGACGACAGGCTTCCCTGTGATGGGATCGAGTTGAGTGACCGTCCGAGTGCTTTCACTGAGCTTGCCGTCTGGCGTAGAGGCGAAACCAAGGGAATACCAGTAGTCCGGACTAGGAATGATGTCCAAACCAAGGCCCACACGGCTGTCATTGCGTTTGTCCCACTGGGCGGCACCCATATCTAAACGAAAATCCATCTTGTTAAAGCCGCCCAGCATGCCATTCACATTATCCACTGCTTCGTTGATCTTCTTGATGGTCGATTCGTCGTTCATCAGCTTGCCGATGGTCCCCTCGCCCCTGTTGATGCGGTCAGTAAGGGTCTTGAGGTTGTCGGCTGTGCCCTGAAAGCTCTGCGATAACTTGCGTACATCGCCCATGATGCCCTTCAACTCGGGGCGATTCTCTTCGAGGATGGCGTTGAGGTTCTTCCCCACGGATTCGAACTGCTGGGCCAACTTGGGTAGTTTATCTCTCAGATCAGAAGAAATAGCTTCCACATTCGCCATGGTGTTATTGATGGCCCCGTGGTTCTCTTGGGCCATAGAACGAAATTCGGCGGTCAGACCCCGGATGTTGTCAACGATTTCGTCGAGCTTCTGACGCCCCTGTTCCCCACCGATGGATTCGTTCAGAGCCTGAGTAACGCCCTTCACATTCTTGCCGATGTCCGCCAGGGTCTCCATTAGATTATCCAGGCTGACGCCCGCCTTGCTTGGCAGTGGACTGTCTGCAGGCAAGAGGCCCTTGGCGCTATGGCCGGCGTTGAGATCAATGAACTTTTCGCCCAGAATACCGATGGAACCCAACGACACGGTGGCGTCGGAATAGACTGGCACATCATTCGAGATGCTTATCACCACATGAGCCTTCCCGTTTTCGAGTGTGATAGTTCGAACCTCACCTACCTTAACGCCAGCAATCCGCACGGCACCTTGCAGATTCAGACCCGCCACCTGGTCGAAAATGGTGAATCGCTCGGACTGATTTCGCTTGCCTCCAATTTCAAATTTCTCTGTCCGAAAGATCATTACGGCCACCAGAGCGATGGCTCCTGTAAAGAACAGGCCAACCTTGGTTTCGAGCTTCATGCGCTGGCCTCCTGAGATGTTCGTTTGGGTGGGGGCGGATCTTGCAGGAAGGGGCCGTCGGCGTCGCCCCTCAGGAACTGCTGAATGACGGGGTGGGGGTTAATCTTGAAAGAAGCCGGGGATTCGCAAGCGATGCATTCCCCGCGGAAGAGTAGGGGCGATGCGATCGCCGATCTCAAAGGCGGATTTCAGGTCGTGAGTGATGGTGATGCTGGTGATGCCCAGCTCGTGCTTGAGGTCCAGGATGATACGGCCAATCACGTCGGTCATGACAGGGTCCAGCCCCGTGGTGGGTTCGTCATAGAGCAGGATCTTTGGCCTGAGGGCGATGGCCCGGGCGAATCCGACCCGCCGTTTCATGCCCCCTGATAGTTCGGCGGGTTTGAGCTTGTCAATGCCCTTGAAGCCCACCATCGAGAGGCATTCCTCGACTCGGCCCCGGATCTCATCCTCCGTCATCTTCTGGTGGCGCCGAAGGCCGAAGGCCACGTTCTCGAAGACGGTCATGGAATCGAACAGGGCCGCCATCTGGAAGCATGCCGATGCTTTGCCGAACCTTGAAGAGTTCGTCCCGGGACAGATCGGCGATGATCTTTCCTTCGACAGCCACATGGCCAGAGTCCGGAGTGAGCAGGCCCATGATGTTACGGAGCAGGACTGTCTTCCCCGTGCCCGACCCCCCAAGCACGACGAGGCTTTCGCCCTCCTCCACCTGTAGGTTCACCTTTGACAGCACGGCCTTGGGGCCGAAGGCTTTTGAGAGATTGACGACGTCGATCAGGGCCATGTCATCAAACCAGCAAAAGCTTGCGAGAAAGAAGTCGGAGATGAGGATCCACAGGGAAACTGGTCACGACGCTGCTGGTGGGGGCATTCCCGACGCCCTCGGCCCCACCCTGTGTGCGGTAGCCCTTCCAGCATCCGACCAGGGCGATGATCATCCCGAACACTAGGCCCTTGATGACCGCGATGCCGAGGTCGCGAAGGGCCAGCAGCTTGTAGAATTGCTGGCCGTAGACGTAGCCGCTCTGGCCCTCGACGCCTACCAGTATCAGATAGCCGCCCCAGTACCCGATATAGATAGCCACTACTGTCAGGAGCGGAACCATCACCATGGACGCGAGGAGCCGCGGCACGAATAGTATTGGATCGGGTCAGTCGCTAAGCACTCGAGAGCATCAATCTGTTCAGTGACCTGCATGGTACCGAGTTCCGCGGCCATGGCAGATCCGATGCGGCCTGAGAGCATGAGGCCGGTGATCACTGGTCCTAGCTCCCGCATCATGGCCAAACCCTCTACTTGGGATGCCAAACCTTCTGCCTGGAATTGCCGGAAGCCGAAGGCCAACTGCACGGCGAATACCATGCTCACTGCCATATTCGTAAGTACCACCACCGGGACAGAGTTCACTCCCACGGACTGGAACTGATTCAATAGATTCTTACCGTCGAAAGGCCGTCGGAATACGGCCATGAAGGTCCGTCCGGCCAGTACGGCAAAGTCACCAATGAGGTCAAGCGCGCCTAGCGCTCGAGCACCCATCATTTCGAAGAAGATCAGAACCATGGGCCTCCAGGAGCAAAGGAATTAGCGTATGGATTTGAGGTGCAAGGTTTCTGCGTGCTCCGTGGCACTGGAGAGAACCATGATGGAGATCCGACGGTTCCGGGGATCGTTGGGTTCCTTGCCTTCAAGTGGGATTGTCTCGGCATATCCCGTGACGCGGCGAACCTGGCCCGGGCGAAGCCCCCCAGCTGCGCTTTCCATCACGCGGCGGGCCGCATTGGCTCGTTCAGCACTCAGTTCCCAGTTAGAATAGGCCTTGTTGGAATACTGTGAAGCATCCGTGTGCCCTCCGATGACCACGCGGTTCGGCAATTTCCCGAGTTCTCGGGCAATCTCCTTGAGGATGGACAGGGTGTAGCTCTTCAGTGTGGCGCTGCCAGAATCGAAGAGCACTTGGGCAGCCTTGTCTTGGATCTGAATGCGCAGACCTTCATCCGTGAAATCCAGGCTGATCTGGTCCTGGAAGGCCTGGAGAAGTTCGTCCTGCTGGAATGCCTTTTCGATGGCTTCAGCGGTGGCCTCCATGGCTTTCTTTTCCTCAGCAATCGTGCCCGGACTCTCCGGGTTACTGTCGACCCCGCCACCCCCGTCTGGCCCAGGGGCCATGCCCCGGCCACCTGGCAGGATGCCTTTGCCATGGTTGGCCAAAATCTCTTTGCCGCGTTCTGTATTAAAGAAATTAGGGTCCTGGAACATTCCGGCGATACCGGCTTTGGTGTTCTTATCTGCGCTGACAAGAAGCCACATCAAGAGAAAGAAGGCCATCATGGCTGTCATTAGGTCGGCGTATGCAACCTTCCAGGCACCGCCATGGGCAGCGGAGTGACCACCCTTCTTCTTGACGATCCTGATTCTGACTTCCGGCTGTGCCTGCTGGTCGGACAATAGAATTCTTCCTCAATGATTTGATTGACGAACCGTAGTTTCCAACTGCGCTATGGATCGCAGGCCCCTGGCTACATTCTTCGGTGCTCAGCCATTCATGAAATCTTGTCAGAGTTCGGTCGTTCGATCTATTCATTATTATTGATCGGAGTAGCTTCAACCACCCGTTACCCCGAAGCACTGAAATTTCTTCGCGGTACTGCCTTTCCTGGCCACACCAGGACACCGGCACGTTCCACGTTCGATTAGTCCCAAAGAGGCTACTAAGATGCCTGACAAGTGAATCATTAAGAATAGTTTATAATGTTACCATTGTCTTTGGCATTAGCAGCCTTCAATGCTGACGGGCTTTTTTGCATTCTTTATGCTGTTGAACCCTTTTAATTAAGGTGCCTTCACTGTGGTCGGAATCATCCCGGTTCACACCCAACTTTCAGTCGCAGTGAAGACAAGGGAGGATTCTACCGAATTTAATGGGTTTGGGAAATGCGGCAAAACTGGTCATTTGATCTATTTCCGTGTCGCAGATCTCACGGCAAGTCGCAGCGCCAAACCCATATCTGAGGTGTTCTCGTAGTGCGTGATGTTGTTGATATAGCTAAATGTCAATGTGACTCGCTCACTTAGGCGAACATGCACACCCAGATCGTGGTTTACAGCCGGCTTGTCGAGGGTGGCCCCCGGGCCCTGGGAGGTGAGTCCATCGTGGTAAACGAGGACAAGGAATGGCCGCATTTTGAGCCACCCTTGCCACTCCCACCCAAGATGGCCGGCTATCTGATCCTTGATGAGGAACGGATTCACGCCATTGCCGCCTCTTATGCCGCGGCGCAGGTAGGCGATGCCCCCATTGATAGCTTGATTGTGTGTGGGCCGCCATTGAAGGGCCAGGCCTGCGCTCGAGTCCCAATTGGAACGGTACTGCCCCTCAAACGTGGTTGCTGGAATCTGCAAGGCTCCGCGAAAACTCAGGGTCAGATCGGAATCTTCGTAAAAGCGGTGGATGAGTGCCAGCACAGGGTCCATAGGACGATACCGGACCGGGGTCTGAGAGAAATAGATCACCTGACCCTTCTGGATGATGGCGATCGTGAGCCAGTTCAGTGCAATGGCGTTTCGTCCGGTCTGTTCGAAACCCAGTTTGTGGAAATCCTCGATCAACCCATCCATGAAGCCGCCGCCGATGCTCTGCCAGCCAAGAGTCACTGCCACATCGGTATTTTGTGTCATCCCATATCGGAAGCTGAACTCGGTCCGCTGGATTTCGGCATCGAAGAAGAAGACCAGAGGCTCGTTGGGCAAGGAACTGGCGAATTTCTCCGCACCTGCCCGGTCCACCGAAATTCGCCCCGTGGTATCCCTTCCGAGGCGATCCTTGATCAGATCCGAAAACTCGAAGGTATTCGAGCGGGTCACCTGAAACGAGAAGCGCCACTCTCCCTTTCCGATTGTGTTCGCACCAACAGGACGATAGGTCAATGGGACCAGATTCAAAGGGAAGAAATCACGGGTGGAAGGAGGACCCGGATCTGGCCAAGGTGGCTCCACTTCCGCCAGAAGAGGAACCGTGAAGGCCAGTGCAAGACACCGGAACAATGCCCCGGTTCGAATCATGCTCCCCCCCATATCGATACGGAGGCGGCCCCGACAGGAGTGATCGGACCATTTGACCAAACAGTTCTGATCCAATCATTGATATGCTGAGATTCATCATGGAAACGACACTCCCAGACACTCGCACAGCCTTGCTCCAAGCCGCCTTGGTGTGCTTTGCCGACCACGGATTCGATGGCACAAGCATGCGGAGGGTAGCGGAAAGCGCAGGTAGACCCCTTTCGCTCCTTTCCCATTACTTCCGGAACAAAGAAGGCCTCTATCTGGAGGTGTTCAAGTTCATCCTTGAATCCAGTGTGCATGTGGCTGCGACCCCTCCGAATCTAGCTGACAGGGTTCCACCTGACCGGCAGGGGGCTATTCGACTCCTGCGAGAACAGATCCACCTGATGTACCAGGAAGCGGTTCCAGTCGAGACGTCCGCCAGTCCATTCCAGGATTACAAAGCACGTCTTTGGTTGCAGGAATTCCAGTCCCCTCGCCTTTGCCTCCAACCAATCATGAAACAGCATCTCAGCCCAATTATCAATGTAATCCGAGAATGTATTCGAGTTATTCGTCCCGAGCTCAATGAGGCTCAAATTGCCTTTCTTGGCATCACGATTACGGGGCAAGTGGTAGGCCATGGGATGATGGTGGGCCTCAGCAAGGTGGTTTGGGGAGACTACCCCCCAGTTCGGGACACGGGTTTCAGGTGCTGAACTGCTTATGGATTTTTTGTCTCAACGGTCTTCTCTGAATCGACGGCCAAGCAGAAAAAATAGCTCACCTCATCTGAATCATCACTGGGGCGCAACTGGGGCGCACGAACCTACCGAGATGAAGGCCTCAGGTCCTGGAGTCCGGGGAGAAACCAACTCCCCGGACCTGTATGCCTTTACCTTACACGGCCCTGAGCTACTCAAAAGCGATAGATGAATGTAGCGTTGATTGTTGGTGAGGTAATTTCTGGCTTTGCCCCGAAGAGTTCAGGTTTGTACTTCGCATAGACATATCGAAGTTCGGCACCCATGTTCCGGTTGAACATGTAGCCCCCGGAAAAAGCGGCGTAGGCTGTGTTCGGTGTGTCGTTGTCACTCATTCCGGCCTGGTCCACTTCGAACTTAGCCAGACCGAAACCAAGTCCGCCGCCCACATAGGCACCCTGATTGACTCGCTGGGAGAAGAAGTAGTTGTAGTCGGCTCCAATCTGTAGCATCTGAACCCTGCGAGTGGGGCTGGTCTTTTCGAAGTAGGTGTAGTCAATCCTCGGAACCACCGCATGACCGCCGGGGAATCCGATCAGTGCATGGGCCCCGAGGCCATAGCCGAGGGAGTTGTCCACCAAGGCCTTCTCGTGCAGGTCGCTGGTGGGGAAGGCTAGGGTGCCTTGAAGCCCGAATTGGATGTCCTGGGCGTTGATTTGGCCACTGGCCAATGCGGCGCCGGTCAGACAGAGAGCTAACCGAAAGCTCAATCTCATTTGAACCTCCTGTGCCCGAGTAGGGCTTGAACAAGTAGGGGGGAAAGAACCCGGGCACATGCACCAGGTTCCATTCATTGGTCTATCGACCAGTGAACACCATACAAGCTAATAGGACGGTTGACCTTTGTCAATCCGTATGAATCTTTTCAATATAATCACTTTTATACTCATTATAGTGAACATTGAATACGATTATAATATATAATAAAAATCCACTTGCGTGAATCGATCAATCAACCAACCATATTGCATGGTTGATCGACCTATTCGAAGGCGTCACATGACCACCCTTCCCACTCCTACGCCAGTCGACACTCGCCAATGCTTGATCGAGGCTGGCCTAGCGTGCTTTGCAAAGTATGGGTACGACGCCACTTCCATCCGACTGGTCGCGTCCATGGCCGGTAAGAATTCATCCCTCATTTCCTATTACTTCAAGAACAAGGAGGGGATGTATCGCGCGGTCATCCAGCATTTGTTGACCCGTTTCACAACGAGGCCAGCCGAAGGCTGGTCATCGGCCCCCGATTTTTCTGACACGTCTGAAGAAGGCATTAAGAGGAAGCTGCACGCTCTCATCCGAAGGATTCTTATGGAGGTGGATGCCCACTTCAAGTCTTCGGATCCTCTGCGGAATGCCGCCGTGCGCCTGTTCCTAAGCGAGCTCCAATCCCCGAAGGACGAAGTCAAGGATCTGCTGCGCGAGAAGATGGTGTTCTCCATCTGTGAAATCCGCGAATGTATCCGAGCGATCCGGCCAGACGTTTCGGCAGCAGACATCGACTTCTGGGGAATCACCCTTCAGGGATGTTGTGTCTGCCATGCCCTGATGGCCGAGATTAACGGCTTGGTCTGGACCTCAGTGGATCCCAATCTATCCATCGAAGTGATGGCAGATCGGCTGACGGACTTTGTCTTCAGCGGCCTTCGTCGGCCCGAAAGGCCGCGAGAGGAATTGCCTTCCCATTGAACCCTGTGGCTTACGCTTCGCCACGCTAATCCAGAACCACGACGGAAGTCTTCCGCCACGACTCCGACCCCCTCCTACCCAACTCATGGAGCATTACGATGAAAAACCAGTACCGAGGTGGAACGATTCCCTTCCTAGGGATCCTTGTGGCCATCGCCTCGATGACCGGCTGCAGCAAGAAGGATCTGACTCGACCCGCGCCGGAAGTAGCCGTGGTGACCCTGCAGCCCGAGCGTGTGGCGATCACCTCCGAACTACCCGGTCGGACCTCGGCCTACCTTGTGGCCGAAGTCCATCCCCAGGTAAACGGCATTATCCAGAAGCGCCTGTTTACGGAAGGGGGCGATGTGAAGGAGGGCGAAGTTCTCTATCAGATCGATCCGAGGCCCTATCAGGCCGCCTATGACACGGCCGCAGCGGCCCTCGCCCGGGTGGAGGCCAACCTTCCCGCCGTCCGGAAGCGCGCCGAGCGCTTCAAGGAACTGCTCTCCGTCAACGCCGTGGGCCAACAGGATGCCGAAGACGCGGCCGCCGCCTTCAAGCAGGCCGAGGCCGAGGTCCAAGCCTTGAAAGCCGGGGTCGAATCCGCCCGGATCAACCTCGGCTACACCCGCATCCTGGCACCGATCTCGGGTCGCATCGGCAAGTCCAGCGTGACCCCGGGAGCCCTGGCGGCGGCCTATCAGGGCCCGGCCTTCACCACGATCCAGCAACTGGACCAGCTCTACGTGGATTCCCCCCAGTCCAGCGCTACCCTCCTGGAGATCAAGCGGAAACTCGCTGCCAAACGGATCAAGGGCAGTGCGGATCAGGCCAAGGTGAAGCTGGTCCTGGAGGATGGAACCCCCTACTCCCAACCAGGACTTCTGAAGTTCTCCGATGTCACCGTGGACCCGAGCACGGGCTCACAGGTGCTCCGCATGGTCTTCCCGAATTCCAACCATATCCTGATGCCGGGCATGTACGTCCGTGCCATCGTCGAGGAGGGCGTGGCCGAACAGGCCATCCTCGTGCCCCAGCAGGGCGTCACTCGCGATCCCAAGGGCAACGCCGTCGCCATGGTCGTGGATGTCTCCAACAAAGTCGAGCAGCGCGCGCTCACGATCGATCGGGCCATCGGCACTAAGTGGCTGGTGACCGAGGGACTCGCCGCCGGTGACCGAGTGATCCTGGAAGGCCTTCAGAAGGTTCGGCCTGGCGTGGTCGTGAAGGTCGTGCCCTTCGAGGCCAAACCCGCCCCCGCGGCCGCGAAGTAGAGGAGTCGCCCAATGGTTAATTTCTTCATTGATCGGCCCATTTTCGCCTGGGTGGTCGCCATCGTCATGATGCTGGCGGGCCTGCTCGCCATCACAACGCTGCCCGTCTCCCAGTACCCGCCCGTGGCCCCGCCCTCCATCTCCGTGGACGCCTTCTATCCCGGCGCCTCCGCGAAAACCGTGGAGAACACCGTCACCCAGATCATCGAGCAGAAGATGACAGGCCTGGACCGGCTGCTCTACATGTCCGCCACCAGCGATTCCGCTGGCCACGGCAGCGTGACGCTCACCTTCCAGCCCGGCACCGATCCCGATGCCGCCTGGGCCAAGGTCCAGAATAAGCTAGAGCTGGCCAAGCCCCTGATGCCCCAGGTCGTGCAACAGATGGGCATCGCCGTCACCAAGTCCACCAAGAACATCTTCATGATCCTGGCCATCACCTCGACGGACGGCAGCCTGAGTGCCGAGGACCTGCGCGACTACCTGGCCTCCAATGTGGAGAACGTCATCAGCCGCGTGCAGGGCGTGGGCGAAGTCCTGTCCTTCGGCACCCAGTACGCCATGCGGATCTGGCTGAACCCCGACAAGATGGTGGGCTACCGCCTCACCCCCGACGACATCCGGCAGTCCCTGAAGGCCTACAACGCCCAGATCTCCGCCGGGCAGGCGGGCGGCCTTCCCGCCGTCGAGGGCCAGCGCCTGAATGTGACCGTCAACGTGCAGGAGCTGCTCCAGACGCCCGAGCAGTTCGCCGCCATCCCCATCCGCATCAATCCCGATGGCTCCACCATCCGCATCCGCGATGTGGCGCGCGCGGAGCTGGGCACCGAATCCTACGAAAGCGACACAAAGCTCAACGGAAAGCCAGCGGCGGGCATGCTCATTCGCCTGGCTTCAGGGGCGAACGCGCTCGACACCTCCAAGCTCATCAAGGCCAAGATGGGAGAGTTGGAGCCCTTCTTCCCCCCCAGCGTCAAGGTCAGCTACCCCTATGAGACCACGCCCTTCGTGACCGTCGCCATCGAGGAAGTCATCAAGACCCTGGTCGAGGCCGTGGTCCTGGTGTTCCTGGTGATGCTGCTCTTCCTCGGGAACTTCCGGGCCACCCTGATCCCCACCATCGCCGTCCCCGTGGTGCTGCTGGGCACCTTCGCGATCCTGCAATATGTGGGCATGACCATCAACATGCTCACCATGTTCGCCATGGTGCTGGCCATCGGCCTACTGGTGGACGACGCCATCGTGGTGGTGGAGAACGTCGAGCGCATCATGCATGATGAGGGGCTCTCGCCCCTGGAGGCCACGCGGAAATCCATGGGCCAGATCACCGGCGCCCTGGTAGGCATCGGCCTGGTGCTCTCCGCGGTGTTCGGCCCCATGGCCTTCTTTGGCGGATCGACGGGCATCATCTTCCGCCAGTTCTCCTTTACCCTCATCACGGCCATGATGCTCTCGGTGGTGGTGGCGCTGGTGCTCACGCCCTCGCTCTGCGTCAGTTTCCTGAAACCCGTGCAGAAGGGCCATGAGGCCGCCGAGACGGGCTGGAAGGTCACCCGCCCCTTCTTCCTCTGGTTCGACCGCTTCTACAACAAGATCAATGCGATCTTCGTGGCCCAGCTCGGCCAGGTCCTGGGCAAGTGGGTGCGCTACGGCGTCGTCTACGTGGCCATCGTGGCCGGTATGGGCGTGCTGTTCATGCGCCTGCCCACCGCGTTCCTCCCCGAGGAGGACCAGGGCATCCTCATGACCATCGTCCAGCTGCCCGCGGGCTCCACCCTCGAACAGACGCAGAAGGTCATGACGGAGGTCCAGCAGTTCTTCCAGAACAACGAAAAGGACGCGGTGGAATCATGCATGACCGTGGGCGGGTTCAGCGTCGCGGGCCGCGGCCAGACCAACGGCATGGCCTTCGTCAAGCTCAAGGACTGGAAGCTCCGCGACCGCTCCGAACTGAAGGCCGAAGCCGTTATCGGCCGTGCCATGCGCGCCTTCTCCGCCCGCCGCGATGCCATGGTCTTCGCCTTTGCGCCCCCGGCCATCCTGGAACTGGGCAACGCCACCGGCTTCGACTTTCAGCTCCAGGACCGCGGCGGCGTGGGCCACGCAAAGCTCATGGAGGCCCGGAATCAGCTGCTGGGGATGGCTGCCCAGAACAAGAACCTCAAGGCCGTACGCCCCAACGGCCTGGACGACCAGCCAGAGCATAACGTGCGCCTCGACCAGGACCGCGCCGGCGCGCTGGGTGTGCCCCTTCCGGCCATCAGCGATACCCTCGCCAGTGCCTGGGGCGGCTCCTACGTGAACGACTTCATCAACCGCGGCCGGGTCAAGCGCGTCTACATGCAAGCCGATGCCCCCTTCCGCATGCAGCTAGAAGACCTCAACAAGCTCTATGTGCGCAACACCCAGGGCGCCATGGTCCCCTTCGCCGCCTTCTCCAAGGGAGATTGGAGCTTCGGCTCTCCCCAACCTCCAGCGCTACAACAGCTTCCCTCCGTGAACATCCAGGGCGAGCCCGCCCCCGGCAAGAGCACCGGCGACGCCATGCTCGCTATGGAAGACATCGCCTCGAAACTTCCGGCCGGCATCGGCTTTGAGTGGACAGGCCTCTCCTACCAGGAACGCCAAGCCGGAACCCAGGCCCCGGCGCTCTACGCGGTGTCCATCCTCGTCATCTTCCTGTGCCTCGCCGCCCTCTACGAAAGCTGGACCATCCCGTTCTCGATTCTGCTGGTTCTGCCCGTCGGCATCTTCGGCGCCGTGCTGGCCACCTGGGGCCGGGGCCTGTCGAGCGATGTCTACTTCCAGATCGGCCTGCTGACGACTCTGGGGCTCACCGCCAAGAACGCCATCCTCATCGTGCAGTTCGCCCAGGAGCAGATGGCCCAGGGCGTGGGGCTGATGGAAGCAGCCATGGAGGCCTCCCGCCTCCGCCTCCGCCCCATCCTGATGACCTCCCTGGCCTTTACCTTTGGCGTGCTGCCCATGGCCCTTACCCGGGGCGCTGGCGCCGCAGCACAGAACGCCATCGGGACCGGCGTGGTCGGCGGCATGCTGACGGCCACGTTTATTGCCATCTTCTACATCCCCCTGTCCTTCGTCCTGGTGTCCCAGTTGTTCAGGAAGAAAGCCCAGGAGCCCGCCCCGCCCCATGCCCCAAATCCAGAGGAGGGGCAGCCATGATGCCGCTCAAAGCCTGGTCCATCCTTCCCCTCGCCCTGGCGCTGACCGGTTGCGTCTCCATGGCGCCGAGGTACCGCACCCCTGAGCCGCCGGTTCCCAAGGCATGGCCCGAAGGGCCCGCCTACAAGGCCACCCCGGCCGGCTCCACACCTCAGGCCGCTGACATCGCCTGGCAGGATTTCTTCGCGGACGAGCGGCTCAGGAAGGTGCTCGACCTCGCCCTGCGCAACAACCGCGACCTCCGGATCGCAGCGCTGAACACAGAGAAGGCGCAGGCCTACTACCGGATCCAACGGGCGGAGCTGCTCCCGACAGTCAACGCCGTCGGCTATGGGAACCGCCAGCGCCTGCCCGCCAGCCTCTCCGGAACTGGCCAACGGATCGTGTCGGAGCAGTACGCCGCCAACGTGGGGATCACCGCCTGGGAACTGGACTTCTTCGGGCGTGTTCGCAGCCTGAAGAACCGGGCGCTGGAGCAGTATCTGGCAACGGAACAAGCTCAGAACAGCGCACAGATCTCGCTACTTTCAGAAGTCGCCAACCTCTTCCTGACTCTAGCCGCTGATCGGGAGAATCTCAGGTTTGCCCAGGAAACCCTCGTAAGCCAAGAGGCCTCCTATCAACTTGTCCAACGGAGGTTCGAGGTCGGTGCTTCCTCAGAAATCGACGCTCGCCGCGCCCAGATCGGAGTGGAGACGGCAAAAGTGGATGTCGCCAGCTACACCCGCACTGTGGCGATGGACCAGAACGCCCTGAACCTCCTGGTCGGGCACGGCCGTTCCAACAGACCTGCTGCCTGAAGGCCCAGGGCACGCTCGCACCCTTGAAAGACATCACCCCGCGCTGCCCTCGATGGTGTTGACTCAACGCCCCGACATTCTCATGGCTGAAAATCAGCTCAAGGCAGCCAATGCCAACATTGGCGCTGCCCGTGCGGCCTTCTTCCCCCGCATCTCGCTGACGACAAGCCTCGGAACCATGGACAGCCAGCTATCCGGCCTCTTCAAGTCCGGGTCCGACGCCTGGGCCTTCTCGCCTCAGATCGTCCTCCCAATTTTCGACATGGGCGCGCGACGGGCTAACCTCAAAGTGGCCAATACCGATCGAGACATCTACCTGGCCCAGTACGAGAAGGCCATCCAGTCGGCCTTCAGGGAAGTTGCAGATGCTCTTGCCCAGCGGGGAACCCTCAACGATCAGTTCACTGCACAGGAATCCCTCACACAGGCTCTCCGAACGACGTACACCCTCGCCACCGCTCGATACAAGGCCGGCATCGACAGCTACCTTAGTGTCCTGGATGCGCAACGCTCTCTCTACGCTGCGGAACAGGGCCTTATCGCCCTTCGTCGCGCACGGTATGGCAATTTAGTCACGCTTTATAAGGTGCTTGGCGGTGGGCTGATCAAGACGGCCACATCGACCTCTCCTCCCCATGGGGATGACCCTCGAACATCTTCGGAGATCAAACAGACCTAGAAATCCGATCCATCCACATGGAGAACCCTATGAACGGCGTTGTTGTCCACTTAAGTAAAAACAACAAAGCTGCAGTCATCGCCTGTGAGACAGAGGATTTCATGGTGGTTGATCTAAAGGTACCGGGTCAATTCGCAAACGGAGATCCGATTGATACACGTGGGCTCTGGTTCGGGGAGCACGGAAAAATGATGAATAAGAAATATGGCCGGATGGTTGAAGTGAAGGTCGAAGGCATCCTCCGTGACCTGGTATCGGCATGCAATGAATGCGATGACCCTCAGTTGAATCAGTAATCAAGCCATGGGTACGCATCACCCGGGGTAACCAGGAAACAAGTCGTGGGATTCAGATGAGAATGCCTCCAGCGAACAAGAAATCACGCACTATCGGCAGTGGTGGTAACAGGATTGGGCTGTTAGTTGCCCGGCATCTGGGAAGGCGATTCTGTGATCAACACATCCTCCGCCACGTCGCCCAAACCCTGGGCATCCCTTTAGCTAGCCTGCGCCGACGACATCGTATCTGAAGCTGGAGTCCGATTCCGCGACCGATAACGGTTGGAGATGAAATCCATGAAACAGAGAAAGCAGAGTTCGAACCTGACATACGACAAATCGGGCGTCTCGGATTGGATTTCGTTCCATCGACTGGAACTGTTCTTCCTTGTATTGCTATTGATCCTTGGGTCCATTCGAGGCTATTGGGCACCTGACGAACCAGACTTCGCCCAGTGCATCAAGGAGATGCGCCAGGGCGGGGACTGGCTCCTCCCAAAGCTGAATGGTCAGATCTACACAGAGAAGCCCATCCTATTCTATTGGCTGATGAAATGTACCGCCGTCGGTGCCGAATGGGTCACCGGCGGCCTAGGATTCGCTCGCGGAATTGCACCGTGGGCCTTGCGGCTTCCTTCCATCCTGGCCGCCACGGCCCTCGTATTTGGTTTTAGAGCCTGGGCCCGTCGCTTTCTGGATCCCGGCATTTCAGAAAGTGGCACGCTAATCGTTCTGACCACCCCCATTTGGATTTGGCAGGCTCAGGCCATTCAGATTGACATGCTGTTTTCGGCCCTGCTCGCCTGGTCGTGGATGAGTTGGATTGCAGGTTACTTGATTCAAAGTGGGCTGGTCTTGGCCAAACGCGATGGCGAGTCCAGGCGCTGGTTCATGATCGGATACATTTCGCTCGGGTTGGCCGTAATGGCAAAGGGCCCGCTTGCTTTGGTGCTTTCGGGGGCGGTAGTCCTTTCCTTCCTGTCCTGGCAGAAAGATTGGTCAAGTCTTCGTCGAACTGGATTGTTATCGGGAATCCTCGTATTACTCGGGATAACGCTCCCGTGGTACCTGGCAGCGGGGATCAGAGGTGGCCCGCAATACCTCTACGCCATGGTCGTTCACCAGAATGTGACTCGCGCACTGAGTGCCTGGGACCACATCCAGCCATGGTGGCGATACTTCGGCTATTTGGCCGTGGACTTCTTCCCCTGGAGCCTTTTGGTTCCACTCGCCCTTTTCGCTGCTATAAAAAATCGGGCCGCCTTGAAGGCGGTAGATCGGTTCAGCATCCTCGCCTGCGTCATTCCGTTCATCCTGCTAAGTCTCTCCAGAAGCAAGCAGGGGAAATACCTCCTGATGATTTATCCATTTCTAGCCATGATCGTGGCGTCCCAACTACAACGAGTAACTTCGGCATCGATACACAATCTTCGACGCTTTATCGGTGCCGCACTTCTGCTTCCGGGGTTGGCAGTCCTTCTGATCGGCCTCAATCGAATGGGTGGGGCAAAACTCTTGACCCAGGTTCAACCATTTCTGGGCCCACTGCGCCTTTTGGGTCTTATTTTGGTCCTCGGAGGCGTGTGGGTCTCCAACGGGGTTCAGTGGAACGATGGCCGAAGGCTGGTCCTCCACACGGCTCTGCCACTGATCCTGATCTTCTGCCTCGTCCTTCCATGGGGGATGGTCCGGCTTGACCCGCTAAAGGACTACAAGGGCTGGGCCGGCCAGACAGAACCATTACTCGTGAACCACCGGGTGTTCTTCTGGGGAGACATCCGATCTGGCGCCATGATCTACAGCGATCGTTTGATGCCAGTCCTCACAACCAACGCTGAACTCGACGCATTGGGGCCGGGGGATCGCCTGATCGTCACTGACCGCCGGTGGAAACCTGGAATCCAAGGATTGGATGTGATCACCATGGATAAATTCAGGTCCGTCTACCGGCAACAACAGGGTGGAGATGGGATGCAGATCCTTGCTCCATCCCTTCAGCCTTGACATGTCTCCAGGAACTGGCCCCGAGAATCTGGCCCGAGGGTGGGCCGGCTTGAAATCACGGTGTTAAGTTATCGACTATTCCCTATTTTTTGGTTTATCGCGCATTGCCGGGGATGGTTGTGCGGGTTTTGGGACGAAGTAGCCGTCATCGCGGAAGCCACGACCAGGTTGTAGGCGATAGAAGCAAGATCAGGAATTCCTTGGGCAGTTTGGTTCCTTCTAAATATTCCTTCAAAGCACACTGGAGGTTGATATGTCCCAATTCCCTGCCATCACGATCTCCCGGAGTCTTGGAAGTGGGGGTACCGAAGTTGGTTTCCTCGTGTCTCGACTATTGGGGTGGCATTTCTGCGACCGCCGAATTCTGCGTTTGGTCTCGGAGATCCTAGGCCAATCCACGGCCAGTCTTGCAAGGTTGGAGGAACACCATCAGGGGTACCTGGAAAAGCTGTTTTCCCTCTTCGCGATGGGAACCCCGGAAGCTACATATACGCCTCCGATAGAGATCCCAATGTACAGTCGTGAGTTGTTCGACCTTGAGAGCAAGGTGATTTTTAAACTGTTGCAGCATGCGCCTTCAGTGGTGATGGGACGCGGTGGATTCATCACCTTGAGAGATCGAGCCGCTACCCTTCATGTGAGCATTCATTCAGATCTTGCCTTTCGCATTCAGACGTTAGTGGGACGCGGAAAGGCACCGAACCAGGATGCTGCTCGGCAAGCGATCATTTCATCCGACCAAGATCGTGCCGCCTTCATCAAGGAAATATCTGGTCTCGATTGGCATGACCCAAAGCACTTCCACATCGTTCTGGATGTTTCAAAATATGGGTATGAGGCATGCGCAAAAATGATTGAGGATGAATTTTATCGCCACTTCCCATTTGAATTTCCCGTACAACGAAGGGGTCCTGAGGACGAAATATCTCAATCAATCTTGGAATAATCGAACACCTGGGGATAACCAAGCGTCTAAGCAGTCCTCGCACCTTTTGTGTTCCTAGGGACGACAACCCACTAAGCGTTCTTCGCCAACTTCTACACGGCCCACCTGATTCCAATGGACTTGCTTTTTGACAATTTTCCACCCATAGAAACCCGAGTGGTTGCGAGCCCTGGGGGCCGATGAACTGATTGACTACTTAGCCCATCCCTCCGTGCGAATTACTGAAGCTCGGCTCACATTGACAAAAGTCGATCGATCGATCAATCTGGTTCTCAGAAAGGTTAGCTGATGAGACTTTGCCTCGACCGTGTGGCCTCCTCCACTCGTGAAACCTTTTTGGAAGCCGGTCTGCTCTGTTTTTCCGAACAGGGATTCGAGGGCACCAGTCTGCGCATGGTGGCGAACCGGGCGGGGAAGCCCATGTCCCTCATCGCCCACCATTTTGGCAACAAGGAAGGCCTCTATCTCGCGGTGTTCAAAGATATGCTGGCCGAGCGACGCTCCGGGCAGTTCGCGGGTCCTGTCACCGGATTGGACGAACTCCAGCGAGATCCCGTACGGGCCTCGGCGCTGCTACGGGACCTCATCATCGGGGTCTTCAAAGAGATGCGAAGTACGTTCGAGAACGGTGACCCCAAGCGGATGGCTTATTTCCGCTTGTGGCTGACGGCTATCCGCATGCCAATCCCGGAATTGGAACCCCTGATCCGCGAACGACTGGCACCCCTCCGCATTCAGATCGCCGCATGCATCCAAGCCATCCGTCCCGATCTCCCCTCCGAGGAGATCCCCTTTGGTGCGCTCTCGTGTACGGCCAGTGCGTGGCAAACACCATGCTGCACGACTTCAATCAGCTGGTGTTCGGTCCCGATTGCTATCCCGAATCCCCGGATCACCTGGCAGAGCAGATCGCCGACATCACCCTGCGCGCCATCGGCCGCCCTTCGACCTCGTGATCAGACAGGGCATCCCCTGGAAACCCAGAACGACAACCTACCCCGCCCGCTTTCTGGAGCACCCATGAAACGCACCACCTCTTTGACGAACCTGGCTTGGATGGGGCCTTTCGTCCTTCTGGGCCTTTCCCTGATCCTGGGCTGCCAAAAGAAGCGTCAGACGCCGTCGCCCGAAGTCTATGTGCTGCCTTCGGCCCAGAGGGATGTCCCAGTGGTGATGGAACTGGTGGGGCAGACGACCGGTTCCCTGGATGTGGAGATCCGTGCCCGGGTAGAGGGCTACCTGGAGGGAATCCATTACCAGGAAGGCCAGCCAGTGAAAAAGGGCGAGCTGCTCTTCACCATCGAATCCAAGACCTTCCAGTCACTCGTTTCCCAGCGCCGTGCCGATCTGGCCTCGGCGGAGGCGCGCCTGAACCTGGCGGATCTTGAGGTGAATCGCCTGAAGCCCTTGGCGGAGCAACAGGCCGTGAGCCGTCAAACCTTCGACTCTGCCCTTTCGGCGCAAAAGACTTCTCACGCTTCCGTGGATGCCGCCAGGGCTGCCCTGGACAAGGCGTTGTTGGACCTGAGCTACACCAGCATCACTGCGCCCACCTCGGGCCTGGCAGACTTCGCCAAGGTGAAGCCGGGCAATCTGGTAGGCCGGGGTGACTCCACCCTGCTCACCACCCTTTCCAACGTGGATCCCATTCATGTGATCGTGGGCATGCAGGAGGGCGACTACCTGAAGCTGGCCGAACACACCCTTCGGGGAAGTCGGCCTCTGGAGGGCGAGAACGCGCCCAGCGCAGAACTGATTCTTTCCGATGGCAGTGTCCACCCTCAGAAGGGCCGCTTCGACGCCGTACAGCGGGGTGTCGATCCCCGCACTGGCACCATTTCCGTGCGCGCCGTGTTCCCAAATCCCGAACACCGGGTCCGCCCCGGCCAATTCGTGAAGGTCCGCTTCACCTATGAATTGCTCAAGGGAGCTGTGGTCGTGCCCCAACGGGCCGTCCAGGAGATCCAAGGGGCCTACCAGGTGGCGGTCGTGGAAGCCGGCAAGATCCAGCTCTGTCCCGTAAAGATGGGGCCCCGCTATGGAGATGATTGGGTGGTCAGCGAAGGATTGAAGCCCAACGAGCCTGTGGTGGTCGAAGGCCTGCAGCGGATCAAGCAGGGTCTCCCCGTGACGGCGAAACCGTTCGTGATGGCCGGAAGGAACTGACCCATGGGCAACATCTTCATCCGCCGCCCCATCCTCGCGATGGTCATGGCCATCCTCATGGTGATCGTCGGTTTGGTCGCTCTGAAGGGCCTCCCCATCGCCCAGTATCCAGATATCTCCCCTCCCAATATTATCGTCTCCACCACCTTCACAGGTGCCGCCGCCCAGCATGTGGAGCAGGCGGTAGCCACCCCCATCGAGCAGCAGCTCAATGGCGTGGACAACATGCTCTACCTCAAATCCACCAATGGCAACGACGGAACCCTCAAGACCGAAGTGACCTTCGAGGTGGGTGCCAATCTTGACACCTCCACCATGCTGGTGCAGAACCGGGTGGCCCAGGCCAACGCGGCCCTGCCCGCCGCCGTGAAGCAGTCCGGCGTCAATACCAAGAAATCAACTTCCCTGCCGGTGCTGGTCCTTTCCCTCGTCTCCCCGAAGGGCACCTGGAACAGCACCTTCCTGACTAACTACGCGAGCATCAACATTCAGGATCGCCTTACTCGCGTGAAGGGTGTGGGCGAGGTGGGCATCCTTGGTGGCACTGACTATTCCATGCGGGTCTGGGTGCGGCCTGATCGGCTCATGACCCTTGGCCTCACGGTGAGCGATCTGCTTGCCGCGATTTCCGCGCAGAATGAGATCACTCCGGCCGGGCAACTGGGCGGCCCGCCCGCACCTGCGGGCACGGCATTCACCTACACCGTGAAGACTCATGGCCGCCTGGCGACCGCCGATGAATTCGGCGCCATCATCGTGCGCTCCAATCCAGACGGCAGCCTGGTCCATCTGAAGGATGTCGCCCGGGTGGAGCTGGGCAGCCTGAGCTACGACTCCTCTGGCCGCATCAATGGCAAGCCCGCCGCGTTGCTGGCCGTCTACCAGGCACCAGGTTCCAACTCCTTGGAAGTCAAGGACTCCGTCGAAAAGGCCATGGCAGAAGTGGCCCCCGGGTTCCCAAGGGACATGGAATACCAAACGGTGCTGGATACGACCAAGGCCATCAGCGCCGGAATCCACGAGATCCTGATCACCCTTCTTGAAGCGGTGCTCCTGGTGGTCCTGGTGGTCTTCATCTTCCTCCAGAATTGGCGGGCCACGCTGATTCCCCTCATCACGGTGCCGGTGTCGCTCATCGCCACTTTCGCCGTGTTCCCCCTCGTGGGCTTCTCCATCAATGTGCTCTCGCTATTGGGCCTGGTGTTGGCCATCGGCATCGTGGTGGATGACTCCATCGTGGTGGTGGAAGCGGTCATGCACCATATCGAACAGGGCATGAGCCCACGGGAAGCCACGGCCCAGGCCATGAAGGAAGTGACGGGTCCGGTGATCGCCATTGCGCTCATCCTCATCGCGGTCTTTGTGCCGGTAGCCTTCATGGGCGGAATCACGGGGGGCGGCTACTCAGCAGTTTGCCGTAACCATCGCCATCTCCGTGGCTTTCTCTGCCATCAGCGCCCTCACCCTGAGTCCTGCCTTGGCGTCGAAATTCCTGCGGGCCCGGAAGCCTGGCGAGAAGCATCTTCTGGATCCCTTCTATGCCTGGTTCAACCGGATCTTCGGCCTTGGCACGGAACGCTACCTTGGCTTCACGCATGTGCTCATCCGCAAGGGCACCCGCAGTCTGCTGGTCGTGGGTGCCCTGGTGCTTCTGGCGGGTGGCCTGCTGAAATGGGTGCCCTCAGGGTTTCTCCCCGATGAAGACAACGGTTACTTCCTGGTCAATATTCAGCTACCGGATGCGGCTTCCCTGGAGCGGACCGAAGCCGTGTTGCGCAAAGTGGAGAAAGTCATATCCGAGAATCCCGCAGTGGAGAACTACACGGCTTCCTCGGGCCGGAGCGTGCTGACAGGAACCGTTTCGCCTAACACTGGCCTTAGCTTCGTGGCCCTCAAGCCCTGGGACGAGCGCAGCGGCGTCAACCAGCGACTCGACATGGTCATCCAGCAGTTGAACCAGCAGTTCTTCCGGCAGATCCCCGAGGCCCAGGTCTTCGCCTTTGGCCCACCGCCCATTCGTGGCCTGGGATCCAGCGCGGGCTTCACCTTCATGCTGCAGGATCGCTCGGGCAGCAGCCCGGAAGCCCTGGCTGCCATGGCGGACAAATTCATCGCGGAAGCCCATAAGCGCCCTGAGATCGGCCGCATCGCCACCTTCTTCCGCGCCTCCGTGCCCCAGATTTATGCGGATATCGATACTGAAAAAGCGAACAAACTGGGGGTGCCCATTCAGGAACTGAACCGCACCCTGGGCGCACTCCTCGGCAGTTCCTATATCAACGACTTCAACCGCTTCGGCCGCGTCTATCGCGTGTACCTACAGGCGGAGCCCGAGTTCAGGACCTCGCCGAAATCCCTAAGTCAGTTTTTCGTGCGAAGCGCTGAGGGCCGGATGATCCCCCTCGATACCCTCGTGACCATGAAGGACACCCAGGGACCCGGCTTCACCGCGCGTTTCAACCTGTTCCGAGCGGCTGAGATCTCGGGCTCTCCGGGAGTGGGCTTCAGTTCCGATGATGCTCATCGGGCCCTGGAAGAAACGGCGGCGAAGGTGCTACCCCAGGGTTGGGGGTACGAGTGGGCCAACCTCTCCTACCAGGAGAAGAAGGCTGCTGGGACCGGCGGGGTGGTCTTCCTCTTCGCTCTGGTCTTCGTTTTTTTGATCCTGGCTGCTCAGTACGAAAGCTGGTCGCTGCACTTCAGCGTACTGTTGGGAACGCCCTTCGCGGTCTTCGGCGCCATGCTCGGCCTGTGGCTGCTGCGCACGATCCTGCCGCAGGCGTGGGGGGGGAGCTACGTCAATAATGTCTTCGCCCAGATCGGCATGATCACATTGATCGGTCTGGCCGCCAAGAACGCCATCCTCATCGTGGAATTCGCCAAAATGCGGCGGGAGGCAGGGCTCACGGTCACCCAAGCAGCCCTCGAGGCCGCGAAGCTGCGCTTCAGGCCCATTCTCATGACCGCCTTCGCCTTCATCCTGGGTGTGCTGCCCCTGGTCCTGGCTTCAGGTGCCATGGCCGAGGCCCGGAAAGTCATGGGCCTCACGGTCTGCGTGGGCATGTTAGTGGCCACCGTCTTCGGGGTGTCATTTATTCCCGCCCTCTATGTGCTCGTGGATCGCTTCGGGAAGAAGGCACCTGATCCCGATGCCACCGAGCCCGACGAATCCCTGGATAGCGAAGGGAGGCACTGATGTCGAAGCGACACCACGCATGGGTCTGGAGCACCTGCCTGATGGGCTTGGCCCTCTCCACCGGCTGCGCCCTGGGGCCCACCTTCCGTCGGCCCTCTATGGAAGTGCCCGGCGCCTATCCGGTGCAACCCGCTGACAACGCCCCGGCCCTTTCCGCAGACCTAGGTTGGTGGGAGATCGTCAACGACGATCCCGTGTTGAAGGGCCTGGTCCTCGAGGCCTTGGAGAAGAACCGGGACCTCCAAATGGCCGTCAGCCGCATGGACGAGGCGCGGGAACTGGCGGGCATTAACCGCCTGGGACCGAATGTCGACCTGGCTGGCCAGGCCACACGCGCACGGGGACTGGCACCCGGGGCAGGGCCGCATACCGTCCTTGGCAACAGCTTCTCCACTGGCCTTTATGCCACCTGGGAGTTGGATATATGGGGACGCATCCGCCGCAGTCAGGAAAGCGCCATGGCTCAGTTCCTGGCCTCGGAACAGGGCCGCCGTGCGGTTTTCCTCAGCCTGGTGGGAGATGTGGTGGGTGGCTACTACCAGCTCCAATCCCTGGATATGAAGCTGGACACCGCTCGCCGCACTGTGGAAGTTCGAAAGCACGCCCTTGACCTGGTGGAGAATCGGGTGCTGGGCGGGGTTGGGGACAAGCTAGAAACCAGCCAGGCAGCCTCTGCCTTGGCTCAGGCCGAAACGGCTGTGCCCCAATTGGAACTGGCCGTTCATGTCCAGGAAAACCAGATGAACCTCCTGCTTGGACGCAGGCCGGGGCCGGTTCCCCGAGGCATCGCGCTCCAGGCGGTTCCACCCAAGGCCATTGCGCCCGGACTTCCCTCTGAATTGCTCGAGCGGCGCCCGGATATCCGGCAGCAGGAAGAACTTCTGAGAGCCGCCAATGCTCAGGTGGGTGTGGCCACGGCCAACCTCTTCCCCAGCTTCAGCCTCACGGGCAGCCTGGGCTTCCAAAGCCCGGAACTCGCGGGTTTGACCGATGCGGGCCAGAGGAGCTGGAGCCTGGGAGGCGGGCTGCTGGCGCCCATCTTCCATGGTGGCCTCCTGAAGCACCAGCGTCGCGCCGCCATCGCGCGCTGGGAGCAGGCCAAAGCTTCCTATGAGAAGACGGTACTTTCGGCCTTGGGAGATGCCTCGAATGCCCTGGTGGGGGTGGCGAAGGCCAAGGAGATCGTGACGGCCCAGGATCAGCAGCTTCGCTCTCTGCGGGAAGCCGAACAGTATCGCCACCATGCGCTTCGAGGGGGGCGTTTCGCCCTACCTCGAAGTCCTGGATGCCCAGCGTCAGCTCTTTTCCGCCGAACTCTCCTTCGCCGAAGCCCTTTCCGACCAGCAGCGCAGTGTTATCCGGCTCTACCTGGCCTGGGTGGAGGCTGGAAACAACCTGATCGCCCCGGTTCAGGCCGATACTAAAGTCAACAAGTAGTGTCTCTGGATTGAATCCCCCAAATAGGAGGAAGTCATGTGGGTCCGCACCCAAACCGCAGAACTCGTGAACCTAATGTTCATCAGAACCCTCCGCATCGAAGAAGGTGTCGTCGTCGCCCGGAACTGCGACGAGCATTACACCTTGTTCAAAGGCGATCCAGAAGCCTGCAAGGCGGCCCTAGCCCATATCGTCGATGGGCTCACGACCCATACGCCCTTCGTGGACATGAAGATCATGCGGCCTTAGCATAGCTCTCGTTCAGAGCGGCGACTCACAGCCCCCTCCTAATAGACATCGTGGGGCTCCTTTGGCTTGTGGGGCACGCATTCGCGCGTGGCGAAACCATTGGCCCGGTAATCCCGTTCACATAAAAATGGTTCATCGGGCGTTGCCGGGAAAGCTGAGCGGATTTTGAGGGCGAAGTAGTCGTCATCGCGGAAGCCATAGGCCATGCGCTTGATCACCTTGGCTTTGTTATTGATGCCTTCGAGGATGGGCCACTAGGGACTTCGCTGTAGAGTCAGCGTGAGAGTCCTCCTCTCAAGATCCCCCACCCCGCCTCCAACGGGGCAGGGAGATCCTGAGCTCCGCCAGTTCCAGGTGAGCCGTGTAGCGCAGCGTAGGAACGAGCGTGGCATGCCCTAGGACCTTGGCAGTCTTATTAAGATCACCTGAATTCCGCTGGAACTCCATCCCGAAGGTATGCCTCAGCGCATGGGGCGTGATCCGCTTGGCGATGGCCGCAAAATTCACTCGTCCCTTCAGCACATAACGGATGCCGAAGGTGCTGAGCCGCTGGTTCTCCCGAGTTTTCGCGCCCCGATCCTCCGCCAGGAACATCGGCCCATGATCACCGACCTTCCGGTCACCGGCGGCCAGGTAGTGCTGAATGGCCTCAGATACCTCTTCGGTGATGGGCACCAGGCGATCCTTATTGCCCTTTCCCTTACGGACCCAGAGGACGGGCTCCCCGTCCACTTCCACCAGGTCCGAGCAGTCGAGACCTTGGACCTCGGACACCCGAATTCCCGAGCCAAGCATCACAAGAACCAGGGCCCGGTCCCGCAGGCTGAGTGCCGCGTCAATCAAACGGTCCGCCTCACCTCGCGTGCAGGTTTGGTAGGGACGCACGACGTCGGCTCGAGGTACCCGGAGCAGCCGCTCTGCCACCCGCAGCGGGAACGCCAGCCCGCCCATATCGAAGCACCAGCCCAGGAAGCTCCGGAGCGCGGACAGGGCCTGGGCGTGGGTGGCCAGCCCGCGGCCGTCGGCCATCAAGATCTCCCGGTAGCGGATCAAGGCCTCCGCGTTCACCTCCGCGAGGTTCGTAAGACCCATCAGGCGAAAGGCCTCGAGAATATGCCGCCGATAAGCCCTTCGGGTGTGCTCGGAGTCCACCGCGGTGGACAGAAAGGCTTCTAGGGGCCTCCTATAACCGCCTGGTTCCGCCGGAAGGGCCTCCTCCGAGGAAATTGGGCTGTTATCACGGCCAGTCTCTTCCTGGCGAAGCCCGGCTTCGATGATCTTTCAGGTGAGGTCGAAGACCTCGGAGGCTCGGCCTTCATAGGGCCAATGAGCATCAGGGCAGCGATGACAGAACAGGGTGGTGTTCCAGCGATCCAGTGCCTTCCAGGCTCCGGGGTCCTCATGGCAGCCCAGTTCAAGGTCGCACGTCGGGCAGTAGGCCTTCAGTTGGCCGACACGCCCGTGGCGCCGATCTGGCCACCAGCGCCAGAGCACGCCGCCCACGTTGGCTTCTTCGGGCCGCGCCGGAGGCCTGGGTGCCTCGGCCGGCGGAACGGATGGGGCTGCCGGCGCGCCACGACGCATCACGGCCCAGATCGCGCCTCCACTAATAAGGATGAAGAGCCAGACTGGGATCCGGACGCCAGCCGTGATCAAGGACCAGGTGGCCACCAGAATCCTCGAGACCGTCGACCAGCCGAACACGATCGCGAGAAGGACGCCGAGGCCCGCGAACCAGGTTTGCCATTTGGTCCACCAGAGGGTCTTTTCGATGAGGTTTGCCGGGGTGTTCACTGGGGTCTCCGGGATGGTTTTGGGGGTCTAGGCTCATGATAACTAACATTATCGTAAGCTTGAAAGGGGGTCAGCGGCGACCTTTTTTCGTGGCATTTTCGTCGCCCGCGACCATCGCTCCCACGGCTGTACCGATCAACCCGAGGATGACGGCCTTGCCGTCCGCGTTGGCCACCTGGCGCTGCAGGTTCAAGGCCTGGGAATGGGCATTGGCCCAGGCCCGGTAGTTCTGCTGGGCGTCTGCAAGGGCCTGGTCCCGCTCGGTAAGGGCCTGGGCCAGTTTGGCTTCGGCCGCGCCCTTGGCAGCTCGAAGTGCCGGGAGTTCTCGCCGAGCACTTTCTTCGGCGTCAGCCGCGCGCTGGGAGGCTTTTGTGACCTCATGGCCCATCTGCTCGAGCTCATTCCTGAGGGTGATCAGCTCGCTGCGCGTGCCTGCAAGCTCGGTCCGGAGCTCTGAGGCCTCAGCCTGGGCCTCGTTTCGAGCCTGAACCTCCTTCTCGAACTCGTACCGAGGGATCCATTGCCCTAGGATGGGTTCGGCCTCCGTGCCGGCGACCAGTTCCGCCGGTGCCACTTCCAGAACTCTGGCCAGGGCCAGGATGTGCTCGATCTGGGGATCTCGCCGGGTCGACAGGTTCTCGGTCGTGAGTCGGGACAGCAGCGAGGGTGTCAGCTCGGCCCGCTGGGCCAAGACCGCCGAACTTAGCCCCTTCTGGGTCATGACCTCACGGACACGGGTGGCGAAGGACGAGGATGGGATGGGAGGCATGGTGAGCACCTGAACTTTCTATTGCCAAATGACAACAAAATAATCATGAATTATTTTTGGATGTTGTCAATGAGCAATTAGCCTTCTCGCTGCCGTGGCCAAGATGGGTCGGCGCCGGCGATCGGACCTGGATCCGCTCTTTTTGGCTGTCAATGCAGGGGTTGAGGGAGGTCTTTCGAGGGGATGACGCCACCTGCGACCTGGAATGGACCCTCGGGTCGGCGTTCAGAGGCGGGTGGTAGTTGAAAGGAAGGGACGAGGTTTTCCGACTTTCTCCCTTCAAGTAGACGCCGGCGGGACACCCCCGCCCTTCGCCCGGGAGGCACCAATGCCTAAACACGAGCTGGAACAGCTCTTTGACCCTGCCGGAGGAATCTCTGGTCTCCGTCATCCACGACCTGAGGTCCCGAGGCCTCCTCGATCCCGTCCCGGGTGGCATTGCCCGTCAGCTGGAGGACTGCGCCGCGCCTCCCACTCGCCCAAGCAGCGCTGGCGCTTCCTCCAGGACGCCTGGCTCGACCACGTCGAGGGAGAATGCAGCCGCTGCGGGTCTACCCTCCTCCCTGAGGAGATGGTGGACGCCGCCGAGGTCACTGGCGGGCTCTGCTCCTGGTGCTGGCACCAATGGCAGAAGATCCAGTCCGCCTAATGGTTCCGTGGATGCAGCACTGCCCTTCCCTGCGGGTCGACCTCAGGGAAGGGTGCCTCGAGCCAAGATTTTTTTCAAATGATGCATGTGTCGCATGAATTAAATATATGAACCATGGTATTATATTAATGATTGAACTACCAAAGAAGGGTAAAGCATGACCAGAGCACCTCCTGAGTTCATATAAAAATGCTCAAATAACGATCAAACAAAAACCCGGTGGCCATGTTGGCAACACCGGGAATGAAAAACCGTCCAGAAGACAGTGAGAACCTGAGAACTCCATTGTTCTTCTTGACGGACAAAAAATCAAGGAGAAATTTCATGGAAATTCCATTGCAAGAAAAGAACATTCTTGGAAAAGTAATACAAAAGAGCTACTCTGTGATCCACGGAGGTTCCGATGCTGAAGCTGGTACCCGTCACGGAAGTGAAAAGGCACGCCACCGAGGTGATCGCAAACCTCAAGAAGACCCAAAGCGCGGTGATGGTCACCGAGAATGGCCAGGAAGCGGCGGTGATGGTGGCCGTGGATACCTGGAACAGCCTTCAGCGTCGGCTGGAGATCCTGGACCTGGTGGCCAAGGGCGTCGCGGACCTTCGGGCGGGTCGAGTTACCTCCCAGGAGGACGCCAAGCTCCGACTGGCCAGGTTCGCCCAGTGACCCTTCAGTGGGCCGATCGCGCCCTGCAGGACCTGGAGGACCTCCTCGGCTTCATCGCCGTGGACAATCCCGGGGCCGCGAAACGCCTTCACGACCAGGTCTTCAGAAAGACGGACAAGTTGAAGGACTTCCCCACCATGGGGCCAGTCTCAACCGAAGCCGGGGAGCCTTTCCGTGAGGTTCTGGTGAAGCCACTTCGCATCCTCTACCTGTTTGAGGACGACAACGTGACCATCGTGGCGGTATACCGCGAGGAAGCTAACCTTCGCGGTTAACCCTTACGCGATGGCTGGAATGTGGAAGGAGCCGGGCCTCCTCAAGGGGCCCGACTCCTTCCACAAATCTGCACTTGGGTAATCTGACATCAAGTAGATGCTAGATTTGAGCATGCTAGATTTGAGCATTCATGAATCTCGTCGCTCTAAGCTGCCCATGGCGCCAATAGGGTTTCCCGCTTCTAAGTTCTTTTGATAGGGTGTTCATGTGAGGGCACGATTCGAAGGCGAAGAGGGGCACCGCTTACTTTTAGAAATCTTGAAACGCCATGAATTGGTCGAACATCACAATGAGCTTGCGCTAGCTCTCGCAGCAAAGGGTGAAATCGTAGCCCTCACAGAGGGGAGCGTTCTAATCGCCCAAGGAGATGGAACGAATCATGTCTTTCTTGTGATCGCAGGGGAATGCGAAATTCTGATAAATGAGAGATCTGTTGCTAAGAGGGGACCAGGAACTTCAGTTGGAGAGATGTCCTTTCTCTGCCCGGAGTCGCCCCGGTCCGCCACAGTGAAGGCAATCAAACCAACAGTGTGTTTAAAACTCGCTGAGATGGATCTTAGGTCGCTTGCGGATGAATATCCAAAACTTGGGATGTCCCTAGCTCGGACCATGGCAAAACGCCTTCGAGAGCGAGAAAAATTCCATTCAACTCCAAATCCGCTTCCAGTCCTGTTTATCGGGAGTTCCGTAGAAGGGTTGCCCGTCGCAACAAAAATAGTAACTGGTTTGAAGCATGACAAGATCCTTCCGAGGCTTTGGAGCAAACCGGGATTGTTTAGTCCCGGAGGAGTCACAATAGATGAACTTCTCAGGGAGGTCCGGGATGCCGATTTCGCGGTCTTCGTGTTTGGACCGGACGATTTGATCGCCAGTCGAGGCGAGAAATATCAAGTACCACGGGACAATGTGATATTTGAACTGGGACTTTTCATGGGCCTGTTAAGCCACGATCGAACATACATCGTCATGGCGACCAAGAGCCCAATCAAAATCCCAACGGATCTTCTCAGGTGACACCAATCACTTACCTTCAGCACCCTGGCCAAGATCTGGATGGCGCACTCGTAAGCGTATGTGATGAACTTAGAACCGTTATTTTGAAAATGGGACCTCGATAGCCATGAGGCTGTTAAGAGTGTGGTAAACGGGATCTTCTGAGAAAACGGGACGCCAGAGATGACGGGGAATTCCGGGAATCCAAAACATCCTTCTGTGGTCTAATATCGTGGTCAAGTTAACCAGAAGAGTTCTGCATCCAGGTGATAGATGGATCGAACATTATGGTCGATTGCACCTCCCATATCATTTTAGGTGAGGGCTGTACCTCCTGATAATTCTTCTGATCCATGCAAATGCAGTTCCCTGACTCGGGATCATGTCATCGGGTTCAGCCTGCAACGGGACGGATAGAGGTATTAAACCCTCTTGAAACACTGTTGCTGAGCACTCCAAGCCGTGATCATGTGCAAGCTTCGCTACTATGAGCACCAGGAAATTGGCACCTACCGCAGGGTCGCTCGCCATCGACTGCATTGTTTGGAGGTCCATCGTGCTCGGCGTTGGTTCAAAACATGGGTGTGAGTGCCATTCACCGAGGTAATTGAATCGTGTGTAATTTTGCCCTGTCCTGCAAAAAAAACTCTGCAATTGCTCATTATGTTGCTGTGGGAATCGCATGAATCCAACGTGTGAACCGCCATCGTGTTGCGCGGTAATCTCCACAACCCGGAATATATCTTCCCGAACATGCTCGCCAAGCAGTAATCCGCCGATTTCCATGCTGCCCGCGCGTTTCAGTTCACGTCGGAGTCGTTTCATCACCTTTGGGCTTAGAAGTAGCTGCATCTATGTACTCCCGAAACAATGCGGATATACGAGCCCGTTCTTCGGCTTCAGCCCCTTGGTCTAGGATTTCTTCCGGTCCGGAAGGTGGGCCGCCCACGTCAATCGGATAGGTTTCAAACGGTTGTTCAAATATCCAACCTTTCGAAAGCCCAATCAGGTAAACAGAATTTGGGTATTGTGACGGATCGCGAGGGATCAATAGGTCGATGGACATTCGCACCGCGTGTGCCGCGATGACAGATACATCAGCATCGTCGGCAATCGCCGGCATGCTTTGTCCGCCCCCGTAGCCCTGAACGGCTCGCTCAATCGGCATGCCTCGCTCGTGGCACCAGCTTTCTATTGCATTGCGCATAGTGGCTGGGGCGGGATCAATCGAAGGTCGATGCCTAGCGACGAGACCTCCAAATCCTCCCCCAAAAACCTCGGCCCAAAGGAGTGGCGTCTTCGCTGCAGCCACAGCAGCACACAGATAGTTGAAGACTTTGGCATCTGCAGTCGCCTCGATGATGAGGTCGCACTTCCCAAGGCCGTCGATCAAGGACTCAATGTCACCGCTCGCCTCCTGTCCACCGAGTCGATATCTTCGTGGTCGATACCTTGGCCTTCGGATTGACCAGCTGAATTTTCTGGCAACGCTGTCAGCTTTGTGAGAACCCACATCTCGCCAATCAAGATCGTTGCGAATTAAATTATCCGGAAGGAATATGTCGTCATCGACCAGGAGAAATGAGCCGACGCCCGCCCGCGCTAGCGATGTGGCCATTTTACTTCCAAGGGATCCGCATCCAACAAGAGCCGCCATTCTGCCTGCCAGAGCCGCGTGATCGTCATCCATTCGAGGAGTGAATGGTTGAGGCGGGATGATTGCCCCCTCGAAAATACTGTCGTCGTCGCTCAAATAGTAAAGCTTGATACGATTGCGCCACAGCAGCACTGCGTGATTCACGGTTGGAAGCACCATGTTTCGGGTAGCTAGTTCCACTCGAAGAGTGGATACATTCTTGGTAGAAGGCAATGGTTGGGAGCTGGGCCAGCGAATCAAGGCGATCATGCTCTCATACCCAAGCATTCCTACCTCTGGCTGGTTCTCATCGCTCCATGCCTCGCAATTGGGAAGAGTTATTGAAGTCACAACATTTACATAAGATCTGCCGCGAAACAGGCCCACCGATTTGATGGAAAGCAAAGTGTCTTCGGGAACGCGAGTAAAAACATCTGCTAAGTTGCGGGTCACGAGTAGTCGGCTTACCTTGTTGCGCAATTCTTGACCAATGGTCGTTTTGTGCCGCGAGGCTACCGCGGCAGTTTGATCAAGTGTGGGGCGCTCCCCTTCCAACAATCGATATGCGCTTGAAATCATATCGGCACCCGTGATTTCGGAATCCCAATTGTCTGGCCCGTACTCCAGACAGAGTTCTCCTCCGGGGCCGTACTGATGTGCGGACCATTGCTCTTTGTTTCCACGAGGTAACACTGAAGGTGGCGTGTGGGAAATGGTTTGGATAACGCAATGTTACTGATCGATGCGGCTGGTGTAGCAATGTCGAAATCCCACAAGAGCCTCGCCGAGTCGTCAATATGTTGGCGAATCGGAGTCAGCCAATCCACCGACGAAGTCAATGTTTCCACTGCTTCACGTTCGGAGCGAAAGCGCTTCAAGTTTTCCGCGTACCAAAGCATGCAAAGCCATCCGGCTTGGCTGGGCCTGCCGGTCGATTCGGAAAACTTAACGACACTGCTACGGCAGTCGCTGCCGGCTTAAGCAAGGATGACGATACACTCGCTTTCGTGGTGCCATCTTCCTGCCCGATAATTCCTTTTACGACTACATCATATGTAAGGTTTGCTCGTTTCCTGGCTGTACCAAACAGCGCTCGCACGGCGTCAGAGGCCTTCACATAGGCGGTTTCGCCAATCGCGGTCTCGGTCCCAGAACACCTGTGTTGCTCTTGTTCCGCCGAGAGCACTCCACGGCTTACCGAGCAACGGATCAATTCACCTTTCATCCCAAGTCGGGTCACATTCATTGGCCCGAAATCGAAGCCGATTCCCAACCCAAGACTTGTGGCATCGGTGCCCTTCTCCTTGAGTTTTGTGAGTGCAAGTTCAAAGCTGCTCCGCATCCCTCCAGCGCATAGGGTCAAGCTTTCCATTGTTTCGTGTGCATCGGTAGTCTGGGCAGTGCCTTCTACGAGCAAACCATGCACGCAATCACCAATGAATCGGACCTTGCGGCCTTCGAAATCCGTATGCAGCACCGCATCCAACTCGCTACGCAACACGTGCAGAGTGCGTACGACGTGCTTGGCACTATCGTCGGAGTCGATATTTTTTGATACGTAGGATGTGAACCCGTCCAGATCTGCGTACACCGACGCTGCGTCCTGTCGCCGCGAATTTTTCGCCGAGAGGCTTTCAATGTCGAGGGTGCAATACGGCGGTGTGTGGCCAGAAAATTCAAACATGCCAATCGGGAGTTTCTTCAGATCCTCTTCCCATTCACTGACGATTTCATCCGCTGTTACCTCAAGCTTAGCCTTGTCCACGGACGTCGCTATCTCACTTGTGGTCAACGAGGTCGTATCCATGTTTTCTGCCTTCTTGAGCCCAATGGCAGTGCGTGCTTCGTTCGTTAGGAAGATGCCCGCGGCCTTGCCGCCTCCCGCACGTTTTGCCGCATGATTTGCCGGCTCCCCCAAGAACAATGGCTCACGATGCCCGTGCCTGCCATTATTTACGGCGAGTGCTTTGCCAGTATCAATGCCAATGCGGACCTTGGCGGCAGGGTGATCCGCATCCTCTCCAGCGGGAGAGCACATCGATGATCATCTGCGCGATTGCGATCGCTGTGGACGCGATCAGCCTCGGAATCGTAAGGTTTAGGGACAACGGAATGTAGACGCTGGTTGTGGAAATCTACGCATATCGCATCCACTCGTTGAAGGATGCGATAGACAGCGCGGTAGTGGAGGTTCAAAAAACGAAGCGTACGACGGTGACAGGTCTCTCCTTCCACTTGAGTGACATGAAGCATATCGGAGAGATTCAGGATGTCTGCGTACAGGTGCACACCATTAACTCGGTATGCCACATTCTTGGGAAGATCTGTCAGGTTCGTATCGCGGACATACTCTCTGATTTCAATTTCTTTCAGGGGGAGCTCCGTTATCTTGGCATCGATGCGTTTGGCTGCCCGGTCATTGTTCCAATTGCGTGTCGCCATATTTACCAACTCCTTTTAGGTGCTCCCGATCTTTGCAACAGTGCCTCCCACTAAGCCCTGTTTACCTGCCTCACAGGAAAGATGATGTACCCATCCTCTCCGCAATCAACAAGAAGTGCGGGCTGTTTGTGGGGATTCTTCTCGTCCTTGGCATCAAGTTTGTTGAGAATTGTTCCCTTGAAGTTATCACCAGCGTTCAGTGCGCCTCGGATGAGGTCGCCCTGCTTATAGGGTGTACCGCCCTGGTCCACGAAAGGATTGTCGGTTAGCTTTGTCATTTAGGTCTCCTCCAGAGGTTTTAACAAGTCGTCGCATATGTGGGAGATGTTGGCAGCGAGCGGGTTTCCGACCACCAACGCAATACCGTCATAATTTGGGACACCTGTGGTCCCCCTCGCCTTTGGGTCGTCGGATGCAGATGCGGCCTTCCTGATCCCTTTTAAGGCTTCAGTTCCCTCGTCCATTGGTTCACCCAGCAATGGATTGACCGTTTTGTTCCTGCCTCTCGAATGGGGTTTTGGCATAGTCGTCTAGGGTCGGCGACGACGCCAAGAAGCAAGGGCCTTCCGGACCTCCGGAGCAAAAGCAATCTGCCCTGGCTTAATGGGCTCTCCCACTAAGGCTTGAACCTCGTCTTCTGGGGTGATTAGGACAATGGACTTGAAGGGGTCCGAAGTATAAGGGCCGAGCCCCCAGAAGTGCATGAGCAGCACGCCCTCGTCCTCCTCCTTGGTGGGCATCACGAGCGCCAGTGCTTGGGTGTGATTCGGCCTCACAGGGCAGTCCAATATCAGAGCCATACGATTTGCCCTGAGGGCCTCCGCCATCAGGGCGATGGCTTCACCAGGAGCCCGGTCTCGCCAATCCAATACCTGGAGGATATGCGCCACCGCGTGCGCCTGGAGAAAGTAATCACTCCTATGTTCATGTGGACCTCCAGATCAGAGTAATCTCGGGTCGAGCGAGAACGGATCCGTCGCGACGATCCGGACCTTAGCTATGTCGGGATGAGACGGGTTCAGCAGGATGTTGATCTCACCCGGCACCACCGCCGACGGGACCACGAGCCCCACCTCGACACCATCCTTCGCCCAGGCCCCACCAAGGGCCTGCAAGGCGCCCTGTCCGGCCTCCTTGCGCGAGTTGAGTGGCAAGTCCGCCACATCGAGGCGCCTCATGGGCAAGGAATCTGGGATCTCGACTTGGACCGCGATCAAATCGTTCGGGATGTCGCCCGTCCACATGGACCAGCAACTCCAAGACCGCGAGGGACAAGGATGTGGCGCAATAGGCCACTGGTACGCCAGGAGCGTTCCAGCGACCCCCAGCTCTACGGGCCCCCTCTCCGTCGAGCGAAGTCGCGGCGTGCTTCGCCTTCACTAGGCGGAAAGCCCGCATCAGGAAAACACCGCCGGAATTCGTGCGAGTCAGGACGGCCTCAGCAGCCTGGGTTCCAATGTCGGTGTCCAACAGCGAGATCGGGCTGACGCCCTCCAGTGCCCGGTTGGATGCCTGCATCCATCGGAGGGCCTTCTCGCGGGTTCCTAGAACCTCCGTCGCCCTCGCAACCAAGCGAACCAGGCGCATGAAGCGTTCGCTTTCTTGGGGTTCTAAGCGCGCGCCTTTCCGGCGGGCCAGGGTCCTAACCGGGATGTGCAGGACGCCTGAAGCCGTTTGGTCGTTGAAGCCCAGGTCCACCACAACCCCCTGGTAGAGGGACCAAGGCACGCCTGCGCGAACCAAGTTAACCATCTCCATCGGGGAGGACGGGGCAAAGCTGCCAGCCAGACTGGTCTTTACAGTGGATCGGGAAACCCGTCCTGGGATCTTGGACTCTACCTTGGACATCGAGACTCCTGCCATCTGTCACAAGTATAGATGCCATTTGGCATCGAGCAAGCCCATCAACCTACCTCACGCAGCGCCCAGGTCCAGCGAGGATCGCCGAAGGTGATGAGTCGCGGCTAGAGTCCTGATGTATACAATTCAAGGTTACATAAGATAGATTATCGAAACTAATTGGTGATATAAGGCATTTTATAAAATATCAAACAAACCATCCTGGCGCAATCCCCTCTTCGACGAGGTGCTGAAGCTGAGCCCGGTGGACCTGGCCCATGCCCGCAAGGGGAGCACCCTTCTCGTGCCTGCCGCCGAGGAGCCGTGGCTGGCCCTCGCGCCCTTCCCCGCGCGCTGGGAAGAGATCGCGCGGACCAGCCCAAGCTCATCGCCGTCTCCCTGCGGCTCCAAGCCCGGGCGGCCTTCGAGTCGTGCGTCCTGCTGCGCTGGGGCCTCACGTCCACCGGCAAGAGGAAAAGCCCCATGCCTATCGTCAATCTCCACAACACCGCCGGCATCTCCTTCCACCAGTTCGACCTCCCCGGCTACCCCGACAGCCATGTCTGCCTGCGCCTTGCCCCCGACGACGCCGAATGGATCTATCGCTGGTGCGCCTCCTGGAAGCTCAACCAGGACAGGCGCACGGTGCTCCAGGATGGTACGCCGGTGGCGGTGTTCGGCGAGTAGGGATGGGGCAAGGCGAAGCCCTGGCGGGAGGTGGACGCGGATCGGAAGCCGCACGGGTGCAAGGGGAGGAACTGGACGAAGCACTGCGGATCCTGCAAGGAGGTGCTCCCCGGTGCTTCCGGAGGCCGGGCCGGAATTGGAGGACTGAACCTAGCCAAGCCCAGCCGCCAGGCCCCGCGTGTCTCGGGGATGGCGGAGCGGCCTGGGGTCATGCCGAGGGTGCGGCGCGACCGGGAGAAACAGAAGGCTCTGCCGGGGGTACCGTCGCGCCTTTGATCACGAGCCACAGCATGAAGGCGATTTCCCCGAGCATGGCTGGGAACGCATACCTGAAATAGGCGGAACGATACGGCAGCGCCAGCAGGTCGATCAGGAACAGGACCACGTATGCCAGGCCGCATACCCCCAGCCACACGCCCAGGAACCGAGGCAGGAAGCGGGACCGGTACACCAGGGCCGCAAGGGGCAGGAGCCAGAGTCCCCAGAACAGCTCCAGCACCCAGGCCCCGTGACCCTCCACCTTCAGGAGCAGCAACGCCACCTCCTGCCGCTGCAGCAGTGCGAAGGACTTCAACAGCCCGCCCTTCAGGAGCATGAGAGACGTGATCTTCAAGGCTTCCAGCACGAGAATCATGGGTATCTGGATGATGACCAGGGCCACCAACAGCCTCGCCTGCCGGTCGTTGACGGCCTTGAACAGCTGGTAGAAGACCAGCACCATCACGACCCACAAGGCCCCGCTCAGGATGCCGTTGATGATGCTGGTCCTGAACACGAACTCATGGGCAAGGATGTTCTGCGCGATGACGTCAGGTTCGCCTCGCATCGGAATCTTCGATGGCAGGTAGAGCATGCTGTAGAAGCCGGTGACGATCCAGACAAGGTATAGGATTCCCGCGTACCTGGCGGTCCTGCTGAGGGCATTCGGATTCGGATCCATGGAAGCGGCTCCCTGGGACGGCGGATTGTTGGAGGAGACTGGGGCATCACTGAATGAACGAGTCCTACGGCGTCACGAAAGGCCCTGGCGGCAAGCCCTTGATGATGAGCAGGAAACCCAGGGCCACTTCGAACACCAGCATGGGCAACCTCATGAGGCCGGTGATCGGACCCCCGAGCAATCCTGCGGTCTGGAGCGGTTGGCAGAGGACCAGAAGGACCGACGCTATCAGGCCGAGCCAGCCGAGGGCGGCGGGGATCATCCGGCCGCGCAGGAGGAGCCAGGCAAAGAGCGTGCTCCCCAGGGCGAAGAACGTCGCGCTGGCATTGAAGCCGCCCTCCATTCGCCGCACCGGCGTACGGAGGGCCTTCCCTCTCCCGCCGGCGGAGGCCGAGGGAGGGTTGGGTTTCAGCATCGGAAGATCCGGCAGGGGCATCATGGCGTCCGCAGTGGGCAACTGGCCCTGATGCTACGGGCATCGCCGGGATTGGTCCGAGCCCGCCGCGCCACCTTGGGATGGAGCGCCAGATTCATGGGACGAGCGACGCCCAGGCCCGATGGGCGGGCCCGCCGCGGTCGGCCAGAACGGCAGGGAACCGCCCCCGGGGCGTCCTTGACTCCCGGTTCGGACCTTGGGGTGTGACCCGGGCTATTCCACGGGCTCCGCCAGGAACCCCGTCCTACCGCCTGAGGGGACGATGTGGCTCGTCCGCATTCAGGTGACGAGGTTGCCGTCGTGGTCGAGGGAATGTAGGGGGTTGGCCCACCAGCACCCGGGCGATCACCTCGAAGTGGTTGCAGAGGGTCGACAGGTGTGCCTCGTGCTCTTAGGTCACGAGCCGGGCGGACGGCAACCCGGCGGCCACTCTTCGCGCCAGGGCAACCAGGCCAGTTCCCTTCCCCGTCCGCCCTGGACACCGCCCATGGCGCTGAACAGGGGGCTCAGCAGGAGCGGGGCGCTGCGTGCGAGCCTCAGGACGAGTCGGTTCACGAAAGGGAGGTTCCGCCTCGCCTCCGCCCAGTCCATCCGCCAGCCGCCGGAGACGATGACGGCGGCGGAGAGGCGCTCCGGAATCCGGGCCGCACAAACCGCCGCGTAAGGTCCGCCGCCGGAGTTCCCCAGCACGGCGAAACGCTTCAGGCCGAGGGCGTCCGCCAGGGCGGACACGTCCGCGGGCAAATGGGAAAAGCCGCGGCCGGCCTGGAAATCGGACCCGCCCATGCCCGGGCGGTCCGGGGCGATGCCCCTCAAGCCCAGCCGGATGAACGCGTCATCCCCCAGGAGCAAGGGCTCGAGCCGGGAGGATGGCGAGCCATGAAAATAAAGCACCGGAAAGCCCTCTGGCCGACCGAACTCGGCGTAGGCAAGCGTCCGGCCATCCGGCAAGTGAAGGTGTTGCTCAATCCGCACGCGTGCTCCTGAATGTCGTCCCGGAGGCACACTGACCTTGCGCCCCACGCAGTCCATGACCTTCGACGGCGCTCCAAACCAGCGGCAAGGACGCCCAGAATCAACAACCAAATCCCGTAGGCCACGCAGAGGAATCCACCCGCGACAACCCAGAAGCCCGGAGCTGTGGCGTCCAGGCTGGCCTGGAACAGAAACCTGCCGATGGGCGAGTGCTGGTCGACGTGCGGCCCCGGCCAGGGCCCGGACTTCCGCCACAGCCCTGCCCACCCTTCTCACGATCGGACCGGGCTAGTCGGCACCCAACCCGCGGACCGCGACGTTCACGCCCTTGAAGAGCAGCCAGAGGCAGGTGGAGGCCTCGCCGATCAGGATCGGGACCGCCACGAAGGGGAAGATCCGGCCCGCCAAGGCAGGGGCCAGCAGAGCGGTGAAGCCGTGCAGCACGTAACCGCAGCCGGCAATCACCAGCAGGATGCCCAAGGCCTTGGGCAGGATCCGGGACCGGATGATCAGGTATCCGCGGATGGGGAAGGTGAAGCCGAAGAAGAGCAGGCTGATCCCCATCCGGTTCCGTGCGCCCGGATGGCCAGGCGGGCCAGCACCGCCAGCTGCTCCGGCGAGAAGACCTTCAGGTAGGCCGCATCCCCCAGGGGGAACAGTGTCGCGGCCAGGTTGAGGTCGAACGCGATCTGGAGGCAGATGGCGATCAGGTCGAAAAAGACCATCAGCAACGCGAGGTCGCGATGGGCCGGCCGGAGCAGGGTGTAGAAGACCCAGGCCAGGACGACCGTGCAGGCACAGGTGAACAGGTCGACTGCGATGCCCGTGCGCCACAGCCATTCGTGGGACCGGATGCTGGAGGCTGTGGCCATGGCGTTCCCCAGGACGATCAGGCTGCCCCTGGCGAAGAATTCGCAATAGAGCCCCGCGAGATGATGATCAGGTAGAGGAAGCCGCCAAGCCGGGCCAGCGCCTGCGGAGAGGTTTCTTTTCCAAGAAGGACCATGCGGGGCCTCGTTGCGAACCGTGGTGGCACGAGACTCTGGATTCAACCGTGGCCTCGCGAGGATGGGGAGCGACCTGCCGGGATGCCGCCCGGGGGTCGGGCTACGCACCGGTCCGGGGCCCGTTAGGTGTCCACCGGTCCCCCGGCTTCCGGATGTAATGGGCGAAGACGTAGGGCCAGGGGATCACCAGGGGTACGATGACGCCCATGAGGGTGGCCCGGGCGGACTCCGCCGTGGCCGCGTCCATCTGGTGGTCCCGCCAAAGCGGCAGCGCGAAGAGGAGCAGCCAGATCGCCTTCCAGAGCATCTCGAAGAACAGCAGGGGGAGCATCTTGAGCGGATACCGGATGCCCAGGGCGGCCGAAAGGGAGAGCGCCGCCAGCATGCTCGAGCCCACGCCGTGCCACAGGGTCCACGGGGTCGTGCGCTGGAGGATCGCGGGCCACTGGAGGACGCCCTGCCCGACGAACATGAGCGCGAAGAGCGCCCGCAAGAGGTAAAGACGGAAAATCGAGACTTCGGACATCCTGAGACTCCCCATGGAAAGGATGGAACGCGACCAGGTGGCGCGACTGGCCGGTGGCGGCCTCGTCCCCGCCCCCTGGAACCCGGATCAGGACACGCGCTTCAAGGCTTCCGGCGCTTCCTTCAACGAACCATCGAGGCCGAGCGCCGCCTTGTAGCTCTGTTTCGCCTCCGACTTCCTCCCGGCCTTCTCGTAGACGAGCCCGAGGCGGTAGTAGGCGCTGGCCAGGGCCGGCTCGCTCTCCTTCGGCCGGTAGGAAACGTACTTCTTCAGCGCCTCCTCGCCCCGGGCGAGGTTGGTGCCGGCCAGGGAGGCGGCGCGGCCCAGGTGGTAGTAGAGGGGCATGCAGGTCGGGTCGAGTTTTAGCCCCGCCTCGAACTCCCCGAAGGCGGCAGCGAGTTCTTTTCCACATTGGCGAAATGCTGTCCGGGTAGCCGTGGGCCTTCGGCGAGGCGGGGTGCTCCCGGATGGCGTCCAGATACTCCTGCTTCGCCCGATCGGGCTGCTTCTTCTGCATATAGATCACCCCGAAGGCCCGGTGGCCCAGGACCGGGTCGAGGGCCTTGATCGCCTTCGCCTGTTCGAAGGCCTTGTCCACCGAGCCGCCGATGAAGCCCGGCGCCATGGCGTAGAACTCCACCAGGCTGAAGCGTGCCTCAAGATGCTTCGCGTTGAACGCGACCGCCTGCTCCCACTCGCCCTGCGCCTTGGGCGCATAGCGGGCGGCAGCGAACATTCCGCTCTTCGCTGCCTTGGCGCCATAAGCATTGCCGAGGCCGTGATGCGCGTCGGCATCCTTCGGGGCCTCGGCGACGGCGCGCTCCAGGAGGGCGATGGCCCCGTCGCTGTCGCCCCGGGCCAGGGCGGCACGGCCCTGCTCCAGCAGGGGTGCCTGGGCGCTCAGGATGCAGGCGGTGAGCACCAGGGGGCTCCAGCGGATGAGGCCTGCGGGGGACGTGGTCATGGTTGTCTCCAGGGGTCGTGAACGGGTTGGAAGGTGGGCTGCCGGTTCGGAAGCGGGCATTTTCAGGGCTACGCCGGTCCCGGGCCTGCGATTAATCGCAGGCGGCGCCCAAGCGATGAAGGGCGGGATTCCGGGGATGAGCCGCGCCGGGCGCCGACGGCCGGCGCCGTGCTTCGGCTCGCCCGGACACCCCGGTTCGAGGCGGCCTCGGAAACCCTGTGGTGGCGGGCCGGGCGGCGATTCCGAGTGGTATCGTCAGGCTATGGACGCCGTCTTCCCTCCGCCGCCGCCGCCGCAGGGCCTTGCGCGGATCTTGGGCTTGGGGCGCCTGCGGTTCACCCTGGGCCTGACCCTCCTCCTCGGCCTGCTCATCAGCCTCGGGTGGAGTCAGGGGCCACCTCCATCTTGCTCACTGGTGACCCTAGGGCTGCTGGCCCTGCTGGTGTTCGGGCTCTTCGAACAATGGCCGAGGCACTTGCCGGCGTGGCTCGCGCGCTGGGCGCTGCAGGTGCTGGGAGTGGCGCTGATCATGCCCCTGGGAACCTACCTGATCTATGAGCTGTCCACCGCCGCCGGCGCGCCACCGTTCTGGAAGGTCAAGGACCGCCTGACGGGCTTCGTATCGCTGAGCGCCGTCGGCCTGCTATTGGCACCCTGGGTTGCGCTGGCTGCGTTGGTGCGGCAGAAGGACGCCCTGGCTCGGCACCAGGCCCTGGCCTTCGACCTGGAGCGCAGCGAATTCGAGCGCCAGGCCCTGGACGCCCGGCTACGGCTTCTGCAAGCGCAGGTGGAGCCGCACTTTCTGTTCAACACCCTGGCCAACGTGCGCGAGCTGGTGGACACGGGCTCGCCCCGGGCTTCGGCGGTGCTCGGCAGCCTCATTGCCTACCTGCGGGCGGCGGTGCCCCGCCTCCACGCGCCCGCGTCCACCCTGGCGCAGGAACTGGAGCTGGCCCAGGCCTACCTCGAGGTCATGCACATGCGCATGCCCGACCGGCTCCAGTTCGACTTTCAGGCTGACGACAGGCCCTGCAGCTGGTCTGCCCACCGATGACTCTCCCCACCCCTGGTGGAGAACGCCGTGCGCCACGGCATCGGCCCCAGCGAGGAGGGCGGCCGCATCGAGGTCCGCGTCCGGGTCCTCGAAGGCTGCTGCGCCATCGAGGTGCTCGATACGGGCGTAGGTCTCGGCCCTGATGGCGGCGGCGCGGGCACGGGGCTCGCGAATCTCCAGGAGCGCCTGCAGTTGGCCTTCGGCGGGAAGGTGCGGCTGGAGTTGCACCGTTGAGCCCACGGCGTGCGCGCCGAGTGTCTTCCCGGCGGTGCGGGGCGGGGCATGACGGCCCGGCGGCCCACAGCCCTCATCGCGGAGGACGAGCC
>JADKCH010000019.1 GCA_016714685.1 Candidatus Geothrix odensensis
CATCCGCCCGCGTGCGCGGGCTCCAGCTCTCGGCCCCCTTCGGCCAGGTGGAGCTGGTGGCACCCCTGCTGCCGAAGCCGGAGGCCCCATGGTAAGGGTCCACTTCCGCCTCGAAGACCTGCTGGTGGAGGCCCCGGCGGGCACGCCCCTGCAGCGCATCGCCGACGCCGCCGGCGCCGACATCACCTTCGGCTGCCGTACGGGCTCCTGCGGCACCTGCCGCGTGCGCGTGGCGGAAGGACTCGTGCACTGCAGTGAGCCCGGTCCCGAGGAACGCGACTTCCTGGAAGGCCTGGACGCCCCCGCCGACCAGCGCCTGGCCTGCCAGGTGTGCATCCACGGCGATGTGGCCATCGACTACCTGGGGCTCTGACATGACGACCCTTGACGAGATCCTCCGCAACAAGGTGCTGCTGCTGGATGGCGGCATGGGCACCCAGATCTTCGCGCGGAAGCCCACCGTGGAGGACTACGGCGGCGCGGCCCTGGAAGGCTGCGTGGACCTGCTCACGGAGCGGCGGCCCCAGTGGATCCGCGAGATCCACGAGAGCTACTTCAAGGCCGGCGCCGATGCGGTGGAGACCAACACCTTCGGCGCGAACCCGCTCGTGCTGGGCGATTTCGGGCTGTCCGCCAAGGCCTATGACCTGAACGTGCAGGCGGCCTCCATCGCCAAGGAAGTGGCCCGCAGCTTCGACCGGCCCCGCTTCGTCATCGGCTCCGTGGGACCGGGCACCAAGCTCATCACCCTGGGACACGTCAGCTACACCGAGCTGCTGGCCTCGTACCGCGTGCAGATGGACGGCCTTCTGGAGGGCGGCGCCGACGCCATCCTCATCGAGACCTGCCAGGACCTGGGCCAGATCAAGGTGGCCGTGCGGGCCGCCCGGGAGGCCATGGCCGCGAAGAAACGCCGCGTCCCGCTCTGGGTGCAGGCCACGGTGGAAACGACGGGCACCCTGCTGGTGGGTTCGGACATCTCCGCCGTGCTCACCAGTGTGGAGCCGCTGGGCATCGATGTGCTGGGCCTCAACTGCGGCACCGGCCCCGACGAGATGCACGCAGCACCTGCAGACCCTGGCGGAAACGAGCCCCTTTCCCATCAGCTGCCTGCCCAACGCGGGCCTGCCGGAAAACCGCGGTGGCCAGGTGGTCTATCCCCTGGACCCGGAGCCCTTCGTCCAGAAAGTGCTGCACGCCGCTTCTGAGTTCGGCATCGCCATCCTGGGGGGCTGCTGTGGCACCACGCCGGATCACATCCGCGCCCTGGCCCCCGGCGTGGAGAAGCTGAACCCGCCCAAACGCACGCCGAAGTTTGAGCGCAGCGCCGCCAGCCTCTACCAGAGCGTGACGCTGAAGCAGGAACCCGCGCCCCTCATCGTGGGCGAGCGGACCAATGCCAACGGCTCGAAGAAATTCCGCGACCTGCTGGCCGCCGAGGACTGGGATGGCATGATCACCCTGGCCAAGGAGCAGCAGCGGGAGGGCGCCCACCTGCTGGATCTCTGCGTGGCCTACGTGGGCCGGGACGAGGTGCGCGACGCCGACGAGCTGCTGAGCCGCCTCGTCTCCCAGATCACCCTGCCCCTCATGATCGACAGCACCGAGTTCCCGGTCATCGAGAAGGCCCTGCAGCGCTCCCCCGGCAAGTGCGTCATCAACTCCATCAACTTCGAGGACGGTGACGCCAAGGCCCGGGCGATCCTGGACCTCTGCAAGACCTATGGCGCCGCCGTGGTGGCCCTCACCATCGACGAGCGCGGCATGGCGAAGAGCCGCGAACAGAAACTCGAAGTGGCCAAGCGCCTCTACGCGCTGGCCGTGGGCGAATATGGCCTCGATCCCGGCGACCTCATCATTGACCCGCTCACGTTCACCCTGGGCAGCGGCGACGAGGAGTTCCGCGGTTCGGCTATAGAAACCCTGGAGGCACTGAAGCTCATCAAGGCCGAGCTGCCGGGCGTCATGACCATCCTCGGCGTGAGCAACGTGAGCTTCGGCCTCAACCCCGCCAGCCGCCACGTGCTCAACGCCCTCATGCTCTACCACGGCGTGAAGCACGGGCTGGACATGGCCATCTTCAACGCCTCGAAGGTCATCCCCGTGGCCAAGATCGATCCCGAGGACCGGAAGATCGTAGAGGATCTGCTCTTCGACCGGCGGAGCGATGGCTACGATCCCCTCAAGGCGCTCATGGCCCGCTTCAGCAGTCGCAAGGCCGCCGCAGTGGACGAGCACCGGGCTGACCTGCCCGTGCTGGAGCGGCTCCACCGCGGCATCCTCGATGGCGAGAAGCAGGCCATCCTGGCCGATGTGGACGAGGCCCTGAAGGAACATGATCCGCTGAAACTCATCAACGAAGTACTGCTGGGGGCCATGAAGGTGGTCGGCGAGCGCTTCGGGGCCGGCGAGATGCAGCTGCCCTTCGTGTTGGAGAGCGCCGAGGCCATGAAGGCCGCCATCAAGCGCATCGAGCCGCACCTGCCCCGGGAATCCAACTACCAGAAGGGCCGCATCCTCCTGGCCACCGTGAAGGGCGACGTCCACGACATCGGCAAGAACCTGGTGGACATCATCCTCAGCAACAACGGCTTCGAGGTGAAGAACCTGGGCATCAAGCAGCCCATCGAGGCGATCCTCAAAGAGCTGGAGGCCTGGCCCGCGGAGGCCATCGGGCTCTCGGGCCTGCTGGTGAAGTCCACGGTGATCATGAAGGAGAACCTCCACTACATGGAGGAGCTGGGCCTGAAGGTGCCGGTGATCCTCGGCGGCGCCGCCCTCACCCGGGACTACGTGGAAGGTGATTGCCGCCGCAGTTACGGGGGCCCAGTCTATTACGCGGAAGACGCCTTCGAAGGGTTGCGGCACATGCAGGCGTTGGTGGCTGGTGAGGTCAAGGTTCCGGCGCCTGCGGCTTCCCCCTCCGCCACGGGAGAGATCAAGATCCTCCACCGAGGCGCGGCGGCCGTTCCTCTGACAAATCAGGGCCAGAGCAGCTGGGTGCGCCATGATGCCGCCCTGCCGACGCCGCCCTTCTGGGGCGTGCGCGAGCTGGCGGACGCGCCGGTGGACCTGTTCGAGCATCTGGACGCGTTCGCGCTCATCCGCAACCGCTGGGGCTTCAGCCAGGGCAGTCAGAGTGACGAAGCCTTCTCCGCCATCCTCCGCGACAAGGCCGTGCCCCAGCTGGTGCGCTGGAAAGAGCGGCTGGCGACTGATCCGCTGTTCCAGCCGAGGGCCCGGTACGGCTACTTCCCCGTGCGGGCCGAGGGCGATTCACTCCGCGTGTTTGATCCCGCGGATCCCAAGCGAACCCTCGCGCTCCTGGCCTTCCCCCGGCAGGCCACGGGCCGCCGCCTCTGCATCCCGGATTTCTTCTCCGCCGAGCGCACGGACGTGCTGGCCCTGCAGCTCGTGACCCTGGGCCAGGCCGCGGCGGACCATGCGGCCAGGCTCTACCGGGAAGACGGCTACGCGGACTACTTCGCCTTCCATGGCCTCGCCACGGAACTCACCGAAGCCTACGCGGAGCGCATCCATGCCCGCATCCGACGGGAGCTGGGCATCGCCGCCAAGGACCTCCCGGGCCGCGCCCTCTTCGCCCAGGGCTACCAGGGCTCGCGCTACTCCTATGGCTATCCGGCCTGCCCGGATCTGGAGGGCAACGGCCCCATCCTGGACCTGCTGGGCGGCCGCGAGATCGGCGTCACCCTCAGCGACAGCCACCAGATGGATCCCGAGTACAGCACCAGCGCCCTGGTGGCCTGGCACCCGCAGGCACGCTACTTCTCCGTGTGAGGGAGACCTCCAGGAGGGGGTCCGTCCTTATCTTGCGGCGGAGCCAGCAGGTTCGTCCTCCCCTTCCTCAGAGTCGGCTCCGCTGAACAGCTGCTTCCAGCCACCGATCATCATGGCGGCCACTGCCGTGAAGATCCAGGCGAGGAAGCGGGCGATATTAGCGGCACTGGCGCTGGCCTCCCGATCCTGTTCCGCCGCGTCGGCCAGATCCTCGAAGGCCTTGCTCAGCCTCGCCTCAGTCGGCTCCCACTGCGCGATGAGGGCGTCGTTGCCCTCCGGGGCCGCTTTTGGATCGAAGGCCGTCAGGGCCGTACCCACCTCCTGGGCGATCCTGGCGGATTCCTCCAGGCTCTTCCGCTGATCCTCATTCATGTCCACCTTCGGCAGGAACTTCTGGAGCGATTTCCCGCTGTGTGCCATGGCCCGGCCTTCCGCCTGGATGATGTCGGCCATGGTCTCGGCCTCTTCCTGGCGAATGGCCCGCTCCGACATCTCGGCGGCCTTCTGGCGAAGCGCGATCTCGGCCAGCTTGAGGTTCAGGCCACGGATCTCCCGCCCCTGCTGCTCGCGCTGTTCCTGGTTGCCCTGTTCGATGAGCACCTGCTCGGCCTCCCGGGACTGCTCCTCCAGGAGGGTGGCCAAGTGGTCCTTCAAGAACCAAGGCAGAACGACCAGGGCGAGGGGAACCAGCTTGCGGACCCGGCCCCCCTTCTTGAAGAGGTTCATGTTCCCTCCTGTTGCGGTGACAGTGCACTCAAGGCGAGAGGCCGGGACGGACAGGCGGAACCCGGGACAAAGACTAGGAAACCGGAGCGAGGGCAATAATACCCAAATTGGAATGTTTAACCGTATTTTTCCAATTTTTCCATTCCCGTCCCCCAGCCTGGCTCCGTCAGAGCAACGGGATGAGCCACACCTCCCGGGACAGGCTCTTCAGGCCTGTTCCAGGCACCTCAGGGAGGTCCTGCAGCCGACCTGAACTTCCGCGACAGGGCATGTCGCTCCAGCGGCCACCTGGGACTCGGCGTGGCGCACCAGGTGGTGCAGCCCCACCATGCCGTAGCTGGCGGCGAGACCCGCCAGGCGATGGAGCGCCTGGGGCACCTGGCCGGGCTGCTCCAGGTCTTCCAGGCAGGCCTCGGCCGAATCCCGGCAGGCCCGCAGGCCCCGGGCCCAGGTCTCCTCCCCCAGGTCCCGGCGGATCCGGGCCACATGGGCCGTGTCCACCAGGCCCGGATCGGGCCGGGCAGCCTCCGGAGCACGGGTGGCCAGGCCTGCCAGCAGGGCCGCGAGGCGCTCCTTCCGGAGGGGCTTCGGGAGGATCCCCTGCACGCCCGCGCCGAGGTCGGCCTGGAGGCAGGCGTGCTCGGTGTCCGCCGAGGACAGAAACACGGGCAGGCCTGCCACCCGGGGGTCGGCATGGGTCCGGATGCGCCTCAGGGCCTCCAGTCCGTCCATGTCCTGCATGTGGAGATCCAGCAGGACAGCATCGAAAGAATGGCCCTCCAGAGCCTCCAGGGCCTCGCCCCCACCGGCCACCCCCAGGGCCCGATGCCCGAGCCGCCCCAGAAGCCCCGTCGCCACGATCCGGTTGGCTTCCACGTCATCCACCACCAGGATGCCCAGGGGCCTCGTTCTCTGTAGGGCTTCGGCGGGCTCTGGCCCCTCCTCCCCGTGGGGCAGGACGAGGCGGAAGGCGAAGCGGCAACCCTGGCCGGGGACGCTCTCCAGGGTCAGTTCCCCACCCATGGCTCCCACCAGTTCGCGGCTGATGGCCAAGCCGAGGCCTGCCCCACCGTGGCGCCGCTGGATGGACATGTCCCCCTGCTCGAAGGGAGCGAAGACCCGCCGCTGGGCCTCCTCGGCCAGTCCCGGCCCCGAATCCCGCACGGCGAAGGTGCAGTGCAGGTGACGAGGTGGATCGGAGGCCTCCCGGACCTCCAGGGACAGCACGACCTCCCCCTGGTCGGTGAACTTCACCGCGTTGCCGACCAGATTGCCCAGCACCTGACGCAGGCGCAGGGCGTCGCCCACCAGGGTGGGGGGCGTGGGGCCGGTCTGCTCCACCCGGAAGCCCAGCCCCTTGGCGCGGGCCTGCGGCAGGTGGGCCCCATGCACCGTGGCCAGCAGGTCCCCGCAGTTGAAGGCTTCCCGGGTCACGCTCAGGTGGCCGGTCTCGATGCGGGCCAAGTCCAGCAGGTCGTCCAGCAGGCGGGCCAGCAGGTCTCCGTTGCGGGCGATGATCTCCACCGGCTGGCGCTGTTCGGGGCGCAGGCCGGGAGCCTGGAGCAGCTGGACGCCGCCCAGCACACCGTTCAGGGGGGTGCGGATTTCATGGCTCATGACGGCCAGGAAGCGGCCCTTGGCCTCGTTCGCCCGGCGCGCCTCCGCCTCGGCCGCCTGGCGCTCCGCCACCTCCTGCTCCAGGCGGGTCCTCAGGGCGAAGTCCCGGCGCTGGATGCGGTTCCAGGTCGCCCGGAAGGCGACCCCGACGCCGTTGGCGAACAGGAGGTAGAGGGCCTGGAGGCCCACCTTGGGAGCGCCCGGCCCTTCAGCGGCCGCAAGGTAGCCCAGGAAGACCACGGTGCCGAAGAGCGCCGCGGCCAGGCTCAGGCGCAGGGGAAGGGGCAGCATCATGTAGATGCCGAGCACGAAGAGGACGATGAAGGGGAGGTCCTGGGGGTGGGAAGGGCCCTGGATCAGGGCCAGCAGGTGGTGCTCCACCACCTCGGTCACCGAGACCAGGGTGACCCCCGTGAACAGGAAGCCCTGGGCCACTCCCAGGGACCGACCCGGCTTGGCCAGGGCCCCCGAGATCGCCACCATTCCCCAGACGCCGAGGCGCAGGGTGGTCAGGCCCCAGAAGGGGCCGCTGGCCCCGAATGTCGAGAAGTCGAAGAGGGCGGCCGCCAGGTAGAGGGCGGGCAGGAAGGCCAGGAAGCGGAGCTGCGCGGCAAGGCGCGGCCGGAGGTCCTCCTGGAAGGCCGCCTCGGTGGCGGGGTCGATGAAGGTGCCCAGCCAGCGGGAGAGGGCGAGCGGCCCCGAGAGCACGACTCAGCCCTGGGCCCGGTAGCCCACGCCCGGCACGGTCTGGAGCAGGGCGGGCCGCTTCGGATCATCCGCCAGTTTCCGGCGCAGGCGGGATACCAGGGTGTCCACGCTGCGGCTGCAGACGGTGCTGCCATCGGGGCTGACGATCTCGGTCAGGTCTGCCCGCGTGAGCACCCGGCCTCGGGCCTCCAGGAGGGCGGCAAGCAGGTCGAACTCACCCCGGGTGAGCGTAATCTCCACACCTGCGTGATCCAGAAGGCGCCGACCCGGAGCATCCAGGTGAAAGTCGCCGATGGGCTGTGAGTGTGGATGGGGCTCACCGCAGCGCCGCAACAGGTTCTGGATCCGCGCCAGCAGCTCGCGGGGGTCGTAGGGCTTCTCCACGAAGTCATCCGCCCCAAGCTCCAGGACCAGGAGCCGGTCAGCCGGCCGACAGGTCACGACCAGCACCGGAATGGCCCGCTGGATCAGCTCCCGGGCCAGCTCCAGGCCATCGCCATCCGGCAGGTTCAAATCCAGCAGCACCAGATGGGGGTGGGCGGTAGCCAAGAGGGCCCGGCCCTGGACCAGGGTCTCGGCCTCCTCCACCAGGAAGCCGGCCTGGCGCAGATAGGCCGCCAGCAGGAGACGCTGGGCGGGATCGTCCTCGATGAGCAGGATGGGAGTCGGTTTGCTCATGGCAGGGGGGGTTGACAATCCATTGTCTACCCATTGGCAAGCTATTGACATCGGCTGGGTACATTTCCTCCACATTGCAGGCCCGACCAACCGCCACGCGCCACTGCGGAGGATCCCATGAGCCAGGGAATCCCATTGCGTCTCCCCTTCCTGCTTGCCCTGCTGTGCGTCCTCGGCTGTGGCGGCAAGAGCACCTCAGCGCCGCCGGCGCCGGGCGGATTGACCATTGCCCAGGTCTACGAAAAATCCCTGGCCTCCCTCAGGGCGGGCAATCCCGATACGGATGGGGACGGCATCCCGGATGACGTTGAGCGCGATGTGATCCACACCGACTCCATGAAGGTCGACACGGACGGGGACGGCCTCTTCGACAACGCCGAGGTCTTCGGCGACATGACCTGGGGCGAGAAGGACCTCGTGCCCGACAAGAACGGGAACGGGCGCATCGCCGCCCTCGACAAGGATGACGACGGGGACGGCGTCAACGATGGCGAGCGGGTGGACAGCGACGGGGACGGCATCCCCAACTACCTGGAGTTCTACGGCTACACCTACGATTTCCTGACCGGGAAACCCAGGCTCTGGGATGGCCAGGACCATGCGGTGCGCTACTACAAGACCGACCCGAACCAGCGCTCCACGGACCAGGACCCCTTCGACGATCTCACCGAGGTCTCGGGCACCAACATGGATGTGTCCGTCAAGGGTCCTGGCGACCTGCCCATGGTGCCGGCCCTGCCGGAGATCGTGGTGCGCCTGGAGGGCTACCGCGTGACCCTGAACGACGCCATCACCGTGACCCAGGGCCGGTCCGTGAGCAAGGGGACCACCTGGGATGCCAGCACCACCGCCACGCACTCGCGGACGCGGGAGGACAACTGGGAGGTGGGAGTCGAGGCCGAGGTCGGATTCGAGTTCCCCGGCGTCAAGGCCTCCGTCAAGGCCCATGCGAATTATGGAGGGTCCATCGCGAACACCCACGAGACCAGCAACGCCACCTCCCGTGGAGGCTCCCTCGTGAGCACCGAGGAATGGTCCCAGGCCACGACCACGAACCCCACGGAGGCCGCCAAGATCAAGCTCTTCCTGAAGGTGCACAACCAGGGCAGCGCCTGCGCGAGCAACGTGGTGCCCACCCTCACCCTGCGGATCGGGGGCCACAATGTGGCCACCTTCCAGCCCGGCGAGAACCAGGTCAACCTGCTCGAACCCGGCGGCACCTACCCCTCGACCCCCGGGCGTCTGCTGGGTGGTGGACAGCAACCAGGCCGGCAGAGACATCTTCCTGACCCTGAACGAGCTCCGGGCTCTGGAATGCGGCGCGCCGGTCAGTATCACCATGACCCAGATGGCCGCGGACGTCATGCGCCTGAACCCCACCACCGGGGCCTACGAGCGCATGGGGGACTGGAACGAGTACCGGGCCCGCTGCAAGGCCGTCAGCGCGAACCTCTATTTCGACCTGGGCAACGGCAACTTCGTCCACAGCCTGGTCTATGCGGACGGCCGGCCCACGGCCCCGGCAGTGACGCTGGGGGACGCCTTCCTATGGGGCGTGGGTGGCTATGCGCACCAGGGCCTGGGCTTCACCTACCGGGACATGGAAGGGCTGAGCCGAGAGATGAAGCTGGACGACTGGGCCATCTGCCTGGATGGGGGCACCTACGCGGCGAATGGCCTGGAGAAGGGGCAGCCGCTCCCCGCGGGCTTCAACCTCTTCGACCTCCGCCTGAACCCAAGCTCCGTCATCGTCGCCAAGGCCCCGCGGGCCGCGGTGGATGGCACCGTCGTGGACGGAGTCCTCGTCTACGAACCGGAGATCTTCTACGCCTACTACGACAGCGCCACCGGCAGTGTGAACGCCGTCGCGGCGGACTACAACGGCGTGGCGAAGGCCGAGTTCATCGACCGGGACGGCAAGGCCCGGCTCATGGCAGTGGACCTCGCGGGATCGGACTTCTTCGTCTACCACCCCCAGGCGGATGCCATCTCCTACCCCGGTGGCTATGCGTTCAAGGGCACGGAAAGGATCCGGGTCACCAATGTCAAAGGGGATGTCGCCGAGCAGACCCTCACCGGGATCTACGCCACACCCGAACCCGTGGCACCCACCATCGAATGGGCCGTCATCGACGCCAGCGACCCGACCAAGCCCTTCCTGGAGGCCAAGGTGATCGCGGGCCAGAACGCCCCCCTCGACTGGATCAAGCTCTTCCCGAACAACGCCAACTTCGCGGCCGTCAAACTCGCCCTGGTCGAAGATGTCTACCGGCGGCCGGATGTCTGGACGTGCAGCCTCGCCGGGGAAATGAACCTCGGCATGGAGATGTGGAACACCATGACGTTGACAGCCCACACCCTGAGCGGACTCTACAGCGAGTGGCAGGGGAGGTTCGACATCCGGCGCCCCTACAACGTGGGCCTGAAGGACCTGAATTCCTACTACGGGTGGTACTGGGACGATGACTGGTCCCAGCACGCGCTGAACCTGGACAACAGCGAAATCGTCGGCTTCGGCTGGGAGGAGGGCAGCGGCATCCCCTACCCCAGTGACAACTTCGAGCTGTGGGTCTGGTGGCAGGGTGGCAGTTGGCAGCTGCGCATCAACAAGGTCCAGTCCTACAAGATGTCTGGCATCCCCTATGACGAGATCACCCAGCAGACTGCAAACTTCCTGAAGGGGAATCTGGCCACCGTCCCGGACTACCCCACCATCCAGAATGGCGACACCTTCCTGCTTCGGACCAGCGAAGGGCGCCTGGCCAAGCTCGAGATCGTGGAGTGCGTCCCCTACGACCCCTCCGGGGCCTACAACAGGGCCCAGCGCACTCGCGTCCGGTACACGGTGTTCGAGGACTAGGGTCTGTTTTCAAAGTGGGGTGCGCCGCAAGGGGCGCCGCCCAAGCGAGGCAAGGAAAGCGACGAAGGCGATAGCGGCACTATCGACGAGGAGCCGACGCAGCATCGCGCCGGGGCCGCCCTGGGACGTGCCCAGCCCCCTGGCTGCGTTGGCGGTCTCGAACGATGTCCCGCATCGCCCTTCGGCCCCCGTCTTGCCATGAGCGCGGCTGGACGGCGTCGCGGCTCGCATCCACTTTGAAAACAGACCCTAGGCTCCCCCGAAACGGCAGGACAGGAGGATCGCGCCGTAGGACGTGGCGCGATCCCTGGCCGCCTGGACCCCGCTCGTGTTCAGGGTGACGTAGTGGAAGGCGCCCTCCACCGCCCAGTGGCGGGACCACTGGAAGCCGGTTCCCACCTTGATGCCTGCGCGCCCGGACTGGGCGATGACGCGGTAGTCGCCGGGACCATCGGGGGGCAGCAATCCAGAGTGGAACTCGTAGGTACCCTCCACCTGGTTCAGGGTGAATCCGCCCACCGTGTAGAAGGTCCGTTCGCCCCGGCGCACCAGATGCCACACCCAGTCCAGGGCCCACTGGCGGTTGGCGAAGGCCCCGCTGCCCTCGCTGGCGCGGTGGTAGAGCAGCCGCACACCGTGCCGCGGATTCAACGCCCGCTCCACCCCGAAATCCCAGGCCGTGGACTGGCCGCTCAGACCCAGGAACTCGCCGGTGCTGGGCCATTCCCGCAGGGGTGCAGATACCTGCGTGGGCTTCCGCCAGTTCGAATCGGCCAGCTCGCAGAGCCCCCCCTGGATCTGGAACTGGAGGGTCTGGCCCTGGGCAAGGGCGCTCATGGCGCCTGCAACCAGCAGCACTTTCAAACGATTCACGCAACCCATGGGCGGCTCCTGATTGATGATACGGCGGGAGGCTAACCACCGGCACCTGGGACGGGCAGACTGCCTTTCACGACAGGGGTTGCATCGCCGGGTCCGTGACGCTACCTTTCTGCACCGGCCCTTCGGGGCCGTTCTCTTACGAGATCCTTGTCAGTTCCATAGCGAGTTATCCAGAAAGGTGGAGGGACGGGCCCTGTGAAACCTTGGCAACCTGCGAAAGCAAGGTGCCAATTCCTGCCGTGAGCAATCGCGGAGAGATGTCGAGCTGTGTCGAACTGACGACGGCGACAAAGGGGCCCGAGTGATCGGGCCCCTTTGTCATGTTTGCTTTTCCTGGACTTGCTTGGACGACGGGGCCTCGGCCTTCTCACCTCACTTCTCAGGAGCCGCCATGAGCGCCGCCAACCCCAACTTCGAAACCATCGCCCTCCACGGCGGCCAGGTCGCGGACAGCGACACCAAGAGCCGGGCCGTGCCCATCTACCAGACCACGAGCTACGTGTTCGACTCCGCCGAACACGGCGCCGCGCTCTTCAACCTGTCCGTGCCCGGCAACATCTACACGCGCATCATGAATCCCACTCAGGCCGTGCTGGAGACGCGCGTGGCGCGGCTGGAGGGCGGCATCGCGGGCCTGGCCGTGGCCTCGGGCCAGGCGGCCATCACGCTCACCCTCACCACGCTGCTGCGCGGCGGCGACCACATCGTGGCGGGCGACAACCTCTACGGAGGCACCTACAACCTGCTGCACCACACCCTGCCCCGCACGGGCATCGACACCACGTTCGTGGATTCGAAGACCCCCGAGGCCTTCCGCGCCGCCATCAAGCCCCAGACCCGCGCCATCTACATCGAGGCCCTGGGCAATCCCAAGCTGGACGTGCCGGAGTTCGAGGCCCTCGCGGCCATCGCGAAGGAAGCGGGCGTCCCCCTCATCGTGGACAACACCCTGCCCAGCCCCTACCTGCTGAACCCCCTGGCGCTGGGTGCCAACATCGTGGTGCATAGCGCCACCAAGTTCCTGGGCGGCCACGGCACCTCGGTGGCGGGCGTCATCGTGGACGGCGGCACCTTCGACTGGAAGAACGGCAAGTTCCCGGAGTTCACCGAGCCCTTCGCCGCCTACCACGGCGCCGTGCTGGCGGACCTCGCGGGGCCCGCCGCCTTCATCACCAAGGCCCGCATCGAGGGCCTGCGCGACACCGGCGCCGCCATCAGCCCCTTCAACGCCTTCCTCATCCTCCAGGGCATCGAGACCCTGCACCTGCGCCTGCAGCGCCACGGGGAGAACGCCCTGGCCGTCGCCCAGTGGCTGGAGCGGCATCCCAAGGTGGCCTGGGTGAACTACCCCGGCCTGGCCGGCAACGCGAACCACGCCGCGGCGGCCCGCTACTTCCGCAAGGGCGCGGGCTTCGGCGGCATCCTCACCTTCGGCGTGAAGGGCGGCCTGGAGGCCGGCAAGGCGGTCATCAACGGCGTGCAGCTCTTCTCCCGCCTGGCCAACGTGGGCGATGCCAAGAGCCTCATCATCCACCCGGCCAGCACCACCCACCAGCAGCTGTCCTCAGCCGAGCGCGAGGCCACGGGCGTCACCGAGGACCTCATCCGCCTCTCCGTGGGCCTGGAGAACATCGGCGACCTCCTCGAGGACCTGGAACTGGCCCTCGCGAAGGCCTGATCCCATGCCCGTCAAGATCCCAGCCTCCCTGCCGGCCCGCGATGTGCTCGAGGCGGAGAACGTGTTCCTCATCGAGGAGAGCCGCGCCCTCCACCAGGACATCCGCCCTTTGCGCATCGCCATCCTCAACCTGATGCCCACCAAGGTGGCCACCGAGACCCAGCTCCTCCGCCTGCTGGGCAACACGCCCCTGCAGGTGGAGGTGACGCTCCTGCACATGGCCTCCCACGCCTCGAAGAACACCTCCGCAGAACACCTGCTGGAGCACTACGTGTCCTTCGAGGAGGTGCGTCACCAGGCCTTCGATGGCCTCATCGTCACCGGGGCGCCGGTGGAGACGCTGCCCTTCGAGGAGGTGGACTACTGGCCGGAGCTCACGCAGATCCTGGACTGGGCGAGGACGAACGTCTTCTCCTGCCTCTTCATCTGCTGGGGCGCCCAGGCCGCCCTCCACCGCTACTACGGCATCCCCAAGCACCCCCTGCCGGAGAAGATGTTCGGCGTCTTCCCCCACCACCTGCGGGTGGCCCACGAGCGGCTGGTGCAGGGCTTCGACGACGTGTTCTTCGCGCCCCACTCCCGCCACACGGAAACCCGCCAGGCGGACATCCTGGCAGAACCTCGGCTGGTCCTCCTGGCCGAGTCGGACGAGGCCGGGGTGTACCTGGTGCAGTCCGCGGATCGCCGCCTGGCCTTCGTCACGGGGCACTCGGAATACGACCCCTGCACGCTGCAGGGCGAGTACGCCCGGGATCTCGGCAAGGGCCTGCCCATCGGCATCCCGCAGAACTACTTCCCGGAGGACGACCCCACCCGGCCGCCCCAGGTCCGCTGGCGGGGCCACTCGAACCTGCTCTTCTCCAACTGGCTGAACTACTTCGTCTATCAGGAGACGCCCTTCGACCTGGGCCTCCCCGCCGTGGAAAGGGGGGAGGCATGAGCCTGAAGGTCCTCAAGTTCGGCGGCAGCTCCGTGGGCAGTGCCGAGGCCCTGCGCCGGGCCGCCGGCATCGTCCGCGACGAGCTGCCTGCGGGGGGACTGGTGGTCGTATCCGCCCTGCGGGGGACCACGGACCAGATCCTCGATGCCTGCGCGGCGGCGGGCCGGGGTGACCTCCCCGTCGCCCAGTCGATCCTCTCGGCGATCCAGGTGCGCCACCAATCCGTGGCCGAGGAACTCGGCCTCACCCAGGCCGTGGCTGCAGCCTGGGCCCCCCTGTTCGCCAGGATGGACCAGCTCCTGACGGGCATGGCCATGCTGGGCGAGACCACGGCCCGGGCCCGGGACGCCGCCCTGGCCGTGGGCGAGACCCTCTCCGCGAACCTCGCCGCCCTCTGCTTCCAGGGGACCTTCCAGGATGTGCGGCAGGTCATGCAGACCGATGCCCGCTTCGGCAAGGCCCGGCCCCGGCTGGAGGCCCTCCGCGAGGCTGCCATTCCCTGGCGCCAGGCCCTGGCCGCAGGGGCCCTCTGGGTCACCCAGGGCTTCCTGGGCTCCTCGCCCGAGGGCGTCACCACCACCCTGGGCCGGGGCGGCTCCGATACCAGCGCCACCCTGCTGGGCGAGGCCCTCGATGCCGAGGAGGTGCAGATCTGGACGGACGTGGACGGTGTCCTCACCGCCGACCCCAGCCTGGTGAAGGAGGCCCGCCCCATCCCCCAGATGAGCCTGGGCGAGGCCGAGGCCCTCAGCGCCTTCGGCGCCAAGGTCCTGCACGCGGACTCCCTGGCCCCCGGCGGCCGGGCGGGGTTCCGCCTGGTGGTGGCCAACACCCTGCGCCCCGGCGCCTCCCGGACCGAGATCCTGCCGGTGCCGCCGGTCCGTGCGGCCGGCGCCGTCACCTCCGTGGCCTACAAGGAAGGGATCAGCCTCCTGCGCTTCCCGGCCTCGGCGGGCCTGGAGCCCCCCCTGGACGCGGCTCGCAGCCTGGAGGAGGCCGGTGCCCTGCGCTTCGGGCTGATCTCCAGTCCTGCGGGCACCCTGCTGGCGGTCCGCCCCGAGACTCACGCCGCCACCGAGGTGCTGGGCACCCTGGCCGCTTCAGGGGTGCCCTGCGAGTCCGGCTGGGCCGTGGTGGCCCTGGTGGGTGAGGGCCTGCGGGCCGATCCCTTGGCGGCCCTGCGCCACCTGGGCGAGCTGGGCCAGGAACCCGTGGGCGGGCTGCTCACAGGCAGCAGCACCGTATCCCTGGCCTTCCTCGTCCCCGAGTCCCGACTCGGCAGCCTCATCCCCCGCCTGCACTCGCGGTGCGTGCTGGGGTATTGGCCCTGCCGCAGCAGCCAGGCGGTGAGCCGGGAGTGGAAGCTCTCGGGATTCTCCAGATCGGTCGGCAACAGGCGGGCCGGATGGGCGGGATCCCCCACCACCAGAGGGGCCGCCTCCACCAGGTTGGGAAGCCGCTGGCCATCGGGCAGGGTCCAGAGGGCACCCCGGCAGTCGGCGTCCCTCGGCGTGGTGGCTTGGCGCCGCTCGCCCTGTGTCTCGCAGACCATCCGCTTTCTCCTGTGGAATCTTAAAGATAGGCCTCCCCGCTACCCGCGCCACCCCTCGCCTGCCACCCTCGGGGGAAGGAGCCACCATGACCCGACGCATCCTCATCACAGGCGCTTCGCGAGGCATCGGCCGGTCCTGCGCCCTATGGCTGGCCAGGACCGAGGCCGCCCACCTGATTCTCCTGGGACGGGATGCCCAGGCCCTGGCTGCCTCAGCCGAGGCCGTCCGCCAGGCGGGAGGGACCGCCGAGATCCATGTGGCCGATGTGGCCCACCGCTCCGTGCTCACCGCCCTCACTGGATCAGTCGGTCCCCTGGACGGGCTGGTGGCCGCCGCCGGCATCTCCGGCATGACCCCGGTGGATCGGGACTCGGATGCCTTCTTCGACGAGATCCTGGCCACCGACTTGACGGGGCCTTGGAACACCGTGCGGGCCTTCCTGCCGGCCATGGGCGCCGGAGGCCGCGTCGTGCTGGTGTCCAGCGTGCTGGGCCGCTTCGGCGTGCCGGGCTACGGGGCCTACTGCGCCGCCAAGCACGGCCTCATCGGCCTGGCCAAGGCCCTGGCCCTGGAGCTCATCGACCGGGGCATCGTGGTGAACGCCGTGGCGCCGGGCTGGGTGGACACGGACATGGCCCAGACCGGCATCCGCCAGATCGCCGCCGCCACGGGCCAGACCGAGGCCCAGTTCCGGGCCCAGGCGGAGGCGGCCGTGCCCGTGAAGCGGTTCTTCCAGGCCGAGGAGATCGCCCACGGCATCGGGTGGCTGCTCAGTCCCGCCAACACCATGCAGGTGGGCCAGTGCCTTAACCTCGACGGCGGCGTGGTCCAGTCCTGAAGAATCCCGTCGGCTCCCACTGACGGGACCGCGGAAATGGACGTACCTTTCCCCTGCGCGGATGCATCCCCGCGAGACAAGGGGCATGCCATGAAATCGCTCGCCGTACTTCCCTGCGCCATGCTGACCTGGCGCCGGAGCACCTCCACCCCTCCAGACTTCGAGCTGCAGGGGGAGTCAGGCGTCTACGCCACCCTCGCCTTCCTGGACGAGGACAAGTCGCTGGCGCGGATCCGAACGGCCGAGGGTACCTGGACCGTCAAACACCTGGGGCTCCTGAACCCGGTCATCACCCTGCGGGAGGAGGGCAGCGCCATCAACCTGGCCACCTTCCACCCCCACGCCCTCCGGCACGGGAAGCTGGACTTTCTGGATGGCGCGGCCTTCGACTGGGCCTGGCTCCATGAAGCCGGTCCCGCCGGCGCCTTCCTGGATGGCGCGGGCAGGCCGCTGGTCCACCTCCAGGCCCACCTGGGCCGCGATCTCACCTCCACGCCTGACGAACTGGAGGCCTGTGACGTGGATCTGGACATGACCATGGCCGCCCACTACCGCCAGGCCCTCCTGGCGGCCCTGGGCTGGTACCTGATCCAGCTGGACCACCTGAAGGCAAGGGACGAGGCGGCCGCGGAGACGGCCCTTCGACTGTAGGAAGGTTTTGGCTACTTGGTCCGCACCGGGAACGGCGGACGCACCAGCTTCTGGGGCGGGGTCTTCTTCAGTTCCGCCTTCATCAGCTCGATGGCCTTCTCCAGCTGGGGATCGCGGCCGGCGATGACGTCCTTGGGCAGCTGCTCCACCTCGATGTCCGGAGCCACGCCCTCGTTCTCCACCACCCAGCCCTTGTCGGTCCAGATGGCCAGGTTCGGGGCCGTGATGTTGCCGCCGTCCATGAGGGTGGGGAAGCCCAGGATGCCCACGAGGCCGCCCCAGGTGGGCCGGCCCACGAGGGGGCCCAGACCGAACTTGCGGAACATCCAGGGCAGCAGGTCGCCGCCGGAACCGGCGGTCTCATCCACGAGCATGACCTTGGGGCCCTGGATGGAGGCCTGGGGGGTCTTCAGGTCCTGGCCGTAGCGCATGGCCCACATGGCGATGAAGGGGCGCCGCAGCAGGTCGATGTAGTAGTCCGCCACCTGGCCGCCGCCGTTGTAGCGCTCGTCGATGATCACGGCATCCTTCTGGGCCTGGGGGTAGAAGTAGCGCTTGAAGTAGGTGTGGCCCAGGCTCGTGGTGTTGGGCACATAGACGTAGGCCACGCGGCCCTCTGTGGCGTCGTGCACCTTCTTCAGGTTGCCCTCCACCCAGTCGCGGTTTCGCAGCGCGGCTTCGCTCTCCACCGGCACCACCGTCACCGTCCGCGCGCCCTTGCCGGTGGGATCGGCCCCCACCGTCAGCTCCACCAGCTTCCCGGCCGTGTTCTCGAAGCGGGCGTGGAGGTTGTCCGGGGCCGCGAGGTCGCGGCCGTTGACCGCCAGCAGGTACTCGCCGGGCTTCACGTTGACGCCGGGCTCGGTGAGCGGTGAGCGCAGCTCTGGGTTCCAGTTCAGGCCGCCGAAGATCTTGGTGAAGCGATAGCGGCCGTTGGCCACGTCGAGGTCCGCACCCAGCAGGCCGCCGGGAATGGCCTTGCCCGTGTCCGGCAGGTCGCCGCCGCCGCCGCGGTGGTGGCCCACGGCCAGCTCCGAGCACATCCACTGGATCACCCGGTTGAGGTCGGCGCGGGTGGCGAGGTCCGGCAGGAAGGCCGAGTACTTCTTCTTCATGGCCTTCCATTCGGCGCCGTGCATGTTGGGGGCGTAGAAGAAGTCGCGGTTGATGCGCCACACCTCGTCGAGGATCTGGGCCCACTCCTGGCGGGGCTCGATCTGCACCTGCAGGGCATCCAGCCCCACCTTGCCCTTGCCAGGTTCAGGCTTGCCCATGGTCGGGATGATGGTGGCGGCGTCCTTCAGCCGGTAGATGAGCTTCTTGCCGTCGGCCGAGAGTCCATAGGCATCGGCCTTCTCCACCAGCACGGTCTCTTCGCGTTTCTTGAGGTCGAAGCGGCAGAGCGTGGCGGCCTCGTTCGCATTGAAGCGGTTCTCGCCGCCGGCCTTGCGGAGGTAGAAGAGGCTCCCCTCCTCGCCGGTGGCCAGATCTGAGAAGGCGGCACTCTTGGCGGCCCCGATGGGAAGGATGCGCTCGGCCAGGCCCTCGAAGTCGATGCGGACCTTCACCTCGGCCTTGGCGCCCTTCTTCTCGTCGCCCTTGCCCTTGTCATCCGCCTTGCCCACACCGGCCTCCTCGTCGCTCTCCTTGGCCAGGGGCGAGGGCGTGTCCTTGGCCAGCACCATGAGGTAGAGGTTCCCGCGCATCAGGGCATCGGCATTGGACTGGGCGAACCAGTCCCGGACCGGGCCCGCCTCGGTGCTGGCAGTGAAGTAGAGGTACTTGCCGCCGCGGTCGAAGACGGGCTCGCCGGCATCGGCCAGGCCATCGGTCAGCGCCGTGGACTTGTCCTCCTCCACGGCATAGACGTGGATGCGCTGCATGCCGGACTCGGTGTTGCGCGTGTAGGCGAGGAAGCGGGAATCCGGCGACCAGTTGTGGCTGAGGGTGGGCGAGGGCGTGTAGAGCAGCTCGCTGGAGACGGGCTTCACCGCACCCGTTCCCAGGTCGAGGAGGTAGAGGGCCATGGCGTTGTCGATGTAGGCGATGCGCTTCCCGTCCGGCGACCACTTGAGGTCGCGGTAGAACCCGGCGCCCTTCAGGGCGTAGCTGCGCACCTCGCCCTTGCCGTCCTGGGCCTGGACCTTCAGCGCGTATTCGCCGCCTGCATCCGCCACGTAGGCGATGGCCTTGCCGTCCGGGGACCAGGCGGGGTTCCGCTCGTGGCTGCCCGGCGTGCGGGTGAGGTTCCGGGCGTCGCCCTTCTCGGCGGGCACGCTGAGGATCTCCCCGCGGTACTCCACCGCCACGCGGTTGCCGGAGGGAGACAGGCCCATGCTCCGCACCCACTTGGCGCCGGAAGCCCAGCGGCTGCGGGTCTCCGGCAGGTCCGCCGGGACGGCGACCTTCAGGCGCGCGGCCTGCCCGGTGGCGGGATCAAAGCTGTGGAGCCAGCCCGCCTGCTCGTAGACGATGCGGCCCGCGCCGTGGCTGGCGGCCAGGATGGGGAAGTCCGCGTGCTTCGTCAGCTGCGCCACGGCCTTCGTCGCCAGGTCGTAGCTGAAGAGGTTGAACTCGCCGGCCCGGTCCGACACGAAGTAGACCTTGCCTCCGATCCACATGGGGTCGATGTCGTTGCAGCGCCCTTCGGGCTGGGGGATCTGCGTGACCTCGTGGTCCTTGACGCGGTAGATCCAGAGCCGTGAGGCCGTGCCGCCCCGGTAGTGCTTCCACTGGCGGAAGGCGTCGGACAGCGGGTTGTAGACGATGTGGCCGCCGTCCGGCGAATAGGTGGCCCGGGCGGCGTTGGGGATGGGCAGCTTGGTGGGCATGCCGCCGGCCAGGGGCACGGTGAAGAGCTGGGTGAACCGCGTGGTGTGCACCGAGCGGCCCGAGGTGAACAGCACGGCCCGGCTGTCCGGCGTCCAGTCCTGCACCACGTCGGCGCCGGGGTGCCAGGTGAGGCGCCGCGGCACGCCACCGGCGGCGGGGATCACCCACACGTCCGCGTTCCCCTCCAGGGCCACGGTGTAGGCGATCCACGCGCCATCGGGACTGAAGCGGGGGGTGCCCACACAGCCCCCGCGGGTGGTGAGCCGCCGGGCCGCGCCGCCCTCCGGCGCGCTGGTCCAGAGGTCCCCCGCATACAGGAAGGCCACTTGGCGGGCGCTGAGGGCCGGCGAGGCCACCAGCCGCGTGTCCTGCGGGTCCACCGCCGCGAGGGGCTGGACGAGGGCAGCGGCCATGATCAGGGCCAGGGGATTCGGCATCGAGATGCGTGGGGTCATGAGGACCTCCTTCCATAGCAAGACGAGGTATGAAATCAGACCTCCACCTTGCGCCCCGGAGCGGTTCCGGGTCAAGGAGGTCAGGGGCTTGTAGGCTAGGGACATCTGTCCTGGAGTTCCCATGGCCCTGCTCGATGCCTCCCGCAGCACCCTCGTCGTGATCGACTTCCAGGGGAAACTCGTCCACATGGTGCACCGTCCGGCCCCGGTGCTGGAGGCGGCTCGCCGCCTCCTCCGGCTGGCGGATCTCTTCGGTGTGCCCGTGGTGCTCACGGAGCAGTATCCCAAGGGCATCGGCCCCACGGAGGAGAGCATCCGCGCCATCTACGATGGCCTCGCGACGCGGAGGTTCTTCCTCGAGAAGACCGCCTTCGGCTGCTGCGGCGATGCCGGCTTCGAGACCCTGCTCCAGCAGGCCCAGCCCATGCTCCGAGCCCCGCAGCGCCAGATCGTGATCGCGGGTATCGAGGCCCACGTCTGCGTCATGCAGACTGTGCTGGAACTGCTCGCCCAGGGCTCGGAAGTGCACCTCTGCTGGGACGCCATCAGCGGCCGGGGCGAGGAATACCGGAACCGCGCCCTGGACCGCATGGCCGCCGCCGGCGCCACCATCACCAACCACGAGTCCGTGGCCTTCGAGTGGGCCCGGGACAAGAACCACCCCCAGTTCAAGGCCCTCTCGGCCCTCATGAAGGAAGGGCAGCCCCAGGGCTAGGAGACCATCCATGAGACCTGACCGGCTCCTTGCCCTCCTCCTCCTCGCCTCCGCCCTGGCCTGCGGGGGGCACGACGATGACGACAAGGACAACGAGCTGATGGCGCCCGGCCAGAACTGCATGGCCTGCCATGGCTTCACGGTGGCGGGGACGGTGTTCGGATCCGCGACCGCGGACTCCGGCAGCGGCCTGGCCGGGGTCACGGTGATCATCACGGACGCCAACTCCGTGGACACCACGCTCACCACCAATGCCGCGGGCAATTTCTTCTCCGGCGCCGCCCTGGCCCTCCCATTGAAGAAGGCCGCCGTGGTGCGCAACGGCACCCGCACCGACATGGATGGCGTCCCCGCCGGGGACTGCAACCGCTGCCATACCCTGCCCGCCACCGGCGGCGCGGCAGGGCGCATCCACGCACCGTAGCTCCCTGCATGCCGCGCATCCAAGGCCACCCAGTCCCCGCCCTGTTCCCCTCCTCTGGGGCGGTGTCCGTGATGCTCTTCGGGGAGGCCCCCGGCCCTCGCGGCGCGGACCAGTCGGGCATCCCTTTCTGGGGGGACGGCGCGGGCATCACGGTCTACCGGGTGCTGGCGGCCACGGGGCGGGCCGAGATTCCCGAGGCGGCCTGGGAGGACTGGGACGGCGCGCGTTTCAAGGCCCTGGGCCTGGCGCCCCGGTTGCATCAGACGGCCCTCAGCAATGCCTACCCCGCCTGCCCCACCAAGGACGGCGAGCACTTCCACGCCCCCTCGAACCGGGACCTGCTGGCCCCCGCCAACCTGGCGCGGCTGGCTTCGGAACTGGCACGGGCGAGCGAGGGGAGGCCCAGCCCACTCCGGGTCATCGCCTTCGGGAAGCGAGCCGAGTGGGTGCTCGGCCGCCTGCCGGGGGCTCCGGCCTTCCACCTCCACGCCCTGCCCCATCCCAGCGCCCAGGGCCTGCTGCAGGGCGCCCCCGGGAAGGGGAAGGGGCTGAGACTGGAAGACCTGCGCGCCGCCTGGCAGGAGCGCCTGCGCTCCCTGCTGGCGGACTGAAAGGGAGCGGCCTATCCTTGGCGTCCACCCCGAGGCACCCATGCGACCTGCCCTCCTGCTCTCCCTCCCTGGCCCTGGGAGTTACCGTCCTCCAGGCGGACGCACCCGCCAAGTCGGTGACCGAGCTCAAGGCCTTCTACAGCGCCAACTGCGTCAAGTGCCACGGGCTGGACGGCGCCGCCACCGCAGACGGCAAGAAGCTGGGCGGACGCGACTTCACGGATGCCGCCAAGAACGCCAAGCAGACGGATGCCGAGATGGCCAAGACCATCCGGAAGGGCATCTTCTTCGGCACCGTCATGCCCGCCTTCAAGGACCGGCTCAGCGAGGAGGACGCGCTCCTGCTGGTGAAGGACATCGTCCGCAAGGCCGAGAAGGGCAAGGTCATCGCGCCCTAGGACGCGCCTGCCTGAATCGCGGCTGGGGCACGGCGTGGCCGGACGGCGGTCAGTTGACCCAGACCTCGTAGACGTAGGGCCTGTCCGCCGCCGGGGGCGCCACCGGTACCCGGGTCACCTTGAGGGTCTCGGGCTCCTTGGCCTTCTTGCGCAGGACGCCCAGGATCACCTCGCTGCCCACGGGCCCGCGCAGCCGGCGGATGACCTCGGTGGGAGCGAGGCCCTTGACGGCCACCCCGTCGATGGAAACGATCTCATCCATCTTCTGGAACCCAAGGGACTTGGCCCGATCGGTGAGGGGCGCCGTGTAGCTGCCCACGCCAAGATGGCCCTGCCACTCATGCCGGATCAGGACGCCGCCCGGGAGGTAGGCCAGGTCCACGGGAATGCCGATCCCTCCTTCTGGCAAGGGGCCCAGCAGCACCACCTGGACCTCCTCCTTGCCAAGGCTGGTCACCCCACGGCAGTCCACGGGGTCGAGGAACAGGTTCACGCTGGTGCGGCTCTGGAAGCGGGTTCTCGGCATCTTGAGAATCAGCCGCCCGGCACCCTCGTCGTAGGAGCCCTCCACCTCCACGGTCTCCGCCGGCACCGTGCACTTCCCAGCCACCACCTCGCTTCGCGTGCTCGTGCCCGTCACCTTCGTGCCCTGCAATTCCAGCCGGAACTCCCGGACGGGAATCCCGGCCTCGCCGCCCATGAATTCGTTCGCGTCCAGTTCCCGGGCCGACATGCGCTGCCGCGCCGTCTTCAGGACGAGGCTGTTGCCCTCCGCCTTGGCCAGGAACGGCATACCCGCCTCCCCGACCCAGATTCCGCCCCGGTTGCGGATCCGGGCACTCTGCTCAAGGCGGAACTCCAGCTTGATGAGTTCATCGCCGACCTTGCCCGCCTCCTTGTCCTCCGGCGCGAGGGCCAGGAAGCGCTTGTAGCTGGCCATGGCCTCCGGCAGGCGGCCCAGCCTCGCCTGAACCTGGCCCAGGTTCATCCAGGCGAAGGCCCACCCGGGATAGATGGTCACGGCCTTCTGGAACTCGTCGGCGGCCAGGGCGAGATCACCGTCGTTCTTGGCCATCTCGATGGCGGCGGCGCCACGCACCAGGTGGCGCCTCGCCTCGTCGAAGGTGGCCTTGTCCGGCGCCTGCACGGGGGCCGGGGCCGGGTCGGCCTGGCCGCGCGCCGCGGGTCCGGCCAGCGAAAGGAGGGTGCCGAGGACGAAGGCGGAGGAAAGGCGCATCGGTGGCTCCGGAAAGGTCACAGGCGGGGGACGGGACTCGCCAGCCGCGGCAGGGGTGGCTGGGTCTGGACCGGGATCAGGTCCTCGGGACGCACGCCCAGCTTGGTGGCCAGCGTGGCGCGGGAATCCTGGAGGCGGCCCACCAGCGTGGTCATCTTCCCCAGGACCGTCTTCTGCCGCTGGCTCAGCAGGGCCTGATCTCCCGCGGCGCCCTTCTGGTAGGCCCAGGCGTCCAGTTCCTGGGCCACATCCAGGCCCGAGCCCACGATGCTCTTGCCCAGCTCCCACTGGGTGCTGAGCGGCTTCCAGGTCTTGCTGGCGTGTTGCAGGTTGCTCGCGATGAAGTCGAGGTTCTGATACAGCGACTGCTTGGCCTGGACCCAGTCCACCGTGTCGCGCGCCGCCAGGGCGCGGTCGGCTCGCTCCGTCACGAAATCAGTGAAGTCGCTGACCTGGGTGAGCGCCTCGACCGTGCCGTTCCACGCCTGGGGATTCTTCTGGAGAACCTTGAGTCCGGCGGCCGTACCTTCGGGGATGAGGGTCCCCGTCAGGAGGCTGGTGCCCCGTTCCAGCGAGTTCTGGACGGCCCGGTCCACCGCCGCGCCCCAGGCCTCGTGCTCCCGGGCGAGCTGGCGGCCATCCGCACCCAGGCGGGCGGCCTCGGCCTTCAGGCGGGTCAGTTCGTCCTCCAGCTCATAGAAGCGCTGGCCGAGCACCTTCATGTCTCCGTTCTCGGCCATCATCCGATGGAGCCGCGCCTGGGCCTCGGCCCGCCGCCGCAGGACCTCGTCGGGTGTCACGGGCTTGGGGGCCGGCTCGGGAGACTTGAGGTTGCCGGGGGTGAGGGCCCGCGCATCCCGTAGGTCCACGACCAGCGCATCTCCGCCGGACCGGTGGGACCCGCCGTCCCAGAAACCCGACTGGGCCGCGGCTTGGCCCTCCAGGCTGCCGTCCCGCTGGGACAGGAGCTGCTGGTTCAGCTGGGAGGCGTAGTCCTGGGCCCAGGACCGGAGCGCCTGTTGGTCCCGGGCCAGGGCCTCCTGACGCTGCTGCTGGATCCTGGCCTCGATCTGGGCCTGCTGGGCGTCATGCTGGGCCACTCCAGGTGAAGTCCGGGGACTCGCGGACAGGGTCTGGGCCAGCAGTCCGCCGAACACCCCACCCAGCAGGCTCGCCGCCCGCTGGTCGGGCGTCAGCCGCGCGGGCTTCACCACCCGGCTGGTGGCCGTGGGCACCTGCCTGTACTTGTGGGCACTGGAGCCCTGGAAACGCTGCACCTTCTGGCCGGTCATGCCCTCCAGCTGGCCCAGCGCACTCTGGGCCGAAAGTGGCGATCCCGTCTGCCCCAGCAGGGCGAAGGCCAACCACCCGGCGAGGGACTTCGTCGCGGCATTCATGATCCTGGCCTCTGGAAACACCATAACCCTGCCTCCCCGGCGCTTCCGGGTCAACCTTCCGTACTTATTCTTAACGGGTCAATCCTGGAAACCTTTCGTAATCTGGGGCCTTCCCCAGCGGGGATCTTTCACAGCCTGGAGGCTCCATGCCCTTCTTCCGTCGATTGTGGTTGCCCCTCTGTGGGGCCCTGGCCCTCACGCTGGTGGCAGGAGAGCCCCCGAAGCCCCCGACCCCGAAGGTCACCTCCAAGGCCAAGCCCGCCCCCACCGTGGCCCTGCCCGCCCCCGTGAAGCTGGCGACGGTGGAAGGCATCACCGAGTACCGGCTGGCCAACGGCCTGCGCGTGCTGCTCTTCCCCGATGCCAGCAAGCCCACCATCACCACCAACATCACCTACCTGGTGGGCAGCCGCCATGAGCACTACGGTGAGACGGGCATGGCGCACCTGCTGGAGCACATGGTCTTCAAGGGCACGCCCAAGCACCCCAACGTCCCCCAGCTACTCAACGAGCTGGGCGGGGACTTCAACGGCACCACCTCCCTCGACCGCACCAACTACTACATCTCCTTCCCGGCCACGGAGGAGAACCTCGGCAAGGCCCTGGACCTCGAAGCGGATCGCATGCAGAACAGCCACTTCACGGCGAAGACGCTGTGGGGCGAGGACGGCAAGAGCGGCGAGATGACCGTGGTGCGCAATGAATTTGAGACCGGCGAGAACGATCCCTTCCGCGTGACCATCCAGCGGCTCCAGGCCGTGGCCTTCGACTGGCACAACTACGGCAAGTCCACCATCGGCGCCCGCACGGACATCGAGCAGGTGAACGTGGACCACCTCCGCGCCTTCTACCACCGCTACTACGCGCCGGACAACGCCATCCTGGTGGTGGCCGGGAAGTTCGATGAAGGCAAAGCGCTGGCCCGCATCAACCAGGCCTTCGGCCCACTGAAGAACCCCCAGCGCACCCTCGAACCCACCTATACGCGCGAGCCCATCCAGGATGGCGAGCGCAGCGTCACGGTCCGCCGGGTGGGCGGCACGCCCCTGCTCATGGTGGGCTACCACGTTGCCCCAGCTTTCCATCCGGCGCGCAGCCACATGGATCTGGCCGCCAACATCCTCGCCTCGGGCCCCACCAGCCGCCTCCACAAGGCCCTGGTGGAGACCAAGCTGGCGGCCCAGGTCTTCCAGACCGCGGAAGGCTCCGCCGAGCCGGGCCTGCAGATATTTGGCGTGGTCCTGCCCAAGGACGGCGACGCGGAGAAGGCGAAGGAGGTGCTCCTCAAGGAGCTTGAGTCCCTGAAGACGAACCCATTCACGCCCGCCGAGCTGGAGCGGGCCCAGGCCAAGTTCCGCAAGACCATCGACCAGTTCTTCGCCGACACCAAGACCCTGGCCGTCATCCTCAGCGAAGGCATGGCCGCTGGCGACTGGCGCCACCTGTTCTTCGAGCGGGACTGGTCCCTGGCGGCCAAGACCGATCAGGTGCAGGCCGCGGCCGAAGCCGCCTTCAAGGCCAGCAATCGCACCCTGGCCCAGTACGTCCCCACCGAGAAGCCTGATCGCCCGGAGCTCCCCACCGCCCAGGACATCGCAGCCCTGGTGAAGGACTACAAGGGCAAGGAGGTGATCGCCCAGGGCGAAGCCTTCGATGCCAGCCCCGAGAACGTGGAGGCCCGCACGGTGCGCTTCACCACCCCGAACGGACTGAAGGCCGCCCTGCTCTCCCGGAAGACGAAGGGAGCCATGGCCTCCCTGCAGCTCACCCTGCGGTTCGGCCGCGAGGCCGAGCTGATGGACCGCAAGGCCGTCCCTGGCCTGACGGGCGCCATGCTCATGCGGGGCACCACCAAGCACACCCGGCAGGAGCTCGCGGATGCCTTCGACAAGCTGAAGGCCCAGGTCATGGTGAACGGCACGGCCACCTCGGCCCTGGCCATGATCCAGGTCCCCCGGGAGAACGTGGCGGCCACCCTGCGCCTGGTGGCCGAGGTCCTGCGCGAGCCCGCCTTCCCCGCCGCGGAGCTGGAGACCTTGGTGAAACAGCAGACCACGGGCATCGAGGCCCAGCGCAACGAGCCCCAGGCCAAGTCCGTGGAGTTCATGGGCCAGACCTTCGACGCCTTCCCCGCCGGCCACCCTTCCGCCTACCGTAACTCGGACACCCGCCTTGCGGAGCTCAAGGTGGCGAAGGCGGAGGATCTCAAGGCCTTCCACCAGGCCTTCTACGGTGCCAACCACGCGGAGCTGGCCGCCTCCGGCGACTTCGATGCCGCCGAGGTCCAGAAGCTTGTGACGGAACTGTTCGGCAGCTGGAATTCCCCCGCTGCCTATGAGCGCATCCCCGCCCGCCTGAAGACCCCGAATGGCACTCGCCAGGCCATCGAGACGCCCGACAAGAAGGGGGCCTTCTTCCTGGCGCAGGCCCGCTGGGCCATGAAGGACACGGATGCGGACTACCCTGCTTTCCTGATGGCCAACCAGATCCTGGGCGGCGGCGCCCTGAAGAGCCGCATCGCCGACCGGCTGCGCCAGAAGGAGGGCTTCAGCTACGGCGCGGGTTCCTTCGTCAACGTAAGCAGCCTTGATCCCGTCTCCAGCTGGCAGGCCTACGCCATCTACGCCCCGGAAAATGCAGCCAAGCTCGAGGCGGCCTTCGACGACGAACTGCAGAAGGCCCTGAAGGACGGGTTCACCCAGGAAGAACTGGACTTCGCCCGCACCACATGGGTTCAGGGCGAGCGGACCGAGCGCCAGGAGGACCGGGCCATTGCCGCCTGGCTGGGCCGCAGCCTCCAGGTGGGCCGCTCCGTCCGCTTCGAGGCCGAGCTGGAAGCCAAGGTGAAGGCCCTGAAGCTGGACGCCGTGAACGCGGCCCTGCGCAAATACCTGGACCCCGCGAAGCTGGTGGTGATCAAGGCCGGAGACTTCGCCAAGGATGCAAAGAAGTAGCTCCATTCTTTGACTTTGCGAAAAGGGGGCGGCGCATGCCGCCCCCTTTTCGATAGGAACAGAGCCCATTCCATGGTCTGCTGGTTGTCCGCTTGGCGTTTGTTGAGGACGCGGGGCGACGACGGAGGGCGGCGCCATGGCACGCATCGAACGGGAGTGGCAGGCGGAACACGAGGCTTCGGCCCTGGCATCCGAGCTGCACCGGATCATGGTCATCAGCCATCGGCAGGCCAAGGGCTTCATCGACTGCAACTGCGTGACCGTGAATGGCGAGATCGTGCAGAAACACGGCCATCGGCTGAAGGCCGGCGACACGGTCAAGGTGGCCTTCGATCCCGAGCAGACCTACGAGGTGCTGCCCCCGGAGCGCAAGCTGAAGGCGGGCCCCTTCGAGACGCTGTGGGAGGACAGCCACCTGCTCTTCGTCTTCAAGCCCGCAGGTCTGCTCACGGTGCCCGCCGAGCAGGGCGGTGAGCCCAGCCTGGCGGAGGCCATCACCGAGGCCTACCGGCGCCGCGGCTTCAAGCGCTTCAACCTCTACATCGTGCACCGCCTGGATCGCTTCACCAGCGGCGTGCTCGTCTTCGCGAAGACGCCCGAGGCCCTCCACGGCCTGAAGAAGCACTTCGAGCTGCACCGCCTCCAGCGCGTCTATTTCGCCGTGCTGGTGGGCGAGCTGCCGGAGAACAGCGGCACCCTGGCCGGCCACCTCATCGAGCACGCCAAGTCCCTGAAGATGTCCGTCGCCGTCGCCCGCAAGGCCCCCGGGGGCGGCAAGCGCATGCCCGCCGGCGCCAAGGAGGCCGTGACCCACTACCGCGTCATCGAGCGCCTGCCGGGCCACACCGTGGTGGAGGTGAAGCTGGAGACCGGCCGCCGCAACCAGATCCGCGTGCAGTTCGCCGACCGCGGCTTCCCGCTCCTGGGCGACCAGGTCTATGGCACGGAGAGTCCCCTCATCGACCGTCAGGCCCTGCACGCCGAGCTGCTCGGCTTCAAGCATCCCGTCACCGAGGAGCAGGTCACCGTCACGGCGCCCATGCCTGCGGACATGGAGGCGGCCCTGAAGGTCCTGCGCAACCAGGCCCGGCTCGTCCGCGCGGCCACGGGCGTGAAGGGCGAGGAGGGCATCTTCCAGCCCACCGAGAGCTTCGATCACAGGCTCAAGCGCGTGGCCCGCGCCAAGCGCTACGAAGATCGGGATGAGGCCTCCGGCCGTCCCGTCCGCCCCCGGCCGGGTGGCAGCGAGGAGCGGCCCCGCCGCAGCTTCGGCTCCACCGATCGTCCCTCCCGCCCCCGACGCGAAGGTGATGACACGCGGCCCAGGCCCACCACGGATCGGCCGGCCCGCCCGCGCCGCGAGGATGGTGACGAGCGTCCGCGCCGCAGCTTCGGTTCCGCTGAACGCCCGGCCCGGCCCCGTCGGGAAGACGGCGAGGCCCGCCCCAGGCCCACTTCCGGCCCCAGTGATCGTCCGGCCCGCCCGCGTCGCGATGATGGCGATGACCGTCCCCGCCGCAGCTTCGGCTCCGCCGAGCGTCCGACCCGGCCACGCCGGGAAGATGGGGATACCCGTCCCAGGCCCGCCTCGGGCCCCAGTGATCGTCCGGCCCGCCCGCGTCGCGATGATGGCGATGAGCGTCCCCGCCGCAGCTTCGGCTCTGCCGAGCGTCCAGCCCGGCCTCGTCGCGAAGACGGCGAGGTCCGTAGGCCCAGATCCGCTTCGAGCCCCGCGGACCGCCCGGCCCGCCCCCGCTCGGAGGGCAGCGAGGCCCGGCCCCGGCGCTCCTTCGGGCCCGCCGACCGGTCCGCAGGTCCCCGCCGGGAAGGCCCCGGCGCCCGCCCCAAGGGCAAGCCCGCCCCGCGGACCGGAAAACCCAAGCCCCGGAAACCCTGAGCGCCCCAGCTGCATCCCTGTTCCGATGCGACCCCTGTGCTGCTTCCTACTCGCTTCGATCCTGGCCGCCCAAGCGCCGGGACCGGGCCTTGAGGGACTGCCCGACCACTGGTCGGCGCTGGGCGCGGATCCGGTGGCCGGAATCCAGCTGACGCCCCCGGGTTGCTGGGACGGGCTGCTTCTCGGCGCCACCCCGGGGACGGCCAAGCGCCGGTCGGGCTCCGAGGCCACCGTGGAGGTCTGGGACCTGCTCCCGCCCGGTTCGCCCCGCCGCGAGGCCTTCAGCCTCTACCTGGGCGGCCTGCGGGAACGGCTCTCCCGGGCCTTCGCCCAACCGCCGCCCAAGCTCCAGGCCCTGGAGCTGAACGACATCATGCAGTCCGATCCCAGCCAGCCACAGAAGCTGGACCTGACCAAGGTCAAGGCCATGCAGGAGCGCTTCAACCGGCTGCCCCCGAACCGCTCGACGGTGAGGTAGGGAAAGGAAGTCTGCAGTCTGGACTCCAGACTCCGCCCTAGAGATGCTCCAGATACAGCCGGTCCAGGGCCTCGGCCAGATCCAGGTCCCGCTGGGTGATGCCGAGGCTGACGTGGGTCATGAGCACGGCGACGACCCACCGGTAGCCCAGCGTCAGGTCCGGGTGGTGGTTCACGGCCTCGGCGTGTTCCGCGGCGGCCACCACGAAGCCGAGCCCGCGGGGATAGGACGAGAACACGAAGCGCCGGCGCAGGGTCAGACCGTGGGAATCGCCCTGGGCCACCCACTCGGGATGCCGCGCCAGGAAGGCCTCCATGGCCTCAGGGCTGACCAGATCCTTGGACATGCTTTCCCCCCTGGTGCATCCTAATCCGTTGCCTCCGGTTTTGTTACGCATTCCTCGAGCCCGCCATGCCCTTCAACCACCCCCCCCTCCTCGGCCGCATCGCTTTCGTCAGTGGATCCTCCCGTGGCATCGGCCGGGCCATCGCCGTGGAGTTGGCCCACTGGGGGGCGGACGTGGTCGTCCACGCCCAGAAGAACCTGGACCTGGCCGAGGCCGTCGCGGCTGAGATCAGGGGCCTGGGCCGCCGCGCCCTGGTCGTCCTGGCGGACGTGCGGGTGAAGGCGGAACTGGAGGCCGCCGCCGACCGGGTGAAGGCGGAATTGGGCCCCGTGGACATCCTGGTTAATAACGTGGGCACCCGGCAGGACGGGCCCTTCATCCTCATGGGCGACGAGAAGTGGGAGGAGGTCATGAACGTGAACCTCCGCGGCACCGTCTATGCCACCAAGGCCTTCGTGCGCGGCATGATGGCCCGCAAGTGGGGCCGCATCGTCAACATCGTCAGCCCCACCGGCATCATCGGCAAGGCGGGCCAGACCAACTACGGCGCCAGCAAGGGCGCCGTCATCGCCCTCACCAAGAGCCTGGCCCGGGAAATGGCCCCCTTCGGCGTCCTGGTGAATGCGGTGAACCCGGGCCTCATCCACACGGAGCTCACCGCCGACATCCCCGAGGAGGTGCGCCGCGACATGCTGGCCCCGGCCATCCTCAAGCGGGAGGGTGAACCTGAGGAGGTGGCCGGCGTGGTGGCCTTCCTCTGTTCCGAGTGGGCCAGCTACATGAGCGGCCAGATCATCAACGTGGACGGGGGCTTGTGCCCCTAGCCCACCGATAGCCCCAGCAGCGCGTTGATCTTGCCGACCAGCCGGACCAGGTCCACGGGCTTGGTGTCGTAGTCATCGCAGCCCGCGGCGATGGCCTCCTGCCGGTCCGAGGTCAGGGCCCGGGCGGTGAGAGCCACCACGGGGATGTGGGCGGTCCTTGGGTCGGCCTTGATCTGCCGGGTGGCCTCGTAGCCATCGATGCCGGGCAGCCCGACGTCCATGAGCACCAGGTTCGGCTGGCGTGCCCGGCAGAGTTCCAGGCCCCGCTCCCCGTCCTCGCCGGTGATCACGGTGAAGCCGCGACGCTCCAGCAGGCGCGAGATCGCGTCCCGGTTCATCTCGTTGTCTTCCACCAGCAGGAGCGTCGGCATCGTGGGGGGGTCCACCGAAAAGTGTTACCGAAGCGCCGGGATTCCGCACCCTCGCCGGAAGCGAAACTCCGGCTACGCGTTCTGGTTCGCGGCCACCAGGGTGTTGCTGAGCAGGCCGGCGATGGTGAGGGGGCCCACCCCGCCCGGGACCGGCGTCACCGCCGAAGCCACTTCCATGGCCTCGCCGAAGCGGACGTCGCCGCAGAGGACCCCGCCCTTGGTCCGCAGGGTCTCCAGCTTCTTGGGTTCGGCGGCGAAGATCCGGGCACCTAGCGCCTCGTCCTCCACCCGGTTGATGCCCACGTCCACGACCACGGCGCCGGGCTTGATCCAGGAGCCCTCCACCAGGCCGGGGCGGCCCACGGCGGCCACCAGCAGGTCCGCCTCCCGGCAGACCGCGGCCAGGTCCTGGGTGCGGCTGTGGGCGATGGTGACGGTGGCATGCTGCTCCAGCAGCATCAGGGCCATGGGCTTGCCCACGATCTCGCTGCGGCCCAGCACCACGGCACGGATGCCCTTGAGGGCCACGCCATGGTGGGCCAGCAGGGACATGCAGGCCGTGGGCGTGCAGGGGCGCAGGCCCGGCAGGCCCTCCAGCAGCAGGCCCTGGTTCATGGGGTGGAAGCCGTCCACGTCCTTGGCCGGGCTGATGCGGTGCAGGGCCCGCTTGGAGTCCAGCCCCTCGGGCAGGGGCAGCTGCACCAGGATGCCGTCCACGCCGGGGTCGGCGTTGAGCTGGTCGATGAGGGCGTCGAGGGCGGCCTGGGGCGTGTCCGCCGCAAGCCGGTGCTCGATGGACGTGATGCCCACCCTGGCGCAGGCCGCCGACTTGTTCCGGACGTAGACGTGGCTGGCCGGGTCATCGCCCACCAGCACCACGGCCAGGGCCGGGGCTCGCAGCCCCTTGGCCAGGCGGCCTTCGACCCCCTGCCGGACCTCCTCCAGCATGCGATCCGCGTGAGCCTTGCCGTCCAGGATCGTGGCCATGGAAACCCCCTGGTTCCATTGAATCCCAAGGTGACCGTGGCCCTCATCTCATCAAGATTCTGTTCTCTTGAGCATTCGGGGGAAAAGCGTTAGACTTCAGGCTCAATTCGGCCATGGTGTCCCGTTTCGGGCCCAAGACTGGGTGGGTTCGACCCACCTTTTTTGTTGTCCTGTCGGAGTCTCAGTGGATTTGAAGAAAGTGCAGCCTCCCCTCGAGCGCCAGCTGGCCCTGCTGGGCTATGAGCTGGTGCACCTGGAGACTGTCCGCGAGGGCAAGGACGAGTTGCTGCGCCTTTACATCGACCACCTGGATGCCGAGACCAGCCACCGCAAGGTGACCCTGGACGACTGCACCACCGCCCATGAGGGCCTGCTGCTCTGGATGGATGTCGAATTCCCCGACCTGCGCGAGAAGCTCGGCGTGGAGGTGAGCAGCCCCGGCATGGAACGCCCCCTGGTGAAGGCCGATCATTTCCGGCGCTTCGCGGGAAGGCTCTGCCGCGTGCAGACCGCCGCCCCCATCAACGGCCAGAAGCGCTTCAAGGGCTGGATCGGCCCCGTGGCGGACGGCAGCATCACCCTCGAAGAGGACGGCGTGCTCAAGACCGTGCCCATCGAGGCCATCCAGAAGGCCCGCCTGGCGCCTTTTGACGAAGACAAGACCCCCCGGCCCAAGCACCTGGTCGGGCGACTCACCGAGATGCCTGATGCCGACGGCGTAGAGACAAGCGCCGCCGAAGAAGAGGAGGCCTGAGATGGCAAACGTCGCAACGACCTTTTTCGACAGCGTGAAGATGATCGCCGCTGAAAAGGGCATCCCCGAAGAGGATGTCTTCGCCGCGGTGGAGGAAGCCCTCGCCAAGGCCGCGGACAAGTATTTCAACGCCCAGGATTTCTACGGCAACTTCCAGGCCCAGATGGACCGGGAGACCGGCGAGTTCCATGTCTACGCGCTGAAGCAGGTCGTGGCCGAGGTCGAGGAGGAGGACCTGGAGATCAGCCTGGTCGAGGCCCAGACCCTGAACCCGGATGCCGCCGAGGGGGACACCCTCTGGTTGCCCCAGGACACCAGCCAGCTCGGTCGCATCGCCGCCCAGGCCGCCAAGCAGGTGCTGGTGCAGAAGGTCCGCGAGGCCGAGCGCGAGCGCATCTTCACCGAGTTCGCCGACCGCATCGGCGAGGTGGTGGTGGCCGAGGTCAAGCGCTTCGAGAAGAGCGCCATCATCCTCGAGATCGATCGCGTGGAATCCATGCTCCGCCGCAGCGAGGCCCTTCGCGGCGACCGCTTCGACAAGGGCCAGCGCATCAAGGTCGTCATCGTCAGCGTGGACCGCAGCGCCAAGGATCCCCAGGTGCAGGTCAGCCGCACCGACCCGCGGCTGCTCATCAAGCTCTTCGAGAATGAAGTGCCCGAGATCCACGACGGCACCGTGGTCATCCGCAACTGCGTCCGCGAAGCGGGCGACCGCGCCAAGGTGGCCGTCCACAGCCTCGACCCCGACGTCGATCCCGTGGGCGCCTGCGTGGGCCTCAAAGGCAGCCGCGTCCAGGCCATCATCCGCGAGCTGAAGAACGAGAAGATCGACATCGTCCGCTACTCGGACGACCCGGCGCAGTTCATCGCCAACGCGCTGAACCCCGCCAAGGCCATCCGCGTGAACCTCGGCGACCCCGAGGGCCGCCGGGTCGAGGTGGTGGTGGACGACGAGCAGCTCAGCGTCGCCATCGGCAAGCGCGGCCAGAACGTGCGCCTCGCCGCCAAGCTCACGGGCTGGAACATCGACGTCCGCAGCGAGGCCGACAAGCGCCGCGAGGCGGAAGTCGCCATGGGTCTCGCCCTGCCCGTTCCCGAGGCCGTCGCCGCCCCCGAGGAGGAGGCCGCCGCCCCCGCCTCCACGCTCCTGGAGGCCCTGCAGGTCGAGGGCCTGGATGCCACCCTGGCTGATCGGCTTGCCGCCGCGGGCTACCCCGACGCCAAATCCCTTTACACTGTTACAGCCGAGCAGCTGATGCAGGTGGAGGGCATGGACCAGGACCTGGCCTTCCGTCTCATCGATGCCGTGCAGGCTCACTTCGGGGAGTAGGCTGTCGTCCTGCAGCCCCCTTCCTTCTTCCCACCCCAGGCCGAGGTAATCCGCTTACATGCTGCGCATCAACCAACTCGCCAAAGAGCTCGGAGTCGCCAACCAGGAGGTCATTGAGGCCTGCGAGAAGCGCCTGGGCCTCCCGGGGAAGAGCCATAGCTCCAACCTCACCGATGACCAGGCGGACCAGCTGCGTCGAGGCTTCCAGGGCAAGCACAAGGGGGACCACGAAGCTCCTCCCCTCGCCCTGCACAAGCCCTCTGCCGCCGTGAAGGTCGTGAAGGGCCCCGCGCCCGCCGCCCGCCTCGAACCCAAGGCCGAGCCGCGGCCCGAGCCCCAGCCTGAGCCTGCCAAGCCCGCCCCGGCGGTGCTGGTGAAGAAGGCCGAGCCCAGGCCCGAGCCGCCGGCCGAGCCCGCGCCCGAGGTGCAGCCCGCCCCCAAGGCGGCCGAACCCCCGGCGGCCGAGACGCCGGCCCCCGAGTCGCCCGCCAGGGTGTCGGCACCGGCCCCCGCCGAGCCTGTCCAGGAGACCTTCTCCCGGCTCAAGGTGTCGACGACGGCTCCCGCTCCCGCCCCCCGCGAGGACAAGCCCGCCCGCTACATCCAGCTGCCCCCGGCGCGGCCCACGGGCCCTGCGGCCCAGCGCCCGGCCCAGGCGCCGACCCAGCCCCAGGCACCGGCCGGCGGCCCCCGACCTGAAGCGGGCGCCCGCCCCATCGTCCAGCGCCCCGGCCAGTCCCCGAGCAATGTCCAGCGCTCCGGCATGCCGCAGAAGGAAAAGGCCGTCCTGCAGATGGCCACCAACACCGGCCGCGGCGAAGTCCGCCATGAGCCCGTGCCGCCCGCCACCCCGGCCCGGCGCCCCTACATCCCCCCCGCCATCACGGAGATGCGGACGGACCAGGGCTTCAGCCGCATCAAGACTTCGGACACTCCGGCCCCCGCGCCGCGGTCCACGGAACCCGCCCGCTACATCCAGCTGCCCCAGGCCCGGCCTGCGCCGGGCAGCCGGCCCAGCGGCCCCGGTGGTCGCCCTGGCGGCCCGGGTGGTCCTGGTCGTGGTCCCGGCGGACCCGGTGGTCGCCCGAGCGGCCCCGGCGGTCGTCCCGGTGGTCCCGGTGGCCGTCCCATGGGCTCCCGCCCCGGCGGCCCCGGTCGCGGTCCCTCCATCCCGGCTTCGGGTCCCATTGATCCCAACAGCCAGAAGGGCCCTGGCCGCGGCGCCCACGTGGGCGGCAAGAAGAAGAAGGGCGGCTACGTCCGGAGCAAGGAGGAGGAACTCGACCTCAAGCTCCGCCAGCCCCGCTCACGCGCCCAGCAGGTGGCCAGCGAGTACATCGAAGAGGAAATCGGCATCGTCATGCTGTCCGAGGGCGTGACGGTCAAGGAACTCGCCGAGAAGTGCAACCGCCCCGCCAAGGACGTGGTCGCCAAGCTGCTCCACCGCGGCATCTTCGCCACCATCAACCAGCCCCTCGACACCGAGATGGCCAAGGACATCGCCCGCGAGTTCGGCTTCCTGGCCGACATCGTCACCTTCGAGGAAGACGTCCAGATCATGGCCGACGAGTCCGGCGAGGTGCAGGGCGAGAAGCGCCCCCGCCCCCCTGTCGTCACCATCATGGGCCACGTCGACCACGGCAAGACCTCGCTGCTGGACGCCATCCGCAAGACCAAGGTGGCGGCCGGCGAAGCTGGCGGCATCACGCAGCACGTGGGCGCCTACCACGTGGACGTCAAGGATCCGAACACCGGCGAGATGCGCCAGGTGGTCTTCCTCGACACCCCCGGTCACGAAGCCTTCACGAAGATGCGCGCCCGCGGCGCCAAGGTCACGGACATCGCCATCCTGGTGGTGGCCGCCGACGATGGCGTCATGCCCCAGACCGTGGAGTCCATCAACCACGCCAAGGCCGCGGACGTGCCGCTGATCGTGGCCGTGAACAAGGTGGACAAGCCCGGCGCCAATCCGGACAAGGTCCAGCAGGGCCTGCTCCAGCACAGCGTCCAGACCGAGGCCTACGGCGGCGATGTCCCCGCCGTGCTCGTCAGCGCCAAGACCAAGCAGGGCCTCGATGAACTCCTCGAGACCATCCTGCTCGTGGCGGACCTGAAGGAACTGAAGGCCGTCTTCGACTGCCCCGCCGCCGGGTCCATCATCGAAGGCCGCCTCGATCGCGGTCGCGGTCCCGTGGCCACCGTGCTCGTCCAGCGCGGCACCCTCAAGGCCGGCGACATCTTCGTGGCCGGCGCCACCATGGGCCGTGTCCGCGCCATGTTCGACGACCTGGGCCGCAAGGTCACGGAAGTCGGTCCCTCCAGCGCGGTGCAGATCCTCGGCTTCGAGGAAGTGCCCAGCGCCGGCGACAACTTCCAGGTGGTGGAGGACGAGGCCAAGGCCCGCACCATCGCGACCTTCCGCCAGGAAAAGGCCAAGCAGGCGGCCCAGCAGAAGCAGCGCGCCACCCTGGAGACCCTGTTCAGCACCATCAAGGACGGCCAGGTCAAGGAGCTCGCCCTCATCATCAAGGCCGATACCCAGGGCTCGGTCGAGTCCCTGGTGGGCCAGCTGGAGCGCCTCAGCACCGACAAGGTCCGGGTGCGCATCATCCACAGCGCCGCCGGCACCGTCACCGAGAACGACGTGCTGCTCGCCGAAGCCTCCAAGGCCACCATCATCGGCTTCCACACCAAGGCCGAGAAGAAGACCGAGGAACTGGCCCGCGAGGAGGGTGTGGACCTGCGCTTCCACGACATCATCTACAAGGTCACGGAGGAGATCGAGCAGGCCATGGTCGGCATGCTGGACGCCACCGAGAAGGAGACCGTCCACGGCCAGGCCGAGGTGCGCCAGCTCTTCAAGATCGGCCGCACCGTCATCGCCGGTTCCTTCGTCACCGAAGGCAAGGTCCAGAAGAGCTTCAAGGTCCGCGTCAAGCGGGGCGAAGCGGTCCTGTTCGAAGGCGGCCTGAAGAACCTCAAGCGGTTCAAGGAAGACGTGACCGAAGTGAAGAACGGCCTCGACTGCGGCATCTCGCTCGAGGGCTTCGACGAGCTGAAGGAAGGGGACATCCTCGAGTTCTTCAGCAAAGAGAAGGTGATTGCCACCACCCTGAGCTGATCTACCCGCCAAGTGGCAAAAAGGGGCCCGCATCGCGGGCCCCTTTTCAATTGGACTCCATATTTGACTCAATGGTGTTCAAATGCTGATTAGACTGAAGTAACTATTTTCTCTGTGATCCCCGTCACCCCCATTGGTCCGCACACTGATTCCCTGCCCACTCTAGGAACCCCATGTCTACGCCCAGCTTCGACCTCAGCACCCCCGTCGCGGGCCACGCCGCCACGAATCCCCTGGGACTCAGCCGCATCGACCACTTCCAGCTGACAGGCTCCATCGACAAGTTGGACCCCCTCTACCGCCGACTCGGCTTCGAGCGGGTGGCCGTGGGCCGGTACGCCTGGGGATGCGTGGTCCACCTGCGTCAGCAGCGGATGGATGTCCTGATCTTCGAGGCGAATGCCACCCATCCGGCCGGACGCTACTTCGAGGCCCATGGCGAGGGGGTCTGCGCCCTGAATTTCGTCGTGGAGGACCTGGAGGTGGCCCTGGAGCAGGCCCGCGCCCGGGGGGCTCGGGTCATGCTCGAACCCCAGGTGCATGAGCTTGGAGGGGGCACCCTGCGCTTCGCGGCCATCCAGGGGGTGGGCGAGGTCTGGAACTACCTCGTGGAGCGCAAGGGGGACCTTGACACCTTCTGGCCCGGCCTCGTCGCTGAGGCGGCCCCGGCCTTCTGCGACCCCGGCCTGGTGCGGGTGGACCACCTCACCAACAATGTGGGACCGGGCGAGATGGACCCCCTGGTGGACTTCTACGAACGGGTCTATGGCTTCGGGGTCACCCGCGAGTTCCACATCCGGGGCGCGCTGGGCACGGGCCTCGACTCCAAGGTCGTGCAGAGCTCCAACAACCAGGTGATCATCCCCATCAACCAGCCCACGGACGAGAAGAGCCAGGTCCAGGAATACGTGACCCGCCACAAGGGCCAGGGCGTCCAGCACATCGCCATGTCCACCAATGACATCTTCCACACCCTCCGCACCCTTCGGGAGCAGGGCTTCCAGTTCCTCCGCGTCCCCGACACCTACTACGACATGCTCCCGAGCCGCGTGGCCCGCGGCGGGTACACCGTCCGCGAGGACTTCTCCGCGGTGAAGGAGATGGGCGTTCAGATTGATGGTGACGAGACCGGCTATCTCCTGCAGATCTTCAGCGAGGATCAGATCGGCCCGCTGTTCTTCGAGATCATCCAGCGGCGGGGGAACATGGGCTTCGGCGAGGGCAACTTCCAGGCCCTGTACGACTCCATCGAGCTGGATCAGAAGAAGCGGGGCGTTCTCTAACGCCGCCACTGTCCTCACGGCCGGGGCTTCGGCGAGGCAGAGCAGAGGATACGCAATAAGGTCCTAGGCAATGCAAGCTGGCCCCGACTTGAGCGGAGGATCAGGGCTCGGGCAGCCACGCGATTTTGACCTTCCGGTGCTGGGCAACACAGTCGCGTAGATACAAGTTGATGAGGCTCTGATAGGGAACACCTGCCTCGAGCGCCATGTTCTTGAAGTAGAGGACGACTTCTTCGGAGAGGCGCATCGTGACTGGCTTCTTGAGTTTCGAAGCGTAGGGATTCTTGCGGGCCTTCATCCTTGAAAAATCGAATTCGGATCTCATGGCAATTCACCTCCATAGAATGAGCTTTCACGTCTGGTGGCTCTGCGCGCAGAAATGATACGAATCAAACCACCAGACTCACGTTCGCAGTGACAGACGACAAGCACCCGAGCACTGGAACTCAGACCAAGCATGATGAATCGGTCCTCAGAGGACGAATGCTCATCGTCGTAGAACTGAATGGCAAACTCATCGTAGAAGACCGACTGAGCCCTCCTCGAAGGAGATCCCGTGCTTCTTCAGATTTAGCGCAGCCTTGGAATGATCCCACTCGAATTGGATCATAAATACAGTGTATTGCTATGTCCCTTCTCGTCAAGGGAGCCCTAACGATTGAAGAGGACGCACCCTTCGGTGTGCCCTCTTCAATCTGGGGGGTGATTCGTCCTGAGACCTACTGGATCAGGAAGTCGTCCAGGTTCAGCCGGGCGGTGGGGATGCCGTCCACGGCCAGCTTGAAACGGACTGGGCCGGTGAGGTTGAGGCCGCTGAAGGTGGCGGTGCTCAGGGTATTGGAACTGGCCGTCACGGAGGCGCCGACCTTGGTCCAGGTACTGCCCTGGTCCTGGGAGTAGTAAAGCGAGAAGTCGGCGGTCCTTGCAGCGGTCTCGTCGGTCTTGTAGACCCCATAGGCCACGCTGACGCTGCTCACCTGGGAACTGGCATCGCCGAAATCGAAATTCATCCAGACCGCGCTGCCGGAAATGTTCCGCTGCATGCGGAGGCCCTGGCCGCCGTTCTTGGCATCGCTGACGTCCGCCGCGTAGCTCATGGTCGTCACGAAATGCCAGGAGCCTGTGGAGAGGGTGTAGTCCCCCGTAGCGTAGACCGTGCCCGTGCCGGCCCAGGTGAAGGCCTCCGACAGGGGCGTGGGCGGGGCCGCGACTCCCACCGCAAAGGTGAGGGTCTTGGTGGTGGTGGCTAGGTCGCCATCCGTGACGCGGACCGCTGAGGGTCACGGTGCCGGTGGCGCCCATCGCGGGCACGATGTGGAGCACTGGATCGGCCATGGTGCCAATGAAGCTGAGACCGCTGTCCGGCACGATGCTCTGGTCACTGGAGGACGCGGTGAAGGTCACGGCCAGAGGTGCCGCGTCATCGCTGACGGTGAAGGCGAGGTCTTGGCCGTGTCCACCGGGGTGGCCTCCGAGGCGGGCAGGCCGAGTGGTTTGGTGGGGGGCCTGGTTGCCGCCGGTGACGGTGATCACGCCAGGTGGCTCGGCGCTGCTCACGCCCAGGCCATCCGTGGCGGTGAACGTGACGTTGTGGGGTGCCGCCCGCGGCGCCAACGCTGGCTGGCGGTGGTTCCGTTGGCCGTCTGGCCATCGCCGAAAGTCCAGGTGGTGCTGGCGACGGTGCTGTTCGGGCTGGTGGCGTCCCCCTGGAAGGTGAGGCTCGTCCCCACCGGTGAGGTGATGTCCCAACTGGGGGCAACCATGTGGACGTTGGGCTTGCCCGTCACCTCGAACGT
>JADKCH010000020.1 GCA_016714685.1 Candidatus Geothrix odensensis
TCGAATCCCTGGTGTCCCGGGAGGAGATGGCCCGGGCCGAGGATATGGGGGACTTCTTCCGCGTGCCCGCAGATACCCGCGACCTAAATTACGGAAAGTTCTTCACCGAAGGGGATCCTGCCCACAGCCGGGCCGAGGAGTACCACTCCCACAACGCGCAGAGGCTGGACCTGCCGGCCATCCAGGACCTGTTGCTGACATTGGACTGCGTCCGCTCGGCGAGGGTCTCCTGAGGATTCCCCGCGATATTGGCAAGCTCATTTGATTGAGCCTGGAAGGAAGGGGTTCCTAAGTAACATGTCCAACTTGGTCAAGCGCACCTTCGACCTGGCCGTCAGCTCCCTGCTGCTGCTGTTGATTTGGCCAGTACTCTTCGTCCTATGGGCGCTCATTCGGCTGGACACAGGGGCACCAGTCCTCTTCCGGCAGGCCCGGCCTGGCTATCGGGGTCGCTTGTTTCGAGTTTATAAATTCAGAACCATGAATGATCTTCGGGGTGCTGATGGCCAACTGCTACCCGATGGTGACCGACTCACCTTCCTTGGGCGGTGGGTGCGGCGGTTGAGCCTCGATGAATTGCTCAACTGTTCAACGTGATTTTGGGAGACATGAGTCTGGTCGGGCCGCGTCTCTCTTGTGCGGTATCTGGAACGCTATTCCCGGAGCAGGCCCGGCAGAGGTGAAGCCAGGGATCACTGGCTGGGCTCGGGTGAACGGGCGGAATGCCATTGCAGCTGGGAGCAAAAGTTCGCACTGGATGTCTGGTATGTAGACCATCAATCCTTTTGGCTGGACCTCAAGATCCTGTTGCTGACGGCGCTCAAGGTGGTCAGACGTGATGGCATCACCGCTGTTGGAGAGGCCACAGCAGTTGAGTTCAAAGGCAACCCTCAAGCTTAGTAATGCCATTGGTGGGGAATTGACCCAAAGGATGGGTCCGAGGTGACTTCTATTTTTTCTGTAGTGGCTTTGCATGAATGCCTACCACGGTCTGTCCTGGTTCCACGGGTCTGCTCACCACTGCGCCTGCCCCAATTGTGGCGTTATCTCCAATTTCAATGTATTGCAGGACCTGCTCGCATGCCCAAGACCCCAGGCAATCGGACCCCCTGAGATGTTCACGGTTGGATTAAGAACCGCACCGGCACCGATGACGGACTCATGCCCGATGGTACATGAGATTGACCATCGAGAATCGACGAAAGTGATGTTCACCGTCGCGATGGAGCCGGCACATAGCACGACCCCATGTTCAATTTCGGCAGTCTCTTGATCGAATCGCATGCTTGGGTGGACGAGTAAGGCCAGGAGTGGTCTGGGAACTCCTCTCGAGCATTTCGGAGAGCCGAGTTTGACCTGTAAGTACAATCCCAAACGCCAACCCATCAATCGCCTGCGGATGGGAATGCAACCCTCAAAATCCCCAAGCACCTTATCCCTAGAGTCGGTGTCGTTTAAGTGCTCCAGGTCGCTAACCAGGTAACCGGCGAGGTCGTAGGTTAGTGGAACGGCATTGATGTCCCAAGTGGCTGCAACTTCGCGGGCAAATCCACCTGCGCCGACGATGGCAATTTTCATTCGGCTCATGCCAGTCTCCCAGGCGGATCAACGGAATATTACAATAGTTACTTGGCCGCTCCATTCAATTCCTGGATGAGAAGTCTGGAGGCATGGAGCATCAAGTCTGGAGTTAATCCGGGGTGGACCAGGAACATCATGCTCGTCTTACCAAGTTGGTTGGCGCCTTTCAGGGCTGAGACTGGGCCAAGGTTCGCGTCCAGAAAGGCCTTCTCCCGGTATATCTCACTCGCTACCGCTGAAGCAGGGACCGCCCTGGTTCGCGACTTCGATCATGATGCGATCCCGGTTCCTCCGATTTCAGGGCTCCGGTCGCAGGTAGACGTAGGCCTTATATGCAGCATGGCCAAAGTCTGGGATCGGCGCCTGGGAATGCGGAGGTGTGGAAGATGCCCCAGGGCATCAAACAGCGTGTTCATGTGCTCTCGCCGGGTCTGGTCCACTCTGGCAGCTTCCGGAGTTGCATGCGCCCAATGGCCGCCTGCATCTCGGTCATGCGCCAGTTGGTGCCGAAGGACTCATGCAGCCAGCGGTAGCCGGGGCCGTGCTCACGGTGGTAGACCGCGTCGAAGCTCTTGCCGTGATCTTTGAACTCCCAGGCGCGACGCCACACATCCTCATCATTGGTGGTGAGCATGCCGCCTTCGCCACCGGTGGTGATGATCTTGTCCTGGCAGAAGGAAAAGCAGCCCAGGTGGCCAATGCCGCCCACTGGGCGGCCCTTGTAGGTGGCACCATTTGCCTGAGCGCAGTCCTCGATGACCTTCAGGCCGTGCCGTTCAGCCAGCGCCAGGATGGGATCCATGTCGCAGGGCCAGCCGGCGAGATGGACGGCGATGATGGCTCTGGTCTTCAGGGTAATGACCTGGGCAATGGTCTCGGCCGTGAGGTTGCCGCTGTCAGGGTCAACATCGGCCAGCACGGGGACGCAACCGCGCATGACCACACAGCTGGCGCTGGCAATGAAAGTTCGTGGGGTAGTAATGACCTCGGAGCCCGGAGGGATGCCGAGGGCGAACGGGCCAGTTCAGGGCGTCGGTCCCGTTCGGCGGGGCCACGGCGTATTGCACCGGCGGCTGCAGCATATTCCTCCTCGAAAAGCCGGCCCTCCTCTCCCTGTCCAGTAGTTCCCTTGCCCGACTTCAAGACCGCCGTCGCAGCATCGATCTCGTCCTGCGCATAGTGTGGCCAGGGTGGGTAAGGTGCTGCGGCCGGGGGTCGGGCTTGAGATTCCTTGGCCATGCGGAAAGTTCTCCGGTGAAAATACGATTCTTACGCATTGTGGACGTCATTGCGGTAGCCGACGCAGCCTTTGTGACCAAGGACGCGACCTACGAAGGAACTTGGACCAGCCACCCCGGCTGTGCACCCAGCCCAGTACCGTCAAAAAGAGAAGAGGCCCGAATGGGCCTCTTCTTCTCTCATTCGGTAGATGGTTAGGACCGCCGGGGCCGGGGCCGGCGCTCACGGGCCGCGGTGGCGGCCGCCTTCGGCGGGGCCCGTCTTCCTGGCCTGGGGATGAGGGCCTTGCGGCTGAGCTTGATCTTGCCGCTCTTCTCGTCGATGCCGATGCACTTGACCATGACTTCCTGGCCTTCGCTCACTTCATCGGCGGGGTTGGCCACGCGGTGGTGGGCCAGCTCGCTGACATGCAGCAGGCCGTCGAGGCCGGGGAGGATGGTCACGAAGGCGCCGAACTCGACCACCTTGGCCACCTTGCCCAGGTAGGTCTTGCCAACCTCGGCGGTCTGGGTGAGGTCGGCGATCATCTTCATGGCGACGGCCAGCTTTTCCTGGGTGGGGCCGGCGACCTGGCAGAGGCCGTCGTCGTCGATGTTCACTTCGCAGCCGCTCACCTCGATGATGTTGCGGATGGTGGCGCCGCCCTTGCCGATGACGTCGCGGATCTTCTCCTTGGGGAGCTGGACGCTGGCCATCTGCGGGGCGTTGCTGGCGAACTCGGCGCGGGGGGCGGCGAGCACCTGGCCCATGAGGTCCAGCAGGTGCAGCCGGCCGGCCTTGGCCTGGTCGAGGGCCTTGGTGAGGATCTCGGTGGTGATGCCGCCGATCTTGATGTCCATCTGCAGGGCGGTGATGCCCTTCTCGGTGCCGGCGACCTTGAAGTCCATGTCGCCGTAGTGGTCTTCCTGGCCGGCGATGTCGGACAGGACGACGAACTTGTCACCGTCGCTGACGAGGCCCATGGCCACGCCCGCCACCGGGGACTTGAGCTTGATGCCGGCATCCATCAGGGCGAGGGTGCCGCCGCAGATGGTGGCCATGCTCGACGAGCCGTTGCTCTCGGTGATGTCACTCACCACGCGCACGGTGTAGGGGTTCTCCTCGGGGGTGGGGAACACGGCGAAGAGGGAGCGCTCCGCCAGCATGCCGTGGCCGATCTCGCGGCGGCCGGGCCCGCGGTTGGGCTTGCACTCGCCCACGCTGTAGCCGGGGAAGTTGTAGTGCAGGTAGAACTTCTTCTTGTACTCCTCTTCCAGGCCATCGATGATCTGGGTGTTCTGGATGGTGCCCAGCGTGGCGGTCACCAGGGCCTGGGTCTCGCCGCGGGTGAAGAGGCAGCTGCCGTGGGCCGCGGGCAGGACGCCCACCTCGATGTTGAGGGGGCGGATCTGGTCGAACTTGCGGCCGTCCAGGCGCACGCCCTGCTTGAGGATGGCGTTGCGGAAGAGGGTCTCCTTCAGCTCGTCGAAGCAGGCCACCAGGTCCTTCTTCAGCTCGGGCTTGTCGGCGCAGAACTGGGCGACGGCTTCCTTCTTGAGCAGGTCGATGGTCTTGTAGCTCTCGATCTTCACCTTCATGGTCAGCGCCGCGAAGAGCTTCTCGGCGAAGGCGGCGGCCACTTCCTGGTAGAGGGCCTCATTGCGGGCGGCCTTGGCGGCGGCCACCTTGGGCTTGCCGACCTTGGCCTGCAGGTCCTTCTGGAGCTTCACGAGGGTCTTGATCTGCTCGTGGCCGAAGGCCAGGGCCTTCACCATGTCGGCTTCCAGCACTTCCTTGGCGCCGCACTCCACCATCACCAGGGCGTCGGCGGTGCCGGCCACCAGCAGGTCGATGTCGCTGTCCACGCGCTGCTCGACGGTGGGGTTCACCACCAGCTGGCCGTTGACGCGGCCCACGCGGACGCCGCCCACGGGGTTCACGAAGGGGATCTCGCTGATGATGAGGGCCGCGGAGGCGCCCACCATGGCGAGCACTTCAGGGGCGTGCTGGCCGTCGTAGCTGAGCACCTGGGCGGTGACCATGGTGTCGCCGTTGTAGCCTTCCTCGAAGAGGGGGCGCAGGGGACGGTCGATGAGGCGGCTGGTGAGGGTTTCCTTGGTGGTGGGACGGCCCTCGCGCTTGAACCAGCCGCCGGGGATCTTGCCGGCGGCCAGCACGGGCTCGCGGTAGTCCACGGTGAGGGGGAAGAAGTCGATGCCTTCCCGGGGGGTGCCGTAGCACACGGCCACGAGCACCATGGTGTCGCCCTGGCGGACGACGACGGCGCCGTGGGCCTGCTTGGCGATGCGGCCGGTCTCGAGGCTGATGGGCGTGCCGCCCAGGTCCACTGAAACCGTGGTGGGATTGAATTTCAAAGCGTTCATGCAGTCTCCCGGGCCCTCGGGCCCGCGGTGGCTCCCCCAGATCCCAGGTACCGACCCGGGTCTCCTGCGATCGCTCCATGAAACCCGTCCGCCGAGTCCTGGATCAGGAGGGGGAGGTGGGCTTCCTGCAGAGGTCGCCGCCGAAGGGGAGCAGGTGAAAATCGGCCTGTCCAGTGTAGCACGGGGGGCAGATTCAGCCCTTTCCGGCGCCCTCGGTGTAAACCGGGTAGGAACCCGACCTTTTCCGCCTGAGGAACTCCTCCCCGAACCGGCCCAGGCCGATGGGGGAGGGGGTATAGGTGGGGATAATCTCCTTGAGGAGACGCAGGACCTCTTTCTGTCTGCGGCCATCGGGAAGGATGGCGGCCCCCTGGAGGGCATGGAGGCAGACGTCAAAGTCGCAGGCTCCTCCCGGGCTGGGGCTGGCCTCAAAGACCTTGGGGTGGACATCCGTGCGGGCCCGCTCCCCATCAGTAAAGAGCTCTTCGTAGAGCTTCTCGCCGGGGCGGATGCCCGTGAACTGGATCTCGATGTCCTGGCCGGGGGTCAGGCCGGAGAGGCGGGCCATGTCTTCGGCCAAGTCCACGATCCGCACCGGCTCGCCCATGTCCAGTACGTAGACCTGGCCGTTGGCGCCCAGGACTCCCGCCTGCAGCACGAGCTGACTGGCCTCCGGAATGGTCATGAAGTACCGGGTCATCTCGGGATCCGTCACCGTGATGGGGCCACCCAGCCGGATCTGCTCCCGGAAAATGGGAATGACACTGCCCCGGCTGCCCAGCACGTTGCCAAAGCGTACGCTGACATAGCGAGTGCCCTCGGGTGCCCGGGAGGATGCGGCGGTGACCAGGTGTTCCGCCACCCGTTTGGTGGCACCCAGGACATTGGTGGGATTGACGGCCTTGTCCGTGGAGATGTTCACAAAGCTGTGGACACCGCTGGCCAAGCTGGCTTCCACCACGTTCCGAGTGCCAAATATGTTGTTCTCAACCGCCTCACCCGGGTGTACCTCTAGGTAAGGCACGTGCTTGTGGGCGGCCGCATGGAACACCACCCCGGGCTTCCAGCGGTCGAACACCTGAGCCAGGCGGTGGGGATTGCGGATGTCGCAGAGTTCCAGGGAGAGGGGCTGGGTGGGATAGATGGCGCGCAGGGCCCGTTCTGATTCCCACAGGCTGTTCTCGCCGCGGCCGAGAAGTACGATGCGCGCGGGCTTGAAGGTGGCCACCTGTCGGGCGATTTCACTGCCAATGGAGCCGCCGCCTCCCGTGATGAGCAAGATCTCATCTTCCAACACCAGACTCAGAGAACTCTGGTCAAGCTGAACTGGGGCACGGCGGAGCAGGTCCTCGATGGAGATGTTCCTCAGCTCTGGCCGCCAGTTTCTAGGGCCGAGCAAATCATAGATTCCCGGGACAGTCTTGATGGAGACCTCGGTCGGACGTAATACGTCATTCAAGGACCGAATGGCGTGGCCAGGGGCGCTTGGTATGGCCAGGATGACCTGGGTGATTCCCTCCTCCTTGATCAGCTGGGGCAGCTGCTGGGAGGTGCCGAGCACGGGAATGCCCTGAATCCGGATGCCCTGTTTTTCGAGGGCATCATCGATGAAACCCACGATGCGACTGCCCAACTCGAGGTGCCGGGAGAGCTCCTGGGAGACGAGCAGACCCGCTCGACCCGCGCCGACCACCAGGGTGCGGTGGTGAATCATGCCTTCGGCTGCTGCGGCCTCGCGGAGGCCCCGATCATGCCAGGCCCGGACGACCCCGCGGAGGAGGAGCCACCCGCCCCGGTGCTCAAGGTGGCTGCCAGCACAGCCTCGATGTTGAAATGCACACTCGAAAGCAGGAGCCCGTTGCCCCCATCAGACGGATGGCATCCCGGAAGCCGATGAAGCGGTAGTGCTGCCAACTGAGTTGGAAGACCAGATTCACCAGGAGGGCGATGGCCATCCAGTTGATGGCCCAGCCTGGATGAAGGACCTCGGGAGTGAAGGTGCGGACACAAACGGCCCAAGCCAGCCCTGCAAGAAAAATGTCCAGGCCCAGCTTCACGAAACGGCGTACCAGGGGTTTGCGAATCTGAGAGAAAAATGGAATTGCCAGCGGAGGCATGGGCCAGCCCTTCAGCGATCCTGGTTGCGAAGATTCAGGCAACCCGATTTTGAATAAAATCCAGCACCAAACATGACAGGGGAATCAGGACACCACGAGCGCAATTATGCTACCTACCTTTGGATCGCGTTCCAGAGCAGGGCGATGGGGGTCAGGGCCTGGAGGTTGTCCTGCCAGGTGGTGTTCACCCGGAAGCGCTGGGGCACCAGCACTGCATCTCCGGGCTCCACGTCCTTGGACTCGACCCAGGCGTCAATCACCCGGCCGTCGGCCTTCAGGAGCCGCACCTGATGCTGGTCGGCGTTCCGGGTGTACCCGCCCGCCAGCTTGATGACATCACGCACGGTGTCGCCCTTCTGCACGCGGAAGGTGGCGAAGGGGCTGGCGACCTCGCCGACCACATAGGCGCTCTCGGCCCGGCGGGGGATGATGATCCGGTCGCCATCCAGCAGCTCCACATCGCGACGAAGGTCGCCCCCCAGGGCAGCCTCGAAATCCACCACCAGACGGTTGGTGGTGCCGCTGGCAAGGCCATGGAGGAGCGGGGTGGGCAGCAGGGTGCCCAAATCCTTGGTGCGCTTGGTTTCACTGAGGCGCTGGAGGATCTCGTTGAGCCCCTGGCCCGTGGGGTCCAGATCGTTGACGCCCACCTTCTTGAGATCGCCCTGTGAGATGTCCCGATCCTTGAGGGCATTGCGGAGGAAGATCCCCCCCTTGGGCATGGCATCCGGGGTGAGGCCCCCGGCGCGTTCGATGAGCTGGCGGAGGGTGAAGTGCTTGTCCGTGAGGACGTAGGGGCCGGGGCGCTGGACCTGGCCGGAGATCGTGACGGTGCGGTGCACCTTGAAGTCGGGGATCTCGTAGAGGGTGATCAGGTCGAAGGGGCTCAGGCGGGGATTGAGGTTGGGGTCGGACAGGCCAGGGGCGGTGTGCTCCTCGGTGTAGAGCAGCTTCGTGAGGTCCAGCCGCTGGATCGATCCAGGCTTGCCGTCGGGCTCGAAGTGGGCGAGCTCGGCATAGAACCGGTCGGCGTTGAGGCTTGGAACCCCGGCCTGGAAGATCAGGTCCGAGGCCCGCATCCGGTCGTGCCAGTCGTAGGTTCCAGGCTTGGCGAAGGGGCCCAGGACCTGACCGTCCGCTTCAGGCGGAGGTCGTCCACCTTGAACAGCTCCACGCGGTCCCGGGGCTGGAGGGCGAGGTTGTGGGCAGGGTCCTTCTGCAGCGCCTTCGCCAGGTTGAAGGACAGCAGCTCAGTGCTCTGGTCGTCGCGGGTCCGCAGGATCTGGCCTCGTCCCATGTTGGTATTGGGCTGGATCTGATTGGGGCTCATCAACAGGTCGTTCACGGTCATGACGGTGCGGTAGGCGTACTTTCCAGGAACCCTGGCGTGACCCGCCACCTCCACGACGCCCTCGGTCCACTCGGCTCGCGTCATGGCCACCAGGCGGTCGTTGGGGAAGAGCCTGCGGGCCCTGAGGGATCCCTCGGAGAAGGGGAGATTCTCCACGTTGATCAGACCGTTCGGGTCGGTCCGGCGCAGCGTGATCAAGCTCTGGTAGGCACTTGGGGTGAGGCCCCCGATGAACTGGATGGCATCCCAGGCGGTCTCCTGGGGCTGCAGTTCAACGAGCACCCCAGGGTTGTCCTTGTTGACGGGGGAGGTGGCCACCCGGACGAAGGCGCCGTCGAAGAGCACCTGGCTGGCCACGATGGGGACGAAGAGGGTGTCGCCATCCCGCAGGAGCAGGCTCTCCATGCCCAGGCCCTTGAAGCGCAGGGGGTAGAGATCCAGGGTCTGGAGCACCTTCCCGTCACGGATCAGCTGGATGTTGCGGGTGGTGCCGAAGGGGCTGGGGCCGCCCGAGACCGTCAAGGCATTCAGCAGGGAGGTGAGGCTGGGGACCACGTAGGAGCCCGGTCGGTAGACCTCTCCCAAAACGAAGATGCGCACATCGCGGGTCTTCATGAACTGGAGGTCCACACGGCTGCGGGAGAAGAGGCTGTTCACCAATTTCTGGATCTGCTGACGGGCGTCCCCGAGTCTCAGGCCTGCCACGTGGACGCTGCCGACTTTGGGCACGGTGATGTCGCCGGTCCGATCCACCACGAGGGGCAGGTCGAAGGTGGCACTGCCGAACACGTAGAGCATCATCGCGTCACCGGTGCCCAGGCGGTAGTCATCCGACACGCTGGCCACGGCGCTCTGGCGGAAGGTGCTGCTGCCCGCGAAGAGATCCGAGGCCAGGATGAACGGGCCCTTGTAGGCCTTCTTCAGGTCCTTGATCTCCCGGTCCACCTGGCGGTCCAGATCCGTCTCGGAGCCCTTTTCTCCCGCCGGCAGGGCCGCCAGTACGTCCTTCGCGGTGGGCACGGGGTCTGACCCCTGGGGGACCGGCTCGCCTTGAGGTGGGGCCTGGGGCGCCGTGGGGGCGAGCTGGCCAGGCAAGGTGACACCGGGCAGGCCGGGCACGGTCGGGGCCGGTCCGGCGGGTGCCGGGGCTCCCTGGGCACCCAGCGACAGGGTCAATCCGAGGACAGTCAGAAGCCGAAGGACATGGAAAGGATTGGACAGAGCGCTCATCTGAACTTCTCCGCGGATGGATCACCCTGAATCAGGTTGGGTTGCCTCGCATGCCTGCTGGATGCACCCCCAAGAATAGCAGGCGCCGGGCGAGTCGCCGGGACCGGGGCGCAGGCGTTACAATGAACGGCCCCGCCGCTGCGGGGCCTTTTCATCGTGAGTGCCATGATCCTGCGTAAAGAGTACTGGTTCGAAGCCGCCCACTTCATCTACAACCACCCGGGCAAGTGCCGGAACCTGCACGGCCACAGCTACAAGCTCTTCGTGCTGCTGGAGGGCCAGGTGAACGCCGAGACGGGCATGATCATCGACTTCGACGACCTGTCGAAGGTGGTGGTCGAGAAGGTCATCTCGAAGCTCGACCACCGCTTCCTCAATGACCTGATCCCCCTCTCCACCGCCGAGAACATCTCGGTGTGGATCTGGGAGCAGCTGAAGCCCGAGCTGCCCGCGCTCTGCCAGATCGAGGTCTACGAGACCACCGACAACTGCGTGATCTACCGGGGGGCCTGAGATGCGACGCCTCCTCGTCCTCCCCGCCCTGCTGGTCCTGGTCGGCTGCGATGCCCTCAGCCCGGCCCTGAAGTACGAGCAGGCGGCCCGGCAGCTGCGGTTCACCCTGGACCGCGTGGAGCCGAGGATCGAGCTGGCCTTCCCCCTGGAGCAGTCGCGCCTGCGCCTGCGCCTCGAGGTGGGCGTGGACAACCCCTCGGACCAGCGCCTGCGCACCCGGCGGGTGGCGGGGGACCTGAAGCTGAGCGCCAAGGGCGCCGACCACGCTCTGGGTTCCGTGAGCTTTCCGGAGGGCGCCGACCTCGCCCCCAAGGGCCGCAGTGTCCTCAAGGTGGATGTGACGCTGGGCTACAGCGACCTGAAGACCGCCTGGGGCCCGCTGTCCGGCGCGGTCATGCGCCATGAGCCCGCCACCTGGAGTCTGGCCGGCGAGGCCCGCTTCGAGATCCTGGGCATCGAGTTCGGCGTGCCCTTCCGCACCAGCAAGGGCAGTGGCTCATGACGCTGATTCGTGCCTTTCCCAATTAGGTGATGGTTCAGGCAGGCTCCTGCATACTCATGGGTGGTGATGCCATGGCCCAAAGACAGACTCCATCTCTACCGGAACCTCTGGCCTCCCATCAGGGAAGCATCGAGAGCCTTTGCCGTAAGTACCATGTGGCCCGGCTGGCCCTGTTCGGATCCATCGCCAGGGAGGAATTCCGCGAGGGCTCCGATCTGGATTTACTGGTCGCCTTCCAGCCTGGGAAGACCCCCGGTCTGGGCTTCTTCATGCTGCAGGAGGAACTCCACGACATGCTGGGGCTGCCCGTGGATCTGAACACGGCTGAAGACCTCAGCAGCCACTTCCGGGAACAGGCGCTCCGTGAGGCCAGGGTGGTCTATGAGGCCTGATCCCTTGAGCACCAGGGTGCGCCTGTTGCATATGGTTGAAGCCTGCAACAGGGCCCAGGCCTTTATTGAAGACCGCGAACGCGCAGACCTTGAGAAGGACGAAATGCTCCGGCTGGCGCTGCAGTACCTGGTGCTGACGCTGGGCGAAGCGGCTAAGCACATCCCACAAGAGACGCAATTGCTGGCACCTACGATCCCTTGGCGTGCCATGGCTGCATCTCGTGACCGGATGGCTCACGGCTACTTCGACATCAACCTCGACATGCTGTGGGCCATGGCCTCCATGGACATTCCCACGCTTCGTGAGGGGCTGAATCGACTCCTTGAACAGGATGGAGCTGTGTGATGCAGGCTGACCGCCATTCAGATTCCTTTAGGCAGCCTGGATGATCCGCGCCGTCGTCTTCGACCTCTGGAACACGCTGGTCTTCAGCCCGGCGGGGAGCCCCTTCCAGCGGATGAAGGAGCTGCTGAGGCCGGAGCAGGCCCATCTATTCCCGGAGCTGGTGCGCGACGGCATGGTGCAGCCCCATGCCTCCGTGCGGGCCTTCCTGGCAGCCTGGCAGGAGCGCGCAGGCCTGGACGAAGCCCAGATGGACGCCATGGCCCAGGCCTTCCTGGCCGCGGGGCAGCAGGCGGAGTGCTTTGCCGGCTCACCCGAGGCCGTGGGGGCTGTGCGGGACCTGGCCCGGGTGGCCCTGCTGTCCAACACCCAGACCTTCGGGCTGGAGCTGCTGGACCGCCTGGGCATCGGTGAGCGCATCCGCACCCGGATCCTCAGCGCCGAGATCGGTGCCCTCAAGCCCGAGTCGGCCGCCTTCGAGGCGGTGCAGCGGAAACTGGGAGTGTTCCCGGGCAACCTCGTGATGGTGGGCGACAGCTGGACGGACGATGTCGAAGGCGCGGTGGCGGCCGGATGGACGGCCGTCTGGGTGAACCGCGAGGCCAAGCCGCGGCCCGACCACGACCCCGACCACCCCATCTACGAGGTGCGCAGCCTGGACCGCCTGCCCGAGCTCATCCAGGGCCTGCAGGACGGCATGCGGTGCCCGACCTGTTTGGGTTGATTTCCCTTCAGGCGCTGGCGCTGTCCTGGCCGGGGAACTGCAGGTCCATGACCACGGCGTGGCGGGGGGTGTCGGCGCGCTCGATCCAGGAGACCCTGGCACCGAGGAGCCTGGCCAGCTGCATGAGGCTTTCGCGGGACTCCTGGTGGAGCGAGGCGGCCAGCTCGGGATGCAGGGTCAGGCGCACCTCGGCGCCGCGCAGGCGCTCGCCCAGGCGCACCAGCTCGCGGTAGGCCTTGAGGAGGGAGGTCTCGGGGCTCTGGGTGCGGCCGGCGCCGTTGCAGGTGGGGCAGGGCTGGGTGAGCTGGCGCTCCAGGGAGGGGCCGGTGCGCTTGCGGGTGAGCTCCACCAGGCCGAACTCGGAGATGTTGCCGGCGCGGGCGTGGTTGCGGTCCCGCTTGAGCTCCTCCTGGAACCGGGCCAGCACCTCGTCGCGATGGAGCGGGTCCACCATGTCGATGAAGTCGATGACCACGATGCCGCCCAGGTTGCGCAGCCGCAGCTGCCGAACGATCTCGGGGATGGCCTCGAGGTTGGTGAGGTAGACGGTCTCCTCGAGATCCTTTTTGCCGACGAACTTGCCGGTGTTCACGTCCACGCTGACCAGGGCCTCGGTCTGGTTCAGCACGATGGAGCCACCGTGCTTGAGGAAGACCTTGGGCTGGCGGGCGGAATCGATCTCGGATTCGATGCCGAAGGCCTCGAAGATGGGCAGGTCCGAGGTGAAGCGCTTCACGCGGTTCGACCATTCCGGATGGATGTTCTCCACGAAGGAGACCACCTCCCGGTGGGCGGCGTCGTCATCCACCCAGAAGGTCGACACTTCCTCGCGGAAGATGTCGCGCATGACCTTTTGGAGCAGGCGCAGGTCCTGCCAGACGAGGCCCGGGGCTGCCACGGTCTCGGCTTTGGCCTGAATGCCTTCCCAGAGGCGGCGCAGGAAGATCACGTCGCCCACCAGGTCCTCGTCCTTCTCGCCGATGGCGGCGGTGCGGACGATGAAGCCCTCGCCCGGCTGGACATGGCTGCGGATCAGCTCGCGGAGGCGGTCGCGCTCCTCGGGATCAGTGATCTTGCGGGAGATGCCGATGTGCTCGATGCCCGGCATGAAGACCAGGAACCGGCCCGGGAAGCTCAGGTGCCGGGAGAGGCGGGGCCCCTTGGAACCGATGGGGTCCTTCACCACCTGGACCAGGGTCTCCTCACCCTCCTTGAGGGGGGGCAGGGGCGGCGGCGGCGGCGGTAGATCCTCGCTGGGGGTCTCCTCACCCTCCTCCTCGGCGGACAGGTCGGCCCCGATGCGCTGGGCGACGGGGTCGTCCAGGTACAGGAACCCGTCCTTGACGCCGCCGATGTTGACGAAGGCGCTCTGCATGCCCGGCAGCAGCTTGGCCACCTTGCCTTTGTAGACATCCCCCACCTGGCTCTTGTTCATCGTCCGTTCGAGGAACAGCTCGCAGAGCTGGCCGTTCTCAAGCAGGGCGATGCGCGTCTCCAGGGGGGTCGCATTGACCACCAGGGACTTGCGGACTTCCATAAAACCAACCTTTCAGAACTTTGCATGGAGTCGCCTTGCCCCCACCGCGGGCCCCAGGGTCGTACCAGACCGTAGGGTGATTCATTTCTACCATGACCCTTGGATGCCGCGCCAACGGTCAAAGGTTCCGAGAATGGGATCTATTCCTGAAAAATCACGGCCAGGGCCGGATCAAGAGGACTTAAAGGCTTGATTAACAGGATTAATGCCTGGGCTCAGGCCAGCAGGATCTGCTGCTGTTGATCCGGCAGCCGATCCTGTCACGATTTTCAGTCTGTGAAGGCTTCCACGCAGAGTGGGGTGCGCTCCTGGGTGCGGCGCTCGGTGATGCGGTTGCGCTCATCCACGAATACCACCTTGGGGGCCACGGTCTCGGCCTCCTCAGGCGTCATCCAGCCGTAGGCCGCGATGATCACCAGGTCGCCAGCATTCACCAGGTGGGCGGCGGCCCCGTTGATGCCGACCTCACCGGATCCCGGCGTCCCCGGAATCACGTAGGTGGAGAGCCGCGATCCGTTGGTCACGTCGTAGATGTCGATCTTCTCGTTCTCCATGAACCCGGCGGCTTCGATGAGCAGCGGATCCAGGGTGATCGATCCCACATAGTCCAGGTCGGCCCTCGTCACGGTGGCGCGATGGATCTTTCCGAGCAGGAAGTGGCGCAGCATGCATCCTCCGGTCCAGGCTCCGTCCGGAGTCCCGGCCAACGCATAAGCATGGACCCAGGATTACCTTGGGTCCATGCTCGATTTTTACCTATTCAGTTGAACAGCACCACGTGCAGATCCAATCCGATCCGGGGCGGCGCGATGGGCGGGGGCGCCATGGGCAGGCGGAAGGCGCCCTCGAGGTCCAGCCTGGCCCGATGGTCCCGGACCCGGCGCAGCACCCAGCGGCCGTCCAGGAAGACATACATGCGGGAGGGATCGCCGGGCACCAGGGCCACGTAGCGCCGCGTCTCGCCGGAGCGCCAGTAGCCGTTCATCCAGGGCGGGGCGATGTGGCGGCGGCCGTGGCCGTGGTCCCGGTCATCGTCGTCGTAGCGGTGGGGCCGATGCTCGCGGCTTTCCCGCTCCCGTTCCCGCCAGTACTTCCTCTCCTGTTTGTCGCGCTCCTTCCAGTAGCGGCGATCCTCCTTCTGCTCCTCCTTCCATTCCCGGTGGCGCTCCTTGTCCTCGGGGCGATCGGGCAGGGCCAGAGCGGGGAGGGTCGTGGCGGCGATGAGGCAGGCAGTCAGGAAGGGACGGAACATGGGCGACTCCTAGTTGAAGAGCACGACGTGGAGGTCGACCCCCACCCTGGGCAGGGGGACGGGCGGCGGGGCGGCAGGCAGGCGGAGCACGTCCTGGATCTCTCCCTGGAGCCCCACTTCAAAGCCCTTGCGCAGTTCCCAGCGACCCTCGATGAGGAACCAGGCGCGGTCGTGGTACCGGGGGTCCACGGCCACATAGGGCCGCTCCGGCAGCCGGCCATACTTCTTGGCGAGGCCAGGGGGGAGCCCCCCCTTCTTGGCCAGGCCCGGGGGCACGCCGCCCTTCTTGGCGAGGCCCGGCGGGACGTGCTTGTCATGGCCCCGGCCTGGGGGGTCTGCCATGGCGGAGGAGATCAGGAGCAGGGAGAAGAGCATGCGGCACCCCGACGTTCAGGCCCCAAGCCTAGGCCCAAAGCGGGCGGAAGGCCATACATCGAACGGATGAGCCAGGTGCTCGCAGGACTCAGGATGCGCTGCCGGCGAGATCCGAGGCGGGGGGTGAGAGCAGCACGTTGTCGATGAGGCGGGTGCTGCCGACATAGGCGGCCACGCACAGGGCGGCACTGCGGTCCACCGGGCCCTGGATGGGCTCCAGGTTCTGGGTGTCCACCAGCTCCAGGTACTGGACGGAGTCCACACCGGCGAGGGGCTTCCGGGCGATCTCGACCAGCTTGGCGCCGTTCCGCTCCCCGGCTTCGAAGGCGGCCTTCGCCGCCAGCAGGCCTTCGCTCAGTCGGAGCGCCCGACGCCGGGCATCCTCGTCGAGGTAGGCGTTGCGGCTGCTCAGGGCCAAACCATCGGCCTCGCGGATGGTGGGCACCACCACCACGTCGACGGGCAGGTTCAGGTCCCGGGCCATGCGCCGGATGACCACGGTCTGCTGGAAATCCTTCTGGCCGAAGAAGGCCAGGTCGGGTTCGACCATGTTGAAGAGCTTGGCCACCACGGTGGCCACCCCACGGAAGTGCCCGGGCCGGAAGCGCCCGCAGAGGGGTTCGGCCAGACGGCCGGGTTCCACATGGGTCTGGAAACCCGTGGGGTAGATCTCGGAAGCCTCAGGGAGGAAGAGCACCGTGGTGCCGGCCTCCAGGCAGAGGTTCTGGTCCCGCTCCAGGTCCTTGGGGTAGTTGGCCAGGTCTTCGCTGGGGCCGAACTGAGTGGGGTTCACGAAGATCGAGACCACGGTGGCATCGCAGCGGGCGGCACTCTGGCGGATCAGGGCCTCGTGGCCCTCGTGCAGGAAGCCCATGGTGGGGACGAAGCCGATCCGCTTGCCTGCTTCCCTCAAGGGACGGAGCAAGGCGCGCAAATCAGCGATGGTACGGACAACTCGCATGGACAAAAGCGGGATCCTTCAGAAGGCACCTGCCAGCTTACCAAGGGGGGCCCTAGGGGCGCCACTGGGTCAAAGCCGGACGGACGGCTTCTGGAAGGGTATAGGATTCCCGCTCATCCGGGAACCCTCCCGCCCGCACATCCTCGGCCCAGGCGGCCAAGGCCACCCGTAGGTCTTCAAATCCTTCGGCATAGCGCCGAACAAATTTTGGGGAGCTTCCGGGCAGCAGGCCCAGGACATCGTGGATGACCAGCACCTGGCCCGAGCAGTGGGGCCGGCCCCGATGCCGATGGTGGGGATCTCGAGGGTCTCGGTGACCTTGGCGGCCAGATCCGCGGGAATGCCCTCCAGCACCAGGCTGAAGCAGCCGGCCTCCTGGAGCTTGTGGGCGTCCTCCAGCAGGCGCAGGGCGTCGCCCTTGTGCTTGCCCTGGACCTTGTAGCCGCCCATGGGGTTCACGCTCTGGGGGGTGAGGCCCAGGTGGCCCATGACGGGGATCTCCGCGTCGATCAGGGCATGGATCATGGGCAGGCGCTTGGCGCCGCCCTCCAGCTTCACGGCCTGGGCGCCCCGCTGGAGGAAGCCGCCGGCATTGCGCAGGGTGTCCTCCACGCTCAGGTGGAAGCTCAGGTAGGGCATGTCGGCCACCAGCATGGCGGTGGGGCGGGTGCGGGCCACGGCCTCCAGGTGGTGGTTCATCATGGCCATGCTGACGGGCAGGGTGTTCTCGAAGCCCAGGCAGACGTTCCCGACGCTGTCTCCCACCAGGATGACGTCCACTCCGGCAGCTTCGGCGAGGCGGGCCGTGACGGCATCGTAGGCGGTGGTCATCACCAGCCGGCGCCCGGCGCGATGCCAGCTGTGCAGCTGGGACAGGGTGATGCGGGCGCGCGCATCGGCGGGCAAGTGGCTCATGGGGTCTCCGCTGGAAGGTCGAAGCCGTGGGTCTACATGAAACCATCAAATGGCGGGGATGGGGTTAACAGGATTGGACCGATGGACTAACCATCACGCCAGGAAGTCTCTCCGGACCGGTTGGAGAAACCTCAGGCTGAGTTTTTGAGGATGTTTAGTTGAGTCCGTACCACACACCCCGGCCACTGCCGTGCTGCTTGAGGTGCCCCTGGTCGACCAGGGCGCGGAGGTGCTGCTTCAGGGTGTTCCGGCTGGTGTTTGTCAGCCGGATGGCGGTGGCCATGGTGATGCGGCCATGCTCACGGGCAAACTCGACAATCTTCAGAGACAGTTCGGGGAGAACAGCTAGGACCAGCTTTTCCCGCTCGACCTTCTGGTTCAATCGCCGCACCTGCTCGGCCAGAGACCGCAAGAAGAACACCAGCCACGGCTGCCAGTTTGGTGCGTCGGTGCGGATCGTGCCCTGGGTCTGCCGGAGGGCAAGGTAGTAGGCCTCCTTGTTCTGTTCAATCACGCTTTCGAGCGAGGCGTAGGGCACATAGGCGTAGCCAGCCTGCAGGAGCAACAGGGTGGTGAGTACCCGGCTGAGTCGCCCGTTGCCATCCTGAAACGGGTGGATCTCCAGGAAGACGACCACCCACAATCCGATGAGCAGCAGTGGGTGCAATCGTGCGTCCCGCTGTTCCTCCCGGAGCCAAGTAACCAACTCGGTCATCAGGCGGGGCGTGTCGAAGGAGGTGGCCGTCTCAAAAACGATGCCGACCTGAACGCCGTTCTCATCAAATGCCACCACGCTATTCGATGCGGTCTTGTAGTTGCCGCGATGCCGCTCGTCCTTCTCGCTGTAGACCAGCAGGTCCCGATGGAGCTGCTTGATGTGGTTCTCGGTGGGGGCGATCTCCGGCCAGGAGGAGAAGACCAGATCCATCACCTCGGCGTAACCCGCCACCTCCTGCTCGTCACGGGTGGCAAAGCTCTTGATCTGAAGGTTCGACAAAAGGCGCTCGACTTCGCGGTCGGTCAATTTGCTGCCTTCAATGCGGGTGGAGGAGCCGATGCTTTCAATCGTCGCCACCCGTCTCAAGGCCGAGAGACGATCTGGAGCCAGAGTCCCCAGAGCCCTCCAGGCGCCTTTGAATTCATCTATCTGTGCGATCAACCCAAGGATCTCTGGAGTGATCTGGATGGAGTCGGATCGGAGCATGAGCCAATTTTACGCCCAATTGCACCCATTAACCCAAAATAACACCCAATTAGGCCCGATTGTCATCCCGGGTCAGGAAACGCCGGCAGGTTCATCTGGGTGGGTGTCCAGTCCACGAGGGGGTCGGCCCGCTCGGGCTGGATGAACCGGAGGCCCACGGCCTCCACGGTCTGGCGGAAGCGATGCAGGTCCTCGCGGCCCAGGAAGCTGGACTCCTGGCCCTCGGGGAGCCTGGCCCAGAGCTGCTGGAAGCTGGGGAAGGCGTCCTGCATGCGGGCCCGGGCCCCCAGCTTCTCGCCCCGCTGCAGCAGCAGCTGGGCGCCCTCGGCGCTGGCCTCGAGGATCAGCGCGGGGAACTGCAGGTCGCGGGCGGCGGCCTGGACCTCGCTCCAGGCTGCGAGCGACTCCAGCGCCACGGCCTCCGTGGCCGGGACGGTCGAGAGCAGCAGGGCGTGGGCGCGGTGCCACTCCAGGTCCAGCCACCGGGACCCCGAGCCTTCGACGGGCCCCTTCAGGTTCTCCAGGATCGCCCAGCCCTGCTCGGGGGCCTCCAGCCTCGACTGGCGGGCCTCGCGGGCCATGGCCTGGCTGTAGCGGAGCTGGGCCAGGCGCTGGCGCCAGAGCAGGCCCGTGGATTCGTAGTGCTCGGCCGCGGCACGGAAGAGACGGGCCGTGTCCCGCCAGGCGCTGCGGAACCGGGCCACCTCGCCCTGGAGGAAGAGGTGGTCTCCCTGTTCCTCAGGGGAGAGGAGGGGCGGCTGGGTGGCCAGGGCCTGGAACTGGGCGTGGTCGGCGCCCACGGAGTCGCCCATGGCGGCGAAGGTCCGGGCCCGCCAGATCTGGATGAGCGAGACGAGCGCCGGGTCCCCCAGGCGCTGGGCGCGAGCCAGGGCCCGGTCGAGGTGGGACAGGGCCGGGCCGAGGAACTGCTGAATGCTGCGGACCATGCCCAGGGCCAGGTGCCCCCTGGCCTGGAGGGTGGTGTCGCCCTGCATCCGGGCAGTCTGCAGGGCCTCCCGCAGGAGGTGGATGCAGGCCTCGGACTGGCCCTGGGCGAGCCGGACCTGGGCGAGGGCGATCTGCACCGAGACCAGGCTGCGGAAGTCCTGGGCGTGCTCGAGCATGCGCTGGGCCGACTGCAGCATGGTGGCGGCCCGCAGGAACTGGGACTGCCCGGCGAGGGCCTGCCCGAGGGCGAGCATGAGGGCGGCCTGGTCCTGGGGCAGGGGCTTGAAGCCGCCCTGGGGATGCAGCCCCTCCTCCAGGGCCCGGATGCCCTTGGTGAGGTGGCCCTGCAGCAAGTGGAGCTGGCCGAGGGCCAGGCGCAGGCGGGGCTGTTCGGGGTGCAGGGGGTGGTCCGCCAACCGCTCGGCGGCGAACTGGAGCGCCTCCTGGGCCTCGGCCGGCCGCCGCAGGCGCAGGAGCAGGGTGGCCCGCTTGCGGAAGAGGCGCGCGGCGGCGAGACGGGACTCCTCATGGTTGAGGCCATGGGCCAGTGCGCCGAGGGCCTGGCCGAGGGAGAGGAGGGCCTCCTCGAAGGGGGAGCGCTCCGCGGCCTCGTCGGGCAGGCGGACCCCGGCGGCCCAGGCATCGGCCAGGTGCTCGTGGAGCCGGGCCTCCTCGCGGGGCGCGGGCTTGAGCTGGAGGGCCTGGCCCACGATCCGCCGCAGCTCCTCGGGAGAGCTGCTGGTGGCGTGGTCGAGGGAGACGAGCACCGAGGCCAGCGCGGTCGCCTCGTCCGAGGCCAGCGACTGCAGGGGGACCGGGCAGTCCCAGCCCTGCTCCTGGAAGGCGGCGGACAGGGCCCGGGCCAGCCGCTTGAGCTCGGGCTGGGGCGTGTGGGCCAGGACCAGCTCCCGCCAGCGCGGGTCGGGAATGAGGGCGTGGCCCCGCTGGAGCTGGGCCAGCCTGGACCCCACGGCGCCATGCAGGGCGTCTTCCAGCGCCTCGTCCTGGAGCCCGAGCAACCGTCCCAGCGCATGGGATGGCAGCGGCCGCTCGGCCAGGGCCAGCAGGCGCACCAGGGTGGCCGAGGCGGCCGGCAGCCGCTGGAGCCGGCCGAGGAAGATCTGGCGCATCAGGTCCTCTTCGGCCCGCAGGGTCGTGGGCTGGCCCGGCACCAGGGACCACCGGTTCCGCTCCCAGGTCAGGGTTCCGGACTGGTGGGCCAGCTCCAGGAAATTCCGGAGCAGGCCGGGATTGCCGAGGCTCTGGGTGATCAGGTCGTGGCGGAAGGTCTCGGGCAGGTCGTGCTGCCCGAGGAGGTCCTCCAGCACCAGGCGCAGGTCCTCGTCCTCCAGGCGGTTCACGCCCACCAGCGCCGCGGCCGCCTCGCCCCGCAGCTGGGCGATGAGGGGCTTGAGCCCCGCCCCCTGGGCGCCGGTGGTGAGCGACAGCAGCCAGGGCAGGGCGGAGGCGTGGATGAGTTCCCGGATGAGGGACAACACGCCGGGGGTGGCGCGGTCCAGGCCCGACAGATGGATGAGCCGGTGGTGCTGGAGCCCGGCGAAATCCAGGGTCTCCAGGGCCGCTCTGACCTCCTCCGGCTCCGGCCCGGCCTCCTGGCCGTTCACATGGCGGCCGCCGGTGAGGAAGGCGAAGGCCTGGACCCGCAGGGACAGGGTCTTGGCGGCTTCGGGGTGCTCGGCGTAGAAATCCACCTCGCTGCCCATGAGCAGGGCTTCGAGGAGTCGTCCCAGGAACCGGCCCGGCGTTTCATCGGCCGAGGCGGCGAGGTGGTGGACCCAGATTCCCTCGCCTTCGGCCACGGCGCAGGCGAAAGAGGCCAGGTGCTCCTTGCCCACGCCCTCCTCGCCCTGGAGCAGGACGATGCGCTCCATGGGGATGGGGGCGCTGAAGCCCAGCATGAGGGACTTGAGGTAGGGGAGTTCCTGGGTGCGGCCCCGGAGGGGGCGGGCCAATGGCTCGGAGAGGTCCCGCGGATGGTTCCAGGGCAGGTCCTCCGATAGCGCCGGCACCGGGGCCGTCTGGGGCAGGAACCCCGTCACCACTTCCAGCCCCCAGGGGGCCTCGCCGATGACCCGGGGAACCTGGGTGAGGCCGGGCCGGAATGTGATGACCTCGGGATGCAGGAACCGGGGGTGGGGATCCCGCCCAAGCTGCTGGCCAAGGTGAGTCAGCAGGGCCTCCCGCTGTGCCTCGCCCCAGCCGGCCCAGAGCCGCGACAGGGGCGTGCCCTGGATCGCCTGGAGATACCAGGCCTGCTCCCCATCGAAGCCGAGGTGGCCGATGACAGGGTCCAGCGGCGTCGCATCCAGGTACCGGGCGAGGAAGGTGTCGCGGATGTGGTCGAGGTCGCGGTCCGTGGGCAGGGGCGCCCAGATCTGCGCGAGGAAGCGGGTGCCATCCACGTCGCGCCGCATGAGGTGCCAGGAACAGCCCTCGCTGCGGCTCAGCTCGGTGAGCCAGGTGTAGCGGTGGGTTCCGAGGAAGCGTGTCACGTCCATGTAGGGACCGTGCGGGCTTCGAATCGAGACTGGGTGGGCATGACCGGCAGTGTACCGCAGCCCTGTCCGGGGCCTACCGCGCGAAGAACGGATCGAGGATGACGGCGGCGGTGAGCACCAGGGCGAAGAGGTTGATGTTCATAAAGACGCGCCGGTAGAGGGCCGCATCCTGGCCCGGCCTCAGCAGGGGCAGGGAACCGGCGATGAGCCAGACGGCGCCGAGGCCCAGCATGACCTCTGCAGGCCAGGACACCAGCACGCGGAACATGGGCAGCAGGCCGCAGGCGGCGGCGGTGCCGCAGGTCCAGGTGAAGGTGAGGCGCGAGAGGCGGGGGCGCCCGAAGACGCTCACCAGGGTGGGGTAACCGGCCTCCTCATAGCCCTCGGCGTGGAGGCCCACGAGCAGCCAGAAATGGGGCACCTGCCAGATGAAGAAGACGAAGGCGAGGGCCAGTACCGAGGGGTCGGCCACGCTGCCGCCGGCCGCGGTCCAGCCGATGGCGGGGGGCAGGGCGCCGATGAGGGAGCCCGGCACCACGGCGAAGGCGCTGACGCGCTTCAGGGGCGTGTAGAAGCCGTTGTACCAGCCCAGGGCCAGGGCCCCGAGCAGGGCCGAGGTGAGGTTGTGGGCGAGCCACAGCACCAGGAAGCCGCAGACGGCCATCACCGTGGCGATGACTGCGGCCTGGGCCGGGGACAGGTCCCCCCGGGGGATGGGCCGGTTCGCCGTGCGGGGCATCAGGGCGTCGAAGCGGTGCTCCTGCACCTCGTTCAGGGCGCTGCTGCCCATGGCCAGTAGCAGGATGCCTAGGAGGGTGGTCACCAGGCCCATGTCCGCGCCGCGGAGGAAGGCCACATAGCCCGCCGCCGCCGTGAAGGTAGAAGCCCCCGAAATGCGGAGCTTGGTCAACTCCAGGAAGGTCGAGACCGGATGGGATTTCTGGGCGGGAAGGGCGGCCACGCTCAAGAGTAGGCTCCTAGTTCAAGGTCTTGATGTAGCGGACGACCTCGTTCAGCTCCTGCTCGGTGAGCTGGGTTTTGGGCATGGCGTTCGGGTAGCCCCGCACCACCTGATCCATGGGGTGCGTGATGGAGCGGCGCAGGTAGGCGTCATCCACCTGGATGACCTTCATGGTTCCCGCCATGAGGATCTGCTCATCGCGCCCGTAGAGGGCCTTCAGGGTGGGGCCAACCTTGGGCTTGCCATCCACGGAGTGGCAGGCGAGGCAGCCCTTGGCGGTCAGCACGGCCAGGCCCTGGGGGAGGTCCTTGAGGTCGGGGTGGGCTTCCGAGGCGCGGAAGCTCTTGCCAGGCTCGGGGGCGTCCTCGCCACCGAAGTACCAGGCCTTGAACTCGTCCTCGGGCACCACGATGACTTTGCTCAGCATGAGGCTGTGGTCCACGCCGCAGATCACCGTGCACTGGATGTCATATGAACCGACCTTGGTGGCCTGGAACCAGGTGGAATTGGTGCGGCTGGGAACGGCGTCGATCTTGATGCGGAAGGAGGGCACGTAGAACCCGTGCACCACATCGGCGCTGCGGACCTCCATCTTCATGGGTTTGCCGATGGGGGCGAACAGCACCTTGCTCTGCTTGCCATTCGGATATTCAAAGGACCAGCTCCACTGGCGGGCGGTCACCTTCACGGCCATGGCATCCCGGGGCGCCTGGTTCATGTACTCGTAGTTGGTCCAGCCGTAGTAGAAGATCGACAGGAACAGCACGAGGGGGATGACGGTCCAGACAACCTCCAGGCCCACATGGCCGTCGATCTGCGAGGCCACCGGGTTGCGCTTCTTGCTGTAGCGCACCACGAAGTAGATCATCAGCGCCGTGATGCCGATCAGGAAGACCACCGACAGCCCGAACACGTAGAAGAAGACCGCGTCGGACTTCTGGGCCGATACGGCGGCTTGGTTCATCCAGTCCATGGAGCCTCAGCGGAAAGCGACGTCAGAGAACAACAGGGCGAAGAAGATCAGGAGCGTGCCCAGGGTCACCAGGACCACGACCTTGAACAACGGCCCCTCGCACTTCAGGTGCATGGTAGTAGAAGACCAGCCCGGCCTTGAGCGGGGTCAAGGTGAGCAGGCCCCAGACGGCGGCGGTTTGCCCGAGGTGGCTGACCCCCACCAGGCAGCCCGTAAGGACCACCAGGATCACCCAGATCTTGATGAAGGTGCCGTAGCCAGCGTGCTCGGCATGCTCGGCAGTGTGTTCGGTGTGTTCAGTCATGGGGGGTTCCTCGGACCGAGCCGCCAGCTTGACTGGAGGCGAGGTGGGGGCTCCGGGGGTGTGCGCGAAGCGCGGGACCCCCGGAGGATATCAAGCGGCCAGGTAGAACAGCGGGAGGAGGAAGATCCAGATCACGTCCACGAGGTGCCAGTAGAGGCCGCCGTTTTCAAGGTGGACATAGCGATCCTGGCGAATGCGATCCGTGGCGACCCACCAGAACATGACCCCGAGGACCGAGAGCCCAGCGATGACGTGGAGGCCATGCAGGCCCGTCATCGTGAAATAGAGGCCGTAGAAGACCTGCTCCCCTGGAGGCAGGGTCGACAGGTGGTGGGAGCTGGGATACAGCCCGTGATGGAATTTCGCGGACCACTCGAAGCCCTTGATGACCAGGAAGACGAGACCCAGGCCGAGGGTCGTTCCCAGGAAGGCCAGGGCGCGTTTCTTCTCGGCCCGCTGCACCGCTACGATGGCCAGCACCACCGTGAGGCTGCTCGTGAGCAGGACCAGGGTGTTGATGATGCCCAGCGTGGCGTTCAGCTCGCTGCCGCCATGGTGGAACTCGGCCGGGTAGCGGTAGCGCATGTAGGAATAGCCGATGAACAGCCCGCCGAAGAGCACCATTTCGGTGACCAGGAACAACCACATGCCCAGGCGCGCGCCGAAGTCATCGCGATGAACGTGGCCGCTCATTCCGCACCTCCTGTGCGGAACCCCTGCGGGGCTTCACCAGGCAAAGTGGCACTCCGCTCCTGCTTCGTGCTCATTTGGACTCCTGCTGCTCGAAGTGGTAGGGGCCGTGGGTGATGGTGGGGATTTCTTCGAAGTTCTCAAGTGGCGGGGGGCTGGGGATGGTCCATTCCAGCGTGACGCCGCCCCATGGATTGTCCTCGGCCTTCTCGCCCTTGAAGATGGCGTAGAGCAGGGCTCCGAAGAACATCAGGAGGCCGAGGATGAGCAGCCAGCTGCCCACGGTGGCCACCACATGCATGGTGTGGAACTGGGGCAGATGCACGTAATAGCGGCGCGGCATGCCCATCATGCCCAGGATCATCATCCCGAAATACAGCATGTCGAAGCCGATGAACATGGGGAACCAGGAGGCGTAGATGGCCTTCTTGGGCTAATCTTCCCCACATCTTCGGGAACCAATACAGCAGCGCCGCGAAGAGGGGCCATGCCGTACCGCCGAACATCACATAGTGGAAATGCCCCACGATGAAATAGGTGTCGTGGATGTGCACATTGATGGCCAGGGCCCCCTGCATGACGCCGGTGAGACCACCGATGCAGAAGAGGAAGATGAAGGTCAGGGCGAAGAGGGGAGGGGGCTGGAAATCGATGCTCCTAGCAGGGGTGCTCACCCAGTTGAAGACCTTGATGGCGCTGGGGACGGCCACGACCATCGTCAGCAGCGAGAAGAGCATGAGGGCCATGCCGCTCAAGCCCGAGGTGAACATGTGGTGGGCCCAGACCAGGCTGCCCACGGCGGCGATGGACATGGAGCTGAAGGCGATGGCCTTGTAGCCGAAGATGGGGCGCTTGGTGAAGGTGGGGATGATTTCGGAAATGGCGCCCATGGCGGGCAGGATCATGATGTAGACCGCCGGATGCGAGTAGATCCAGAAGAGATGCTGGTAGAGCAGGGGATCGCCGCCCTTGGTCGGATCCGAATATCCCGATACCGAAGAACCGCTCCAGGATGACCAGCACCAGGGTGATGGCCAGGATGGAGTGGCCAGGAGCTGAATCCACGAGGTGGAATAGAGCGCCCAGCACATCAGGGCATCCGGAACCACTGCATGCCGAGGCGCCCGCAGGCGATGGATGGTGGTGATGAAGTTGATGCCCGTGAGCATGGAGGAGAAGCCCAGGATGAAGGCCGCGAAGACTGCCAGGCTCACGTTGGTGCCGGTCTTCAGGCTGAAGGGGGCGTAGAAGGTCCAGCCCGTGTCCGGTGCGCCTCCGTCCGTGAACAGGGAGAGGATCGCCAGGATGGCGCCGGCCATGAAATGCCAGGACGCCAGGTTGAGGCGGGGAAGGACACGTCCTTGGCGCCGATGAGGATGGGCAGGAAGAAATTCCGAAGACGGCCCGGCAGACCCGGAATCACGAACAGGAAGATCATGATCACGCCGTGAAGCGTGAACAGGGCGTTGTAGGTCTGGGCGGTGATCAGGTGCTGGAACGTGGTCAGCTGCACCAGGCGCATGACGAAGGCGACGCCGACGCCCACGAAGAAGAACGTGATCATCGAGTACAGATAGAGCAGGCCGATGCGCTTGTGGTCCGTGGTGGTCAGCCAGGCCATGAGGCCCGTCCGAGTCCCGGTATCCACCAGGTAGCTCGGTTGTGCCTTGGTTGCATGCGTGCTCATTGGCCCTCCTCCGACTTGGACTTGCGCCCCCTGCGGGTCAGTGTGAACACGAAGACCAGGGACGCCAGGGTGATGACGATGGCGCCGAGGGAGGTGGTGTTCAGCACGTATTTGCGCCCGACGGGGTCATAGCTGAAACAGAACTTCAGGAACTTGTTGATGGTGGGCTGGGCCTCCCCTCGGGCCGACTCCTGGGCCGCCAGCTGCAGATCGGCGGGCAGGTAGGAGACCCCATACATGTAGCGGGTGACCTGGCCCTTGGGGCTGATGAAGATGATGGCGGCGGCATGGACGAAGTCATCCTTGTCCCGCTTGAACTTGAACCCCACGGCGTCCGCCAGGGCCTTGGTGGTTGCACCGGGTCCCGTCAGGAAACGCCAGGCGGCGGGGGGATGGGCAAGGTGATCTCGCCGAGGTAGTTGGTCCGCTTCTGGGCGGCGACCTCCGGAACATCCCGCTCATCAAAGCTCACGGTGAGCACCTGGAAGTCCTGGCCGGGCACAGCGCTGCGGTTCAGCACCTCGGCCACCGGCCAGCTGGGGGTGCAGATGCCAGCACAGCGGAAGTAGTTGAGGGTCAGGATGGTGGGTTTGTCGATGAGCTGGCGCAGGGTGACGGTCCTGCCGTCCTCGTCCTTCAATTCGAGGTCGAGGGGGATGGTGGTGCCCAGCTTCTCGTTGATGCCCACCTCTTCGGGGGTGAAGGTCGGAGCCGGGGACTGCGCCTGCACGGGCATCGGACCCACCGCCATGGCGGCGAGCGTGAAGCAGAGCAGAAGTGGACGAAGCGAAGGTGTGGTCATGGGATCAGCGAAGCGTCGTGGGGGCGGGCTGGGGACGGGCTTCCGCGTACTCCCGGCAGAGGATGGTGACGGCCCGGCTCACGGGGATGCGGTTGGGGATGACCTCGCCGGCGCTGGCGAAGAGCTTCTCCAGGTTGGCGAGGGCCTTGGGGTCGCTGGCGCCGTGATCGTACGAGCCCATGGCCTGCACCGCATGCACCAGGGCCATGCGGTCCTTTTTGCGCAGGTAGTTATAGGACACCATGGAACTGCCCTTGATGCCCTCCTCCAGGGTCTTGTAGATGTCTTCGACCCGGGTGCCGTTCTTCCAGCCCGCCTTTTCCGCGAAATTGCGTGGCTTGGGATTGAGCCCTTGCCGGCGGCGCCATCGCCTTGCCCTCCGCCCCGTGGCAGGTGGCGCAGTTCTGGTCGTAGAGCGCCTTCCCCCGGGCCAGAAGCTCAGGATTGGGGGTCATGACGGTCTTGGGGTCGATGGGGGGGATGACCTCCCGGGCCACCGCGGGATACTCCGTCGGGTCCAGCCAGCCGGTCTCGCCCTGCACGGCCTGGACGGAGGTGTCGGTGGTGTGGGCCTGGTAGCGCAGGCCGGGCACCACGGTGAAGCCGAAGAAGGCGGCGATAGCGATGAAACCCAGCACCAAGAGCAGGGCGGAGGCGAGCGCTTCAGCTCCTCCGGGGAGAGGTAGTCGTTGAGCTTCATAGCTGGAACTCCAGACCCTCGCGGAGGAAGGGATCACCGACGGGCATGTCCTCGCCCTTCTGCATGGCGCCGCGGACCCAAGCAGGATCCCACCCAGGAAGAAGAGGGCAAGCTGATCTCGGGCCAGGAGAAGTGGGCTTGGCGCCGAGCATCGGGGAAGATGAGCCAGTACATGTCCAGCACGTGGGCACCGAGCATGAGGCAGGCCACGCGGCGCAGGCGCTTGGGATCCTTCTTCGAATCCCGGGTCACCAAGGCGAAGAAGGGCAGGACGAAGTGCAGGAAGGCGAGGGAGATGGTGATGACGCGCCAGGCGCCGGCCAGGCGGACCTTGTAGTAGATGACCTCATCAGGCAGATTCGCATCTCACATCAGCATGTACTGGGCAAAGCCGATGTAGGACCAGAACACGGTGAAGCCGAAGAGGAAGGCGCCCAGGTTGTAGAGGTGGTCTCCTTGACGCCCTCCAGGCGGTTCCGGTCCTGGAGGTAGAGCACCGACAGCGCGGTGGCCGCCAGGCCGCTGAGGAAGGCGCCTGCAAAGACACAGACCCCAAAGATGTCGCTGTGCCTCCGGGGTGAGCCCAGAGATCCAGTCGAAGGCGATGAGGGTGATGACCAGGGCGAAGATCGCCGTGAAGGCGGGGGCGAAACTTCCGGGCCCGGATATTGAAGGCGGGATCCTTGGTGCCGTCCTGCTTCAGGGAGCCCCCCACCAGCACGGCCAGCCCCAGGAGGCAGAGCCCGAAGGCGATAAGGGTGCGCACGGAGAAGAAGGGCAGGCTCAGCCAGAAGGCCTTGCCGGCCAGGATGGGATGGTGGGCCGCCTCGGGCCGGGCACCGGGGTAGAGCACGGGGATGGCGCCCAGGGCGATGAGGCCCACGGGGATGGCGGGCAGCAGCAGGTGGCCAGGCGCTCGGGGATGCGGCGGATGGGCACGCTCCAGCGGGCGCTCACCAGGTGCTCGAGGGCCACGATGAAGAGGGCGCCAGGGCCAGGTGAACATCAGGACGAACCAGAGGATCCAGTTGGCCCAAGCGCTCGGGACCGGCTGCGGCATAGGTGGCGACGACGCCCAGGGCGCCGAAGCGCCGTGGCGCCCCAGATCAGGGGTGGAGGTGTTCTTGTTCTG
>JADKCH010000021.1 GCA_016714685.1 Candidatus Geothrix odensensis
TGGGCGCAGATGCTGGCCAAGGGGCACACCTTCCCCGGACTCACGCTGGTGGGTGTGCTCAACGCTGATCAGGGGCTCAAGGTCGCTGACTTCCGGGCCTCGGAACGGACCTTCCAGCTGCTCACCCAGGTGGCCGGCCGGGCGGGCCGTGCCGAGCTGCCGGGTCGCGTGATCCTCCAGACCTATTCACCCGAGCACCCGGCCATCACGTTCGCCCTGGCCCAGGATTTCGAGGGCTTTGCCGCCTCGGAGCTGCCCTTCCGCGAGGGCCTGGGCTACCCGCCCTTCACCGCCCTCTCCCTCTACCGCGCCGAGGCCGACACGGCGCGGGAGGCCAAGGAGGCCCTTGATGGCTTTCGACAGCGATTGTCCGTACCCGGCCTGAAGGTGCTGGGCCCATTGGAAGCGCCGGTTCCTAGGATCCGCGACCGCTGGCGCATGCACTTGTTGCTGAAGGGAGGGCGGGGCGCCCTGGGCGAAGTTCTGGCACGGCACCCCCTGGATCCATCCGGGCCCATCAGCCTGGATCGGGATCCCATCCAGTTTGGATGATGTATAAAAAATATACATGTACCCCAAGCCAATTTATTGCTTGTTGTTTCTTGATTCATAATTCGCTGAAAAAAAAGAAAATAAATCATTATCACGCCCAGGTCCTCTTCCCTCGATCCTTTCCTTCAAGACACGAGGCTGTCATGGCATCCACCCGCGCACTCAGGTCTGGCCCCTCGGGGTACTCCCTGATCGAACTTCTCGTCGTGCTGGCCATCGTGGCCATCCTGAGCATCGCGGGCGTGACCATGCTCGGGAATCGCGGCGGGAACTCGGTGCGGGTCGTCCTGGACGAGTTGGAGGGCGCCATCATGGATGCCCACAAGTACGCCGCGACCTCAGGACGGGACGTGGCCATCGTGACCTGGGGCCAATGGGATGCGGCCTCGGCCAATCCCCTGCAGGCCGCCCGAGGGGTCGCGACCCAGACCTCGTTGGCCATCCAGACTGTGATCACCGCGCCGCCGGCGAGCCCCACGGATGCCGAAAAGACGGTGGCGCCCATCTTCACCCTCTCGAACAGCCGCGAGTACATGAACGTGGGCGTGGCTGTCAACGGCTCCCCGTGGTGGAACAACGCCATGCAGGCCAATGCCTCGGGCAAGCAGAACGAGGATCTGACCACGGTCGAGCCGTTCAAGTCGGATGCCAGCTTCCAGGCGGCCGTCACCGCCGCCAACAACCTGTTCCAGGGGGCCTTGAACCAGGTCACCATCAGCGGCGCCAACAAGCGGTTCAACAACAGCTTCATGATCCAGGTGGTGAGCACGGCCGGCGGCTTCGCCGTCCCCGCGGGCGCCATGGGGCTGATCGTGGTCCAGAACAACGGCGCCACCGTCTACCGGTTCTACAATCCCGGCGCCGCCAACGGAGACGGGAAATGGAGGAGGATCTGATGCGGGCGATACGATTGAAACCCTCCCCCGGCGAACAGGGATTCAGCCTGGTCGAGATGCTGATGACCGCCTTCATCCTCGCCATCGGAGTCATGGGCCTGACCCTGCTCCAGGTCATGTCGCTGAAGGGGGCCAGGGGCGGCAAGAGCCTGGCCACGGCGATCCAGGTGGGGGAGGCCGTGATGGACCGCATCGAGATGGAGGGGCGCCTGTCCTGGCTGAACATCACCGATAGCCAGTACAAGGTCGCCGCTGCGCTGCCCAACCTTGCCTTTGTGGACAAGACCGTGCTGGCCACCCCACTCACCTTCAACCTCAAGGGCCAGGTGCCCATCACCGCCTCTGCGGATCCCGCTGAAAGCACCCCGTTCTATACCGTGGCCATGCGGCGTGTCCCGGTCTCCGCCCTGGCGGCAGGAACCGGGAGCATCTCGGATTTCACGGTCACGGTGACCTTCGCCGACGTCGTCAATCCCACCACCAACACACCCGTCACCCGCACGGTCACGCTCACGCGGAGGGTCCTCCATGGCTAGACATGGTCGTCACGAGGCATCCGGTTTCTCCCTGGTCGAGCTGCTGGTGGCCGTCCTGTTCATCGGCATCCTGATGGCAGGCATGGCCAACGTGTTCAAGTCCAGCGTCACCACCCTGTCCACATCCAGCGAGGGCATCTCCAGCGCCCGGCGGAACCGCATGTCCATCGACCTGCTGTACGACGACCTCAACCATGCCGGCCTCTACCTGAGCGATTTGTCTTCCCCACCGAAGCTGAGCACGACGAATCCGGCTTTCTACATCATCCCGAACGTGGCGATCACCGGTGCTGGTGCCGACGATCCGGCCGCGGCGGATCAGCTCTTCTTCTACCTGGACGAACCACTGCCCTTCGAGGGCACCCTGTCCGGCACGGGCGGCGCGGGCGCGGGCAAGAACCTGGCCCGCAATGCGGCAGAGCTGGTGCTGGCCGGCGTCGCTCCGGATCCGGCCATTGACAGCACCTTCACCATCGACTGCAAGGATGCTTCCTACGCGGCCATGATCAAGCAGGGTTATTCCGTGGTGTTCAAGGATGCCTGGGAAACCTTCTTCGTCCAGGGTGCGCCCACCTTATCGGGGGCGAGCCTGACCATTCAGCTGGGGGCTAGCCCCACGGTGGGCACCACTGGAACAGGGCCCTCGGGCGCGCCTCCGAAGGCCAAGCACATCCTCGGGAGTGATGTGCTGTTCTTCCGTCCCGCTCAGGTGGTCCGCTACAGCGTGAAGATGAAGCTTTTCGACCCGCAGAAGGCGACGGGCGTGCCCTGCCTGGTGCGGGACCAGGGCACCTATGACGCCACCGGCTTCGTGGCTGATGCGGCCCAGGAGTCGATCGTCGCGGAAAACGTGGCCGGCTTCAAAGCCTACCTGAGCGCCGATTCTGGCCAGACTTGGGCCGGCTACGGGAAGACCTACACCGGCCTGGCGGCCGGTTGGAACAACGGCCTTCGCGCCGAGCTGGACACCCAGCTCGCCTCGGCCGGGCGGCAGGATTACCAGACGACCCAGGGGAGGGAAGACTGGATCCGCTCCATTCCCACTCTGGTGCGCCTGGACATCACCACCCGCACCGCCGTGAAGCGCGCCGAGTACTCGGCCACCCCGCTGACCAGCGCGGCCTACAAGGATTTCACCCAGAGCCTGGTCATCGTGCCCAGGCACTTCGGCCTGTCGATGAACTAGGGGTATCCATATGTCCAATTCCACCCGCACGCTTCATGATTCCCAGGCCGGGGGCATCACCATCATCGTGACGCTCATGCTTCTGGTGCTGCTGACCGTGGCAGCCATGGGCATGTCCAAGAACGCCATCCGGGAACTCGCCATCTCCGGCACCAGCCGCCAGGGCTCCATGGCCCGGAATGTGGCCGATTCGGGTATCGAGTGGTCGGTCTACTGGATGGACGCCAAGAATAGCCCCAGTTCAACCGGGACCGCCCTTGGCCTCGCCAACCTGAAAAGCAAGCTGGCCCAGGACGATACCCTGGCAGGACGCGCTTACAGCCCCATCGATCAGGGGCTCTACCCGACCGCCACCCTGCCGACGCCGCCCACCGACATGGTCATCGGCGCCGTAAGCGGCACCACGCAGGGCTATACCGTCGCCCTGACCAGGATGGGGAAGCTGCCCATCATGAACATGAGCCAGGGCACCGGACCCGCCTCCTTCTCGCCCGCCCAGGGCACCGAATCGAAGCAGGCGCCGGATCTCTGGGCCCTGCGCTCGGACAGCCAGGTCCAGGTGGGTTCCGGACTGCTCGCCACCAGGTTCTTCCACTCCAAGGAAGCCTGGATCTCGACCCCCGTCACTAATTAGACAAGGAGTGGCGCCATGACCCTTCGCACCCGCCTCCCTTTCACGCCTGCTCAGGGGCCTCCTTGGCCTCCTCGTCCTGGCCCTGCCGCTCCAGGCCCAGCTGGATCCCCGGCTCCAGGTCGGCAACACGGATTTCCTGGACCTCTACCAGCAGTCCAGCAACGCCAAGGTGAAGCCCGAGGTCATCACCATCTTCGACTTCTCGGGCTCCATGGAAGCGCTGATGTACCACCCGCTCTTCCCGAACACGACCTCCACCACCGCGGCGAATGGGGGGAGCATCGATTTCACGCTGGATCCTTTCGCGGGGGTGGGGGCCAACACCTACACCATCAAGGTGACCTCCAAGGAGAACAATGCAGTCTATGCCACGGTGGACGTGACCGTGGGCGGAAGCATGAGCAACCCCTACAATTCCGGAGAGCAGCGCGAGCAGCAGGGGTCCGGCTCCTCCCGGAAGTACCTCTATACGAGCATCACCAACATCACGGCGGTGGGCAATCCCGGAATCTTCAATCCTGGAACGGCCTACACCTTCCAGGCCACCGTGAGCCTGCGGGCCACGGATCGATACGGGAACCCGATCTCCCTGGCTTCCTGGGGGACGACCAACACCGGAGTCAACTGGTCGGTCAGTGGACCGAAGGTCACGACCATCTCGACCACCGGCGTATGGACCGCCCCAGCCGTGAACCCCCCGTCCACGGTCTATCCAGTGACGGCGAAGCTCTCCGGGTACAACGTCGGCACCCTTTACAGCATCGCCCTTGTCAAGCCAGATGGCTCCGTGGTCTCCACATCAGATGCCGCAGCGGCGGACACGGGCAGTGGCTTCTATGGCGCTGCCGCCGGGGCGGCGGATGTGCGGAACTGGGTGCGTGCCGCCAGCCATGCCCGATTCCAATACAATGACGGTGGCAAGCTGCGCACCATCGACATACCCATCCCCTGGAAGCTCACCAACAGCTCGTCCACGGGTAATCCGCTCTCCTCCCGCACGACCCCGGATCTGGTCACCCGTGGCGCCACGACCGTGGGCAGCGGCCAGGCCATGGAACTCGACCTCACCTACAAGCTCAGCGGTGGCTCCTATGTCCTCAGCGGGGCCAACAGCACCAACCTCACCACCACCCTCAGCCATGTGGACTACAACACGCGCTACGTGGACTGGCTCTTCACGGGCAAGTACGCCAATGGCACCTATGCCGGAAAGTACATCGTCTTCGATGCCCTGGATGCCTCGCTTGCGGGTGGCCAAGGCAACTCCAACTGGGGCAAGGGGTACGGCAACATGTCCAGCGGTGACACGCTGCCGGTCCCGCAGTACGACCTCAACGGCAACTATGTGAATGAAGTCTCCCAGGCGGCCGCCACCAATGTGATCCCGCCCTTCACGCGCGTGCAGGCCGTCAAGCGCGCAGCCATCGAGACCTGGATCCAGTACCAGGACAAGGTGATCTGGGCCTTCCGCTTTCTCGACCCCTCAGGGGAATCCAATGCTGGTGCCGCCACCACCATCGACAATAACTCCAAGTCCACCTTGAGTACCACAGACCCCACCACCAACACGGTCACTGGAACCGACTCCGGCTGGCGCCTGTTGAACAACACCAGCACCAATCCCAGCAACTCGATCAACGGGATGACCCGCATCGCCGCCCTGTGCGCGGGCAACAACACCCCCCTGACCTATGCGACCGCCCGGGCCCTGGCCCAGTTCACCGATCCCAACAGCGTCTTCAACGAATTCGAGACCGGTAGCCAGGCTCCCTCCCAGTGCATGAACCACTTCCTCATCCTGTTCACGGACGGCATCGACAACAACGGAACCGGCACCAACAACGCCAACACGGGATCGCCCTATCTGGGATCCGCCAATGGGAAGGTCACCATCAACGCCCTGGCTGGCAACCAGGCGATCATCACCTCGAAGAGCAGCGTCGACCGGTACGGCTCCTATTGGAACCTGTTCACCTTCTGCGGCATCGCTGCCCACATGGCGGACCCCGCCCTGGGCGCGATCAACTCCGGCCACCTGGACCCGCTGCTCCCCACCGGTACCGTGTCGGGGACGCCGTCCAGCTTCCTCCCCTTCGCCATCGGCAAGCGCGGTAGCACCCTGTTCAGCAAACCCCACCTGATCACCACCATGACCGTGGGCGTGAGCCTTTACGGCAGCTACAAGGACACCGGGATCAGCCCCAAGCGGGCCCTCTTCCTGGGGGCCGCCCTGGGCGATCCGAGCATGTCGACCTGGACGGACGTGTCCACCTTGACTCCCTTCGAATGGGTGCCCGACCCCAATGACCCGACCACGGGCAAGAAGAAGGACGGGTCCATCTACTTCTTCGATGCGAACAGCCCCGAAAAGCTGGCCTCCGACCTGGACAAGGCCATCCTGTCTGCGACCGGGCCCTCCAATACCAACGCCACCAGCAACCCGAACCTGCCCTTCATCGGCGCCGCCTACGGCAAGCAGGTCTACCTTGGGCAGTTCCGGCCACCATCCAACGGCGGCTCGATCTGGCCGGGCGACCTGATGATGTTCGGCACGCGTCAGGTCAATGACCAGACCCTGATCGTCGACAAGACGGACAACCTGGCCACGGTGGTTGATTCCTCCACGGCCATCTGGTCCACGGCCAATGCCCTGCGCAACAACCGCCTCTGGAGCGCGCGGAAGCTGTTCACCCGCATTCCGGGCACCAGCGCCAATCCGGAGCCAGGCCTGAGTGTCTTTTCCGATACCGGGACGGCCTACACCGACCCGACGGCAGGCCTGAAGAATTTCGTGGCCACCAGCTATGCCACCGATTCAGCCAAACAGCAGGTGATCCAGTTCGTCGCCGGGGGCGACACCAGCCTGACCCTCGATGCCTTGGGTCGTCCGACCACGAACCGCGCGACCATCATGGGCGACATCGTGAACTCCAGCCCCGGGGTGCTCGAATACAAGTTCGATGACGTGAAGAACAGCCTGCCCAGCACCCTGAGCGGCACCATCTCCACCGCCACGGGCATCACCAACCGCTTCCGGTTGCTGCTCGTCGGCACCAACCAGGGCTGGCTCCACGCTTTCGGCGAGGTCACCAACGTGACCACGATCCAGGCCCCCGATCCGAATGCCGGCCAGGAGAAGGTGAACGGCTCCGTGGATGAGCTCTGGAGCTTCATGCCCACGGACTTCCTGGCCAACCTGAACTACATCAATGTGCCCACCAATCCCCACCGCTTCATGGTGGACGGCACGCCCTCGATCTACTTCCTGGACCTGCCGGCGAGCGCCGGCGGCATCGGCAATGGCCTGTTCGACATCGGTCCCGACCCTGCCAAGACCAATGAACGAGCCATCGCCATCATCGGCCTTCGGAAGGGCGGACGCAGCTACTACGCGCTCGACATCCACGATCCCTTCAACCCGACCATGAAATGGTCCCTGATCCCTGATGAGGCGGACTACTTCCCGAACACGCGCATCGAGATCGGTGGCCCCGACCTCGCCGTCGTCAAGAACATCCTGAGGAACTGGGGCTACTCCACCTGTACACCGGGCCTGGGTCGCATCATGTTCAACGGGATCCTGCGGGACGTCGTCTTCCTCGGCGGCGGGTTCAGCACCCCGGAGGTGGAAGCCCGGTTCCTCGATTCGGCGGGCGATCCGACTCCCCTGGGGCGGTCCATCATCGCCCTCGACGTCTACACCGGCAAGGTGCTGGCGGCCGTGGACATGAGCGGCACCGACGCTGGTCCCATTTCTGCCGGCCTCGTTCCTTTCGAGTTCTTCCTGAACTCGGGCATGGCCCAGCGCAGCTACTTCCTCGACTACAAGGGCGGTCTGTGGTCCTGGGGCAAGCAGGCCGTGTCGGCGGTGGCTCCCTACGTGGGATACCGCCTGGACAGTTCCAGCCTCGAGGAGTGGTCGGTCCGGAAGGTGGCCAAGGACACCACCGGGAAGGACGCGATCTACAGCACCCTGCCCGCGCCGTTCCGGGTGGGCAATTTCCAGGGCCAAGGCAAGAGCGGTGCGCCGTCCCCGGCCGTCGTGGGCATCGCCATGATGAGCGGTGACCGGAACAACCCCCTGGACTACTTCTACAACGCCACTACCAACCCGGCCCCCACCCAGCACCGCCTGACCGTGGTCTTCGACCGCCAGGATCACAAGGTCTGGGATAGCACCGACGGCGCCATCACCGAGAGCTCCCTGCTCAATGCCTATCCGAGCAGCTCATCCATCCAGGCGGGCGACCCCTTGATCACGCCTGGCGCCGAGACCTATTACCTGGCACCGCACGATGCCCTGGGCAACTATTCCACGCCGAAACTCGGGTATTACCGTCCCCTGCCCGCAGCCTCGGGCGGGTTCATCCCCAAGGGCATCAACTCCCCGCTCGTGGTCGCCGGGGCCTTGTTCTACTCCTATTTCTCTCCGGAAGCCGCTGATCCCTGTATCGGCGGGGCGGGAAAGACCTACGCCAACCTGATCTGCGACGTGCTCAACCCCATCGTCGCGGATTCCCGCACCACTGTCTCCTGCACCAGCGGCACCCAGTTCACCTGGACGGGGGTCGCCTCGGATTTCGTCACCATCGGCACGCAGGGCGTGTTGCAGGCCGGGGTGGTTCCCGCCATCAATCCGGCACCGGGACAGAGCCTCACCACGATCCAGCTCCAGACCATCCTGGGCAACCGACTCGAGCGGTTCCCCAAGGTCAGGACTTGGCGGACGATCCATTAGCAAGACCGAACGAGCATTTCTCAGGGGGCCCGCGAGGGCCCCTTTTCATGAGGGAGGCGCCGAGGTGGTACGCTGGGGTGTGCCGGATCCTTCACCCATCGCCCGCCTTCGACCCAAAAAGGCCTTCGGCCAGAACTTCCTGGTGAACGAGGGGGCCATCGCCACCATCGTGGGGGCGGCGCTCGCTTCGGGAGCCCCACGCCTGCTGGAGATCGGTCCTGGGCCCGGTGTGCTGACGGAGCGCCTGCTGGCGGATGGGCGGCCCCTGTGGGCCGTGGACCTGGATCCCGAGGCCTGTGAACTGCTCCACACACGATTCGGGACCCATCCGCAGTTCCACCTGCTGCAGGGGGACGCGGTCCGGGTTCCCCTGCCGGAGGGCGAATCCTGGTCCGTGATCGGCAACCTGCCCTACAACGCCGCCACGCCCATCCTGGCGCGCCTGCTGACCGAGGGTATCGCCTGGGAGCGCATGGTGCTCATGTTCCAGCTGGAGGTGGCCCAGAAGCTCATGGGCGTACCCGGCACCAAGGCCTATGGGCCGCTCTCCGTGCTGGCCCAGCTGTGCGCCCGCCTGACCCGGCTCGTGAAGCTGGGGCCGGGCTCCTTCCGGCCGGCGCCCAAGGTGGACTCGGCGGTGGTGCTGTTCGAGCCCCGCGCTGATGCCCCTTCGCTGCCGGAGCGACGGGCCCTGCTGCAGGTGCTCCACCGCTCCTTCGCCCACCGCCGCAAGACCCTGGCGAACAACTGGCAGGGCGACCTGCCGGCCGAAGCCCTGGCCAGTGTGGGCCTGGCTTCGGCTCTTCGCGCCGAAGTGATCGCGCCTCCGGTTTGGCTGGACGCGACCCGTCAACTCATCCTTCATCATCCCGAGGTGTTCCCATCGTCATGCCTGTAGCGTCTGAATTCGAAGCCTGGGCCGAGGCCCCCGCCGCTGACGAGCTGCGCCTGATCCCCATCGGCGGGCTCGGCGAGTTCGGCATGAACGCGCTGGTGGTCCACAGCGCCCGCAGCCTCTTCCTGGTGGACTGCGGCCAGCTGTTCCCCTCCGACGACCAGCCGGGCATCGATTCCATCGTGCCGGACTTCGCCTACCTGGAGCCCTTCGCGGACCGGCTCCAGGCCGTGCTGCTCACCCATGGCCACGAGGATCACCTCGGCGCCCTGCCGTACTTCCTCCGGCGCTGGCCGGTCCCCGGTCTACGGCACGGCCTTCACCCTGGGCCTCCTGGAAGGCAAGCTCCGCGAGCATGGCCTGGACACGGGGCTGCTGCACGTAGTGGCGGACTACGGCCGCGTGAAGGTGGGCGATGGCGAGATCGAGGTTGAGTGGATCCCCGTGACCCACAGCATTCCCGATGCCTGCGCCCTGGCCCTGCACACCCCGCAGGGCGTGCTCATCCACTCGGGCGACTTCAAGCTGGATCCCGAGCCCCTGGATGGCCGCCACACCGGCATGGAGCGCTTGCAGGCCCTGGGCGACGCCGGTGTGCGCCTGCTCATGGCGGATTCCACCAACGTGGGCCGGCCCGGGCGCTCCCCCTCGGAGGCCGTGTGCCGGGAAGGGCTGGAGGCCGCCTTCGAGCAGACGAAGGGCCGGCTCTTTGTCACCACCTTCAGCTCCAACATCCACCGCCTCCAGACGGTGGTGGACCTGGCCTATGAATTCCGGCGCCAGGTGGTGCTCCTGGGCCGCAGCCTGGACCGGAACCTGGGCCTGGCGCGCTCCCTCAAGCGGCTGGACCTGCCGGACGACATCCTGGTGGACGTCAAAGATGCCCACCTCTTCCGCAAGAGCGAGCTGGTGGTGCTCTGCACCGGCAGCCAGGGCGAGCCCATGAGCGGGCTGGCCCGCCTGCTGCGGAGGGAGGTGAAGGGCCTGCCCATGGAGCCGGGTGACCGGCTGGTGGTGAGCGCACGGGCCATCCCCGGCAACGAGGTGTCCATCTCACGCATGCTCGACGCGGCGGAGCGCCTGGGTGCCGAGACCTCCAACGAGGGCCTGGGCCCCGTCCATGCTTCTGGCCATGGCAGCCGCGAGGAACTGGCCGACCTGATCCGCGCCGTCCGGCCCGCCCAGATGGTGCCCGTCCACGGGACCTACCGGAACCTGCGGGCCCACGGCAAGCTGGCGGCGGAGCTGGGCTGGTCGCCAGAGCGCATTTCTCTGTTGGACGGAGGCCTCTGCCTGCGGCTCTTCGCGGACGGTCGCCTCGACATGCCCGGCGGGGTGCCAGTGGGCAAGTGCTTCGTGCACGAGGGCGTGGATCACATGGTGGATGCCCGCGTGGTGCAGGATCGCCTCATCCTCCAGGAGGACGGCGTCGTCTTCGCCACCCTGCTGGTGGATCCGCAGACCGGCGACCTGGCGGCGACACCCACCATCCTCAGCCGGGGCTTCGTGATGCTGTCCGATGACGAGGCCTATGCCGAGCTGCTGGCGGGCGTGGCGCGGAAGGCCTATGAGGAGGCGCCGCAGGCGGTCCGCAACAATGGCGAGGCCATCCGGGACACGCTGCGGCTGGCCCTGCGCCGGATCATCCGCAAGACCACGCAGACGCGGCCCCTGGTGATCCCGGTGATCCTGGAGGCGCCAGGGGCCTAGAATCCAGGCCGGGTTCGCAAGGTGAAGGTCAGGCCGGCGAAGCGGTCCGTGCCGAAGGTTTCGGAGCGGGTGGCTCCCAGCTGGAGTTCCAGGAGGAACCTTGAGTTGACCTTCCAGCCGGCGGTTCCGGTCAGGGTGTCCGAACTTTCCCCGGTCATGTGATCCACGTCCCGGGTCGCCTCCAGTCCCCAGCGCGTGCGCTTCAAATCGGCCTCCAGGCCCACCGTCGCGGTCCAGTCGAGCAGGGAGGCACTGCCACCCACCCGCGAGGCCGAGATTCTCTCGAGCCAGCTCACCAGGCGACCCGACAGGGCCCTGAACACCTCAGGGCTCACGCCTCCGGCGCTGTTCCGAATCCGGCCGACATCGGTCTCCCCATGCAGGGATCCGTAGTCGTAGTGGGTATAGGAGGCGTAGGAACGCCAGACCTCGCCAAGGTAATCCACGTTGGCACCGAGGCCGGTGTCGGTGACCCTCAGATCCGCGTACCCGGTCACGTAGACGGTGCCGGTGGGTGTGCTGATGGGCCGGCTGGTGAAGTGGAGGCGATCAAACTCCGTGGTGCGTGTGGACAGCTCAAAGCCAAGCCGCCAATCACCCACGTCGAAGGCGGGCTGGATGGCGAAGCGCTTGTAGGTCAGCAGATTCGACATGTCCGTCTGGTCGTAGCGCAGGCCGAGGTCGAACATGCCGAAGGACTGGTCCCCACCAAGGCTGGTGGTGGTGGTCGTGGTGGTGCTCCCATCGGGGCTGGGGGCCTGGACCGTGGAGGCAAGGTTCGACCGGACTCCGGAGAGGAACAGGGTAAGTGACCCGCTCGGGCTCCAGCTGAGCCGACCGTGGAGGTCGCGGCCCTCCGCACTATCGACCAGTCCGCCCAGCTTGAGCGTGAGATTCGGCGGCCGGGAGGGGGCCGTCTCCAGCCCGGGCATCGATTGGGCCAGGGCAGGTAGCGAGGCAGCCACCAGGACGATCCATTTCACAGGTCACCTGTTCGGGAAGAGGGAAGGGCGGGTGAGGCGCAGGTGGGAGCAGGGGCCGGCGCCCTGTTCACGACGAGCAGCACGGCTACTTGTCCTTCCGCTGTTCCTGAATGGCTTCCTGGATGGACTTCTGGAACTCGTCCACCAGGAGGATGAAGCGCCCCTGCTGGGCCGGTGTGAGGGAGCCCCGGATGTCCTCTTCGAAGCGCTTCCGGGAGGCCTCCTGCTGCTGTCGGAGCGCGGCCAGCTCATCCATCACGGGCTGCAGCTTCCGGTTCTTCTCGTCCTCACTCCCCGGGCCCGTCAGTGTGGTGTTCATCTGTTGGCGCAGCTGCCCCATCAGCAGCCGGCGAGAGGAGGATTCCTGGTCGAAGAGGGCCCAGCGGTCGGCGATGGTGTTGGCCTTTTCCTCACTCAGGCCCAGAGACCGTTGGAGCTTCCTGGATCGGAGTTCATGGAGTGCCGCCACGATCCGTTCCCGGCGCGGCCCGGCGCGGCGCTCCGAGAAGTCTCTGAAGGGCCGCTCGGGGCGGACTCGGCCCTGGGCGCCCAGGGTGAGGGCGGTCAACGCAAGAAGCAGGAGGACTCGGCTGGGCATGGAAGACTCCACTGGGAACTTAGCTCACTTCTTCACAGGTGTCTGGGCCTGCCGATCCCGGAGGGCCCAGAGGACGGCCTCGGCGTCCTGCTGCGAGAGGGCTGTCAGCTGGGAGACGGCATCTTCGGAATCCAGGAAGGGGGCTTCCGGGACGACCTCCTGAAGTTCAGAGGGGGTCCGGGGCAGGGTGGCTTCCACGAGAGGTGTGCGGTTCGCTCGCCCGGCCCAGAAAGCACCGGCCCCCACGGCCATCAGCAGGGCCGCCGCCACCGCCCAGGTGAAGGGACCCACGCGCAGGTGCAGGCGGGGGCGGGCAGGCAGCTTACGAAGGATGCGATCAGGGAGGCGTTCGAAGTAGCCGGCCGGGGCCAGGGCCTCGGGACTCTCCTCCTGGGCGAGGTAGGCCACCCGGGCCTCGGCGCAGGCCCGGCAGAGCTTCAGGTGGGTCTCGGCCTCAGGGCCCGGATCGAGGGGATCCGCCAGGACGGCCTCCATGGTGGGAACGCAGGCGGGGGGGATGGGGAGGGGCTGGGTCATGCTCGGCCTCCTTTTACATGGCGGGTCAGGTTCTGGATGGCGTGGAAGATGTGGGCCTTCACGCTGCCCACCGAAGTGCCCATTTCCAGGGCGATCCGCTCGTACTTCCAGTCGTGCTGGAGTTTGAGGGTCAGCGCCTGCTTCTGGCGCTTGGGCAGTTTGGGCAGGGCCTCCTGGAGCAGGCGCCGGGCCTCCTGATCCATGAACGCGGCGATCTGGGTCTCGTCCACCCGGAGGGCCGGGTGTTCGAGGGTACCCTCAGGGCCATCGAGGCTCTCGTGTTCCTTGGCGACCCGCTCCCGGTAGTTCAGGGCCTGGCGGGTGGCGATGGTGATGAGCCAGGTGCGGAACGAGGACTCGAAGCGGAAGCCGGGCAGGGCCCGGAAGACCCGGATGAAGGTCTCCTGCACCACGTCATCCGCATCCTGGTGGTTCTTCAGGATGGAAAAGGCCTTGCCGTAGACATCCCTCGAGAAGAGCCGGACCAGGGAGCCAAAGGCGGCCTGATCGCCCTGCTGGGCCTCCTCCACCCAGGCCAGCACCTCCGGAGTGTGGTACGGCGAGCCCGGATCGGGGGTCCGATCAGCGGTCGGGTTGGCCGTCTGCATCATCAGGGGCTCGCTCAAGGTGGCTATTGCCATCATGTTAGGCTCCGACAGCGGGAATCAAGGAGAATCCGCCGTCACCAGATGGACCCGGCGTGGCCTCATGAGGTTGAATGGATAAGGATTTACTGCCCGTTTTCCAGGTTCAGATCCCCGTTTCAGGAGTCCTCATGCGAACGCGCATCACCCCCCTCGTGACCGAGGCCCAGATCCGGGCCCGGGTCCAGGAACTGGGGGCCCAGCTGACGAAGGACTATGCCGGGAAGGACCTCGTGGTGATCGGCCTCCTGAACGGCGTATTTCCCTTCTTCGCCGATCTCGTCCGCGCCATGGACCTGGACATCGACGTGAGCTTCATGCAGGTGGCCAGCTACGGCGGCGGCATGGAGAGCACCGGCGAGGTGCACATCCTCAAGGACCTGGACCGGAGCATCCAGGGGCGCCACGCCCTGGTGGTGGAGGACATCGTGGACACGGGCCTCACGCTGTTCAAGGTGGGCAACCTGTTGAACGATCGCGAGCCCCTGAGCCTGAAGATCTGCACCCTCCTGGACAAGCCCAGCCGCCGGAAGGTCGAGGTGCCCGTGGACTACATCGGGTTCACCATCGAGGATCACTTCGTGGTGGGCTACGGCCTCGACCTCGACGGCAAGCTCCGCAACCTGCCTTACGTCGGCGTGTATCACCCGTGAAGCCCTCTCCGTTCGGAGCCTACCTACTGCTGGTGGTGTGCCTGTCAGCGACCGGCTGCGGCTATCACCGTCTGGATCGCCAGCAGCGCACAGCCGCCTGGGCGAAGCAGGGGGAGACCATCCGCCTGGCCCGGTTCCGCAACCTCACCCCGCGGCTCGGGCTGGAGGACCGTTTCACCAAGGCCCTGGAGAACCGCGTGGTGGCGGCCAGCCCCTGGCGACTGGTGGCGCAGGGCGAGCCCTCCCGTTGGGTGCTTCAGGGAACCCTGGAAAGCTATGTGTCCCGCCCCATCGGCCTCACCCTCGGCAACGATAGGGCCAAGGCCAGCGCCGGATCCGCTTCCCGCGTCGAGGTGGCCGTAGTGGCCAGCGTGGACCTGCTCGACGGCCAGACGGGCGTAGTGGTGCTCTCCCGCCGCGGCCTGACCTTCTCGAACCAGTACCGGGTGGATCAGAACTTCGCCAGCTTCGACAGCCGCGAGCTGCAGGTGCTGGAAAGCCTGGCGGACGACTTCGCCGAGAGCTTCCTCACCCAGCTGCTGGAAGGCATCGACTGATGGCCGTGCCCGCCGCCTGGCTGAATCAGGACTTCGCCTTGCTTCATGGCGAGGACGGAGACGGCCGCCGCGAGGCCCTGGAGGCCTGGAAGCAGAGGCACGTGGATCCCGAGTGGGCCGACTTCTCCCTCACGATCTGTTCGGAAGGGTGCCCCTGGCCCGAGGTCACGGCCGCCCTCCAGGAAGCCGCGCCCCTGGGCGCAGAGGCCCGCACGGTCATCGTGCCCGCCGCGGACAACCTCTTCACCCGAGCCAAGGAGCTGCCGGCCGTGGTCAAGGGGATCCTGGAGAAACCTCCGGCTGGCGTGAACCTGCTGCTGGTGGCCTGGACCACCCTGCCGGCCGCGCCAGGGAAGGCCCTGGGCGCGAAGCCATGGACGGATTGGACCAAGGCCGGACGGATCCTCAAAGTTGGCGCCCTGGATGCGATGGAGATCCCCGCGTTCATCGAGGCGGAGGCGCGGCGGCTGGGCCTGTCGCTCCAGGGAGCCTCGGCCGCCATGCTGGCCCAGCGTCAGGGTGGCCACCCGGGCCTGCTCAAGCGCGCCCTGGAGGTGCTGGACCTGCTCTCGGAAGACCGCCGCGTAACCGAGGCCATGGTCGATCAGGTCACCTTCAGACTCGCTGACCAGAAGGCTTTCGCCTGGTCCGGCGCCTGGCAGAAGGGGGATGCCGCCGGAGCGCTCAGAGCCCTGCGCACGGCCCTGGAGGACGGGGACGAGCCGTTGATGATGCTGGGCCAGGTTCGACGGGAGGTGGACCGTCTGCTGCGGCTGGCGGATGCGGAGGCCGCTGGCCTGAAGGGGGCCGACCTGCTCGGTGCTCTCGGGTTGTCACCCAAGCAGGCCTTCCTGCTGGACGGCTACCGCGGCGCCCTCGGCAAGCTCAAGGCCCGCGGGGTCAAGGCTCTCCTGGGGCGGGTCAACCAGTGCGAGCGGGATCTCAAGGGCATGGCCCTGTCCCGGAGCGAGGCGCCCCTGCTGGATCTCACCCTGGCTCTGTGCCGGGCCTGGGGCCGCTGAACCCCGGGCGAACCGGACATTGATCACTTGAGCATGGGCTTCGCCGGGCGGATCATGGGGGTCTGCAACCCGGAGGGCCCATGTCTGAGTGCGTCGTTCCCGCCTTGACCTCATCCGAGGTGGTGGCGTCCAAGTCCGTCCTGCCCGAGGGCTGGAAGGCGGACCTCTCTAATCTGAAGGCTCTCGACCTTACCCAGCCAGTGATGGAGCTGCTGCGCCGTACCACCAGCCGCCTGCCTCAGGACGTGATCGAGGCCATCGTGAAGGGCCGGGATGCCGAGGAGGTGGGCAGCAGGGCCTACAACACCCTCAACGACATGGTGCGCAACATCAATCTGGCGGACGGCCAGGTGACGCCGCTCTGCCAGGACACGGGCTCCATCATCTTCTGGGTGCGCCACCCCTTCGGCCTTAGCCAGCGCGCCGCCAAGGCGCAGATCCGCGCCGCCGTCGTCGAGGCGACGAAGCGCTCCTGGCTTCGCCCCAACTGCGTGGAGTCGCTGAGCGGGAAGAACAGCGGCACCAACATGGATCCCTTCCATGAGCACCACCCGGCCATCCACTTCGAGGAGTGGGACAAGCAGGAGATCGAGATCTCGGTCATGCAGAAGGGCGGCGGCTGCGAGAACGTGGGCGCCCAGTACCGCCTGCCGGATGCCGCGCTGGGCGCGGGCCGCGACATCAAGGGCGTGCGCAAGTGCATCATTGACGCCGTGGTGAAGGCCCAGGGCCAGGGCTGCAGCCCCGGCATTCTCGGCGTGGCCATCGGCGGTGACCGCGTCACCGGCTACGAGAAGAGCAAGGAGCTCATCCTCCGCAAGCTGGGCACTGCGAATGCCGACCCCAAGATGGACTCCTTCGAGAAGGAACTCACTGCGGATCTCAACACCCTGGGCATCGGTCCCATGGGCTACGGCGGCGTCACCACCGCCCTTGGCATCCACGTCGAGGAGATGTACCGCCATCCCGCCAGCTTCTACGTGAGCATCAGCTACATGTGCTGGAGCAGTCGGCGTGGCACGGTCACTTTCCCGGCCAGCGGCCAGCCTTCCTACGACCTGTGAGGCTCCCATGATCCGACTCACCACTCCCATCACCGAAGACCAGATCCGCACGCTCAAGGTCGGCGACGAAGTGCTGCTCAACGGCCGCGTCGTCCTCAGCCGCGACATCGGCCACAAGTATATGAAGGAACAGAAGCCCGAGTGGCTGAAGCCCATCCTCGAGAACATGGTCATCTACCACTGCGGCCCGGTCGTGAAGAAGAACGCCGACGGCACCTGGTCCTTCGTGGCTGCCGGCCCCACCACCAGCATCCGCGAAGAGCCCTATCAGGCGGACGTCATCGAGACCTACAAGGTGCGCGGCGTCATCGGCAAGGGCGGCATGGGCAAGAAGACCAGCGAAGGTCTCCAGAAGACCGGCGCTGTCTACCTCCATGCCACCGGTGGCGCGGGCAGCCTGCTGGCCGAGCGCGTCAAGCGCGTGGTGGACGTGAAGATGCTCGAGGAATTCGGCAGCCCTGAGGCCTTTTGGATCATTGAGGTGGAGGACTTCCCCCTGGTGGTCACCATGGACAGCCACGGCGGCAGCCTCCACGAGATCGTGGCCCAGCAGAGCCAGGAGCGCGCCAAGGCCTTGATGGCCTGACATTCCCAAAGCCCAAGCTGGTCGCGGAAGCCACAGGATTTCACAGAAAACGCGGAAGGGGTCGTCCTGCCTGTTCGGGCCTTCCGGGGCCAGCACTACTCTTCGTTCCAATGGAGAGGAACCTCACTCGCGCTAGGCTGGAGGGATGGTCCAGACCTACCACCAGCTTCGCCTCGACCTGGCTGCGGCCCTGGCCGTGTTCCTCGACCCGGACGAGGCCCACGCGGAGTGCATCCGCTGGTTCGAGGAGGGCCTGGACCTGTCCCGCTCATGGGTGGCCGCCCACGGCAGCGACCCGGTGCCCGCCGAGATCCGCCGACGCGTGAGCGCCTGGGTGCGCCGACGCCGCAAGGGCGAGCCCTGGGCCTACATCCTGGGCTGGGCCTGCTTCCGTGATCGGCGCTTCAAGGTCAGTCACGCCACGCTCATCCCGCGCCCCGAGACCGAGCTGCTGGTGGAGGCGGCCCTGGAAGTGGGGCGGCGCTTGAAGGTGGATCGCTGCGTGGATGTGGGGACGGGTAGCGGCATCATCGGGGTGAGCCTGGCCCTGGAAACGGACTGGCAGGTCACCGCCTCGGACCTGAGCTCCGGGGCCCTGGCGGTGGCACGGGAGAATGCCCGGACCCTCGGGGCGCAGGTGTCCTTTCTGGAAGGGAGCCTCCTGGAGCCCCTGCCGGATCCGGTGGGGCTGGTGGTGGCGAACCTGCCCTATGTGGACCCCGCCGATCAGGCCACCCTCCAGCGGGAACTGGCCTTCGAGCCGGCTTCCGCTCTCTTCGCCCCGGACCGGGGCCTGGCCCTGTCTGAGTCTCTGCTGCGACAGGCCAGGCAACGGCAGGCGCCGGCCTGTCTGTTGGAGATCGGAGCCGGCCAGGGGGGCGAGTTGTGCCGCCGCGGCATGGGCATCGGCTGGAGCAAAGTCATGATTCATCAAGATCTTGCCGGTCACGATCGGATCCTGGTCGCCCTCTCCTAGGGATTGGCACCGTCCTCGCCCCAAGAAGGCGTGGAGGTGCGTCATGAGGAAAATGCTGCCTATCGTCCTGCTCTTTGTGGGATTCGGCTGCTCCATTCCCAAGCGTCACGATGCCAACCTGGCCAAGAAGCCCGCCATCCCCTATGTGGACGAGGCGCCGCCGATGCAGCCCCTGAGCGAGGGGAGCCTCTGGCGGGACCGGCCCATGATCGCGGACCTGCGGGCCTTCCGCGTCAATGACTTGGTGACCCTGAAGATCAGCGAGAGCACCAACGCCATCAGCAAGGCGGATGTCACCACGAGCCGGGTGGGCAGCAACAAGCTCAGCAGTCCCAACCTCTTCAGTGCGTTGGCCGGGTTCGGGATCGGGAGCAGCACCGCCGACAAGACCACGGGCAATACCAACAAGTTCGCTGGAACCGGAACCACGGGGCGCAGCGCCACCTTTACCACCACGGTCACGGCGCGGGTCGTCAAGGTCGTGGGCAACGGGAACCTGATCTTCGAGGGCTTCCGCGACATTCAGCTGAACAACGAGACGCAGCGGCTCTACGTGGCGGGCATGCTCGATCCCCACATGCTGGATGCCACGAATGCCATCACCTCGGGGCAGGTGGCCGAGCTGCGCATTGGATACGGCGGCCAGGGCGTGGTCGACGAAACACTGAAGCCGGGCTATATCAGCCGCCTGCTTGCCTACATCTGGCCGTTCTAGGGAGCTTCCATGCGCATCGCAGTCTTGTTCCTCGCATGCCTGTCTCTCTTCGGGGCGGACCTTGCCAAGCCCGAAAAGAAGGTCGAGTCCAAGCTCCGGGACGTGGCCCGCCTCCAGGGCGTCCGGGGCAACCAGCTCCTGGGCTACGGCATGGTCGTGGGCCTCGATGGCACCGGCGACAAGGACCAGACCAAGTTCACGGTCCAGTCCCTGGCCAACCTCATGTCCCGCCAGGGCCTTACAGTCAACCCGGCCACGATCAAGGTGAAGAATGTGGCGGCGGTGATGGTGACGACCGAGCTGCCGCCTTTTGCCCGGTCCGGGTCGCGCCTGGATGTGACGGTCTCGAGCACTGGCGACGCCAAGTCGCTGGCGGGCGGGACCCTGCTGATGACCGCCTTGCAGGGACCCGACGGGCAGACCTATGCCGTGGCCCAGGGCCCCTTGCTGGTGGGTGGCTTCAGTGCCTCGGCCGGGGGGGCCTCGGTCACCAAGAACCATCCCACCGTGGGCCGCGTGCCGGACGGGGGCATCATCGAGCGTGAAGTGGGGGGCGACTTCAACGCTCGGCCCACGCTGCGGTATAGCCTCGTGGAAGAGGACTTCACCACCGCCATCCGCGTGGTGCATGCCATCAACGAGGAATTGGGGGAGAAACTGGCCCAGCCGCTGGATGCCCGCACGGTGGAACTGAAGATCCCCAAGGAGTTCCAGGGGCGGGCCGTGGAGCTGGTGGCCCGGCTCGAGAACCTGAGCATCCAGCTGCAGCCCAAGGCGCGAGTGGTGGTGAATGAGCGCACGGGCACCGTGATCCTCGGTTCGGAGGTGCGGATCGGGGCCGTGAGCATCGTGCAGGGCGGTTTGAGCATCGTGGTGTCGTCGACACCGCTGGTGAGCCAGCCGGCCCCCTTCAGCCAGGGCAAGACCGTGCAGGCCAACAAGAAGGACGTGACGGCCTTGGAGGAGAAGCCCAAGACCGTGACCGTCGAACCGGGCGTGAGCGTGGGCAAGCTGGCCGAGATGCTGAACGGCATGGGCGTAAGCCCCCGGGACATGGTGGCCATCCTGCAGGCCATCAAGGAAGCGGGCGCGCTCCAGGCCGAGCTGAGGGTGCTGTGATCGCCCAGGGCCTCCCCTCCCTCGATTCGGTGACCCAGGCCCAGGGCGCCAAGGCCCTGCCTGACCAGACTGACCGAACCGACAAGGCGGCCCGCCAGTTCGAGGGGCTGCTGATGAGCCTGCTCTTCCAGACCATGCGGAAGACGGTGCAACCCTCGGGGTTGTTCGGGGAATCAGGACAGTCGCGGTCCACCTACGAGTACCTGATGGACCAGGCGGTCGTGGACCAGGCCGTATCCACGGGTCACGGGTGGGGCTTGGCGGAGCGGTTGAAGGCCAGCTGGGCCCGGCAAGAAAAACCCGCGCATGAAAAAGAACTCCCAGTGGATTGAAGGTTCTTGGCAAACTGCCGATAGAACCTTGTCGAGGTAATCATGCGCATTAGCGGCAAACCGAGCGGTGTCGGAAGCACCCAGAGCGCGACCGGACCCAAGGCGTCCGGCGCCTCTGCTTCAGCTCCCGTCGCTTCGGTTTCCGGTTCGGATGCCGTCCAGGTTTCTTCAGAGGCACGGCTCGTGGCCGTGGCCCAGGAGGCCTTGGCCGTCGTCCCCGACATCCGGATGGAGAAGGTGGAAGCCATCAAGGTCCGGTTGGATGCCGACGCCTACAACCCCGATGGAGAGGCCGTGGCCGAAGGGCTCATCAAGGAACACATGGCGAAGGGACGCCATTCCTAGTCCGTCGGCCCTTGTCGTGAGGGCATGATCAGTCCGCTTGGACAGCGCCAGATCCTCCAGACCGCCGCGGTCGAGACGGTGCGGCAAGCCATGGAGGGCGGGTTCCAGGTGCAGCGGGAGCAGGCCCGCCGGCAGGCCTTTGATGCCAAGCTCGCCGAGGCCATGCTCGATGTGGCGGATGTGGCGGAGGCCGATGTTCTGAGGCTGACCGATCAGGGCTCCCAGGAATCGGGAGACCAGCATGCCACCGGGGCCACCGAGGATCTCCCGGAGGAGGACGTAGGAGGTACCCCGGCAGAGGGTGCCGAGCCACACCTGGACCTCTTGGCCTGAGCCTTGCCGGAAGAGGGCTACGGAGGTCTTCCATGCTGCACGCCGTGCCCGAACTGCTGGACGCGCTCGAGACACGCCTGATCGAGGGTGAGGACCCGGCCGCGCTCCTGTCCGCCATCCGCTGGTCAGAACTGGTCGGATGGCCCGAAGATGCGATGGCCGCCCGCACCCTGAAGCAGCGCATCTTCGCCATCCAGACCCTGATCATGGGGCTGCAATCCCCCCTGCGGGCGGCCTTTTCCGAGATGTCCGACGCACCCGTGTATGGGCGGGGGATTCCCCGCAGAAGCCCCGATGCGCTTCCAGCGGTTCCACGGAAAGGTCTAGCCATGCCCGGATTGAACGCCAGCCTCTACCTAGGGCTTTCCGGCCTCCAGGCCCAGCAGTCGGCTCTGAGCGTGGTCGGCCAGAACATCGCCAACGTGAACACGCCCGGTTACACCCGGCAACGGGCGGATCTTTCCTCCAATCTGTCACTCACCGAAGGGCAGCTCTATTTCGGCACCGGAGTCTCCCTGACCTCGGTGCAGGGTATCCGTGACCGGTTCCTGGACCTCCAGATCTACCGGGAAACCGCCAAACAGGCCGGCGCCTCCGAGCGGTTCACGGGCCTGAATGCGATCTCCACCAGCCTCGCCGATACCGGCACCTCCGGCATCGGGGCCCAGGTCCAGGCCTTCTTCCAAGGTCTGCAGGACCTTTCGGCCCAGCCGGAGAGTGCCGCCCTTCGCACCAATCTGGTCAACAAGGCGCAAGGCATGATCTCCGCCCTGAAGTCGAGATACCAGCTGCTGGACGACCAGCGAAACAGCGCCGACCAAGCCGTGGGAAGCCTGGTGACCCAGGTAAACACCCTGACCGACCAGATCGCCAGCTTGAACCAGCGCATCATGACCGAAACCACACCAGGAGCCAACAATGACGCGCGGGACCAGCGTAAGGCTCTGACGGACAAACTTTCGGCGCTGGTGGGCATCAATGTCTTCGAAGGCGCCAAGGGGGAATATCAGATCACTCTGGACTCAGGCACCGGCGTGTTGGTGAGCGGCACCAGCTCGTATCAGCTGAGTGTCTCACCGGGTGGTGCCCTGGATGGCAAGTCCAGCGTCCTTCTGAATACTGAAATTCCGCCACTGTCTGTCACTTCCAGCATCAAGGACGGCCAACTGGGGGCAAAGCTTGACCTGCGGGACAACCTCCTCCCTGGCCTCCAGCGGCAGCTGGATCAGTTGGCCGCGGGCATCGTGCAAGGGGTGAACCAGTTGCACCGGGCTGGCTACGCGGCGGATGGCATCACCAATGCCGCTTCGGCTCCGCCCCATCCGCCACTGGCCTTCAACAACTACTTCTTCGTCGGGGATCCCGCCAACGCCAATAATCCGGGGCTCCCCGCGGGGGTTGATTACACAGGCAATTACAAGGGCATGGTGAGCAGCCTTGCCCTCGACCCGAACATCGTCCTGGATTCTTCGCTGATTGCCGCGGCGGGCGTGGCCGGGGCGAAGGGCGACAACGCCAATGCCCTGGCCATGGCCGCCCTACAGACAGCCACGGGCACAGTCGACCTCGATGGCAATGGGGTCGGAGACTCCGGCGCCAGCTACAGCAATGTGGTCGGGAACCTCGTCAGCGATGTGGGCAACAAGGTCCAGCTCTACGCGACGCAGACCACGGCGCAGCAGAACCTCCTGACGGCCCTCCAGAATCAGCGCGACGCCATCTCTGGGGTGAACCTCGACGAAGAGGCCTCCGCCATGATGACCTTACAGAGGGGCTACCAGGCTTCGGCTCGCTTCATCAGCGTCATCAACCAGCTCACGGATCAATTGGTGAACCAGTTCGGCCGATAACCTAGGAGACGGGTGACCCATGTCCTTTAGAACCGCCAGCACCACTCAGCAGCGTCAGAGCCTGATGGACCTCCAGCGCACCCAGGAGAGGCTCGCGCAGAATCGGACCCGCGTCACCACCGGCAGCCGCATCACCGGTCCCGGAGATGATCCCACCGCATCCGCCGCGATCATGGATTTCAGCAACTCCATCCAGGTGAATACCCAGTTCATCAGGCAGGCCGATGCCGCGCTCGCCTACCTGGCACCCGCCGAGAACAATGTGGCCTCGGCGATCGAAGCCACGGTGCGGCTCCAGGAACTGGCGGTTGGCGGTTCCACGGCCTCGATCTCTGAGCTGGACGCCATCCGGTCCAACCTGCTTTCCATGGCGAATGCCCAGTCCCAGGGGAAGTACCTTTTTGCAGGTTCCGCCACTGACACTAAGCCTTTCGCACTTGCCAATCCCGCCGACCCCACTTCGCAGGTGCTGTATCAGGGGAACTCCGGCCAGATCAAGCTGAACCTGGATGGGAATGCCGCCAACCCCAACCAAGTCAGCACGAACCTCCCTGGTGACACCGTCTTTTTCGGCGCTGGTGGCCTCGGCTCCAGCACGGACATCTTCCAGGCCATCACCGATCTCAAGGCTGCTTTCACGGCCAACGACTCGGCGGCGGTGAAGACTGTTTCCACGAACCTGGACCTCATCCTCGCGAACCTGAACAAGGCCCAGGTCGACCTGGGTGGCCGGCAGGCGGGACTTATCGATCTAAAGGAGACCTACGCCAATTTCAACGCCACGCTGGAAGCCCTGCAGTCCGCACAGGAGGCGACCGACTATCCCAAGGTGCTGACCGAGGTCACGGCAGACGAGACGTTGGAGTCGGTGACCCTGAGCACCATGGCCAAAACCAACAAGGCGAACCTCTTCGACTACCTGACCTGATCCAGGGAGCCTAGATGCCTCTCGAGGGAGGCGAGAGCCCGCTTGCGATGGGCCTCGCCCTTGGCGGCTTTGACGGCCCGGAGCCCTCCCGAGCGCTTCAGGCCCCGCACGTCCAGTTCGTCATCCGGGATGGGTGGCAACAGGCCCAGCATGGCGTTGGTCGGTCCGAAATCCTTGCTGGATGAATGAGCCAGGTAGTGGAGGAGGCTGCCCAGGACCGTGTCCCGCGGGAAGGGCATGGGGGCTTCGCCGCGTGTCGCCAGGTCGACGAAATGGGCGGCGGCCAGTCCGGCTGCTGCGGATTCCAGGTAGCCCTCCACGCCAGAGAGTTGTCCCGCCACCCAGAGATTCGGCACGGACTTGACAGCGAGTGTCGCATCGAGAAGGAATGGCGCCTGTAGGTAGGTATTGCGGTGGATGCTGCCGAACCGGGCGAACTCCGCACGGGCCAGGCCTGGAATGAGCCTGAAGACCTCCTTCTGCGCACCCCACTTCAGCCGAGTCTGGAATCCGACGAGGTTGAAGTGCTCTCCTGCGAGGGTGTCCTGCCGCAACTGCACGATGGCATGAGGCCAGCGCCCAGTCCTCGGATTGTCAAGGCCAACGGGCTTCATGGGGCCATGACGAAGGGTCTCCCGCCCACGATCCGCCATGACCTCGATGGGCAGGCAGGCCTCGAAGTAAGGCGTATCAACTGCATGCAGGGGAACCCGCTCGGCCGAGAGCAGGGCGTCCAGGAAGGCCTCGTACTGCGGCTGATCGAGAGGGCAGTTGATGAAGTCAGCCCCACCCTTGTCATACCGGGATGCCTTCCAGGCGATCTCCATGTCGATGCTATCCAATTCAACGATGGGGGCGATGGCATCGTAGAAGTGCAGACATCCGCTCCCGGTGATCTTGGCGAGCCAGTCGGCCAGCGGGTCCGAGGTCAGGGGCCCGGTGGCGAGGATGGTCGGATGACGAAGGTCGGGAACTGAAACCTGCGCCTCCACCCACTCGATGTTCGGATGATGCTTGAGTGTCTCGGTCACCGTGGATGAGAACAACTCCCGATCCACGGCGAGGCTGTTGCCGGCTGGCACGCGCGTGGCTTCCGCGCAGCGGAGGATCAGGGAATCCATTCGACGCATCTCCGCCTTCAGGATTCCAGTGGCGGAGTTGGGATCGTCGCTCTTGAACGAGTTCGAGCAGACCATCTCTGCTGCCTGATCGGTCCTGTGCGCCGGCGTTGTCCATTGCGGACGCATTTCAGTGATCCGAAGCGAATGTCCTCGGGAAGCCAGTTGCCAGGCGGCCTCGGACCCAGCCAACCCTGCACCGATGATGTGGATCAAGGCTTCCCCCCAGGCCGCTGATTCTACGGCATGTTCTGAGTTACCCAGCGGAGCAGGTTCCCACCGGTGTTGGTGGATCCTAAGCCGAGCCCGCATAGATCATTCCGTTGGGGCGGGAGCACTGCGGCGTAATTTTTCTCTTGCATCTGGGTGCTCAGGTGATAGTCTGGATGTCCTGCGCAGTTGAGGCTGTGGGGTGCAGGAGGAGGCTGAGAGGCCAAGTCCGACATGCTTGAGAGCATGGTGAGCGTCTTTGAAAACCGGATAGAAGATAGGAAGCCTTTGAGGATTTTGTTCAGCGTCTAAGGATGGTGGGCAGAGTTCAGAACAATTTTTCGACCAGAGCATTTTTTCCAAGTCTAAGGATTTGGGATAAGAGTTCAGAATGAAACTTGAGAGTTTGATCCTGGCTCAGAATGAACGCTGGCGGCGTGCCTAACACATGCAAGTCGGATGTGCCGCAAGGTGCATGGCAGACGGGTGAGTAACGCGTGGGGAATCTACCTCTTTGTGGGGAATAACGCTCCGAAAGGAGTGGTAATACCGCATGAGACCGTGGTCTGGGATGACGACGGTGAAACCTGGGGACCGAAAGGCCTGGGGCAAGGAGAGGATCCTGCGTCTGATTAGCTAGTTGGCGGGGTAATGGCCCACCAAGGCGACGATCAGTAGCCGGCCTGAGAGGGTGATCGGCCACACTGGAACTGAGACACGGTCCAGACTCCTACGGGAGGCAGCAGTGGGGAATTTTGCGCAATGGACGAAAGTCTGACGCAGCAACGCCGCGTGGGTGATGAAGGTCTTCGGACTGTAAAACCCTGTCGTCAGGGACGAAGGTGGGGGCGTTAATAGCGCTTTCATTTGACGGGTACCTGGAGAGGAAGCCCCGGCTAACTCTGTGCCAGCAGCCGCGGTAATACAGAGGGGGCAAGCGTTATTCGGAATTATTGGGCGTAAAGGGCGCGTAGGCGGTTTTTTAAGTCAGATGTGTAATCCCCGAGCTTAACTTGGGAACTGCATCTGAGACTGGAAGGCTAGAGTACTGGAGAGGGTGGTGGAATTCCTCGTGTAGCGGTGAAATGCGTAGAGATGAGGAGGAACACCAGTGGCGAAGGCGGCCACCTGGACAGTAACTGACGCTGAGGCGCGAAAGTGTGGGTAGCAAACAGGATTAGATACCCTGGTAGTCCACGCTGTAAACGATGAACACTTGGTGTGGAGGGAGTTGACCCCTTCCGTGCCGGAGCTAACGCGTTAAGTGTTCCGCCTGGGGAGATACGGTCGCAAGGCTGAAACTCAAAGGAATTGACGGGGCCCGCACAAGCGGTGGAGCATGTGGTTTAATTCGACGCAACGCGAAGAACCTTACCTGGGCTTGAACTGCAGTGGACCGGTATAGAGATATGCCTTTTCGCAAGAACTGCTGCAGAGGTGCTGCATGGCTGTCGTCAGCTCGTGTCGTGAGATGTTGGGTTAAGTCCCGCAACGAGCGCAACCCTTACCCGTAGTTGCCAGCGCGTCATGGCGGGAACTCTACGGGGACTGCCCGGGTTAACCGGGAGGAAGGTGGGGATGATGTCAAGTCCTCATGGCCCTTATGTCCAGGGCTACACACGTGCTACAATGGGCGATACAAACCGTTGCAAAGTCGCGAGATGGAGCTAATCGGAGAAAGTCGTCCTCAGTTCGGATTGTAGTCTGCAACTCGACTACATGAAGGTGGAATCGCTAGTAATCGTGTATCAGAATGATACGGTGAATACGTTCCCGGGCCTTGTACACACCGCCCGTCACATCACGAAAGCCGGGAGCACTTGAAGAGGCTGTGGTAACCCGCAAGGGGGCTAGGTCTCAATGGTGAACTTGGTGATTGGGGTGAAGTCGTAACAAGGTAGCTGTAGGAGAACCTGTGGCTGGATCACCTCCTTTCTAAGGAGAGTCACTTTTAGGAGTGACGATAGGTCAACGCTTCCGATCGAAGTATCTATCCGGTTTTTAAAGACGCTCGTGCAATCTTTGACGAGCGTGTTTGGGCGTCTGTAACTGGGCCCGTAGCTCAGCTGGGAGAGCGCCTGGTTTGCATCCAGGAGGTCGTCGGTTCGAACCCGGTCGGGTCCACCACCATTTGCCAGGATTGGCAAATAGGACGGAATCGACGAAGTCGATTGCCGCCCGAAGGGCGCCGAGCAGGAAGCGAGGCGTCAACGCGGTGCCTAGCGACCAAACCAAGGGCCTATAGCTCAGTCTGGTTAGAGCGCACGCCTGATAAGCGTGAGGTCGGTGGTTCGAATCCACCTAGGCCCACCACCATTTGCCGGAAGGCAGAGGCATAAGCATTTGAGTTGAGTTGAGATCCCTAGGGATTTGAATCCAGCTCAAGGCCGACTCGCGGGTCGGTTGCCGGAAGGCAGAGTTGTTTGACATTAAAATAGAAGGAATAGAGAAGGGTATCCATGGCGTTCAAGTAACGTTGTGGGTTTAGCGAGGCAAATATAGCGAATCAATGCTTTTTGGGTTTGAAGTCAATGTTATTCATTGATGGAAGGCCAAGTTACAAAGGGTTGACGGTGGATGCCTTGGCAGATGACAGCGATGAAGGACGTGGTAAGCTGCGAAAAGTCTCGGGGAGTTGCACGCGAACGGTGATCCGGGAATGTCCGAATGGGGAAACCCGTCTGGGTGAAAGCTCAGTCATCCCGAAGCTGAATACATAGGCTTCGGGAAGCGAACGTGGGGAAGTGAACCATCTCAGTACCCACAGGAACAGAAAACAACAGTGATTCCGGTAGTAGCGGCGAGCGAACCCGGAAGAGCCCAAACCTCATACGTGTAAGCGGCAGGCGTTGCGTATGGGGGGTCGTGGGACCTACAGGTTGAGGCTGCCCCTCAACACAGAGTTACAAAACCTCTAGTTAGCGGAACGGCATGGAAAGGCCGGCGATACAGGGTGATAGCCCCTTATGCGAAAGCTACGAGGACTCTGAGTGGTGTTCCCAAGTATGTCGGGGCACGAGAAACCTTGACAGAATTTGCCGCGACCATGCGGTAAGGCTAAATATGTTCATCTGACCGATAGTGAACCAATGCCCGTGAGGGAAAGGCGAAAAGAACCCCGATGAGGGGAGTGAAATAGAACCTGAAACCGTCAATCTACAAGCAGTGGAACCCCTATGGTTTACCAGGGGAACCGCGTGCCTTTTGCATAATGAGCCGGCTAGTTATTTTCAGTGGCGAGGCGAAGCCGATGAGGCGGTGCCGTAGGGAAACCGAGTCTGAATAGGGCGACCAGTCGCTGGAAATAGACGCGAAACGGGATGATCTATCCTTGACCAGGATGAAGGTAGGGTGAAACCTATTGGAGGTCCGAACCAGTGTGGGTTGAAAACCGCTTGGATGAGTTGAGGATAGGGGTGAAAGGCCAATCAAATTCCGTGATAGCTCGTTCTCCCCGAAATAGCTTTAGGGCTAGCGTCGGATGTTTCGTCGTGCAGGTAGAGACCTGAATGGACTAGGGGGCTTACCAGCTTACTGAATCCAACCAATCTTCGAATGGCACGCCGTGAAGTCCGGCAGTCAGACTGCGGGTGATAAGATCCGTAGTCGAGAGGGAAAGAACCCAGATCGCCAGCTAAGGTCCCAAAATACATGCTAAGTGGAAAAGGATGTGGATGTGCTTAGACAGCCAGGAGGTTAGCTTAGAAGCAGCTATCCTTTAAAGAAAGCGTAATAGCTCACTGGTCAAGCGGGTCTGTGCCGACAATTCAACGGGGCTAAAGCATGTTACCGAAGCTGCGAACGTAAGTGGTAGGGGAGCATTCCCTACGTCTGTGAAGGTTGACCGTAAGGACAGCTGGAGACATGGGAAGAGACTCTGTCGGCATAAGTAGCGTAAAGACGGGCGAGAACCCCGTCCGCCGTAAGATAAGGTTTCCAACGCAAGGTCAATCCGCGTTGGGTTAGTCGGACCCTAAGCCGAGGCCGAAAGGCGTAGGCGATGGAAAACGGGTTAATATTCCAGCACCATGAGCATCTCGTTTATGCGATGCAGGGACGCAGGAAGGTAGGGACGCAGGGCTATGGAATGTTCTGCGAAAGGATCCAAGGGTGGTGCTTAGGGAAGTCCGGGCGCCATGAGCTCAAGGTTTCTGACGAAAAGTCCTGATCCTACACTGCCGAGAAAAGCTGCTAAGGAGAGGTGCTTGTGTCCGTACCGCAAACCGACACAGGTAGTCGAGGAGAGAATCCTCAGGCGTTTGAGAGAACTCTGCTGAAGGAACTCGGCAAATTAACCCCGTAACTTCGGGAGAAGGGGTACCACGGTAGGGTTCATAGCCCGAGGTGGTGGCACATAAATGTTCCAGGCGACTGTTTAACAAAAACACAGGTCTCTGCAAACTCCAAAGAGGAGGTATAGGGGCTGACGCCTGCCCGGTGCCGGAAGGTCAAGAGGAGTGGTCAGCGCAAGCGAAGCTACGAATTTAAGCCCCGGTGAACGGCGGCCGTAACTATAACGGTCCTAAGGTAGCGAAATTCCTTGTCGGGTAAGTTCCGACCTGCACGAATGGCGTAACGATCTGGAAACTGTCTCCAGCAGAGACTCAGCGAACTTGTAGCACCGGTGAAGATGCCGGTTACCCGCACTTAGACGGAAAGACCCCGTGCACCTTTACTACACCTTGACATTGAGGTTGGCGTTGGACTGTGCAGGATAGGTGGGGAGACTATGAAACTGGCTCGTTAGGGTCGGTGGAGTCACCCTTGAGATACCACCCTGTTTAACGCTGATCTCTAACTCGCACCCGTGATCCGGGTGGAAGACAATGTCAGGCGGGTAGTTTGACTGGGGCGGTCGCCTCCAAAGCGTAACGGAGGCGCATGAAGGTTCCCCTCAGGCTGTTTGGAAATCAGCCGTAGAGCGCAATAGTATAAGGGAGCTTGACTGCGAGTCAGACACGACGAGCAGGTGCGAAAGCAGGTTATAGTGATCCGGTGGTCCCGAATGGAAGGGCCATCGCTCAACGGATAAAAATGCGCCGGGGATAACAGGCTGATCTTGCCCAAGAGTTCATATCGACGGCAAGGTTTGGCACCTCGATGTCGACTCATCACATCCTGGGGCTGAAGCAGGTCCCAAGGGTTCGGCTGTTCGCCGATCAATAGTGGTACGTGAGTTGGGTTCAGAACGTCGCGAGACAGTTCGGTCCCTATCTAGTGTGGGCGCAGGAGATTTGAGAGGACCTGTCCTTAGTACGAGAGGACCGGGATGGACTGACCTCTGGTGTTCCAGTTGTGTTTCCAAATGCAATGCTGGGTAGCTATGTCGGGAAGTGAGAAGCGCTGAAAGCATCTAAGCGCGAAACACCCCTCAAGATGAGATCTCCCTATGAGACCCGTGGAAGACCACCACGTTGATAGGTCGCATGTGTAAGGCCGGTAACGGCTTAAGCTGAGCGATACTAATCGGTCCACTGACTTGACCTTTCATCAATCAATAACATCAAACTTCAATACCCCGATGCGCATACGCGCCTCGCCAAATCCCTTCTCACCCTTCTAACCCTTCGTCGTGGCTTTTCCCCAGGGGTCACACCCGTTCCCATCCCGAACACGGCCGTTAAGACCTGGAGGGCCGATGATACTGCGCATCACATGCGTGGAAAAGTAGGTCGCTGCGACGTTAAAACGAACGGGTCACCCCAAAAGGTGACCCGTTTTTACGTACCAAACCCCCGCATCTGCGGGGGTTTTTGCGTTTTCCGCCGGATACACTGGAGCTACCGAGTGGAGGCATAAATGGGCAAAGGTGTATACACCTTCGGGGGTAACCGCAACGAGGGAAGCGCATCCATGCGTAACCTGCTCGGCGGGAAAGGCTGCAACCTGGCCGAGATGGCCGGTCTTGGCATCCCCGTACCGCCTGGATTCACGCTGACCACCGAGCAGTGCAACGCCTACTACACCAATGGGCGGCAGCTGGTGGATGGCCTGAAGGCTGAAGTCATGGATGCCCTGCGCTGGTTGGAGGGCGTGCGTGGATGCGGTTTCGGATCCACCGAGAATCCGCTGCTTCTCTCCGTGCGCTCCGGCGCGCGGGTCTCGATGCCCGGCATGATGGACACCGTCCTGAACCTTGGGCTTAACGACAAGACCGTGCAGGCCCTCGAGAAGGCCAGCGGCAATCCCCGTTTTGCCTGGGACTCCTATCGCCGCTTCATCACGATGTACAGCAATGTGGTGCTTGGGGTCGAACACGCGCTCTTCGAGGCGGAACTGGAGCGCGCCAAGGAGCGGCTCGGCAAGCACCTGGACACGGACCTGAGTGCGGAGGACTGGAAGGGACTCGTCTCGGCCTTTAAGGACATCGTCTCCGAGGAGACGGGGCATCCCTTCCCGCAGGAACCCATGGACCAGCTCTGGGGCGCCATCCGTGCCGTGTTCGAGAGCTGGAACACCGGGCGCGCCATCACCTACCGCCGCCTCCACCGCATCCCCGATGACTGGGGAACCGGCGTCAACGTCCAGAGCATGGTCTTCGGGAACATGGGCGAGGACTGTGGGACGGGCGTCGCCTTCACGCGCGACCCCTCCACCGGCGAGCGCCTGTTCTACGGCGAGTACCTCATCAACGCCCAGGGAGAGGACGTGGTGGCAGGCATCCGAACGCCGCAGCCCATCACGCGGTCCCAGGCCGAGGGCACGGGCCTGAAGAGCCTGGAGGAGGTCATGCCGGATTCCTTCAAGGAACTGGACGCCACCTGCCAGCGGCTGGAGACCCACTTCAAGGACATGCAGGACATCGAGTTCACCATCGAGCGCGGGAAGCTCTATCTGCTGCAGACCCGCAATGGCAAACGCACGGCCATGGCCGGCATCCGCATCGCCATCGACCTGGTGGACGAGGGCCTCATCGACAGCAAGACCGCCCTCAAGCGCATCGATGCCGACAGCCTCTCCCAGCTGCTGGCCCCCGTCTTCGACCCCAAGGAGAAAGACCGCCTGCGCAAGGAGGGGAAGCTGCTCACGAAGGGGCTGAATGCCGGGCCTGGCGCTGCCACCGGCCTCATCGCCCTGACGGCCGACCAGGCCGAAAAGATGGCCCAGGAGGGCCCCGTGGTTTTGGTGCGCGTGGAGACGAGTCCTGAGGATATCTCCGGAATGATCGCCTCCCAGGGCATCCTCACCGCCCGCGGCGGCATGACCAGCCACGCGGCCGTCGTGGCCCGCGGCATGGGCAAGCCCTGTGTCTGCGGCGCCTCCGCGGTGCAGATCGACCTCGCCCGCGGCGTCGTGAAAGTTGGCGACAAGGAACTGAGGGCGGGCCAGGATTGGATCTCCATGGACGGCTCCACCGGCGAAGTGTTCGTCGGCAAGCTCAGCGCCCATCCCTCCGAGGTCAACCAGGTGCTGGTCGATGGCCGCCTGAAGGCCGAGGACAGCGAGCTCTACCAGCGCTTCGCCAAGATCATGACCTGGAGCCACGAGGCCAAGCGCCTGAAGGTCCGCACCAACGCGGATACCCCGCACGATGCGGCCGTGGCCCGGGCCTTCGGCGCCGAGGGCATCGGCCTCTGCCGCACCGAGCACATGTTCTTCGAGGGCGACCGCATCATCGCCGTGCGCGAGATGATCCTCGCCACCGACACCGATGGTCGCAGGAAGGCGCTGGCGAAGCTGCTGCCCATGCAGCGCGAGGACTTCGAGGGCATCTTCACGGCCATGGACGGTCTGCCCGTGAACATCCGCCTGCTGGATCCGCCCCTCCATGAGTTCCTGCCGCAGGACGAACCGGGGCAGAAGGAGATGGCCGAGGTGCTGGGCGTAGATCTGGGCACCGTGGAACGCCGTGTGGCCCAACTCCATGAGTTCAACCCCATGATGGGCCACCGAGGGTGCCGCCTGGGCATCACCTTCCCCGAGATCATTCGCATGCAGGTGCGTGCCATCGCCGAAGCCGCGCTGAACGTGACCGCCAAGGGGACCAAGGCCGTGCCCGAGATCATGGTGCCCCTCATCGGCACCGTGCGCGAGCTGGCCTACACCAAGGCTGAGATGCTGGATGAGATCGCCCAGGTGAACAAGGAGCGCGGCACCCAGTTCGCCTGCCCCATCGGCACCATGATCGAGATCCCCCGCGCGGCCATCACGTCCGACAAGATCGCCGTGGAAGCGGAGTTCTTCAGCTTCGGCACCAACGACCTCACCCAGATGGGCTTCGGATTCAGCCGAGATGACGCTGGCAGCTTCCTGCCGGAGTACGTCGGCAAGAAGATCCTGGAGGACGATCCCTTCCAGAGCCTCGACCAGGAGGGCATCGGCGAGCTGGTTCGCATCTCCTGCGAAAAGGGCCGCGCCACCCGCCCCGGCATCAAGCTGGGCGTCTGCGGCGAGCACGGGGGCGATCCCCGCAGCGTGGGGTTCTTCCACCGCGTGGGCCTCGACTACGTGAGCTGCAGCCCCTACCGGGTGCCCATCGCCACTCTGGCGGCGGCCCAGGCCGCCCTGGAACAGTAGCCGCCCGGATCAGCTATCCTGTTAAGGCCGCGCCACGCGCGGCCTTTTTGTCGGATTCCCCATGGCCAAGACCGTCCCATTCAGCGACCAGCCCGAGATCATCTACTCGATGATGCGGGTCAGCAAGATCTACAACAACAAGCCCGTCATCAAGGACATCTCCCTCAGCTACTTCTACGGCGCCAAGATCGGCGTGCTGGGCCTCAACGGATCCGGCAAGAGCACAGTGCTGCGCATCATGGCGGGCGTGGACCACGACTTCAACGGCGAGGCCGTGCTCAGCAAGGGCTACACCACGGGCATCCTGGACCAGGAACCCCAGCTGGATCCCGGCAAGACCGTCCGCGAGATCGTCGAGGAGGGCGCCGCCGAGCAGGTGGGCTGGCTGAAGGAATACAACGAGATCGGGGACAAGTTCGCCGACCCGGATGCCGACATGGATGCGCTGCTGGCGCGGCAAGGCGAGCTTCAGGAGAAGATCGACGCCCACGACTGCTGGGACCTCGACTCGCGGCTCGAGCAGGCCATGGATGCCCTGCGTTGCCCTGACCCCGACACGAAGATCAGCGTGCTGTCCGGTGGCGAGCGCCGCCGCGTGGCTCTGTGCCGCCTGCTGCTGCAGAAGCCCGACATCCTCCTGCTGGACGAGCCCACCAACCACCTGGACGCCGAGACTGTGGCCTGGCTGGAGAAGCACTTGCAGGACTATGCGGGCACAGTCATTGCCGTGACCCATGACCGGTACTTCCTGGACCACGTGGCGGAGTGGATCCTCGAGCTGGACCGCGGCGAAGGCATCCCCTGGAAGGGGAACTACTCCAGCTGGCTGGAGCAGAAGCAGGGCCGCCTGGCCCGCGAGGAGAAGTCCGACCAGAAGCGCCAGAAGACGCTGGAGCGCGAGCTGGAGTGGATCCGCATGTCCCCCAAGGGCCAGCACGCCAAGAGCAAGGACCGCATTGCCAACTACGAGCGCCTGGCGGGCGAGGAAGGCCGTCAGAAGGAGCAGGAACTGGAGATCTACATCCCCAGCGGTCCGCGCCTGGGCGACCTCGTGGCCGAGCTGGACGGAGTCACTAAGTCCTACGGCGACCGCGTGCTCTTCGAGAACCTGACCTTTGCCATCCCCCGCGCGGGCATCCTGGGCGTCATCGGCCCCAACGGCGCGGGCAAGTCCACGCTGCTGCGCCTGCTGACGGGCCAGGAACAACCGGATTCCGGCACCATCCGCCTGGGCGAGACGGTGCGCATGGCCTACGTGGATCAGCTCCGGGCCAACCTCAACCTGGAGAAGAATGTCTTCGAGGCGGTCTCTGGTGGCTACGAGCAGATCGAGCTGGGTGGCAAGCTCATCAACGCTCGCGCCTGGCTCAGTCGTTTCGGCTTCAGCGGGGACTCCCAGCAGAAGAAGATCTCCGAGCTCAGCGGCGGCCAGCAGAACCGCCTGAACCTGGCGCTCACATTGAAGAGCGAAGCCAACCTGCTGTTCTTCGACGAACCCACCAACGACCTGGACGTGAACACCATGCGGGCGCTGGAGGAGGCCATCGAATCCTTCGCGGGCAGCGCGGTGCTGGTGAGCCACGACCGCTGGTTCCTGGACCGCCTCGCCACCCACATCCTGGCCTTCGAGGGCGACTCCCAGGTGCAGTTCTTCGATGGGAACTACACGGAGTACGAGCAGTACCGCAAGGACGTGCTGGGCCTCAAGCCCTTCGATCCGCACCGCATCAAGTACCGCAAGCTGACCCGATGACGGCTCCTGTCTCCAGCGCACCCCGGCTCGCGGTCCTCACCGCCCTGTCCGGTCTGGTCCTGGGAGGGAGCGCCCTGTGGCTAGGCGTGGCTGAAGGCGCCACCACCTTCTGGGGTTTCGGCGCCGCCTGCCTCCTGCAGGTGCCACCAGCCTTGAGCCTGCGCCAGCGCGTCCTGGCTGGTCTGGGCAACAACGGGCTGGAGCGGGAGCGCCTCACGCTCCGGAGCGTCAGCTTTCTCCTGCGCCTGCTGGGCCTGGGCCTGGCCATGGCCGCGATCTCTGCGTTGCTGGGCGGGCGCGCCCCCCAGACCGGCCCGCTTTCCCTGGGCGTGGCGATCCTGCCTGTGGGCTGCCTGGCCCTCCTGTGGCGTTCGAAGCGTCCTCTGGCGGGTCTCCATCCGGCCCTGGCCCTGGATGCCGACCGGGCCCGCACCCTGTCCGCGCTGGCGGTCCTGCTGCTGGCCTCCAGCCTGCTGGGTCGCTGGTTCCCCTGGGCCGATGCTTCTGCCGGCCTCGTGATGGCGGCGGGGCTCTTCCTGGAGGGACGCACCATGGGCAAGGGCACCACCCTGGCGCCGGCCGCCTGCGGAGGGGGCTGCGGCGGCTGCGGGTGATGCGGGTCCTGGAGCTGTTCTCGGGTCTGGGGGGCTGGCGCTGCGCCCTGGGAGACCGGGGCGGGGTGGTGGCCGCCTACGATGTCAGCGAGGCGGCCAACGCCACCTACGCGCTCAACCACGGTGAGGTCCCAGAGGCCCGCGAACTGGCCACGGTGCCCCTGGCGGAGTTGGCGGCCACCGGGGCCGACACCTGGCTGATGAGCCCGCCCTGCCAGCCCTTCTGCCGAATGGGCAACCACCAGGGCCTGGAGGACCGGCGCTCCCTGGCCTTCCTCCACCTCATGGAGGTGTTCCGCCAGGCAGCGCCGGATCGCCTGGTGCTTGAGAACGTGGTGGGCTTCCTGGGCTCGGACGCCCACGCGCTGCTATCGGAACGCGTCCGTACCCACGGCATGCATCAGCTGGACCTCCAGGCCTGCCCCAGCCGCTTTGGCTGGCCCAACCAGCGCCCCCGAGTGTTCCTCGTGGCCTCGCGGAAGCCCTTGAAGGCGCTGCCGCAACCCCGGCTCCCGCCCCGCCCCATCGCAGAATTCCTGGATGACCTGGAGGACGAGACGCTCTACCTCCGCGCCTCGAAGGATGCCCGGCACCATCAGGGCCTCGATCTGGTGGAAGCCGGGGACTGCCGCAGCGCCTGCTTCATCGGTGGCTACGGCCGTCGCTTCGTGGGCAGTGGCTCCTTCCTGAAGACGGAGCGCGGCGTGCGCCGCTTCTCCCCCTCCGAGGTGGCGCGGTTGCTGGGCCTGCCGGAGGCGTTCCGGTTTCCCGAGGCGCTCTCCTTGGAGGCCCGCTACCGGCTGCTGGGCAACAGCCTCTCGATCCCCGTGGCCGCCTGGGCCCTGGATCATCTGTAGAATCAGGCCATGCGCCTCCTGCTGTCCGCCTTCGCTCCGGAACTGGGCCCCCTCGCGGAGGACACGCCGCCCGGCTGGGAGGCGGCCACGGTGGGGGTCGGCGCGGTCAGTGCGGCGGCGGCGACCTCGGCCCTGGTGCTGGACCGCTGGCCCGAGGCGGTGGTGTTCCTGGGGACCTGCGGGCGCTACGATCAGCGCCTTCCCCTCTTCGAGTGCCTGTGGGCCAGCGAGGCCATCGCCACCTCCCTGGAAGAGCTTCGCGGAGGAGCCTATCGGCCGGGCATCGAGCGGCGCCGATGGATGGCCTCCCTTCCAGGGGCCTTGCCCGCACATGCCGTGGTGGTACCTCCGGCCATCACGTGTACCGCGGAGGGTGCTGCCCAGCTCGCGTCGCTGGGCCCCGTGGAACACCTCGAACTCACGGGCGTGTTCGAGGCCTGCCGCCTGGCGGGCGTCCCCTGCGGTGCGGCCCTGGTGGTGGTGAACGACGTGGGCCCCGAGGCCCAGGCGCAGTGGACGGCCAACCATGCGGAGGGCAGCCGCCGCCTGGTGGAGCGGCTCAGGGCTACGGGCTTTTTCGAAGGGGCGTGAGAGCCGAGGACCCATCGCCGGTCTCGATGCGCCAGCCCCCTTCCACCGCCGCGACGCGGACGCCGCAGGAAGGTCCCGTCACCCAGGGCGTCAGGCCCTGCCGCCGGAGCGTCTCCAGTGTTTCGGGATGGGGGTGCTCGAAGCGGTTGCGGAGCCCGGCCGGAATGATGACCACTTCAGGTTTCAGGGCAGCCACCCAGGCCGGATCCGAGGCGTTGCGGCTGCCGTGGTGCCCGGCTTTCAGCAGGCGGTGCGGAGAGACCCCGGGGTCGCCCAGATCCAGGAGATCCCGCTCCTGGATGGCCAGGGCATCACCCATGAGCCACAGCTCGCGGTCCCGCCAGCTGACCCGTACCACGGCGGAGACCATGTTGGCGTCCGGCAGGGCGAAGGCGCGGACGGGCCAGCGCACGCTGAAGGCCGCCTCGCCGCGGGACCAGGTGTCCCCTCGCAGCAACCCGGCCAGGTTCACCGCCATGAAGGGGGCAAAGGCCGTCCAGGGATCCTCTTCCTCGGCGGTGACAGGCACGGCTGTGGAGGCCAGGGGCCATAGGCGCGCCAGCGTGGCCCAGCCTCCGGCGTGGTCGCCGTGGGCATGGGTGAGCACCAGGTGCACGGGTTCCCGCACACCGCGCCGGCTCAGCACCCGCGCCAGGCGGCGCCCGGTCCAGGGGCCCGGGCCTGTGTCCACCACCGTGGCGTCGCCCCCGGGCACCCTCAGCAGCAGGGCATCGCCCTGGCCGATGTCCACGGATTCCAGGGAGAGCGTGTCCGGAGCTCGGCCCGTCCCGCGGAAGGCGAGCAGCCCCGCGGAGAGCCCGACGAGCCCGAGG
>JADKCH010000022.1 GCA_016714685.1 Candidatus Geothrix odensensis
GGCTTTGTTGGTGCACCCGACTGGAATCGAACCAGCGACCTTTGGCTTCGGAGGCCAACGCTCTATCCAACTGAGCTACGGGTACTGCGACCTTCCATCATGGCTTCGAATGGGCTTCGGTTCAAGGTCGGCCTCTAGCCTGGTGCTCCCACCATGCGGCGCCTCACGGAGCCGTTGGTCTCGGCGAAGTAGCGACGGACACCCTGGGTGATGGCCTCGGCGACCTTGGCGCGGAAGGCGGCATCCTTGAGCTTCTCCTCCTCCTTGGGATTGGAGATGAAGGCGACCTCGACCAGCACGGCGGGCATGGCGGCCCCGCGCAGGACGATGAAGGGCGCCTGCTTGACACCTCGCTCCTTGATGCCGGCCAGGCGGTTCAGCTGGCCCTGGACGGCCACGGCCAGGCGCTCCGAGTCCTGCAGGAAGGCCTTCTGCGCCAGGTCATCGAGGATGCTGGCCACCACGCTTTCGGCGCTGGCGGGAGCGGCGCCTGCACCGGCGTTTTCCACCGCCACCACGTCCTCGTCATCGCCCTTGCCCAGGCTCAGGAAGAACACTTCGGAACCCCGGGCGGCCTTGGCCCGGGCGGCGTTCAGGTGGAGGCTGATGAAGAGGTCGGCCCCCTGGGCGTTGGCCACCCTGGCCCGGTCCCAGAGGGGGATGAAGGTATCGTCGTCCCGGGTGAGCAGGGCCTGGAAGCCGGCCGCCTCCAGCCGGGCCGCCACGGCCTGGCCGATCTCCAGGGCGGCGGTCTTCTCCTTGAGCCCCTTGGGCCCCTTGGCGCCGCCGTCGTCGCCGCCGTGGCCAGGGTCCACCATCACCTTCAAGCGTGGCGACGGGGCCGCGGGCTTGGGAGTCTGCGCCCAAGCCAGTAGGCTGAAGGTGGCAAGCAGGATGCTCGGGAGTCGGATCATGGCCCAGTCGGTGAAAGGAATGCGGGATCTCTTCGGGGCGGAGCTGCGCTGGTTCCAGCATATCGAGGATACCGCCCGCCGCGTGTTCGGACGCCACGGCTATGGCGAGATCCGCACGCCCATCCTCGAAGAGCTGGATGTCTTCAAGCGCAGCGTGGGCGAGAGCTCCGACATCGTGAACAAGGAGATGTACCAGTTCACGGACAAGGGCGGCCGCGAGGTCGTCATGCGCCCGGAGAACACCGCCGGCGTGGTGCGGGCCGCCATCCAGCACAAGCTGCTGCTGAACAATGACCCCGTGCTGTTCTATTACATCGGCCAGCAGTTCCGCTACGAGCGCATGCAGACGGGCCGCTACCGCCAGTTCTGGCAGATCGGCGCCGAGAGCTTCGGCGTGGCCACGCCCGAGAGCGAGGCCGAGAGCCTGCTCATGCTCCACAGCTTCCTGACCGAGCTGGGCCTCAAGTCCCTGGTCTTCTCCATCAACAGCGTGGGCACACCGGAATCGCGGCCCGCCTTCCACGCCGCCTTCCGGGCCTTCTTCGCGGAGCGCGCCGACCAGTTCTGCGACGACTGCCACCGGCGCATCGAGACCAACCCCTGCGGGTGCTGGACTGCAAGAACGAGCGCTGCCAGGCCGCCCTGGCAGGCCACCCCGTCATCACCGACCACCTGGACGAGGCCTCGGCGGCGCACCATGCTCGCCTCAAGGTGCTGCTCATGGAGCTGGGCATCCCCTTCGTCGAGGATCCCCGGCTGGTGCGCGGCCTGGACTACTACACCCGCACGGCCTTCGAGGTGCTCAGCTCCGATCTCGGCGCCCAGAGCGCCCTGCTGGGCGGCGGCCGCTATGATCTGCTGGTGAAGCACCTGGGCGGCCCTGACGTGCCCGCCTTCGGCTGGGCCATCGGCCTCGACCGCCTGGCGATGGTGCTGCAGCAGGTGAAGGGCGAGGCCCCGGCCACGGCCCCGGCCCTGCTCATCCCGCTGGGCGAGCGGGCCGCCACCGAGGCCCTCAAGCTGGCGCGCACCCTCTGGGACGCGGGCGTGGCCCTGCAGCTGGAAACCCGCGGCGGCGCCCTCAAGAAGGCCATGGCCAGCGCCAACCGCCTGGGCATCCAGACTGTGCTCATCCTGGGCGACGGCGAACTGGACGGCGGCACCATCACCGTCAAGCACATGGCCACGGGGGAGCAGGAGACCTGGCCCTTGGGCGAGGTGGGCAAACGCCTGTTTCAGTAGGTTTAGCGTTTTCAAACAGGGTGAGCCTCGCCAAATCCTGACCGGCGCGGTAGACTATGTCCTTCGTGATCGCAGGCGACCCCCGGTCTCCGCCTCTTTTCAATCCGAATAACCCCACTTTCGCCCTGACCGGGCCCCCGGATGCGTTCCGTGGGCGGGCCCCTTCAGGAGCGACCATGTCCTTCGAATCCCTCGGGCTGCTGCCCGAGCTCCTGCGCGCCGTACGCGAGCAGGGCTACGAAACCCCCACCCCCATCCAGTCCCAGGCGATTCCCCTGGTGCTGGAGGGCCGCGACCTCATGGGCCGCGCCCAGACCGGCACCGGCAAGACCGCCGGCTTCACCCTGCCCCTGCTGCAGCGCCTGGCCCCCCAGGCCAGCAGCTCGGCTTCGCCCGCGCGCCACCCCATCCGCGCCCTCATCCTCACGCCCACCCGCGAGCTGGCCATGCAGGTGGAGGAGAGCGTCCGAACCTACGGGAAGTACATCCCCCTGCGCTCCACCACCATCTTCGGCGGCGTGAACATCAACCCCCAGACCAAGGCCCTCCGCGCCGGCGCCGAGATCCTCGTCGCCACGCCGGGCCGCCTCCTGGACCACCACCAGCAGGGCAACCTGAACTTCAGCCAGCTCGAAGTCCTGGTGCTCGACGAGGCGGACCGCATGCTCGACATGGGCTTCATCCGCGACATCCAGAAGATCATCGCGCTCCTGCCCAAGAGCCGGCAGACCCTGCTCTTCTCGGCCACCTTCACGGACGAGATCAAGCAGCTGGCCGCCCAGTTCCTGAAGAGCCCCGCCACGGTGCAGATCACGCCCCAGAACACCGCCGCCGAGCTGGTCCGCCAGGTGGTGCATCCCGTGGACCGGGAGCGCAAGCGCGCCCTCCTGTCCCACCTGATCACCAGCCGCAAGCTGGAGCAGGTGCTGGTCTTCACCCGCACCAAGCACGGCGCCAACCGCCTCTCCGAGCAGCTCGACAAGGACGGCATCAGCTCCATGGCCATCCACGGCAACAAGAGCCAGCCCCAGCGCATCAAGGCCCTCGATGACTTCAAGAAGGGCGCCGTCCGCGTCCTGGTCGCCACGGACATCGCCGCGCGCGGCCTGGACATCGACATGCTGCCCCACGTGGTGAACTACGAGCTGCCCCAGGTGCCCGAGGACTACATCCACCGCATCGGCCGCACCGGCCGCGCCGGCGCCGAGGGGGAGGCCCTCTCCCTGGTCTGCGTGGATGAGCACGGCCTGCTCAAGGACATCGAGAAGCTGCTCCGCAAGGAGCTGCCCAAGGACGTCGTCACCGGCTACGCCCCGGACCCCAGCATCCCCGCCGAGCCCATCCAGACCGGGCGGCAGGGCGGTGGTGGCCGCGGTCGCGGTCCGGCCCGCCCGGCTCGCAGCGGCGCCGCGCCGGCACCTCGCGGGGAGCGGGGTCGCCACCCCTCCCGCCCCGGGGCCCGCGGGAAATAGGTCTGACCTCTATACCACTTGACGCGAGGCTTGAAAGGCTCCAGGATTCTTGCTTATGCAAGAACCCATGCCCGATACCCTCACCCAAGCCAGCCTCGGCACCCTCGCCGCCGCCGTCCGCCGCCGCCTGAAACACGTGGTGGGCGCTCGCCTCGTCCCATTTAGGCTCACGATCCAGCAGGCCTGGGTCCTGCTGGTCCTCCACGAGCAGGGGCCATCCTCACTCCATCCCCTCGCCCAGCAGACCTGGATGGACGACCCCACCGCCAGCCGGGTGGTGAAGGCCATGGTGGGCCGGGGACTCCTGCGCACCCAGCCGGACCCCAAGCATGGCCGACGCATCCTCATCAGCCTGACGCCCGAAGCGCTGCCCATGGCCCAGGAGCTCCAGCAGATCGTGGCCGGGATCCGGGCCAGCCTCGTGCGGGGCCTTAGCCCGGACCAGCAGGCGTTGCTGCGGGAAGGCCTGCTCGCCATGATCGCCAACCTGGATGCGATGTCCGCCGATTCCGCCGATCCGGCCGCCGCAGCCTCCTAACCCGGCTCCGGCTTCCTCGCCCTTCCTTCCCGTTCGCTCACCGGAGGTGCCATGCGTGTCCCAGCTGCCCTGGTCCTCGTGTTCGCCCTGGCCGCACCGCTCGCCGCCCACGCCAAACACCAGGCGACACCGGCGGAGGCCCCCAAGGTCCACAAGGTGGAGAAGGTCGCCGAGAACGTCTACTGCATCTTCGGGCAGGGCGGGAACATCGGCCTGATCGTCACAGCGAGGCACGCGGTACTCATCGACGACCAGTTCGAGCGGCTGGTGCCCGGCCTGCTCGAAGCTGTTCGCACCGTCACGGACAAGCCCATCAAGTACCTGGTGAACACCCACGGCCACCCCGATCACGTGGGGGGCAACGTGGTGCTGGAGAAGCAGGTCTCGGCCATCATCGCCCACGCCAATGTCCGCAGGCGGATGGTGCTCGCCCAGGCCAAGCTCGACCCCGCCAGGCGGGGCGGCCTGCCCGAGCTGGCCCTGGGCTCCGAGGATGCCAAGGAGAGGGCCCGCCTGAACCTCCACCTGGACGACGCGGAGATCCACCTGCTGCACATGGGGCCCGGCCACACCGACGGCGACGTCATCGTGGGCATCCCGTCGGTGCTCGTGATGCACATGGGCGATCTCTTCTTCCTGGGCATGCTCCCCTACATCGATGCGGAGAGTGGCGGCAGCTTCGACGGCCTCGCCGCCCAGGTCACGTCGGTGGCCTCCTGGCTGCCCGAGGGCGCCCGCATCATCCCCGGCCACGGCCCCGTCTGCGGCAGGAAGGAACTGCTCCGCTACCGCGACTTCCTCCAGGCGGTGCAGGCCCATGTGAAGGCCAACCCCACCCAGGATGCCGCGGCGCTGGCCGCCTCCTTTGATGGGAATGCCTGGCCGGAGTGGAAGCCCCGCGCGGATTTCGTCACCTGGCAGACCCTCTTCTCCGTGGCCTCGGGCAAAGGCCCCGGCCGCGTCGCCCGCCCCTGAACCCCGTTCGTCAGCCCGGATCCCCCATGAACACCTCAGAAGCCACTCCCACCGAACAGGCCGCCGGACGGCCGGCCCTCCTGCGCGGCTGGCGCCCCTGGGCCATCGGCGGGGCCCTCCTGCTGTTCGGCTGGTTCCTCTTCGGCCGCGGCGGGAAAAAGGATCCTGCCGCGAACGCCGGCGGACGGCCCGTCCCCGTGGCCGTGGCCAAGGCGCGGAAGGGCGACATGGCGGTCCAGCTCACGGGCCTCGGCACCGTCACGGCCCTCAACAGCGTCACCGTGAAGAGCCGGGTGGACGGCCAGCTGGTCCGCATCGCCTTCACCGAAGGCCAGATGGTCCGCGAGGGCGACCTCCTGGCCGAGATCGATCCCCGCCCCTTCCAGGTCCAGCTCATGCAGGCCGAGGGCCAGTACGCCAAGAACCAGGCCGCCTTCCAGAACGCCACCGCCGACCTGAAGCGCCTGCAGGGCCTGGTGCAGCAGGGCATCATCTCCCGCCAGCAGCTCGATACCCAGACCAGCGCGGTGGCCCAGTACGAGGCGGCCCTGAAGTCGGATCAGGCCCAGGTGGAGAGCGCCAAGCTCAATCTCGTCTACAGCCGCATCACCGCGCCCATCTCCGGCCGCGTGGGCCTGCGCCTGGTGGATGCCGGGAACATGGTCCGTGCCTCGGACGCCAACGGCCTCGCCACCATCGCACCGATCCAGCCCATCAACGTCCTCTTCGCCGTCCCCGCTGACAGCATCCAGAAGGTGCTGAGCCAGAATGCCAAGGCCGGGAAGCTGCCGGTGGAGGCCTGGGATCGCGACCTCAAGTCCCGCCTCGCTCTGGGCTCGCTGTCCGCCATCGACAACCAGGTGGACACGGCCACGGGCACCGTGCGCCTCAAGGCCCTGTTCACCAACGAGGACCGCGTCCTCTTCCCCAACCAGTTCGTGAACGCCCGGCTCCTGGTGGATACCCTGCGCGGTGTGGTCATCATCCCCACGGCCGCCATCCAGCGCGGGCCCCAGGGAGCCTTCCTCTACGTGGTGAAGGCCGACAGCACCGTGGACCTCCGCATCATCGAGGTCCAGGGCACCGATGGTGATGAATCAGCCATCGGCAAGGGCCTCGCCGATGGCGAGACTGTCGTCGTCGATGGGCTCGAGAAACTGCGTCCCGGCAGCAAGGTCACCCTGCCCAAGGCCCCCGGCGCCAAGGGGTGATCTTTTGAACCCCTCCAAGCCCTTCATCCTCCGGCCCATCGCCACCTCGCTGCTGATGGTGGGGCTGCTGCTGGTGGGCCTGCTCGCCTTCCGCCAGCTGCCGGTGTCGGCCCTGCCCCAGGTGGACTACCCCACCATCCAGGTGGTCACCTTCTACCCGGGCGCCAGCCCCGATGTCATGGCCTCGGCCATCACCGCCCCGCTGGAGCGCCAGTTCGGCCAGCTGCCCGGCCTGAACCGCATGTCCTCCACCAGCTCCGGGGGCAGCTCGGTCATCACCCTGCAGTTCGTGCTGGACCTGAACATCGACGTGGCCGAGCAGCAGGTGCAGGCCGCGGTGAACGCCGCCGGCACCTACCTGCCCCGGGACCTCCCCAATCCGCCCATCTACAGCAAGATCAACCCGGCCGACTCGCCCATCCTCACCCTGGCGCTCACCTCGAAGACCCTGCCGCTGTCCAAGGTCCAGGACTTCGCCGACACCCGCCTGGCCCAGAAGATCTCGCAGCTGCCCGGCGTGGGCCTGGTGAGCATCAGCGGCGGCCAGAAACCCGCCGTGCGCATCCAGGCCAATCCCGCGGCCCTGGCCGCCAAGGGCCTCACCCTGGGCGACATCCGCCTGGCCGTGGCCCAGAGCAACGTGAACCAGGCCAAGGGCAGCTTCGACGGCCTCCGCCAGGCCTACGCCATCGGCGCCAACGACCAGCTGCTGTCCAGCGAGGAGTACCGACCCCTGGTGGTGGCGTACAAGAACGGCGCCCCGGTGATTCTCTCCGAGGTCGCCCTGGTGACGGACGACGTGGAGAACGTCCGCCTGGCCGCCTGGAAGAACACCACCCCGGCCGTCATCCTCAACATCCAGCGGCAGCCCGGCGCCAACATCATCGCCGTCGTGGACCGGGTGAAGGACCTGCTGCCCCAGCTCCGCGCCTCGCTGCCGGCCGCCGTCGAGCTGACCATCCTCACGGACCGCACGGTCACCATCCGGGCCAGCGTCCATGACGTGGAGTTCGAGCTGATGCTCACCATCGCCCTGGTGGTCATGGTGATCTTCCTCTTCCTGCGCACCCTGGCCGCCACCATCATCCCCAGCGTGGCGGTGCCGCTCTCGCTGGTGGGCACCTTCGGGGTGATGTACCTGCTGGGCTACAGCCTGAACAACCTGACCCTCATGGCCCTCACCATCTCCACGGGCTTCGTGGTGGACGACGCCATCGTGATGATCGAGAACATCATGCGCTACATCGAGGAGGGCGAGTCGCCCCTCCAGGCGGCGCTGAAGGGTTCCGAGCAGATCGGCTTCACCATCCTCTCCCTGACGGTCTCGCTCATCGCCGTGCTCATCCCCCTGCTCTTCATGGGCGACATCGTGGGCCGCCTCTTCCGCGAGTTCGCCATCACCCTCAGCGTCACCATCCTGGTCTCCGCGGTGGTGTCCCTCACGCTGACGCCCATGATGTGCGCCAAGCTGCTGAAGCACACGCCCCCCGAGGAACAGGGCCGCTTCTACCAGTCCTCGGAGCGGGTCTTCCAGCGGATCATCGCCTTCTACGGCCGGACCCTCACCTGGGTGCTCCGGCACCAGACCGGCACCCTGGTCGTGGCCGTGGCCACCCTGGCCTCCACGGTGCTGCTCTACCTCGTCATCCCCAAGGGCTTCTTCCCCGTGCAGGACACCGGGGTGATCCTGGGCATTTCCGAGGCGCCGCAGACGGTGTCGTTCCCGACCATGGCCGAGCGCCAGCAGGCGCTCTCCGCCGAGATCCTCAAGGATCCGGCCGTGGAGAGCCTCTCGTCCTTCATCGGCATCGACGGCACCAACACCACCCTCAACAGCGGCCGCATCCAGATCAACCTCAAGCCGCTGGAGGATCGCGGCCTCAGCGCCACCGAGGTCATCCGCCGGCTGCAGCCCAGCCTCGCCCAGGTCGAGGGCATCCGCCTCTACCTCCAGCCCGTGCAGGATCTCACGGTGGAGGACCGCGTCAGCCGCACCCAGTACCAGTACACCCTGGAGGATGCCGATCCGAAGGAACTGGCCCTGTGGGTGCCCCGCTTCGTGGACCGCCTCGCCACCCTGCCCGAGCTGCGGGACGTGGCCAGCGATCAGCAGAACTCCGGGTTGCAGATCCGCGTCACCCTGGACCGCACCACGGCCTCGCGCCTCGGCATCACGCCCCAGATGCTGGACGACGCCCTGTACGACGCCTTCGGCCAGCGGCAGATCTCGACCATGTTCACCCAGCTGAACCAGTACCGCGTGGTGCTGGAGGCCCGGCCCGGCCAGTACCAGCGGCCCGAGGACCTCCAGAACATCTATGTGCGCTCGGCCTCCGGGGGCTCCGTGCCCCTCAGCGCCTTCACCCGGATCGAGACCCTCACCGCGCCCCTGGCCATCAACCACCAGGGGCAGTTCCCCACGGCCACCGTGTCCTTCAACCTGGCTCCGGATACTTCCCTGGGCGACGCCGTGAAGGCCATCCAGCGGGTGCGCCAGGACATGGACCTGCCCCCCAGCATCAAGGCCGGGTTCCAGGGCACGGCCCAGGCCTTCGGCGCCTCGCTCACGAACACGCCCCTGCTCATCCTGGCCGCCGTGCTCACGGTCTACATCCTGCTCGGCGTGCTGTACGAGAGCTACATCCACCCCATCACCATCCTGTCCACGCTGCCCTCGGCGGGCGTGGGGGCGCTGCTCTCGCTCATGCTCTGCCGCACGGACTTCAGCGTCATCGCGCTCATCGGCATCATCCTGCTCATCGGCATCGTCGAGAAGAACGCCATCATGATGATCGACTTCGCGCTGGAGGCCGAGCGCAAGGGCGGCCTGCCCCCGGAGGAGGCCATCTACCAGGCCTCCCTGCTGCGCTTCCGGCCCATCATCATGACCACCTTCGCCGCCCTCCTCGGCGGCGTGCCCCTGGCCCTGGGCAGCGGCGTGGGCGCCGAACTGCGCCGTCCCCTCGGCATCGTGATCGTGGGCGGGCTCATCTTCAGCCAGGTGCTGACCCTCTATACGACGCCGGTCATTTATCTCGCCTTTGACCGCCTCGCGCGCCGCGTCCGCGGCCTGCGGGCCGCCGCCTCCGAATGAGCATCTCCACGCCCTTCATCCGCCGCCCGGTGGCCACCACGCTGCTGACGGTGGCGCTGGCCCTGCTCGGCGGCATCGCCTACCAGTTCCTGCCGGTGTCACCCCTGCCCCAGGTGGAGTTCCCCACCATCCAGGTGCAGACGGGCCTGCCCGGGGCCAGCCCGGAGACCATGGCCTCCTCGGTGGCCACCCCGCTGGAGCGCCAGTTCGGCCGCATCGCCGGCATCACCGAGATGACCTCGGCCTCCCGCCTGGGCAGCACGGAGATCACCCTGCAGTTCGACCTGGGGCGCAACATCGACGCCGCCGGCCGCGACGTGCAGGCGGCCATCAACGCGGCCCGGGGCGACCTCCCCGCGAACCTGCCGAACAACCCCTCGTACCGGAAGGTGAACCCCGCCGACTCCCCCATCATGCTGCTGGCCCTCACCTCGACCCTGGTGCCCCGGGAGCAGATGTACGACGTGGCCTCCTCGGTGCTCCAGCAGAAGCTGTCCCAGATCCAGGGGGTGGGCCAGGTGTTCGTCTGGGGCGGCGCCCTCCCCGCCGTGCGGGTGGATGTGAACCCGGCCCTGCTGAACGCCCAGGGGCTGGCCCTGGAGGACGTGCGCCTGGCCATCGCCGCGGCCAACCTCAACCGGCCCAAGGGCGACCTCGCCAGCGGCGGCACCAGCTGGTCCATCACCACCACCGACCAGCTGATGAAGGCGGCGGACTACCAGGGCCTGATCCTCCGCTACCGGCAGGGCAGCGCCATCCGGCTGTCCGACGTGGCCCAGGTCACCGACTCGGTGGAGAACGTCCGCAACGCCGCCCTGTCCAACGGTGTCCCTGCCATCATCGTGCCGATCTTCCGCCAGCCGGATGCCAACATCATCGAGACCGTGGACCGGGTGCGGGCCATCCTCCCGCAGCTCCAGGCCTCGCTCCCCCCCGCCATGGAGCTGAAGGTCCTCATCGACGCCACCCGCACCATCCGGGCCTCGGTGAAGGACGTGCAGCTGGCCATGGCCATCTCCATCGCCCTGGTGATCCTCGTCGTCTTCGTGTTCCTGCGCAGCGTGCGGTCCACCCTGATCCCCAGCGTGGCCGTGCCCATCTCCCTGATCGGGACCTTCGGGGCCATGTACCTGCTGGGCTACACCATCGACAACCTGTCCCTGATGGCCCTCACGGTGGCCACGGGCTTCGTGGTGGACGACGCCATCGTGGTGGTGGAGAACATCACCCGGCACCTCGAGAGCGGCATGACCCCCATGGAGGCGGCCCTGCACGGCGCCAAGGAGATCGGCTTCACCGTGATCTCCATCAGCATCTCGCTCATCGCGGTGTTCATCCCCATCCTGATGATGGGCGGCATCGTGGGCCGGCTGTTCCGGGAGTTCGCCGTCACCCTCTCGGTGGCCATCGTGATCTCGATGTTCGTCTCCCTCACGACCACGCCGATGATGTGCTCGCTGCTGCTCCGCCCCAAGTCGGAGGAGCGGCACGGCCGGATCTTCCAGGCCAGCGAGCGGGCCTTCCTCTGGATCATGGGCCACTACGAGACCTCCCTGGCCTGGGTGCTGCGCCACCAGCGCTTCACGCTGGCCGTGGCCATCGGCACCGCGGTGGCCACCGTGGCCCTCTACATCGTCATCCCCAAGGGCTTCTTCCCCCAGCAGGACTCGGGACGCATCACCGGCTCGATCCAGGCGGCCCAGGACATCTCCTTCGGGGGCATGGAAAGGCTGATGACCGAATACGTGGCCATCGTCCAGGCCGATCCCGCCATCGAGAACGTCACGGCCTTCGTGGGCGGGGGCAACACGGGGCGCATGTTCGCCTCGCTGAAGCCCAACAACCAGCGCAAGGACACGGCGGACCAGATCATCGCCCGCCTGCGGGGCCGCACCGCCCACATCGCCGGGGGCACCCTCTTCATGCAGCCGATCCAGGACCTGCGCCTCGGCGGGCGACCCTCCAGCGCCCAGTACCAGTACACCCTCCAGGGGGACGACGCCCGGGAGCTGTTCGAGTGGGCGCCGAAGGTGCTCCAGAAGCTCCGCTCCGTCCCCCAGGTGACCGACGTGAACTCCGACCTGCAGAACAAGGGCCTGGAGGCCTCCCTGGTCATCGACCGCGCCACGGCGTCCCGCCTGGGCGTCACCCCCCAGGCCATCGACAGCACCCTCTACGACGCCTTCGGCCAGCGCTTCGTCTCCACCATCTACACGGCCCTGAACCAGTACCACGTGGTCATGGAGGTGGACACCCCCTTCATGCGCACGCCCGACGGACTGCGCCACAGCTATGTGCGCTCGACCTCGGGCAGGCTGGTGCCCCTCAGCGCCTTCACCCGGGTGGAACGGCGCAACACCGCCCTGTCCGTGAACCACCAGGGCCAGCTGCCCTCCGTGACCCTGTCGTTCAACCTGCCCCTGGGCGTGGCCCTGGGCGACGCCGTGGCCGCCATCGACAAGGCCCAGGAGGAGATCCACCTGCCGGGGACCCTGCGGGGCAGCTACATGGGCACCGCCCAGGCCTTCAAGGCTTCCCTCGCCAACCAGCCCCTCCTGGTGGTGGCCGCGCTGCTGGTGGTCTACATCGTGCTTGGGATGCTCTACGAGAGCCTCATCCACCCCCTGACCATCCTGTCCACCCTGCCCTCGGCGGGCGTGGGCGCGCTGCTGGCCCTGCTGGCCGTGCGCACCGAGCTGAGCGTCATCGCCTTCATCGGCATCATCCTGCTCATCGGCATCGTGAAGAAGAACGCCATCCTGATGATCGATTTCGCCATCGAGGTCGAGCGCCGCGAAGGCCTCACCCCCGAGAAGGCCATCTTCCAGGCCTGCCTGCTGCGCTTCCGTCCCATCACCATGACCACCCTGGCCGCCATGCTGGGCGGGCTGCCGCTGGCCATCGGCATGGGCACCGGCTCCGAGCTGCGGCAGCCCCTGGGCATCGCCATCGTGGGCGGGCTGCTGTTCAGCCAGCTGCTGACCCTCTACACCACCCCCGTCGTCTACCTCTACATGGACCGGGCCCAGCTGCGGTGGGCGCGGTGGCGGGCCAGCCGACGCGTCCTCGATCTCCTCTCCGAGGAGTGAGGCCACCATGGCGCCTAGCGACTGGTCCTCGGAGGCGCCCCGGCCGTCCCGCCGGCGCGGGTCGCTGCTCCTGAAGGTGGCGCTGGGGCTCCTGGCCATTCCGATCGCGGTGATCTTGTTCCTCTCGGGCCAGTCGAAGGCGGTGGAGGCCCGGGCCTGGTCCGTGATCCGCAAGATCGCCCTGCGGCTGCAGACCGACGAGGAGACCCGGCGGCTCTACCGGGCCAACCCCGCCCTGGCCCGGGTCTACCGCGATGAGCAGGCCTTCCTCGAACGCGTACAGGCCCACCGCGGCCAGCTCAGCGGCCTGCCGCACCTGCCGCCCTCCGCCGACCGCTACGAGTGCTTTGCCGGGCCCAACGGCTTCCGGGCCTCCCTGCAGGGCTCCGGCGGGGTCTGGACCACCTTCGAGGTGCGGCAGGACATCCTCCTCGAGAAAGTGCCGGGAGAGGGCGTCCTCCGCCTGGAGTTCTCGCCCACCAAGGAGGCCGGCGGCCGCGAGCGGCGGGCCCAGCGGAAGGCCCGGGCCCAGGCCGACTGGCAGCGCTACCGGGAGCTCTGCGGGCGGCTGGCCACGGACGAGGGCACCCGCTTGCTCTGGCAGCAGGAGCCCGGCCTCCACCGGGACTTTCCGGAGGCTGGGGCCCTGCTGGCCCTCGCCGGAAAAGTCAGGCCCCACCTCCCCGCGCTGCCGGAGATGCCGGGGCTCTTCAGGGGGCGCGTGAACCGGCAGGTGCTGAACGGAAGCTCGGGCGAGACCGTCCGCCTGGGCTACGCCTTCCCGTGCGGCACCCTCACCGTGACCTGGTCGGAGGGGAGGCTCAGCGGCCTGGACCTCGCGCCCCGGTGACCCGGGGCCCAGTCCCGCCGCTTGAGCCCGGGCCCCCCGGATGCGATCCTGGAAGGCTATGAAACTCGATCGGCTCGGCGACTTCCAACGCACCCACCGCAACGGCGACCTGCGCCTCGACCACGCAGGGCAGACCGTGCGCCTGCTCGGCTGGTGCCGCCGGGTGCGCAACCTCGGCTCCCTGGTCTTCCTGGACCTGCGCGACCGCTGGGGCCTGGTGCAGCTGGTGGCCAACGAGGAGACCGCAGATCCCGAGCTGCTGGCCAAGCTCAAGGCCGTGCGCAGCGAGTACGTGCTGGCGGCCGAAGGCGTGGTGGCCGAGCGCGAGAGCAAGAACCCCAACATGGCCACGGGCGATGTCGAGATCCGCCTCACGGGCCTGCGCATCCTCAACACCGCCGCCACCCTGCCCTTCCCCCTGGAGGACGAGGGCGTGGGCGAGGACCTGCGCCTCACCTACCGCTTTCTCGACCTGCGCCGGGAGCAGCTGCAGCGCAACATGATCCTGCGCAGCGAGACCTCCAACCTCATCCGGAACTACTTCCGGAAGCACGACTTCGTCGAGTTCGAGACGCCCATCCTCGGCAAGTCCACGCCCGAAGGCGCCCGGGACTACCTGGTGCCCAGCCGCGTGCACGCCGGCGAGTTCTTCGCCCTGCCGCAGAGCCCCCAGCTCTACAAGCAGATGCTCCAGGTCTCGGGCTTCGAGCGCTACGTGCAGATCTGCCGCTGCTTCCGGGACGAGGACCTGCGCGCCGACCGCCAGCCCGAGTTCACCCAGGTGGACGTGGAGATGAGCTTCGTGCGCCAGGAGGATGTCCAGGGCCTCATCGAGGGCCTGATGGTGGAGCTGTGCCCCCTGGTGGGCCAGCACCCCGTGGCCCCCTTCCCGCGCCTGACCTACAAGGACGCCATGGAGTGGTACGGCTCCGACAAGCCCGATCTCCGCTGCAAGGTCAAGATCCAGGATGTGACGGGCCTCTTCGCCGGCAGCGAGTTCAACCTGTTCCGCGCCGCCGCCGACTCCCAGGGCCAGCGCCGGGTGCGCGGCCTCTTCCTGCCGGGCGAGGCCGCCGGGGCCTACAGCCGCAAGCAGCTCGACGAGCTGCAGGAGACGGCCAAGCAGCTGGGCGCCGGGGGCCTGCCCTATGCCAAGTGGGGCAAGGATGGCCTGGCCTCCAGCTTCAAGAAGTTCATCACCCCCGAGCTCGAGGCCGAGCTGAAGGCGACCCTGGGCGTCCAGGGCGAGGGCCTGGCCATCTTCGCCGTGGGCACCGATGACCAGACCTCCCGGGTGCTGGGCGACCTGCGCCTGCGGCTGGCCAGGGCCTTCGGCCTGATGGATCAATCCGCCTTCGAGTTCCTGTGGGTGGTGGACTTCCCCCTCCTCCAGTGGGACGAGGACGACCAGCGCTTCGTGGCCTGCCACCACCCCTTCACCAGCCCCCATCCGGACGACCTGGACCTGCTGCAAACCAACCCCGGCGCCTGCCGCGCCGTGGCCTACGACCTGGTGCTCAACGGCTACGAGCTGGGCGGCGGCAGCATCCGCATCCACGACGCCGAGACCCAGAGCCTCATGTTCCGCACCATCGGCATCAGCGAGGCCGAGGCCCGCGCGAAGTTCGGCTACCTGCTCGACGCCCTGGCCTTCGGCGCCCCGCCCCACGGCGGCCTGGCCCTGGGCCTGGATCGCCTCGTCATGCTGCTGGCCGGCGAGGACAACATCCGCGAGGTCATCGCCTTCCCCAAGACCGCCCAGGCCCGCTGCCTCATGACGGACGCCCCCAGCCCCGTGGACGAGCGCCAGCTGCGCGACCTGCACCTGCTGCAGGACTCGAAGCAGACCTACCGGGTGGGCGCCGTGTTCTTCGAGAGCGCCGAGGGTGGCAACGCGGACCTGCGCGGGCAGGCCCTGCAGCAACTCAGCCAGCTCACCCCCCGCCAGACCCAGGGCCTCGTCACCCTCGACGGGCAGGGCCAGATCCTGGATGCCCAGACCCTGAGCGGACCCACCTTCGAGTTCTGAGATCCACTTGCCGCAAGGAACCCCATGACCACGCCCGGAAAGCCCCCCAAGAAGGTCAAAGAGAAGCGGCAGACCCCGGCGGAACGCCAGGAGGCCATGCGCTACAACCACATGATGTACGGCCCCACCGCCGGCGAGCTGCGCCCCGCCGCCAAGAAGGTCAACTACGGCGCCGCCTACCTCAGCCACCCCAAGTTCCAGAGCCTGATGACCGCCCTCAAGAAGGGCACGGCCTTCACCTTCGACATCACCGACAAGGGCAAGGTCTGCGCCATCGCCACCGACGGCGCCCACATCTCCTTCGACGGCAAAGTGATCTTCTACTCTCGGGCCCTGAACAAGCACGAGGACAACCTGCTGCTGGACCGCGAAGTCACCGTCCAGCTCCAGACCATTGACGCCCTGGTGCACCTGGTCTTCGCCGTCGTCCGCGCCCTCCCCGAGCTGGGCCCAGCCCCCTTCTCCTACCAGGCCCGCCAGTTCTTCCTCGGCGCCGAAACCCTCGAAGGCGGCATCCCCACCCAGGGCCCGAACCTGCTGCTGGGCTCGTTCAAGCACAGCAAGGTTATCGATAAGGGCCGCAAGTAATCGGAACCATGCCCCTCACCCTCCGTCACATGACCCAGGCCCTCCTCCACGAGGCGAGTTGGGACATCGCATCGGCACCGGTCATCGGATCGTCTCGCATGGCGTACCGCACGAGGCTTTCTGTTATGTAAAGGTGGCGATGGTGGTAGCACCTGGAGACCCGCCTCCTGGAACGAGGATCAAACCTGAGATCGGCTATTGGTAGACAAGCCGTTCGCAAGTGCTGAGGGAAACCTGACCATAACCCGAGCCCGGTTGGTAGTTATATCCCCCGACAATCAGGAAGCTCCCATCACCAAGTGGAGTGAGCGTATGGCAAGTCCTCGGCACTCTCAGCTTTGCTGGTAGTAAAGAGGTTTTCATGGTTGAGAGATCCAGCACATCTATGTCAGACAGGTAGGATGTCGGCGCGTACCCTGTAAAGGTCTCCCCTGCCACAAACCCAACTGTGCCATCAGGGAAGATCATAGTCTGATGCCCCATCCGGGGTTTGCTCATTTTGACACTCGAAATACCAGAACCCAAATGTGCGTAGTCGATGATGCTGATCGTATCGCCGATGCCCCGAAATTGATTAAAACCACCCCCGGCGACCACTTTCCCAGATGGAACATTCACTGCAGAATTTCCAGAGAATGCGCGAGGCAATGTCCCTCCCGCTGAGGGATTAGGTTGGCTTCCATCTGTGGCGTAGAGGTATGCCGAGTCTAGTTGATGCCAACTACCCAATCCGTTCTCGCCACCCATGAGAATAAAGTGGGAGGAATCGATGGGCACCAACGAAGCGTTAATCTCGAGTTCATTAAGGTAAAAATCAGGTTGGGAGGTCCCGCTGACTGGATCGAAAATCTCAGTTCTATAAGTCTCGCTTGTAATGGGTGAATTCGAATCAAACCCTCCCACCACTTGGATCTTGCCGTCCTGCCTGAGAAAAGCCTGGCCGCCCGCGCGTTCTTGAAGCAAGGATCCAATCACATGGAAACTCTTCGTAGCGGGATCCCACTCTTCTACAGCCAGAAGACCGGTCACGCCTCTACCATTTACATAGTCCCAACCACCGAGCACGATGACCTTCCCATTTGGCAGCAGCACCGCGGAGTGTCTAAGACGCCGATTCACCAAATTCCCGGCAGGCGACCAGGTTTGAGTAGCCGGGTCGTAAAGTTCAGCAGCGGCCACTCCGTTGGGGAATTCATTACCCTGTGTCTCTCCGCCAACAACCAGAACTCTGCCATCTTGAAGCAGTGTGGCTGTGTGCATATCCCGTGCTTGGGACAACTCACCGGTAACCTTGACGATCCAATAATGCTCAACGGGAAGCGGAGGATATGCTCCAACCCCTCCACCACTGCAAGAGATAACCAACGGTAGAATCATGGAGAAAATGAGGATTCCGAACTTCATTAATGAGGCCTCCTTGGGTTCGCGGATGGTTGATATTACCCGTGGATGGGTACCCAGATCGGCCCCTAAATCCATGAATCCAAGGTACGCCATACCCCTAGAACACACTGTTTTTGGCTCATACCCCAAAAGCACCCTATTTGTGCCATTCTTCCCACCGAGTTCGTTCGGTCCGCAAAAAGCAGGGTCCTTGATGAGGTCACCAGGTCGCCCGCCCTCGTGACCTCAATGACAGAACTAGCGAGAGGATCACATCTAGGCTGGTCCAACCACGCAGGAAACTGCGAAACGTACCCCAAACTGGAAGGTATGTCCCTCACCCTCCGCCACCGTGCCCAAGCCATCCTCCACTTGGCAGGCTGGGACCTCGCGCCACCGCCGGTCATCTGGTCACCGCGCATGGCGCGGTGCGCGGGGTTGTTCGTCATCGAGAAGGATGCGCGGGGGAAGTGGCATCCGGAGATCCGGCTCAGCATCCCGCTGCTGCGGCGCCGGGACTGGCCCTGGCCGCAGCCGGTGTGCGGGATGAACTGCCACGATCCGGAGCAGGTGCAGCGGCGCATCCTCGAGCACGAGCTCATCCACTTCAAGCTGTGGGCGGATGGGGAGAAGAACTGGGGGCACGGCGAGCAGTTCCGGCGGCTGGCCTTCGAGGTGTTCGGGCACCAGAGCATCACGCATGGCATCGGGACCGAACCGGACTGAGCTTGCGGGGGATGCCACCGTGCTGGGCTGGCCGCATCGCGCCGTTCTTCTGCGCCACCGATGGCTGCATGACTGAAGACAAAAAGCAGTTGAACCACCGATTGAACCACCGATGAACACCGATAAAAGCATGAGAAAGGATCAACTGCGCCAGGTGGCTGTTTGGGTTCAGGGGTCCGTGGCTGCATTGTTCTGCAGAAGCGCATCGGCGCCCTCGTGCACCAGAACCCATCTGTCTTTATCAGCTTTTGATCGGTGTTCATCGGTGTTCATCGGTGGTTAGAAATGCAGTTCATCCTCACCCCTGCCTGAATCTGTGGCCAGACCCGCCCGACACTCCAGACCATGCCCCGGTTTGGCACCCGGGTGCTGACGGCTGAAGTACACTCCTGCCATGACCGCCTGGGATTCCGCCTACCTCGCCGCGCCGCCCTTGACGGAGGCGGAGGACCGCCTGCCGCCGGCACACAAGCTGTATGCCCTGCGCACGCTGCCCATGGGGGAGATCAAGGCCATCGGCTTCGACATGGACCACACGCTGGCCCGCTACCGCAGCCCAGAGATCGACGGACTGGCCTTCAAGAAGGCCGCCCGGCTGCTGGTGCGCGACCGGGGCTACTCGCCTTGGCTTCTGGAGCAGGACTACGACCCGGACTTCGCGGTGCGCGGTCTGGTGCTGGACGGCCTGCGCGGCAACCTGCTGAAGCTCAACCGGGAGCGGCAGGTGGTGCGGGCCTGCCACGGCAGCCGGGCCCTGGCGCGGCCGGAGCTGGAGGCCACCTACGGCCGCCGCCGCCTGTCCACGGCGGCCAAGGGCTTCCGCAACATCGACACCCTCTTCGAGATCCCCGAGAGCCACCTCTACGCGCGGATGGTGGACGGCCTCGATGGGGGCCACCTGAAGGCCGAGAACTACCTCCAGCTCTTCCAGGACGTGCGCTGGGCCATCGACACCGCCCACCGCAACGGCGAGATGAAGACCGAGATCCTGGAGCACCGGGACTTCTTCATCCCCCGGGATCCCCAGCTGGCGCTGGCCCTGGATCGCCTCAAACGCTCGGGCAAGAAGCTGTTCCTGCTCACCAACAGCGAGTGGAGCTTCACGGATGGCGTGCTGGGGCACCTGCTCGACAGCCTGGATGAAGCCCGGCCCCGCTGGGTGGACTACTTCGACCTGGTGGTGGTGAGCAGCCGCAAGCCCGCCTTCTTCCTGGAGACGCCGGAGCCGAAGCCCGTGGCGGGCCACCCCCGCTGCTTCAGCGGCGGCCATGCCGCCTGGCTGGAAGCGCAGCTGGGCGCCCAGGGCGAGGAGGTGCTCTACGTGGGCGACCACATCTACGGGGATGTGCTGCGCTCCAAGAAGAACGCCTCCTGGCGCACCCTGCTGCTGGTGCCCGAGCTGGAACGGGAGCTTCGCCTGCTGGAGGCCAAGGCCGCGGATCTGCGCGAGCGGTATCGCCTGGAGACCGCGCGTCGGCGCACGCTGCGGCGGGCCTCGGTCCTGCACGACCAGTGGCAGCGGAACCGGGCGCGCCGCCACGTGCTGGGCCAGCGCCTCAGCGCCGAGGCCATGCAGGCCCTGGATCACGAGGCCGCCCTGCTGGCCGCCAGCACGGAGGCCCTGCAGCGTCGCGCCGAGACTCAGCGCCTGGAGCTGGAGGACCTCACCCGCTCCGTGGAGGCGGCCTTCAACCCCATGTGGGGCCCCACGTTCCGGGACCGGGACGAGCTGACCCGCTTCGCCGACCAGATCCAGCAGTTCGCCTGCGCCTACACCGGCAAGGTCGGCAACCTGTACATGTACGATCCCCTGGCGACGGTCTACGCGCCCCTCCCCACCCTGCCCCACGAGCGGCGGATGTAAGGGCCGTGGGCGGCTACTTCAGCCGGGCCCCCAGCACCCGGTCCAGCAGGACCTCCAGCTCGGCGCTGGTGAAGGGTTTCTTGAGGAAGTCCGCGAAGCCCTGGGCGATGGCCTGGTCGCGAGACACGGGCAGGGCGTAGCCGCTGCACAGGATCCCGGGCAGGCCGGGGCGAAGGGCCTGCATGGCCCGGAAGGACTCGACCCCACCCATGCGCGGCATGGTGGCGTCCAGGAGCACCAGGTCGAAGGCCTCGGGCCGCTGGGCGAAGATCTCAAGGGCCTCCTGCCCATCCGCGGCGGAGACTACCTCCAGGCCGAACCAGTCCTGCAGCATCTCGGCCATGACCTCCCGCAGTTCCAGCTCGTCGTCGGCCAGCAGGACCACGTTCCGGGTGTGGAGATCCGCCACGGTGATGGGCGCCGCGGAAGCCTGTCCTTCCGGGGCGGGGAGGTGGACCCGGAACACGCTGCCCACCCCCGGGATGCTCTCCACCTGGATGCCGCCGCGATGGCCCCGGACGATGCCCAGCGCGGCCGCGAGGCCCAGGCCGCGGCCCAGGTCCCGGGTGGAGAAGAAGGGATCGAAGATCTTCGCCAGGGTGCCGTTGTCGATGCCGTGGCCCTGGTCGGAAACCTCCAGGACCGCGTAGATGCCGGGCTCGATGGCCTCCGCCCAGTGGCCCGTCGCCAGATCCGCGGCCGTGAGCGTGCGCATGCAGGTTCGGACGCGGATGGCGCCGTTGGCGGTGTTGGCTTCCAGGGCGTTGGTGACCAGCCCCTCCACCACCCGGCTGACCAGCAGGGGATCCACCAGGATCGCGGGGAGGTTGCTGGCCAGTTCGCGCTGGACGGGCAGCCCCATGCGGTCCAGGGCCTCCGCCACGAGGGGGCTGAGCGACAGGGGCTCCGGCCGGCGCAGGTCCCCGCCGGAGCTGTAGAGGATGTCCCGGCTCAGGCGGGAGGCCCGGTCGAGGCCCGCCTTCAGCCGGAGCAGGTAGACCTGCGACTTCGACTCCTCGGGCACGGCGGCCTGGGCCATCTCCAGGTTGGCGGTCATGGACTGGAAGATGTTGTTGAAGTCGTGGGCGATTCCCCCCGAGAGCATGCCGAGGCTCTCCATCTTCTGGGCCTTCGAGAGCGCCGCCTCCGCCCGGCGGCTGTCCGTGATGTCCACCCCGCCGCAGACGGCGCCCTGGATGCGGCCCTCCCCATCCCGCAGGGGCGTGGCATAGAACATCAGGCGGCGCACCTCGCCCTCGGGGTTGACCAGGTCCAGGGGCAGGTCGTGGACCGGTTCGCCAGTCCTGGCAGCCCGCTGCAGGGGCCATTCGTCGAGGCTGAGTTCCCGGCCATCCTGCAGGAGGATGGAACCTCCTGGCCCAACCCCCGGGCCCATGAGGTGGAGCCTGGACGCCGCGGCATTGGCCTGGACGACCTGGCAGGCGGGGTCCTCGGCGATCCAGAGGGGGATGGGGGTGGCCGCCATGACGGCGGAGAGCTTGTCGGCCTCGGCCCTGGCCTGGATCCTGGCCTCGTCCAGCCGGGTCGCCTCGACCGCCTTGGAGCGGAAGACGCCCTGGACGAGGATCATGCCGGCCAGGAAGAGAGCGGAGATCACCAGCCCCAGCACTTCATAGGACAGGAGGTGGTCCGGCAGCCCACGCCTCAACAGGTCGTCGAGGACCATGAGCCGCCGCACCGCCATGAGCACCAGGGCTCCGGACAGGACCAGCCAGACCAGGCTCCGTCCGGCGATCCGGTTGATCCGGATGGCGAACCCGGCCGCCGCGATCTGGAGCAGCACCGACAGGAGGATGACCAAGAGGTTGATCAAGCGAAACCGACCTTGCACCACCTATCGGCAGTTGGCCTCTCCTGGTCAAATCCCGTTTAGACGGTGGTGCGGCTCCCGGCTTTCGCGCGGGCGATCACCTGCCTGATGGCCGCTACCGTCTGGTCCTGATCGGCCTCCGTGAGCCCAGGCCACAGCGGCAGGCTCAGGAGGCGTTCGCCGCTCCACTCGCTGTGGGGCAGGCCGTCCTTGGGCAGGTGCTGCGGGTTCGCCCCGTAGAAATCCCGGTACCAGGGATGCACATGGGCCGGGCGGTAGTGGATGCCCGTGCCGATGTTCTCCTCCTTCAGCGCGGCCACGAAGGCATCGCGGTCCAGGCCCACCTTCTCGGGATGGATGCGCAGCACGAAGAGGTGGAAGCAGTGGCCATGGTCGGCATCGCCGGGCGAAGGCAGCATCACCTCGTCCAGGTCCTTCATCAGGTCGAGGTAGCGGTGGAAGAGCACGCCCCGCCGGGCGTTGAAGCCATCCAGCTTGTCGATCTGGTGGAGCCCCATGGCGGCCTGCAGGTCCATGAAGTTGGCCTTGCGGGCAGGCTCGTAGACCTCGGTGTGGGGGCTGCCCTCCTTGGCGAAGCGCTTCCAGGCGTCGCGGTCGATGCCGTGGAAGCGCAGGCGCTTGATGCGGCTCTCGAACTCGTCGTTGAAGAAGGCGATGGCGCCGCCTTCGCCGGTGGTCATGTTCTTGTTGGGGTGGAAGCTGTAGACGCTCATGATCGAGCGCGGATCCCCGCCGATCTTGGTGCCCTTGTAGTGGGCGCCCATGGCCTGGGCCGCATCCTCGATGACCCAGAGGCCATGCTTTGCCGCGATGGACCAGATGGCGTCCATGGGACAGGGCAGGCCCGTGAGGTGCACGGGGATGATGCCCCTGGTCCGGGGCGTGATGGCGGCTTCGAGCTTGGCGGGGTCGAGGTTCAGCGTCACCGGGTCGATGTCCACCAGCACGGGCACGCCACCCTGCAGCACCACGGTGCTGAGCGTGCTCACCCAGGTGAGCGAGGTGGTGATCACCTCGTCGCCGGGCTGCAGGTTCAGCACCTGCATGGTGATCTCCTGGGCCGTGGTGGCGCTGTTCATGGCCAGGCAGTGGGGCACGCCGTTGTAGGCCTTCAGCTTCTCTTCAAAGGCCGCCGACTTGGGCCCGGTGGTGATCCAGCCGCTGTGGATCGAGTCGATGATCTCCGCGATCTCCTCCTCCCCCACCATGGGGCGGGTAAAGGGGAGGAATTCCGCGCGGCGGACGTAGGACATGGGGGCTCCGCTAAAACCCCAGTACCGGCTTGGGTCGGACGGTGGCCCTGGGCCCCACGCAGTCACTGTGGCGGAACCTGGCCCGGTCGAGGAGTGGGGCCCCGGAGAGTTCCAGCGAGGCCCGGCTTCGCCGAGCCGAGCGCGGGGGCCCGGGGGTGGTCGCGCAGCGCAGCGAGGCCCCCGGCCCCCCACCCCGCGGGGGGGGGGGGGGAAAGGAACCCCGGACAATATCAGGCGATGGGCATCGTGATCCGCAGCGTGCTGCCCTTGCCCAGCCCCCTCGCTGGCCAGACCGATGGTGCCACCCATCATCTCCATCAGGTGCTTGCAGATGACCAGGCCGAGCCCGGTGCCCCTGAACTCGCGGCTGTGGCCGCCCTCGGCCTGGGCGAACTTCTGGAAGAGCCGGGTCTGGGCCTCCTGGCTGACGCCGATGCCCGTGTCCACCACCAGCAGGGCGATGTGCCCGGGGTGGCGCTCCACCTGCACGGCGACGCTGCCTTCCTTGGTGAACTTGAGCGCGTTGGAGAGCAGGTTGAGCAGCACCTGCTTCAGGCGGCTCGGATCCACCACCACCTCGGGGAACCCCGCCATATCGGGCCAGAACAGCTCGACGTTGGGCCGGCGGGGATAGGCCTCGGCGATGGGTTTCACTTCCTCCAGCAGCACGGAGAGACTGAAGGGCTCAGGGTGGACCTCCAGCTTCCCGGATTCGATCTTGGCCAGGTCCAGGATGTCGTTCAGCAGGCCCAGCAGGTGTTGGCCCGAGGTGTAGCTGTCCTGGAGCATGGACCGCATCTCCTCGGCATCGTCATAGAGCCCGTCCATGACCAGCCGGGTGAAGCCCAGGATGCCGGTGAGCGGAGTGCGGAGCTCGTGGCTGGTGAGGGCCAGGAACTCGCTCTTCAGCTGGTCGGCTTCCCGCAGGGCATCGTTGACGCGCTCCAGCTCCAGGGCCTGCCGCTGCAGCGCGTCCCGCTGCTCGGAGAGGTCGCGGAAGAGCCAGGCGTTGTAGAGGGAGATGGCCGCCTGCCGCTGGAGGATGGTGATGGAGTCCAGGTCCTCTTCCTCCCAGTGCCGGTCGGCCGGCAGGGCCAGGATGGCGAAGCCGAGCAGCAGCAGCTGGTGCTCAAAGGGGATGAAGAACAGCTGGGCCCCGTCCGTGCCGCGCAGGGCGCCGAGGGTGGTGCCATCGCAGGTGGGGTCCAGCCACTGGCTCTGGAAGAGCACCAGGGGCGTTCCCGGGAAGGGATTGGGCGCGGGCAGCCGCAGGGCTGACCAGTCCGGCCTGGCCAGGCCCGTGCCCTCCTTGGGGACGTAGCCGGCGCCACCATCCTCCAGGGTCCAGACCACGGCCCGCTGGCAGTGGAACTCCTGGGCGAGCACATCGAGGACCACGCTGACCACCTGGCCGCCCTTGGAGGTGGCGGCCAGGATCTCGGAGACCTGCTGGAGCACCTGCATCTGGTGGGAGCGGCGGCCCAGCTTGGCTCTCAGCTCCCGGGTCTCGTGCATGGCCTGGGTGAGCTGCCGCTGGGCCTGCATGAGTTCGGCCAGCATCTCGGCCCCCTGCGGGCGCTGGGGTTGGGCCACCGCCTTGGGACCGGAGCTGGTCTTGGAGGGAACGGGGATGGGCTTGGGGCCCGAGGACTGGTTGGGCATGGAACTCTAGGATGGCCCTGCCCGCCCGCGCTGCCAAGAGGCCTCTCGCATCGCCTGAAACAGCCGGTTTGCCCCAAGATGGAGTCATGGCGAATCGCGCCCCCACCTTCTCGCTCCAGCGGATCATCTTCCTGTCCGTCTCGCTGGTGCTCTGCATCCAGGTGGGCTGGTGGATCAATGTGCAGATCCGCGAATCCGGACGCCTGCTGCAGGCCCGGGCCCAGGCGCTCAACGCCAGCCGGGCCGAGGCTTGGCAGATGGACAGCCTCAGCATCCTGGCCTTCATCCACGCGCGGCCCGATCCCTCCTCTCGGGCCGGGGCCGTGGAGGGCCGCATGCCGGCCCTGCCCAGCCTGGAACAGCGCCGCGAGGCCATCCAGCGGCACTTCCCCCACGTGGCGGTCGTGCTCTCGCGGCGCTCGCCCGATGACCCCGCCCTGCTGGACGGATCGGCCTTCCTCGCCCTGCGGCCCGAGCCCATGCTCGAGTTGGAGAATCAGCGCTGGCACTCGGTCTTCCGGGCCGCCTCCGAGGGCGCCTTCATGGTGGTGGCCGTGCTCCTCGGCTTCGTGCTCATCTACCGCAAGCTGGCCGAGGAGCTGGACCTCAAGCTGCGTCAGCGGAACTTCACCTCGGCGGTGACCCACGAGCTGAAGACCCCCATCGCCTCCCTCCGCGTCTGGACCGAGACCCTCTTCACCCGCACCCTCCCCGAAGAGCAGAAGCAGCGGATCCGAACCCTCATGGAGAAAGACATCGAGCGGCTGAACGAGCTGGTGGGCAACCTGCTGGACGTGGCCCGGGCGGAGACGGGCAGCCTGGTCGTTCATCTGGCGCCGCTGGAGCTGGCGCCCTGGCTGCGCGGCGTGTGCGAGGCCATGGACCTGCGCCTGGGGGCCGGATCCCTGGGCCTCAAGCTGGAATTCACCTCGGAGCCGCTCTGGGCCAACGCCGACCCCAAGGCACTGGCCACCGTGATCGAGAACCTGCTGTCCAACGCCTTCAAGTACGCCGCGGACCCCCGCCAGACCACGGTCACCCTGGACGGGGATGGCGACGACGTGCTGATCGTGGTGAGCGACCTGGGCCAGGGCATCGCGCCCAAGGACCTGCCCCGGGTCTTCCACCGCTTCTTCCGGGTGGGCGACGAGCTGACCCGGCAGGTGGCCGGCACGGGCCTGGGGCTCTTCCTCGTGCAGGAGATCGTGACCCGCCACGGGGGCGACGTGCGCGCCTCCAGCCGGGGCCACGGACTCGGCTCGGCCTTCACGGTCCGCCTGCCCCGCATCCCGAGGCCAGCCGATGGCTGATCCCGGTCAGGTGAGGGACCCGCGGCCCGAGGCCGCCCTGGTCCAGTCCGCCGCCCAGGGCGATCCCCTGGCCTTCGAGGCCCTGGTGCGCCCCCACCTCGGCATGCTCTTCCGGGTGATCGACCGGATCCTGGGCAACGAGGCCGAAAGCCAGGATGCGCTGCAGGACGCCCTCCTGACCCTCCACCGGGAGCTGCCGGGCTTCCACGGCGCGAGCAAGTTCAGCACCTGGGCCTACCGGATCTGCGTGAACCAGGCCCTCATGGCGCGCCGGAAGCGCGTCCGCCGCCGGGAGGATGCCATCGAGGATCTGATGCCACGTTTCGGGGACGAGGGGCATCACATGAACGTGGACACCATCCTGGACTGGAGCGAGGACGCGGAGGCCCTGATGAAGGTCGAACAGGATGAGCTGAAGGTCAAGGTCCGGGCGGGCCTGGAGCGGCTGTCCGACGACCAGCGCGCCGTCTTCGTCCTCCGGGACCTGGAAGGGTGGAACACCGACGAGATCGCCCGCCACCTGGGCATCACCCGCGAGCTGGTGCGCCAGCGCGTCCACCGGGCCCGCCTGGCCCTTCGGGCCATGCTGCCCGAGTTCGCCCCAGTCCAGGAGGGGCGATGACGTTCCTCATCCCCTCCTGCGAGCGGGTCACGAGCCTGCTCACCGCCTATGAGGAACGCGCCCTGGGCCCCCTGGACTGGCTTGGCCTCAAGTTGCACCTGGCCCTCTGCCCCCCCTGCCAGACCTTCCTTGATTCCTTCGAGCGAACCCCGGCCCTGCTGCGACGGGCCTGGAGCGAAGACTCCGATGCCCGGTGCGAGCAGGCCCTGGCCGGGGCCCTGGCCGCCCTGCGCGAGGGCCGCGTGTCGCGGGGCCCTCAGCATCACCCAGAACCTGAGGCCTGGTCGGCCCTGGAGCAGGGTGGCGATCCGCTCCTGGCACTGCTGCTGCGGGTCCACCTGGGCCACTGCGAAGCCTGCCGTGCCGAGCATCCCGGTGAGGCGTGGGTCATCCCGCCCACCCAGGATCCCGTCGAGGCCCTGCGTCCCTACCTGCCGCCTGACACCCAGTGGCGCTGGATCCGACACGGCCTGGGCGGGGCCCGGGTGGCGATCCTCCAGGAGGATCCAGCCACTGGCGCCAGCCTGAACCTGGCCTGCCTCCCGGGCGGGCGCACCACCCCCTTTCATTCCCACAGCGGCGTTGAACGCTCCCTGGTCCTGTGCGGCGCCCTCCAGGACGGCCCCGCCCATCTGCGGGCCGGGGACTGGATCGCCCATGATCCCGGCCATCTGCACGGCCCCACTGCGGACCCTGGTTGCGAATGCTGGGCCCTGATCGCCCTGGAGCGGCCTGTGCAGTTCCTGGGCTGGCGGGGCGTGGTCGAGTGGTTCGCGAGCCGGTCCTCGGGGCCCGCCCCCCGCTGAGCCACCGGGACACCGCCGCGCGGGCCGCTCCCGCCGCCCCATGCTCCAATGGATTGATGAACCGATCCGCCGAGACGACCCGAGGCGTGGCCCTGGTGGCCCTGGCCGCCCTGCTCTGGAGCTCCAGCGGCCTCTTCATCAAGCTGCTGCCCCTGGGCGCCCTGCAGATCGCCTTCGCCCGCAGCCTCGTGGCGGCCGTCACCATCGCCGCGGTGGTGCAGTTGCGCGGCGGGCGGCCCTTCCCGCGACCGGATGCGCTGGCCGTGGGCTGCGCCCTGGCCTATGCCGGCCTGCTGATCCTCTTCGTGGCCGCCACCAAGCTCACCACGGCGGCCAACGCGATCTTCCTGCAGTTCTCCGCCCCCATCTACCTGGTGTTCCTGGAGCCCTGGGTGACCCGGCGCCCCCTGCAACGGCGGGACCTGGTGGCCGTGGTGGTCTGCTTCTCCGCCATGGGCCTGTTCTTCGTGGGACGGCTCGGGGCGGGAACCCTGGCCGGCAACCTCCTGGGCGTGGCCTCCGGCGTCTGCCTCGCCCTGTTCTCGCTCACCCTCAAGCTGCAGCGGAGCACCCACCCCAAGGCCGACCCGGTGACGGCCATCATCCTGGGCAACCTGCTGGTGGCCCTGGTGTGCGCGCCCATCGCGCTCAGGGACTTCCACCCCACGCTGCCGCAACTGGGCATCCTGCTCTACCTGGGCGTCTTCCAGATCGGCATCGCCTACCTCTTCTTCAGCGCGGGCATGAAGCGCCTCTCGGCCACCGTGGCCGTGGTGACAGGCACCCTGGAAGCGGTGCTCAATCCCGTGTGGGTGTTCCTCGGCCTCGGCGAGCGGCCCTCCGCCTGGGCTCTGGTGGGCGGCCTGGTGATCCTCGGCACCATCGCCTGGTACAGCCTCGGGCCGCAAAGGCGGACTGTCGAGTTGTGACCAAGGCCCGGCGGATGGGGATGGACCTTAGATTACCTTTGGGTTATTTTTTATGCGCACCACTCCCCTGTGGAGGTTCTTTCGATGCGCGGGCCCTCAGAATCCTTTCCCCTGGCTGAAGCCTCCATCCAAGCGGCACTGGACTCCGTGCCCGCAGAAGACCCTGTGCGGATTCGTGAGCTGCTGGCCAAGGCCCGGGAGATGAAGGGGCTGGCGGACGCGGACCTTCCGCCCCTCATGGCGCTCCGGGATCCCAGGCTGCTGCTGGAGCTCTTCGATGCCGCCAAATGGGTGAAGGAGCAGATCTACGGCAACCGCATCGTCATGTTCGCCCCGCTCTACGTGTCGAATCTCTGTGGGAACGAGTGCCTCTACTGCGCCTTCCGCGCCTCGAACCGGGACCTGCCGAGGCGGGTCCTGCGCCAGGAGGAGATCGCCGCGGAGGTGGGCCACCTGCTCGCCCAGGGCCACAAGCGGCTGGTGCTGGTGGCGGGCGAGGCCTATCCCGAGGAGGGCCTCGACTACATCCTGTCCGCCATCCGGACGGTCTACGCCGTGCGCCATGGCGGCGAGAACATCCGCCGCGTCAACGTGAACATCGCCCCGCTCGATGTGTCCGATTTCCGCCGCCTGAAGGAGACGGAGATCGGCACCTACCAGCTCTTCCAGGAGACCTACCACCGGGAGACCTACGCGCGGATGCACCCCAGGGGGCTCAAGGCGGACTTCGACTGGCGCCTGGGCTGCATGGACCGGGCCATGCAGGCGGGCATCGACGACGTGGGCATCGGCGCGCTCTTCGGCCTCCACGACTGGCGCTTCGAGCTGCTGGCCATCATGCACCACGCCCGCCACCTGGAGGAACGCTTCGGCTGCGGGCCCCACACCATCAGCGTGCCGCGCATCGAGCCCGCCGAGGGCTCCAGCACCAGCGAGGCGCCGCCCTTCGCGGTCAGCGATGCCGACTTCCGCAAGCTCGTCGCCATCCTGCGTCTGGCCGTGCCCTACACGGGCCTGATCCTCAGCACCCGGGAGCGGCCCGAGGTGCGCCGGGAGGCCCTGCAGCTGGGCATCAGCCAGATCAGCGCCGGCAGCCGGACCAACCCCGGGGGCTACGAGGAGGACGCCCTCGAAGGGGGTGCCCAGTTCTCCCTGGGAGACCACCGGGACCTCGACGAGGTGGTGCGGGACCTGGCACAGATGGGCTTCATCCCCAGCTTCTGCACCAGCTGCTACCGCATGGGCCGCACCGGGTCTGATTTCATGGACCTGGCCAAGCCCGGCGAGATCAAGGCCCACTGCCATCCCAACGCCCTTGCCACCCTGCAGGAGTACATGGAGGACCACGCCAGCCCAGCCACCCGGCTCGTGGCGGCCCGGCTGCTGGCGGACAGCTTGGACGACCTGGATGGCCGGGCCCGCGCCCAGGCCGAGGCCATGGTGGCCCGGGTGAAGGAGGGAGAGCGCGATGTGTTCTGCTGAGATGAGGCCCGCGCCCCGGAACCTGCGCCTGCACATCGGCCTCTTCGGCCGGCGCAACGTGGGGAAGTCCTCCCTGCTGAACGCCCTGACCCGCCAGCAGGTGTCCATCGTCTCGCCCCAACCGGGCACCACCACGGATCCCGTGGAGAAACCCATGGAGCTCCTGCCCCTGGGGCCCGTGCTGTTCGTGGACACCGCCGGACTCGATGACGAAGGCACCCTGGGCGAGGCGCGCACGGGCCGCTCCCGGGCCGTCCTGGACCGCGTGGACCTCGCCATCCTCGTGGCCGACCGCGGCCAGTGGGGAGCCTTCGAGGCGGAGCTTCTCGCGGATCTGCATGCCCGGAACATCCCCACGGTGGTGGCCCTCAATAAGTCCGACCTGCGCTGCTCGGAGACCCTGCCCGAGGTCGATGGCGCCGTGGTGCCGGTCTCCGCCCTCAGCGGACACGGGATCGACAGCCTACGCGAGGCCCTCCTCCGCGCCGCCCCCGAGGGCCACTTCGACTCCCGCCACCTGCTCGCGGACCTGGTGCCGCCGGGCGAAGTCGCCGTGCTGGTCATGCCCATCGACAGCTCCGCCCCGAAGGGCCGCCTCATCCTGCCCCAGGTCATGGCCGTGCGGGACGTGCTGGATGGCTCCGGCCTCGCGCTGGTGGTGCAGGCTCGGGAGCTGTCCCGCGCCCTGTTCGCCCTCAAGCGGCTGCCGGCCCTGGTGGTGACGGACTCCCAGGCCTTCCAGTCCGTGGCCATGGATGTCCCCGACTCGGTGCCCATGACCTCCTTCAGCATCCTCATGAGCCGCTTCCAGGGCGACCTGGCGGCCCAGGTGCGCGGCACCCTGGCCATCGAGGATCTGCGGGAAGGCGACAAGGTGCTCGTGGCCGAGGGCTGCACCCACCACCCCACCGCCGAGGACATCGGCCGCGTGAAGCTGCCCCGCTGGTTGAACGAGAAGGTGGGCGCCCCGCTGGAGTTCGACACAGTCCAGGGCCGGGAGTTCCCCGCGGACCTGTCGCCCTACCAGCTGGTGGTGCACTGCGGCAACTGCATGGGCAACCGCCGCGAGATGCTGTCGCGCATCCACCGCTGCGAAACCGCCGGCGTGCCCATCACCAACTACGGGCTCGCCATCGCGCATTCCCTGGGCATCCTCCCCCGGGCCCTCCAGCCCTTCCCTGAAGTCCAGGATGCCTTGCATGCCCTCCAGTCCTGAATCCGGCTCCTTCCGCCTGGACCACGCCAGCCTGAAGGCCTGGTTGCTGGAACTGGATCCGGAGTCCCTCCAGGCCCTGTGGGCCGAGGCGGATCGCGTCCGCCGCACCTGCGTGGGGGACGCGGTCCACCTCCGGGGCCTCATCGAAGTCTCGAGCCACTGCGTCCGCCACTGCCTCTACTGCGGCCTGCGAGCCCCCTCCGCCGGACTGGAACGATACCGCATGGAGGCCGGCGAGATCCTCGCCTGCGCCCACGAGGCGGTGCGGCTCGGTTATGGCAGCGTGGTGCTCCAGGGCGGTGAGGATCCCGGCCTGACCCAGGCCTTCATCGCAGACGTCGTCCGCGCCATCAAGCAGGAGACACCTCTGGCCGTCACCCTCTCCCTGGGCGAACGCAGCGACGCCGACCTGCTCGCCTGGAGGCGGGCCGGGGCCGACCGCTTCCTCCTGCGCTTCGAAACCAGCGACCCGGTGCTCTACCGGCGCATCCATCCCGACCTGCCCGGCATCCCCAGCGACCGCTTCGCACAGTTGCGGCGGATGCGCGACATGGGCTACGAGATCGGGACGGGCGTCATGGTGGGTATTCCCGGACAAACCTGGGACACCCTGGCCGCCGACCTCCTCCGGTTCCGCGAGCTCGACATGGACATGATCGGGATCGGGCCCTTCCTCCCCAGCCCCCGCACGCCCCTGGGTGGCGCAGGAGCATCCACATTCCAGGCACCGCCGGAACAGCAGGTGCCGAACGACGAGCTGACCACCCTCAAGGCCGTGGCGCTGACGCGCCTCGCCTGTCCCGACGCGAACATCCCGAGCACCACGGCCCTGGCCACCCTGGACCGGGCCCAGGGCCGCGAGCTCGCCCTCCTGCGCGGCGCGAACGTGGTGATGCCCAATGTCACGCCGCTGCCCTTCCGGGCCCTGTACGAAATCTACCCCGGAAAGGCCTGCCTCACCGAAACCCCCGCCACCTGTCAGGGGTGCCTGGAAAATCGCCTGCGGTCCATCGGCCGGACCATGGCCAAAGGACCTGGGGGGCGAAAAAGTACACTGTGTAAAGATTCTGTTCCATGTGATTTCCATCACTGACCAATCGGTCATCAATGGACAGAATTCTCGTGCAGCCGGTTCCCGGCGCGCGGCGAAACCTCCCCCCTGAGCCGCCGCCGGGACGCCCTTGAATCCACCCGGGTCATGCCGGGTGGCAGGAGCTTCCATGTCTCTTCCCGCGCGCGATTTCTACCGGTCCATGGCGGACCGCGTCGGCCAGACCCTGGCTGAGCGGGACCTCGGGAACAAGATCCAGATCCAGGTAGGCTCGGCCACCTGTGAACACGCCGCCGGCTCGCAGGCCGTGGCCGAGGAGTTCCTGCGCCACATCCGGGCGTCGGGCCGCAAGGACATCGTCATCCACCGCACGGGCTGCACGGGCCGCTGCTCGCGAGAGCCCATCGTCGGCATCCAGGTGCCCGGGCAGATCCCGGTGAAGTACGAGCGGGTGAACCGCGACCTCGTGCACCGCATCTTCACCGAGCACGTCCAGGCCAGCGCGCCCGTCCTGAAGCACATCCTCGACCACACCGGTGAGGCCCTTCCCGAGCGCGAGTTCATGTTCTGTGAGGGTGCCCGCTGCCAGGGGCCCGGCCCGGGCCTGCGAGCGCGCTTCAAGGCCCTGCTGGAGGAACGGGGGTGCGAGCCCCACCGGGTGCGGGTGGCTTCGGCCAGCTGCTTCGGGGCTTGCGGCCTTTCAGGTGGCGCGCCGGCCGCGTTCGTCCTGGCCCGCCCCGAGAAGGTGCTCTACCAGATCGCCACGGAAGAGGACCTGGTCGCCCTGGTCGAGGGCCACGTGATGAGGGGCGAAGTCGTAGAGCATCTGAAGGCGCGGGAGGAGCCCATCGCCCTCGAGTTCCTGGAGCGCTATGGCGACGTGGCCTTCTTCAACCGCCAGAGCCGCATCGCCCTGCGGAACGCGGGGGTGGTGGATCCCGACAGCCTCGATGAGTACATCGACCTCGACGGCTTCAAGGCCCTGACGGACGTGCTCGCCCGGCGCGATCCCGACTGGGTGATCTCCGAGCTGACCAAGGCGCGCCTGCGGGGCCGCGGCGGCGGTGGGTTCCTGACGGGCACCAAGTGGGCCCTGGCCCGCAAGCAGGCGGACACCACCCGCTTCATCATCTGCAACGGCGATGAGGGCGATCCCGGCGCCTTCATGGACCGCTCCATGCTGGAGAGCGATCCCTTCAACATCGTCGAGGGCATGATCATCGGCGGCTATGCCATCGGCGCGCAGAAGGGGTTCTTCTATATCCGGGCCGAGTACCCGCTGGCCATCAAGCGCATCCAGCATGCCATCGACACCTGCCGGGCGAATGGCCTGCTGGGCCGGGACATCATGGGCTCGGGCTTCGACTTCGACCTGGAGATCCGGCTGGGCGCGGGGGCCTTCGTCTGCGGCGAGGAGACCGCCCTCATCCGGTCCATCGAAGGGGAGCGCGGCCAGCCCAAGGTGCGCCCGCCCTACCCCACGGACCGAGGCCTCTGGGGCCATCCCACCTGCATCAACAACGTGGAGACCTTCGCCAACGTCAGCGCCATCCTGCGCTACAGCGGCGACTGGTACGCCCGGATCGGCACCGAGAAGAGCGGTGGCACCAAGGTCTTCGCCCTGGCAGGAAAGGTCAAGCACACGGGCCTCGTGGAAGTGCCACTGGGCACCACCCTCTCCCGGGTGGTGAACGACATCGGCGGCGGCGTCTCTGGCGGCAAGCAGCTCAAGGCCATCCAGACGGGCGGGCCCGCGGGCGGCTTCATCCCGGCCTCCATGCAGGACATGGAAGTGGACTTCGAGCCCCTGCAGAAGGCGGGTTCCATCATGGGCTCCGGCGGCATGATCGTCCTCAGCGAGGACGACTGCATGGTCGACATCGCCAAGTTCTACATGGCCTTCAGCCAGGAGGAGAGCTGCGGCAAGTGCACGCCCTGCCGCGAGGGCACCACACGGATCCTGGAGATCCTCGAACGCATCACCCAGGGCAAGGGCGTCTTGGAGGACCTGGACAAGCTCCACCGCCTGTCGCGGCTCTGCCAGCGCACCAGCCTCTGCGGCCTGGGCCGCGCCGCGCCGAATCCGGTGCTCTCCAGCCTCAAGCACTTCCGCGAGGAGTTCCTGGCCCACATCGTGGACAAGCACTGCCCGGCGAAGAAGTGCGTGGCCCTGATCCGCTACGAGATCAATGCGGAGAAGTGCATCGGCTGCACCATCTGCGACCGCAACTGCCCGGTGGAGTGCATCACCGGCTCCCGCAAGGAGGTCCACGTCATCGACCAGGCCGCCTGCATCAAGTGCGGGAACTGCTTCGACGTCTGCAAGTTCGCCGCGATTGACAGGGTGTAGGAGTCAGCCATGTCCCAGATGATCAGCCTCAAGATCGACGGCGAATCCATCCTCGTGCCCGCGGGCACCACGGTGATGGATGCGGCCGAGCAGATCGGCATCCACATCCCCCGCCTCTGCTACCACCCGGACCTCAGCCTCGAGGGCAACTGCCGGGTTTGCGTGGTGGCCGTGGAGGGCTTCGACCACGGCCTGGCCTCCTGCGCCACCACGGCCTGGGAGGGCATGGAGGTGCAGACCAACAGCCCCATGATCCGCCAGGCCCGCCGCGACATCGTGGAGCTGCTGCTGGACAATCATCCCAAGGACTGCCAGACCTGCGACCGCGACGGCAACTGCGAGCTGCAGAACCTCTCGTACCGCATGGGCGTCCGCGAGCGGCTCTTCGAGGGGAAACGCAAGCAATTCCCCATCGACGATGCCGGGGCCTCCGTGGTGCGCAACGCCGAGAAGTGCATCCTCTGCGGTCGCTGCATCCGCGTCTGCGGCGAGGTGCAGGGCGTGTTCAACCTCAGCCAGCACGGCCGGGGCTTCACCACCGTGGTGGGTCCGGCCAACCTCGCCCCCATGGACGAGAGCGCCTGCATCCAGTGCGGCCAGTGCGTGAGCGTCTGCCCCACGGCCGCCTTCCTGGAGCAGGACCACACGGAGCGGGTGTGGAAGGCCCTGGGCCACCGCCGCTCGGAAAAGCACGTGGTGGTGACCACGGCTCCCGCGATCCGCGCCGCCCTGGGTGAGGCCTTCGGTCTGCCCATGGGCACGCCGGTCACGGGGAAGATGGTCACGGCCCTGCGCCGCATGGGCTTCGACGCCATCTTCGACGTCAACTTCAGCGCGGATCTCACCATCATGGAGGAGGCCCACGAGCTGCTGAAACGCCTGGAGGGGGGCGGCCCCCTGCCCCTGCTCACCTCCTGCAGCCCCGGCTGGGTCAGCTTCCTGGAGAAGTTCTACCCGGAGATGATCCCCCACATGTCGAGCTGCAAGAGCCCGATGCAGATGCAGTCCACCCTCATCAAGACCTACTACGCGCAGCAGAAGGGGCTCGATCCCAAGGACATCTATGTGGTGTCAGTGATGCCCTGCGTGGCCAAGAAGTTCGAGGCCGCCCGCCCCGAGCACGTGCTGGACGGCAGGCCCACCACGGACGCGGTCATCACCACCCGCGAGCTGGCGCAGATGATCAAGTCCTACGGCATCGACTTCCACCGCCTGCCCGACAGCGACTTCGACCACCCGCTGGGCACCTCCTCCGGGGCCGGCGACATCTTCGGCGCCACGGGCGGGGTCATGGAGGCCGCCCTGCGCACCGCGGCCTTCAAGCTGACGGGACAGAACCTCGGCAACGTGGACCTCACCATGGTCCGCAGTGCCGACGGCTCGATCCGGGAGGCCTCCATCAACCTGGCCGGCAAGACCCTCAATGTCGCCGTGGCTGATGGCCTCCAGAACGCGAAAGTCCTGCTCGACGCGGTCAAGCGCGGCGAGAAGGAGTACCACCTCATCGAGATCATGGCCTGCCCCGGCGGCTGCATCTGCGGCGGCGGCCAGCCCTACCCACCCATCGGCAGCTACACCCTGAACCGTGGCCTGGCCCAGGCCCGCGCCAAGGCCCTGTACAGCATCGACTCGGCCAAGACCCTGCGCTGCAGCCACGACAACCCCGACATCCAGAAGCTGTACGCCGACTTCCTCGGCGAGCCCCTGGGGCCCAGGTCCCATGAGCTGCTCCACACGCACTACACCGCCCGCACCCCCCGGGGGATCCGATGAGCGCCTGCTGCCACGCCACCCACGACAACTGGCCCGAGCTGGAGCGCGGCTACCGCGCCATGCTGCCCGAGGATGTCCTCGCCTTCATCGATGCGAACATGCAGCAGGAGCGCAGCGAGAGCATGCTCATCGCCACGCTTCACATGGTGCAGGCCCACTTCGGCCACCTGGGGCCCGGCCATCTCGAGGCCGTCGCCCAGCTCATGCAGGTCCCCCTGGCCAAGGTCACGGGGGTGGCGACCTTCTACCACTACTTCCGCCTCCAGCCCCGGGGGAAGTACCTCATCAACGTGTGCCTCGGCACCGCCTGCTACGTGAAGGGGGCGGAGAAGCTGGCACAGAAGCTCACCGACGAGCTGGGCATCCGCTTCGGCGAGACCAGCAAGGACGGCATCTTCAGCCTGGAGAGCACCCGCTGCGTCGGCACCTGTGGTCTAGCCCCCGTGGTGATGATCGGCGATGAGGTCCACGGCCCGCTCACCCCCAGCCAGGTGCCTCGGCTGCTCGAGAGCTACCTTGCCCGGGCCGCCGAGGAAGTCGCTGGCGCATCGTCGGGTGAGATCCGGTAATCCGGCACCCTCGCCCTGAGCACCCGGCAGGACATGGCCAGGAGCACGCTGTAGAAGGGGGCCACCAGCGTGGCCGCGAACTTGATGCCCAGGCTGCGCAGGTCCGAGCCCAGGAAGGAGAAGGTCACGATCAGCCCCGCGAAGAAGGCGATGACTCCGCCGAAATAGATGAAGGACTCCAGGTGCCTCCAGACCTTCTCGGAGGCCGCGTTCGACGGGGAGGAAGCCGAAGGGTCGAAGGCGTCCCGGAAGGCCCGCCTGAAGGCTTCCCAGGGGTGCGCCGAGAGCGCCGCCACCAGCGGCACCACCAGCACGAACACCACCGCCATGGTGGCCGGGTGCAGCCAGGTGGTGGCCCGGCCGCCGATCATGGCGACGGCCAGCATGACGGCAAGCACGAGGGCGATCTGACCAACCAGGAACCGGGCCATGGCAGCCTCCCATGTCCGGCATTTCGGCAGGCCATGGGACCGACTTGAACCAGCGGGGGACTGGCGGAAGGGATCGCCTCAGAGGTCGGAGGCCATCCGGTACAGATCGGAGGCGGACACACCCAGGTGCTTGGCCAGGGGCTTCACCGCCTCGCGCTGGGTCAGGCCGCCTTCGCGCGCGGCCAGGAGGAAGGTGCGGGCCCAGTCGGGCAGGGCCTTGCCATCGAAGGCCGGCTCCACCTCGGTCACCGTCCGCTTGGCACTGGCCCCGGCCAGCACGAGCACCATCTCGCCCCGGTCCTCGCGGCCCAGCTGCACCTTCACCTGCGTGGGCGTCCCTCGTACCAGGTCTCGTGCAGCTTGGTCAGCTCCCGGCCCAGGGCGATCTCGCGGCCGGGCAGCAGCTCCTCGAGATCCGACAGCGTCTCGTGGATGCGGTGGGGCGTCTCGAAGACCACCACCGTCTCCTCCTCGGCGCCGAGCTTCTTCAGCATGGTCTTCCGCGGTTCACTGCGGTTGGGCAGGTAGCCCCAGAAGCTGAAGGCGTGGCAGGGCAGACCCGAGGCCACCACGGCCAGCAGCACAGCGGAGGCGCCGGGCAGCACCGTAACCTTGGCGCCCGCGGCGCGCGCCACCCGGGCGATCTCGAAGCCCGGGTCATTGATGCCGGGCATGCCTGCGTCGCTGCAGTAGGCCACAGTGCGGCCCGAGCCCAGCTCGAGGCCCAGGCGCTCGAAGGCGGCGGCGCTGGCGTGGTCATCGAAGCGCAGCAGAGGCTTGTCGATCTCCAGGTGCTTCAGCAGGCCGCCGGTGCGCCGCGTATCCTCACAGGCCACCAGGTCGGCCCCGGCCAGGGCCTCCTTCGCGCGATCCGTGAGATCGCCGAGGTTGCCAATGGGGGTGGGGACGAGGATTAGGTGGCCGGTCATAGCCATCCAGTCTGGCAGCCCTCGATCGGACGCGACATTCAGTCGCGTCCTCCCACTCAGCCTGCGCTCACGCTTGGCTTCGGGGAGAGGGGCCCCCGGTGGCCGACCATGATGCATCCAGTCTGGCAGGCCAGTGGCCGGAAGAGTTCGCGGGAGTGGCCGGATCACTCCTCGTCATCATAGGATCCACCTGCCGCAGGCAGCACCGGGCCGCGGCCCCTGGGGGGGACCTTGGGGGCCTGCAGCTGCATGGGCTGCCAGGGCTGGGGCTCGGAGGGCTGGCGCCGGGCGGGCTTCTGGACCGGGGCCCGCTCCTCGGGCGCACCCTCGGGCAGGTGCCACACGAGGACCGGCGGATCCAGGGTCTCGCTCTCAGCCAGGGCGGCGTCCAGGCGGGGCTGGCAGGCAACCAGGCCCTGGCCTTCACGACCGGGCAACCACAGAGTGGCGCCCATGGGCACGCCACCCAGCTGCATGCGGAGCCGGAGCAGGAGGATGTGGGCCACGCTGCGCGGGGTGCGCTGGAAGATGACCAGGAAGCGGCCGGGTCCAGCCCGCACCACCAGATCCCCGGCCCGCACGCCCTCGGCGGCCTTGAGCAGCCGGGCCGCGTCCTTGCGGCCCCGCAGGCCCAGGTGGAACTCGGCCACCACGAGGCTCTCGGGCCGCTGGTCCGAGCCCAACAGGGCCCGCTGCCAGACCTCCAGGTAGCGCAGGTTGGGCAAGTCGGTCTCCGCATCCCGGATGGAGCTGTCCTCCATGACGGCCCGGGTGATGGCCAGAGACTCCTCCAGGCGGTGGAGGGAGAGCTTCAGGTCTTCGATCTCCACCACTCGGCCCATGAAGCCCGCCACCGCGTCCAGCAGGGCGAACTCGGCGCGGGGGAAGGTCCGGGGCTCGGAGAAAAAGGCGAAGAGCAGGGCCTTCACGCCCTTGCCCTGGCGCAAGGCGCAGCCCAGGGCGGCGCGATGGGGGATGGCCCCCCGATCCACCAGAAAGGGTAGGTGGGGCCCCTCGTCCATGTCCTTCACCACCAGGATCCGGTCGGGATTCTCCACCAGCCAATGGCAGAAGGAGGGCACCGCCGCGGGCGCCTCCTCATCTTCCAGCTCCGGGTGCCACCAGCGGGTCTCGGGCAGGTCGCCATTCAGCATGACGAGGGTGGTCTGGGCCGCCCCCAGGTGGGCCGCCAGCAGTTCCAGGCAGCGGGCCAGGAAGAAGGGATCGCCCGCGCCGCCGGACTGGTTGAGCACCCGCATGGCCTCCGCCAGACGTTCCAGAGAACCGCTCCCGGACTGGAAGCGCTTCGCGTACCGGTGCTTCAAACGCTGGAGCCCCACCCTTCCCCCATGCCTTTCCTTGTGGCCTGCCCCCCTCGTTTCGGCCCCGGGCCCGCCCGGGATGAACTCCGGCCGGGCGTCAGGTGACGCGCTCCAACTGCGCGCGCCGCCCGATGAGGCGGCTGTAGAGCATGCCCGTGTGGTACCAGTGCAGGAGGAAACCTTCCAGGACCGCCCGTCGCCACCAGCCCAGGGAGCCGCGCGCGGGTGGGGCCTCGGCTGCGGGACAGCAGCGCACCTCCAGCTGCAGCCCAAGGGCCGTGGCCTTGGCCCGGGCGAGGTGGAGGGGGTCCGAGACCACCAGCAGGGTCCGCCAACCCTCCGCCCGCAATCGGGAGCGGACGTTGAACAGGTTCTCCAGCGTGTGCTGGCTGCGGTCCTCCAGGTGAATCACGGTGCCCGGCAGGCCCCTGGCCAGCAGCCATTCCCGGCCCGCCTCGGCCTCGCTGCGGGAGGCCCTGGCCGTGGTACCGCCGGCCACGAAGATCCTGGGGGCCAGGCCCTCCCGCCAGAGGGACACGGCCCGGGCCAGCCGGGCCTCGAAGACCGGCGTAAGCCGGTCTTCATCCAGCTGTCGGCCCAGCACCAGGATGGCGTCCGCAGCTCCGGGCTCCTCCCCTGGCACCGCGCGCAGTACCTGCCGGAGCCGGTAGAGCCAGGGCAGTCCGCCCAGGCCCAGCGTCGTCAGGATCGCCAGCCCCAGCGAAGCCGCCCCACCTGGACCGAGCTTCTGGATGAAGCTGGCGCGAGGCGGGGCGTGGTAGGGCGGGGTCATGGGCCTGGAATCTAGGCGTCGGCGCGCTTCTCGGATTTCTTCCGCTCGTTGGTGTCCAGCACCCGCTTGCGCATGCGGATGAAGTTCGGGGTGACCTCCACCAGTTCGTCGGCCTCGATGTATTCCAGGGCCTGCTCCAGGGTGTGCTCCCGCGGCGGGGTGAGGCGGGTGGCCTCGTCGCTGCCGCTGGCGCGCATGTTGGAAAGCTTCTTGCCCTTGGCCACGTTCACCACCAGGTCATTCTCGCGGGCGTGCTCGCCCACGATCATGCCCTCGTAGCACTTGGTGCCCGGGTGGATGAAGATGACGCCGCGCTCCTCCAGGTTCATGAGCGCGAAGCCCACGGACTCGCACTGCTCCATGCTGATGAGCACGCCATTCTTGCGGCCCGGCAGGTCGCCCTTGTGGGGGCCGTAGTGGCTGAAGAGGCTGTGGATGATGCCCTCGCCCCGGGTGTCGGTCATGAACTCGCTGCGGAAGCCGATGAGGCCGCGGCTGGGGATCTTGAAGTGGAGGCGCAGGCGCCCGCCCTCGTTGCCCATGTCCTGCATCTCGGCCTTGCGGTTGCCCATGTGCTCCATGGTCACGCCCATGTAGGCCTCGGGGATGTCGATGGTGACGTCCTCGTAGGGTTCCAGCTTCTCGCCAGTGACGGGATCCACGTGCAGGATCACCTCGGGGCGGCTCACGCAGAGCTCGAAGCCCTCGCGGCGCATGGTCTCGATGAGCACGGAGAGGTGCAACTCGCCACGGCCACTCACTTTGAAGGAATCGGGGCTGTCCGTGTCCTCCACCCGCAGGGCCACGTTGTGCTGGAGCTCCTTCTGCAGACGCTCGCGGATGCGGCGGCTCTGGACGTGCTTGCCGTCCTGGCCGGCGAAGGGGCCCGCGTTCACCATGAACATCATGGAGATGGTGGGCTCGTCGATGTCCACATAGGCCAGGGCCCGGGGGTTGGAGGCGTCCGCGATGGTCTCGCCCACCCGGATGTCGGCGATGCCGGCGATGGCGACGATCTCGCCGGCGCTGGCCTCCGTGAGGTTGACCCGCGTGAGGCCCTCGAAGCCGTAGAGCTGGGTGATCTTCTGCTGCTGGATGGTGCCATCGCGCTTGATGAGCGCCACGCTGTCCCCCACGTGTATGCGGCCATTCACGATGCGGCCGATGCCGATCTGGCCCACGAAGTCGCTCCAGTCCATGAGCGTGACCAGCATCTGCAGCGGCGCTTCGGGGCTGCCGGTGGGGTGGGGGCAGTGCTTGACGATGGCGTCGAAGAGCGGATCCAGGGTCTCGCTGGCATCATTCATGTCCAGCATGGCGTAGCCCATCTTGGCGCTGGCGAAGACGCAGGGGAAGTCCAGCTGCTCCTCGGTGGCGCCCAGCTCGATAAGCAGCTCGAAGACCTGATCCTGCGACCAGACGGGGCGCGCGCCGGGGCGATCCACCTTGTTGATGACCACGATGGGACGCAGGCCCAGGGCCAGGGCCTTGCGGGTGACGAACTTGGTCTGGGGCATGGGGCCGTCGAAGGCGTCCACCACCAGCAGTACGGAGTCCACCATGCTCAGCACGCGCTCAACCTCGCCGCCGAAGTCGGCGTGGCCGGGGGTGTCCACGATGTTGAAGCGGTAGCCGCCCCAGTGCAGGGAGGTCGTCTTGGCCAGGATGGTGATCCCGCGTTCCCGCTCCTGGTCATTGCTGTCCATGGCCCGTTCCTGGACCCGCTGGTTGTCCCGGAACATGTGGGCGCCCTTGAAGAGGGCGTCCACGAGGGTGGTCTTGCCGTGATCAACGTGGGCGATGATGGCAAGGTTGCGGATCTTTTCGAGAGGCGTCATCAGCAGTCCTGGTCGGGCCCAGGCACAGGCCGGGCAGAACCCTCGATTTTACCAGAGATGGCCACCATTTCCGAGCCAGAATCCGTAGGATCCTGTCCAGGCACTGGAACGCCTCGCGCTCGAATGCCTGGACAGGATCCTGACCCCTTCCATTGTCGCGGCAGGGGTCTAAGATAAGCGGACCCTCCCCGGGAGAACTCCATGCACATCAACGAACTGCTCACCGTGGTCTGCGAGCAGGGTGCCAGCGACCTCCACCTCAAGGTCGGCAACCATCCCATCGCGCGCATCCGGGGCAAGCTGACGCCCATGACGCAGTTCAAGCGGATGGTGCAGGAGGACACCATCGCCATGGCCTACGCGATCATGGCCAGCGACAAGCAGAAGGGGAAGTTCAAGGAGAACTTCGACATCGACATCGCCTATTCGGTGCCGAGCCTGGGCCGCTTCCGCTGCAACATCTTCAACCAGCGCGGCACCGTGGGCCTGGTGCTCCGCGTCATCCCTCGGAAGATCTACACCATCGACGACCTGATGCTCCCCAAGGTGCTCAAGACCATCTGCCAGGAGCAGCGAGGCCTGGTGCTGGTGACCGGGACCACAGGCTCGGGCAAGTCCACCACCCTGGCGGCCATGATCGACCTCATCAACGCCACCCGCACCGAGCACATCCTCACCATCGAGGACCCCATCGAGTACCTCCATCGGGACAACCTCAGCATCGTGAACCAGCGGGAGGTCGAAGCCGACTGCAAGACCTTCTCCTCGGCCCTGCGCGCCGCCCTCCGCCAGGATCCCGACGTGATCCTCGTGGGTGAGATGCGCGACCTGGAGACCATCGAGACGGCCCTCCACGCCGCCGAAACGGGTCACCTTGTGTTCAGCACCCTGCACACCCTGGACGCCACCGAGACCATCAACCGCATCATCTCGGTCTTCCCGCCCCACCACCAGAAGCAGATCCGCCTGCAGCTTGCCGCCGTGCTCAAGGGGGTCATCTCCCAGCGCCTGGTGCCCCGGTCCGATGGCCAGGGCCGCGTGCCGGCCGTGGAGGTCATGGTGGCCACTGAATCCGTCCGCACCTGCATCGAGGACAAGGACAAGACCAAGATGCTGAAGGACGTCATCTCCTCCGGCACGGCCCAGTACGGCATGCAGACCTTCGACCAGAGCCTCTACTTCCTGCTCAAGCAGGGGCTCATCACCGAGGAGGAGGCCCTCCTCCGCGCCACCAACGTGGGCGAGTTCAAGCTCCGCCTCGAGGGCGTCATGGCCACTTCCGACCTGGCCAAGGCCAACATGGAGCGCGGCATGTCCATCGCCCAGGGCGGCGGCCGGGAGTCCGGGGGTCCCCCTGCCCCGCCGATCCAGTCCAAGGTCCCGGGGATGCCCATGACCATGCCACCGGCCACGGACGTGAAAATCACCCTGGCACGCTGATCGCCCTTCCCCTATTCTGGCTCTCCCACCCCTAAGGCCCGAGGTTGCTGATGATCAAGATCGACATCGCCAATTCGTTGATGAAGGTTCACCCCTGCTCCCGCGCCACCGCCCTCCAGGTGGTGGATCTGCTCACCGAGCGGCTGAAGGACGCCCTCCTCAATGGACATCGCATCGAGATCCGCGGCTTTGGCGTCTTCGAGCCCCGCCCCCGCAAGCGGGGCATGGGCCGGAACATCAAGACCGGCGCCAGCGTCCAGATCCCCAAGGGCAAGAGCATCCGGTTCAAGCCGGGGAAGGACCTGCGGGAGATCGAGGTCGGGTAGTCCGCTCCACGCTGCGCGTTGAGCGCAGGTGAAAAGGCTGGGAAGATGGCGGGATGGAAGAAGCCTGCCGTCGCCCTGAGATCAGCTATCCCGCCCGCGTTCCCATGAAGATCATCGGGCGCCAGGAGGAATTGCGCCCCGACATGGTCATGGAGCTCATCCTCGCCCACCTCGGCCCCCAGCCCGAAGGCGACGAGCAGCACTCCGCCAACTGCAAGGGCGCCTTCATCAGCTACACCTTCTGGGTCACCCTGCCCGATGACAAGGCCGAGACCCCGCTACGGGAGGCGATCCAGAAGTTGCCGGGCGTGATGATGCAGCTGTAGGGGCTGGAGGCACGGCCTTCGGCCGCAAGACTGACCATAGACCTCGGTGAATGCATGCGTTCACCGAGGGAGTCCGGAGGTACGGATCCCCGAGATGGCCTTTCGCCGTACCTTTGGTTTGCCTTTGGGCTCGGAGGGCCGAGTGGATCGAGGCCACATTCAGGATCGGCGCGGCGCACAGCCCCGCATCAGGAGGCATTACCTCCAGACTCCAGCCTGGCTAAGGCCTGAGCGTACCCATCATGCGGGGGTAGGGAATGGTCTCGCGGACATGCGGCAGCCGGCAGATCCAGGCCACGGCCCGCTCGAGGCCCATGCCGAAGCCGGCGTGGGGGACGCTGCCGTACTTGCGCACATCCAGGTACCACTCGTAGTCGGCGCGGTTGAGCTGGTGGTGCTCGATCTGGTCCAGCAGGTACTGGAGGCTGGAGGCGCGCTCGCCGCCGCCGATGACCTCGCCGTAGCCTTCGGGGGCCAGCAGGTCGGCGCCCAGGGCCAGGCGGGCGTCCTGGGGATCCGGCTCCATGTAGAAGGCCTTGAACACCTTCGGGAAGCGGTGCACCCAGAGGGGCCGGTCCGTGGCGTTCATGAGGATGGTCTCGTCGTCGTTGCCGAAATCCTCGCCCCACTGGATGTCGCTGCCGAGCGTCTTCAGCTTGTCCACGGCCTCGGTGTAGGTCATGCGGTCGAAGGTTGTATTGAGGGCTGTCTCAAGGGGCGCCTGGTCGCGCTCCAGGATCTTCAGCTCCTCCTGGCGGCCCTCCAGCACGCGCTGGAGGAGGAACTTGGTCATGCGCTCGCCCAGCACCATCACATCGTCCAGGTGGGCGAAGGCCACTTCGGGCTCCACCATCCAGAACTCCGTGAGGTGGCGGCGGGTCTTGCTCTTCTCGGCGCGGAAGGTGGGGCCGAAGCAGTAGGTCTTGCCGAAGGCGGCGATGCCCGGCTCCTGGTAAAGCTGGCCCGACTGGCTGAGGAAGGCCATGCCCTCGTGGAAGTACTCGGTGCCGAAGAGCGTGCTGGTGCCCTCGCAGGCGCTGGGGGTGAGGATGGGGGCATCCAGCAGCGTGAAGCCGTCGCTGTCGAAGAAGTCGCGAATGCCCTTCACGAGGGTGTGGCGGATGCGCAGGATGGCCCACTGGCGGCGGCTGCGCAGCCAGAGGTGGCGGTTCTCCATGAGGAACTCGGTGCCGTGCTCCTTGGGCGTGATGGGGAAGTCCTGGCTGCCGCCGATGAGCTCCAGCGACTTCACGAGCAATTCGGGCTGGCCGGTCTTGGGGTGCTGCTGGACGAGGCCAGTCAACGTGATGGCCGCTTCCTGGGTGAGCTTCCCGGCCAGCTCGTAGCTCTCGGGATCGGCCTCGGCAGCGCCCACCACGCACTGGACGAAGCCGGAGCCATCGCGCAGCTCGATGAACCGGGTCTTGCTGGTACGGGCATTGCGGACCCAGCCCCGCAGCCGGACGGTCTCGCCGACCTGGTCGGCGAGGAATCGGACTTCGGTGAAGGGTTGGCTGGTCACGGGGGCTCCTGGGCCTAATCCCCCATTGTGCCCGGCCTGGGGCGCCCGCTCCAGAGCTGGCATTCAACGAAGTCCTTGACCAAAAAGCTTGAAACCGCGAAAAACGCGAATGGGCGCGAAAAGGAGCACTGCGGCAGCTGCCTGAAGCAAGGCCATTGGCCGCTTCCCTTTTTTCGCGCGCCCGAAGGGCTTCGCGTTTTTCGCGGTTCTTCTTTCTGCGAGCGGCCCTGCCCTAGGTGTCCTGTTTCGTGGCCCGGAACTTCCCGGAGATGGCCACCTGCATGCCCTTGAGATGGGCCATCACCCGCTCCAGCTTCTGCCGGGCGATGTCCTGGAACTGCATCTGCTGGATGAGCGCGAAGACGGTGTCCTGCATGTCCTGGTTCAGCCGCTCCAGTTCCGCGATGTCGCGTTCATGGCCCTTGAGCTTGCCCAGCCCCGCTTCCTGCTTCAGGTAGCCGAGGCCCTGGAAGACCCGGTCGGTACTGGCCAGCATGGCCTCCACCCGCTCGAGCACCTTGGCCATCTCCTGCTCGGTGTACGAGATCGAGGATTCGATCTGGGGCATGACCCGGTGTTCGCCCTGCTCCTTCGGCGGGGCCATCTCGATGAGGCGTCGCAGGCCATCATCGAGCCGCTCCTCCAGGCTGAGGGCGGCCAGCACTTCCTTGCCCTGGGTCCGGCCGACACCTTGGTTGGCGATCAGGGCGGCGTCGAGCAGGGTCACCACCCGCTCCCCCTGGACGATGAAGCCCTCGACCCAGGCACCTTCCAGCCCCGCCAGCAGAGGGCTGGCCGGCACCAGGTCCGAGTCGGGAATGCTCACCACGGCATCGACCGCGTCCACCAGCAGGCCCGTGGCGGTCCCCGCCAGATCGAGGACCAGGATGGTCCCGGTCTTCGAGGGATCCAGGGGCGGCAGGGACATCCGAACCCGCAGGTTCACCACCGGGACCACCCGTCCCCGGAGGTCCAGGATGCCCTCCACGGCCCGCGGCATGTGGGGCAGCTTGTTCAGCTCCCGGAAGGGCGTGATCTCGGCCACGTGCTCGAGGGGCAGCCCGTAGGCCCGGTCATTGAGAAAGAACGTCATGAACCGGTGCTGCAGGCCCTCCCGGCCCTGGGCCCGGGCCTGCGGCGCGGGGGCGGACCCGAGGTTCACACGGCCTCCTGGACGGCGAGCTGGAGCAGCTCGGCGGGATCCAGGATGAGCACCACGCCGCCATCGCCCATGATGGAGGCCCCGCTGATGCCAGGCAGGCTGGCCAGGTAGGGGGCCAGGGGCTTGATGACCACTTCCTGGCGGCGGACGAAGGTATCCACGATGATGCCCATGCGCCGTCCGGCCGCGGAAACCACCACCACGGAGAGGCCATCCGACTCATCGGCGCTGTCCGGGGAGGCGGACTTCAGCAGATGCTTCAGCCGGCAGACACCGAGCACCTCGCCACGCAGGTTGATGGCCTGCCGGCTCGTGAGGTGCGACACGCTCTCCGGCGGCACGATCAGGGTCTCCTCCACGGCCGTGCCGGGGAGTGCGAAGACCTGGTTGCCGCTCTTCACCAGCAGGGCGTCGATGATGGCCAGGGTCAGGGGCAGCTTGATCGTGAAGATGGAGCCCTTGCCCACCGTGGAGCGGACGCCGACCCGGCCGTTGAGCTTCCGGACATTGGAGCGCACCACGTCCATGCCCACGCCGCGCCCGGAGATGTCCGTCACCTTGGCCGCGGTGCTGAAGCCAGGTGCGAAGATCAGCTCGATCACCTCTTCGTCGGGCATGGCCTCGGCCCTGTCCTGGGTCATCAGGCCCTTTTCCACCGCCTTGGCGCGGATGACCTTCGGGTCGATGCCCTTGCCGTCGTCCTCGATCTCCACGACCACGCTGTCGCCTTCATGGCGCGCCCGGAGGATCACGGTGCCCGTCTCGGACTTGCCCGATTTCACCCGGGCCTCGGGAGTCTCGATGCCATGGTCGGCACTGTTGCGGATCAGGTGGATCATCGGGTCGCCCAGCTCCTCGATGATGCTCTTGTCGATCTCCGTATCCTCGCCGACCACCTGGAGGTCGATCTTCTTGCCGCTCGCCTTCGCCAGGTCCCGGAGCATGCGGGGGAACTTGGAGAAGATGGTCTTCACGGGGACCATGCGGATGCCCAGCACCGAGGCCTGGATCTCCTTGCTGACGTGGTCCAGGTAGACGGAGGCATGGGCCAGTTCCTTCGCCACGGCCGAGGCGGGATGGCCGTTGACCTGGGGCACCAGCCGCTCCACCAGGTGGCTGATCATGGTCTTGCTGATGATCAGCTCGGCCACGATGTTCATGAACTGTTCAAGCTTCGCCTGGCTCACCCGGATGGTGTCGGAAGTCCCCTTGTCATCGGAGTTCCGGCGACCGGACTTGCGGCGGTCCTCCGCGGCGGGAACACCGTCTCCGGCCGTGGCCGCGGCCTCGGGGCCACCCCCAAGGCTCAGGGGGTAGAAGCTGATCGTGGCGTTCGTCACCGCCCCGAACACCTTGCGGACCTCCTCGATGGGCTCGGTGGCCTCGATGAGCAGCACCATGTCCAGGTGGAAGGCGCGGGAATCGAAGCTCTCCAGGTCCACCAGGGGACTCCGGGGCACCATCTGGCGGTGCAGCAGCCGACCCACCAGTTCCACCATCTGGAACATGGAGAAGGGATTGAAGGCGGTGCCATAGATCGCGCCAGCCAGCTCGGCATGGATGCCCAGGACCGTCTTGCCTTCGGCGAGGGCGGCGGCGGCGGCCTTCCGGCCCACGGCGTCCACCCCGGCCAGGCTCGCGGGAAGGTGCAGTTCACCCTTCGCTGCGGCCGCAGGGGCGGCCGCCACGGGGGCGGCGCCTGACTTCAAGGACTCGAGCCTGCGGATCAGGTCGGTGGGATCCGGATCCTCGGCCTCGCCCTGCTTGCGCACCTGGACGCGCACATCCTCGACCAGCACCTTGAGCATGTCCACGGTCTCGAAGAGCAGTTCCATGACCAGGTCGCTGAGTTCCATCCGGGACTTGCGGAGGTCGTCCAGCACGTTCTCACCGATGTGGGCCACCGCCTGCACCTTCTGGAGGCCCAGGAAGCCGGCGGCGCCCTTGATGGTGTGGACGCTCCGGAAGATGGCGTTCAGCAGGTCCAGGTCGCCCGGCGCCTCTTCGAGGGCCAGGAAGTTGGTCTCGATCTGTTCGAAGTGCTCCTGCGCCTCGATGAGGAAATCCTCGTAGAAGCTGGGATCGTCAAGGGCGAAATCACTCATGGCTCACCCGTCCTGTTGCGGCGCCCCTGGAGGCCCTGAAGCTGCTCGGTCTCCGCGTCGGTCAATAGCTGCTGGAGCTCGAGCAGGAAGATCATCCCGTTGTCCAGGCGCGCCACCTTCTCGATGCT
>JADKCH010000023.1 GCA_016714685.1 Candidatus Geothrix odensensis
CACCGGGAGACCATGGCGCGTGCGGCCAGCCTGGCTCTGACGGAAGGCTTGATGGCCGACGGCCCGTTCCGGGCGAACCTCGCGGAGAAGCTGCTCCTGGTCGCCCTCACCAAGCTCACGAACTTCATTCCCGGGGCTGGGATCTGGATGAACACCCAGCGGCCGGAATGGAACGATGCCAACAACGCCCTGGTGGGATTCGGCGTCTCCGTGGTGACCCTCTGCTACCTCCGCCGGTACCTGGCCTTCTGCCGTGAACTTTTCCGGTCGGCCGGGACGGGACCCTGCGAGGTGTCGGTCGAGCTCGGGCAGCTACTCCGGGCCGTCGACGCCGTGCTGCAGAGGCATGCGGGATCGCTGGAATCCCCGGTGGAGCCGGTCGAACGCAAGCGCATCCTGGATGCCCTGGGCACAGCCGGCTCCGACTACCGCGCCAGCATCTACACGCATGGATTCTCTGGTGAGCGTGAATCCCTTCACCCGGAGCAGCTCCGGTCCTTCTGCGACCTGGCCCTGGGCCACATCGACCACGCCATCCGGGCGAACCGCCGGGACGATGGTTTGTACCATTCCTACAACCTCATGAAGGTGACTGGGGATGGAATCGACATCCGGAATCTCCACTTGATGCTGGAGGGGCAGGTCGCCGTCCTCAGCTCGGGGGCACTCTCCAGCGGCCAGGCTCTGACCCTGCTGGATGCGCTGCGCGACAGCGCCCTCTATCGGCCGGACCAGGGCAGCTACATGCTCTATCCCGATCGTGTCCTGCCAGGCTTCCTGAACAAGAACAACGTTCCCGCGGCGGCGTGGCCACTTCTGATCTGTTGAAGGCCCTGCTCCGGGCGGAGATGGGAGGATCGTGGACCGGGACATCGATGGGCTGGTCCACTTCCATGCGGACTTCCGGAATGCCGAGTTGCTAAAGGCTGCCCTGGCGGGGCTGGAGGAGGGCGAGTACCGGGGCCTCGTGGCGCGGGAATCTGGGCTCATCCTCGACATCTATGAACAGGTCTTCGACCACCAATCCTTCACCGGCCGCTCCGGGAGCTTCTACAAGTACGAGGGGCTGGGGTGCATCTACTGGCACATGGTCTCCAAGCTCCTCCTCGCCGTCGACGAGATCCGGGCCAGCACGCCCGCTGATGACACGGTCGGCCTCGCCCGCCTGAACATCCACTACCAGGCCATCCGCGAGGGCATCGGTGTCCATAAGGCACCGGCCGACTATGGGGCCATCCCGATCGATCCCTACTCCCATACTCCTGGGTTCGCGGGGGCCCAGCAGCCCGGGATGACCGGGCAGGTGAAGGAGGACTGCCTGACCCGGCTCAGCGAGATGGGGATCCAGGTCACCGAAGGTCGCCTCGGATTCAGGCCGCGACTCGTGGCCGAAACCGAGTTCCTGCGTGAACCGGGTACGTTCCACTTTGTGGATGTCCACGGCGAGGCCGAGAACCTTCCCCTTGCAGCGGGGTGCCTGGCCTACACCTTCTGTCAGGTCCCGGTGGTGGCCCACCATGCCGGCCATCCCCACATCCTGATCACACGTCGCGATGGTAGCGTCCAGGAAACCCCCGGCCTCGAACTCGATGAGATCGCCAGCGCCGCCATCTTTGAGCGCACTGGTGCCATCCGGTCCTTGGAGGTCTTCCTCGGCCTGAGCTGAGGGGCACCGGCCTCACCTGGTGCCATCCGGTCAACGCCCGTATCGCTCCGGGTGTGTCGTGAACAAAAAACACCCAGGACGCGACGGATAGGCTAAAAAAGCGACTGATTTATCAGTTGCTCACAAAAGGGGCCCTGGTCGGGGCCCTTTTAGTGGAGGTGGGAGTCGGACTGTTATTATATGAATGCATATGTATTCGGAATAATTTGATCAAAATGTAGAAATATTTGGGAATAATTGTTTTAATAGTTTATATATATTAAAATTATTTATCTTGAACTTAGTTGGATTTTGGTTCATTGTATGGACGGAGGTATGGACTCCAGAAGTCGATTGAGGAGTGCTATGGCCAAGGTGACACGTAGCGGGAAGGGCCCAGTTTTCGAAGTGGCTACGCTCGCCGCGTGGCACGAACCGGGAACGTTTTGCGATCACGTGGGCGGCGGACTCTATCTCCAGGTACGCCAGGTCTGCGTGAACGGCGTCAAGCAGTGGGAGACCACGAAGCAGGGTAAGCGCGTCGCCAAAGTGACGAAGTACTGGACCTTTCGGTACTGGCGCAAATCCAGGGATGGCGGACGCAAGCTGAAAGAGTTTGGCATCGGACCCTTCACTGACTACTCCCTAGAGGAGGCCCGTGAAATCGCGACCGAGCAGCGGAAGATCCGTCGCAAATTCGAAGACCCCATCCTCGTGCGCAAGAAACGCAAGCAGGAACTTCGCGACATGGTCGACAGCATGAAGACGTTCGAAGAGGCGGCGCAGGCCTGCTGGGAATCCCACAAGCCAAGGTGGACGCCCGGTTACGCGGAGGATTGGCTGAACTCTTTGAAAACCCACGTGTATCCCATGCTGGGGTCCATGGAGATTCGATCCATTCGAACCACGCACGTCGAGGGTGTGCTTAAACCGGTCTGGCACGAGAAAGCGGAGACGGCCAGCCGAGTCAGAAGCCGCATCGAGAAGGTGTTCAATTTCGCCAAGGGTAAGGAGTGGTACAGCGAGGACAACCCCGCTGCATGGGACGGGAATCTCGACGCCCTGCTCATCGAATCACCCAGGCTCAAAAAACTGGTAAATCACCCATCGCTTCCTTTTTCCCAAATCGGGGCATTCACAGAGGTGCTTCGGCAGGAGAAAGGCACCGCAGCACGGGCCTTGGAGTTCTTGATCCTGAATGCCTCTCGCCCATGGGAGGTCCGTGGCGCGATGGGCGAAGAATTCGATCTCGAAAAGGCCCTGTGGACAGTGCCAGCGGTGCGCATGAAGGCCGGGAAAGAACATGTGATTCCGCTGTCACCTCGCGCGGTTGAGATCATTCGGAGCATGGGCAAGCTCAAGACCGGGCAGTTCGTGTTCCCTGGCGGAAAGCCTGAGACTTGCCTGTCTGACGCGGCCATGGCCGCGTTGATCAAGCGCATGGATGCGCATCGCGAAGAAAAGGAACAAACGGGATGGCGCGACCCAAAGGGGAAGCGCATCGTCCCCCATGGGTTCCGTGCGACGTTCAAAACGTGGGGGCAGGACTTCACCGAATTCGATCGTCAGGTCATCGAGTTCGCTCTTGCCCATGGTTTGCCGGACAAGACTGAAGCCGCCTATTCGAGGGGCGCCATGATCAAAAAGAGGCGGCCCCTGATGGATGCATGGGCTGAGTTTTGTGCCACGAAAGGACTTGGGAATGCAGCGGAACGGAAGTTCCGACGGGTAAGGGACTACTCAGTTCCGAATCCCCAAACTGTTCTCGTGGAGGTTTTCGATGAACAGTCTTCGTAGCCGGTCAGCAACGGCGATTGAACCTCTAGACGAATCGAGGCTTCAATCATTGACTAGGAAAGAAGAGGATTCAGACCACGGGAAAAAGTACCACCCAAGAATCTTGCGGTCCAGCTAGAAGGCCTAGATCAGTCGGTGATGGCCTCTGGCATGAATCTGCATCCACGGCTTGTGCCACAGGCGCTGAGGCAGGTGAGAAGTAGAGGCGGACTTCACAATGGAGATAGCCATTCGATTCATGTCGAATGAAGACGGCCATTCCTGGAGGTTGCTTTGATCTTTCATATTCCAGAAGGAATAGCGCCTTGATGCGTTCCACGGCTTCATCAGCCATCGATGCATCGCCAAGGTTCTTGGTAAACCAGTCTCTCATCCGTATTCTTCCACCCAGTGATCGGGTCCATTGGGCAAGTTACATATATGTTCAGTGCTCAGGATGACGATGCACATCCTTCCCTCGGGGGTGAGTCCGCTGGGGTGAGGATGGTGTATCAAGCTGTTGCGGCGCACCATGTCGCGTACCGAGAATAGGAGTGGCTTTGAGAAGCCTTGGTGGCCTGCTGCCTTATCCCTGGAGGCTACTCTCCATCGCAATGGCGCGAGGATGAAGGATCTGGTTCTCAAGGTAGATATGCAGGTGGATGTCCGCTTCCAGTCCTGCAAGGCCTTGGTAGAGGGCCTGGAAGGTGGCGCAGCCATCTGCGGGGGCGGTATAGCTGTTCGTCAGTTTCCGGAGTTCCGCGAGGATGGCGCCAACAGCCTCATGCTCCATCTCCATCACCCGGATGGGGCTTTGGACGGTGCCGAAACAGGCACCACCTTGTTGCCCACTCTCCATGCTCCGGATGAAGGGGTAGAGGATCTGCTCTTCCTTCATGAGGTGGGGCATGAGGTCGGCTGTCAGTGCCTGGAAAAGGTCGTAGATCCGCTCCATCTCAGGATGGCGCTCGCCATGGACCTCCAGCACCTTGGTCACCAGCTTGTCCAGCCTTGGCAGCTCGGTACGCAAGAAATCGTGATGCGTGGGGACGATGTGCGCAATGAGATCGGTCAGTGTCGCCTTCTCCCAGTCTGCGGGTGACGGGCTTCCCTCTGCTGCCTTCGGCAGGGATCCCAAAGTCTTCAGGACTGAATCACAATCCAGGCCGACTGCGTCACAGGCCTCACCGAGAGGCCGATGACCGCCACAGCAGTAGTCAATGCCGACGCTCTCGAAATACCTCATGGCTTCAGGCTGGGTCTTGATCAGATCGCCGAGGCGGGTCTGCGCGTTGAGGCTCGTCATGTTTGCTCCCTTATTGGTGTTGGTTGGTCTCTGGGATAATTACTAGCACTTCACTTCTGCATTGGTTCTTGCGTAGTAGTACCAATTCAGGACGAGGCAGAGCAGGTAGAAGAACGCAAAGCCGTAGAGGGCCACCTCCACCTTTCCGGCATCCACCTGGATCTTGAAAATGGCCGGGATAATGAAGGCGCCATAGGCGGCAGCCGCCGAGGTCCAGCCGAGGACCGGACCGGCGAGCTTGGGCTCGAAGATGAAGGGCACCATCTGGAAGGTGGAGCCGTTGCCCAGTCCCGAGGCCACGAAGAGCAACAGGAAGAGGATAAGGAAGGGCATGAAGTGGACGGCGGGATCCGGGGCGGATTGGGCCAGCTTGACGAAGTGGGCGACGCCGAGGGCGCCGAGGATCATCAGGACGGTGGCCCACTGCGTTACACGCGACCCGCGAAATTTGTCCGACAGCATGCCGCCGATGGGCCGCACGATGGACCCCACCAAGGGGCCCAGGAAGGCATAGGCCAGGGGGTTCGGGCTGTGCGGGTTGAGCACCCACGGGGTAGCGTCCGAACACCACCTTGATGAGCAGGGGCAGCGCGGAGCTGAAGCCGATGAAGCTGCCGAAGGTCATGAGGTAGAGCACGGTCATGATCCAGGTGTGCTTCTTGGGGAAGATCGCGAACTGAGCATCCAGGCCCGTTTTGATCTTGCCGGGCAGGAGCTTCATCAGGCCGAGGCAGACCAGGATGGTGAGCACCAGCACGCCCATCTGAGGCAGAAGTCCGAGCTTGAAGCGCAGAAGCAGGAGGACGCCCATGGCCGTGGCGGCGAACCCGATGAGGTGGAGCCCCAGGATTTTCAGCAATGCGAGGCTGGTGGGCTCGCAGTCCTGTCCCTCCCGGTTGTCCATGAGGAACCAGGCGAGGAGAGCGACCACGGCCAGGAAGGGCACCCACACCAGCGCGCCATTCTGCACCCAGAGTTGACGACCGGCCGCATTCAAATGCGGTGCCCCAGCGAGCGCGCCGAACAATGAAGTGCCCATGACCGCAGGCACCAGGATCTGCATGATGCTGACGCCCAGGTTGCCCACGCCCGCGTTCAGGCCCAAGGCCAAGCCAGCTAGGCGCTTGGGGAAGAAGCCGTTGATGTTGGCCATGGATGAGGCGAAGTTGCCCCCGCCGATGCCGCTGAGGGCCGCCAGAATCGCGAAGGTGGCGAAGGGAGTGGTCTTATCCTGGAGGGCGATACCCGCGCCTAGGGCGGGTGCCACGAGGAGTGCGGTGGTGAGGGCGATGGTGTTGCGGCCCCCCGCCAGGCCCACGAGGAAGGCGCTGGGGATGCGCAGCGTGGCTCCACTCAGTCCGGCAATGCTGATGAGGGTGAAGAGTTGGGCGGCGGTGAAGGGGAATCCGGCCTCCTTCATCCGGACAGTCAGGACGCTCCAGAACATCCAGATACAGAAGGCGGAGAGCAGGGCCGGTACGGAGACTGCGAGGTTCCGCCAGGCTGTGCGGCTGCCGCCTGCGGCCCAAGCCTGAGGGTCTTCAGGTTTCCAGTCGGTGAGCTTGGCCATGGGGGTCTCCAGTGACAGGTTCAGGCGGGTTCGACGACTTCATCAGATGCAAGGGCAGGTGCATGGTGTTCGAAGCGGGTGTAGAGGGTCTCATTCTGCTCCCGGGTGATGCGGCGAACCACCGCATGGAGCCAAACCAGGCAGATGACCGAGAGGATCATGAGGAACATCCACATGGTCGTCCAGAGCCCTGTGGCCTTCAGGAGGTAGCCAAAGAGGATGGGACCCGCGAATCCACCCAGCCCACCGATCACACCCACGATGCCGCCGACCACCCCCACTTCATCGGGGAAGTAGTCAGGGATGTAGCGATAGACCGCGGCCTTCCCGATTCCCCAGACGATTCCCACCATGAACACCAGGAAAGTGAAGATCCACACGTTGGCCTGGAAGAACACATGCGTGGTACCTGAGGCCAGCAATTGCTTCTTCTTCACCCGGTCGCCTACTTTCACCACGGGGGTCTGCCAGAACCGGCTCTGGGGAACACCAGCATCTGGTCGTTCCGGGTGTCCGGTTCCGCACCCTTGGTCCGCAGGGGATAGGTCGTATCGCCTACTGTGATGTGTTCAGCGCTGACTGCGGTCACCACACCGCCAATCTGAGCCAGCACGGATGGCCCCGGGCTTTCGATGGACATGCGCGGGACCATGAGCGCCGCACAGGCAAAGATGCTGAGGCCGAAGGTCCAGTACATGACCGTTCGGGCCCCGAATCGGTCCGACATCCAGCCGCCAGCGGCGCGGATGAGGCCGGAGGGCAGGCTGAACAGGGAGGCCAGGAGTCCTGCCATGACCAGGCTCATGCCGTAGACGCCCACATAGTAAGGGATCAGCCACTGGGCCAAGGCTACGAAACAGCCGAAGACCAGGAAGTAGTAGAGCCCAAAACGCCAGACACGAACGTTCCGCAACGGGGTCAACATCTGGGCGAAGGACCGGTCCTTCGCTCCTTCGGCCTTCTTCTCCTGGGTGAAGAGGAAGAAGGCCACAGCCATGACGAGCAGCACGATGGCGTAGATCTTTGGCAGCATCCGCCAGGCTTCCAGGTTCGTCCCGCCGGCGGTGAGTTTTTTCAGAAGGAGCGGTGCGCCCATGCTGGTGATCGCGGAACCGGCATTGCCTGCGCCGAAGATGCCCAGGGCCGTGCCTTGACGGGCTTTGCTGAACCAGACACTGGAATAGGCGATGCCCACCGCGAAGGCCGCGCCGGACAGACCGAAGCCCAGGGAGGCGAACAGGAAGCCCTGGTAGTCATGGACACTGCCTAGCAACCAGGTGGGCAGGGCGGCCAAGAGCAGGAGGATCGTGTAGACCTTGCGCCCGCCAAAGCGATCGGTGAGCAGGCCCACGGGCAACCGCATGACGGAGCCCGTGAGCACGGGGATCCCAATGAGCCAGCCGATCTGGGCCGTGTCCCAACGGAAAAGACCGTTCTCCACCAGGAAGGTGACGAGGACGCCGTTGAGCGTCCAGACGGCGAAACACAGAGTGAAGGCCAAGGTGCTCATGGCCAGGGCTGTGTAAGCTTGGGATCGTTCCGACATGGTGGCTCCGAGGGTTGAAAAATCGGATAGATCAATCCTAAATCAAAACAGACCCCCAGCCACTGGAAGTGATTCGGATCACGCGTTCATAAATAATTAAACGGGCACCGCATCTGGACGGTCTGGTTCATCGGAAATACTAGACAAGTCGTGAGATACCTTTAGATCCTGCAAGGTGGTTTCGGCCATAAAGGCCGTAAGCTGATTCTGAAGGACATCCCAGGCCGGGCGGATGGGGCAATGGCACCCATCCTTCCCTCCGTGGTGACCCAAGAGGCAATCCCCGAAGGGTTCGGGACCCTCCATGGCTACGACCACCTCTTTCAGGGTGATCTCTTCCGGTGCCCGGTTCAGGCGGAATCCGCCGGCGGGTCCTCGATGCGATTCCAGGATTCCACATTGGCTGAGGATCTGAAGGATCTTGGCCAGGTAGGGGCCGGGAAGCTCGAGGTCGGCGGCCAGACAGCGGGCCAGGCGATAGGTGCCATCACTGGGAAGTCGGACAAGAACCTGGAGCGCATACCGGGTCGGCGTGTGGAAGATGCTGCGCGAAGGGGCAATGCCAAGCTCGGAATGCTGCATGGACCATCCAGATGGACATTAAAAGGATTAAGTCATCCGAATATAGTCACGACCATTACGGTGATCCAGGGCCAATTTTGCTTATTTTTCAACCTGTCTGGAGAGAACCCCATCCTGGGCCGCATTCAGGCGGCGTGGGACTGAACCCCGAATTTCGGGGGACAACACACCGGATCTATCAAACAAATACGTATAACCTAAAATATACCTGTATTTGTTAAATTGTCACAATTCACATATTTTCATGGACTACCCCCTTGCGCAGTTCGATATACGCGGCACATACTTGGGCACTATTTCCGATTCATACATCCTAAATATGCTCGCGCCAGACGCGGGCACTCCCTAGAGGAGGTGTCGTGTTTCCCCGAACCGCGCCACGACTGATTCTGCTGTCAGCCCTGTTGCTCCCTCTGGCACAGCCCCTGGCCGGCCAGGATGCTGAAACCCAGTTCCGGAAGAGCTGCATGAGCTGCCACACCATTGGTGCGGGCAAAAAGGTGGGGCCGGACCTGAAGGATCTGGGCAAGCGCCGCCCTCATGACTGGTCCACCAAGTTCATCACCGGGGCCGCAGCCATGATCGATGGGGGAGATCCCACCGCCACGACCCTGCTGCGCGAGTTCAACGGCGTGAGGATGCCGGACCTCGGGGTGACGGTTCCGGAAGCTCAGGCTTTGTTGAAGTTGATCGATGATTACAGTGCCCAGGGCAAGGCTCTGGGCACGGCGGCGATTTCACGGCCCGCGACCCCTGAAGACATCCGCAACGGCAGGCTCTACTTCACAGGGGATCGGCGTTTCAAATCCGGGGCCCCTTCCTGCATGTCCTGCCACCGCGCTCAGGGTGTGGGCGGCTGGGGCGGTGGGTGGCTGGGACCGGACCTGACCGGTGCGACCGCCAAATACGGGGCCGGCTTGGCGGGGGTCATCGAGAACCCGTCCTTCCCGACCATGCAAGGCGTGTTCGCTAAGACCCCAGCTAGCCCGGAGGAAGCCTTCCAAGTGGCCAGCTTCCTGAAGAGCGTGGGCTCCCAGCCGCCGGATCAACGCGATGTGGTCTTCCCCGTGCTCGGCGTTGTTGGCCTGGTGGGGGGAATGCTGCTGGGGGGCCACCTGGGCCGGAAGCGATTGAAGGGCGTTCGAAAAAACCTGAAGCCAAGAGCCTGATCCAGACACGAGGAGACGGAATCACCATGACCGAGCGTAAGCAAAGCCACTGGATCACCGACATCGTAGACCCCGAAACCCGCACCTGGGAGGAGTTCTACCGGAACCGCTGGGCGCACGACAAGGTGGTGCGCAGCACCCACGGCGTGAACTGCACCGGCAGTTGCGGCTGGAACATCTACGTCAAGGAAGGCATCGTCACCTGGGAGATGCAGGTGGTGGACTACCCGCTCCTGGATGAGACGGTCCCGCCCTACGAGCCACGTGGCTGCCAGCGCGGCATCAGCTTCTCCTGGTACCTCTACAGCCCCCTCCGAGTGAAGTTCCCTTACATGCGCGGGGCGCTGATGGACCTCTGGAATGAGGCCAAGGGCAAGGACCAGGATCCCGTCGCGGCCTGGGCCAGCATCCAGAACGATCCAGTCAAGCGCGCACGCTACCAGCAGGCCCGGGGGAAGGGAGGCTTCCGCCGCGCCTCGTGGGAGCAGGTGAACGAGCTCATGGCTGCGGCCAACATCCACACCATCAAGACCCACGGCCCCGATCGCATCGCGGGCTTCAGTCCCATTCCCGCCATGTCCATGCTGAGCTACGCCGCAGGCTCGCGCTTCATCCAGCTCATGGGCGGCACTAACCTGAGCTTCTACGATTGGTACTGTGACCTGCCGCCCAGCAGCCCCGAAATGTGGGGCGAGCAGACCGACGTGCAGGAGAGCGCGGATTGGTACAACGCGAAGTTCCTCGCGGTCATGGGCAGCAACCTGAACATGACGCGCACACCTGACTGCCACTTCGCGGCGGAATCGCGCCACAACGGTACCAAGATGGTGGTCTTCAGCCCTGACTTCAACCAGGTGGCCAAGTACGCCGACGAGTGGATGCCGGTACATCAGGGCCAGGATGGCGCTTTCTGGATGGCCGTGAACCACGTCATCCTCACGGAATTCCACCATCAGAAGCAGGTGCCCTTCTTCCTGGACTACCAGAAGAAATACACCGACGGTCCCTTCCTTGTTGAACTGACGCCCATCGAGGGCGGCTTCCGCCCGGGCCAGCTCCTGCGGGCGGGGCGCCTCGAGAGGTACTCCGACGAAGAGCACGGCGAGTGGAAGTTCCTCATGTGGGACCAGCCCTCTGGCACACCCAAGATGCCCAAGGGGGCCATGGGTCAGCGTTGGAGCACGAAGCAGGGCGAATGGAACCTGCTGCTCCAGGATGGCAAGGACGACAGTCCCATCGATCCGGCGCTGACCATGCTTGGCCGTGAGACGGAGCAGGTCCAGTTCGACGATTTTGCAGACGGGAAGACGCTCTTCCGGGGTGTTCCCGTGAGACACATCCGTCTGGCGGATGGAAGCTCGGTTCCTGTGACCACGGTCTACGACCTCCTCATGGCCCAGTTTGGCGTGGACCGCGACCTGCCGGGTGCCTACCCGAAGAACTACGACGATGCCTCCGGGGTCTACACGCCCGCCTGGCAGGAGAAACACACCGGTCTTTCGCGCGAGAACGTGCTGCGCTTCGCCCGGGAATGGGCCCACACCGCCGAGCTGACCAAGGGCAAGTGCACGGTCATCATCGGCGCCGGTATCAACCACTGGTACCACAACAACCTGATCTACCGGGCCGCCCAGCACGCCCTCGTGTTCTGCGGGTGCATCGGCACCAACGGCGGCGGCCTCGCCCACTACGTCGGCCAGGAAAAGTTGGCCCCGGTGGCCTCCTGGAGTGCCATCGCTCTGGCCAAGGACTGGGTCTCCGTGAACCGGCTCCAGAACGCTCCGAGCTGGCACTACGTGAACAGCGACCAGTGGCGCTACGAGAAGGAATTCAAGGAATACAACACGGTCCCGGATGGCAGCGAGCTGGTGGAGGGCCACTGCATGAACATGCAGACCCGCGCCGTGCGCAGTGGCTGGCTGCCCTACTTCCCCCAATACAACGAGAATCCCATGCAAGTCGTGGCCGATGCCCGCAAGGCGGGCGCCAAGGACAACGCAGCCATCATCGCCAGCACCGTGGACCGCCTGAAGAAGAAGGATCTTCGGTTCTCCATCGAGGATCCAGATGCCGCCGAGAATTGGCCCCGCGTCTGGTACATCTGGCGCGGCAATGCCATCGGTACCTCGGCCAAGGGCCACGAATTCTTCCTCAAGCACTACCTCGGGACCCACACCAATGCCATCGCCGACGAGGTGGCCGAAGGCACGCTGAAAGATGTTGTGTGGCGCCCCACGGTCACGGGAAAGATGGACCTGGTGGTGGACATCAACTTCCGCATGGACACCTCGGCCCTTTACAGCGACATCGTGCTGCCCACGGCCACCTGGTATGAGAAGACGGATCTCAATTCCACGGACATGCACAGCTTCATCAATCCCCTGTCGGCGGCAGTTCCGCCCTGCTGGGAATCCAAGAGCGATTGGGACATCTTCAAGGGGATGGCGAAGACTGTCAGCGAGCTGTCGGCCAAGCACCTGCCCAACCCCATCGAGGACATCGTCTCGAGCCCGCTGGCCCACGACAGCATCGGAGAGATCGCCCAGGCCCACATCCGGGACTGGATGGCCGGCGAATGCGAAGCCATTCCGGGTAAGACCATGCCGAGTCTGGCCGTCATCACCCGCGATTACACCAAGCTCTACGACCAATTCATCTCTCTGGGGCCGAATGTCCGGGAACAGGGTCTGGGTGCTCACGGTGTGAAGTACCCCATCAAGGACATCTACGACCGCATGCTCGAAACCCATCCCACGGTGATGATCGAGGGTCAGAAACGCCCCAGCCTCGAAGAGGACATGGAGGCTGCCAACGTGCTGCTGCATCTCTCGCCCGAGACCAACGGCGAACTGGCCTACCGGGCCTACGAGTTCATGGAAGGCCGCACGGGCCTGCCGTTGAAGGATCTCGCCGAGCCGTACCGCGGCATCAAGTACACCTTCAAGGATCTGCTATCCCAGCCCCGTCGCGTGCTGAACAGCCCCTGCTGGTCGGGCCTTGTGGATGAGAAGCGGCCCTACTCGGCCTTCACCTACAACGTGGAGCGCATGGTGCCCTGGCGGACGCTGACGGGTCGCCAGTCCTGCTACCTGGATCATGAAGGCTATCTCGCCTTTGGCGAACACCTGCCAACCTACAAGCCGACGCCTCCGGCCCAGGTGCTCGGGGATTTGCGCTGCTCCAAGCGCGAAGGCAAGACACTGGCGCTGAACTACCTGACCCCCCATGGCAAGTGGCACATTCACTCGACGTACGGGGATACGGAACGCATGACCACGCTCTCGCGGGGGTGCGATCCCCTCTGGCTCAGCGAGGAGGATGCCGCTTCCGTGGGATTGAAGGACAACGATTGGGTGGAGGTCCACAACGACAACGGCGTGGTGGTCACGCGGGCCTGTGTCAGCGCCCGCATCCCCAAGGGCGCCTGCATCCAGTACCACGCGACGGAGCGCACCTATGGCGTACCCAAGAGTCCCATCCGGGGCATGAAGCGCGCGGGCATGAACAACAGCCTCACCCGCATCCGCCTCAAGCCCAACCTCATGGTCGGCGGCTACGGCCAGTTCAGCTACCACTTCAACTACTGGGGCCCCACCGGTGTGAACCGCGAAACGGTGGTCTACGTCCGCAAACTCGGCCAACTGGTCTGGTAGGAGGAACCCTCATGGATATTCGCTCTCAAGTCGCCATGGTGTTCCACCTGGACAAGTGCATCGGCTGCCACACCTGCTCCATCGCCTGCAAGAACGTGTGGACCGACCGCAAGGGCGCCGACTACATGTGGTGGAATAACGTCGAAACCAAGCCCGGCACCGGCTATCCCACCAAGTGGGAGGACCAGGGCGAGTACAAGGGCGGCTGGATCGTCAAGGATGGCAAGCTCGAACTGCGCCTCACAGGCAAGGGCAAGTTCCTTCAGAAGATCTTCTACCAGCCGGACCTGCCCACCATGGATGAGTATTACGAGCCATGGACCTACCGGTATGAGGATCTCTTCAACGGTCCCGAGCTGGACGACCAGCCCACGGCCATACCCATCAGCAAGGTCACTGGCGAATACATCGACGTCGAGTCCGGCCCCAACTGGGACGATGATCTTGGTGGTTCCGCGCTCTATGCCCGCAATGATCCAAATCTGGCGGCCATGACCGAGGAGCAGCGGTTGCAACTCCTCAGCATCGAGACGCTGGTGATGTTCTACCTGCCGCGCATCTGCAACCACTGTGCGAATCCCGCCTGTGTGGCCGCCTGTCCCAGCGGCGCCATCTACAAGCGGGGCGAGGATGGCATCGTCCTCGTCAACCAGAACGTCTGCCGGGGTTGGCGCTACTGCGTGTCCGCGTGCCCCTACAAGAAGGTCTTCTACAACTGGAGCACGGGGAAGTCCGAAAAGTGCCTGCTCTGCTATCCCCGCGTGGAAACCGGTCAAGCCCCGGCCTGCTTCCATTCCTGCGTGGGTCGCATCCGTTACATGGGGGTGCTGCTCTACGACGCGGACAAGATCCAGGAAGCGGGGGTAAGGCCCGATGCCGAGCTGGTGGACGCCCACCGCGACATGCTGGCGGACCCCTTCGATCCTGCCGTGATCGAGTCCGCCCGGAAGAATGGCGTCACCGAGCAGATCCTCAAGGCCGCGCAGAAGAGTCCCGTCTACAAGTTCGTCAAGGAGTGGGGACTGGCCCTGACGCCCCACCCGGAATTCCGCACCTTCCCCAGCCTGTTCTACGTGCCTGCGCTTGGACCGGTCACGTATTCGGTGGAGAACGGCATCGCCCTGAACCCCACCTCAACGGACGAGATCTTCGCCCCGCTGGATCAGGCGCGGCTGCCCATGAGCTACTTGGCCAGCTTGTTCGGGGCCGGGCAGGAGGCGCCTGTGCGCTATGCCATGAAGAAGATGATGGCCATTCGCACTTGGAAGCGCGCGGTGACGGTGGGGGACGTAGAGATGCAGGTCGCCCTGGACGGTCTCCGCGAGGCTGATTGCACCACTGAGCAGGCCGAGGCCATCTACCGCTTGACGAGCCTCTGCAACTACGAAGACCGCTTTGTGATCCCACCCAGTCACCGCGAACAGGCGGTGGAAGTGCTCACCAATCCGCTTGAAAAGAAGGGTGCAGCGGGCTTCGGTTTCCGCGAGCAGCCCCAGAGGGGGTTCTGATGCCATCCATGCGCGTTCCCACCCAGCTCATCCCCGGCATCGCGGTCTTGCTGCGCTACCCCGATGCCGATACTCCCAAACTGGCCGGGGCCCTGGCCGACGAGGCCATGAAGACCGGCCACCCCTGCCAGGAGTTCCTGGAAGCCTTCGCGCTGGTGGCCAGTACCACGAGCCAGGAGGACATGGCCGAGCTCTATACCCGCAGCTTTGATCTGAATCCGGAATGCGTGCTGGAGATCGGCTGGCACCTCTTCGGGGAATCCTACAAGCGGGGTCAGTTCCTGGCCATGATGCGCCACCACCTGCGCGAGAACGAGATCGAGGTGGGCCAGGATCTGCCCGACTACCTGCCGGCCCTACTGGATCTGACGATGAAGCTCGAAACCCAGGATGCCATCGACCTGGTGGATGACTGCATCCTGCCCGCCATGGAAAAGATCCAGTCGGCAATGAAAGATGGCGCCTATGCCCATCTGCTCCAGGCGCTGTTTCTCATCTTCACCGCCCACCGGATGCCCGCCGAGGTGAGCCATGCTTGATAAGTTCCTCTGGGTTGGCTTTCCCTATGTGGCGTTGGTTCTCGCCATCGTGGTGAGCATCCTCCGGTTCGTGTGGAAGCCCTTCAGCTATTCGAGCCTCTCCAGTCAGTTCCTGGAGAACAAGCAGCTCTTCTGGGGGTCGGGGCTCTGGCATTGGGGCATCGTCTGGGTGTTGACTGGGCATCTCGTGGCCTTTCTGATCCCTGGGCAGATCCTCGCCTGGAACTCCGCACCCTTCCGGCTCTACCTCCTCGAATTCACGGGGCTAACCGCCGCCTTGCTGGCCCTCGTGGGGATCGTGGCCCTGATGGTTCGCCGCCACACCAGCTCGCGCGTGAAGGTCGTCACCACCGCCATGGATTGGATCTTGCTCGGTTTTCTGCTCCTCCAAGTGACCACGGGCATCGACACCGCCCTGCGCTACCGCTGGGGCAGTTCCTGGTATGCCTCCAATGCCGCGCCCTACCTCTGGAGCCTCCTGAGCCTGAGCCCCAGGCCCGAGCTCATCGTTCCTTTGCCTTGGTTGCCCAAGATCCACATCCTCAGCGGCTTTTCGGTGATCCTGTTGATCCCGTTCACGCGGCTCGTGCACTTCCTGGTGGTGCCCATTTTCTATTACTGGCGTAAGCCCCAGGTGGTGATCTGGAACCGAAAGGGGCTCAGATGAGAGTCAGGACGGTCGCCCTGGGGGGCGCTGTGGCCTTCGGGGCCTCCCTGATGATCCTTGCCGTCAGCGTGGACACAAAGCTGCTGGGGGACAACTCCGGCTACAAGCCGGTCCAACCCATCGCCTATTCCCATGCCCTGCATGCGGGCGAGCTGAAGCTGGACTGTCTGTTCTGCCACACGGGCGCCGAGCAAAGCCGGCATGCGGGAATCCCCCCGGCGAGTACCTGCATGAAGTGCCATGAAACCATCCTGAACAAGGCGGGCACCAAGCCTGGCGTATCGGATCCGAGTCCTGAGATTGCCAAGCTGGCCAGGGCTGTGAAGGAAGGACGCCCGATCGAATGGGTGCGCATCCACCGGTTGCCCTCCCACGTGGATTTCCCGCACAGCCGGCACGTCAACGGTGGTGTGGCCTGCCAGAACTGCCATGGCGAGATCCAGGGCATGGAGCGCGTCGAGCAGGCCCTGGCCTTAACTATGGGCGAGTGCCTAACCTGCCACCGAACCGAGAACCAGAAGCTGCAACTGAACGGCAAAGCGCCTATGGCGCCCACCGACTGCAGCGCCTGTCATCACTGAGGAGAAGCCATGCACGTATGGAAGAGCCTCGGCGAACGGCGGGGACTCATCAAGAAAACCAAAGCGGAGTTCAGCGACGAACTTCCCGTGGACGAGAGCGTGCGCCAAATCACCCGACGCAACTTCTTTCGGTTCTCCGGACTTGGTTTTGCGGCGGGTCTGGCCATCGGATGCAAGAGCAAGGTGGTCGAAAAGGCGATGCCCTACCTGAACGCCCAGGAAGGCCTCACGCCTGGCGTGGCGCAGTGGTACGCCACCACTTGCCAGGGCTGTTCGGCGGGCTGCGGCGTCCTGGCCCGCAGCCGCGACGGTCGCCCCGTGAAACTGGAAGGGAATCCCGACCATCCCCTGAATCGCGGCGGCCTATGCGCCATCGGCCAGGCCCAGACGCGCGGACTGTACGATCCTTCGCGTCTCAAGCAACCTCGCTTGCAGGGGCAGGACTGCGCCTGGCAGGCATTCGATGCTGATCTGGCCAAGCGGTTTGCGGAGATCAAGGGGAAGGGCGGGAAGCTCCGGATCCTGACTGGAACCCTACTCAGCCCCACCTTGAAAGCCACCATCCATGGCTTTCTCGGCGGATTCAAGGACGGCAAGCTGATCAGCTACGATGCCCTGAGCTGCGCCGCCATCTCTGCCGCCTATGAGCAGACGCATGGGCTGAAGGTACTGCCGCACTACCGTCTCGAGGAAGCTGAGTTCATTCTAGGCATCGAGGCGGATTTCCTGGGGACTTGGATCAACCCTGCAGGCTTCACACGAGCCTACGCCAGTCGCCGCGGCCCTGACAATTCACGGCCCATGTCCAAGCATGTGCAAGCCGAAGCCTGCATGTCCCTGACGGGCAGCAACGCTGATGAACGCCTCCGTCTCGCGCCTTCCGAGGTTGTTCCGTTCCTTGAAGCCCTGGCCTCGGCCCTGGGTTCTGGGAAGTCCGGCGGAGACCTGCGGAAAGAGCTCAGTACCAAGGCCAATGCTTTGGCTCACGAGCTGGGCGAGCACAGGGGTTCATCATTGGTGCTTTGCGGCGCCAACGACCTGTACGCGCAACTGCTCACGGCACGCATCAACCACCTGCTGGGCAACGAGGGCCACACGGTGGATCTGTCTCATCCAAGCCTCCAGAAGCAGGGTGATGACCGGGCTCTTGCGGGGCTCATCAAGGAGATGGGCGAGGGACAGATCGATGCGGTGATCGTGGTGGGTGCCAATCCCGTCTATGACCTTCCCGTTGAGTTCTCCAGTGCCTTCGCCAAGGTGCCTATCCGAGTGAGTCTCGGTCTGACGGCGGATGAAACGGCGGTGACCTGCACCCATCTCGCACCCGATCATCACTGGCTGGAAACCTGGAGTGACGCGGAACCGGTGGCTGGGACCATGAGCCTGGTCCAGCCCCTCACGAATCCCCTATTTCAAACCCGCCCGGCCCTGGAAAGTTTCCTGACCTGGGGTGGCCAATCTTCATCGGCCCTGGAGCATCTCCGAGAGCACTGGCGGAAGGAAGTCTTCCCCCGTCAGAAGGTCGTGGGGGATTTCGGCACCTTTTGGGATGGGGTGCTGCAGAAGGGAGCGGTCCAGCTTGAAGGGAGCCCGACCTCACCGGCTTATCGCGAGGACCTGAATGCCTCACTCCGAGCGAGGAACGAGGCGAAACCAGGAACCTACGAGTTGCTGCTCATGGCCAAGGTAGGCATGGGGGATGGCCGTCATGCCTTCAATCCGTGGCTCCAGGAATTGCCTGATCCCATCACCAAAATGACCTGGGACAACTATGTGTCCGTGTCGCCCGCCACAGCCAAAGGGTTGGGCCTGGAGCAGGGGGATCTGGCGGCTCTGCGACCTCAAGGTCTACCTGAGCTGACCCTTCCCGTGGTGGTGCAGCCCGGACAGGACGACCGCACCCTTGCCGTGGCCCTAGGCTATGGCCGGAAGGAGGGTGCCCCCAAGGACTGGAAGACCGTGGGCACCAATGTCTATCCCTGGCGCCATCTGGCCAGCGGCTTCCTGGCTGCTTCCTCAGCGGCCCTGCAAATCAGAAGGGTCGGGGGTCGGGCCGAACTGGCTGCCACCCAGGATCACCACAGCCTCGAAGGGCGTGAACTGGTGCGCGAGATGGCCCTGGAACCCTACCTGCGGGATCCGGCCTCGGCACGCCCCCATGAACAGCCGGGACCTTCTGTCTATGGGGAGCATCCTCACGGCAAGCATCGCTGGGCCATGGTCATCGACCTGAACAAATGCACCGGTTGTTCCGGCTGCGTCATTGGCTGCCAGGTGGAGAACAACATTCCCGTCGTGGGCAAGGAAGAGGTCGCGAAGAAGCGGGAGATGCACTGGCTGCGCATCGACCGGTACTACGAAGGCAGCGAGGCTGAACCCAAGGTGTTCCACCAACCCATGATGTGTCAGCAGTGCGACAACGCGCCCTGCGAGAACGTCTGCCCCGTGCTGGCCACGGTCCACAGTGAAGAGGGTCTCAATCAGCAGGTCTACAACCGCTGCGTGGGCACACGCTACTGCGCTAACAACTGCCCCTACAAGGTCCGCCGCTTCACGAACTGAAGGATGGGGAAGCCCAGCCGGCCTGCATGCAGAGCTGCCCGGCCCAGGCCATCGTCTTCGGCGACGTACAGGATCCGGATAGCCAGATCAGCCATGCCATGCGCGACCCAAAACGGTTCCTCGTGCTCGGGGAACTGGGTATCGGACCCGCTGTGAGCTACCTCACAAAAATACGCAACGCGGACTCGACCGAAGCCAAGGGAGGCCACCATGGCGCCTGAAGACCACACCTCCGCCTTGCCCGCCACTCTCCTGATCGAGGATGAACAGGAGCGTGGCTACGGTCATGTCCTGCCCCTCATCGACGGGAACAAGACCTATTCCCAAGTCACTGAGGAAGTCTTCAGCACCACGGAGCGCATGCCCCCCCTCAAGTGGTGGCTGGCTCTCTCGGTGTCCTTGTCACTGCTTCTGCTGGGGGCCTGGGCCGTGACCCAGACCGTGACCCGGGGCATCGGCACCTGGGGCCTCAACCGCACTGTGGGCTGGGCCTTCGACATCACCAATTTCGTCTTCTGGGTGGGCATCGGGCACGCCGGGACGTTGATCTCCGCCATCCTCTTCTTGTTCCGGCAAAGGTGGCGCACCAGCATCAACCGAGCAGCGGAAGCCATGACCATCTTTGCGGTCATGTGTGCCGGCACTTTCCCGATCATCCACATGGGCCGACCCTGGCTGGCTTTCTGGGCCACGCCCTATCCGAATACCCGGGGCCCGCTTTGGGTGAACTTCAAGAGTCCGTTGCTGTGGGATGTCTTTGCCATCAGCACGTACTTCATCATCTCACTCACTTTTTGGTATCTGGGTATGGTCCCTGACCTGGCCACCATGCGGGACCGGGCCAAGACCAAGGTCCGCAAAGCCATTTTCAGTGTCTTCTCTCTGGGTTGGAACGGTTCCAACCGGACCTGGAGCCGCTACGAGACGGTCTACATGCTGCTGGCGGGTCTCAGCACGCCGCTTGTAATCTCGGTGCACACCATCGTGTCCATGGACTTTGCTACCTCCGTGATTCCCGGCTGGCATGCGACGATCTTCCCGCCCTACTTCGTGGCTGGGGCCGTCTTCAGCGGCTTCGCCATGGTGCTCACGCTCATGATCATCGCCCGGAAGGTGATGGACCTGGAGGAGTACATCACGGTGCGGCACCTGGAAGCCATGACCAAAGTGATCATCGCCACTGGGATGATCGTGGGCATGTCCTATGGCACCGAGTTCTTCATGGCCTGGTACAGCGGCAACAACTTCGAGCGCTACGTATTCATCAACCGTGCCCTTGGCCCTTTCAAATGGGCGTACTGGTCCATGGTGAGCTGCAATGTGATCATCCCCCAGCTCTTCTGGATTCCGGAAGGTGCGCACGACGCCCTGGATGATTTTCATCCTGTCCATCTTCGTGAACATTGGCATGTGGTTCGAGCGCTTCGTCATCATCGTGACGAGCCTCCACCGCGACTATCTCCCTTCCTCTTGGGCCATGTACACACCCACCTTCGTGGAAGTGGCCATCTTCCTGGGCAGCTTCGGGCTCTTCTTCACCTGCTTCCTGATCTTCACCCGGTTGCTGCCCATGATCGCGGCCAGCGAAGTGAAAGGAGTGCTGAAGCATGAGGAGCACTGACGCCATCACCCTGACCCGGTTCCGCGCCAGCTTCGCGGATCCCCACCTCCTGCTTGAAGCCGTGAAGCGCCTGAAGCAGGAGGGCTATCCGATCATCGACACCTACTCGCCCTTCCCCGTGCACGGGATGGATGAGGCCATCGGCCTGAAACCCTCCCGCCTACCCCGTGCCTGCTTGGCCTTTGGACTGCTCGGTCTGGCTACCGCGCTGGGCGTGCAGATCTGGACCTCGGCCTATGACTACCCCCTGATCGTGGGTGGCAAGCCCCTGGTGTCCCTTCCCGCTTTCATCCCTGTGTCCTTTGAACTCACGGTCCTGTTCGCGGGGCTGGGTGTGGTGGCCAGCCTGTTCGTGGCTTCAGGCATGAGGCCGAAGTTTAAGGTGCCTGATCTTCATCCGGGCGTGAATGACGATCGCTTTGTGGTAGCCGGTGAGATCCAGGCCGGCGCGAGCTTTACGGTGGTCCAATCCTTGATGGCGAGCCTTGGTGCCCTAGAAACCGAACTACTGGTGGAGGACAAGAGTCAAACGGATCACTCCCTGCTGGATCGCGAGGCGAAACCCCTTGCCTTCCTCCTGGCCGCCATTCCCGCGGTGCTGGTGCTGGCCGCTTTGCCTCTGCTGAACCGAAATTACTTGAAGCGGAACCTTGCTTGGGACGGGGGCATGATGGCCCCTGTGGCCTACCAGTCCTTCGATCCGCACCCATCATTGCCGGGCGGGCAGGTGCTCCAGACACCTCCCGCAGGCACCGTGTCGCGCAAGGGGCTGGTGCCGCTGCCCTATGGACCCGGAAAGGTGGAGGCCGAGCGTGCGGGCCTGGAATTGAAGAATCCCTTTCAGCCATCTCAGGAGAATTTCAGCCGCGGGAAGCTGGTCTACGATCGGAGCTGCGCCGCCTGCCATGGCCTGGACGGTGACAACAACAGCAGTGTGATCGTGGCGAGGGGCCTGTTGGCTCCAGCGATCCTGGTGGCACCGGTCGTGAGGAACATGCCTGATGGGCGTCTCTTCCATGTGGCGACCTTCGGGGGTCCCCAAAAGATGAAGGGGCTGGGCGACCTCATCAGTCGCGACGACCGCTGGAAAGTGGTTCTCTACATCCGGGAACTGCAGAGAGCCGCCGCGCCGAAGCCCTTACCTGCGCCGCCCCCGAGCACTGGAGCGACATCATGAAGCCCAACCAGGTGTTCTCCGTTCCTTCACGCGATCTCACCAGACCCCAGTTCCCCACCCTCGCGGAGATAGGGGAGAAATTCCGTCTCGGGGCCTGGACCCTTTCAGGCCTGGGGCTATTGATGCTGGGCATCGGTCTCGCCACCAGTCCCCTTCATGCCTGGGCCAATGTGCTGATGACCGCCTTCAACCTGACCTGCGTGGGGCTCGGGGGCCTGTTCCTGTTGGCCATCCAGTCCACCACGGGCGCCCGCTGGAGCGATCCCATCCTGAAGGCCCACCGGGCCATGCCCGCCCTGCTGCCCATCGCGGGACTGATGATGCTGGCGCTCTGGTTCGGGGCTGACACCCTCTACCCCTGGGCCCGCCCTGAAGCCCATACGGACCACCTGCTCAAAGGGCGTCTGGTCTGGCTGAACCGGCCCTTCTTCTTTGGCCGGATCCTGGTGTTCTTCGGGCTCTGGATCCTGTTTGGGCGCCGGATGGTGCAGCGAGGCAAGGGGGCGGCGGTCTTCATCCTGGTGTTCGGGGTTTCCTTCGTCCTGGCGAATTTTGACTGGATCATGACCCTGGAACCCGCCTGGAACAGCACCATCTTCGCCATCTACGGCTTCTCTGGGATGTTCCTCCAGGGCATCGCCATCGTCACCATCAGCGCCATCGTCCTGCGCCGCGTGGGCCTGCTGCCGGAGATCTCCAAGGCCCAGAACCATGACCTGGGCAAGCTGCTCTTCGCCTTCAGTTGCTTCTGGGCCTACATCTGGCTCAGCCAGTTCCTGCTGGTGTGGTACGCGAACATTCCTGAGGAAACCGCGCCCATCCGCCTGATGCTCAACAGCAAGTGGACGCCCTTCTTCTACCTGAACCTGGTGCTCAATTTCGGCCTGCCCTTCGTGATGCTGCTCCAGCGCAAGGCGAAGACGAATGAGCGGGTCCTGATGGTGGCCTGCTTCACGGTGCTGGCCGGACATTGGCTGGACCTCTATCTCATGGTCTTGCCTCCCGTCCTCAAGGGGGCCGCTCCCGGCTTCGGATTTTCAGAGGCTGGTGGGATCCTCCTGCAGTTCGGAGTTGGGCACATGGCCTGCTGGCCAGTCTTCATGAAGGATGTAAATCCGGATCAGGAACTGCCTCAGGCTGGGTGATCAGTCCTTCCGCCCATGCTGAGTAGTGCTCGAAAAGCCAGGAACAAGGCCACGGTCGTGAGGGCCAGCGAGACGCCGAAGGCGCCGGGCAGGACACTGCGCTGGCCATCAAGGACCGCGCCCAGTACGGTCTCAAACAGGTAGAGCTGGATGACCAGCAGCACGAGGATCACACCCAAGGCTGCCGGAGAGATGCGGACGCTGGGAGTGGGATTCATGCCTGCACCTCCGCTTTCTCGCGTGGGCAATCCGCCACGCGATCTAGGTTCTCGAGGGTGGGTTTGGGAAGCTCACCCACCGCCCATAGACTTCCATCGGCCCGCTGCTCAATGGCAATGGCCGAAAGGGGCCGGCTGGGCGGCCCCTGGACGGGGAAGCCCCGGTCTGTTTCGAAGAAGCCCAGGTGGCATGGGCATTCCAGGCGCCCGCCGGAAAAGCGCACGGCGCAGCCCAGGTGCGTGCAGGTCTGCCGGTAGGCTTTCAACTCACCCTTGGCGGTTCGCAGCAGGATGCAGGCATCGTGGGCATCCCGGAACTTGAAGAGCTTGCTCTCGCCGTTTTTCAGATCGGTGGCCAGGCCTAGGGCCACGGGATGCTCGGAAGGCCCGGATGCTGGGTCGGAGGCGCCCTCAAGGGGCTTCTTCCTCAGCCAGAGGTAGCCGATGCCGCCGGTGAAGCCGGCGCTGACGAGCGCCAGGAAGCGAGCAAACTCGCGACGGGAGAAATGGCCTTCTTCGGCCAGTTCGAGGGGGAAGGCGCGGCGCCACCAGGCCATCAGTAGCCTCCGTCGATGAGTAATGCTGCGTCAAGGTGCAGCGGTGTCTCAGGATCCGGCACCATGAGGGCGTTCTTCGTCTTCACGTGCACGGCACCAATGAGGAAATCGCGCAGGGGCTTGTTCTTGCGCAGGTTCGCCACCTCATCCTTGCGCACAAATAGCAGGGCCTGGCTGGGGCAGACCGTGGCGCACATGGGCTTGTGGCCCACAGAGGTCCGGTCGTAGCAGAGGTCGCACTTGAGCATCTGCTCGAGGCCCGAGAAGACGATGGGAATGCCGAAGGGGCAGCTCAGCTCGCAATTCTGGCAGCCGATGCAGCGGGGTTTCTGGGCCGCGTGGACGACGCCATCCTCACTGCGCTTGATCGCGTCCGAAGGGCAGACCTGGGCACAGATGGGATCTTCGCAGTGCATGCAGACGGTGGGCACAGTCTGGGTGCTGTTGAAGCGGTCCATCTCGTCGAGATGGATCATGGACCGCCCTCGGTGAGTGCCGCACTCCGCGCAGGCACCCACGCAGGAGCGGCAGCCGATGCAGCGCTGGGGGTCGATGAAAAAGCCGTAGTCCTGGGGCACCATCAGAACACCCGCTCTGGCATGTCGGTCTGGTTGCTGCGGGCCTCGAACCCCATGCGTTGCAATTCGGCCAACTCGGGAGAAAACTGGTCCTTGGTGGTCTTCTTGAGCCGGACGGCGCTGATCTTAAACTCCGGGATTTTAGATACGGGATCGAGGTGCCGGGCTGTAAGTCGATTGGCCGACAGGGCCCCTGGCCAGTGGTAGGGAATGAACACGGTGTCAGGTCGGATGGTCTTGACCACCTTTGCAGGCAATACCATGGAACCGCGCCGGGAAGTAATCTCTACGGCATCCCCTTCCTGGAGCCCGTATCGCTCGGCCAGGCGGGGGTGGATCTCCAGGTAGGGGTGCGGGCACTGCTCTACCAGGAAGCCAATGCGGCGGGTCTGGGTGCCGCTCAGGTAGTGGAAAACCACACGGCCGGTGGTGAGCCAGATTGGGTAGTCGTCGTCCACAACTTCCATGGGTGGTCGGTAGGGTGTGGGATTGAACTTCGCCTTGCCGTCAGGATGGAAGAACTTCCCCCCTTCGAAGAGCCGCGGCGTGCCCGGATGATCCTCCGTGGGGCAGGGCCAGAAAATGCCCATGTTCTTCTCGATCTTCTCGTAGGTGATGCCCGCGTAGTCGGCGGTACCACCCTTGGAAGCCACCCGCAGCTCGTTGAAAATGTCCTCAGGTTTCTTGAAGTGGTCAAAGTACTTGCCCTGGCCCAAGCGGTGGGCGATCTCCACCATGATCTGCCAGTCGGGACGGGCATCTCCGGGGCAGTCCACCGCCTTGTTGATCTTGATGACGCGACCTTCGGCGCTGGTGGAGGTGCCCTCATCTTCTTCATGCAGGGCCGAGGGGAACACGATGTCCGCGTGCTGGGCGCTCTCGCTAAGGAAGAAGTCCAGGCAGACGAAGAACTCCAACTTGCTTAAGGCCGCGCGGGTGAACTCTGTGTCAGGCAGCGACACCAGCGGATTGAAGCAAAGCAGCAGCAGGCCCTTGATCTCGCCCGCGTGAATGGCGTTCATGATCTCCTGGGCACTCTGGCCCAGGCCCGGCAGTTCTTCGTCCGTGCAGCCCCACACCGAGCAAATGTATTTCCGGTGCTCGGGATTGCTGATGTCGCGGTTGCCCGGCAATTGGTCGCACTTGTGGCCGTGCTCACGTCCGCCTTGGCCGTTGCCCTGGCCCGTGATGGTGGCGTAGCCACAGCCAGGTTTGCCGATGCGACCGGTGGCCAGCACCATGTTGATGCAGCCGAGAACGTTGTCCACGCCCTTGGTCTGGTGCTCGATGCCCCGCGCGTGAAGCAGGAAGCTAGTCCTGGCCTCACCCCAGATGCGGGCGGCCTTTTCGATGGCCTCCACCGGCAGGCCGGTGATCTGACTGGTCCATTCAGGTGTGCAGTCCTTCACGGCTTCGAGGGTCGCGTCGAAGCCGTTGGTGTGCTCATTGACGAAGTCCCAGTCGATGAGCTTCCACTTGTGCAGCAGGTGCAGGATGCCGTTGGTGAGTGCCGAGTCCGTGCCGGGCTTCAGGGGCAATACCAGGTCTGCGGTGCGGGCCAGGGGTGTGATGCGGGGATCGACCACGATGAGGAGGGCGCCGCGGTCGCGGGCACGCCAGATGTAGTCAGTGGTGATGGGAGAGCACTCAGCCACATTGGAACCGGCCACCCAGATGACATCCGCCAGTTCGATGTCCGCCCAGGAATTGGCCGCACGATCCACGCCGAAGGCCTTCTTGTTGCCGGCGCCGGCGCTCACCATGCAGAGGCGTCCGTTGTAGTCGAGGTTCTTGGTCTGCAGTCCCAGGCGGGCGAACTTTCCGGCCAGATAGCTCTTCTCGTTGGTGAGAGACACACCGGAAAGGACGGCGAAGGCATCCTTGCCATGAACCTGTTGGATCCTCTGGATCTCAGACACGGTACGGTCCATGGCTTCATCCCAACGCATGGGCTCGAAGCCATTTTCCGTGCGTTTCATGGCCTTGGTGAGCCGGTCGGGGTGGTTGCCTTGGAGGTAGCGCTTCACGCCTTTGGGGCAGAGCTTGCCCTGGTTGAAGGGGAATTCCTCCCAGGGCTCGAAGCCGATGACCTGGTTTTCCTTCACCTTGAGCTTGATGCCGCACTGCTGGCCGCAGAAGCAGCAGTGAGTCTCCACGATCTTGTCCGGAGTGGGGTCGGAGAGCCAACCACCAGGAGGGGCGAGGTTCAGGTGGGGGCCGAACTGGGCGCGGAGCTGGTCCTGGGAAAGGGGGAGCGTGCTCATGAAAACCTCAGGACTTCATGCTGGTGGAATCAAGGATGGGCTCGGCGTGTACAGGGATCGTGGCAAAGGGATCGAAGGCCCCCTGCAGACGTTCCCCCTGAGCTTTAGCGACGAGCCGCCGTTTGCAGCGGGGGCAGAGGTCCAGGTGATGAACCCCCCCACCATGTTGTGCGCCGTCCAGGTCCAGCTCCTTCCAGAGGGCGCCGAGATCGCGGCGCTGGTTGGCCCGGATGAAGGGCGTCCCGCAGCCCTTGCAGGCCAGTCGTCCCTCGGCTTCGCCCTCGGCCTTGTAGAGGGTGACACCGAGCTGGGCGGGCCGCTGGATGACGTGGAAGAGCTTGCCGAAGGGCAGCCCGAGCAGCATGAGAATCACCGTCAGTTCGTGCAGGAAGGAAAGGGTGGCGAAGTTGCGGCCCTGTAGCCACTTCTCGGAAGCGGTGAGCATCAGTCCCGTCATGCTCACGGCGATGAGCAGGACCAGGGGCAGGAGGTCCAGATCGAAACGTTGTGTGGCGGTGTCACCTTCATCCTGCTTGCGACGGATGAGGCTGAGCACGCAGCCGGCGATCACCATGAAGGCCGCCAGATCCAGAACATGGAAGCTGCAGAAGGCCATGAAGCTGTCGAGCGGGAAGGACCCCGCCGGGAAGCCGAACAACCAGGCCTGGTACCGGGCGGAGTTCAGACCTTCGCTGGTGAAGCGGATCCACCCGAACACCAGCGGAATGGTTACGGCAAAACCCAGCATGCAGCCCCAGGCGATGAGGGCGTGGGCTCCCCAGCGGCGAAGCGATCGCTTCTCGATGAAGCGCTGCAGGAACATTTGGTCCAGGGCCAAGACGGCCATGCGGGGGAGCGCCTTGAAGGCCTTGGGGGAGAGCAGTGTTCCAACCGTGTGCTGGAAATACATCCGAGTGGCCGGCCGCTCGATCCAGGTGAAATAGCGGTAGGCCACGCCGAAGCAGGCAAACAGGGTAGCCAGGAGGTAGCCCAGCAGAGCGGGATCAAGCCAACGTCCCCATCGGCTGCCCAGAGCCACGGCGCCACAAGCGCAGCGGTGGCAAGGGCAGCCCGAATCAGTGGGCGTGGTTCGAGGTCAAGGCGGTCCGACAAGGACATGGCAAGGCTCCAGGAGACCCAGTCTTAATTTCAGAAACCGGAATCAAAAGGTGACGGTATCAGGCAGGGGAAGCAAGGCCTCTTCGCGGTGGCTTTTTCTTGGCCACCTTCAAGTTTCGCAAATCCATGAGTTGAAGGTCACGAATGGTGGCCTCAGTCATCGAGGAGGCCACCTGGGACTTCACGGCACTCCAGGCGTCGTGAAGCGGGCAGGGATGGTCCCGCTGCAGACCGGGGAACCCCATGACGCAGCCATCCAAGGTGTTCGGGCCTTCGATCGCCGTGACCACTTCACCACGGTGATTCCGGTGGGCAGGCCTGGCGAGTCGAAACCCACCCTTGGGGCCACGAACGGACAAGAGAACGCCTGCCTGCACCAGTGATTGCAGGATCTTCGCCAGGTAGGGGCGGGGAGGTCGAGCCTGGACGCCAGATCCTTCGAGAAACAATGATCCCGTCCTCGGGCATGGCGGCGAGGGCGCGGAGAGCATATCCAGTGGCGGTGTTGAACAGCATTTAGGAGTCCTTACTCCTAATTATAGGGTCCAGTCCAAGAAATTCGATAGACCAACTCCAGACAGCAAGCGCTTCGCCCTCTTTTGGCGTCTGATTCAAACGACGAACAGTCCCTTGAATACCTGATTGTGGGCTAGGAGAAGCAAGCTTTCTTGTTGGATGAAGGGCGGAAGCGATTGCCCTGGCATGACACCGCTTCCCTGGCAAAACGTAAGCTGCCGGGAAACCCGGGTGTCGATCTGTCGCGGGGGACCGTTCTATTAGTGGTATCAGCAGGTCGAGCCCTTGCAAGAGCACCGGTCAGAGACCGACCGATCCTTCAAGTTTGAACCTTGACGTGAGTAAATACTTACTTACAATTAAATCATGCGCGAATCTCACCATGCACTATCCCCCAAACAGATTGAAATCGCCGATGCGGCCCTGAAAATCGTCGGGGAGCGTGGCATTTCCGCCCTCACAACGGCCTCCCTGGCCCAGGAGCTCGGTGTCAGCTCCGGGGCCCCCTTCCGACACTTCGAATCCAGGGATGAAATCCTTGAGGCGGCGGTCCAGCGTGTGGCGGAAATGGTGGGCGACACCTACCCCAAGATTGCCCTCCCTCCCATGGAGCGACTCGAGGCGCTTTTCCTCGCACGAGTCCACACCGTAGGGAAGCAGGTTGGTGTCGCACGCTTCATCTTTTCTGAGCAGTTTGCGTTGGCCCTGCCACCTGCGGCTGCGGAGCAGATGCTCGACCTGGTCAGAGACACGCGAGCCTTTGTGCTCCGTGCCTTGCAGGAGGGTATCGAATGCGGGGAAATCCGTAGGGATTTGCCGCCCAAGGCCCTGCTTCCCATCGTGCTGGGCACCCTCCAGCACCTAGTGTTCCTGAACGCCCTGCCCCCGGGACTGGGCAATACGCCTAAAGCTACCGAGATCTTTGCAAGCCTCCTGCCTCCTGGCCCCTAACCCCACATCCCGTGTTGAGGCACTGCCATGAATCTTCCTGGGCTCACCC
>JADKCH010000024.1 GCA_016714685.1 Candidatus Geothrix odensensis
CTTCATGTCCCAAGGGGAATCGAAGTCCCAGCCAGCGCGCAGGTAGGGCCAGGCTCGGACAGCCCGGGGGGCTGTTCGAGTCGATCCGCCGCAGGCGGAGGCCCGTGCGCATGCTGGCGTGCGAATTCCCCTTGGGACTACCAACAACGGCCCGGCGCAAGCCGGGCCTTCTTTGTACCCGCGGGGCACCGGAACCGTCGGTGGCCAGTTACTCCTCGGAACCGTTTCCGCTGTGAGGGGGCGAGTTCAGGAGGCCAGGACCACCAACTCCCGCACCGCTTCCCAACCCCTCGGCGTGAGCACGTAGGAGTGGCAGAGGTCCAGGCTGAGAAGCCCCCCCTCCTCCAGCTTCGAGAGCGACCCGCCGGCCGGCACCGCCTGGGTCTCACCCTTGCCCAGCAGCGTGACCAGGCCCTCTTCATCGAGGGAGAAGCCGAGGCGCCCCTCAGCATCACGGGATGCCAGGTGGAGCACGCAACGGTCGTGGGACGTCAACTGCATGGAGACCTCTGGAACCATCTGGTCAGCCAACTGATCGGTTCACAAGTTAATTGATGTTAAGAAGCGGCTTGGGATGGCCGTGGTAGGCCCTTTCTGCCCTCCGGCACCCACCGGATTCGCTTCCGGCCCCGGCCTGTGTTTGGATGGGGCATGCGCATGCGTGGGTTCTGGATCCTTCCCTTGGCGGTGGCCGTGGCCATCGTCTGGCTGAGTGCCCAGTCCCACTATCCGGGCGGCGTGCAGCTGCCTCCGCCCCTGGACAAGGTGGCCCACGCCTCCGTGTTCGCGGTCCTCGCCTGGACCCTGGACCTTGCTCTCTGGCATAGTCGGCCGGACTTGCCCATGTACCGGAGGCACCTGCTGGTCTTCGGGATCGTGGCCGTGTTCGGCGCCACGGACGAGTGGCATCAGGCCTTCGTGCCCGGCCGGGCTTGCGAGCTCAGCGACTGGATGGCGGATATCGGGGGGGGAGGGCTGGGGCTGCTGGCGGGAAGCCTCCACCTGTTTTTCTCGCGACACCTGGAGGCGCTGTCCTGGCGACGCGGCACGGCGCGACGCCCCGATCCCTCCCGGGACCTGATCCTCGTCGCGGATCCCCACTGGGCGACCGAACTCAAGGGCCTCGAGGCGGCCACCACACGCTTCCCAGAAGCCGACTGGCTCTTTCTCGGCGATGTGTTTGATGTGTGGGTCGGCATGCCCGGCATGGAGACCGTCGCCCAGCGGACCTTCCTCGACTGGGTTCAGGCCCGCAGGACCGCGGGCCGCTGGGTGGGGCTGTGGCTGGGGAACCGCGAGTACTTCCTCGAGCGGCATGCGGGCACTTTCGACCTCATGGGCGAGGGCATCGGCGGCAGGCTCGAAGGCGAACCCCTGACCTGGGAGCATGGCGACCTCATCAATACTGCCGACCGGCAGTACCGCCTCTGGAATCTGGTCTCACGCTCGGGCCTGCTGTGGCTGGTGTTCCGCCTGATGCCAGGGAGCACGGCGCGCCGGGTATCCGCCTGGATGGAACGGAAGCTCCGCACCACCAACAGCACCTACAAGCTGGCCTTCCCCCGCGCCGCCTTCCGCGCCGCCGCCGAGGCCCACTCCGGCACCACCTTCGTCACGGGCCACTTCCACACCCACGAGATCGAGGCCAATGGCATCGCCCTGCCTTGGGCGCATGAGGGGCGGTTCATGGTGTGGCGCGGTGGGAGGGTGGAGGAGCTGTAGGGCTTCAGCCCGGAGTCCGGGGTCTGTAGGTACTGCTTCCTGTCGCGGCCCTGCGGACCGCGCTGATGTCTCCCTTATGGGCCGTTCGGAACCGGAGCGGCCAGCCTCGCCCCGGCGCCGACCTCCAGTCTCCGGGCTCAGACTCCGGACTTATTTGAGGTCCAGCAGGTCCGCCACCTCGCGGCGCAGCTCGGGAATGCCGAGGCCCTTGGCGGCACTCACCCAGGCGATGTCCGTGGCCTGCAGATGCAGGTCGGCGGCCACGTCTTTGCGCTGCTTGAGCGCCTTGCTGGGCTTCACCTGGTCGCTCTTGGTGGCCACGATGCGGTGGGGCAGGCCCTCGGCCCGCAGCCACTCGATCATCTGGTGATCCAGCTTGGTGGGGCCCACCTCCGCGTCCACCAGCACGAAGACCATGCGCAGGGTGGGCCGGCTCGTGAGGTAGCCCTCCACCATGGCCTGCCAGGTGGCCCGCTCAGCGGCAGGACCGGTGGCGAAGCCGTAGCCCGGCAGATCCACGATCCAGCGATCCGGCCCCGTGAGGAACACGTTGATGAGCCGGGTGCGGCCTGGCGTTTTCGAGACCCTCGCCAGCTGCTTCTGGTTGGCCAGGGCGTTCAGCAGCGAGGACTTCCCCACGTTGCTGCGGCCCACGAAGGCCACCTCGGCGTGGCAGACGCCCAGCTTCCGGGCATCGGCGGCGGAGGTGACGAAACGGGCATCGGTGAGGGGCTGGGCCATGGAGTCTCAGGTGGATGCGACAAGGGTCGCGGCAGAATCAAGATTAGCCTCCTTCTTCGCAGTCTGGAGACCGGAGGCCGGAGGCTGGCGCCGCTGATCGAAGCACGCACTCCGGCTCAGAGCGGTCCTAAGGCAAGCCTGGTGCGGCCCGGCGGGCCGCCTCAGGAAGCGGTACCACCAGACTCCAGCCTTGCGGCCAAAGGCCGTACCTTCAGACTGCCTACACCGTCACGAGGCTCGTCGGCGCTGGCTGGTCGAAGGCGATGCGGCCGTGGTCCAGGCCGATGACCCGCTTGCGCATCCGCTGGATGAGGCTGCGGTCATGGGTGGCCACGACGACCGTGGTGCCCTGGCCGTTGATGCGCTCGAAGAGGGCCATGATCTCGTGGGCCAGGTCGGGATCCAGGTTGCCCGTGGGCTCATCCGCCAGCAGCACCAGCGGATCGTTCACCAGGGCGCGGGCGATGGCCACGCGCTGCTGTTCACCGCCCGACAGCTGCAGTGGGTAGCTGCTGAGCTTGTGCTGGAGCCCCACCATCTTCAAGGCGCGGAAGGTGCGCTGCTTCTGCTCGGCGGCGCTCACACCCAGGACCTTCAGCACGAAGGACACGTTCTCGAAGATGGTTCGGCTGCGGATGAGCTTGAAGTCCTGGAACACCACGCCCAGCTTGCGCCGCAGCAGGGGGATCTCCTTCTCGGCCATGGAGGCCAGGCGGTGCCCCGCCATCTGGATCTCGCCACTGCTGGGAATCTGCTCCCGGAAGAGCAGCTTCAGCAGGGTCGACTTCCCCGCGCCGCTGGGCCCCGTGAGGAACACGAACTCGCCGGCGTCGATGCTGAAGCTCACATCCGCCAGGGCGGTGTGGATGCGGTCGTACTGCTTGCCGACGTGGGTGAGGGTGATCATGGGTCCAACCTATCAGAGCCGTTCCACCAGCATGGCCACGCCCTGGCCACCACCGACGCAGAGGGCCGCGAGGCCGAGCTTCTTGTTCTCGTCCTGGAGCAGATGCAGGAGGGTCACCAGGATCCGGGTGCCGCTGGCGCCGATGGGGTGGCCGATGGCGATGGCGCCACCGCGGCGGTTGACCTTGGCTGGGTCGAGATCGGGCAGCTCGGCCAGCACCCCCAGGCTCTGGGCTGCGAAGGCCTCGTTCAGCTCGAAGAGGTCGATGTCCTGCAGCTTCACGCCGGTCTTCGCCAGCAGCTTCTGGATGGCGGGCACGGGACCCAGGCCCATGGTCGCGGGATCCACGCCGGCCTGGGCGAAGCCGAGAATGCGGGCGATGGGCCTGTGGGCCTTGGCCGCGGCCTCGGAGGCCAGCACGAGGGCGGCGGCGCCATCGTTGATGCCGCTGGCATTGCCCGCGGTGACGGTGCCGTCCTTCCTGAAGGCCGGGCGCAGCTTGGCCAGGCCCTCGGCGGTGGCGTCCGTCTTGATGTACTCGTCCCGGCTGAAGACCGTGTCGCCCTTCTTCCCGGCCAGGGTCACGGCGAAGACCTCCCGGTCGAAGGCGCCCCCTGCCTGGGCGGCCGCGGCCCTCAACTGGCTGGCGAGGGCGAAGGCATCCTGGGCCTCGCGGGTGATCCCGTGCTTGGCGGCGACGTTCTCGGCGGTGATGCCCATGTGGGTGTCGCCATGGCCGCACCAGAGGCCGTCCTGGATCATGCTGTCGATGAGCTTCGCGTCGCCCATCCGGGCGCCCCAGCGGGCGGCGGGCAGGAGGTAGGGGGCGTTGGACATGCTCTCGGTGCCCCCGGCCACCACCAGGTCGGCATCGCCCATGACGATGGACTGGGCGCCCAGAGCCACGGCCTTGAGGCCCGAGCCGCAGACCTGATTGGGCGTGTGGGCTGGGGTGGCATGGGACAGGCCGGCCTTGAGGGCCGCCAGGCGGGCCACATTCTGCCCGCTGCCGGCCTGGAGCACATTGCCCAGCACCACGTCGCCCACCTGCCCGGCGGCAACCTCTGCCCGGGCCAGGGCCTCGGTGATGGCCAGGGCGCCCAGCTGCACGGCACTGAGCGGCTTCAGGGCCCCGCCGAAGGTTCCGACGGCCGTGCGGGTGGCGGAGAGGATGTACGCGGACATGGGGCACTCCTAGGAAGTTCCAGGGTATCGTGACTAAACCTTCCCACCCCGGGTTCGTGAACTGCACACCAGGCCCGCCCTGGATCTTTCTTCTCCCACGGGAGCCACCATGACCGCCCTTCGCCGCTGGATTCCCCTGTTCCTGGTTGGGAGCGCCTTGCTGGCCCAGGCGCCACCGCCGCCCCCCCCGCCGCCGGCTCCGCCTGAGCCGCCGGCACCCGTGATCGGCGTGGATGTCCCCTCTTCCTCCCGCACCGAACAGCGGATGGAGAAGCTGGCCATGGGCTCCAAGCTCTGGGTGAAGAACCGGAACGGCGGCATCCGGGTGACCGGCTGGGACAAGGACGAGGTCGCCCTCACGGCCCAGATCCGGGACAGCGCCAAGCGGAAGGTGGAGCTGGTGCTCCAGCGCAAGGGCTCCGACCTCGACATCGAGGCCGTGTTCCAGCAGCCCTCCTGGAGCTTTGGCGTCTACATCAGCCCCCGCTGCGAGATGACCCTCATGGTCCCCCGCAAGCTGCAGGGCCACTTCCGGACCACCAACGGCACGGTGGCGGTCGAGAACCTGGATGGCTACGCCCGCTGCGAGGCCACCAACGGCAGCATCCTCGTCACGCACCTCCGGGGTGAGGTCCACGTGGACACCACCAACGGCCCCATCGAGGCCCGCAGTCTGGCGGCCCGCCTCAAGGGCAGCACCACCAATGGCCGGATCATCCTCGAGGACGTGGATGGCGGCGTCCGGCTGGAGACCACCAATGGCAGCATCCGCGCCCGCAACCTCGATGGCTGGGGCGAAGGCATCCACCTGGAGTCCACCAACGGCAGCATCGAGGTGGAGCTGGGCAAGGCCACCGGCGATCTGCACGCCGAAAACAGCAATGGCTCCCTGGAGGTCAAGGTCAGCGGCGCCCAGGTGATCGAGCAGACCAAGCACAGCGCCCACCTGAAGGTGCCCGGCCGCTCCCAGACGATCCGCCTCGAAACCACCAACGGCAGCATCCGGGTGAAGTAGTACTCTGGGGACCATGCGCCTGCTGGTTGCCCTCCTCCTTTCGTTTCTCAGCCTCCATGCCCAGACGCCCCGCCTGACCGACGTGCAGGAGCGGCGGCTGGCCAACGGGGTCCGCGTCCTGCTGGTGGAGCGGCGTGGCCTCTCCGCCTTCCACGCCACCCTGGTCTTCCGGGGCGGCTGGGCGGAGGAGCCCGCCGCTGCCGCAGGGGCCACGGAGCTGCTGGCCCGGTGCCTCTATGGGAGCACTTGGCCCGAGGACGCGGATCCATCGAAGATCCAGCCCGCCCTGGATGCCCAGCTCAAGCAGGAGGAGGGCCTGCTGGAGGCGCTGCGGCTGGAGCGTCTCCGTCTGCGCCAGGACCTCGCTGGTTCCTCGACCCTGCCGACCCTGGAGAGCCACCTCGAGTCCGTCCAGGCCCGACTCAGGGCTTTCTATCCCGCCTCCCCCCTGGCCGACCTCTATGCCGCCCGCGGTGGTCGGCAGCGGGCCGAGGCCACGGCCGATGCCCTCCTGGCCCACACCGAACTGCCCCAGGAGTCCTTCGAATTCTGGTGCCGCACCGAGGCCCAGCGCCTCCGATCGATCCAGCTCAGCCGGTTCTCGCAGGCCCGCGCGGTCCTTGTCGCCGAACTCCGGGCCCAGGGTGCCCAGGGCCTGGCCCTGCTTCGGGGCGCGGCCCTGCCCGGCCATCCCTACGGCCGCGACCTGGCGGACCACCTGCCCTCGCTGGAGGCCCTCCGCTGGTCGGATCTGCGGGCCCTGGCCCGGCGCACCCTGCGGCCCGACCACCTGATGGTCATCATCGTCGGCGGCCTGAGCCTGGACAGCGCCCTGCCCCCCCTGGAACGGCACCTGGGCACCCTGCCCGCGCCCCCCGAGGCTGAATCGACCTTGCTTCCGGAGATCCCCGCCGATCTCGGGGACCGGCGCGTACAGGCCACCCTGGGCGGGACACCCAGCCTGCTCTGCGGCTGGCGCCTCCCCGCCCGCCGGCATCCGGACCACCTGTCCCTGCGCCTGGCTGGGCAACTGCTGGGGGGCGGGCGCACCGCCCGCCTCGAGAGCCGCCTGGTGCGTCAGAAGGCCCTGGTCCAGCAGGTGGACCTGCGCATGGACCTGCCCGGCTGCCGGCTGCCGGGCCTGCTCGTGGTCGGCCTGAAGCCCGCCGATGGCCACAGCCTGGCGGAGGTGGAAGGCGCCCTGCACAGCGAGATCCTCCGCCTCCACCAGGATCCGATCCCCCAGGACGAGTGGCTGCGGGCCGTCGCCCAGCTGGAGGCGGACCACGTCCGGATGCTGGACGAACCGGCCGCCCTGGCGCGCGCCCTCGGCGAAGCCTGGGCGGAAGGGGGCGATTGGCGACTGCTGGAAACGGACGCCCAGCGGCTGCGCACCCTGACGCCGGAAGCCGTCCAGGCCGCCGCCCGCCGGTGGCTGAAGCCGAGCCACCGGACCACCGTGCTGCTGGAACCCACCCCCGGCGGCCCCCAGAATCCGCTCGAGGCGGAGATGAGCCGGGTCCTCCACGCCCTGGCGGCCCTCCGCATCCAGGACCCGGCCCAGCGCGAGCGGCTGGTGGCCGAAGGGCTCCGGCAGCTGCGCATGCTGAATCCCGAGGAGCGACAGCGCACCCTGAAGCTGCTCGAGGGCCAGCTCTCCCCGGAGCAGCGGTGAAGCGGCTCCTGCTGGCTGGCCTGGCAGCCACGCTCGCCCTCCAGGCCCAGCCCAGCCCTCAGCACTTCACCCTGCCCAATGGCTTGCGGGTGGTCCACCTGGAGGACCACGAGCATCCCCTGGTCCGAGTGCGGCTCCACCTGAGCCTCGAACCGGGCGACACACTCGTGGGTCACCAGGGGTTGGCCCTGCTGGCGATGCGGATGTTCCAGCACTCGGATGCGGCCGACCTGAAGGCGGAATCGTTCGACCGCCTGCTCGACGATTCCGGCATCCGGCTCAGTTCCACCGCAGAGCCCGGGGCCCTGGAGTGGCGGCTGGCAGCCCGCAGCCGGGATCAGGACCGGGCCCTGGGCCTGCTGGCGGATCGGCTGCTCCGGTCGATCTTCGACCCCATGGTCCTCGAGGCCCAGCGACTGGCCTGCTGGCGCCAGGCGGAACAGCTGGACGCGCCGCCGTTCCAGCGCCTGGAAGCCGCCCTGCTCCAGGCCCCTGGCGCGCGCCCCACCCTCGCCAGCCTGGGCGCCATCACCCTGGAGGACCTCCTGACCTTCCGGGCGAAGGTGATCCGGCCAGACCGTGCCCTGCTCCTGATCCATGGCGATGTGGGCCTGGAGCAGGCCAAGCGGCTGGTGCTGCTGAGCCTGGGGTCCTGGACCGTCCAGGAACCTCCCACATTGACGGGACCTCCCGTCGCCGCACCCGCCACTGCGCCCCCTGGTTCGGCCGCCGATCCAGTGTGCATCTCCGCCCCCGGAGCGAGCCTCCGCCTCCAGGCCTTCCTGCCCAGACCCCCTGGCGTCACTCCGGAGGCTGCCACGCTGATCGCCCTGCTGGTCCCCGGCGAGCCTACGATGTCCCCGGCGTCCATCGCGTGGCGCCCCGAAGGCCTGCTGGCCACGCTGGATGTCGGACCTGAGATGGCCGAAGCCGGAGCATGGGCCCTACTCCAACTGCGACTGGAGGCCCTTCGCCTGCGGGGCTTCACGACCGCCGACCTGGAGCGGGCCCGGATCGCCTGGGCGGCGGCCCGCAGCCTCAGTTCCCTGGATGCCGAGGCCCAGCTGGACGCGGCCGCAGCCCTGACCCTGGGCCACGGCGCCACACTGGACCGCATGAAAACCCTGACCCAGGATCAGCTGAACGCCACGCTCAGGGCCTGGCTGGATGTCGGGAAGGCTCGCCGCGGGCTCGCGGGAAGCGAGGCGCGCCAGGCACTTCCGCCTAGACCTTGATCCCGAACCGCGAGGCCAGATCGAGGTACCGGGCCCGGACCCCTTCGACGACCGCCCCGGGGAGAGGGGGCGCGGGAGGCTGCTTGTTCCACCCTTCCAAGGTCTCCAGGTAGTCCCGCAGGAACTGCTTGTCCAGGCTGGGGGGATTCTTCCCGGGAGCCCAGCTGTCCGCCAGCCAGTAGCGGCTGCTGTCGGGGGTGAGGGCTTCATCGATGAGGATCAGTTCGTCGGCCTCGCTCAGACCGAACTCGAACTTCGTGTCCGCGAGCAGGATGCCGCGCTGAGCCGCCAGTTCGGCGCCGCGCTTGTAGAGGGCCAGGCTCAGGTCCCGCAGCTTCTCCGCCAGCCCCTGGCCGACGATCCCGGCCATGCGCTCGAAGGAGATGTTCTCGTCATGGCCCTCCTCGGCCTTGGTTGAGGGCGTGAAGATGGGCTGGGGCAGGCGATCCGCGAGCTTCAGCCCCGTGGGGAGGGGCACGCCGCAGACTCTGCCGGTGGCCTGATATTCCTTCCAGCCGCTGCCCGCCAGGTAGCCCCGCACCACGCACTCGATGGGCAGAGGGCGCGTCTTCTCCACGACGACCGCCCGGCCCGCCAAAGCTTCCCGGTAGGGGACCACTGTCGCGGGCCAGGTCTGGTTGCCGCGGAAGTGGTTGGGCACCAGATCCTCCGTGGCCGCCATCCAGTAGGAGGCCACCGCAGTCAGGATCCGCCCTTTGTCCGGGATCCCTTCGGGCATCACACAGTCGAAGGCGCTGATGCGATCAGTGGCCACGATGAGCAGCTGCTTCCCGAGGTCATAGACATCCCTCACTTTGCCCCGGCGGAAGACCGGAAACGGGAGGTCGGTGCTGAGCAGGACGGACATGGGGCCCCCAAAATGGAAAAGGTCCATCATCGCAGATCCGCCTGCGGCCTAGCCCAGTTCCGGGAGCCTCCGGGGGGTGGGTGCCGACCAGTTCAGCCCGCCGGGCAGCAGCGCATATCGGTTCATCACGCCCACCCAGCGGGCCAGTTCGGATTCGCGCACCGTGCCTTCGGAGCCCGCCAGGGGCAGGCCGAGGAACTGGAGGTAGTCCTGCACCTCGGCGCCTGAGACACCAAGGAGCGCCGGGAGCCCTTCCAGGTCATAAGTCCGGTCCCCCACTGGCGCGGCCATGAGCCGATAGTCGAAGGTCTCCCTCAGCACGGAGGCAGTGGCGCCCGGGTCCAATTCCTGGGCGGCATCCAGGTGGGGGAAGGGATTCCCGCCCATGAGGGCCAGGGCCTGGGCCATACCAAGGTGGGCCAGCAGATGGACGGGATGGACCTTCAGCACGGCCTCGAAGGCGGCCCTCGCCTCCTGCACCCGCCCCAGGCGCAACAGGGCCTCGCCGTGGCGCAGCTTCGCCTCCACCCGTCCCGGCTCCGCCTTCAGCCAGCGCTCGGCCACCGCCGCCATCTCCTCGGCCATGCCCTGGGATCTGAAGAACCCGGTCAGGTAGGCCAGAGAGGTCACATCCCTGGGCGCCAGGAGGAGCAGGCGATCCAGGATCTCCGCGGCCCTCAGGGTCTGCCCCTCCTGATCCAGGCGGTGGGACCAGTCGCGCAGGATCTCCACCTGGCGGGGTACCGGGTGGTTGGGCGTGGACCGGGCCGATTCTGCAGGGTGGAGCAGTTGGGTCCGGACCCACAGGTAGCGCAGGGCATTGCGCCCGTCGGGCCCACCCAGTTCCTCCTCGATGGCGTGGATGATGGTCTTCAGGCCATGCTCCCAGAGGGTCGGCAGCGGCATCTGGACGTGGGTGCGCAGTTCGCGGGTCAGGGGATCCAGCGGATTCCCGGCTCGACCCAGGTGAAGCCTGAGCCTGAGCAGTTCCAGCCCAGGCTCCGGCCCCGGCTGGAAGGCGACGCGCAGGGCGAGCTCTCCCGTATCGGGATCGAAGTCATCCAGGATCAGGAAACGCAGGTGGGCCCGCATAAAGGTGAGATTAGCAAGGTTCTAGACCCAAAGGAGGTTGACCGGCCCTGGACCAGGGCTGATCATGCAGTATTCAGATGATCGGGAGCTGCCATGCGCTGGAGATTGCTGCTCGTGTCCTTGCTGGTCATCCTGCCCGCCACGGCCGGGGAGGTGGGCCTGTTGATCGACAAGCAGGCTGGAAAGGCCCAGACGGCCACGGCCTTCAGCACCCAGAAATTTGACGCCGTCAGCCCGACGGGCCTGGGCATTCGGGGCGGCTTCGACATCCTGGACCTCAAGATTGCCGCCCTCCAGGTCAACGCCACCTGGCACAACAAGACCACGGGCGACCTGAGCTATGGCGGAACCAAATACGGCGAGTTGGACAACCAGTACTGGGCCGCGGGCGCCATGGTGAACTGGAAGCTCCTGGTCAACGTGGGCGCAGGCGTCGAGTACCGCTCCGAGAAGCTGACCTGGCGCTCGACCACGCCTGCCTTCACGAATGGCGATACCACTCAGGGCCGCACCTGGGCACGGCTGAACATCGGCTTCAGCATCCCCACTCCCGTGGTCAGCCCCTTCTTCGCTTTGGAAGTGGCCGCCCCGCTATCCAAGAAGGACTCCACGGCCACGCCCAAGGATTTTGCCGAGGCCCTGGCTCCCCAGGTGCAGATCGGCATCTACGGCGGCATCCGGTTCTAAGTCCAGACCTTGAATACAAAGGGGCGCCTCAAGGCGCCCCTTTTCCGTATCATAAGGGCACTTTCACCGAGGGACGATGGAACTCCGGATCCTGGGCTGCAGCGGCGGAGAGGCTGATGGTGAGCGCCTGACGGGGCTGCTCGTGAATGGCCGCGTGGCCATCGACGCCGGCTCCATCACCGCGGCCCTGACCGTGGAGGAGCAGGTCGGGATCCAGCACGTGTTCCTCAGCCATTCACACCTGGATCACATCTGCACCCTGCCCTTCTTCACCAAGAACATCTTTGGCCGCACCCACGAGGCCGTGGAGATCCACGCGCTGCCCGAGACCCTGGACGTGCTGCGGCGCCACCTCTTCAACGACGAGCTGTGGCCCGACTTCAGCGTGATCCCGAGTCCGAACGACCCCACCATCCGCTACCTGGAGCTAGAGCCGGAGCGCACCTACGACGTCTGCGGCCTGCGCATCACGCCCATCCGGGTGAATCACCTGGTGCCCTGCGTGGGTTACAAGGTCGATGACGGGAAGGACGCCTTCATCTTCACCAGCGATACCGCGGAGACAGATCGCATCTGGGAATTCGCCAACGCCACTCCAAACCTGCGGCTGGTCATCGCGGAAGCCAGCTTCCCCAACGAGCAGGGCCGCCTGGCGGAGGCCTCCAAGCACCTCACGCCCGCAACGCTGGGCGCCGAACTGAAGAAGCTGCATCGCGACGTGCCGGTGCGGATCTACCACCTCACCCCCGGGGACAAGGCCACCATGCTCCCGCAGCTCCAGGCCCTCGGAGATTCCAGGGTGAGCCTGCTCGGCCAGGACGAGCGCATCTCCTGGTAGGTCAGCCCTCGGGGAATGTCGAGCGCAAGGCCGTGAGGGCCTCTCCGTAGGCACCTGGCAGGGCGTCCGCCAGGACGGGCAGGTGTTCCAGATGGCCCTGCCGTGCCTGTGCCTCGATGCGGGAGGCCAGTTCCGCGAATCGCACCAGGCCCAGGTTGCTCAAGGCCCCCTTCAGCTGATGGGCCTCCATCATGGTCTGCTGGGCATCCTGGGCGCAAAGTGCCCGTTGCAGAAGGGTCAGCCGCGCCGGCACATCGTCCTGGAAGAGGGTGACCAGTTCCTGGACCAGTGCCGGCGAGGCCCCCAGATCGAGGAGGTCACGCAAGGGCTGGGGATCGAGAACCGGCAGGTCGTTCAAGACGCGCTCCGAAGAGGTACCTGCAGAAGCCGTCGATTGGACTTCGATGATGGTTCCCCCCGCAGGTGCGCCAGAGGGGGTGACGAATCCGGATCAGAATCCGTGGCCGGAGGGATGTCCCGCGGCCTGGAGCCGGATCAGGCTGGCATTCAACTTGGCCTGGGCCGCCGCCATGTCGTGCTCGGTCTGGGCATCCTTGAGGAGTTTCAGGGCGCGCTGACGGGAGGCCTCGGCCCGCTCCAGATCCAGCGTTTCCATGGTCTCGCTCTCCCGGGCCAGAATGGTCACGTGGTCCGGTCCGATCTCCGCGAACCCGCCGAACACCGTGAGCCAGTGCTTCTGGCCGTCCTGGATGTAGTAGAGCAGGCCGTCGCCCACCTCGGTCATGACGGGCGTATGGCCAGGCAGGATGCCGTAGTAGCCACGGGAGGCCGTGGGGAACTGCACCTCGGCCACCTCGGCCGAAAAGACCGGCCGCTCGGGTGTGACGACTTCCAGCTTGATGGATTGGGACATGGCAGGCTCTTTTCAAGGCTCGGAATCCGCTTTCGCGGATTCCGAGTTGGAGAAAGACAAACTAGACGGCGGCCAGCTTTTCAGCCTTCTCGACCGCTTCCTCGATGGTGCCCACCAGGTAGAAAGCCTGCTCGGGCAGGTGATCCCACTTGCCGTCGCAGATCTCGCTGAAGCCCTTGATGCTGTCCTCGAGCTTCACGTACTTGCCGGACATGCCCGTGAACTGCTCGGCCACGAAGAAGGGCTGGCTGAGGAAGCGCTGGATCTTGCGGGCGCGGGCCACGATGAGCTTGTCGTCGTCTGACAGCTCGTCCATGCCCAGGATGGCGATGATGTCCTGGAGCTCCTTGTACTTCTGCAGGATCGCCTTCACGCGCATGGCGGTGTTGTAGTGGTGATCACCCAGAATACGGGGGTCCAGCAGGCGGCTCGTGGAAGCGAGCGGATCCACGGCGGGGTAGATGCCGAGCGCCGCGATCTCACGGGAGAGGTTGGTGGTGGCATCCAGGTGCGCGAAGGTGGTGGCGGGCGCGGGATCCGTGTAGTCGTCCGCGGGCACGTACACGGCCTGCACCGAGGTGATGGAGCCCTTCTTCGTGGAGGTGATGCGCTCCTGCAGCTCGCCCATTTCCGTGGCCAGGGTGGGCTGGTAGCCCACGGCGGAGGGCATGCGGCCCAGCAGCGCGGACACCTCGGCGCCAGCCTGGGTGAAGCGGAAGATGTTGTCCACGAAGAGCAGCACGTCCTTGCCTTCAACATCGCGGAAATACTCGGCGACGGTGAGGCCGGTCAGCGCCACGCGGGCACGGGCTCCGGGGGGCTCGGTCATCTGGCCGTAAATGAGCGCCACCTTGCTCTTGGAAAGGTCGTCCTTGTTGATGACGCCCGAATCCATCATCTCGTGCCAGAGGTCGTTGCCTTCGCGGGTGCGCTCGCCGACGCCGGCGAACACCGAGTAGCCGCCGTGCCCCTTGGCGATGTTGTTGATGAGCTCCATGATCAGCACGGTCTTGCCCACGCCGGCGCCGCCGAAGAGGCCCGTCTTGCCGCCCTTCGCGTAGGGTTCCAGCAGGTCGATGACCTTGATGCCCGTCTCGAACATCTCGGAGGAGGTGTTCAGGTCCTCGTACTTGGGGGCTTCGCGGTGGATGGGGAGGGTCATCTTGTGGCCGATGGGACCGCGCTCGTCCACGGGATCGCCCACCACGTTGATGATGCGGCCCAGGGTCTCGGGACCCACGGGCACGTTGATGGCCTTGCCGGTGTCGGTCACGATCTGGCCGCGCACCATGCCCTCGGTGGGCTGCATGGACACGCAGCGCACGCGGTTCTCGCCGAGGTGCTGCTGCACCTCCAGCGTCACCAGCGCGCCGCCGATGTCGGTGTGCAGCGCGTTCATGATCGAGGGGAGGTGGCTGTCGAACTCGACGTCCACGGCGGGACCGACGACGGCGATCACGCGGCCTTGAAGGGTGTTGGGGACCTCAAAGAGGAACCGCGAAAAACGAAATGCGAAAGGGAAGAGCAGGACGAAGGATGGATCCCAGGCGTTCGCGGTTCCTTGGCGCCGCTGACGATCTCGATGATCTGGTTGGTGATGCTGGCCTGGCGGATCTTGTTCATGGTGAGCGTCAGCTTGGCGATCATCTCGCCGGCATTGTTGCTCGCCTTGTCCATGGCCGCCATGCGGGCGCCGTGCTCGGAGGCGCTGCTCTCCAGGAGGTTGCGCAGCAGCTCGGTCTCCACGAAGCGGGGCAGCAGGGTCTCCAGCACCGCGTTGGGATCGGGCTCGAGCAGGTGGGAAACTTCGACCGCATCCCGGCCTTCGGCGCGACGATCCAGGTCCATGGGGAAGACCCGGAAGACCGTGGGTGTCTGGGCCACGGCGCTGTTGAAGTAGTTGTAGATCACGTAGAGCGCGTCGATCTCGCCGGCGTGGTACTGCTCCGAGGCGCCCTTCGAGATCTCCGTCACGACCTGCTGGAGGCCCGCCAGGGGCACGTTGAGGTACTCACCGGCCGGGGCCAGCTTGCGCTTCTTGGCCCACTCGGCAGCCCGCTTGCCGACCACGTCCACATGGACGATCTCGGCCTGGCATTCGGAGACGAAGACCGTGGCGGCCTTGAGCACGTTGGCGTTGAAGCCGCCGCAGAGCCCCTTGTCCGAAGCCACGAGGACCACGCGGATGCGCTTCTCCTCGCGGGGGGACAGGAAGGCCTGCGCGGCGGGTCCCGGCTGGATCTCGGAATCACCCTTGATGCGGCCCACGACCCGGCGGACGACTTCCATCATCTTGCTGGCGTAGGGGCGCAGGGCCACCAGGCGTTCCTGAGACTTCCGCAGCTTGACCGCGGAGATCATCTTCATCGCCTTCGTGACCTGCTGGGTGTTCTTCACCGACCGGATGCGGCGGCGAATGTCCTGGAGACCGGCCATCGGACTAGGCTCCCGCGGTCTGGTTCAGGGAGGCCACAAAGGTCTCCTTGAAGGAGGTGACCTGGTTCTTGAGCTGGGCCTTGGCGTCGTCGCTCAGCACCTTGGTGTCGCGGATGCCGCGCAGCACCTCGGGCGCGTTCACGTCGAGGTAGGCCATGAACTCGGCCTCGAAGCGGCGCACCTGGGCGACCGGCAGGTCGTCCACGTAGCCGTTGGTGGCGGCCCAGATGATGACCACCTGCTTCTCCACGGCCATGGGCGAGTACTGGCCCTGCTTCAGGATCTCCACCAGGCGCTGGCCGCGGTTCAGCTGGGCCAGGGTGGCCTTGTCCAGGTCGGACCCGAACTGGGCGAAGGCCGCCAGCTCACGGTACTGGGCGAGGTCGAGCTTGATGGTGCCGGCCACGGACTTCATGGCCTTCACCTGGGCGGAACCGCCCACGCGGCTCACGGAGATGCCCACGTTCACGGCGGGGCGGACGCCCGCGTTGAAGAGGTCGCTCTCGAGGAAGATCTGGCCGTCGGTGATGGAGATGACGTTGGTGGGGATGTAGGCGGACACGTCACCGGCCTGGGTCTCGATGACCGGCAGGGCCGTCAGCGATCCCGCGCCGCGCTCGTCGCTGAGCTTGCAGGCGCGTTCCAGCAGGCGGGAGTGGAGGTAGAACACGTCGCCGGGGTAGGCCTCGCGTCCGGGAGGGCGCCGCACCAGCAGCGAGATTTCGCGGTAGGCGGCGGCCTGCTTGGAGAGATCGTCGTAGATGCAGAGCACGTGGCCGCCGGGGTTGTCCTTGCCCGCGGGCTGGCCGTCCTTGCCGTGCCACATGAAGTACTCGCCCAGGGCCGCGCCGGTCATGGGTGCCAGGAAGAGCAGCGGCGCGGCCTCGGAGGCGGATGCGGCCACCACGATGGTGTGCTTCATGGCGTCGTACTCTTCCAGGGTCTTCACCACCTGGGCGATGGTGGAGCGCTTCTGGCCGATGGCCACGTAGATGCAGATGACGCCGGTCTCGCGCTGGTTGATGATCGTGTCCACGGCCACCGCGGTCTTGCCGGTCTGGCGGTCGCCGATGATCAGCTCGCGCTGGCCACGGCCGATGGGGATCAGGCTGTCGATGGCCTTGAGGCCCGTCTGCATGGGCTCGTGCACGCTCTTGCGGTCCACGATGCCGGGGGCGATCTGCTCGATGGGGTTGGTCTTGGCGGCCTGGATGGGGCCCTTGCCGTCGATGGGATTGCCCAGGGCGTCCACCACGCGGCCCACGAAATTGGGACCCACGGGCACGGACATGATCTTCCCGGTGCGCTTGACGGTGTCGCCTTCCTTGATGGCGGCGGCATCGCCCAGCAGGATGATGCCGACGTTGTCCTCTTCCAGGTTGAAGGCGAGGCCCATGACGCCATGGGGCAGCTCCAGCAGCTCGCCGGACATGGCCTTCTCGAGGCCGTAGGCGCGGGCGATGCCGTCACCGACGCTGATCACGGTGCCCACTTCGGCCACGTCGACCTGGGCATCGAAGCCCTCGATCTGGCTGCGGATGATGCGGGAGATCTCTTCCGCGCGAATGTCCATGAAGTCCTCCAAACCTGCGAGTTGAAAGCGAGTGAATTAGGCGGTGAGAAGCTGCGTCTTGAGCTGGCGGAGCTGGCCCTGGAGCGAGGCATCCAGGACCGTGGAGCCCACCTGGACCTTCACGCCGCCCAGGAGGGTCGCATCCTGATGCCAGCTGAGGCGGATGGTCTTGCCGGTGCGGGCGCCCAGCGAGGCGATGAGGGCCTTGGCCTGGGCGTCCGAGAGGGGCTGGGCGCTGGTCACCTTGGCTTCCACGATGCCGGCGCGCTCATCCACCTGGTCGGCGAAGGTGCGGCGGATGTCGGGCAGCAGGTTCAAGCGGCCCGCTTCGGCCACCACCTTGAAGAAGTGCCGCATGGTCTCACTCACCTTGGCGGCCACGAGGATGGCCTCGAAGACCTGGGCCTTCTTGGTGGGCAGCACCAGGGGCGAGGCCACCAGGCGGGACAGGTCGGCATTGGCGGCCACGGCGGCGGCCACAGTCTCCAGCTCCTGCTGAAGCTGGGACACGTTCCCCTGCTTGTCGGCGATCTGGAGGAGGGCCTTGGCGTAGCGCCGGGCGGTCAGGCGGCTGCTCACTGGGCGCCTCCGATCTGCTGAATGGCACGGTCCACGGCCTTGGCGGCCTCGGGCCCCTGCAGCTTGGCTTCCAGGCGCTTGGCAGCGCCTTCCACGGCCAGTTCGGCCACCAGGGCCCGCAGTTCCTGCTCGGCCTGGCGCTTCTGGTAGCCGATCTCGGCCTGGGCCTGGGCGAGGATCGCGCCGGCCTCGGCCTTGGCGGCCTCCAGCACACGCTGCTTCTCGGCCTCGGCATCGGTCTCGGCCTTGGCCAGGATGCCCGCCAGTTCGCCTTCGAGCCCGGCCATCTTGGCTTCCATGTCCTTCATCTGGGCTTCGCCCTCGGCCTTGTCCCGCTCCGCCTGGGCGAGCATGGTCTCCAGCTCTTCCTTGCGGGACTTGAACATGGCGGACAGGGCGCCCTTGAGGATGAAGAAGAGCCCCGCGCCGTAGATGGCGAAGTTCAGCAGCTGGACGAGGAAGGCGCCGCCATTGCCGTACTCCTTCCCGAACAGGACCATGGGAGGCTTGTGGTGGGCCCCACCGTGGGCTTCGGCACCATGGGCACTGGCAGGAACGGCATGCTCCCCGCCCGCCTGGGCTTCGTGGCCGGTGGGCTGGACCGCGTGGCCGGCCGCAGGGGCCTCGTGCTTTTCAGCGGCCGGGGCCGGATGCGCGTCATGGGCCTGCGCCACCAGCGCCAGAGGGCTGAGGGACAGCAAGGCGGCCAGGGAGAGTCGGGTCAGCTTGTGCATGCTCAGGCCTGCTTCAGAAGGGTCTGGGCCATGGACTCGGCCAGGGCGTCCACCTGGGCCAACAGGTTCTGCTTGGCCGCCGCCTGCTGGGCCTTGAGGGACTCCACCGCAGCCTGCCGCTCGGCCTGGGCCTTGGTCCGGGCTTCGTCCAGGAGGCGCTGCTTCTCCTTGCCGGCCGCGTCCGACAGCGCCTTGCGCCGCTCGAAGGCCTGGGCCCGGAGCTCCTTCAGGCGGGACTGGTAGTCCTTCTGGCGGGCCTCCAGGGCGGCAGCGGCCTGCGCCTTGGCGTCGCCGCCGGCATTCAGATCCCGGTCGCGGTCCTCCATCACCTTCGTGATGGGCTGGAAGAACACCACGCGGAGGTAGAAGTAGAGCACCACGAGCAGGACGATCACGAAGAGCAGGGCCGGCAGGTCCGGGCGCATGGGGTCCGGCATCTGGGCCAGAATGCGCGCGACGGGGCCGCCCCCTTCCGGTGATCGGAGCGTCAGATTCGCCAGTTCCAGCAGCGCCACAGGCCACCCTCCAGAAACATCCCAAGGCCACGGCCGACAGTTCAGCCAGGGTCACACCGACACCAGCTGATGGTCCGCGGGAACCTCTGGCACGGGAGTCCTAAAACCCTACCAGATCGGTCGCATTCCCTCAATCCGGAGCTTTGCGCTTGACCCTTCCAAAGCCCTGTGGGAGGATTCTGGTTCGGCGATTCGGGCGATTAGCTCAGTCGGTAGAGCAGCTGCCTTACACGCAGCATGTCGGCGGTTCGAGCCCGTCATCGCCCACCAGTCTCCTGGTGAAGCAGTAAACGCAAGGGGTTGTAGCTCAGTCGGTTAGAGTGCCAGCCTGTCACGCTGGAAGTCGCGGGTTCGAGCCCCGTCAGCCCCGCCAACAAAAAGGCCCCCACTTGGGGGCCTTTTTGTTGGCGGAATAAAAGCAGGGGCTCGAACTCGCGAGTGCGGAGACCGCAGCGTCAGCGGAGGCCCTCCAGTGGAGGGCCGGAGTAGCTGTAGGCTCCGCGGCGGATCCTAGCCCGAAGGGCGACGGAGACGCGCTGACTCGGGCTCCGCCCTCGCCCTCTGGGCGGCCGCCCCGACGGACATGGGTCGAAACCACCGACGGAGAACAGCGGGGCTGGCGGGGCTGAACCCACCTCTGCAACGAAATTGCTTTGCAGGAATCAATGCTTGAGCGCGTTCGGTGCGGGCGGGCCCGAAGGCCCCTCTACTCCCGCAATCCCCACATCCTCACGATCTTCCCCGCCTTCACCTGGTAGATCACCAGGGCTTCCAGGGGTTCGCTCTTACCGGCCCGGCCCCTGATGACCTCCTTCTGAATGACGAAGGAACCGGAGAGCAGCTGGGCCTTGGCCGAGGCATGCAGGTCCGGGTTCGCCTGGAACCGCGCGGCATAGAGTTCCCGCAGCCGGGCCTTCCCCGTGGGTGCCGAGGTGCCGGGGATCTCGGCGACTTCGACGTCCTCCGCGAAGAGGGCCAGGAAGCCCTCCAGGTCGTGGGCGTTGAACAGCTCGATCTGGCGCTCCACAGTGCCCGCCGGGCTGAGGTTCTTGGGGGTGGGCGCAGCCAGCAGCAGCGCGGGCATCAGCAGGCAGGACAGGGACCGGATCATGGGCACTCCAAGGGGGAAGCCTCACTCTAGCTCCTGACCTGATATCCGCCCATCGCCTTTCGATCTAAACGCGATAGACTGGAGGGCTTGGAAAAACCATGAAACTACCCCTCGTCGCCCTTTGCGGACGCCCCAATGTGGGCAAGTCCACCCTCTTCAACCGGCTCACCCGCAGCCGGGCCGCCTTGGTTCACGACCTGCCGGGCATGACCCGGGACCGCAGCTACGGCCGCGTCACCTGCCTGAGCGAGGAGGGTGAGGCCGAAGAGGTCTTCGAGCTGGTCGATACGGGTGGCCTCGATTTCGAAGGCGACGACGTCATCACCCAGGGCATCACCCGCATGGCCCAAGCCGCCCTGGGCGAGGCCCATGTGGCCATCCTGCTGGTGGACGGCCACGACGGCCTCACCGCCGGGGACGAGGAGATCGCCGCGCGGCTGCGCCGTCAGGGCAGACCCATCCTCCTCGTCATCAACAAACTCGACGGGATGAAGGGCGGTGCCCCGGATGGCGGCTTCTACGGCCTGGGCTTCGACCAGGTCCTGGCCATTTCGGCGGCCCACGGCGCCGGTGTGCCCGAACTGATCGAGGCGATCCGGTCCCGGCTCCCCTTCCACCGCACCCCCGAAGAGGCCGAGATCCACTCGCTGTCCGACGAGCTGCGCTTCGCCCTCATCGGCCGGCCCAACGTGGGCAAGTCCTCCCTCACGAACCGCCTGCTGGGCTATGAGCGCAGTCTGGTGAGCGAAATCGCAGGCACCACCCGCGACACCGTGGACACGGTCTTCCATGTGAAGGACAGGGTCTACCGGATGATCGACACGGCCGGCATCCGCAAGAAGGGCAAGACCCATGAGGGGGCCGAGAAGCTGAGCATCCTGAAGGCCAAGCAGGCCATGGCCCGGGCCGACGTCAGCCTGCTTCTGCTCGATGCCGTCGAAGGCGCCACCCACCAAGACGCGGTCATCGCCGGCTACGCCCAGGAGGCCGGTGCCGCCGTCATCCTCGTGGTGAACAAGTGGGATCTCGTCGAGAAGGACACCCACACCATCTACGGCGCCGAGGAGGATCTGCGCCGCAGCCTGGGCTTCCTCCACCACGCGCCCATGATCTTCCTGTCGGCCCTCACCGGACAGCGCGTGTCCAAGCTCTTCGGCATGATCGATGAGCTGGCCGCAGCCCATGGCCACCGGATCCCCACGAGCGAGCTGAACCGCTTCCTCCGGGAATCCGTCTCCGCCATGAGCCCCCATGCCATCGACGGCAAGCTGCCCAAGCTCTACTTCATGACGCAGGTGGGCGTGCGCCCGCCGAGTTTCGTCATCAAGACCAACACCGACCGCGGCCTGCACTTCAGCTACGTGCGCTACCTGGAGAACCGCCTCCGCGAGCAGTTCGGCCTGGCGGGCGTGCCCCTGCGGCTCAGCATCCAGAAGAAGCAGAAGGGCGAGGACGAGCCGGTGGAGACCGCCGTGGTGCGGCGCATCCTGGATCCCGGCGAAGGCCTCAAGCCCTCCCGCAGCAACGAAGCGCTGCAGGCCCAGAAGGCCGACAAGATCAAGCCCCGCCCCCGGCCCAAGAAGAAGGAAGCCCCGAAGCCCGCCGCCAAGCAGGCGCCACGGAAGGGCCCGGGCGCCCCGCCCAAGCGGGTCCGGCAGAAATCCACCAAGCGCCCCTAGGGCTTGGGCTAACCTGGGCCACCCCCCGGGAGTGCCCATGTCGCTGCGTTGCCTCTTCGCCTGCCTCCTGGCCCTGAGCCTGCCGGCCCAGGAGCGCCCTCTGATCCTCAATGCGGCCCGGCTGTTGAACGTGCGCACGGGGAAGCTGGAGGCCCCTGGACGGCTCTGGATCAGGGGTGGTCGGATCCAGGCCGGGCCGCCACCCGCCGGGGCTGAAACCCTTGATCTCGGCAATCGGACGCTGCTGCCCGGCCTCATCGACTGCCACACCCACCTGCTGTTCCCCGCCGGCCTGGGGGAACTGGGCTATCTCAAGCGGAGCCACGGCACCCTGCTGCTGGATGGCGTGGTGAACGCCCGCAAGGTCCTGGAGGCCGGCTTCACCACCGTGCGGGACGTGGGCGCCTCTGCCGCGTTCGCCGACGTGGCCCTGCGGGATGCCATCGCCCGGGGCGACATTCCCGGACCGCGCCTGCTCGTGGCCGGTCCGGCGCTGTCCATCACGGGAGGCCACGGCGACCTGAACGGATTCCCGCCCCACCTGCACCTGGGCGACGAACACATCGTGGATAGCCCCGACCAGGGCCGGCACGCCGTGCGCCAGTGGCAGAAGCGGGGCGTGGATCTCATCAAGCTCCACGCCACCGGCGGGGTGCTCTCCAACCACGACGATCCCGGCGCACCCAGCTTCAGCCCGCCCGAATTCCAGGCCATCGTGGAGGAGGCCCGCCGCCGGGGCCTCGACGTGTGCGCCCATGCCCACGGCGATGCAGGCATCCTGGAGGCAACCCTGGCCGGTGTGCGCTCCATTGAGCACGGCAGCCTGCTGAGCCCGGCCACCGCCAAAGAGATGAAGGCCCGCGGCACCTTCCTCGTGCCGACCCTCTACGCCCTGGAATCCATCCTGCTGCCCGGCAATCCCTACAAGTTCCCCGAAGGCTCTCTGGTGAAGGCCAGGGCCATCCTGCCCCTCCGGAAGGCGGGCTTCAAGGTCGCGCTGGAGACCGGCGTCCCCATCGCCTACGGCACGGACATCGGCGTCTTCGAGCACGGCCAGGTGAGCGCTGACTTCCGCTATCTGGTGAGCTACGGCATGACGCCGCTCCAGGCCCTCCAGAGCGCCACCCTCGTCGCGGCCGATTTGCTGCGCATGGGCAGCGAGATCGGCTCGCTGGAGCCAGGGCGGTGGGCTGACGTGATCGCGGTGGATGGGGACCCTCTGACCGACATCAGCGTCCTGGAACGGGTGGGCTTTGTCATGAAGGCCGGGAAGACGATCCAGATCCATCCTTGATCATTCCCTGCAAAACGGATCTTGGAATTGATTATTAAATGTTGATATATAAAAATTTAATATAATAAAAATTAAATAGAACTGATTCTCATGAAAATTAACAACCCTTAACTTGAGGAGAGGGAGGGTCCGCCACGATGCTGACTCCCTCACCCCGTTCTTTCCACACGTCACCCCGGGCCGCCACGGATCAAACCGCAGCTGCCGGGAGCCGCGCAGGCCGGAAGAACCTGTGCGGCTGTGAACCCCCCTTCCCCCCGTGAGGAGTTGCCCATGGCGACTACCAAAGGCCGCTTGGCCCTGTCCTTCGTCACCGCTGCCCTGGCTGCCGGTTCCCTCTTCGCCGGCTCCCCGCAGGAAACCCTGCGCGTGAACAGTGCCGCCGACCGGCTCCACGCGAGCCGCCACCAGCTCGGCCTGGATGCCGACCACGCGTTCAGCCTTCGCACATCCCACTCGGATGACCTGGGCCAGACCCACGCGCACTTCTCCCAGTTCTACAAGGGCGTGCGGGTGTGGGGCGGCGATGCCATTGCGCATGTGGACCGCGAAGGCGCCGACCTGCCGCTGACCAATGCCCTGCACAAGAACATCCTCCTGAACGTGACGCCCTCCCTGCTGGCCGGCGAGGCCCTTGCCGTGGCCCAGACCGACCTTGCCGCCAAGGGCGCCTTCGCCTACGCCCCCACCACAGAGCTGGTGGTCTTCCCCCACGAAGTCGATGTCATCACCCGCCACGCCGGCCGCCAGACCCTGGATCAGGAGCCGAGCGCCACGGACGTCACCCGCCAGGTGCTCCGCTTCGTCCTTGCCTACCACGTCCACACCGAACTCGAGAACGACCTGGACGGCATCCGGCACACCGACTACCTCGTGGACGCCCACACCGGCGCCATTCTGAAGAAGTGGAACACCCTGCACACCGCCGCCGCCACCGGTACCGGCAACAGCCAGTACAGCGGCGTGGTCACGGTCAACACCAACAGCGTCACGGGCGGCTATGAGATGCGGGACATGACCCGCGGCGCCGCCGGCAACTACGTGACCAACTCCAACCACGCCGCCACCACCTCCACCGCTGTGGGCACCATCTACAAGGATGCCGACAACACCTGGGGCGATGGCGCCAACTACGTGGAAGGCAGTTCCACCACGGCCGCCAACGGCCAGACCGCCGCCGTGGACGCGATGTACGGCATGGCCAAGTCCTGGGACTTCTACAAGCTGGTCTACGGCCGCAACGGCATCGATGGCGCCGGCAGCACCACCTACAGCCGTGTGCACATCGGCAACAGCTACGACAACGCCTTCTGGTCCGACAGCTGTTTCTGCATGACCTACGGCGATGGCAGCAGCTTCACGACGCTGACGGCCCTCGATGTGGCCGGCCACGAGATGAGCCATGGCGTCTGCGCCCGCACCGCCAACCTGACCTACTCCGGCGAGTCGGGCGGCTTGAACGAGTCCAACTCGGACATCTTCGGCACCATGATCGAGTTCTACGCCCGCGGCGGCTCCGGAGCCACCATCGGCAACACGGGTGGCAACTGGACCATCGGCGAGCAGCTCGCCTCCACCCCCCTGCGCTACATGTACAAGCCCAGCCTGGACGGCGCGTCGCCTGATGCCTGGTCTTCCACCCTCCGCAACCTGGACGTCCACTACTCCAGCGGCCCCATGAACCGCTGCTTCTACTTCCTGAGCCAGGGCGCCACCACCACCGGCAACACCAGCACGACCCTGCTGCCCGCGGGCATGACCGGCATCGGCAATGACAAGGCCTCGGCCATCTGGTTCCGGGCCCTCACCACCTACCTGACCTCCAGCAGCACCTACGCTGCCGCGCGCACCGCCGCCATCAACTCGGCCAAGGATCTCTACGGTGCTGGCAGCGCCGCGGAACAGGCCGTGTGGAACGCCTTCCGCGGCATCAACGTGGGCGCCGCCTGGTCCACCAGCACCGACACCACGGCCCCCACCGCCACTGCCTCCGAGTCCGGCACCACGGGCACCATCACCCTCTCCGCCACCGCCACCGACAACGTGGGGGTCACCAAGGTGGAGTTCTACATCGATGGCGCCCTGGTGGGCACCGACACCACCTCGCCCTACAGCGTCACCTACAACTCCGCCAACCTGGCCAACGGCACCCACAGCCTCGTCGCCAAGGCCTATGACGCCGCCGGCAACATCGGCACCTCCACCGCCGTCAGCTTCTCCACCAGCAACACCTCCACCGGCACCACCTTCAACGAGGTGGAGAGCAACAACACCCGCAACGCCGCCAACGTCGTGGGCGACACCGTCAACAAGATCGTGGGCTACATGAGCTCGAGCACGGACAAGGACTACTTCAAGATCAATGTCCTGCCCGGCCGGAGCATCACCATCAACATGACGGGCCCCACGGGCGTCGACTACGACCTCTATTTCCTCAACAGCAGCGGCACCACGCTCAAGAGCAGCCTGGGCAGCACGGCCACTGAGACCATCACCTACAGCAACACCTCCGCCACGGCCTCGGTGTTCTACATCTACGCGAAGGCCTACAGCGGCTCCAGCACCACCACCCCCTACAACCTCGCCCTCACCCGCTGAGGAACCGCCACCCAGGACAGGGCCGCGCGAGCGGCCCTGTTTTTCGTTAGACTGCCCCCATGGTGGTCCTGATCGCAGAACCAGACGAGGCCGAAGCCCGGCGTATGCTGGAGGGCCTGACTTCGGAGGGCTTCCTCTGCGAGTGGGCCAGAACGGGTCCAGAAGCCCTGGCCCGGGCCTCCGCCTGCGAGGCCCTGGTGGCCGAGATCGCCCTGCCAGGCGTCTCAGGCATGGACCTCGTGGGGCGTCTGAGGGACTCCGGCATCACCACCCCCCTGATCTTCGTGACGGCGCTCTGCACCCCGGAACATCGCGTGCGGGGCCTCGAAGCCGGCGCCGACGACTACCTCTGCAAGCCCTTCACCCTCCCGGAACTGGCGGCCCGGCTGCGGGCCCTGATCCGCCGAAGCCGGATGCCCTCGCGGGTCCGGCGGGTGGGCGTGGCCGACCTGGTGTGGGAACCGGACCTGCGGCGTGTGCACCGGGGCGAGCAACGCCTCGACCTCACGCCGAAGGAGTACACCCTGCTGGCCCTCCTGCTGGAGCGGCCCGGGCAGGTCGTCAGCCGGGAGGAGATGGCCCTGGCCCTCTGGGGCGGCGAAAAGCATCGACCGGACCTGCGCAGCCCCAATGCCCTGGATGCGCAGATCCGGCGGCTCCGGGCGAAGGTGGACGACCCCTTCGACCGTCCCCTCCTGCACACCCAGCGGGGACGCGGCCTGGTGATCGAGATTCGGTAGACATCATTCCAGGGGTCCCGCGCTTCGCGCACACCCCGGACCCACGTCAGAATCCTGGCAGAGCCAGGTTTCTTCCATCACCGCTCCAGCAACACCTTGGCGTGCTCCAGGGCCTCCGCCCGATCGGGCTGGCCGGACAGGAGCCGCGCCAACTCCCGGGTGCGGACTTCCCCCACGACCCAGCTGAGGGCGCTGCGCGTGCGGCCGCCCTCGGTCTCCTTGTGCAGGCAGCCGTGCCGGTCCGCCCGGGCCGCCACCTGCGCCAGGTGGGTGACGGCCAGAACCTGGTGGGCACGCCCCAGTTCGGCCACCGCCTGGCCCACGGCCAGGGCCGTCTCGCCCCCGAGCCCCGCGTCCACTTCATCCAACACCAGGGTTAGGCCGTCGCGAACGCCCTCCCCCAGGACCAGCCCGGCCCCCACCAGGGCCAGCATGAGGCGGCTCAGCTCCCCTCCGGAGGCGATCTTGGCCAGGGGCCGGAAACCTTCACCGGGGTTGGGCTCGATCCAGATGGCCAGGGCCGAGAAGCCCGTGGCGGCCACCCGCACGGCCCGGCCGCTCTGCTCGACCGGGCTGGCGGAGTCCTCGGCCAAGACCAGGCGCAGCTGGATCCGGGCCCCCTTCATCCCCAGGCGGCCCAGGCGCTTCTGCACCTCGGCCTCCAGCTTGGGCAGAGTCGCCATGCGCCTGCCATGCAAGACCTCGGCCCCGCGACGGTAGGTCTCCACGGCCCGGGCCAGGGTCGATTCAAGCTCCTTGATGGGCACGTCCCCCGCCAGCAGGGAACGCTGCTCGGCCTTCAGGGTCTGCAGCCGGTCCGGGAGTTCCTCCGGTTCGCAGCGGTGCCGCCGGGCCAGGCGTTCGTACAGGGCCAGGCGGGCCTCCATGGCCTCGATGCGGTCCGCGCCTGCACCCGCCCAGCGAAGGGCCTGGTCCTGGGCCAGGGCCAGCAGGTCCTCCAGCTCCAGCACTGCAGAGCGGAGGCGGTCCTGCTCGGCCACGGCGTCCGGCCAGTGGGCCACGGCCCGCATCAGAGCCTTGTGTGCCAGCTCGACCTTGGGCAGGCCCTCGTTCAGGGCCTCGGCCGCCTCCCGGAAGGCACCTTCCAGATGGACGGCGTGCCGGAGGGGCTCCCGGTCCGCCTTGAGCTGGGCCCACTCCCCCGGCTTCGGGGCCAGCTTGTCGAGGTCTGCGAGGGCCTCGGCCAGCTGCTCCAGGCGCTGCTCCCGGTCCGCCTGGCTCCGGCGCCTGGCCTTCAGTGCGCCTTCGGCCTCCCGCACGGCGGCGGCTTCGGTTTCCAGGCAGGGCTCAATGCCCAGCACCTCGTCGATCAGGGTCAGGTGCCGGTCCTCGCCCAGCAGCGACTGGTGGTCGTGCTGGCTGGTGAGCCGCATCCAGAGGCGTCCCGCCTCGCGCAGGTCGGCCAGGGCGCAGCTGGCCCCGTTGATCCAGGCGCGGCTGCGGCCCGACCCGATCTCGCGGCGCAGCACCACGGGCTGCTCCTCCGGCAGGCCCCGCTCGGCAAGGAAGGCCCGCCAGGCCTCGAAGCGCCCCTCCACCACGGCCTCCACCGTGGCCCGCTCGGCCCCGTGGCGGATCAGCTCCGCATCCCCGCGGGCGCCCACCAGCAGCGAGAGCGCATCCACCAGCAGC
>JADKCH010000025.1 GCA_016714685.1 Candidatus Geothrix odensensis
GCTGCGGCCTGCGAGGTGGCTACTACCCCGACGGGGAGGACGCGGCACTGTTCCGGCTCATCCATAGTTGACCTGTGCATCTTGACCAATGGGACCGGATCGCTCATATTTGGAGCCTTCCCGGCGGTGACCCATGCTCGGCATCTCGCGACAGACGGATTACGCGGCCCGCGTGGTGCTGCACCTGGCCTGCCTGGCCCCCGGGGCCAGGGTGCCCATCGCCGACATCGCCAAGCACCGCATGCTGCCCCTCGACTTCATCCGCCGCATCGTGGGCGACCTGGTCAAGGCGGGCATCCTGGCCACCTCCCGGGGCTCGGGTGGCGGCGTGAGCCTGGCCCGGCCCGCGGCGGACATCTCCCTGGGTGAAGTGGTCCAGGCCATGGAGGGCGGCGTGGCCCTCAACCACTGCGTGAGCGATCGCCGGGTCTGCCCCCTGGCCTCGGCCTGCCCCGTGCAGTCCGTGTGGGTGGACGCCACCCAGGTGCTGGAGGACTACCTGGCCTCCGTGCGCTTCGACGCCCTGGCCCAGCGCAGCGAGATCCACCAGCCCGCCCACCTGCGCGTGCAGGAGCTCGGGCGCGTGCGGGGCGCGGCCCGCTGTGCCGTGCCTAAAGCAACCCTGGCGGGCTGATTCATGCGGTCCAGACGGACCTGCGGGGTTGGGATATCCCAGGTACGGGAGGCTACTGTGGCATCAGCACCACGGGGATCTCGATGATGTCATCCACCGGGATCTTGTTGGCGGTGGCAGCGTCCCGGATGGCCTGTTCACTAGGGCCGTCGTAGATGCAGAAGGTCTTCGTCTTGTCGGCGTTGGCGTAGGAATGAACCCACTCCACCTTGTGGGTGGAGTTGCACTGGTTGACGGCCTTCTTGGCAGTGGCATCAAGGCCAGCAAGGGCACCCGCCGGGAAAGTGCGCACCACCATGAAGCGGCGCATGCCAGCCCTGGGCGCCGGTACCGCAGGCGCAGTGTCCGCCGCTGCGGTGGGAGCGGCCTTGGGTGAACGGGCTTCGAGGCTGGTTGGCAGCACCGTCAGGGCAGCGAGCACTAACAGGGTGGGCGTGCGGACAGGCATGCGTTCCTCCGTGAAAGCGGGCGTGGGATCCAGAGGATTCAGCATGGCCATTTCGCTGGTGATGTCAATGATTCAAAATATCAACACAATGACGATTTAATACTAGTGTTGCTACATCGGGCCCTGACGGCTTCAGGTCCGTTCGAACAGCACGACCCGGTTGCTGTTGGTGCCCTTGTCGTTGTTGCCCACGCCCCAGATGTGGGCGGTCTTGGTGAAGGTCTGGCGGTTCACGAGGACGCCGTGGGCCTTGAAGCCGGCGCGCAGGCCCAGGGGCAGCACCACCTCGTCGAGGCGCAGCTTGCCGCGGCGGATCTCGCCCACCTCGAAGGCCACGAAGCCGCCGCGTTTCGTGAGCCGGTGCAGCTCCGCGAAGACCGCGGCCATGGTCTCCGACCAGCCCTCGAGGGTGCGGGGCGTGCTGATGCCGCGGCCGATGGCCTCGGCATCCAGGCCCGTGAACCAGCAGCGCAGCCAGTTGTCGCCACTGTAGTCCACCACGTCGAGGAAGGGCGGCGAGGTGACCGTGAGGGCGATGCAGCCGTCCATCAGGGTGCCGGTCTCCCGCGCGTCGGCGGTGAGGAAGCGGGCGTCCTGGGCCGCCAGGGCCAGGTGCTGTCGCTGGCCGGGTTCCAGGCCCGACAGCAGCTGCTTCGTCTTCTTGAGGATGAGGGCGTGGGTGTCACGGTAGGTGGGCGTCTGCCCGCGCTGGGCGTTGATCTGGCGCTGTTTCTCCGCCGTGAGGGCCTGGTTGGGGGGCAGGGTGTACACCGAGAAGAAGCCGGGGCTGTGCCCCGTGAGGCGGTTGGTGGCCACCATGCGGATCCAGGTGTCGAGCTCGTCCAGCTCGCCGCTGGCCGCGCGGCGGAGGCACCAGTCGCGGAGGCCGCGGATCTCGGCCTCGGTGTCCGGGTGGAAGAACATGCCGAGGTCGAGGCCGTCTTCGGTGCCGCTGCGGGGGATCGATTCCAGCCGTTCGGCCACGGCGGCGGGTTCGGGCGGTGTGAGCCGGGGCTCGGCCAGCATGCGCGAGAGGGGATTCACGTCGTTGGCGGCCACCCGCCGGCCGAGCAGGGCGGCCTCCAGAGCGGTGGTGCCGCGACCGCTGAAGGGATCGTAGACCCGGTCGCCAGGCCGGGTCAGGCGCTCGATGAAGTGGCGGGGCAGCTGGGGCTTGTAGCAGGCCCGGTACGAGATCTCATGCAGGTTCGCGGCCTGGCGCTGCTTCGAGGTCCAGAACTCCGTGGACAGGCGGGGATAGGTTTCGCCCTCGGCCGCCACGGCGTCCCAGGTCTGGTCGGGCCCGGACGGATCAGGAACGAAGCCCGCCAGGAAGCCCCGCTGCACCGCCGCTGCATCCTCCATCCACGACTGCCTTTCCAGAAGCAACCAGGATAGCCTGCTGGAGATGCCTTCCCCCGCGCCCAAACGCCACCCCGAGCTGACGCGCCTCTATGTGGCCGTGGGCCTGGTCGCGGTGATCCTCATGATCTTCCTGGCCTACAAGGCGGTGGGGAACCGCGTGGCCGAGGGCGGGCTGGACGCGCCGTCCCGCTGGGCCCTGGTGGCCGTGGGGGTGCTCAACGCCCTGGCCATCGGCACGCTGTTGTTCATCGTGGCCCGCAGCCTGGCCAAGCTCTACTTCGAGCGCAAGAGCGGCATCCTGGGCTCGCGGCTGCGCACCCGCATGGTGCTGACCCTCTTCGTCGTGGGCATCGTGCCCAGCCTGATCCTCTTCGTGGTGGGGCGGAACTTCATCAACAAGAACGTGGAGCGCTGGTTCAGCCCCGAAACGGAAGTGGCCATCCGCGACGGCCAGAAGCTGGCCGAGGACCTGCGCGCCGCCGCCAAGGCCCGGCTGGACTTCGGCGCGGGCCGCCTGCAGAGCTCCGCCTCGGCCGAGCCCCAGGTCATCCGGGCCGCCTCGGGACTGGACCTGGTGGCCGCCCTCGGCACCCGGGGAGAGGGTCTGCGGGCCCTGGACCTGGGCCCCGGCCTGCCGCCGCCGGACCTCCAGGAGCCGGGAGCCGGGGACAGCACCCAGGAGTCGCACGAGGGCCTGTGGATCCTGCGTCTGGCGCCACGGGGGGACGGGCCCTGGGTGGTGGGCATCTTCATGCCCCGGGAGACCCTCGACCGCGTGCTGGCCCTGGAGCAGCGGTACAAGGAGAGCCAGCAGATCCGCGCCAACCGGGACACCCTCCAGACCCTGCCCCAGAGCACCTTCCTCTTCCTGACCCTGCTGACGCTGTTCTTCGCCGTGTGGTCCGGTCTGGCCCTGGCGAAGTCCCTGAGCGAGCCCATCCGCGCCCTGGCCAAGGCCGCGCAGCGCGTGGGCGGCGGCGATCTCGACGTGCAGCTGCCGGAGCTGGGGGAGGACGAGCTGGCCTTCCTGGCCCGCACCTTCAACGCCATGACCCGCGACCTCAAGACCAACCAGGCGGCCATCGAGGCCCAGGCCAGCCGCCTGGAGCAGCAGCGGGCCTACCTGGACCAGCTGCTGGCGGCCCTGCCCGTGGGCGTCATGAGCTGGCGGGCCGATGGCGAGCTGCGCACCTTCAACGCCGCCGCCCGCGCCTGGCTGGGCCTGGAGGAGTTCGATCCCACCGAGGCCCGCTGGGAGACCGTGGAGTCCCTGCCGCGCCTGGGCCGCCTGCCGGAGTTGCTGGCGGCCGTGCGCGCCTCCAAGCGCGGCGTGCAGGAGGAGTTCCGCATGGGTGGCGAGGGCGAGGGCCGCCCCGTGCGCGCCATCCTCGAACCGCTGCAGGGCGGGGGCGTGCTGGCGGTGCTGGAGGACCTGTCCCTGCTGGCCCAGGCGGAGAAGCGCGCCGCCTGGCAGGAGGTGGCCCGGCGCATGGCCCACGAGGTGAAGAACCCGCTGACGCCCATCCAGCTGACCGCCCAGCGGCTCCTCCGCAAGAACCGGGAGGGCCGGCTGGATGCCGCCGCCGTGCAGGAGGGCGCCGAGACCATCCTGGCCGAGGTGGCCAGCCTCTCGCGCCTGGTGGACAGCTTCAGCCGCTTCGCCCGCCTGCCGGTGCCCCAGTTCTCCCCCTGCGATCCCGCCGAGCTGCTGCGGCAGGTGGCCGCCCTCTACGGACCCAACCACCCCGACATCCGCTGGGAGCTGGCGCTGCCCGATGAGCCGGTCTCCGCCCTGTGGGATGGCGACATGGTGAAGCGGGCCCTCATCAACTTCGTGGACAACGCCGTCGCTGCGGTGGAGGGCCGGGGCGGGATCCAGCTATCGCTGGCGGTGGAGGGCCAGTCGCTGCGCTTCGACGTGGCCGATGACGGCACCGGGGTGCCAGAGACCGACCGGGAGCGGCTCTTCGAGCCCTACTTCTCCACCAAGCGCAAGGGCACGGGCCTGGGCCTGGCCATCGTGCGCCGCATCGCGCAGGATCACGGCGGCGACGCCCGCTACCAGCCCCTGGCGCCGGGCAGCCGGTTCAGCCTCATCCTGCCGAAAGCCGGCAAGGGCTGATCAAGCCCGCCGGCGCCTCCGCAACCACAGCCCCAGCGGCCCGAGCACCAGCCAGGCCAGCAGCACGAGCTTGAAGAGGGGGGACATGGGCGCTCCGATGGGGCCCCGGCGCCCCACACCAGCCTCTCATGGCGGCGCGTATGCTGACCCCATGGAGAACGGCGTGGAAGGGAAGGGCCTCTGCCTCATCGCGGGCTGCGGGTACACCGGGGCGCGACTGGCGCGGCGCCTGCTCCGCGTCGGCCAGGTGCTGGCCCTGGTGCGGGGGCCGGCCTCCGCGGCGGCCCTGCTCGGCCAGGGCATTCCGGCGGTCGCGGTGGATTTCGATGCGGATGTTTCTCCCCCGACGCTGCCGCCGGACCTCGGCGCCGTGGTCTACCTGGCCCCTCCAGCGGCTGTGGGAACGGAGGATCTCCGGCTTGCCCGGTTCCTCCAGGCCCTGGGCCCGGCCCGCCCGGAGGTGTTCGTGTACCTCAGCACCACGGGCGTGTACGGAGACACGCGGGGGGCCGCCGTGGACGAGGCCAGCCCCGCGGCGCCGCGGGAGGACCGCTCGAAGCAGCGCCGGGATGCGGAATGCCAGGTCACCGCCTGGTGCGGGGCGCGGGGCGTCCGGCCCGTGATCCTGCGCGTGCCCGCCATCTATGGCCCCCACCGCCTGCCCCTGGACCGGCTGCGGCGGGGGGAGCCCGTGCTGCGCGAAGCGGACTCGGGGCCCGGCAACCGCATCCACGTGGACGACCTGGTGGCGGCCTGCGCGGTGGCCCTGGGGCGGCCCGTGTCTGGTGTCTTCAACCTGACGGACGGGGTGCCGGAAAGCATGGCCGAGTTCACCTCCCGGGTGGCGGCTCTGGCGGATCTGCCCGCGCCGCGACGGGTCTCCTGGGCGGAGGCGCAGACCCTGCTGAGCCCCGGCCTCCTGGCCTTCCTGCGGGAGTCCCGACTCGTCACGAGCCGCCGAATGCTGGAGCTGGGCTGGACGCCGACCTACGGGAACCCCGACGACGGCATCCGCGCCAGCCTGGGGGAGATGGGCTGGGCGGGGCCTAGTAGCGCAGGACGCTGAAGACCGGCAGGCCCTCGACCTTCTCGCGCCCCGGCAGGGAGGTCAGCTCGATGAAGACGGTCAGCGCCAGGGGCTGGGCCCCGGTGCGCTGGATCAGGCGCTGGGCGGCGGCGGCGGTGCCACCGGTGGCCATGACGTCGTCCACGATGAGCACGCGGTCCCCGGCCTTGAAGGCATCCACGTGGATCTCCAGGGCATCGGTGCCGTACTCCAGGCCGTAGCCCTCCTTGAAGGTCGCCATGGGCAGCTTGCCGGGCTTGCGGGCCGGCACGAAACCGACGCCCAGCTTCTGGGCCAGGGCGCTGCCGAAGATGAAGCCGCGGGACTCCAGGCCCAGCACGTGGGTGGGCTGGAGGGCGAGCACCGGCTGGGCCATGGCCGCCACGGCCTCGCCGAAGGCCTCGGCGCTGGCCAGCAGGGGCGTGATGTCGCGGAAGAGGATCCCCGCTTTCGGGAAGTCCGGGACATCGCGGACGAAGGAGCTGAGGGGCGTGGTGGTGGGCATGGCTACCTGCGGATCTCGAAAGGAAAGGGTAGGGAGGATCGCATATCCGGGGCCTCCCAGTCCAGTCGGGAGACGTGACCGAAGGCCGGGCCCCGGGCCAGCCGCAGCCGGAAAGACTCGAGCGCGGTCTCGCTTCCTTCCGCCTCGCCGCCCACGGTGCCATCCGCCTCGTTGCGCACCCAGCCCGCCAACCCGAGCGCCTGGGCTTCGCGCTGGGCGAAGCGGCGGTAGCCCACTCCCTGGACCTCCCCGTGGACGCGGAAGGCGATGGGCATGGCGCTACCGGTTGAAGGCCGCGTCGAAGTCGGCCTGGCGCGACAGGGTCTCGGGGCAGCCCAGGTCGAGGCGCAGGGGTGTCACGCTGGCGAAGCCGTGGAAGACCGCCTCGGCATCGCTGCCCGGGGCCTTGGCGTAGGTGGGACCGGCGTCGCCGCCGATCCAGAAGTAGGGCGTGCTGCGGGGATCGACGCGGCGCTCCACCAGGTCGTGGTAGGCGCGGCTGTCCTGGCCCGTGAGGTGGAAGCCCTTGGGCTCGCCCTTGGGGAAGTTCACGTTCCAGATGCGGTTGGCGGGCAGCTCCATGGCCTCCCAGCGCTCCAGGAAGCGGCCGATCCAGGGCTCGGCGAGGTCGAGCGAGCCCCCGGGATGGATGGAGAAGGCCGCGGCCCGCGCGCCCTGGAGGCGGCCCTCGAAGGCGGCGCCCACGGTGCCGGAGTAGAAGACATCCTCGCCCAGGTTGAAGCCGTGGTTGATGCCCGACAGCACCCAGTCGGGCTTGCGGCCCAGCACCTCGCAGACACCCAGCAGCACGCAGTCCACGGGGGTGCCGTCGCAGGCGAAGCGGTCGGGGCCCACTTCGTTCAGGCGCAGGATGTTGTGCAGGCTCAGGGCCGAGGAGATGGCCGAGCGGTTGCGGTCGGGAGCCACGGTGACCACCTTGCCGAAGGGCGCGGCGGCCCGGGCCAGGGCCGCGATGCCGGGGGCCCAGAGGCCATCGTCGTTGGTGAGCAGGATCAGGCGTTCGGGCATGCCCCAGTCTACCCCGTGGGTTCGACCTGCCTTCGGTGTCAGGATGGAATTCACCTCCTGGTTCCATGGACGCCGACCTCCCGATGCCCTCCGCCCTGCCCATCCCCCTCGGGGAGGAGGCCGTCCCCTCCAGCCGCGCCGCGATCCTGGCCCGGCTTCGTGAAAGGATCGTGGCCTTCGCGGCATCCCGGTATGCAGGCGCCCATGCGGAGGACCTGGCGCAGGAGGTGCTGATGCTGCTCCACGAGAAGTACGGCCACCTGGACCGGATCGAGGACCTGCTGCCCCTGGCCTTCCAGATCCTGCGCTTCAAGCTGGCGGCCCACCGCCGCAAGGCCGCCCGCCGGGGCGAGTACGACGCCGTGGACGTGGATGTCTTCCCGCCGATTTCGGATGCGCCGGACCCGGCCACGGTGCTGGAGCGCAAAGAGCTGCTGGCGAAGCTCATGGGCGGCATCGCCCAGATGGGCGAGCGCTGCCGCGAGCTGTTCCGCCTCAAGCTGCAGGGGCGCAGCTTCGCCGAGATCCAGGGGCTCCTGGGCGCCACCACCCTGAACACCGTCTACACCTGGGACCACCGCTGCCGGAAGCAGCTGCTGGAAACGCTGGGCGGCAGCTGGCAGGCCGCCACAGGAGGGGCGCCATGACGCGGATCGACGCCGAAAAGCTCCTGGGCGGCCATGCCACCGGCACCCTCAGCGAGGCCGAGCGCACGGCGCTCTTCGCCGCGGCCCTGGACCGCCAGGAGCTTTTCGACGCCCTGATGGACGAGGAGGCCCTGCGCGAGCTGCTGGCCGATCCTGCGGCCAAGGCCCAGCTGCTGGCGGCCCTCGAACCTGCCGCCGCGCCGAAGGTGGTGCCCTTCTGGCGCCGCACGGGCGTGCTGGGCGCCGCGGCCAGCCTGCTGGTGGCCTCCCTGGCAGGCATCGCCTACCTGCGCAGCCCCGACCAGGCGGCTCCAGCCCTGCGCCAGGAGGCGGACAAGGTCCCCGCCGCCAAGGTCGTTGAGGCACCGCCCGCGGCGCAGGCCCCCCCGTCAGCCCCGCCCAACCGGGCTCCCATGGCGAAGGCCAAGGAGGCCCCGGCCCCCGCCCTGGCCGGAACGCCGGCGGCGCCCCCGCCTCCAGAACCCCAGCGGGTCAGAACCTCCGCTGGCGGAGCAGCCCTGGCCGCGGATGCCTCTCGAGAGAAGGCCGCCGAATTCCGCCGGGCGGAGGCCCGGGACAACCTGACGAAGAAGGCCGAGGCGCCGAAGCCTGCTGCCGCGGTGGTGGAGGTGGTGGCCTCGGTGGCTCCGGCTCCCACAGCCAAGGCACCCAAGCGGGACCAGCCGGCCCAGGAGATCGCGGCCCTCTCGCCCGGGGTGGTTGGCGGCGTCGTGGGTGGTGTGGCCCCGCCCCCGCGCCGAGTGGAATGGAAGGCGGCCGAGGGATTCAAGCCCACTTGGACCCTGGAATCCCGGCCCGCGGGTGTCACCCGGATCACGGTGAGAGGACCCGCCGGAGCCACGGCGGTGCTCCTGAAGCGCGGCGCCACGGGCGTGGACGTGATCGCCCTCAAGGTGACCGATCCCGGCGGGGAGATGACGAGCTGGTCCGCCGAAACCCGGCTGGCGCCGGGCGATGCCCTGGACCTCTACCTGCTGAACGCCCCCGTGGCCGAGCCTGCCAGGCTGCCGGAGAGCGGGTCTGTGGACGGGTTCAGGGCCCGCATCCACCCCTCCTCGAAAAAAGCTCCGGTTCCGTGAAAGGAATCTGAGCGTCGCGTCATTCCCTCCTGAACCGCGCCATGCCGGCGCGGCCCATCCGGGAGGAACCCATGTCGCTGCGCCGCTCCACCACCACCCTGCTCGCCTGCGCGGGGCTCGCCCTCACCCAGGGCGACGCCCAGGCCCGCATCCGCCCCACGCCCGCCGGGATGGACCGCGGGCCGAAGGCCGAGAACCCTGACGCCACGCTGTCGCCCTACTTCTTCGTGATGAGTGGGGACGCGTCCATCGACCAGCTGCCCCTGAAGGCCACCTCCGCCAAGGTGGCCATCGCGGGCGTCATCGCCGATGTGAAGGTGACCCAGGTCTACAAGAACACCGGCACGAAGCCCCTGGAGGCCATCTACGTGTTCCCCGGCTCCACACGCTCGGCGGTCTACGGCATGACCATGACCATCGGCGAGCGGGTGCTGAAGGCGCAGATCAAGGAGCGGGGCCAGGCCCGGGCCGACTACGAGCAGGCCAAGTCGCAGGGGCCGAAGCGCCTCGCTGCTGGAGCAGCACCGTCCCAATGTGTTCCAGATGAACGTGGCCAATATCCTGCCGGGCGACGAGATCCGCGTGGAGCTCTCCTACACCGAGCTGCTGGTGCCCACGGAAGGCACCTACGCTTTCGTGTATCCCACCGTGGTGGGTCCGCGCTACGCCGGTAGGGCCGGCACAGACTCCAGCACCGGCGAGCCCTGGGTGGCCAACCCCTACACCCGCGCCGGCGAGAAGCCCGCCACCACCTTCGACCTGGAGGTGAAGCTGTCGGCGGGCCTGCCCATCCAGCACATGGCCTGCGCCACGCACAAGACCTCCATCGCCTACGACGGCAGGGCCGAGGCCACGCTGAAGCTGGACCCCTCCGAGGCCCAGGGTGGCAACCGCGACGTCATCGTGAAGTACCAGCTGGCGGGCGGCGCGGTGCAGTCGGGCCTGCTCCTGGATCAGGGGAAGGAGGAGAACACCTTCCTGCTCATGGCCCAGCCGCCCAAGCGCGTGACGCCCAGGGACCTGCCGCCCCGCGAGTTCGTCTTCATCATGGACATCTCCGGCAGCCAGATGGGCTTCCCCATTGAAGTCTCCAAGGTGCTCATGAAGGAGATGATCCAGGGCCTGCGGCCCCAGGATCTCTTCAACGTCATGGTGTTCGAAGGCAGCTCGGCCCTCTGGTCGCCCACCTCACAGCATGCCTCGCCGGAAGCCACGGCCCAGGCCCTGGCCTTCGTGCGATCGCAGAACGGCGGCGGTGGCACCGAGCTGGGCAGTGCCATGCGGAAGGCCCTGGGCCTGCCCCGGGTGCCCGGCATCTCCCGCACCTTCGTGGTTTCCACGGACGGCTACATCAGCGCCGACGGCCAGGTCTTCGACCTCATCCGCAAGAACCTGGGTTCGGCGAACCTCTTCACCTTCGGCATCGGCAGTTCGGTGAACCGCCACCTCATCGAGGGCATGGCCCACGCGGGGCAGGGCGAGGCCTTCGTCATCACGAAGCCCGAGCAGGCCGCCGCCGAGGCCGAGCGCTTCCGGGCCTATGTCTCCTCGCCGGTGCTCACCAACCTCAAGCTCACCACCAGCGGCTTCCAGATCCAGGATCTCGAGCCCATCCAGCTGCCGGACGTGCTGGCGGACCGGCCCGTGATCTGCCTCGGCAAGTGGAAGGGCGAGGCCAGAGGCACCGTCACGCTCTCGGGCATCAGCGGCACTGGCCCCTGGAGCCAGACCTTCGAGGTAGGCCAGGTGAAGGGCCGCAGCCACGGCGCCCTGCGCCAGCTCTGGGCCCGCCAGCGCATCCAGATGCTCTCGGACTACGACCAGTTCGGCCAGGACGGGGCCCGCAAGGCCGAGGTCACACGGCTGGGGCTCGCCTACCACCTGCTCACGGCCCACACCTCCTTCGTGGCGGTGGACACCCTCGTGCGCAACAGCGGCGGGCACAGCACCACGGTCACCCAGCCCCTGCCCCTGCCCGAAGGCGTGTCCGACGCGGCCGTGGGCTACGCGCGCGGTGGCGTGGTCGGTGGCGTGGCCGCCAGCCCCATGGCCTATGCGCCCGCCCCCATGGCGAAGCGCGCCGCCGGGACATCGGCCGCCGTCGAGGTGCTGGCCCAGGACCGGGCGTCCCGGCAGGAGAAGGCGAAGGAGGCCTCTATTCTCCGCATCCGCGCCTTCTCCGGCATCACCGGCACCTCGGATCCCGCCGCCCTGCGCCGCGAGGTGGAGGCCCGCCTGCTGGATCCCGCCCTGGCCGCGGTCCTGGCGGGGATGCCCGCGGGCACCACGCTCGAGCTGAAGGTGGATGGTTCCGGCCAGGTCGTGTCGGCCACCTTCGGCCGGTCCTTCCCCGGTGCCGCGAAGGCGAAGGCCCTGATCACCCTCTGGCGCCTGCGGAGCTGGACCGGCGGCCTGACCGGCAGCCTGGAGTTCACGCTGGGCTGAGCCAGAGCCGCCAGGATCCCCCACGCGCCTTCTCTCCGGGGAAGGCGCGCTGGCGTCCAGGCAGGATGGGCCTACCTTCGTACCCATGCGATGGCAACCGGGAGTGGCCTGCATGCTGGTGTCGGCGGGAGGGGATCTGGGGGCGGCCCCGCCACCCGGAGTGGCGGCGGAGGCCGCCTACGCGGAGGCCCGGGCCCGCATGGTTCGGGAGCACCTTGTGGCCCGGGGCATCACGACCCCCCGGGTGCTGGAGGCCATGGGCCGGGTGCCCCGCCACGAGTTCGTGCCCGCGGAGCTGCGGTCCCGGGCCTACGAGGATGGGCCCCTGCCCATCGGCCACGGCCAGACCATCTCCCAGCCCTACATCGTGGCCTTCATGACCGAGGCCCTCGAGCCGAAGCCCACGGATCGGGTGTTGGAGATCGGAACCGGCTCCGGCTACCAGGCGGCGGTGCTCTCCAGGTTGGTGGCCGGGGTCTGGAGCATCGAGCTCGTCGAGCCCCTGGCCCGGCGCGCCGCGGCAGACCTCAAGCGGCTGGGCTTCACCCGTGTGAAGGCCCGCTGCGGAGACGGTCATCTCGGCTGGCCCGAGGCGGCGCCCTTCGACGCGATCATCGTCACCTGCGCGCCGGAAGAGGTGCCCCCGGCCCTGGTGGCCCAGCTGAAGGAGGGCGGCCGCATGATCATCCCCGTGGGCTCCCAGTGGGGGGCCCAGGAGCTGGTGCTCCTCCGGAAGACACCCGCGGGCCTGGAGCGGAAGCCCGTGCTGCCAGTGCGGTTCGTGCCGATGGTGAAGGGAAGGAGGTAGTCAGAACCGCAGTCCCGCCTGCGCCTGGAGGTCGAAGAACCCGCTGTCCTCCTCAGAACCGGTGCTCGTCTGGGTCTTCAGGGTCCTGCCCGGGCCGAGGAAAATCCCTGCGTTCCAGTAGAAGTGCGAGCCGAGGGCGCCGGTGTAGCCGCCGCCCACCAGGGGTGCGGTGGTGCTGACGCGGCTCGTGTCGCCGAAGACAAGGGACTTCTCCGCCTTGGCCCAGCGGTAGACAGCGCCACCCAGATGCCCAGCTCCCCCGGGCCTCGGGCCGGAAGAGGTAGGTCAACACTGGGCCGCTCCGGGTCTCCGTGGTCTCCGAGAGGGAGCGCCCGGTGAAGGGGTCGCGGAAGGTGTCCATCCACTGGACATGGCGAACGCCGAAGGTCCAGGGGCTGCCCGTGGGCGGAAACTGGCCTGGAAGTCCAGACCGCGGGGTGCGAAGGCGAACACCCCGAGGCCGAGGCGGGCCTCCCCGGACCAGAGCATCGCGGCCCAAGGAGGGGAGGAGCAGGAGGAGGGGGCGGGTCCGCATGGGGTGCCTCCGCTGTCGGGAAAGTCAGGGATGGTATACACCCGTCCCGGAGCGGAGGCACTGGAAACCACTAGGGCGTGCGCACCAGGGGCTGGCTGGGCGTGGTGTTCATGCCGCTGGTGCTGCGGGCCACCACGCGGAGGTGGAGGATCCCTTCGGCGGGCAGGCATATGGCTGGTTTCGCTGGCGCCCAGGATGCCGCTGATGCACTCATAGTCGTCGTCCTGACCTGTGAAGGAGCGCCAGACTGTGTAGCCGGCGGCGTCCACGGCCGCCTTCCAGGTGAGGCGGTTGCCCGACAGCGCCAGCTGCGTCGGGGCTGCCGGATCCGGCTCGCCCGGCACCAGCACATCCATGGACCCGAGCGGCGCGCTGAGGTTGCCGGTGGCATCCACGGAGCGCAGGGTGTAGCGCTGGAAGCCCGCCGGAGCCTTCCTGTCGGTGTAGGCGAGCCCTGCCACCGGCGCCGAGGTGAGGCGTTCCGCCGGACCGGCCGGGCTGCCTGCCTTGGCCTCGCCCTCCACCAGGGTGTAGTTCATGGGCTGGCGGTCCACGAAGGTGCCCTTGAGATCCGGGGCGGCCGTCTGAGTCCAGGTGAGGGACACATCGAGCCTCCCCGGCGCGCCTTCCTGCAAGTCCACCGAGCCCACGGCCGGACTGGGGGGCGCGACGATGTCCGGCAGCCGGACCTCGATGGGCTCGCTGATGGGGCCCGCCACGGTGCGGCCGAACTCCTTGGTGAAGGACTGGACCCGGAAGAAGAAGGTGGCCCCGCCGTACTGGGCCGCCTCCGCCGGGAAGGTCACCATGAAGCGCTCGGTGGTGACGGGCGAGTCGTTGACGCGGGTAAAGGCCCCGGGGCCGCCCTTGGCCACCAGGCGGGCCAGATGGTCGCGGCGGCCCTCCGACAGGCGCAAGCCCTCGCCCTGGGAGGCCACCAGGCCCCGGGCGGCGATGGCGTGCAGGGCGGGAGTGGCGGCCACGAGTCCGAGGGGCTGGACTTCGGCCTTGGGCGCCGGCACCACTTTTGCGGTGGGGCTGAGGCCGGCCGCGCTGAACGCGCCGCTGGCTGGGCTCAGGGCTGGATTCAGGGCGGAGGGCGCGGCTGCGGTTCTCAGCGCTTCGAAGCCCCGGATGCCCCCCTGGAAGGCCACCGAGGGACGCGGCAGCGAGACCAGCTCCATCTTCTGCGGGGCCTGCTGGATGACGTAGTCCATGGGGAAGCCCTGGACCGGCTTCGCCCACTCGAGCAGCACGTGGATCTCCTTGGGTTTCACCAGGGCGGCCAGCATGGGATTGAAGCTGCGCTCGATCCTGCGGAAGACAGGCTTCGACGAGGGCCGAAGCCTTCACGGCGGAGAGCTCCAGGGTTGGCGTGGCCGTCAGGTCCTTCGCGAGGGGGGCCTTGCCCGCAGATACGCTGGAGAACTGGCCCTTGGCCCTGGGCACCAGGGCCGCCTTGGGGGCGTGGAACTCCGCCACGGTGGAGTCTGTGGCCTTGGTCAGCAGGATCGATGCCTTCGCGGAGCGCAGGTTCCCGGAGGCCAACACCCGGTCGGCAGGGCGCAGGAAGCGGCGGCCGGGAATCGCCGCGGGGGCCTCCTTGGTCACCTGGCCGGTGAACTGGCTGATGGCGAGACGGCCTGGCAGGCTGCTGTCGCTCACCTCGATCCGGCCCTCGGGGGAGCGTGCGCTGACGTTCCCCAGTTTGTCGATGGAGCTGATGGCATAGCGGTAGGCCTGGCCCGCCACCAGGCCCGCGTCGACCCACTCGGGGGCGGTGGTGTCTGCGAGCTTGATGAAGGAGCCGTCGGCACCGGCGCGATGGACTTCGTAGCCCTTCAGGTCCGGGTCGGGCGAGGGGGCCCAGGCCAGCAGGGCCGGGGGGACACTGCCATCGGCATTGGATCGGAGCACGGCGGACTCGCCCAGGTTCTTGAGCGCCGAAATGGGCATGGTGGCGGCCGTGCGGGAGAGCTGCTGCCGCTTGGCGTCGCCGAGGGACAGGCTGCTCGCGGCGGCAGTCGGGGCGCCGGGTGCCTGGGCCTGCAGCTGGAAGGGCGTGAGGGCCGTGGTGGCCTGCGGACGCTTGGCGCTGATGGCCTGATCCAGGGTCACGAGGCGGGTGTCCTTGAGCCGGGCCGCCTGGGCGGTGCGCAGGTCAGTGCGGGCGGCCATCTCGGTCTTGAGCATGGGGCGGCCCGGCACCAGCGGAGGTTCCAGATCCTTCGGGATGCCCACCACCATGGGGGCCGTCTCCATGGGCTGCTCGAGGCCGCCGAGGTCCAATGCCGTCACCTTGTAGTGGTAGGTCTTCTCGTTCTGGAGGGCGTTGCCCTCGGTGCGGCGGCTGTCCGTGTAGAGGGCCTTGGGGGCCTGCCGCCCGCCGGGGCGGAGGCGGCCGGAGGCGACTGCCTCCTTGACGGCCTTGGCGGTGGCGGCGCTGAGGGCGGGGAGGCCGCCGGGCTTGTCGAGCTGGCTGATCGCCTGCCGGTGCGCCTCCACCACCTTATGCGGGGTGCGGGCGGCCTCCGGCAGGGGGCGCAGCATTCGCTCCATGCCGCTCTGGATGCCCTGGGAGCGGCGCAGGGCCAGCTCCGGATCCTCCAGCTCCAGCTCGACGCGCTTCACCGGATCGGAGTTGATGCGGCCCCAGGGGCCCGAGGGCGACTCGGCGCGGTAGATGTTGTAGCCGGCCACCGCGTCGGAGGGCGTCTCGTCCCAGTTCAGCAGCACCTCGCCGTTGCCGCTGGCGGCGGAGAGGCTGAGGGGCTGCGGGATCGGCGTGGGTTCGAGGGTGTTGAACACCTTCGGCGAGACCACCTCCACGGACCCGCCTTCCGGCAGGCCCACCTGGATCTTGTAGCGCCACTGGCCCTTGCCGGGGTCGTCGGTGTAGGTGAGGCCGAGGACCTCGGCCATGCCCAGGTCCACATCGGCCCGGACGTGCATGAGCTGCAGATCCGACCGGTTGAGCTTGCCGGCTGCGCGCAGCTCGCGGAACTGCTTGAGGGACTTCTCCGGCGAGAGGTCCTTGGCCCGGCTGATGCTGACCTTGGGCAGCTCGATGGCCCGCAGGCGCGTGCCGGGATCGTGCTGCACATCACCGAAGGGATAGGAGAGGAGCTTCTCGCGCTCCTCGGCAGGCATGGCGTCCAGCCGCTTCTCGGCGGCCTTGCCCTGCAGGAAGCCGAGGGGCTTCTTGCCGGTCAGGTCCTTCCACGCGGCATCGCCCACCTTCTGCCGGAAGACACGGATGCCCTCCGTGGGCATCTCGCCCTGGTCGTTGGCCCAGCGCAGCACCACGGTGCGGTCCTTGCGGACGAGGCCGGTCAGGTGGAAGGTGCCCTGGGTCTTGCCGGCCGGGAGCAGGTTCGCCAGCAGGGCGGCCTGGGGTTGCAGCATGGTGGCGGAGGTCGCCGTGGTGAGGGCGGGCGGGGTCTTGATCTGGCCCTGGGCGCCCGTGGCCAGTAAGAGGAGGATTGGCGTCGTCAGGATCCGGCTGGTGGTCATGGCTGGCTCCCTCAGATGTCCAGGTGGGCGCTGACGGAACCGGAGAAGGCCCCGCCGAGCACGCTGTAGTGGATGGTCACGGCGCCGGAGAGCGTGGGGCTCCCGGGGACCTGGAAGGCCAGGTTGGTGGCGATGCTGCCGCTGAAGATGGTGATCTTGTAGGTCTTCCAGAAGGTCTTGAACTTCATGCCGAAGGCGGCGCCGCCATCGGCGGCGATGGTGCCCAGGAAGTGCGGGTTCTTGTCGGCGTCGATCTCGATGATCAGGTCGCCCCGCGCGTTGAGCCACGCGTTGCCCCAGATGATCCCGAAATCACCCTCCTTGCTGTAGCTGAGGGCCACGCCCGCCCCGAAGGCGGCGCCGCCGCCCACGAAATCGGCGGTCATGTAGCCCGAGCCGTCGTAGGCGTTCAGGAAGCGCGCGGTGATGGGGGCTTCGCGGGTGCCGATGTGGACGAACTGCTTGTCGGGCCCGAAGTGGAGCTCCACCTGGCCGGAGGGACGGAGCAGGCCATTGTACAGGTTGAGGTCAGCAGCCAGGGTGGCGTGGAAGGTGTCGGGCTTCCGGGTGAAGCGGACGTCGGCCGTCACCTGGTTGTCGGCGGGCTGCTTGTCGCGCCCGCAGAAGAGCCAGCCCTTGCCCTGCAGCAGGGTCGTGAGGTTCTGGCTGACGTACAGGTCCAGGCCGCCGTGGAAGGTGAACTTGTCCGAGGTGCCCGCGTCGACGCCGGCGATGAGGGCGAGGCCTAGGGAACTGTCGGGCTTGCCCTGGATGTCGGTGGTGTTGCGGATGTCATCCGGCAGGAAGTTCTGGGAGAGGCCACCCACCAGGCCATAGACCTCGAGGTTCGGCGCCACGGGGATGCCGGCCTCCGGAGCCTCGAAGTGGCCGAGGGCGTAGAAGTAGGGGAAGGAGGAGCTGGCCTGGTAGCTGCGTCCGAAGCGCATGCCCGCCTTGAGGCCGAAGGGCGAGTCGCCCACGTTCACTTTCAGGTCCGCGTCGCCAAGGAAGTAGGCGTCGCTCACCACGTCGTCCGCGCTCTTCACCTGGAAGCCGAGGCTGCCGTTGAAGGAGCCGAGGGAGGCCACGCTCTGATCCACCTTGTAGGGGTGCTCCAGCTCCATGGTGCCTTTGCCCTCGTCCTCCTTCTCGGTGGTGAACAGCAGGCGGTTGTAGAGGGTGGGCAGGATGGGGTTGATCTCCATGTCCCCGCCCAGGCCCACGTAGAACCGGCCATCGGCCTGGACGCCATAGCCGCTCTCGCCGAGGGCCAGGGGGTAGCCCCAGAGGCTCACGTGGGGCTGGTCCGGCACCGGCGACCAGCGGGAGCCCCTGAAGTCCAGCGAGAGCTCCTCGTGGCTGCCGTCGATGCCCCCGCCGCTGGCTTCCAGCACGAGGTGATCGAAGGCCACGGAGGGCAGGGCGGCCCCGGCGATGGCGAAATCGAAGCGGCCCGTGAAGTCCAGGTTCGTCGGGTTCAGCCGGGCCGCGTCCATCACCATGCTGATGCCGAGGAGCCGGGTCTTCACGGCCATGGGGCCGGCCGGGGTCTGGGTGTTGATCTCGACCTGCTCGGCCCCGTTCTGGGTGAGGCGGAAGGAGACCGGGGGCTTGAAGTCCACCAGGAGGGGCTTGGCGGTCAGGTCCATCTGGCCCGTGACCACCGGGCCGCTGGAGGAGGGCCCCTTCCATGAAGTGCAGATCGAAGGGGTCGAGGCGGACAGGGGCGATGTGCAGGTTGACCAGCTTCGTGAGCTTGGCACCCACCGAGCCGCTGAAGGTGCCGTTCCCCTCGAAGCGGCCGCCCTTGGCGGCGATGAGCACGGGGAGGCGCTCCCAGCTGGCATTGAACGTGAACAGCTCTGCCGGAAGGCCCAGGTGGTAGGCGGGGATGAAGACGCCCATCCAGCCAGCCGGCAGGCCTTCCGGCGAATGGGAAGGGGAGAAGTCGCAGAGGGTGGCGGAGAAGGAGGCATGAACCCGGTAGGCTCCGACCTCGGCCGGCGTCTTCAGGGCCGAACCCGTGGCGTAGAGGCCGTCGGAGAGGGATGCCGGGGCATCCACGAGAGCGGTCTGGTAGGTGAAGGCCGGGCCCCAGGACAGGCGCCCCGTGAGGCGGGTGCCGCCGGGATCCACGGTGCCCTTGTCCACTCGGGCTGTGCCTTTGTCAATGTCCAGGCGATAGGTGGTGAGGGCCGAGGGATGGAGGGAGGCGGCTGGCAGGGCAAAGGTGCCGCTGAAGCCCTCCCAGGCGATCAGAGCCTTGGCCAGGGTCGAAGAGGTGGTGAGCTTCCGGGCGGCCAGGGTCCGGGTTCCGGTGGGAGCCGGTGCGGTCGGCGCGGGCGCGTGGGCGCGGATGCTGCAAGGCAGCGCCTCCGTCCGGTAGGGCTGCTCCGTGGCGCCCACCTTGCAGAAGACATTCAAGGGGAACTGCAGGCGGGTGGGCCCGCTCAGCAGCGGCGTACCCCGCTCGAAGCCGAAGGCCAGCTTCTGCATCTGCCAGGTCTGGCCCTTGTGGAGCAGGGGCAGGTCAGTGGCCAGGGCGGCGGCCACCACGCCGGAACCGCTCAGCAGGGCGCTGTCGAAACTGACCGTGCCGCCGTCGAAATGGGGTTCGGCGCCGGTGCCGCCGTGGCGGACCGGGGCCGCGATGACCACTTCGAGGTTGCCATTGAGCTTCACGCCCTGGGGGGAGAAAGTGACCTCCCCCGCGAGGAGGGTGGCGGAGAAGGCGCCCTCCGCCAGGGGCAGGTCCCCGGCGTGAGCGTCCCTTGCAGCCCCTGCGCTGCAAGGACGAGGGGAGCCACATCCAGCTTGAGGCCCGCCAGGGTCGCGGTGCCCTCCACCCGGCTGCCCTTGTCGGAGAGCACGACCTTCGTGAGGTGGTAGGTCCAGCCCTGGTGCCCGGCGGAGAAGTCCTTGAGGGCGGCGTCCAGGGTGCCTTCGGCGGTGCCGCCCTTCAGCACGAGGTTCTTGAACTCGAGTTTCTGGGAACCTAGGGGCTGGGGCAGCTCGAAATAGGCACTGCCGCTGAATTTCTCGGGGGTGGCATCGCCATCGGGTTCCACGCGGATGGCCTTGAAGCCACCAAGCATGAAGCTCTCCACCTGCATCTTCGGCGTGAGGAGCTTCTCCGCCAGCTTGGTCACCACTGGCTTGAGGGCCTGGACCACCTGGGGTGGCACCTGGGGGGTGACCGGCGCGGCCGCGAGCAGGGCGACAAGGACAGAGCAGGCTCGATGCGAAGGACCCACGGGAACCTCCCAGGTGAATCAGATGCGATTGGGGTGAGACCGTGATGATAAGTGGAATACTCGTGCAGGCCCGAAGCTCGTGCTGGAAGATTCCGTTAATTTTTTATCAGGTGCCCCTGGTGTCGTGAGTCCAGGAGTCGAAGCGGGACCCCTTGGCGTGAGCATCATCTGAAGGTGGGGCGCACCTCTCGGAACGGTGAGTCAAAACACTGGGAGGTTCGCTCGACGCAAATGATGCCGACCCACAAGGACACGGTTCCGAACCGTGTCTGGCTGCGCCAGCCGCCGGCCCGCTCCGGCGTTCCACCAAGGTATGCCTCGGGCGGTCCCACCCGGCCGATTGCCAAAGGGGGTGGTTCGAATCCCAGCTTCGAGGAAGCAAACAAAAGGCCCTCCGAAGAGGGCCTTCCGGGTGTTTTGGTCGGCGCGAGAGGATTCGAACCTCCGACCCCTACCACCCCAAGGTAGTGCGCTACCAGGCTGCGCCACGCGCCGTGAACTATTGACTCTAGACCGGGTGGGGGCGGAGGTCAAGGTTTGGGTGGCGCTGAGAGCCTGTCGAAAAGGGCCCGCACGGATTTGATGACGGGCTGGAGGTCGGTGCTGGTGCGGAGCAGCCGGGGGAAGGCCGCCTTGGGCTTCTGTACGGGGGCCGCGGGGAGCTCGTCGGCCTCCAGGCCCAGGTCAAGGCGCTGGACGAGGTGCCCGTGGGCCAGCAGCTCGGCGCAGTCGGCCACGGTGAGGCCCTCGCCCAGCCAGGCCTTGATGCGCTTGAGGCGGGGCAGCTCGTCCACGTGGTAGTAGCGGAGGTTGCCCTTGCTGCGTCGGGGCTTGATGTCCGCAATCACATCTTCCCAGTAGCGCAGATCCTTCGGGCCCACGCCCACCAGCTGGGCGGCTTCACCGATCTTGAACCACTTCTTGTCACTCACGGCCAGCCTGGCCCCCGGGGGGGGCCGGGCGGGCCAGCTCTCCCTGGGCTCGATGCCCAGGGCCTTGAGGCGCTTGTAGAGGTTGGAGCGGTCCATGCCCACGCGCTCGGCGACGCGGGTCATGTTGCCGTTCTGGAGGCGCAGCTCGCGCTGGAGGTACTGGGTCTCGAACCAGTCCTTGGCCTCCTTCAGGCTGGCGAACTCGGGGAAGGAGAAGGGATCCTGCTCGGCGAGGTGGCGGGCGGCCAGGGGGCCCAGGTCGCGTGGGCTGATCTCGCTGCCGCGGCCCAGGATGACGGCGCGCTCCATGAGGTTCTTCAGCTCGCGCACATTGCCGGGCCAGTCATGGCGCAGCAGGGTGTCCTTGGCCTCGGGCCCCAGGTGCCGGGGCGGGCGGCCGTACTGGCGGCCGATGCGGCTGATGAAGGCCTCGGCCAGGGGCAGGATGTCCTCGGGGCGCTCCCGCAGGGCGGGGATGCGCAGGGGCACCACGGCCAGGCGGAAGTAGAGGTCCTCGCGGAAGCGCCCACGGGTGATCTCCCCGGCCAGGTCCTTGTTGGTGGCGGCGATGACGCGTACATCCACGCCCACGGCGCCGCCTCCGCCCACGGGCTCCACGCGGCCCTCCTGGAGGGCGCGCAGCACCTTGGCCTGGGTCTTCAGCGACATGTCGCCGACCTCGTCGAGGAACAGGGTGCCGCCGTCCGCCTCGCGGAACTTGCCCTTCTGGTCGCGCACGGCGCCCGTGAAGGCGCCCTTCTGGTGGCCGAAGAGCTCGCTCTCGATGAGCTCTTCGGGGATGGCCGCGCAGTTCACCTCGATGAAGGGGGCGTCCTTGCGGGGGCTCTGCAGGTGGATGAGGCGGGCCACCTCCTCCTTGCCGCTGCCGTTCTCGCCCGTGAGCAGCACCCGGCCCTCGGTGGGGGCCACCAGGGCCACGTCGGCCATGAGGCGCTTCATGGCGGGGCTGTCCGCCAGGAAGAAGCGGCCGCCCTCCACCTCGGCCAGCAGGCGCTGGTTCTCCTGCTCCAGCCGGGACTGCCGCAAGGCGTTGCCCACCACCAGGAGCAGGCGGTCCAGGTCGATGGGCTTCTCCAGGAAGTCGAAGGCGCCGAGCTTGGTGGCCTGCATGGCCGTGTCGATGCTCGCGTGGCCCGAGATCATGACCACCGGCAGGTCGGGGCGGACCTGCTTGGCCTGCTTCAGGGTCTCCAGGCCGTCCTGGCCTGGCAGCCAGACATCCAGCAGCATGAGCTGGAGGCTCTCGCCATCGGGGTTGTGCAGCAGGTCGATGGCCTGCTCGCCCCGCTCGGCCTTCACCACGTGGTAGCCCTCGTCCTTCAGGGCTTCGCCCAGGGACCGCCGGATTCCCGGCTCGTCATCCACCAGGAGGATGGTTGTGGGGGCGCGCATGGATCCATGCTGGACGGGGGGCAAGCCTTTGTCTAGCAGGTGGTTGGCGGGATTTTCAACAATGCCTTCCAACCCTGCCAAAGGAAAGGCGCCCGGAGGCGCCTTTCCAGGGACAACCTCGTAAACCTTAGTCGATGGTGAATTCACCGGTGTCGATGATGGTGATCTCCGCATTCAGGAAGCGGGCGTTGTAGCCCTTCTCCTTGAGCAGGTGGTAGGCGAGCTCGGCCCGGATGCCTGTCGAGCAGTGGGTCACCACCAGAACCTTGGCGTCCTTGGGCACTTCCGCCAGGCGCGACAGCAGCGCCGTTTCCGGGATCACCAGGGCGCCCTTGATGGTGCCGTTCTTCGTTTCATCCGGGTTGCGAACATCGAGGATGAGCACATCCTTGCGCTGCTCAGGGGCCAGGCTGGCGAGCCGGGTGAACTCGGCATTCGAGATCGAGCCGGGCCGCGGCTTGGGCACATAGGTCACGGTCGTCGCCAGCTTGCCTGGAACCAAGGGAAGGTTCGCGGCCTGCCAGGCCTGGAACCCGCCCTGGAGGACATTCACGCCGGGGTAGCCGGCCTTGACGATCTCCTGGGCCACGGTGCGGGCGCTCTCACCACCGTTGGCATCCACCACCAGCACCGGGGGCTTCAGCTTGGCGATCGGGAACTGCTTCAGCAGCTCGGCCGTCTTGCCCGGGGCCAGCGCCACTGCACCTTTGAGGGTGCCCTTGTCCGCGTCGGGGCGAAGGTCCACGACGATGGCGGGGATGTCCTTGTCGAGGAAGGCCTCCTTGAAGGACTTGGGGGCGATCACGCCGTAGTTCTTCGAGTACCAGGCGGGCATGCCCCCGACGAACACCTTGGCGTTGGTATAGCCGAGCTTCTTGGCCTTGGCCAGGGAGCCGGGGCTCATGTTGCAGGTCTTCCCGCTGCAGTAGAAGATCAGCAGGGCGGTCTTGTCGGCGGGCAGCTTGTCCACCAGCTTGTCGAAGGCCGGGAAGGGCATGTTCACGGCGGTGGGGATGTTGCCTTCCTGGAACCGCGGCGCCGGGCGGGAATCGAAGAGGAAGTACTTCCCCTTCTCGGGGCCCATGGCCACCAGCTTCTGGACCTCATCCAGGGTGATGGTCTCGTGGGCGGCGAGCTTCACGGCGGGCTTGACGGCCACCAGGGTGGCGGTCTTCACGCCCTCCTTTTCGGTGTACTCGACCCGAACTTCATGGCCCTTCTTGATGGCCTTCAGCGTGTCATCCAGGGTGGCGCCCTTCTCTTCGGAGACCACCTTCAGGCTGGCCTTGTCATAGCGGAGGACTTCGGTGTTCTCGTCCACCTTCATCTGGAAGGACGAGCTCTTGAGGGCCAGCACCTCGAAGTTGCCGCGGAGGTTCCCAGGCGTGGTGGTGTGGCAGTTGAGACAGATCTTGGCCGTCACGGGCCGGGGGGCCACAGGATCAGCCGCGAAGGCGGTGCTCGCCAGGGCCCCGGCCCAGATGAGGTTCAGGAAGGCGTGGTGGCGCATGAAGGTCTCCTTGGAGGGATGAAACGGTAGGTAGGGCAAAGTGCGGTCGTTAGGCTTCTCTTGCGCCCAGGCGCTGAGGTTCCAGGGCCGGAAGGAGTCCCTCTGCGGCATGCAGGGTCACCCCGAGCAGGTCCACCACGCGGCGGTAGAAGGGATGGGCATGTCTCTGCTCCAGCTGCTCCGAGACGTGAGCCAGGAGGGGCCTGAGGTGGTCCGCAAGCAGTCGGGAGGCGGCCTCCTGGAGCCTGGGCTCGACGGGTCCCTGACGCTCGTCCATCAGGTGCAGGAGGTGGCCAAGGAGGGAGGTCATGGCGCCAAGATGATCCGCCTCATAGGGCGCCAGGATCTCCAGGTCGGCGGCGAGATAGATCTCGTGGAGATCGGCCATGACGGCCGCACAACGGAGCTCGCCGCAGCGCATCACGGATTCTTCGAGATGCAGGGTGGGGTGATCGTAACCATGCATGAAGAGCCCGGTGTAGGCGATGTCAAGCTGCTCGGCGGGGCTCTCACACACCTTCCGGATCGCCTCGTCGAGGGCCAGCTGGAGGTCAGGCGGCTCCACCAGGGGGCGGACCCCCGGTTCGAACCCGAGGCCAGGGACCAGGAGGATCGCCCCGAGCTCCTGCAGCAGCTCGCCCACCCGCTCCCGGCTCATCGGAAGCCGCTCGCCTGTCCCGCGAAGACGAACACGTAGCGCAAGGTGTAGCCGCCGATGATGACCAGGCTGGCGGCGGTCATGGCCAGGCGGGGGTTGAGGTGGAAGGTGCCCTTGCCGGTGAGCAGGGGCTTGAATTCATAGATCTCGATGGCCAGGGGAACCAGCAGGCCAGCGCCCAGGAACAGGCCCCAGAAGACGAGCGTGTAGGGGCCCCCCAGGATCAGGGCGAGCGCTTCCCGGACGGCCAGCACCGAGAGCTCGCCGTGAATGAGGTAGGGCAGCACGATGAAGAACTCGAGGGAGATGAGCACGATATCCAGAGTGTAGAGGAACCGGACTTCCTTCAGGTCCATGGCTTCCTTGTCCAGGAGGCGCACCAGAAGGATCGTGGCCGCTCCGCTGGACAGGGCGCTGAAGAGGAACATCTGCGCCACGAGGTTGGTGTTCCAGAACGGCCGAGCCTGGACGGCTCCCAGGAGGACGCCGGTGTAGATGCCCACGCCGACGGCCAGGGGGAAACCGGCCATGGCGAGGGTGCGGCGCCAGGCAGAGGCATCCCGGTCGAGGTAGCCCCGAATCCGGGCCGGGATGCGGCTCCGGATGGCTTCAGGGATCCGGGCCAAGAGGCCCTGCCGCTCGCCCTGCTCCAGCCAGGCCCACAGGTTCACCAGGCTCACCAGGGTGAACAGGACCAGCAGCCAGCTGCCGATGGACATGGGACTCTGCCACCGGAAGTGGAAGAAGAGCTTCCAGAACCGCAGCGGCTTGCCGAGGTCGAAGATCAGCAGGACCGAGCCCAGGCTCACGGGCCAGGGTGCCAGCAGGGCGCCCCAGCGGGCGAGGCGGGGGAAGGCGGACTGCCCGTCCTCCTGGAACCAGGCGGCCAGGCCGGACACGAAGTAGAGACCCGCCGAGAGACCGCCCAGGAACAGGTAGTTGACGATGAGGAATTCCCACACTGGTTCATGCATCGCCGGCTCCTAGAGGAGGTAATAGAGTTGAGGACCATTGCCGGTCTGCGGCTTGAGGACGCGATGGCGTCGGGTGGCCAGCAGCAGGTGGATGGGGCTCTTGGAGTCGTTGAGATCGCCGAAGACCCGCACCTTGCTGGGGCAGGTCTCGACGCAGGCGGGCAGTTCGCCGCGATCCACCCGCTGGACGCAGAAGGTGCACTTGTCCACCGTGTGCTTCTCGGGGTGGTGGAACCGGGCATCGTAGGGGCAGGCGATGATGCAGTACTTGCAGCCGACGCAGTCGTCGTACTTCACGAGGACGATGCCGTCCTCCCGCTGCCAGCTGGCTCCCGTGGGACAGACCCGCACGCAGCTGGGATTGTCGCAGTGGTGGCACTGCTCCGGATCGAAGCTGGTCCGCAGCTTGGGGTACTCGCCGCTCTTCTCGACGTTGATCCGGTTGCGGTAGACCCCGACCGGCACCTCGTTCTCGGCCTTGCAGGCCACGACGCAGGCCTTGCAGTCGATGCACTTCTTGGAGTCGAGCACCAGGGCGTAGCGTTTCATTTTCTTGGCCATGGTCTCTCCCTATACCTTCGCGACTTTGACAAACGTCTCGTGCATCGCGGCATTGCCACTGACCTTGTCCCAGGCCGTCTCGAGCAGGACGGCGTCCGCCGCGCCCACGTTGTGCACGGCGCGGAGCCAGGGGGACTTCTTGCCGAAGCCGTGCAGCATGAACACGCAGTCCGGGCGGATCTCCTGGGTGACCAGGGCCTTGATGTTCACGCGCCCCACCGAGCTGGCAACCTCCAGGAGATCCCCCGTCTGGATGCCCAGGCGGTCGGCGGACTCCGGATGGAGCCAGAGGCTGTTTTCCGGGTTGTGCTCGTGCAGCCAGGGCAGCTGGGTCAGGGCCGCGTGGGTGATGGTGGCCTTCCGGCCCAGGACGAGCCGGAACTTGCCAGAGGGCACCTTGGCGGGGGGGGAATACTTCGGAAGGGGATCCTGTCCGGCTTCCTGCAGGCGTTCCGAGAAGATCTCGATCTTGCCGCTCTTGGTGACGAAGCGGTGATCGGCCTTCCGGGTGGCCCCGTATTTCGGCTCGCTGAAGGCCACCACGCCGTGCTTCTTCATGTGCTCCAGGCCGTTGGGAACCGGGAGCTCCTTGGCCTCGGCCTCGACCCACTGGTCGATGGTGTAGTCGAAGTAGTCGCTGAGGCCCAGGCGCTTGGCCAGGCCCTGGACGATCTCCAGGCAGGGCTTGGTGTCGTGGAGGGGCTTCACCACCTGCTGGCGCAGCACGGCCGCGGGCCAGATGCCCGGCATGACCTCGATGGGGTCGGTGCGCTCCAGGTAGTGGCTCTCGGGGAACACCACGTCCGCATACCAGGCCGTGTCGCTCATGGCGATGTCGATGACGGCCACGAAATCCATCTGCTCGATCATCTTCAGGGTCTTGCCCTGGTCAGGCACGGCGTGCAGGGGATCCTGCTTGTAGATCATCCAGGCCTTCACGGGATAGGGCTTCCCGCTCAGCACGTTCTCGCGCAGGGGGAGGTAGACGCCGTCGCCCTTGGCGGCCAGGGGGAAGTTCTTCTCGATCTCGTCCACCCGGGGGGCTTTGGGCTCGTCCCAGGGCATGAAGAGGAATTCGCCCTTGGGCACTTTCTGGTTGGGCACCATGCCGCCCTGGCGGTCCCAGTTGCCGACGATGGCGTTGAGGATGGCCTGGGCGCGACGCATCTGGAAATCGTTCTGGTACCAGCTGGAGCGCCGTCCGGCGTAGAACACGGCCCGGGGTGCCGCCGCGGCGAAGTTGCGGGCGATGCGGATGATGTCCACCGCGCGGATGCCCGTTTCCTGCTCGGCCCACTCCGGCGTGTAGGGTTTGACATGCTCGACCAGCTGCTCGAAGCCGAGGGTGAAGCCGTCCACGAAGGCCCGGTCGTAGCGCTCTTCGCGGATGATCACGTGGATCAGGGCCAGGATGAAGGCCAGGTCGGTTCCGGGGGCGATGGGGTACCACTCATCGGCCTTGGAGGCCGTGACAGTGAAGCGCGGGTCCAGGTAGATGAGCTTGGCCTTGCGCTCCATGAGCCCGCCGATGAGGTCCATGGTGTCGGGGGTGATGATGCTCTCGAAGCGGTTCGCCCCGGCCATGATCACGTAGTCGGCATTCAGCAGGTCGAAGCTGGGGACCGTGCCGAAGGTCATGGAATAGGCGAGGTTCATGGACGCCAGGCAGAGGCTGGGATGCCGGATGATGTTCGGGCTGCCGAAGGCGGAGCCCAGGTTCTTGAAGAACACCTCCTGGAAGCCTTCGGTGCTGGCCCAGAGGGTGCCCTCTGGACCATGTTTCTCCTTCACCTCGTTCAGCTTCTTGGCGGTGTAGTCCCAGGCCTCCTCCCACGAGACCGGCCGCCACTTGCCTTCCCCCCGGGCCCCGGCCCGGATCAGGGGCTGCTTCAGCCGATCCGGATCGTAGACCTGCTGGATGGCCGCGTTCCCGCGGGCGCAGAGCATGTCCCTCGACTTGGGATTCTCGGGGTTCGGATTCAGTTTGCGGATCCGGCCCCCCTCGACCATCGCCACCACCGAGCACTTGTTGGGGCAGAGCTCGCAGGTGGTGGGGATGCCGGCGGGGAAGATCGCCTTGGCCTCCGGCTTCTTGAACAGCCAGGAGCAGCTGAGCCCCGAGATAGCCACCCCACTGGCACCCGCCACCTGCAGAAAGACACGCCGATCCATGGTTTTCCTCCGAGCTGCAACACCCAACCAGGGCCAGGGATGGTGGTCCCTGGCCCTGGCCACTTGCCGGTTTAGAACTTCACTTCAATCGAGGCATACATGGTCTTCACCGCGGCGGGGAACCCGTACTGCAGCATCGGGTTCTTGCTCAGGTCGTAGGCGTCCTCCCAGCTCTGCCCCGGCATGGAGGGCCCGGGGGAGATGTGCCAACCGCTGAAGGCGTGGCTGTACTTGTAGTCCAGGTAGCCCAGACGGAAGGCGGCGTTCTTGGCGAACTGCCACTGGATGTAGCCCTCCCACACGTCGCCGCGGGTGCCGAGTTTCTCCGTGGCCTCGCCGGTGGCGGGGCTGTAGGTGAACCAGCGGGGCGAGCCGTGGTTGAACTCGACGCCGAACCCGAGGGTCTGGATGGGATCCCAGCGCATGCCCACGTAGTAGGCGCTGGCGGTCTGGCTCTGGGTCGCATCGCCCAGGAGTCCGCCGAAGCCGGCGAGCTGCTGGGTGCCGCCCATGTTGGCGGGGAAGGTCCAGTAGGCGCCGTACTGGCTCATCTTGCCGTTGGGATTGCTCTTGATGTGCCCGTAGCTGGCGAAGTAGGTGAAGGTGTCGCCGACCTTGTGCTTCCAGGTGGCGGTCCACTGGTCCATGTCGCCCAGGTTGTTGGTGGCCGTGACGTACTGGGTGCTGGGCATGCCGCCCATGCCGGGCATGGCGGGCACGGGGAAGTTGTTGGTGCTGCCGTAGGGGATGTCGGTCATGTTCCCGAAGCGGTTGAAGCCCAGGTAGAAGTTCGCGCTCTGGACGCTCTCACCCAGCTGGAAGAGCAGGGGCATGTCGAACATGGCGCCCAGCACCGTGCTGTCCTTTAGGGGGCCGATGTTGTTCACCTGCATGGTGGCCGCGGCGGCGTTGGGGCCCTGGGCGGTCCAATTCACGTTGGTGAAGTTGAAGCCCACCGGCGCGGCGTTGGCCTTGACGTTGCCGCCGCCGCCGAAACCGGCCTCGTAGCCCACGCCATAGCAGATGCCGAGCAGGGAGCCTTCAGGCAGGCCGAGCTTGTCGAGCTGGAACTTGAAACCGATGCCATCCACCAGGGCGTTCACGGCCAGGGCCTGCGGGGTGGCCTGGCGCTCGCCGCCCTCGCGCACCTCGAACGGCGGGCCGTCGGAGGTATTCTGGCGCCCGATGGAGAGGATGCCCACGGGGAAGTCGTAGACCAGGCTGGCGCGCTCCACGCGGAGCACGTCGGTCCCGGGGACCTTGGCATCGTTGAACGAGTTGGACACGGTGTTGGGCGAGCCGTTGAACACGGGCACGTCGGCGCCGCCGTGGACCTTGTACATCGTCAGGCGGCCCATGATCTTGGCGTGTTCGTTGATGGTGATGCCCATCTTGAGGCGCAGGCGGGTGGACCACTGCACGGCGTTCGTGTAGTCCTGGCCCGGCACCTGCTGGGTCAGGGCCATGAAGGGATAGGGGTAGCCCGGGGGCAGGGAGCCCGCCGGGGCGCCGGCGCTCTGGGCGAAGCCCATGAAGGCCTGGTAGGGCTTGAAGGTCCACTTGCTGCTCTCGAAGCGGGTGCGCAGGTCGCCGCCCCACTGGATGTTGTCGCCGGCGACCTTGGTCTCGACCTTGACGAGGCGGGTGTCGACTTCCGCCGCGGCTGCGGCCTTCTCTTCCACAGCCTTCAACTGCACCTTCAGCTGTTCGATCTGTTTCTGGAGATCTGCGTTGGACTGGGCGCTCAGGGCCGAGGGCGCCAGCATGGCGACCAGGGCGAGCATGATTCGGGAGTTCATGGGTGTGCTCCGGGTTCGGGGTTCGGGGAAGGGGGGACTTCAGCTCGAACGATCAGCCGCCGCAGGTTTCGGGCTGCGGGGAATCGGAGGCGTGGTTCACCAGGAAGGTCTGCACGTCCTTGACCTGCTCGGGCTTCAGGACGGTGTCGAGCTTCTCGGCGCCCTTCTTGTGCTTGCCGGCGGCGAAATAGGCCTTCCACTGGGCCTGGGTCTTGGAGAGCGGCGTGACCTCCTTGGCAGCGGCGCCCGGGGCGTGGCAGGACTTGCAGGTCTTCTTGAAGAAGAACTTGCCCTTGGTGTCGCTGCCGCCTTGGGCAGCCAGGGGCGCCACGAGCGCGGCGACGAGGGCGAGGAGCTTGAGGGTGTTCCGCATGGAGCACGTCCTTTCTTGGGGGAATGGGAGGCAGGGCGACGCCATCCCGGGCCGGGGCGGCGCTGGGTTCGTTCAATCCGCGGAGGGCCTGCAAGCAAGCCACGCGGGTGGGGCTCGACATTGATGATGAAGAGGTGGATAGGCCGGTCAAGTCGTTCGTGACTATGATCACCATTAATTAAATAACCACAAAGTAATTTGACTCCCCGATCCCCGTTTGGCATGGATCTGGGGCCGCTTCATCGGGGGCCACCGGCGGCTGCTATGGTGGGGTTCCGAGGATGCTGCCATGAACCCCGATGCCTCCCTCCCCACCCCCGAACAGGATGCCGCCGTCACGGCGGTGATGGGACCGTCCCTGCGGCGGCAGGTCCTGGTCTGCACCGCCAAGAGCTGCACGGCGAACGGTTCCGAGGCCGTGCTGGAGGCATTCAAGGCCCAGCTCATCGAGGAACAGCTGCTCTTCTACAAGGGCAACCGCGAGGGCGAGGTGCAGTGCCTCCACTGCGGGTCGGTGGGCTTCTGCGCCATCGGACCCGCCGTGCTGGTCTATCCCGACGGCGTCTGGTACGCCCACGTGACGCCGGCGGACGTGCCCGAGATCATCGAGAGCCACCTGAAGGGCGGGGTGCCAGTGGAGCGCCTGGTGCGGAAGCGGCTGGGCTAGGGACTTTCGCGTTCCCAGGCCTGGCGATCCTCTGGCGTGTCCACGTCCACCCACTCGGCCCCGTCGCTGGGTAGGGCCAGGTGGGGCAGGCGGGTCGCAAGGGCGTACAGGGACCGCTCCGTGCTGGCGGCCAGCAGAGCGCGGAACCCATCCGGCAGCCAGCCCCCCAGTGGCTGGAGGTGGCCGTCGTGCAGGGCCAGGACCCACCGGGCGGCTTCAGGGTCGGTGGCTTCGCTGATCCTCGCCCACTCCGCGAGCCGCTCCGGGGTCCAGCGCACCTGATCGCAGGCGACGACCCACCAGCGATCCACGGCCGTGGCCTCGAGCCTCGCCCAGGTGCGCAATGCCACCGCGGGGCCCTCGCGGGGATCTTCGAGGCGCGGCAGGTCTGGATGGTCCGGCAGGGGGTCGCCGAGCACCTGCACCGGCCCATCTGGGAAGACAGCGGCGAAGACCCCCACCAGGTGCCCTCCCCAGGAACCGCCCCCCGGGTGGGGCAGGGCGTGCTTCGGGGCCCCCATGCGGGTCCCGCTGCCGCCGCTCAGGAGCAGCAGCCCGGCCTTCATCCACCGACCTGCCACATGCCGTGCACGAACTTGGGCTGCCCGCCCGTGCGCATGGGGTGGCAGTCCAGCTTCTCGGTCAGGGCCTGCCGGATGAGGCGGACGAGGTCATCGTGCGTGGCGTGGTTGCGGAGCGGCTCGAGCAGGTCCACGGGCTGGTTGCCGAACAGGCAGGCCTTGAGGGCGCCCTGGCTGGTCAGGCGGACGCGGTTGCAGCGATCGCAGAAATCTGCGCTCAGGGTGGAGATGACCCCGACCTTGCCAATGCTCCCGGGGATCCGGAAGAGCCGGGCCGGGCCCTCCTCCAGGCCGAGCACGGGCTCCTCCTCCAGCTCGGAGCCCAGGCCCTCCTGGATGGTGCGGAGGATCTCCGCCGCGGGCATGAACTGGTCCTGCCCCCAGCCGTTGCCCTGGTAGGGCATGAACTCGATGAAGCGCACCTGGAAGCCCCCCGCCTGGGCGAGGCGGGTGAGCGGCAGGATCTGATCCTCGTTCCACCCGCGCAGCACCACGGCGTTCAGCTTGGTCTTCAGCCCCACGGACCGGGCGGCGTCCAAACCCGCGAGGACCCTGCCCAGCTGGTTCTTCCCCGTGAGGCGGGCGAAGGCGGCCGTGTCCGCCGCATCGAGGCTGACGTTGACCCCGGCGAGGCCCGCGTCCCGCAGGGCCCGGGCCTTGCGGGCCAGGTGGAGGCCGTTGGTGGTGAGGTGGACGCGCCCTTCCACCTCGGGACTGATGCCCGCGATGATCGTCTCGAGGTCACGCCGCAGGAGGGGCTCTCCGCCCGTGAGGCGGACCTTTCGGATGCCCAGGCTGGTGAACACCTTCACCAGCTGGACCACCTCGTTGCGGCTCATGGCCGGAGGCTGCATCCGCTCGGCGACCCCGGTCCGCGGCTTGCAATAGACGCAGGCGAGGTTGCACTGCTCGGTGACGGACACCCGCAGGTAGGTGATGCCGCGGCCCAGCCCGTCCTTCAGGCCATCCCTCACGCGGAGCATGCGCGGCAGGTGGTGCTCTGACGGGGTGGCAAAGAGGGGGGACACGGCGGCTCCTGGCCCTTACAGGATGCAGGCATCGACGCCCCCCGGCCCGTGATCGTGCCCAAGGTCACAGCCGGCAGCGTGGTGGGAACCTGACCCAGCTCTGCGCCCCCCCGCGTTCGTGGGACCATGGATCCATGCTCGTGGACGCGCACTGCCATCTGACCGGTTCCTACCTGGCCGACGACCAGGTGGAGGCCACGCTGTCGCGGGCCAGAACCCATGGCGTGACGGGCTTCATCGCCGTGGGCACGGACCTGGAAGATTCCAGGGTGGTGCTGGCCCTCACCACCCGCCTCCCGGACATCCAGGCCAGCCTGGGCGTCCATCCCCATGAAGCGAAGACCTGGTCGCCGGAGGTGGAGGCCGAGCTCGGCAAGCTGCTGGCCGATTCCGCCGTCCGCTTTGTCGGTGAGACCGGGCTCGACTGGCACTACGACCTGAGCCCGAGGGCTGAGCAGGAAGCGGCCTTCCGCGCCCAGATCCGCCTGGCGAAGGCCATTCGTAAGCCGCTCATGATCCACACCCGCTCGGCCCCCGAGGCCACCCTGCGCATCCTGGAAGAGGAGGGCGCCGACGCCGTGCGCGGCATCATCCACTGCTTCAGCGAGGATCGCGCCTTCGCTCAGCGGGCCTTGGATCTGGGCTTCTACCTGAGCTTCTCGGGCATCGCGACCTTCAGGAAGGCCGAGGCCGTGCGCGACGTGGCGGCCTGGGCTCCCGCGGACCGCATCCTGGTGGAGACCGACGCGCCCTTCCTTGCCCCGGTGCCCTACCGCGGGAAGCCCAACGAGCCGGGCTTCGTCCGGTTCACGGCCGAGGCCGTGGCCGAGCTGCGGGGCATCCCCTCCGTGAAACTCGCCGAGCTGACCACCCGGAACCTGGAGGCCCTGTGCGGCTGGGCGCCTTCTTCCTGACCCTGGCGGCCTTGGCCGCGTCGAAGCTGGCGGCCCAGGGCCGCCAGCCGCTCCCGTGGGAAGGTCTCCAGCCCCTGGATTGGCAGGCGGCTCCGGGCGTGGCGGCGGCCATCCCCTATGAGGCCAGGCCCTCCTCCGGCCCCGTGGAAGCCCGGCTCACCGTGGACGGGACCCTCAGCATCCGGGATGCCCGAGGCATCATCCGGCTGCAGACCGGCCTACCGGGGCGCCCGCTCAAGGCTTGGCGCGATGGGGGGCTGCCCCTGCCGGCGCCCACGGGTACCTGGTCCTTCCCCACGGACTCCCCCCTGAGCCAGGGCCTGAGTGGCCTGCTCTGGGGCGCCGCGGACTTCCGGCCCTTCCTGCGGGGACTGCTGTGGGTCCTTGAGGATGGGGAGGCCGTCCTTAGCGTGGTGCACCCGGCCACGGCCCGGGCGATCCATCTGCCCCTGCCACCCGGGAGGGACCTCCACCTGACCTTCCTTTCGGACCGGCTGGAAGTGGGTGCAGGGGAAGTGGACAAGGGGGCGCCGCGACGCTGGTCCATCCCCTGGATGGGCCTGCTTCCCCGTCTCGCGGACCTGGGGCCGCAGCCGGGTCCCGCCAGAACCGGGTCGGCCCTGGCCCCCTTCCCGAAGGACTGACCCCAGGGCGGGTTGGCCACTTGGCACGACCCTGGCAGTCTGCCAAGTGGGAACCGACCCTTTGGGATCCGGCATCCAACCCGTGGAGGGACCATGCACTCGACCTTCTCCTACTCCCGACTCGCTGCACTGCTGTTGCCCGCCGCGCTGCTCATGGCTGCCCCGCAGGCACCTGCCCCCGACGAAGATGAGACCTACCAAGGCGAAGCTCCGGAACGCTACGCCATGGTGCGTGCCCTGGAAGGGGAGGTCCGCATCCGCAAGGGCGACCTGGATGAGACCCTGAGCCGGGGCACTCCCATTGCCGAGGGCGATGTCGTGGAAAGCCGCGGTCGTGGTGTTCTGCAACTGGGTGACGGCTCCCGCGTCGCCTTCGGGGGCGCGACCCGGTTCACCGTGGCCGCCCTCTTCACCGACCGCAAGGGCGAGAAGCAGGTGCTGCTCCGCCTGGACCACGGCCGCATCCGCGTGCTGCTGGGCGGCCAGTCCGACGCCCGCTTCCGGGTGGACACCCCTTCGGGCACGGCCACCTGCTTCGACAAGGGCGGCTTCACGATCGAGGCCGAGCGGGACAAGGTGGTGCGCCTGAAGGTGCACAGCGGCCGGGTGACCTTCGCCAACGAGCGCGACGAGGCCCGCATTCCCGCCGGCGAGCGGCTGACCGTGTACAGTCCCCAGGATCGGCTGGACCGCGTGCGCGGGTTCAATACCTATGAGGGCGACGAGTTCGACCGCTGGAGCGACCGGGCGGTCGTCATCCAGCGCGGCGAGAGCTGGGATCGCGTCCCTTCGGAGATCCGCTACTACGCTGATGAACTGGACAACAATGGCCGCTGGGTGCAGTCGGAGGAGTTCGGCTGGGTCTGGCAGCCCAACGGCGTCGCCGAGGACTGGCGCCCCTACTACCGGGGCCGCTGGGCCCCCTATGCCAGCGGCATGACCTGGGTATCCGATGAGCCCTGGGCCTACGTGGCCTACCACCACGGGCGCTGGCACTGGAACCTGGGCGTCGGCTGGTTCTGGATCCCCGGCGTCTACTACAGCCCGGCCTGGGTGGCCTGGAACCACACACCCGGCTACTACGGATGGGCGCCCCTGGGCTACTACAACACACCCTGCCACTGGGGCTACGGGTCCTGGCGCGGCGGCTACGCCTGGAACGTGGTGGCCGTGGTCGACATCAACCTGGGGCATGTCCATCGCCGCACCCACCATGACGTGAACGTGCTGCGCCGCTTCAATGAGGGCAGCGGCGGCACCGCCTGGACCGGCGGCGGCCGTGACCTGCGGGCGCCCTGGCAGCGTTCGCCCCTGATCGTCTCGCATGCGGAATTCCGGAACCCCGGCCAGATCCAGACGGCCTTCCGGCGCGACGTCCACCGGGAACGCCTGGGAGCCTACGAGCGGCAGGCCCGGGAGACCACGGGCCGCGTGGTTTACCGTCGCGATGTTCGGCCGGTGGGTCCTGTGGAGGCCCGCCCCGGCGTGCCCACTCCTGGTCCCGCCCGCAGACCCTTCGAGGAGCGCCCCCGCCCAGGCGGTGGCGATCGCCCGAGCCTGCCGAGAGAGCGGCCGGTGGAACCGAGGCCCCAGGTCGATGAGAAGCGCCCCGGGGGGCAGGCGCCCCGCGAGCGTCCCATGGAATCGCGCCCCCAGGGTGAAGGGGCGCGGGAACGCCCGGTGGAGCCCAAGCCGCGCGTGGACGAGCGCCGTCCCGACCCGGCGCCAAGGGAGCGGACTTTCGAGCCGAGGCCCCGCTCCGAGGAACGTCGCCCTGAGCCCAGGCCCCTCCCCGAGAGGACGGTGGAGCCCACGCCGCGCGAGCGCCCCACGGAACTCCGGCCCCGCTTCGATCGCGAGGACCGACGGCCGGACCCGGCCCCCCGGGAGCGCAGCCCCGAGCCCCGTCCCCGCGAGGAGCGCCGCCCGGATCCCCCCAAGGCCGTCGAGCGTGAAAGCCGACCCGCCCCCAAGCCGGAAAGGCCCCGGGAGGAGCGGAAGAGCGAGGGACCGCGCGAGTTCCGGCGCTGAATGATCGTGAATCAAGGAGAAGGGCCCCGGATGGGGCCCTTCTTCTTGGTTGATGCTGGGCGCCCTGATCAGGCCACTTCGATGGGGTAGATCCCCTTCTGGATGAGCTCACTGGCGATGCGGCCCCGCAGGCGGGCGCTGCTGGTGGGGTGGAACTCCGTGAAGGCCTTCACACCGGCCAGGGCATGGCGCAGGGCCTCGCCTTCCACCACGTCGGCGCAGAGCATGCGGGCATTGCCGTGGACTTTGTGCCAGCTCTCGTTGACGAAGAGCTCCGTCATGTCGCGGGCGATCTGGGCCCAGCGGTGGCCGGACTCGACCATGCGCTCGGCGCGCACCACGGCGCTCTCCATGGCGTAGATCTCCATGAGCATGTCGCTCATGCGGGCCATGACCTCCTGGTTGTCCACCAGCTTCTGGCCCAGCACCTGCACCGCCAGGCCCGCGGCCAGCATGCACTGGCGCTTGCTCAGCTCCACGCCGTGCTTCAGGCGGGCCAAGGGGCCCGTGAAGCTGTCGGCCTTGACAGGGTTCGCGATCTCCTTGGCCACCTGCTGGCCGAACTGCATGAGGGGCAGCTCGCCCTTCATGGCCCGCTTGAGGAGGGTGCCCGCGATGAGGAGGCGGTTGATCTCGTTGGTGCCTTCGAAGATGCGGTTGATGCGGCAGTCGCGCAGGGCCTTCTCGGGCGGGTACTCGGCGCTGAAGCCGTAGCCGCCGTAGGCCTGCACGGCCTCATCGGCCACGAAGAAGAGGGCCTCGCTGCCCCAGACCTTGGAGATGCTGCACTCGATGGCGTACTCGTCGATGGCGGCCATCTTGTCGGCGCCGGCGGTGGGGCTGTCCCAGCTGGTGGCGTGCAGGGCTTCGTCGATGTAGCCGATGGTGCGGAAGTTCAGGGCCTCGAGCACGAAGATCTTGGTGGCCATGTCCGCCAGCTTCTGCTGGATCATGCCGAACGAGTTGATCGGCTTGCCGAACTGCTGGCGCTCGGTGGTGTAGCGGATGGCGTATTCCAGGATCCGCTTCATGCCGCCCTGGCTGCCCAGGCCCAGCTTGAAGCGGCCGATGTTGAGGATGCCGAAGGCGATCTTGTGGCCCTTGCCGGCTTCGCCCAACAGGCGGTCCTTGGGGATGCGGCAGTTCTCGAGAATCACGGTGCGGGTGGAGCTGCCCTTGATGCCGAGCTTCTTCTCTTCCAGGCCGGTGCTGATGCCGGGATCGGTCTTCTCGACGATGAAGGCGCTGAAGTGCTGGCCATCGATCTTGGCGAAGATGATGAAGACATCGGCGAAGCCGGCATTGGTGATCCACATCTTGGTGCCGTTCAGCACCCAGTGGTCGCCGTCCAGCACGGCCGTCGTCTTGGCCGCCAGGGCGTCGGAGCCGCTGCCGGCCTCCGTGAGGGCGTAGGCCGCCAGCCACTCGCCGGTGCCGAGCTTGGGCAGGTAGGCCTGCTTCTGGGCCTCGGTGCCGAAGTAGACGATGGGCAGGGTGCCGATGCCGGTGTTGGCGCTGTAGGTCACGGCGAAGCTGCCCTGCTTGCTCATCTCCTCCAGCACGAGCATGGCGGTCTTCTTGTCGACGTCCATGCCCTCGTAGGCCTCGGGGATCTCCAGGCCCAGCAGGCCCAGCTCGCCGGCCTTCTTCATGAGCTCGACGGTGAGGGGCAGGTCCAGCTTGTCGATCTGCTCATCCCGGGGCAGCACCTCGCCCTGGATGAAGTCTTTGGCGGCCCTGGCGAATTCCTTGGCGTCGTCGCCGAACTCCTCGGGTGTGAACTGGGGCATGGCCCCGATGGGGGTCAGCAGGAAACTGCCTCCCTTGACCTGCTCTGCAGCAGCGTGGCTCATCTCGGTCCTCCGGTTTGGGTTGGGTTCAAGATGGAAGGCTGGCGCCCGCTTGCCTAGCCTCTACCTTCGGTCAACGCGCGCCTACTCTGGTTCAATAGAAGTTCCCAGGAGGTTGGATGCCGGAAGGCAGGCAGGTGCAGCAGATGTTTTCGGCCATCGCCGGGAAGTACGACCTCCTGAACCACGTGCTTTCGGGCGGCGTGGACTTCTGGTGGTGGTGGCGCATGGCCCGGATCAGCGGGGCCGGTCCCGGGAAGCGCTTCCTGGACGTGGCCGCCGGTACGGGGGACTCCAGCCTGGCGCTCGCCCGGCGGGGGGCCGAGGTGATCAGTACGGACTTCACTCATGCCATGCTGCGTCTGGGACCCGCGAAATTCGCACGCAAGGGCTTCGCCAAGCTCATCTGGGCCTCCAGCGACGCCGATGCCCAGCGCCTTCCCTTCAAGGACGCCAGCTTCGACGGGCTCACCATCTGCTACGGCATCCGCAACGTGGAGTGCCGCCCCCTGGCCTATGCCGAGTTCCTGCGGGTCCTGCGCCCCGGGGGGCAGCTCACCATCCTGGAGTTCAGCACGCCGGTCCTGCCCGGCCTCAAGGCCTTCTACGACTGGTACAGCCTGCGGGTGCTACCTCGCATCGGCACATGGATCAGTGGCGATGCCTCGGCCTACACCTACCTTCCGGAGAGCATCCGGACCTTCCCGGATCAGGTGTCCCTGGCCGCGGAGCTGGAGGCCGAGGGCTTCCGCGAGGTTCGCTGGACGAACCTCACGGGGGGGATTGTGGCCCTCCACACCGCCGTGAAGTGATCACAGGGCGCGGTGCCGCTCCTCGACCATGCGGTCGAGCACCTGGACCACCTCTTCGCTGGCCCTCTCCGCGGCCTCGTAGTGGCCAAAGATGCGGTTCTGGGCCTCGGGATCCTTGTCCCATCCGCCGCCCAGCAGGCCGACGGCCTCCTGGATGTGCTGATGGACTCTGGCATGGGGATCCTCGAGTCGGTTGAAGGACGGGACATGGGAGAACATGTCGGCACCCTGGCCCTCGTAGTACCAGGTCCCCAGGCGGCAGCCCCGGTGATCGGTCTGGATGGCGTGGGATTCGGCGGAGTGGGCGCCCTGGTGGACCACCCGGTAGCCGTGCTGTTTGAAGAGGAAGTGATCCACCTTGACCAGGGAGGCGAAGCTGAAATCCTGCGCCTTGTTGATCTGGATGAGCGAGGTCTTGGCTGAATCGGCGAACTTCAGCACCTGGGCGCGGAACTCCGTGACCGCGTTGCGACTGCCCTCGGCGATGTCCTTCACCTGCTCCGAGTCCTTGATCATCCGGCTGGTGGCCTCGCCGAAGGATTCGATGGTGGCCGCGATGGAGGCGGCGGCATCCTTGGTGTTCTCCGAGAGGGTGCGCACCTCTTCGGCGACCACGGCGAAGCCCTTGCCGATCTCGCCGGCGTGGGCCGCCTCGATGGCGGCGTTCAGAGCCAGCAGGTTGGTGCGGTCGGCCACGTCCGTGATGACCTGCACGATCTGGTTGATCTCCTCGCCCTTCTCGTGGAGCAGGGTGGTCTGGGCATTGGTCCTGGCGATCATCTCGGCGACCTGGTTGAGGTTCGCCACCAGGTCCTCGATGGTGGAACGGCTGCCTTCCGCATCCCGGGCCGTCTCCTTGGAGATCTGGCCCACCACGCTCAGTTCCTGGGTCATGTCCATCAGGTACTCCTGGATGGACTTCAGGTTCGCGATGAGGTTCCCGGAGTTGAGGTCGGTGATGCGGGAGATCAGCTTCTCCTTGAGGGCCATCTGCTGCACCTGGCCGAGGCTTTCCACGGAGACGTTCACGCGGACCATGGCGTCCTTGAAGGAGCCGTGCAGACCCTGGTCCAGGGCCAAGCGGAAAGTCTGGCCGCGGGTGGCATGATCGAAGGCCGAGAGGACCTCGCGGAAGTAGGCCTCCTGCTGATCCAACAGGTCATTGATCGCCCAGGCCAGCTCGCCGGTGGCAGCACCGGTCTTGATGCCGGTGACCCGCGGGTCGAGGTTGCCCCGGGCGGCCTCCTGGACGAGGTTGGCCAGGCCGGCGATGGCCTTCTGGATGCGGTAGATCGAATAGAGGGCCAGCGCGAGCAGGAGTGTGGTGGCTGCGAAGGCGATCCACGCCCACGCCGTCAGCCGTCCACCGCCAGCGGCCAGATACCCGAAGAGGAGGAACAACCCCAGGGCCAGGCCGATGAGGTAGTGGAGCCTAGAGCCCAAAGATAAATTCTTCATAGCTCACGCCCTTCTGTTCAAGAAGCTGATGGAGGATGGCCGTGGAGGCCTTCATGCCGGCCTGGCCGTCCCCGGCCCTGCGCTCGGCCTCGAGCATGGCGCGGTAGAGGCCATCCACGGCCTGGATGGCCTCGGGCCTCGGCTTCCGGCGCACCGAGTAGTAGCCGATGAGGTTCCCGTGGGGATCGAAGGAGGGGGTCACATTGGCGAAGACCCAGTAGAAGCTGCCGTCCTTGGCCAGGTTCTTCACGTAGGCGGAGATCTCCTGTTTCGACTGGATGGTGTCCCAGAGGAGCTTGAACACGGCCCGCGGCATGTCGGGGTGCCGCAGGATGCTGTGCGGCGACCCCAGGAGCTCCCGCTCGGAATAGCCGGAGATCTCGATGAAGATGCGGTTGCCGTAGGTGATGACGCCCTTCAGATCGGTCTTGGAGACGATGAA
>JADKCH010000026.1 GCA_016714685.1 Candidatus Geothrix odensensis
AACCGTTATGTTGCTCTCCCTCAAATGGAAACGCCTGATAAGCGTCTACTACTCACCCTAATCAGGAGGTCCTTCACATGCCGAGCAAAATGAAGGCATCCGTCGCGCTCATCCTTGCCTTTATAATCTCCCGTTGGCATAGGCATGTCTCATCCGTTTTGGTTGCTTTCCTGTTGATAGCAGCCACACCTATTTCCGCATTTGCGAAGGGTCCAGAGGGTTGGAAGGTATTTACAGATTCCGATGAAAAAATTCAGTTCCTATCCATAGGATTGCCTAAAAAACAACAAGTCAACAATCCAGATATTACTAGGATCATTTGGCATTTGGGGTCCTTGAGGATGGCACCAATGGATGTCGATGCGATGCGCTTAATAAAGGAAGCCTTGCAGTTTTGATGTCGTAAAGCAATCAAAAAATTTGCGTAATGGGCTAGAAAGTAAAGGTAAATTAAGAATTACCGCTGAGAATTGCGTTAAGATCGCTGGATACCCTGCGATCGAATTTCAAACGACATCTGTCACCTCAACTGAGAGTACCTGGCATGGGATAGTTCGCATGGTTGTTATCGACAATGCCATGTATACCCTTTCAATTGCTGTTCCCAACTCTTCGCGTCTCCAAGATAGGCAAGTCAACGAATTCCTGTCATCACTGAAAAAAAATTGAACATACGAGCAGCAGAATCACACTGCCTGAATACTTCGCTAACCCTTCGCTCAACTCGGACCCAACCGTGAACATTTTCCGCCATCACGGCTTCTCCAGCCCCACGGTTGGGCCGGTTAGCTTCCTCCGTTAGGTGCACGAGGGCCCAAATGACCGAATACAGCCTTGAATTTAGTGAAAGCTTGCTGAAACAGCTCAGTCCCTTATAGCAAGCGGACTCAACAATTTCGCAACGAGACAAACCGCTTTTTATTTAAGCCTCTTATCAGCCGAGATATCTCTTAAGGCCCTGCTCGAAAAAGCAGAAAGTCCCTCAGGCAGATCTGAGCAAGGTCCCACAATCTGTCACTTCTACTAATGGATCTATCCGCGTGTGAAATTCATAAAGAGATTGCTCCAGGAGTTCCATACTGGGTTTCTGCATCCGAGGTACGTGGTCAAAGCGTAGACCCAGCTTTTGGGAATGGAACGATCGGAACTTTGATTGAAGGCGAAAAATACGGAGCCTCCAGGTATCCAAACCGAATTCGATACGGCAACAAGTTGAAGCATTTCCCCCCTGAAGCCATGTCAAAAATGGCGCTCAACCTCATCGCCTGGGCCAAGCTTCACTTCGATACGATTCGCCTGGTTTAGCTACTGACATAGCACCCAACCCTGCGCTCAAGTTGGACCCGCCTGCATTGCCCTTCGCTCCCTTGCAAATTCCCTTCCTCGGCTCTGCTCAATGACTCGGTGCAGGCGTGGCCGGTTAGCTAGTTTCGTTAGGCGCAAAACAATTGATGCCCATTCCTCCCCTCCTAGGCAGACTGAAGGAGATTTGTGATAAACGCTTTGATATTAATCATTGTTGGCATAATTTATAAAAAATATTATGGTAAATTATTATTTTTTCTTTAATTGATATTTTTATATTTGTAAGAATTTATCATAAAGAGACGGAACCATTAAAAAATGTGTATCGTTACTTGTCAGGCCAATAGACAGCATTTTATGGCCAACAACAGTTGCTCTTTTTTCGATAAGCACTACTTTCTTTCCATTCTATCTCTTCTTTATGGATTCTATATTGGCAGTTGCGGTGCAGATCTGACCCCAAGTGAAAAGGATAAGTTACAATCTCCTTTCCCACCACAAACGCAAGAAAATAAAAACAAAATATAATTTATTTATACAATCACTTTTATCGGGTTTCAGTATGGAATTTTGCAATTTCCGGCGCAGTTTACCTTATAGTGATGATTTACTTTATTAGCTATTCCCATCTGTTTTACTGTCAGTATTTCCATCCTATGGATAATATTTTATATGATATTTTCACGATATATTTTAAAAATAAATGGTACAGCACATCTTGGTAAAGATTTTATGTAGTTATTATATCTTTGAACCTAGGCATCGCCATGCTTCAAAATGAAACTGATCCGAACTCAGCGCCTAACCCTCCGCTTACAGGTCCATCCAAGTAGTTGATGGGTAATGTAGTTAACTTTTGACTCTGAATCCTTCACACACCTATTCCCATGCACTCAATCAGGCCCAACCTTGATTATCCCGGTGGCTTTTTGTTGTCGATAGACTGGCGCCAATGATTGCTCGGAAGAGATCAATGGGATGCCGACACGACAACACCAGCGCCGAAGACGGCACCCGGTCCCCGCCTCAGGTGTGCGATGACTGCGGAGTGGCCGTGGTGGAACCGCCGGGATGGTGGCCCACTGATCCACCTCGGATGCAGTGGGTGAGGCGGTTGATCCCAACACCGAAGGGTGGATGCTTGGGGCTGAACTCTCAGGCCAACCATTGGCTTGAATTCCTGATAGGGTCGTCCAATCACACCGTGGGTGAGATATGGAAGAGAAAGACCTTGCTGCTGTGGGGTTTGGAATTCGGTTGGGGCGTTTGAAGGAAGCTTTCGTGGCTTTCGGACGAACCCTCACGGCAGCCAAAACGTAAAGGAAGCAAAGGCCGCAGTCGAGAAGATCGAGAAGGATTTGTCAGAGGTCTTGCAGAACCTTCTAACCCTGGCCCCGATATTGATCAAGCAGATCGTGTCATCAAGGCGTCTGAGAACTTGCCGACAAGGCCAGCCAAACTGAAGGTGGTAAAGGAACTGAGAAAAGGTCGGGCCTCCTGCAAGAAGCCCGCACGGAAGCCAGTCAGGAAGCCCGCCAAGAAGGCCGCTGCAAAGGGTGGACCCGGCGCCACAGCGGGTGCCGACAGGAAGCCCGCCAAGAAAGCGGCACCGAAGAAGCCTGTGAAGAAGGCCACACCAAGGAAGCCTGTCAGGAAGCCAGTCAAGAAGGCGGCGCCGAAAAGGGCACCGTCCAGGATTACGGCAGGCAGGACCAGAAAAGGCCTAGGAGCAAAGATAAAGCGGACGCCAGTTAAGGGCTGACGGTCCTGCACCATTGTTACAATGTCCCTCCCCTTCCAAGGAGCGCAGATGGCGCCTGGAGGGACCATGTTCAGTCGAAGACAGCACAAAGTTCGAAGGTGCCGGTGCGGGATGGGCTCACCCTCCTGCTTGATCTCGCTGTCGTGCAGCTTGAAGCCCACGGATCGGTGAGGTCACCAGCGGGGCCATGGATTGCCGCTGCGAGGGTGCTGCTCGTCACCAGGCACACATGCGGATGGGACTTGGAACACACCCCAATGACCCTCCTGGAGCCCCTGCTGGCCCATCGTGGGTGGACCTTCAACTGGGAGGGCGCAGACCTGGTGCTCACGCTGCCTGGATGGGTTCAGCCCACTGCGGTCATCGTGGCGATCCAGGACCGGCTGCTCGACTAGGTGGCCGGTTCCTTCTTGAACCCTCGCACCACCCAGTTGAAGCCGAGGCCGAAGGCCAGGATGGAGAGCCGTGGAACAAGCTAGATGAGGAAGGCATAGCCCACAACCTTTATCCGGGCGGCCCGGGTGGGGCGCGCAGTCAGCCCAACAGCCTTCCCCAGCTTAGCGCCCAGCCTATAGACCGAAGATCCAACCAAGCGGTGCCCTCTGTTCCTGTTATCCAAAGAAATGAAGAGAGGGCCTTCCTGTTCTACGGACGGCGACCCAGGCTTTCAATGACTCAAGGGTTCTTGGTGGGATCGAAATGCTCTCTCCTTCTCCAGCCTGCTTTCCCAAGGATGGCCATCCTAGCTTCAGCTAGGTCCAGGTCACAGAGGTCCAAGGAGATCAACTCCACGCGCCTCAAGCCCATCCCATACAGGGCCCTGATGATGGCCGTGTCGCGGATGGATTTGGCGTCACTGGAAGCATTGAGGTGTTCCAGCATATTGCTGACACCCTGAGGGCCTTTAGTTCAGGTCATTGATAAACCTGAGCCCGACTAAGAGGACCTGGTCACCATACGGGGCATACCCCGCGTGACTCTCGTTCATGTCGGAGCCCAGGACTTTCACGCTATGGCACTGGGCGCCTCCGAGGTAGTCGGTGGCCCGGGTGATTCTGCCTGGAGTCTGTCTTAGGGTGTAGTGGTCCGGGGACGGATTTTGAACATCTCATAAACACGGACAAGCAAAAGGCCCGGTTGCCCGGGCCTAAGTGCTTTATTTACTGGTAGGGCTAACGGGATTTGAACCCGTGTTACCGCCGTGAAAGGGCGGTGTCCTGACCCCTAGACGATAGCCCCATGGGGTGGAACTTGGTGGGCCCTGCGGGATTTGAACCCGCGGCCAACGGCTTAAAAGGCCGCTGCTCTACCGCTGAGCTAAGGGCCCTTGTCGGTGGAGCCGGGACCGCGAACCCTCGAGCGCGCGGTGCACGCGAGCGTGCGATGCCCGGGTGGGCAGGAGGATCAGTGTGCCTGTGAACAGGCCGGGAGTCAACCCAGCAGCGGCTGGAGGAAGGTTCCGGGATAGAGGCAGCCCTCTTGGCGGTCGGGTCCGGTGCTGAGGTAGCTGATGGGCACGGCCACGCTCTCGGCCAGGGATTCGAGGTAGGCCTGGGCCTGGGTGGGCAGCTGCCGGTGGTCGGTGATGCCGCGGGTGCTGGTCCAGCCCTTGAACCGCTTCACCTCGGGCTGCAGCCCGGCCCAGTCGGCGGCGCAGCTGGGCAGCTGGGTGGTGAGGGTGCCTTCGCCGGTGCGGTAGCCCACGATGAGGCCCACCTCGTCCATGCCGTCGAGCACGTCCAGCTTCATGATGGCCAGGCCATCCACGCCGTTGGTGCGGCAGGCGTGGGCGGTGATGGGGGCGTCGAACCAGCCGCAGCGGCGGGGGCGGCCCGTGGTGGTGCCGAACTCGCGGCCCACCTCGCGGATGCGGTCACCGGTGGCGTCCAGCAGCTCCGCGGGGAAGGGGCCGGCGCCCACGCGGGTGGTGTAGGCCTTGGCGATGCCCAGGATCTGGCCCACGGCCTTGGGCGGCAGGCCGGTGCCCGTGAAGAGGCCGCCCAGGCTGCAGTTGCTGGAGGTGACGAAGGGGTAGGTGCCGTGGTCGATGTCGAGCAGGGTGGCCTGGGCGCCCTCGAAGAGGATGCTGTCGCCGCGCTCCCAGGCATTCAGCAGGTGGCCCTGGGCGTCACCGATGAAGCGGAGGAAGGGCTCGGCGGTGCGCAGCAGGCCCTCGACGATGGCTTCGAGGCTGGGCAGGGGGGTCTCGCTGCCCAGACGCAGGCGCACCTCCGCGTAGCCGGGCTCGATGCGCTCGGCCAGGGTCTCGGGGTGGCGCAGGTCGCCCAGGCGGATGCCCATGCGGGCGGCCTTCATCTCGTAGGCGGGACCGATGCCGCGGCCGGTGGTGCCGATCTTGGCGCCCACCTTGTCGGCGCGGATCTCGCGCCACTGGTCCAGGGCGATGTGGTGGGGCAGGATGACGTGGGCCTTCTCGGACAGCAGCAGGCGGCCACTCAGGTCAAACCCGCGGGCTTTGAGCCGGTCCAGTTCCTGCTGGAAGACCTCCAGGTTCAGCACCACGCCGTTGCCCACCACCAGAAAGCAGCCGGGGTGCAGGGCGCCGCTGGGCACCTGGTGCAGGGCGATGCTCACGCCATCCACCACCACGGTGTGGCCGGCGTTGTTGCCGCCCTGGAAACGGACCACCTGCTTGAACTTCGGGCTGAGCAGGTCCACGACCTTGCCCTTGCCCTCGTCGCCCCACTGGAGGCCAAGGATCGCCAGATTGGTCCTAGCCAGGCTCATGTCGCCCTCCCAGCCTTCCAGGATACCGGCGCAAGCCCATCCTTCCCAGCCGAAAGGGGACAAGGGTGCCGGAAGGCGCTACCCTGGTAGACCGCTCCGGAACCATCCTGGCCCCGGCGCCATCCCTGACCCGGAAGGGTGTCCCGTGTTCGAAAAATTCACCGAAAAAGCCCGTCGTGTGATGTTCTTCGCCCGCTATGAGGCGAGCCAGTTCGGTGCGGAGAGCATCCAGAGCGGCCACCTCCTGCTGGGCCTCCTCCGGGAATCGGAGAAGACCAGCACCCAGCTCCTGGAGCGCATGGGCGTGCAGGTGAGCAGCCTGCGGGAGCGCCTGGTGGCGGCGCTCACCCCCAAGGACAAGAAGATCACCCCCAGCAGCACCAGCATCGACATCCCCATGGAGGAGGAGGTCAAGCACATCCTCCAGCACGCCACGGCCGAGAGCGCCAAGCTCAACCACAAGCACGTGGGCGCCGAGCACCTGCTGCTGGGCATGCTCCGCGAGGAGGGTTGCCTGGCGGGCCGCCTGCTGAAGGAGGCCGGCGCGGACCTCATCGCCGCCAAGGAGATCCTGCTGGAGAGCAGCAAGGAAGAAAAGATCGCGAAGAAGAAGAAGGAGCACCCGCTCCTTTCCGAGTTCGCCCGCAATCTCTCGGAGATGGCCGAGCGGGGCATCTTCGACAACCTCATCGGCCGGGACGCGGAGGTCGAGCGCATCGTCCAGATCCTCAGCCGCCGCCGCAAGAACAACCCGATCCTGCTGGGCGAGGCGGGCGTGGGCAAGACCGCCATCGTGGAGGGCCTGGCCCAGAAGATCCACGAGGGCATCGTGCCCCCCAGCCTGGCGGACAAGCGCATCTACGCGCTGGACCTCAGCCTCGTGGTGGCCGGCACCAAGTACCGCGGCCAGTTCGAGGAGCGGCTCAAGTCCATCATCGCCGAGGCCAGCAAGGATCCCAGCGTGGTGCTCTTCATCGACGAGATCCACTCACTCATCGGCACCGGCGCCGCCGAGGGCAGCCTGGACGCGGCGAACATCCTGAAGCCGGCCCTCAGCCGGGGCGAGATCCAGTGCATCGGCGCCACCACGCACAAGGAATACGCCAAGTACATCGACAAGGACCGCAGCCTGGTCCGCCGCTTCCAGCCGGTCACGGTGAATCCCCCGGACGAAGCCGAGAGCCTGCGGATCATCGAGGGCATCCGGGCCCGTTACGAGCTCTTCCACCGGGTGCGGTACACGGCCAAGACCATGGAGGCCTCGGTCTACCTGTCCAACCGCTACATCACGGACCGCTTCCTGCCCGACAAGGCCATCGACCTGCTGGACGAGGCTGGCGCCCGTGTGAAGCTGCGCGTGGGGCCCGGTGGGGCGTCCTCCGAGGGGCAGACCCACGAAGACGAACTGCACCGCGTCATCAACGAGATGAACGAGGCCGTGCTCAGCCGCGACTTCGAGAAGGCCGTGCTGCTGCGCCAGAAGGAGCTGCAGCTCCGCGACGAGATCCAGAAGAACCGCTCGGAGCTCACGGACGAGGACTACGCCCGCTTCCCCGAGGTCACGGAGCAGGACATCGAGGACGTGGTGGCCAGCTGGACCGGCATTCCCGTGCGGGCCCTGAAGGGCGACGAGAAGGCCAACCTGGTGAACATGGAGCCGCGGCTCAACGAGCGGGTCATCGGCCAGCCCGAGGCGGTCAGTGCCGTGGTGCGGGCCGTGCGCCGGGCCCGGACGGGCCTGAAGAACCCCAACCGGCCCATGGGGTCGTTCCTCTTCCTGGGCCCCACGGGCGTGGGCAAGACGGAGCTGGCCAAGACCCTGGCGACCTTCCTGTTTGGCGATGCCAAGAAGATGATCCGCTTCGACATGTCGGAATACATGGAGAAGCACGAGGTCTCCAAGCTGCTCGGAGCCCCTCCGGGCTACGTCGGCTATGAGGAAGGCGGCATGCTGACGGACCGCATCCGGCGGAACCCGTACTGCGTCCTGCTCTTCGACGAGATCGAAAAGGCCCACCCGGACCTGATCAACATCCTGCTGTCGATCTTTGACGACGGTCAGGCTTCGGACGCCTTCGGGAACCTGGTGGACTTCAAGAACACCATCATCATCATGACGTCCAATGTGGGCAGCCGTGAGCTGCTGTCAGAGAAGAACCTCGGCTTCGTCGAGCAGGACGGCCGTCCCGACGCCAAATCCAGCGATGCCATGAAGGTCCTGAAGCGCACCTTCCCCCCGGAATTCCTGAACCGCATCGACGAGATCGTGGTGTTCAACCGCCTGGGCGACGACGAGCTGCGCAAGATTGTCCGCCTGCTGGTGGAGGACCTCAACATCACCCTCCAGAAGCACAAGCTGTGCGTCTCCCTGACGGACGCCGCCTGCGACTGGCTGGTGAAGACCACCCTGCGGGACCGAGCCTATGGCGCCCGGCCCCTGCGGCGGGCCATCCAGAAGCAGGTGGAGGATCCCCTAGCCGAGCTGATGGTGGGCCAGGACACAGTGCCCTCGGGCCTGGTGAACTTCGATCTGGTGGACGAGAAGCTCGTCCCCACCCTGTCTGATACCGGAGACGTGGCCCCTGGCCAGGAAACCCATCTGGTCGGAGCACCTGAATGACGCAGCGAAACATGGTTTGGAACCGGGTACGGCCCCGGTGGTGGAAGGGCGTGCTGCCCTTGACCCTGGTCGTGCTCGCGGCCGGGTTCACCATGCCCCTGGCGGGGCAGGACATCGAGCCCATCGTGGCCATCGAGGTGGTCGGCGCCCAGAAGCAGACGGCGGAGACCGTGATCTTCAAGTCGGGCGTGAAGGTGGGCGACGACCTGCGGAGCCTGGACTTCTCGGCGGTGATGGAGAAGCTGTGGGCCAACGGCTCCTTCGACGACATCAAGCTCGAACTGGAGGACGCGCCCGGCGGCAAGAAGCTGGTCATCCGCATCAAGGAGCGGCCGCTGATCAAGGAGATCGACTACCGCGGCGGCACCGAGGTGGGCCTCACGAACATCAAGGACAAGGTCAAGGAGAAGAAGCTCGCCATCAATCCTGAGACCGTCTACGACCCCGAAGCTGCCCGCAGGATCAAGGACCTGATCGTCGAGCAGGCCGGAGAGAAGGGGTTCCGCAACCCCGTGGTGGACATCAGCCTGGAGCCCATGGCGGGCGGCGTGGCCCGCCTGGTCTTCGACATCAAGGAAGGCGGCAAGGCCAAGATCTACACGGTGGCCTTCAAGGGCAACAAGGTCTTCACCAGCGCCCAGCTCCGCCGGGTCATGAAGAAGACCCGCCAGCACTGGATGTTCAGCTGGCTCACCACCCACGATCTGCTGGTGGACAAGAACCTGGAAGAAGACCTGGAGAACCTGAAGAAGGCCTACTGGAAGCAGGGCTACAAGGATGTCTTCATCGGCAAGCCGATCATCGAGGTGGAGGATCGCACCACCGCCAAGCAGAAGAAGAAGAACGAGAAACGCCTGAAGGAGGCGAAGTCGCCCAAGTACGACCTGCGGGCGACCCTGACCTTCCCCATCCTGGAAGGCGACCAGTTCTTCGAGGGCACCTTCAAGACCGAGAACGGGAAGGTGTTCCGCGACTCGTTCTATCAGGGCAAGTACGCGGAAGTGAAGCGCGACAACAAGTCCATGGTCAGGAAGTTCTTCAACATCCGGCCGTCGCTCGAGGCCCCCAAACCCGGCGCCAAGCCCGTGCCCTTCGATCTCGACGCGGTCAACCAGACGGTGGACAAGATCAAGGAGGCCTATTCGAACCAGGCCTATGTCCTGTTCCGGGCCGAGAAGAAATACGAGGTGCGGGAGGAGGACGGCGTCAAGAAGGTGGACACGACCCTGAAACTGGACGAGGGCGAGCCCTACACGGTCCGCAAGATCGAGTTCGAGGGCAACCTCACCACCAAGGACAAGGTGCTCCGCCGCAGCATGCTCATGCGCGAGGGCGACCCCTTCCAGACGGACCGCTTCAAGGACTCCCTGCTCAGCATCAGCCAGCTGAGTTTCTTCGACGTGAAGAACTCGGAACCCAAGGTGGACCTGGTGCAGGACAAGCCCCAGGTGGACATCGTGGTCCGCGGCGAGGAATCGGGCGTCAACGAGGTGCTCTTCCAGGGCGGCTACGGGTCGCTGTTCGGCTTCTCCCTGGGCGTCAGCTTCTCCACCCGGAACCTGGGAGGCGGCGGCGAGACGCTCTCTTTCAGCTACAACGGCGGCAAGTTCTCGAAGAACATCTCGGTGGGGTTCACCGAACCCTTCGTGTTCGACCTGCCCTACTCCTTCTCCACTTCCGTTTCCGACGGCTCCGCGGACTACGACGCGTCGCGCGTGGGCGTCCAGAACGCCTACAAGCAGTTCACCCGCAGCCTAGGCGTCTCCGTGGGTGCGCGCCTCAGCAACTGGATCCCCAACCAGCCCTGGGCCTTCTTCACCACCTACTCCACCGGCTACAGTTTCCGGCTGATCCGCATCGAGGGTGGGCGCAATTTCTACTTCCGGGATACCCCGGATCAGCTCACCTCCACCTTCAGCCAGAGCCTGGCCTACAGCACCGTGAACCACCAGTTCAAGCCGACCAGCGGCACCCGGGTCTCCTTCGGCCTGGAATACGGCGGCTGGCAGTTCGGCGGTGACCGCCCCTTCCTGCGGGCCACTTGGGAATTCGCCAAGTTCGCGAACGTGGCCGACCGCCACATCTTCGCCTTCAACACGAGCTACGGCTACCTCCAGAACATGGGGAGAGAGCCGTTGCCGCTCTACGATCTGTACCGGCCCGGCGGGGAGAACAGCATCCGCGGCTACCGCTACGGCCAGGTGGGCTCGGTCCTGCTGGACAACGCGGGCAATCCCGTGGTGGTGGGCGGCAACAAGCAGTTCGTGGCCAACGCCGAGTACCAGTTCAAGATCGCGGACCAGTTCCGCCTGGTGTTCTTCTATGACGCCGGCAACGCCTGGAGCAGCGGCACCAAGATCTTTAGCCGCGACCAGGTCGAGTACACCCTCTATGGCACGACGACCAAGGTCTCCTACACCAACCCCACCCTGGTGCGCTCGGCGGGCATCGAGTTCAGGTTCTTCCTGCCCATCAGCCCGGCGCCGCTGCGTCTGATCTGGGCCAAGAAGCTGAACCCCTATCCCTTCGACGCGGAATCCAAGACCGACTTCCAGTTCTCCATCGGGACCACCTTCTGATTCCTGGCAGAAGGCCCGTCGTTCCCAGCTACAATGGCCCTTTCGCCCTGGAGATTCCCATGCGCCTCATCGCCCCGTCCCTGGCCGCCCTCTGCCTGTCCGCGGCCCTTTCCGCCCCCGCCATGTCCCAGGAGGCGCCCCGCTTCGCCTTCTTCAGCATCAACCAGCTGGTGCGCAGTTCCAAGAAGGCCGGGGCCATCTTCTCCGAGCTGGAGATCACCAAGAAGAACCTGGAAGAGAAGCTGCAGGGAAAGGGGCAGGAGCTGCAGACGCTGCAGCAGCAGCTGAACTCCCCCAGCCTCGACCCCGACAAGAAGGAAGCTCTGGCCAAGAAGTACCGGGATGTGGAGTTCGAGGCCAAGAAGATGCAGGAAGACAGCCAGCAGGAATACCAGCGGGTGGAGCGGAAGGTGGGCGAGGCCATCACCAAGCTCGCGGCCCCCATCGTCGAGCAGCTGGCCAAGGAGCAGAAGCTCCAGCTGGTCCTCTCTGACCAGGCCATCGGCATCCTCTCCTGGGGTGACGCGGACTGGATGAAGGCCTTCACGGCCGAAGTCTCCAAGCGCCTGGATGCCGCCGAAGGCACCCCCGCGGCTGCTGCGCCCAAGCCCGCTGCCCCCAAGCTGGCCGCTCCGAAGGCCGCCGCCCCCAAGAAGTAAGTTCGGCCGTTGACGGCCTGCTGAGATGACCGCCGCACGACGGCTGCTCCTGCTGCTCACCGGGATCAACCTGGTGAACTACCTGGACCGCTATGTCGTCGCGGCGGTCATCGAGCCCCTGGGCCGGGATCTTGGCCTGACAGACACCCAGCGGGGCTGGGTGAACGGAGTGTTCCTCCTCGCCTACATGGTGGGCGCACCCCTGTTCGGCATGCTGGCGGACCGGTTCCACAGGCCGCGGCTGGTGGCCGTGGGCGTGGCCCTGTGGAGCCTCGCCACGGCGGGGGCCTGCCTGGTCCATGGCTTCTGGGGGCTGCTCTTCACGCGCTCGCTGGTGGGTGTGGGGGAGGCGGCCTACGCCAGCCTGGGACCCGCCCTGCTGGCCGATCTCTTCCCGGAGGATGAGCGGGCCGCCAAGTTCACCTGGTTCTACCTGGCCATTCCCGTGGGTTCTGCCCTGGGCTACGCCCTGGGCGGCATCGTGGCCCAGCACTGGGGCTGGCGCCAGGCCTTCCTGGTGGCGGGTCTGCCGGGCCTCTTCCTCGCCGCGCGCATGGCCACCCTGGCCGATCCCCCTCGGGGCGGCCAGGACCAGGGCGCCGACACCGCGGCCGGACTCTCGTATGGCATGAAGCTGCGAGCCATCCTCACCAACCGGGTGTGGGTGGCCTGCACGGGCAGCTATGTGGCCTACACCTTCGCCATGGGGGCCCTGAGCTTCTGGGGCAGCGCCTTCCTGCAGCGCCGCCACGGCGTGAGCGTGGGATCCGCCGGCGAGGTGTTCGGCATCTTCCTGGTGATCACGGGAATTCTCGGCACCTTCGCCGGGGGCCTGCTGACCAAGCGGCTGCAGCACCGCTGGCCCGACATCGGCGTGGATCTGAGCGCCGCCACTCTGCTGCTCGCCATCCCGGCCGTGTTCTGGGCCCTGTCCTCGGGCAACCTGCAGGTCACCTACCTCGCCTTCTTTGCGGCCATGCTCATGCTGTTCGTGAACACCAGCCCCGTGAACGCCCTCACGGTGAGCTGCCTGCCAGCCTCGGTGCGGGCCACGGGCACGGGCATCAACGTGCTCCTCATCCACCTGCTCGGGGACGCCCTCAGCCCGGCCCTGGTGGGGCGGGTCTCCGAGGCGGGCGGGGCGGGTGGGGCGGCCCTGGGCCGGGCCCTGCTGCTGGTGATTCCCGCCATCGCGGTTTCGGCGGTGGCGCTCCTCTGGGCCCGGCGGCGCCCGGTGGTCGCCTGACATGGGCGGCAGCGGGACGGCCCGGTTCCTGGGACGCATCTGGTTCCGCGCCCTGCGCCAGGAGGGACCCGCCCTGCCTCCGGGGGCCTGCCTCATCCTGTTGAACCATCCGAACGGCCTGCTGGATCCCCTCGCCTCGGCCGCCCTGCTGGATCGCAAGGTCGGGTGGCTGGCCAAGGCCACGCTATGGAAGATCCTCCCCCTGCGCCCTTTCCTCGCAGCCTTCGGGGCCATCCCCGTGACCCGGCCCAAGGATGGCGGCGCCACCCGTGAATCCATCCTGGGCAGCTTCCACAAGGTCCACGAAGTGCTGGCCCGTGGGGGCTCCGTCGCCATGTTCCCCGAGGGCGTGAGCCACACGGAGGCCGATCTGGCGCCCCTCAAGACCGGCGCGGCCCGGATCGCCCTCTCCAGCCCCGTGGCCCTCTCCCTGGTGCCCGCGGGCCTGGTCTATGGCGACCGCGGCACTTTCAGGCACAGCGCCCTGCTGCGGTTGGGAGCGCCGATCCCCTTCGAGGACCTGGCCAAGCAGGGAACCACCCACGAGACAGTGGAAGAACTGACCGCCCGGATCCGAGTCGCGCTCCGGCCCCTCACCCTCCACGAGGCCGACGCGCGCTGCCTGGCTCTGGCCCAGGAGGTGGGCTGGCTCCTGGCCGAGGCCCCGGGCACGCGGGTGGACCTGGAGGCCCTGCGCCTGCGGGTGCGGGCCCTGGTGCCGCAGCTGGCCGCGCTCTCCGCGAAGGCCTTCGCCGACCTGGAGGCCCGGGTCCACGGGGCCCAGGCCTGCTTGCGGGCCAGAGGACTGCGACCCGATCAGGTGGGCCACCCCTATCCGGCGGCGGAGGTGCGACGCTGGCTGCCGGGTGCCATCCTCCGCCTGGCGAGTGCGGCCCTGCTGCTGCCCGCGGGATTGCTCTTCTGGCCTCCCTACCGCCTAGCCGGGTGGCTGGCGGGACGGTTTACGGATGAAGGAGACCAGGTCGCCACCCTGAAGTTGTTGGGCGGGGCCCTGCTCTTCCCCCTGTGGTCCGTCCTGCTGACGGTTGCCGCCGGATTCGCCTGGGGGTGGCGGCTGGCCTTGCTGCCTCCGGTGGCGCTCCTGGGCGTGGGCCTCGGTTTGCCCATCCTGGAACGGGCCAGCGAGGACCTCCAGGCCATCCGAGGCTTCCTGCGGCGCCGGGACCCCGCCGTGCCTGACCTGCTGGAAGCCCGGAGGCAGCTGCTGGAGGCATTCCCGGAGCTGGGCGCCTGACACGAAAAAGGCGGGGCCGAAGCCCCGCCTTGAGTCTGCTGGTGGAAGTTACTCCATCGTCGGGTGGTGGATGGCCAGATTCTCGGGGCCATAGAGGGTCGGCAGCTGCATGGGAAGCAGCTTGTTGGCCTGAATGCTCGGATAGCCATTGGTGGCGGCGCCATCGGCCACGACGCCGGCGGCAACCCAGATGGCCATCTGGCGCTGGGCGGCGGCGACATTCGCAGGCGTGGTGGCATCCTGCAGGAGGAGGCCATGGGCGGCAGGTGTGCCGGTGGCGCCGTACTGCATGACACCCTGGGTGGGATTGGCGCTGCCGGCGGCGGTGGCGGCGGCCACGGCCGCCTTGAAGTTGGCCAGGGAAGTTCCGTAGATGTAGGGGACTGCGGGGGTGACCTGGCCGTCGCGGAGGATCTGGGTGAACCCGGTGCTCACATCAGCACCCAGCTGACCCTGGCGGCCGGCGAGGGCATTGGCGAAGTACTGGCCGTTGGCGTTGGGGATGACCGTGTCGCCCACAGCCTCCTGCACGAGCAGCCGGCTCGCGAGGCGCGAGGTGGCCTGGCCGGCGAGCGGCGTGCCCATGGTGGCGGGATCGATGGGGTCTGCCACGGCCTGGGCCAGGGCGAAGAACTGGAAGTAGGCGGCACTGCCAGTGGGGACGCCCGCCGCGGCCAGGCCGGCATTCACGGTGGTGGCGAAGGCGGGACTGTCCTTGAGGATGAAGCCGATGCGGGCACCGGGGACGCTGAGCAGGCCCTTCATGTTGCCGCCGCCGGTCTGGGAGCTGTTGCCGGCAAGGAAGTAGGAACCGACGATGCTGCCAAGGCTCTGGCCCACGTACTGGGTGGCGCCGCCGGCCGCGAGGGACTTTCCGGCGGTGGCCATGGCGGCCTGCAGGCCGGTGGGATCCACGGCGGGCTGCTTGAGGATGCGCTCCAGGCGCCAGAGGTTGAAGGCGCTGTTCTGGACGTTGGTGCGGGCGGTGAGGATGGAGGGCAGCATGAAGAAGTTGCTGGCCCACTCGGCGGAGGGGCGGCCATCCGCGAGGCCGCCGTGGCGGACCTGGTCGATGGCGATCACCACATAGCCGGCGGCGCACAGGGTGTTGGCGAGGCCCAGCACCTGCTCCTTCTGGCCACCGATGCCGTGCATGAAGATGGCCACGGGATAGGGGCCGGTGCCGGTCGCGGGGGCGAGCACGAGGAAGGGCACGGTGCGGCTGGTGTGGTAGAACCCGCGCAGCTGACCCGTGGCATTGCGGGCGGCCTGGAGGACACCCGAGCCCGGCAACGCCGAGGTGCCCGGGTTGTAGGTCAGGCCGGAGGCCGCGGTGATGTCGCCGCTGATGCTGGTGTTGGCGGGGACGCCGCCCACGGCGTAGGGATCGATCTGGAGGTTGGCGCTCTCAAAGGCGCCCGCGGCGACGAGGCCGATGGCGGCATTCGGGGCACTGGCCAGGCCATTGGCGGTGTAGAAGGCCGCGACGGAACCTGGGGTGGCCGTTTCGCTGGCCAGGACGGAGAAGCCGCTGACGGCATTGCTCCAGGCGCGGCTCTCGCCGCTGCTGAAGTCCACCGTGTTCGGAATGGGGGCGTTGTTGGCCCAGGCCCAGAGGGCCATTTCCACGGGGATGCGCACGGCGGCGAGTGCGGGCGTCGGATTGGCGGGGTCGGTGGGGATGTAGCCGGCGCCGGTGGTGATGAAGCGCCCCATGAGGGCGATGTCGGCCCGCTGGGTGATGGTGGTGGTGGCGCTGGCGGCGATGAGGTCGTTCATCACCTTGGCGTAACCGGAGAGCTTGATGTCGGCGCCGGTCATCACGTTGGCGCGGATGGGTTCCAGCGCGGCGAAGGAGCCGGCCAGTGTCGTGGTGGACTTCAGGGCCTCGAAGTAGGGCGAGGCGGAGATCGGCTTGCCGGTCGTGTCCTTCACCCGGTTGGTGACCACATAGAGGAAACGGTAGCCGGGCGGCAGGGGCACCTTGGGCATGGCGTAGGCACCCACGCCGCTGGGGGTGAGCGCCATGGTGCTGAAGGTGAAGAGCCCGAAATGTCCGTGAAGGCCAGCGCGTTGTTCTCGAGGCTGGGTCGGTCGGCCGATCGGGCGTCACCTGAAGATCTTGATGTTGGCGCCGTTGATGGTGGCGGTGTCCACGCCGTTGGTGAAGCCGATGTAGATGGGGGCGTTCACGCCGGACACCGCGTGGGTGTTGCCCATCTCCTTCAGGTTCACGTAGGCCAGGGCCTTGTCGGGCGTCAGCGGGTAGCCGGGATTGATGTTGAGCGTGCCGGCCGCCGGCGTGGCGGTGGCGGTGTAGGTGATCGCGCCGGTCGTGGCCGTCACCAGGACGTTTGGCAACGGCACGGTGCCGGAGGCGGGATCGAAGACCGCCGTGGTCGAGCTGGGGCTGCTGGCGGGGCCGGTGACGATGGAGGGCGCCTCGGAGTCGCCGCCGCCATTGCACGCGAGGAGGCCCAGCAGGGACGTGCCCAGGAGCGCTTGGTACAGGTTTACGCGCATTGCTTCACCTCATGGGTGTGGTTAGAGGAAATCCAGGATGGGTCTCCAGACGATAGGCGGGCCAGGGCCGAAATTCCACAAAAAAGGAGGGGCCCCAGCCGGGGCCCCTCCAGGGCGCGAAAGGTCCTAATCGGTCACGGCAAAGACGACCTTGTCGTTCTTAAAGCGGCTCACGGTGATGAGCTCGATCGTGGCGGTCATCTTGTCCTCGCTGATGGTCAGCTTGTAGTGCTCGTCCTTGAGGTAGGAGCCGGGCACCACGTTGACCTTGCCGATCTTCTTCAGGCTCAGCTCGGCGGCCTTGATGACGATGGTCTTGGCGGAGCGCAGGTCGAGGCTCTGGGTGAAGACCTCGTCGCGCCAGTTCTTGCCCGCACGGTCCTTGGCGAAGACGGGGATCTCGATGACGCCCTCGGCCTTCAGCTTGTCGCGGGTGCCCACGACGTAGTGCAGCGAGTTCAGCTTGGCCACCTGGGCGGCATTGTCGGACTGCAGCTTGGCGCGCTCCTCGATGAGGTTGGTGCGCTCGCTGCGCAGGCCGGCGATCTCCTCCTCGATCTTCTTCTTCTGGCCTTCGAGGTCCACGACCTCCTCCTGCAGCTTCTCGTTCTGGGCCACGGCCTCGTCCCGCTCGCCCTCGATCTTCTCCCGCTCCTGGCGCATGAGGTCGTTGGGGGTGATTTTGGCCTTGCCCTGGGACACCCAGGTGCCGTAGGTGCCATTGGCGTAGAAGTGGTAGACCTCGAAGCCCGGCGCCAGCTTGTCCAGGATGGCCACGCGGCTCACCAGCTTCTTGGCCTCGGCCTCGGGCACGCCCTTCTTCTTGAGGAAGCGCAGGGCCATGCTGTAGTGGTTGTCATTGAGCTTGGCCACATCGGGCTTGGGCAGGTCGGCTTTGAGCTTGGCAAGCTTGCCGTTGAGGTCCTTGATCTCCTTGTCCTTGTCCAGCACTTCCTGCAACAGGGCCTGGTACGAGCTGTTCTTCTCGTTCTTGATGCGCTCCTCGAGGGCCTGCTTCTGCTCATCCGTGAGCTGGAGGGTCTCGGCGTTGGGCTTGATGTCATTGACGCCCGCCTGGGCCAGCTTCTTCTGCTGCTCGCTGCCGGCCTGGTTGAGCTGCTGGTTGGCCTTGTCGGCCTCGGCGGCCTTCTGGGTCAGTTCCCGGATCTGGGGGTCCTCGCGCTTGCAGGCGGTGGAGACCATCAGGACGGAGGCGGCCATGAGGGCCAGGGCCAGCGTCGAACGTCGGAAGGGGTTCATGGGTTCCTCCACGGAGGGGCGAATAGGGGGGTGCTGCGAGGACGGGGAACTCCCCACCTTAGTCTTCAAGGCTATGGCAAGGCAAGAATTCGCGCGTCATCCGAAAGGTGTAAGGACCAGCGGCGCTGCGATATAGTCATAGTTTCCCCCAAACGACTGTTTGGCGGTGTTCCGAGGAGTCCGGCATGGCCACCCAGGGGCGACACCTGTTCACATCCGAGAGCGTCACGGAGGGCCATCCGGACAAGATGGCGGATCAGATCTCCGACGCGGTGCTTGATGCCGCCCTGAAGGATGACCCCCGCAGCCGCGTGGCCTGCGAGACCCTCCTCACCACCGGGCTGGTGCTGGTGGCGGGCGAGATCACCACCGAGACCTACATCCCCGTGGCCTCGCTGGTGCGCGACGTGGTCAAGGACATCGGCTACGACCACCACATCAAGGGCTTCGACTACAACACCTGCGCCGTGATGGTGACCATCGACCAGCAGAGTCCCGACATCGCCATGGGCGTGGACACCGGTGGCGCCGGCGACCAGGGCCTGATGTTCGGCTACGCCTGCAGCGACACGCCGGAGCTGATGCCGGCTCCCATCCATTTCAGCCACCTGCTCACCCGCCGGCTGTCTGAGGTCCGCAAGAACGGCCAGCTGCCCTGGCTCCGGCCCGATGGCAAGTCCCAGGTGACCGTGGAATTCGACGGCGACAAGGTACGGCGCATCCACACGGTGGTGATCTCCACCCAGCATGACGAGCACGTCACCCAGAACACCATCCGCGACAGCATCCTGGCGGACGTCATCAAGGCGGCCCTGCCTGCCGACCTGCTGGACGCCCAGACCGTCTACCACGTGAACCCCACCGGCCGCTTCGTGGTGGGCGGACCCATGGGCGACACGGGTCTCACGGGCCGCAAGATCATCGTGGACACCTACGGCGGCAGCGGCCACCACGGCGGCGGCGCCTTCTCCGGCAAGGATCCCAGCAAGGTGGACCGCAGCGCCGCCTACATGGGGCGCTACATCGCCAAGAACATCGTGGCCGCGGGTCTCGCCAGCCGCTGTGAGATCCAGCTGGCCTACGCCATCGGCGTGGCCGAGCCGGTCTCCATCGCCGTGGACACCTTCGGCACCGGCCAAGTCTCGGACGAAGCCATCGTCCGGGCCGTGCGCGAGATCTTCAGCTGCACTCCCAAGGCCATGATCGAGGCCCTGGACCTGCGCAAGCCCATCTACCGCGCCACAGCCGCCTATGGCCACTTCGGCCGCCCCGAGTTCAGCTGGGAGAAGACAGACAAGGTCGAGGCGCTGCGGAAGGCGGCGAAGTAGGGCTTCAGTCTTCAGGCCACAGTCCTCAGTCTTAAATTTGGATGCGGCCCTTCGGGGCCGCGTCTGTGTCTGCCTTTGGGCCGCTTAGATGGGTCGGCGCCAAACCAAACAATCAACGCGCCGCCAAGCGGCGCATCAGGGATCAATTCCTGAGGACGGAGGACTGAGCCCTACCCAGTCACTTCCACCCGGTTCCGGCCGCCCTGCTTGGCCCGGTAGAGGGCCTCATCGGCGGCCTTGAGGAGCTCCTCTGCGTGGGGGACGTCGCCCTGGCCATCTCTTGAGGCGACGCCCATGCTGGCTGTCTTCTTCAGCGTGACGCCATCGAGCTGGTGTTCCAGTTCGGCGAACTTCTGGCGCAGGTTCTCGGCCACCTGCCTGGCCGCCTCGAGGTCCGTGTGGGTCAGGACCAGGGTGAGCTCCTCCCCGCCGTAGCGCGCGGCGAGGTCGGTGGTGCGCACATTGGCCCGGAGCAGCGCGCCGATGTTCCGCAGCACCTCATCGCCCATGGCATGGCCATGGGTGTCATTCACCTGCTTGAAATGGTCGATGTCGATCATCACCACGGAAAGGGGGGTCTTGTAGCGGCGCGCCCGCTGCACCTCCTCCTCCAGGCGAGCCATGAGCCGCCGGCGGTTGGCCAGGCCCGTCAGCGGGTCCGTGACGGAGAGGGTCTCGAGCTGGAGGTTCTTCTCCCGGAGTTCATCCTGCAGCAGCTTCAGCTTCGTGTGGATGCGCACCCGGGCCAGGAGCTCCTTCTCGTGGAAGGGCTTGGTCACGTAGTCGGAGGCGCCGCGCTCGAGGATCTCGGCCTTGCGGTCCAGGTCGTCCTCGGCGGTGAGGATGATGACGGGGATCTGCTCCAGCTCTTTGCGACTGGCCTTGAGGCCCAGGAACTTCAGGCCGTCGAAGCCCGGCATCACCAGGTCGCAGAGCACCAAGTCCGGGGGCTGCTCCATGATGGTCTTGAAGGCGGTGAGGCCGTCCGAGGCCTCCATGAAGTGCGTGAAGCTGCCGTCCTTCATGAGGACGGCCTTGATCTCACTGCGGATCATGGCGTTGTCATCGACGATGAGGATGCGCCCAGCCATCAGATTCTCCCTGCGGCCGTCTGAAGCCGCGCGATCCAACTGTTCCAAGCCTGCGGGTCGAAGGGTACCGGCGGCGGCAGGTGCCTCCGCATGGACCGCGTGGCGGCCAGAGCCGGGGCGCAGAGGGGCGCCGGGAGTCGTCCGGCGGCTTCAGCGCAGGCGGTCCAGCCCTCCGGGGTCTGGCAGACCAGCAGCCACTGATGCCGGCTTCCAGGGACAGGCGGGTCCGGTCATCCCAGCTCCAGTCCGCGCAGCCGCCCATCTCTAGATCGTCGGGGAGGAACCGGCCCTGGATGCCCCAGGGGTTGTCCACCACGGAGGCCCGGTGGAGGCTCGCCGGCAGCGGGCCGCTGGCTGGGGTGCGGAGGTGGGCCACCATGACGAGGCGGTCCGGGTGGGCGAGGGGGACGAAGGCCGCCGCGTTGCGATCCACCTGGTCTGCATCGGCCAGGGCCGGCAGGCCCTGGTGGCTGTCCAGGGTGGTGCCGCCGAGGCCCGGGAAGTGCTTCAGGCAGCCCCGCACCCCCATGGACTCCAGGCCATGCAGGAAGGCGCCCGCCGCGGCCGCGGCCTCGGCGGGCAGCGCGCTGGCGGCGCGATCCCCGATGCCGGCGTCCGGATGGCCATCCCAGAGATCCAGCACGGGGGCGAAGTCCACATTGAAGCCCAGCAGGCGCAGGCCCTCGCCCCAGAGGCGGCCCCAGGCTTCGCAGGCCGCGGCCCCGCCCCTGGTCCAGAGCAGGCGCAGGGGCGGCGTGGATCCGGTCCAGGGGCGCAGGCGGCTCACGGGGCCACCCTCCTGGTCCAGGGCCACCGCCAGGGGGAGATCCGAGCCGAAGCGGGTCTGGAGTCCGTCGACGAGGGCCCGACATCGGGCGGGTCCATGTCCAGGGTCGGGATCAAGGTTGCGGGCGAACAGGATGATGCCCCCGGGCCGGAAGGGCAGGTCCACCTCTGCGGAATCGAGACCGCGGAAGCCGGTCCAGAGGAGCTGGTGCGGGCTGGTCATCCCCTCACCTTACCCGGAGGACCAGTTCCAGGTGGCGGGCCAGCAGCAGGAAGGCCGGGTCCGTCTCCATGAAGGCCGAGCGGCTGTCGAAACCGAGATAGAGCCAACCGGCGGGACCCAGGGGCAGCAGATGGTCTTCGAAGTAGCCCAGGCCTGGCGCCGTCAAGGGCCCAGGCTGAGGCCGCTCGATGCGCGGGGGGAGGGCGAGGCGGCCGCGGGCCGCCACGCCGTGGAGGTTGCCGTCCTTCCCCCGCCGGTAGAGACCCAGGCCATCCGGGGACCAGCGAGCCGCCAGGCGGTCCAGCAGCGGGTCGACGGCGGCCTTGAAGGAGGGCGCATCGAGGGCCTGGAGTTCCAGGTCGCAGAGGGCCAGGGCTTCCGCATGAGCTTCCTGCAGATCGCGCGTCCGGCTCAGGATCCGGCTTTCCAGCTCCTCCTGGTAGCCGCGGACCTTCTCGAGCAGGCTCGCGTGGTCCAGGGCCCGGTTGAGGACCACCTCCATCTCCGCCAGTCGGAAGGGCTTCTGGATCAGGTCGTAGGCGCCGCGCTTCAGGGCCTCGATGCTGGTGTCGAGGGTGGCGTAGGCGGTGATGAGCACGCAGAGCGTATTCGGAAACTGGTGTCGGATGGCGCCGATGAGGTCGAGTCCCGTCTGCCCGCCGGGCATGTGGAGATCCGTGAGGACGACGGGAAAGACGCGTCCGGCCATGCGCGCCAGGGCCTCCTCGGCGCTGGCCACCGCCTCGACGCTGTAGCCCTGATCGCTCAGGGCCTCCAGCAGGGTCTCGCGGACCTCCAGCTCGTCATCGACGATGAGGATCGGCTGGCGGATCACGGGAGGCGCTCGGCGGGAATGGTCCGCTCGTAGATCCGGGCCTCCAGGAAGATCCGGAGCACCTCGGCGTCCAGCAGGTTGACCTTGGCCTCCTGCTCCAGGATCTGGAGGCTGCGTTCCACGCTCACGGCGGCCTTGTAGGGCCGATCCGCGGCGGTGAGCGCGTCGTACACATCCGAGACGGCCATGAGCTTGCTCTGCACGGGAATGTCCGGCTCTTTGAGCTGCCGCGGGTAGCCCTTGCCGTTCAGGCGCTCATGGTGGGCCCAGGCGATCTCGGGGACGCCCGCGAGCTCGGTGGTCCAGGGGATCTGGCTGAGGAACCGGTAGGTGTAGGTGACGTGGTTCTGGATCTCGTCCCGTTCCTGCTCAGAGAGGCTGCCCTTGGTGATCTTCAGCAGGTCGATGTCCTGGCGCTCGATGAGGGTCCGGCGGTCCCCCGACCAGTGCTGATAGGTGAGCTCCTCGAGGTGCTCCAGTTCCAGAGCCACCTTTTCCGGCAGGACGGTGGGTTCGTTGCTGCGCCGCACCAGATCCATCAGGCGGCGGGTCTCCTCCTCCTGCTGCGCCAGCAGCTGGCCGAGGGCATCGTGGTCGAAGGGGTTGCCCTTGCTCCAGGCGTCCAGCATGCGGTCGCGCATGGACTCCAGGGTGCGCTGATGCAGGCGCTGGTAGATGCTCTCCAGGTGCTCACCCTCGATCTTCTTGGCCTTCACCAGCACCTGCTCCCGCACGCCCACCTTGCCGAAGTCGTGCAGCAGGCTGGCGTATCGGATCTCGCGGATCTGGAGCGGGTTGAAGTGGAGGCCCCCATAGGGGCCATTGGGCGTCTGGTTCACGGCCTCGGCGAGGCCCACCGTCAGGTCGGCCACCCGGCTGGAGTGGCCGGAGGTGCTGGGATCGCGGGCCTCGATGGCGGTCACGGAGGCGTTCACGAAGCCCTCGAAGAGCCGCTCGATGTCGTTCTTCAGGCCCAGGATCTCCTGGGTGCGGGCCTCCACCATGCGCTCGAGGTTCTGCTGGTACTCCTCGTTCTCCCGCAGCAGGCGGTAGTGCTCCAGGGCCCGCTCCAGGGCCGCTTCGATCTCCGCCAGCTTGAAGGGCTTCTGGATGAAGTCGTAGGCGCCGCGCTTGAGGGCCTGGATGGCGGCTTCCGTGGTGGCGTAGCCGGTCATGAGGATGCCCATGGCCTGGGGATCCTCGTCGTGGACGGCTCGCAGGAGCTCCAATCCGGACAGCCCGCCGGGCATGTTCAGGTCCGTGAAAATCACGGGGAAGTGCTTCTCCTTCACCCGTGCCAGAGCCTGGGTCCCACCTTCGGCCCCCTCAGCGGCATAGCCCTGGTCCTGGAGCGCCTCCACCAGGAGCATGCGCAGGTCTGCTTCGTCATCCACGATCAGGATGGGGATGGGGGAGGGCAGGGCCACACAGACTCCAGGTACGGCCGACTCATCGGACTGGCCGACCCCGAGGGCAAGTTTCAGGCGAGAAGGCGGGGAGCCTGGGCCATGCGAATCGTCGTTTGACAATCGCAAGGTTTTGGCCGGCCGGGAACCGCCCCCGCCGTGCGCCGGGCAAGCCACGCGATCGCCTCGGCCTCCACCAGGCCCCGCCCGGACCACCAGCCGTGCAGCCGGGCGAGCTGGCCCGAAGGACCTGCCGGGCGGGGTCACCACCACCTGCTGGATGAGTCGCTTGAGGACGCGCGCCAGGCGTCGACCGCGAAGCTGCCACGCCGCCAGTTGAGTGGGAGGACGCGCCAGCCGCGCCAGGCCGCCGAGCCCACGCGAAGCGCCAGGCGAATGGCGCCGGGCGCCCGCCTCGGCCCCACCCAGGGGGGGGGGCCCCCCCCCCCCCGCCCCCCCCCGCCGGCGGGGCGCGCCCTGCAGGACCAGCGGTCCGACAGGGCCCACCACCACCTGCAGGATGAGTCGCTTGAGGGGACGGGCGCCGTAGGGGGGTCGAAGCCCTCGGCCGCCAGCCACGCAGGGCCGCCTCAGGGGCCTCCAACTGCAGCCGCTGTTCCTGCAGCTGGGCCTCCACCCGCCTGCCTGAGCTGGATGCGGGCCACGGCCTTCATGTCCTCGCGGCCCAGGAGCGGAAGATCACCACCTCGTCCAGGCGGTTCAGGAACTCCGGGCGAAGTGGGCGTGGAGGGCTGCCTGGACCGCGGCCTCGGCCTGGGCGGGGTCGCCCCCGCGTCGAAGATGGCCTGGCTGCCCAGATTCGTGGTCATGAGCACCCACCGTATTGCGGAAGTTCACCGTCCGGCCCTGCCCATCCGTGAGGCGGCCGTCCTCCAGCACCTGCAGGAAGAGATCGAAGGTGCGCGGGGGCCTTCTCCATCTCGTCGAGCAGGATGACGGCGCGTAGGGCCGGCGGCGGATGGCCTCGGTGAGGCGGCCGCCCCTCCTCGTAGCCCACGTAGCCCGGCGCGGCGCCGATGAGGCGGTGGCATCGGCCTCGTGGGTGAACTCGCTCGTGTCGATGCGCACCAGGCGTTCTCGTCGTCGAAGAGGAACTCCGCCAGGGCCCGGGCCACTTCGGTCTTGCCACGCCCGTGGGGCCCAGGAAGAGGAAGCTGCCGATGGGCCGCTTGGGATCACCCAGCCCGCGCGGTTGCGGCGCAGGGCGTCGCTGATGGCGGTGAGGGCCGGGTCCTGGCCCACCACGCGCTCCTGGGCGGGCCTCCATCTTCAGGAGCTTCTCCACCTCGCCTTCGAGGATGCGGTTCAGCGGAATGCCCGTCCAGCGGCTCACGATGGCCGCGACATCGGCCTCGCCCACCTCCAGGCGCAGCATGGCGGTCTCCTTTGGGAGACCCTGCCGCAGCCGTTTCTCCAGGGCCGGGATCTCGCCGTACTCCAGGCGCGAGGCTCGCTCATGCTCGCCCTTCGTCTTGGCCTGTTCCAGCTCGATGCGCAAGTCATCCAGCTTCTCTTGGAGCCTGCGGGTCCCCTCGATGACCTTCTTCTCGTTCTCCCACTGGCGCGCAGCCCTGACAGCTCCTCGTTCAATTCCGCCAGTTCTTTCCAGGTCGGCCAGGCGGGCCGGCTGGCGGCATCCTTCTCCTTGGTGAGGGAATGGCGCTCCAGCTGCAGCTGCATCTCGCGGCGCTCGCGGATGTCGATCTCCGTGGGGCGGCTGTCCAGCTGCAGCGCACGGCGCTGGCGGCCTCATCCATGAGGTCCACGGCCTTGTCCGGCAGGAACCGGTCGGCGATGAAGCGCGTGGGCTCAGCTGGGCGCCGCCACCAGGGCCGCGTCTGGATGCACTCCCTGTGGTGCAGCTCGTAGCGGCGCTCCCTTCAGGCCGCCAGGATGGAGATGGCGTCCTCCCCCCCGGCTCGTCTCACGAAGACAGGCTGCGCCAAAGCGGCGCCCAGGGGCCGAATCCTTCTCGATGCTGCTGATGATCGTCCAGGTGTGGCGCCGATGCAGCGCAGCTCACCCCTCGCCAGGGCGGGTTTCAGCAGGTTGGCTGCGTCCATGCCGCCCGGACACCGCCCCACGCCTGCCAGCATACAGAAAATGCAGTTCGTCGATGAAGGCACCACCTGGCCTCGGCCTTCTCGACCTCCACCGTTGACACCCTGAGGCGCTCCTCGAACTGGCCGCGTTACCGGTTCCCGCCACCAGGCATGTCCAGGAGCCCATGACCCGCAGGCCTTCAAGGCTCCTCGGGCACGTCGCGCTTGTGGATGCGCGGGCCAAGGCCCTCACGATGGCGGTCTGCCCGCCCGGTTCCCGATGAGCACAGGGTTGTTCTTGGTGCGCCGCAAAGCACCTGCAGCTCCCTGCGGACTTCCTCGTCCCCGGCCGATGACTGGGTCGAACTTTCCCGCAGCAGCCAGGGCCGTGCAGTCCTGGCGTGCTTCCTCCCAGGCGGCGAACTTCTCCTCGGCCTTCTCGTCCTCCACCTCGAGCCCTTGCGGCCTCGCGGTCGCCGCCTCGAGCTTCTTCCGGTCCAGGCCGAAGCGTTGCAGCACCTTCTTGGCAGCGTCGGCATGGGCCAGGCGTGGCAGGCATCCGTGGCCGGAAGCGACGCTCGCCCAGGCCCCGGCCGGTGTCGCTGGCCACTTCGAGGAAGATGCCGGAAGGCCTGCACCCTGGGGCTCAGCCCGCCACGCCCGGGGCAGCTTGGCGATGTTCGGCGGCCTCCGCCAGGCCCTGGATGGATTCATGGGCCCCAGCCCCCCGCTCCAGCAGGAAGACGGAACGCTTCGGTCGCCGAGCAGGGTGCCGAAAAGTGCTGAACCAGCTCCGGATGCTGGTCCCAGCGGCCCATGCCAGCGGCCACCACGTCGTTGGCTTTCTGGGTGAAGGAAGGAGGGACGCCGGAGCACCTCGAGGTCCCAGCATGGATCAATGTGATCAAAAATACTAAATTTCTTCAAACTGTGCCTATGGCGCCATCGACATGGGGGCGTGCCAGGGGCCCCATCTGCCGGAGGGATCCGTGACACATCGAGGGTCAGGCCCGGTCGAGGCGGACCAGATCACCGTCCCCGCCACCCACGGCCTTTCCAGTTCTCGCTTTGGTGGGGTTGGCCTCCCGTCCCGCCGCCACTTGGCGAGCAGCCTCTGCTGTCTTGCGGAGCCAGGGTTTGGGCACTCAGGGTCCGAGAAACAGCTCCGAGTTCGCCGGCCACGCGAAGTGGTGCCGAGGCGATCACCACACGCAACCTGGCCGCTGGTTGCGGATCATGGCGAGGGCTGGCGTCCCGCAGGCAGGCATGTGGATCGAGGATGACCACCGGCTCGGTGGCTCGGCCAGCCTGGCAGGGCTTCCTCTCTGGCCGCCGCTGGAGCGGCAGCCAAGTGGGGGAGAGGATCGAGACGCTTTCTGCGTCGCAGGAGCGCATCGTCATCAACCATGACGGAGGGTTGGCGCCACCTTCCCGGCACTGGAGAGGCTGCTGGGAACAGAAGTCATAGGACCATCCTGGGTGGGGGGACTTTCACGGGCTTCAGCTTTTCATTTGATTTCAAGAGCTGAGATCGTTGGGCTGCCATTCGACCAGATCCATGAAGACATGCTGGAGGACGCCCATTGTGGTTCATCACTCGTCCTGGCGGGATCGTCGATTCCATTTTCGTATAATAATATAAATTTTTAATATATATTTCGAATAAAACCAGGAGCTTGTGTCCTGCAGTCGCCGAAAAATCGTCTTATGGTGACCGGAACAAGGAGTGCAAGCGGATGGATGAACGGATCAGGACTTTGCGGGAGCCGGAGCCAGTCAACTCAGGGCACTTCAATCGCGATTCCCGAGGCTACGGGCCCATTCGCCAGTTCCCACAGGACTCACACCAGGACATCCTGGTTATCTCCGGGTGAGCAACCAGAGCTAGCCCTCTACTTCCCAACTGGCGGGATGACGGCTGCGCTGGTCCATCTGGCCGACTCGCTTCCAGGGGGCCATGGCCGAAGACTCAGGTGGCATATTCGATCAATTGTAATGGATGGAGCAGAAGATACGGGAACAATTACCTATTTTAGGGCACATCTTGCAAAATCGGAGCGGAGTCCTAAAACCAAGTCGAACCTGTAGAACCAACCTCTACAAATACCTCAGGGCCCACAACCCACTGGGCATCGCCAGCCATTCGGACGAGTTGGGCGGCCAGTGCGGGCATTCAACCTGCCGATCGGTCACGGATTCGTGAATGAGGAACTGCCGCGGCGAGGCAATTCCGAGTCAGCGTGCACACCATTTTCCGGGGCATGCCGACCTGGGCTGATGGATCCACCTTTCGCTGGACAAGCTCGAGTCCAACGCTAGGAAGCTGGAGCGGGCCCTGCTCACGCGGACCTGCCTCGGGACCTGGACAGCCCAGCGGGAGGTATGGATTGGCGGCGATTCGAGGACGGGAAGCGATCCAGGGCGCTTCCTCGATCAGCAAGAAACAGGACATCCTGGAACGCATCATGAAACGCTAGCGGTCGGGTCTGGCCTGCGGACCGGAGGCTAGCGCGGTCCTGGCTGCACGGCCGCAGCCTGGGCCAGGAAGCAGGCCGTGAGCAGGAGGCGTGTACGAAAGAGGGCCTGGAAGGCGGTGTCGAGGCCCATCACCAGCTGCTTTCTGAATGATAGATTCGAGGCCCATGAAGCCGGGCCCCG
>JADKCH010000027.1 GCA_016714685.1 Candidatus Geothrix odensensis
GCCTGTGCTGCTTCCTACACGGGGCAGGCCCTGGCGCAACGGTAGGGTCTACAGGCCCAGCGCCCGCGGCAACCGCGGGCTGGAGATCAGGTCCACGAAGACTTCCCACCGCCGCCCGGGGTCCGCCACGGTGCCACCCTGCCCCTCGACCCACTGGTGCACGAGCTGCTCGCCCAGGTTGTAGTTGATGACGTAGCTGCGGTAGTTGTCGATGAAGCGCAGGCGCTGAGCAGCCTGGGCCTCCGTGCGCAGGGAGTACTGCACCAGAAAGGCCTCGGCCTGGGCGCGGTCCAGCCGGCCATCCAGGTAGCCGCGGGCGGCCTCGTTGTCGGCGAAGGCCAGCACCTTCAGCTCCGCCTGCACCCGCGCCCAGCGCTCCGCCTCCGCGGGATCGAGGCCCGCCAGGGGGAAGAGCACATCCCGCTCGAAGGCCAGGCGCTCGGTACCCGGGAAGGCCACCTCGATACCGAAGTTGGCGGTGCCCTCGGCGATCAGCGATTGCGGCGAGAACAGCGGGTAGACCGTGAACTCCACCCAGCCCTTGCCCGCCGGCGCGGGCCGCGCGAAGCGCTGCTCCAGCAGGGCGTTGTAGACGTGGTGGCCCGGGTAGCCTTCGTGGGCGGCCAGGTCCAGGGCGCGATCGATGGCGATGGGCAGGTCCAGGTTCACCTGGATCACGGAGTGCCCGCCGCCCTGGTACCAGTTGTAGGCGGACCAGGACTTGCCCGTGACGTATTCCACGCGGAAGTGGTCGGAGTCAGGCAGCGTCGCATGCCGGCGCGTGCGGTCCCGGGCCTCGGCGATGGCCGCCTGGAAGACCGCGTCCACCCGCAGGGTGGGCACGATGATCCGCTCCCGCAGCCGCTGGTAGCGGTCCTGCACGGAGCCGGACCCGTCGAGCAGCTGATCCAGTCGGGCCAGGGCAGCGTCCAGCGCGGCTTCGGTCGTCACCGGTGGCCGCACCTGGTAGAGGGCCTCGGCTTCCTCGTCGAAGGAGAAGCGCTGGCCGTCCAGACGCGCCAGGTGCGCGGCCACGGCCCCCAGCTGGCCCAGCAGGTACTCGCGGCGCAGGGCCTCGCCCTCCTGCAGCTCCGCGGCTGCGACATCTTCCAGCAGCTGGTCCGCCTCGGCCCGCAGCTCGGCCAGGGGGCGCGGCTCCCCGGCCTCGGCCACCTGCTTCCAGGCCTTGGGCCCGTAGTAGGCATCGACGAAATCCCCGTCGTGGCGGCCCACCGCCAGCACCAGGTTCACGTAGTCGGAGGCCCAGCGAGAAAGCGACCGGTCCATGCATCCTCCTCGTCCCTGGCATGGTCCACAACCGCGCAGCCGGGCTTCACCCCGCCCTCCTGACGGCCGGCCACATTCCCGTGCATTGATCGTTCTGGGGGACGCTATGCTGGCCCTCCCGCCCAGGAATCCCCATGCGCATCCTCCAGCCCGCTGGCCGCCCGTAGCCCCGATGCCCTGCTGCCGCAGCCTCGCCTCACTCCTTCTGGCGGCCACTCTGCTGCCGTGCCTCCAGGCCCAGGTGCCCGTGCGCGACGCGGCGGACCTGCAGAAGCAGCTGGACCGCCTGCAGACCCTGGGCAGCGTGCTCTACGTCGCCGCCCACCCCGATGACGAGAACACCGCCGTGCTGGCCACCCTTTCCAAGGGCCGGAACCTCCGCACGGCCTACCTCTCCATCACCCGGGGCGGCGGGGGCCAGAACCTCATCGGTCCGGAGCTGGGCGATGGCCTTGCGACCATCCGCACCCAGGAATTGCTGGCCGCGCGACGCCTCGACGGGGCGGAGCAGTTCTTCACCTCGGCCGTGGACTTCGGCTTCTCCAAGACTTCGGAGGAATCGCTGCGCCTCTGGCACCACGACGCGGTGCTGGGCGACGTGGTGCGCACCATACGCACCTTCCGGCCTGACGTGATCCTCACGCGCTTCCCCCCCGATGCCCGGGCCGGGCACGGCCACCACACGGCCTCGGCCATCCTGGCCATCGAGGCCTACCAGGCCGCCGCGGATCCCGCCCGGTACCCCGAACAACTGAAGGCCGGGCTGCGTCCCTGGCGGGCCGCGCGGCTGCTGTGGAACCACTTCCGCTTCAGCGACGACGCCCCCAAGCCCGCCCCCGGCAGCCTCACCCTGGATGTCGGCACCTTCGACCCCCTGCTGGGCCGTTCCTACGGCGAGCTCGCCGCCGACAGCCGCAGCCAGCACCGCAGCCAGGGCTTCGGCGTGCTGGCCCAGCGCGGCGCCCGGGAGGAGAGCTTCGAGCTGCTGGCCGGGAAGCCCGCGAAGGCCGACCTGTTCGAGGGCCTCGATCTCGGCTGGTCCCGCTTCCCCGGCACCGCTGAGGTGGCCGCACGGCTGCGGGAGGCCCGCCAGGGCTTCCGGCCCGATCGCCCCGCTGCCAGCCTGCCGGCGCTCCTGCGGGCTCGCCAGGCCCTCCAGGCCCTGCCTCCGGCCCTGCGGGCTGAGCCCCTCGTCCAGGCCAAGGCCGCCGAGCTGGAGGACCTGCTGCGCGCCGCCGCGGGGCTCTGGGTGGAGGCCATCGCCGATCGCCAGCGGGTGGCGCCCGGCGACCGCCTCACGGTGAACGCCGCCGTGCTGGCCCGGGGTGGCAGCCCCCTGGTGCTCGAATCCCTGGCCCTCGAGGCCGTGACGCCCGAGGGCTCGCACACGATCGAGACCCGCGCGGACGGCAGGCCCCTGCCCGACAACGCGCCGAGGAAGGAAGCCTTCGGCTTCACGATTCCGGCGACCACGCCCCTCGGCCACCCCCACTGGCTGGGAGGGCCGGGCGCCGCCGCCTGGGCGGGCCTGCCCGAGTCGGCCCCGCCCTTCCGCCTGCGGGCCCGCGTGGCCCTTCCCGAGGGCAGCTTCGACACGGTGGTGCCCGTGCAGTTCCGCTTCCGGGATCCGGTCCTGGGCGAGCGCTACCAGCCCCTGGCCGTGGTGCCGGTGGCCTTCGTCCACCTCGACGAGAGTGTCCAGATCTTCGAGGGTCCAGGTGCGAAAGAGGTGCGGCTGAAGGTGATCGCCGGAGCCGCCCGCGCCGCGGGCCGGGTGCGGCTCCAGGTGCCCTCCGCCTGGCAGGTGGAACCCGCCGAGCGGACCTTCGCCCTCACCCGCGCCGGGGAGGAAGGAGAGCTGTCCTTCCGCCTCACGCCGCCGGCGGCCGCCGCTTCTGACGAGCTGCGGGTGCAAGTGGACACCGGGACCGGCTTCGCGGCCGCCCGCGGCCTCGTGAAGCTGGACCACCCGCACATCCCCCTGCAGACCCTGCTGGCGGAGGCCCGGGCGCGCCTGGAGCGCTTCGACCTGAAGCACAACGGGCACCGCATCGGCTACGTCATGGGCGCCGGCGATGACATCCCCCAGGCCCTGCGCCGCCTCGGCTACGAGGTGGACCTGCTGAGCGACGAGGCCCTGGCGCGGGAGGACCTCGCGCGCTTCGACGCCATCGTGCTGGGCATCCGCGCCTTCAACACCCGTCCCGCCCTGCAGACGTTGAAGGAGCGCCTGCACGCCTATGTCGCCGCGGGCGGTACCGAGGTGGTGCTCTACACCGTGAACACGGGCTTCCCCGGCATCAACGCCGCCATGGTCACGGAAACCATCGGACCCTACCCCTTCAAGGTGGGCCGGAAGCGCGTCACCGACGAGACCGCGCCCGTGCGCCTGCTGCAGCCCGGGCATCCGGTCTTCCACCGGCCCAACGAGCTCACGGCGAAGGATTTCGAAGGCTGGGTGCAGGAGCGGAGCCTCTACCACGCGGAAGGCTGGGATGGGCGCTACACGCCCCTGCTGGGCATGGCGGATCCCGGCGAGGCGGAGGACCAGGGCGCCCTGATCCTGGCGCAGCATGGCAAGGGCCACTACGTGTACACGGGCCTGGCCTTCTTCCGCCAGCTGCCGGACGGGGTGCCCGGTGCCACGCGCCTCTTCGCGAACCTCCTGGCCCTGGGCCATGCCCATGACTGAGCCGGCGCCGCCCCTGCTCGGCTCCTGGAAGCGCCTCTACGCCCTGGTGCTGGGCGAGCTGCTGCTCTGCATCCTGCTCTTCCGCCTCTTCTCCTGGGCCTTCTCATGAGCCGCCTGGATTGGTTCGTCCTGGCGAGCGCCCTCCTCTTCGTGGTCCTCTGGGGCCTCTGGAAGGGGCGCGGCGCCACCACCGGCGAGGGCTACATCGGTGGCGGGCGCGACCACCGCTGGTGGCTCATCGGACTCTCCATCATCGCCACCCAGACCAGCGCCATCACCTTCCTCTCCACGCCGGGGCAGGCCTACGTGGACGGCATGCGCTTCGTGCAGTTCTACTTCGGCCTGCCCCTGGCGGCGGTGGTCCTCTCGGTCACCCTCCTCCCCCTCTACCACCGGCTCAAGGTGTCCACCGCCTACGAGCTGCTGGAGGCGCGCTTCGACCTGAAGACCCGGCTTCTGGCGGCGATCCTCTTCCTCATCCAGCGGGGCCTCGCCGTGGGCCTCACCATCTTCGCGCCGGCCCTGGTGCTCTCGGTGCTGCTGGGCTGGAGCCTCCACGTCAACATCCTGATCGTGGGCGTCCTGGTCATGATCTACACCGTGACCGGCGGCACCAAGGCCGTGGCCTGGGCCCACAGCTCCCAGATGGTGATCATCGCCTGCGGGATGCTGCTGGCCGGCGTCATGACGGCCCACCGCCTGCCGGCCGAGGTGAGCTTCGGCGACGCCCTCCATGTGGCCGGCGGGCTCGGGCGGCTGAATGTCATCGATACGCACTTCGACCCCAACAACCGCTACAACCTCTGGTCCGGGCTCATCGGCGGCTTCTTCCTCATGCTGTCCTACTTCGGCACGGACCAGTCCCAGGTGCAGCGCTACCTGGCGGGCAGCGACCTCACCCAGAGCCGCCTGGGCCTGCTGATGAACGCCATGATCAAGGTGCCCATGCAGTTCCTCATCCTGCTGCTGGGCGCCCTCGTCTTCGTCTTCTACCAGTTCCACGCACCGCCCCTCTTCTTCAACCCGGGCCCCGTGAAGCAGGTGCTGGCGGGCCCCGATGCCGCCGCCTACCGGGCCACCGAAGCTAAATTCGCCCAGGCCCGGACCAGCCAAAGCAAGAAGGCCGAGGCCTACGTCAGCGCCCGCCACAGCGGAGATGCCGCCTCGATCGCGGCGGCCAAGCACCAGCTATCGCAATCCCACGCCGAGAGCGAAGCGATCCGGCGCGAAGGGCTGGCCCTCATCGAGAAGGCCAACCCCGGCACGAACCCCAGCGACACGAACTACATCTTCCTGGCCTACGTGCTGAGCAGCCTGCCCGTGGGTCTCGTTGGCCTGGTCATCGCCGCGGTGTTCTCCGGCTCCATGTCCTCCATGTCCGGGGAGATCAGCGCCCTGGGCGCGACCACCGTGGTGGACCTCTGGCGGCGCCTGGTCGGCGGCAGCCAGGGCCAGCGCGAGGTCTGGGTGGGCCGCATCGCCACCTTCGCCTGGGGCTGCTTCGCCATGGCCTTCGCCGAGTACGCCGCCCGGCTGGGCTCGCTCATCGAGGCCGTGAACATCCTGGGTTCGCTCTTCTACGGAACCATCCTCGGCATCTTCATCACGGCCTTCTATATCAAGCGCGTCCGCGGCGGCACGGCCTTCTACGCGGCCCTGGTGGCAGAGGTCGGTGTGCTGGCCTGCTTCAAGTTCACCGCCATCTCCTTCCTCTGGTACAACCTCATCGGCTGCGCGGCGGTGGTGCTGCTGGCCTGGGCCTTCAGCTTCTTCCAGCCACGGCAGGCTCTCCCCGAAGGTGAGCCTGCAACCTAGGTCGCCAGGAGATCCAGCGCCTTGGCGCCGGGTCCCCATGGGCAGGAATCTGACGCGGTAGCCGGGGGCTGGGGGGCTGGCCGGGTCAGCCGCCGCCAGCCCCAGGCGACGGCCCCCGCCAGCAGCAGCCAGCCGATGGGGGAGCGGGCGGCGATCTTCAGATCCTGCCGCGAAGGGATGGCCCCGAACACCAGGTTGGCCAGCAGGAACATCAGGCCCGCTTCCGTCCAGCCGAGGCGGGGGTTCCGCCTAGCCGCCAGAGGAGCAGGCCGTAGGCCAGAGGCAGCAGCAGCAGAGGGGCTAGGCCGATGAAGAAGGCGTTGTACCAGCGCAGGTTGGCCAGGCCCACCGAGCCCAGCACCCAGCCCCGGCCTTCGCGCTTCGGCAGGATGCTGAAGTGGGTGGGGCGCCCGCCCAGCAGGTGCCCGAGAATCCAGTGGCAGAGCTCGTGGCAGAAGGTCCCCGGCAGGACCAGCAGCGAGAACAACCAGAAGGAGCGCCGCGCCTGATTCAGCAACCAGAGCATGGCGGCGAAGCCCGCCAGGAAGGCCAGCTGCAGACCGTGGATGCCCGAGGGGGCCTGGATGTGATCCATCCGACCAAGGTATCCCATCGTGACTCCGAGCACAGACTCCTGCCCGAGTCGTGGAATCACGCTATTTTTACCAACGAGTCCTTTAACGCCCGCTGATGCCACCGCCCCTTCGCCCGGACCAGAACCATGAGCGCCTTCCAGTGGGACAAGAGCTTCCTGACCGGCCTGGACCAGGTGGACGAACAGCACCACGCGCTGGTGGACCTCATCAACCGCTTCAGCGGCCTCCTGGAGGCGGGCGACATCTCGGACCCGAGGGCACTGGGCCGGGTCTGCGAGGAGCTGACGCAGTACGCGAGGTACCACTTCACCGAAGAGCAGATGTTCATGGACGAACTGGGCGTCGACTCCCGGCACGTGGCGCATCATGTCCGCGAACATGCCGACTTCTTCCTCGACCTGGCCCGGATGCGGACCGAGGTCTCGGCGGGCGCCCCCGAGGCGGCCCGGCACCTCCTGGAGTTCCTGGTCCATTGGCTGGCGGCGCACATCCTGGGCTCCGACCAGGCCATGGCCCGCCAGATCGCCGCCATGAGCGCGGGCCGCAGCCCCGCCGAAGCCTTCGCGGCGGAGGAGCGCGCCATGGATGGGGCCACGGGCATCCTGCTCCGCTCCCTCGAAGGGCTCATCATGCTCGTGTCCGAGCGCAGCCGGCAGCTGGCGGAGCTGAACGACTCGCTGGAGAACCGGGTGTTCCGACGGACCCAGGAGCTGTCCCTGGTCAATGAGCGGCTATCCGGCACCGTGAAGCGCCTGGAGGCCGAGCAGCAGGAGACCCGGCGGCTGAGTCTCGAGCTTGGTGAGGCCAACCGGCAGCTGGAAGGCTACGCCATGATCGACCGCCTGACCGGCCTGCCGAACCTGCAGTACGCCATGAACCGGTTGACCGCCGAGATCGCCGCCGCCCGGCATTTCGGGCAGCCGCTGGGCGTGGCGATCTTCGCGGCGGAGGGCTTCAAGGCCGTGAACGAGGCCCAGGGACACGCCGCCGGGGACGAGATCATCATGTCCCTGGGCGTCCTGCTGCGCATGGCCTTCCGCCAACACGACGTGGTCTGCCACGTCGGGGTGGAGGAATTCCTCGTCATCTGCCCCCTGACCGGCCACGCGGAGGTGGTGAAGCTCCTCGATCGAGTCCGGGCGGCCCTGCCTGGGCTGGAAGTCCGGGTCGGAGACGGCGTGTGGAAGGGGCCCGTCAGCGCCGGCATCGCCGAGCTGGGGCCCGGGGTCGATACCGTCAAGAAGCTCATCCAGGCCGCCACGACCCGGCGCTGGCCCCTGGAACCAGGAGTCCCCGCCTGAACGGGGGAGGCCAGGCGGCTTCGCTCCGCCCACGCTGGCCAGTGGCGGGATTGACCGGGCGGACCCCCCGGACGAGCATGGGGCGTGCGTCCCAGGACGCGGACCGGGGAGGCAGATGCACACAGGACAGGCGTTTTCCCGACTGATCCTCGGCCTCTGGCGGATCGGGGACTGGGGCCTGAGCCCTGCGGGGGTGGCCAACCTGGTCCAGGCCTGCCTGGATCTGGGCATCGACACCTTCGACCTCGCCGACATCTACCACGACCATGCCTGCGAGGCGCTGTTCGGAGCCGCCCTCCGGACCGCTCCTGCACTCAGGCCCCGCCTCAGGCTCATCACCAAGTGCGGCATCCGCCTGATCAGCCCGTCCCGGCCCCAGCACCGGGTGAAGCACTACGACACCAGCCGGGAGCACCTGGTGGCTTCGGCCGACCATTCCCTGCGGGCGCTTGGGGTTGAGCGCCTCGACCTCCTGCTGATCCACCGGCCGGACCCGCTCATGGAGGCGGACGAGGTCGCCGCGGCCTTCACCGCCCTCAAAGAGGCGGGGAAGGTGGCGGCCTTCGGTGTTTCCAACTTCCAGCCACACCAAGTCGACCTCCTCCAGAGCCGCCTCGGGGAGCCCCTCCAGGCGCATCAGCTGGAGGTATCGCTCGGCCAGACCCGGGCCCTCTTCGACGGCACCCTCGACCAGGCCCAGCGCCTCCGGATCTCGCCCCAGGCCTGGTCGCCCCTGGGCGGTGGACGCCTCCTCCAGGCGCTGCCGGAATCCCCCCTGGGGCGCGCGCTCACGCGCCTGAGCGGAGACCTGGAGGCCACTCCGGAACAGGTGGCCATCGCCTGGCTCCTCCGCCACCCGGCCCGCATCCATCCGGTGCTGGGCAGTGGCAATCCGGAGCGGCTGCGCCGGCTGGCCCAGGCTCAATCCATCCAGCTGGACCGCCAGCAGTGGTTCCAGCTGCTGGAGGCGGCCACGGGGCAGGAGGTCCCCTGAGGGGTGTGGTCCGGGACTCCTAGGGCCGGGCGCGGCATTCGGCCACGAGGACCAGGTCGGATGAGGTGCTGCTCCAGGCCTCGCCGGTCATCGTGCCCAGGGTTTCGAGCACGGTGAATCCGGCCTGCTGGAGAAGGGCCTCCACCTCGGCGCGGCGCCAGCCGCGGAGGGCCACGTCGTGGGCCGCCACCAGCTCGAGGGGTGCGGCGGTCCCCGGACGGTAGCGCAGGTGGGCCGGCGTGAAGGTGAGGCGGCCACCGCCGTGATGGGTCATGAGGCGCAGGAAGACCGTATCTCCTTCAGCGGCCTCGCCGGGGCGCAGGACCAACGGAAAGGTCCGCTCGCCCCGGGCGAGGATGCGGTCGTAGTTGAGCAGCTGAAGCAGGAAAGGCGCGCCAGGCGCGAGGCGGCCGGCCAGGCCCGAGAAGAAGGCCTGGACCTCGGCCTCCTCGCAGAGGTGGGGCAGCGTATTGCCCACACAGATCGCGGCGCCCTGACCTCCTTGGAGTGCTGCCGCGAGGTCGGTGAGTTCCGCCTGGAGGTAGCGGCCCTGGGGATCGGCCTCCCGGGCGGCGTCCAGCTGGGAGGCCGAGGCATCCACCCCGGTGACCTCGAAGCCAAGCGCGGTCAGGAACCGCGTGTGCTCACCGCTGCCGCAGCCGAGGTCGAGCGCCCGGCGCGAAGGGGCCGCCCCCAGCACCCGCTGGAGCAGGGGCGCCTCCCGCTGGAGCCGCTCGGGCCAGGCGATGAGGCCCCGGTAGGCGATGCGTCCGTAGGGGTCGGGCTCGGGTCCATTCATAGCGGGGGCAGCAAACCGCGGCGGGGGCCGCGCGGCGGGCCGCGCCGGGGGGGCCGGCGGGGCCGCGGGCGGCCGAACAACGACCCCGCGCCCGCGGCCCCCCGCCCCCCGCGGCGCGCGGGCGGAGTGTAGCCCCCAGCATCAACGGGGCCACAGCCACCCGAAGATCCCCGCGCTGAGCAGGCCGTAGATCAGCGCATCGGCCAGGTCCTTGGCCACGCTGCTCCAGGGCTTGCCCATCCAGATGGCCATGGTGATGCTGCCGAAGCCATAGGCCACGAAGGACACCGCACCCACGACGCGGAACACCTGCAGGTAGTGGGTGCCGAAACCCAGGGTGCGGCCGGCCAGGTAGGCCGCCGTGACCGCCACCAGCACCGTGAAGGCGAACCACTTGCCCAGGGCCGAGCCCATGGCGGGGGCGCCATTGGGCATCACCACCAGCATGGCCACGGGGCCCTCCTGGTACTTCGCCAGCATCTCGGGCTTGCCCATGTCCTTGTGGTCCGAGCAGTGGGGCAGCACGTACTGGCCGGGGGCGGGGGACTCCTTGCGGATCGCGGCGCGCACCTCGTCCTCGTTGGAGAGCGCCTTGTAGTCCGAGGCATGCCACTTCAGCACCATGTGGACGAGGCTGCTGGCGACGAAGACGCCGACGGCCGACAGCAGGATGGGGATCCAGAGCTGGGCGAGGGAGACATGAGGCATGGCGGCTCCTGTTGTCAGAACATCGTTTGGGGGGCGACCGTAGGTTGGGCTCGTGGCCCGGGCCCGTCAAGGGTTCCGGCGGGGCTTCCTGGGTCCGGGCGCGGAGTGGGCGCCGGTGGCGGCGTCCACCGCGTCGATCCAGCCCGCCCGGGCCCCGGGAAAGGCGTCCGCGTAGGGCACATAGGGCTTCAGGTCCAGCACCGGCGTGCCATCCAGCAGATCCACACCCCGCAGGCGCAGGGTCCGCCCTTCGACGGCCACCAGCTCCACCGCCGAGAGGCCGAGGCCATTGGGCCGGTGGGGCGAGCGCGTGGCCAGCACGCCCCGCTTGCCCTTCGGCCCCCGGGGCGGCTGCACCAGGGGCGCCCAGCCCTCGCTCAGATGAAAGGCGAAGATGAGCCAGATGCGCTCGAAGCCCGCCAGGTCCCGCAGCACGGTCTCGGGCAGCGCGGCGTCGAGCTCCAGGGTGGCCTCGGCCGGCGCGCCCGATTCGGTGCCCTCCACCACGGTGGGCTGGTGCGGCGCGTCGATGCGCTTCGCGTAGGGCGTGCGCACGAACCCGATGGGGCGGTAGGTGAAGGAGGCATCCATGGTTGAAGCGTAGCGCCCCGGGGGCTGCGGGCCCATGGATCCGGGCAGCTCCGTTGACTTGGGCTGGACGCGGGGGGCCATGGATAGGAGCATCACCAAGGCGGCCGATGCCAGCCGCCGGACCTCACCTGGATGCCCCCTCTGACTGCCTGCCCATGATCATCTATCGCATTGCCCACACCGGATCACGCATCGTCGGCCGCCTCTTGTTCCGGCACCGGACCCTGCACCGCGAGCGGATTCCCGAAGCCGGCGGGGCCCTCATCGTGGCCAACCATGTCAGCTACCTGGATCCTGCCGCAGTGGGCGCCTCCTTCCGCAAGCCCATCTACTACCTGGCCCGCAAGTCCCTCTTCAAGGGCTTCCTCGGCTGGCTGCTGCCCCGCATCCAGGTGCTGCCCGTGGACCGGGGCAAGGGCGACCTCGCCAGCATGAAGCGCATCCTGAGCCTGCTCAAGGAGGGCCACCGGGTGCTCATCTTCCCGGAAGGCACCCGGTCCATGGATGGTGCGCTCCAGCCGGCCGAAGCCGGCATCGGCTTCATCATCGCCAAGTGCGACGTGCCCGTGGTGCCCGTGCGGATCTTCGGGGCCTTCGAGTGTTTCCCCCGGGGCTCCAGCTGGCCCCGGCCGGGCCGCATCACCATCGTCCCCGGCCCGCCGGTGGATTTCTCGGCCGTGCCACCGGAGCTCACGGGCCGGGACCGCTACCAGGCCTGCGCCGACCAGGTCATGAAGGCCCTGGCTGAACTCCGGCTGGAGGCCTGAGGCCACAACTCAGACGGATCAGTCCTCCCCGGCCGGGTGGGTTGTTGGTGGGGCCGCCGGAACCAGGTGTGGCCCGGTCCGGAGGGGGATCTCGATCCCGAAGGTCGCGCCGTGGCCGGGTTCACTCTCGATCCAGACGCGGCCCCCATGCAGCTCCACCATCTGCTTGACGATGGACAGGCCCAGGCCCGTGCTGTACTCGCCGCCTGTCGGCTTCGCCGAGAGCCGCTGGAAGAGGCCGAAAGCCTGGACCTTATCCTCGGGCGACAGACCCGGACCCTCGTCGCTCACCTGGATCTCGACCCAGGTCTGGCCCTCCACCACGCGGGGGGTGACCGTCACGAGAACTTCCTTCTCATGGGGCGAGTACTTGATGGCGTTGTTCACGAGGTTGTCCACGGCCCGCTTGAAGTGGACCTCGTCCACATGGCCCCAGCACTCGCCGGCGAGCATCTCCCGGTAGGTGAGTCGGATGGCCTTGCTGGCGGCGTACTCGAGGTTGGCCGTCACCACCTGGTGGACGAGGCTGGGGATGTTGGACTCCACCAAGCGCAGGGTCACGTCCCTCGCCTCCTGGGCGGCGGTATCCAGCAGGCCGTTGATGATCGTGAGCATCTTCTGGCCGATCTCCTGGAGCTTCTGGGTCCGCGCTTCAATGGCGGGCTGAGTCGCCCCGGCCTCCTCCTGGATCAGCTGGGCGTGCAGCAGGATCCCCGTGAGGGGGTTCTTGAGGTCGTGGGCGGTGGTGGCCAGGAAGCGGCTCTTGAGCTGGTTGGCTTGGGTCAGGTCCTCGTTGGCTTCGCGCAGGTCGCGGGTCCGGGCAGCGATGGTCTCCTGCAAGTGGCGGTTCTGCCGGTGGAGGGAGCGGTAGCGGAGCAGGATCACCCCGTACACCGCCCCGGATGCGCCCAGCAGGAAGAGGAGCATGGCCCACCAGGTCGCCCACCAGCGGGGGAGCACCCGGAAGGCCAGGGTCCTGGTCGGCCCGGGAGGCGCCCCGTCGCGCCGGAGGCGGACCTCCAGCTGGTGGCTACCCTCGGGGAGCGTGCCGTATCGCAGGTGGCTGCCGTCCAGCCGGACCCAGTCCTGCTCCATGCCTGACAGCCTCGCTTCCAGTTCCAGCGAACTGGGCGAGAGCGAGGAGGGCATGGCGAAGCGCGCCTCCAGGTCGGCCCTGGGTCCGAGCCGGGGTTCCGGACCAGCGAGCGGCAGCGGCTTGCCGTGGACCGCCCAGCCGAGCAGGAGCGGCCGCGGCAGCGGGGGTGCCGGCGCCTCCTCCGCCGAGCGATAGCGCCCCAACCCCGAGGTGGTGCCGAACCAGAGGTCTCCGTTCGGCTCGAGGAGAAGCCCCTGGGTGGTGGCATCCGCGCCCGGGATGCCCTCGCCGGGGGCGAACCAGGCCTCCCGGGCACGGGCGCCGGGATCCAGGCGGCCCAGTCCCTGGCTGGTTCCCACCCAGAGGCGCCCCGAGGGCGTGGCCGCCAGGGCGAAGATGAGGAGCTGCCCCCGGTCGGGAAAGGGCCACCATTCATCCACCTGCTTCCAGTCCCCGCCCTCGCGTCGATGGCGGGTGAGCACCGGGCGATCCAGGTAGGCCACCCAGATGTCCCCGTCCCCCATGCGCTGGGCGCCGAGGGGCGTGTAGGGAAGGGTCGCGCCGATGGACTCCCATCTCCCTCCGGACCGCAGGTACACCGTGGCTTTGGTGGGCAGGTAGACCGCGCCGGTGCTGTCCTGCACCACTTCGAAGAGCCCTTCCGGCGGCTCCCGTCCAGCATCCCGGGCTCCCAGACCCAGCCCCCGGACCGCTTCACCCCCCGGGCGATGCGGTGCTGGTAGTCGGAGATCCAGACCGTGCCGTCCGCCTCCACCCCCAGCCCCCGGGAGACCGGTGAGGGCTCCATGCAGGCCGCCACATGGCCCTGCACCTTCAGGGAACCCGGGTCGATGGTGTAAAGGGTGCCGCCCGGACTGCCCACGGCGAGGAGGGTGCCATCCGGATGCAGCCGCACCCGCGAGAACTGACCCCTGGCCACCACCTTCCAGCCTGCCCGCCCCAGGACCGCGAGCCCCCCGTCCGTGGCGGCCCACAGGCGCCCCTGGCGATCCCGGACGCTGGTCCAGACCACGTTACTGGGCAGCCCCTCATCGAGGTCGTGGACGGTCCAGAGCCCCCGTCCGAGGACCTGGGTCACCCCAGGGAAGCCACCCAGGGAGAGCCCTCCGGCGTCGACCATGCCCGTCACGGGTACATAGCCCCTGGGCCCGGTGGCCACCGGACGCACCTCCGTACCCCGGCACCTTAGCAGGCCCTGGGCGGTATTGATCCAGAGCCACCCGCCGCGGTCCCGGGCGATCCCAAAGTGATCTGGGATCGGCTCAGAGAAGGGACTGCCGAGGCGCACCCAGGTCCCCTCCGTTGGCGACTTGCGCCAGAAGCTCGACCGGGTGCGCACCCAGGTGAAACCCGCGCCATCCCACCCGAAGGCCAAGGGCACGTCGCCGGCTGCGGACGGCATCCGCTCCAGGGTCCAGGCGCGCCGGGAAGGATCCAGGGTCCAGATCCCCTGCCTGCCGAGCGCCTTCACCCCGGGGGCGGAGGGATCCGCGAAGACCTGGATGAGGTCTGGACCGCCGGTTCGGCCCGGCGCCGGGGAGAACGCCCCATTGGAATGCACGAGCAGCTGCGTGCCAGCGTGGACCCACAGATCACCCCTGGCGTCGAAGCCCAGATGGTGGATCCGCTGGGCGAGGGGGCCCACCTCCGTGTGGAAGGCCCAGTCGGCGTCCAGCCAGCCGAGTCCGTTCCGCGTACCCACCCAGAGCCGGCCGTCCGGGCCCGCCAGGAGCGCCGTGATGAACCGGTGGTCCGTGGGCAGGTCGAGGGGTTCAAACCGCCGACCGTCGAAGC
>JADKCH010000028.1 GCA_016714685.1 Candidatus Geothrix odensensis
CGTTCGCGCACTTTTGTGAGCAATCGTCCAAGGGTATTAAGTGCAACCAATTGTCTCGTAGTATACAGATCGCCAAATGAGGTTAGGCCATAATTCGATGTTTTAAAGTCTCTTGGGTTTTTGGGTAGTTCTTCAGTAGGTTTTTCATCCATTACTGCTGAGTTTGCTATTTTAATATGGTTTTCATCTGGTGGAAGATAGATGCGACCTCTTTTGTATTCTGCTGCAATTGCAATCATTTGGGAGCCCATTCTCCCCGCTTTTCCTTCCAGCCGAATGTGGGTGAAGGGGATAGCTGAACCGCAAGCTACGCAGGTGGCCCCCCTTCGGTTGACAGTCCCCTCCTCGGGGCTAAGCCCCTTTCTTATTTGGAAAGAGATCGAAACGGGCGACGTGGTCCGATCCAATAGAGGGTGAACGTGGGTTTCCTTCCCTTTTTTGGTGGATAAATTCCACTTGCTAGTCAATGGGATTTGACAATTGCATGCAGGGTTTGGACAAGTGACCGTTCGAGCCCAAAGCCATGCAATAACTGTTGCTTCTCCACCGCCAAGTTCCTTGGGTAACTTGGCATTGGGGTAAAGATAACCGATATGTGCTTTGGCTTCGTTGCGTAGCCATTCGCCGTAGTAACGAACGTCCTCACCCAGACCTTGGGCACCTCGCCAGCTGCCAAGTTTGACTTTTTTGACTGTCAGGGTTAATGGGGGGTGATTGGCAAAACGGGGAGGAATTTCTACAAGCGCCTTGGTTATCAGAACTGGGACAGGATTAAGGTCTGACCCAAAGGCTTCAAGCCCAAGACGCTGAGCTTCAAGTGGAATGCTTCCCCCACCACAAAAAGGATCAGAAACCGAAGGTGGATTCCCGCCCGTTGCAGTCAGGATTTCGTCTCGCACCTCTTTCATAAGAACTTCGTCTTGGGTTGCCTCCCAGGGCACCATCCGCTCGATCAGGTGATGCAGACGGTCCCGCTCGGCATCTTGGGCTTCTTTTGTTGGAAACCGCTCTGGCTGGCTTGAGGGATCATCAATAATGCTGGCAAATAGGACGGCCCGGCAAGCTGCAAGGGGTTTACGTGACCACCACAGATGGAAAGTGCTTGGGTGCCCATGCCGGATGGACTTCTCTTTGGCTGCCGCTGTGTTGATGGCGTCCAGGGGGAGAGAGACTTCGATCAGCTTTTTTCGTGGCGATGTGGACATGGCTATCCTTTGGGAAACAGTGAGAGCAATCCGATGATGAGCCCCACGATGCTGATGAAGAATGAGAGCACTGCAATTCGGGCTGCAATGCGGTAGGCCGGTTCGGTCGCGGACCATGCCCACTGGATCTCCCCCCATGATCCGAGGGGCTTGAAATGCAGGTTTGCGACCTGCCCGACCTCTACTCCGAGGACATTCCGAGTTCGCTCATCCAGGAGAATCGCTGGGCTATCAGCGGATTGATCCCCCCGCAGGAAAAGCCTTGCCTTCCGGCTGCCCATTGTAACTAGACAAAGAGTGCCTTCCGGAATGATCTGGCCGTCGGAGCTTCGCCGGTGAGATTCAGCGACTCTCGCCAAGTCTTTGTAGACGTCATCTTTGTAGAGGAGGCCGATTTGGAGTTCAGGCATTTAATTGGACCTCGTCGCCAGTTGCTTTAAATAGGGGTGAAGTTGGAGCGGGGTTTCCTCGGTTGTGAGATGTGGTCGGGCTCAAGCGAATCAAGGTGATCCTCCCGGTAATGCTGCTGGAGGCACCAGGAGAAGGCCGCATCCGGGATCGGACAGGTTGCCAACGGATTGTGGAGCAGGGTGAAATCCCCCCCGAGCTGCGGGGGATGGTTGCCGCAGTCCACCAGGCTGTGGAGGACGGCACTCACCGGGCCATAGGCTGAATCGAGCAGGGGTGCCGTGGAGACCGGGGCCTGACCCTTCTTGTGGACGGTGTCGCTGTATTCGAAGTAGCGATCCACCTCTTTCCCCGTCGCTCGGTCCAATCTGAGGGTCAGGTTCCCGAAGGGGAGGAACGCCTCGATGAAGAGGGGGATCACGCCATACCGGAAATCGTTGCACCCGCGTCCGTCGATGGCGATGACATAGCCGTCCGTGGGCTTCACGACGCCCTTTTCAACCCACCCAGGCCATTTCTCCATCTTGCTGACGAGGGCGTGGGTGTAGCGGAGCAGGATTTCCCGCTTGGGGACATCACGGACGACCACCTCGCCAGGCGGGTCGTAGAACGGCCCTGGGACTCGGTCTCGCCTTCTCCGGCATCGGGGGCGATGGCCTCGATCCAGTAGCGGCGTCCCTCCACCTCGATGAAGAAGTCCGGGCCGACCGTCTTCCCTTTCTGGGGGTTCATCCTCTTCGCGCAGGGTCACGAAGAGATACATCTCCCAGAACCGCTGAAGGAAGTGCGCCTTCGCATCCACGAGGAAATGCGGGTCCGGCGAGGGCTGGTAACTGGCCCACAGGGTCTCCACCAGGTTCCGGTAGGGCTCGCAGCGTGGAAGATCCCGCGCATTCCGGTAGGCCGGACAGCAATCATCGCCAGGGAGGAAGAACGACCTCCCTGGTCGAGCCGAGGCGGTCCGGGATTGCCGATGCGATGGGGTCCGGCTGGCTGGCCATCAGCAGGGCTCCGTGGACCGCGAGAGGAGGTCGGCCAGCGCATAGGTGGAGCTGATCTCCCCGAAATCCGGTTCCTTGTTGAAGGGCTTGCGGATGTAGCGCGGTGCCGATGGCACCTCTCCATCCACCATCACCACGGCCAGGATGAAACGGTCGGGCACGTGAAGGGCGGTGATGATCTCGTTGCGGGTGACGGTCACGGTGTCTGCGCCGACAGCCCGCCCCTTCACCTCGAGGAATCGGAGATGCCCAGTCTCGGGGTCGCGGCTCTCGATGTCGTAGCCCCGCTTCTCGGCGCTGACATCCCGGGGCTCGAACCCCAGGGACCGCTCGGCGGCCATCACTGCGTTCATGGCAACCCGTTCCACTGCGGGCACGGCGGCATCCAGCGTGAACTGGCCGGGGGCGGCCACCTCCTCCTCGGTCGCCTTGGGCAGCATCCCCACAGGAATGATCAGGGCTCCCCCCAGAATCCGTGGGGCCGACGGGCTGATCTGCCGCTCCAGCTTGAGTTCGTCCAGCCGGCGCCGCATCCGGGACTGGAGTTCATCCGCCCGACGACGGGCATACTGCGCGTTCATCTTGGGCTGCTTGCCGGACTGCTCGAGGGCCTTGAGCTCCTCAGCCCGGTGATCCCAGTAGTTGATCTCCTTGGTCAGCCGCTCCTTGACGGCCAGTTCGGTCCGGTTCGCCCGTTCCGTCTTGAGCTTGCGGACCTCCTCCAACTGCTCGGGCAGGAGGCGCTGGATGGCGAAGTCCATGGCCCGGGTCTCGAGATCCCCCCGCAGCCAAGCGTCCTCCAGGATGGCCTCCACCAAGGGCTTCAAGGTGGGCTCGAGGGGCTTTAGGTCCAGGTGGGGTGCAATGCCAGACCGGCGGCAGGCCCCTTCCCGAGTGATCTCGAGGAAACAAGCCTGGCGGTTGATGACCCGACGCTGTCCCCCGGAAAGCGCAAACCCGTCCTGGATGCTGCTCTCCAGGAACAGAAGAACGCGAGGCTCCGTGCCTTCGTCGTGGGGGTCCACCCAGATGGCTCCCTGGCGGAGCAGTTCCCGGTGCTGTTCCAGGACCAGATCCAGCACGGCATCCAGCAGGGGATGTCCCGGACACACGAAGGCTGCTTGGGGTTTCCCGGCGACGTTGACCAGGTCCTTGTCGAAGGTGATCCGCTCGTATTTCGGAAGCACGGCGGTGCCGCACCCGATCTGTCGATCCCGCTGGCGGAGGATGGCAGGCACGAAGGTCAGCTCGAACCGCTTGGCTTCACGCTCATGGGCAGCACCCCCCAACCGCCGGAATGCTTCGAGGAAGAAGCTGGCGATGTGGTGGGGCTGAAGCCGCTTGGCCTGGGCCCGTTCCATGTCACTCCTCCAGAAGGTCCTGCAGCTTGGCCTGGTCGAGGGCATGGTCCACTACCTGCTGGAGGCGGGCCTTCACGTCGGGCCGATCACCGTAGCGGATTGCCTCGATCAGCACGTCCCGCAGGGGCTTGTCCTCGAAGGTGAGCTTGCCGAGGACGTCGAAAACTTTGCCGCCCAGGGCCTTCCGTTGCTCTTCCAACTTCAGGAAGAGCTTCTCGAAGACCTCACCCTCGCGGGTGTTGCGGGCGATCAGGTTCCACAGGTGGCAGACCTCGGTCTGGCCGATGCGGTGGATGCGCCCAAACCGCTGCTCCAGCCGGTTCGGGTTCCAGGGCAGGTCGTAGTTCACCATCAGGTGCGCGCGCTGGAGGTTGATGCCCTCGCCGGCGGCGTCGGTGGCGATGAGCACCAGGACATCCTTGTCCTGGGTGAACTGCTCCTGGGAGAGCTTCCGTGCCTCGCGGGTCATAGAGCCGTCGATGGTGACCACCTGCTCCGGTCGCCCCAGGAGGGTGCGGATCTTCTCCGCCAGGTAGGACAGGGTGTCCCGGTGCTCGGTGAAGATGACCAGCTTCCGGCGGTGCCCGTGGGCGTCAAACATCTCCGCCTGGCCCTGGAGCAGGCTGGAAAGTTCCCGCCACTTGGCGTCCTGGTTGCTGCGCCGCCCCTGGTCGGCGATGCTCTCGAGTTCGCTCAGGGTCGGGATCCCGGCTCTCAGTTCGTCGGCGGTCTGCCGGGCCGTGGCCTCGTCGGGGACGGAGGCTTCGATCTCCTCCTGCTCGTTCTCGGGGGCCTCGTCGTAGTCCTCCCAGGTCCTCAGATCCAAGGGCCTGAGGGTAGGGCCGAGAGGGCATCGGGGTTCAGCACCTCCTCCTGGAGGCGACGCTCCAGCCGTTCTCGCCGTCGCCGGAGGGACTGGTAGATGGCCTCGGGGCTGGAGGCTAGGCGGCGCTGCAGGGAGGTCAGGGCGAAGCCAACGGTGCCCTTGCGCTGCCCGTCCAGGTTGTCGGCCCGGTTGAACTCTTCCCGGACGTAGGCAGTGACCCTGCGATAGAGCCGGTCCTCCTCACCCGACAGCGTGTAGAGTCGGGTAGGCGCAACGTTCAGGGAAGAGCGGCGTCCCCTCGAAGGTCACCAGCTCTTCCTTCACCATGCGCCGCATCAGGTCCTGGGTGTTGGTGACGTGGACGCCATCCCGGAACTTGCCCTCGAAGCGATCCCCGTCCAAGAGGCCCAAGAAGAACTGGAAGTCGGCCTCCTTGCCGTTGTGCGGCGTCGCGGTCAGCAGCAAGAACTGGCGAGCTACGGCGGACAGCTTCTCTCCCAGCTTGTAGCGGAGGGTCTTCTTGACCTCCCCTCCGAAGTAGCTGGCGGAGAGCTTGTGGGCCTCGTCCACCACGATGAGATCCCAGTCCGTGTTGGCCAGCTTGTCCTGAAGTTCTTCGTTGCGGGAGAGCTTGTCCAGCCGAACGATCAGCAGGTGGTTGTCCTCGAAGGGATTCCCCGTTCTGGAGGCATGGACGTCCTCGTTGGTGAGGATGCGGAAGTCCAACTTGAACTTGTCGCCCAGTTCGTCCTGCCACTGCTCCACCAGGACGCCAGGGCTGACGATCATGCAGCGTTTCAGGTCGCCACGGGCCATCAATTCCTTGATGAGCAGGCCCGCCATGATGGTTTTTCCCGCTCCCGGATCGTCCGCCAAAAGAAACCGGAGGGGCTGACGGCCGAGCATGGTCTCGTAGACGGCGGTGATCTGGTGGGGAAGAGGCCGGACCAGGCTGGTGTGGACTGCCAGCATCGGATCGAACAGATGGGCCAACTTGATGCGATGGGCCTCATAGGCCAGCCGGAGTGCGTTGCCATCGCCATCGAAGCTCCAGGCTCGGCCTCCATCCACAACTTCCAGGGTGTGCTCCTGGTCGCGGTAGAAGATGTTCGAGTGGGCCACCCCGTGGCTGTCCCTGTAGGTCAACTCCACGGCACCGGACCCGAACCACTTGGAACTGACCACGCTGGCGATGTCGTTGACGAGAATGCCTCGAACGCGAGCGCCAGGGGAGTGAGTTGTTCGAGCTGGGCCATGGGTTGATTCCTTGAGAGCCTTCCAGGCTAGCGGTGGACGCTGGTCAGCCAATGTCTGCACGGGGTTCCGCGAGGAAGAAGTTGTTCCTGTCATTGTGACAGCTTCATTTCTGTGATTCCGCAGTGCCTACGCTGGAATTGCATCTGGGACTGACAGCCTTGTAACCCACGCGTCATTGCCCATGCCCATTCCCAGAGATGGGTGACCGGGGCGGAAGCTGCGGACCCGAGATCCAGAGGCCCGCCCTTCGCCACGGACGGCCAGGCGACTCGGTTCAACAGGAGCGAATGTGGATGACAGACTTCGGTAGCCCACTTCCATCTGGATGAGCGTCAGCCAACCCATCGCAGAATGGCCCAGGAGGCCGTCCTTGGCGATCCCGAGGGCCATGGTGGCGGCAGACACGGAGAACGCAGCCTGGGGCATCCTGGAGGGCTCTGCCGGGATCATGCCCTGCGAGGTCGGAAGGGACCCCAGATTCCGGTTCGCACGAGGCGATGCCGGGAAGTATTGTGAAACTCGTTCAACTTCAGCCTGGAATGTCTGTTCTGGTTGCAAATGTTGGAAATGGGACAACATCCCGACATCCGCGAGATCCGAGGGTTCCATGTCGCGAAGGTTTGCGGGGGGTGAAGTAATCGCGGGACGTCCCCCGAGGTAGTGTTCGTTCCAATTCTCAGATTCGACTCCCCCTGTTGAGACTGCATGTTGCGGTCCAGCTTGAGGAGATTCGGTCATGCACAACGTGCCTGCCCCGCCCCAGTCCCAGGAGACGGCCTGGGTGAACTTTGTCCCGCTGAGGACGGTCTTGGCCAGCCTCTCCATGAACCGCAGGACCCTCGGACGGGCCATCGCCCGCAAGGAGTTCCCCGAGCCGCTTCGCCTCGGAGGCCAGCTCTTGTGGCCCCGAGAGGCCCTCGACACTTGGTTCGAGGCTCAGAAGGGAGGTGCGAAGTGAGTGCCACCAGCTGGATGGGTCATCTCCTTGGCGAGGTGAGTCGGCTTTCCCTGATCCGCCGGGCCTGGAATCCGGAGGATGATGCTGCCCTCGTTGCGGGGCTCATTGATGCCCTGGACCACATCGCTGTGCGAAAGGTATCCGCGCCGGAGGATACTCCGTCGGTGGGGCAGCACCTTTTCGAAGCCCTCCAGGGTGTCGGAAGGAAGGGGGTCGTCGTTTGCGGTGACGCGCCCGGTATCGGCGTCTTCACACTTCGCGCAGACGGAGGGCTCAGCTGTATCTCCACGTTCAGCGCATCCTGGAGAACGGAACTCGCCATCCCCTTGGGAAGGGTGGAACGGTCTTCATGGAAACCCTGACCACCAACCCCGTCAGGGACTGGAATGCCTACCCCGATGCTCTGGCTACCGTGAATGCGATTGTTCAGGCCGGGGGCGTATACGCCTGCAATGTGTTCTCGGTTCCAAGGGCCGGGAGTGCCATCGCCTGAAACAGGCTCTCGTTGAATTCGGCGCTGGCCCAGCATTCCGCTGACCAGCGCCGAATTCAGTTCTGGCCGGCCGGGGGGGGGGCCGAGGGGGGGGGGGGGGGGGGGCCCGGGGGCACCTGGGGGGACGGGGGGGGGATCAAACCGGGGGGGGGGGGGGGGGGGGGGGGGCGGGGTGTTTCCGGGGGGGGGGGGCCCGGGGGGGGGGGGGGGGGGCCACCGGGGGGAAGGGGGGGGGCCGGGGGGGGGGGGGCGGGGGCCTCTGGGGACCGGGGGGGTTCGGGGGGGCGGGGGCCCAGGGGCCACGCGGGGGGGGGAGTTCGGGGGCCTCGCGGGGCGTCCCGGGAAACGGGCGGCACACAACGGCCGCCGGGGGGGGTGGTGGTGGGTGGTGGGGGGGGGGGGGGGCCGGCGGGGCGGCTCAGATTCGTAGTCTGATGCTCTATCCAGCTGAGCTACGGGACCGCATTGAAAGAATGATTCTACCGGATCTGCGGGGGCTGTCCATCCCAAAGGCTGAGGGGCTCGGTGGTGGAGGCCGGGCAATGGAGGCCGGTGAGGTCCGTGGCCAATCGGTCCATGAGGGCCCGGGCAGTGGTCAGCTTGCCGCCCAGCACCAGGGTGAGGTTCGCGAAGCGGGCATGCCGTTCCAGGACGGCTTCGCGGCTGAGCCGGGCGGTCTGGCCCCCGGCTGCGACCAGGGGACGCACACCCAGTTCCTCGGCGCGCACGGGCAGCCGCCGCCAGGGGATGGCCGGCAGGTTGGCGTCGAGAGCCTCAAGCAGTTCCTCCCGCTCGGTAGCCGCGATGGGCACCCAGCCGTCAGCAACCTCCCGCTCGGTGGTCCCCACCTGAAGCTGGCCGTCCCGCGGGATGACGAAGAGGATGCGCCCCTTGGGGCGACGGATGGCCCAGGGCCGCTCGCAGCCGGGCACCGCATCGAACCAGAGATGGATGCCCGAGGACAGGCGCAGGCGCTTCCGGGTCTCTCCGAACCACTGGCCCATGGCCCCATCCGTCCAGGGCCCCAGCGCGACCACCCAGCGCCGGGCTGCAAGAGTCCGGAGGGTGCCGTCCCGGCGGTCTCGGAGACGGAGGGTCTTCAACTCGCCACCCACATCCCCGAAAGCCTCGGGTTCGTGGAAATCCAGGCGGAGAGCCTGGCTGGAGGCCGCCAGGTCCCGCGTCAACTCGCGGTCCCAGGTCGTGAGGTCGGCGTAGGCCGTGGCGCCCCGGAAGGGGCTTCCCGCCCCGCGGGGATCGGCCGCGAAGACACCCTGCGGAACCCTGCCAAGGGTGAGGTGGGGGGGCCAGTCCGGCCGGTCGGCGCCCCAGTGGTCATAGAGGCCGATGCCGAACCGGTGGGCCAGACCCTCAGCCCAGAACCGGTGGGGCATCCAGAAGGCCTCCCAGCGGCAGCGGCGGGGGGCGATGCGGGCCCAGGTGGCGCGCTCGACCAAGCCTTCCCGCATCTGCGCGAGGTCGCCGGTGAGCATGTAGCGGATGCCTCCATGCAGCAGCTGACTCGACCACTGGCTGGTGCCTCCACCCACTTCGCCCTTGTCGATCAGGGCGCAGGACACGCCCCGCAGGGTCAGCTCCCGTGCCAGGGCGGAGCCGTGGATCCCAGCGCCGAGGATGGCGACTTCGGTCTCCAGCGTCGGGGGCAGCGTGCAGAGGCCTTCAGGTGGTGCAGGCCAGGCAGTCTCGGGCACGGGCTCCTCCTCGGCCCAGTGTGCCCGAGCGGAGCCCCGACTGTCGTCCATCCCGCGCCCCGCCTCTTGTCCAGGGAGCCGTTCGCAGGAACCATGGAGGCATCCCCGCCAGCTCTGGAGCAGCCCTTGAAACACTCCTGGAAGTCCGTCGTCAACCTGACCGTGATCGTCGGGGCGCTCGGGTACTTCGTCGACATCTTCGACCTGATCCTCTTTCCCATCGTTCGAACGGCCAGCCTTTCGGACCTGGGCGTGGCCCCTGACCAGATCCTTCCCACCTTCGTCTACCTGTTCAACTTCCAGATGATCGGCATGCTCGTGGGCGGCGTCCTCTGGGGCATCCTGGGCGACAAGAAGGGCCGCATGTCGGTGCTGTTCGGCAGCATCACCCTCTACTCCCTGGCCAACATCGCCAACGCCTTCGTGACCACCATCCCCGCCTATGCAGCCATGCGCTTCCTCGCGGGCCTTGGACTTTCGGGAGAACTTGGCGCCGCCATCACCCTGGTGAGCGAGGTACTGCCCAAGGAGGTGCGCAGCTACGGCACAGCGGTGGTGGCGAGCCTGGGCATCACGGGCGCCCTGGTGGCCGATCTCGTGGGCAACAAGCTCGGCTGGCGGGGTGCCTTCATCGTGGGTGGCGTGATGGGCCTCATGCTCCTGGTACTCCGCATCAAGGTGACGGATTCGGGCATGTTCAAGCAGCTGGCCCACCAGAACGTGGCCAGGGGTGATTTCCTGATGCTCTTCACCAACCGTGCCCGGTTCATCCGCTACCTGCGGGCCATCCTCATCGGCGTCCCCATCTGGTACGTGGTGGCCATCCTGGTGGCCTCCTCGCCCGAGCTTTCGAAGAGCCTGGGGGTGGTGGGCGCTGTGAACCCCGGCCACGCCATCGCCGCCTGCTACCTGGGCCTGGCCATCGGCGACCTGGGCTCGGGCTTCATCAGCCAGTGGATCGCCAGCCGGAAGAAGACCGTCCTGCTGTTCCAGGCCCTCACGCTGCTGACCGTGCTGCTCACCCTCTTCAGCCGGGGAGTCTCCGCACAGACCTACTACCTCCTGTGCGTGGCGCTCGGATTCTCCGCCGGCTACTGGGCCGTGTTCGTCACCATCGCCAGCGAGCAGTTCGGCACCAACATGCGGGCCACCGTCACCGTCACCGTGCCCAACTTCGTGCGGGGAGCCGTCGTCCCCATCACCACCAGCTTCCTGGCCCTCAAGGCCCACTGGGGCATCGTCAACTCCGCCCTGTTCATCGGCCTCTGCTGCCTGGCCTTCGGCGCCCTCAGTCTCTGGGGCATGGAAGAAACCCACGCGAAGGACCTGGATTTCCTGGAAGTGGATTGAGGCTCCGCCTGGTTCAAATTTTGCGACCTTGATTCAGGATCAAATCGCCCCATGTTGGGGGTCTTCATCCGAAGCACCCTGCGTCATCCGCGAGGGAGCTTTGTGGATGCCGACCCAGCGCTTCCTTCACGGCGACCTGCCGGCAGGTCGTCCCGCATCAGGAGGCGTGCTTCCCGAAGGAGGAACCATGGGCAACACCGCAACCATGCACAACGGCGTGAACGTCGAGGAACTCGGCGCCCTCGTGTCCCGGGTCCAGGCGAACCCGGCCCTCGGCAAGTTCCAGTTCCGTTCCAAAGCCAGGTGGATCAACCGCGCCCACTCCCAGAGCACCTTTGATTCCCTCTACGGCGTGGGGGTGAACCACAAGCGGGCCACACCCCTCTTCCAGGAGTGCGACGAGCCTGCCGCGCTCCTCGGCACCGACCTCGCGCCCAACGCGGGCGAAGCGGTGTTGCATGCGCTCAGCTCCTGCATGAGCGTGACCTACGCCTACACCGCCGCGGCCATGGGCATCGACATCTCCAGCCTCAGCTTCGAACTCGAGACCGACACGGACCTGCGGGGCTTCATGGAACTGGACAAGAACGTCCGTCCCGGGCTCTCCCAGATCCGCGTCAAGGTCAACCTCGCCTGCAACGGAACCCCCAAGCAGATCGAGGAGCTCCATGCCCAGGTGCTGAGGACGTCGCCCATCTACGACACCCTGCGCAACCCAGTGGACATCAAGGTCTCCACCGGCTGAACCCAGACCGAATCGACCTGGGGCCGGCGCCAGCCAACGGCGTCGGCCCCACCATTGGTGAATGGATGCAGGGCGCAAGTGGAGGCTGCACCAGCAACCTTCCGGGGGCGGAGTCACGAAGCACTGAGGCTATCCAGCGGGCCTAGAAGACGGCGGTGGCACCACCATCAATCGGGATCACGGCCCCCGTCGTCCAGCCGCTCTCATCGCTCAAGAGGTGGGCGGCCAGGGCGGCGACCTCCTGGGTGGTCCCGAGCCGCTTGAGCGGATTCACGCCTGAGAGCTTCGCCAGGTCCCCCATGGGGTCGGCACTGGTCGCCAGGCGGGCGTCCACCATCGACGTGTGGACGGGCCCCGGGGCAATGGCGTTGCAGCGGATCCTCCGGGGGGCCCACTCCAGGGCCAGCACCTTCGCCAGCATGTGGACGCCGGCCTTGGCCACGCTGTAGGCCGCGCTGTCGGGAATGGCCCGCAGGCCGATGTTGGAGCCCACGATGACGACGCTGGCCCCCTCCTTGAGCCTCGGCCCCAGGTGATGGGCCATCAGCCAGGTCCCCGTCAGGTTGGCGGCCAGCACGGCCTCGAAATCAGGGGTGGAGGTGGCCTCCACCGAGCCGGTCTTCAGCGTGCCGGCCCCGAGGAACATGCCATCCAGGGCCCCGCAGGTAGCCGCAAACGCGGCCACGGCCGCATCCTCGGTGTGATCCAGAACCACGTGCTCCGCATCCGGCAGGGATTCCTGGAGCATGGCCTGCTGGCGCCCGACCAGCACCAGCTCCGCCCCGCGATCCCGGAACATCCTCACCGCGGCCCGCCCGATGCCGCTCCCGGCGCCCGTGACCAGGATCCGCTTGCCGGCCAGCGAGGTCATGGCACGATCCCGGGCCCAGGGCTCGCCTGGTGGCCATCAGCATGTTGGAGGTGCCGGGCCATGCGGCGGTCCTCCTCGTTGATGTGGCGCAGCAGCCAGTCCGTCAGGAAGTCGATCACTTCTTCAGTCAGGGTGGCCGGATTGCCCTTGGCCGCCTCCACCAGTTGTCCGACCCGGGCGCGCATGCGGTCATGGATGGTCTTGTGGCCGGCGAAGCCGGGGTAGCCCACGACCTGCATGAGGTTCTCCTCCATGGAGAAGTGCGTCTCCACGTAGTCGGCCAGGAACTGGAGCAGGGGTGGAATCCGGTCGTCCGCGTGGTTCTCGTGGATCGCGACCAGGAGGCCTTCGAACTGGGCCAGCAGTTCGCGGTGCTGCTGGTCGATGAGGGGGATGCCTGTTTCCCAGGCCGGATTCCAGACCACCATGCTCATGGGCCCCCTCCACCGAATGAACGTCCGCTTCAGTCTAGGTAATCAGCAGGAGCTTCCGTGGAAAAAACCCGTGCCCTGGCCTTCACCGTCCCCGCTGGATATCCGGAGCCACCACGCCGCCGCTGACGGCCCAGGTCAGGGCCTGGTCGGCCGTGAGGTCCACAAGCCTCACCTTGGAGGCCTCCAGCATGATCACGTAGCCTGAGGTGGGGTTGGGCGAGGTCGGCACATAGACCGCGACCATGCCCTCGCCGCCGGGAACGGCCCACGAGCAGTCCCGGCTGGCGACGAAGCCCAGAGTGAAGGCCCCGGCGTGGGGCCACTCCACCAGGACCACGTCCTTGAAGCTGCCGCCCTGCCCCGACTGGATGGCGCCCATGAGCTGGCGGGTCGCGCCATAGATGGATTTCACGACCGGCACGTGGAGCATCAGCTCATCGAGCCAGGCCAGGACCTGACGCCCGATGAAGTTCCCCACCAGGGCTCCAACCAGGAGCAGCAGCAGCACCGTGGCCAGGGCCGAGAACAGGGCCAGCCCCCAGGTCGGGGGATCGGGAACGTGGATCTGGTGGGCCACCCAGGTCAGGGGACCGCGGAAGATGCCCACCAGGGCGTTGAAGATCGCCTTGAGGATCCAGAGCGTCACCACCAGGGGCAGCAAGGTAAACAGGCCGGCGAGGAGGTACTTGCGGATCATCAGGAATCCTTGGGTCCGGTCAGGTGGCTGTTCTCGGCCATGATGCGGGGGCCGACCACTTTCCAGAAGCCCTGGAAGTAGGAGATGGCGCTCCAGATCGCCAGGATCACGGCGCCCCAAAGCAGCAGCACGCCCATGCCCCAGAAGAAGCTGTAGGGCCGGTTCAGCTGGATGAAGAAGTGGAAGATCTCCCGCTGCGTCCACTCATAGAGCCAGTAGTCGAGGCGTGGACCGAGGATCAGGCAGGAGATGGCCGCCACCTGGAAACCCATCTTCCACTTGCCGATGGTGCCGGCGGGGATGGTGAGCCCTTCCTCGCTGGCGATGCCCCGCAGCCCGGTGATCGCGAATTCCCGGGAGAGGATGATGAAGGTCATCCAGGCCGGCGCCAGGTTCAACTCCACCAGGGAGATCAGGGCACCGGCCACCAGGAGCTTGTCGGCCAGGGGATCCAGGAGCTTGCCCAGAGTCGTCACCTGCTTCCAGCGGCGGGCCAGGTATCCGTCCAGGGCATCGGTGATCGAGGCCACCCAGAACACCATCACCCCGATGACCTCGTGGTTGGTCACCTTGGTCATCAGGACCACGACCATCACCGGAACCATGAGGATCCTGGCAAGCGAGAGGAGGTTCGGAAGGTTCATGGGGCGGGAATGGACTCCACCTCCAGCCTAACGCCATTACAGGACAGACAGGCCACCGCGAACCAGGAGCTTCTGCCAGCCTTCATCGGGAATCTGGTCGAAGGTCGCGGTCGAGAGGCCACTGTGTGCCAGGCTCACCGCGGAAACATGCACGGGAATGCCCCGACCCTTGAGTGATTCAAGGATCGCCACCGCACCCGGGTCCTCCAGCAGTTCCACCGCCTGGTGGGCCAGGCAGAGCCAGGGCGTGCCTGGCTCAAGCTGCTGGAGCGTGTCCAGCAGCAGCCGCCGGCCCAGGGCCCGGTCGCCGGGGGCGAAGGCGGAGCGGAGCAGCAGCACCGGCCGAACGGCCGGCGCGACGGTCGACACCAGGGGCACTGGCCGGGAAGCCTGAGCCACCTGCAGCTCCCAGAGCGCTCCCTGCCGGACCACCCGCACCGCCCGCCCCTGCTTCTCGAGAAACCCCGTGACGTTCACGCGCAGCAGGTCGTCCTCGCCCCGGATGCGCATGGCTTCGCCGGGGTGGTCGGCCATCAGGCCCCGCAGCTCGAGGAGGGCCTGGAAGACCGTGACATCAAGCAGCTCAAGGGTGAGGATATCCATGGGGGGTGGCCTTCTCGTGCCAGTTGAACACCTGGATCCGCTGGCATTCAAGGCCTGGCTTCGACGCGAGGCCCTGTCCGCGGGTTTTACGCGGGTCGGCTTTGCTTCCTGCGATGCGTTCCAAACGGAGGAGGACCGCCTCCGGACCTGGTTCCAGGAGGGCCGCGGCTCCCTCCTGCCTTACTTGGAGCCGACAACCCTGTTGGATCCCCGGGCCCTCTTCCAGCCTGCCCGCACGGCCCTGGTGGGCTTCTTCCCCTATGCCCGACCCGAGGCGGTGCCTGGCTCGGCCCCCGGGAGCCTCAGGCTCAGCCGCTACCTCTGGGGACCCGACTACCACATGATCCTGAAGCCGCGCCTGACGCGGCTGCTGGAGGCCGCCCAGGCCCGGTGGCCAGGCCTCGAGGGCCGTGTCTGCGTAGACACGGCCCCCCTGCTGGAGCGCCAGCTGGCGGCCCGGGCCGGGCTGGGCTGGCAGGGCAAGCACACCCTGCTCATCGCGGGCAAGGATGGCTCCTGGGGCTTCCTGGGGGTGCTGCTGCTGTCGGTGGATCTGCCCGTGGATGAGCCGGTGGCCACGGAATTCTGCGGCACTTGCACCGCCTGCCTGGAGGCCTGTCCCTCCGGGGCCCTGGCGCCCTTCCTCCTGGATCCGGCGCGCTGCCTCACCACCTACACCATCGAGACCGAGGCCGAACCACCCGCCGGGGTGGGCGCGGCCATGGCCGACAGCCGCTGGGCCGCGGGCTGCGATGCCTGCCAGGAGGCCTGCCCCTGGAACCGGGCGCCGGTCTGGGGCGACCCGGCCCTCTGGGGCGGCCCGAGCCCGCTCCACACCCGTTCTGCGGAAGACCTGCCCCGGGGCGCCGCCCAGTGGCGGAAGCTCACCCGGCGGACCGCCCTGAGGCGCGTGCGGGACCGCCACTGGCGGGCCACCCTGACCCGGATCCTCGGCCCGTGATTTTTCATTGGAAGTGTTTGGCTTTTGCCCATATAAACGAACTTCCGGCCAAAGGTGGCCGCCCCGAATCGAGGAGCCCCTCGGATGCCCATGAAGCACTGGACGGTCCAGGACGCCGCGAGCCTGTACGGCATCCGCGAGTGGGGAAACGGCTACTTCGGCATCAACGCCAAGGGTCATCTGGAGATCACCCCCACCAAGGACGAGTCCCTGAGTTGCGACGTGTACGAGATCGTCCAGCACCTCAAGAAGAAGGGCATCCGCACCCCCGTGAACCTCCGCTTCCCCCAGGTGCTGGCCCACCGGGTGATCGAGGTGAACGAGGCCTTCCGCCACGCCATCATCGAGTTCGGGTACGAGGGTGGCTACCAGGGCGTCTACCCCGTGAAGACCAACCAGACCAAGGAAGTGGTCGAGGAGATCATCCGGGCCGGGAACAAGTACCACTACGGCCTGGAGGCCGGCTCCAAGCCCGAGCTGATGATCGCCCTCAGCCTGGACCTGCACCCCGAGGCCCTGGTGCTCTGCAACGGCTACAAGGACGAGTCCTTCATCCGCATGGCCCTGCTGGCGCGGAAGGCCGGGCGCAAGGTGGTCATCACCGTCGAGAAGATGACCGAGCTGCCACTGATCCTCAAAGTGGCCAAGGAGCTGAAGGTCGAGCCCCTCATCGGGCTGCGCGCCAAGCTCAACGCCCAGGGGTCCGGCAAGTGGGAGACCAGCGCGGGCGACCACGCC
>JADKCH010000029.1 GCA_016714685.1 Candidatus Geothrix odensensis
GGTGGAAGAGCACGGGGGCAGCATCGAGGTGCAGAATGGTACGGGATGCGGGGCCCGTGTGACCCTGCGACTGCCAGCGCCGCGCCGTCGCATGGAACTGATCGGAGACCCCCATGCCTAGGCCAAAGATCCTGATCATCGAGGATGATCCCGCGGTGCGGCACGGCATGGCCGCCTTCCTGCGCGCCAATGACCTCGATGTGGAGGAAGCGGAGACCTGCCTGAAAGCCACGGAACTGTTCCGGGCCGGGGGTTACGACGTGGTGGTGGCGGACTATAGCCTGCCGGACGGCACTTCCCTGGATCTCCTGCCCCAGTTCAAGAAGCTGAGCGAGGACACCCCCTTCATCATCCTCACAGCGCATGGCTCCATCGACCTGGCGGTGCGGGCCATCAAGGAAGGCGCGGAACAGTTCCTCACCAAGCCTGTGGAATCCAAGACCCTGCTGGTGCTGGTGCGTCGGCTCCTGCAGCAGCAGCGCCTCCGCAAACGCCAGGAAGTGGCCACCCGGGAACAGCCGGGCCCCAATGGATCCCTTTCCCAGGCGAGCCCCCACCATCCGCCGGCTGGAGGAGCAGGCACGCCTCATGCTCGAATGGGACAGCCCCATCCTCATCCTGGGCGAGACTGGCTCTGGAAAGGGGGTCTTGGCCCGCTGGATCCACAGCAATGGCCCCCGACGCGAGGAAGCCTTCGTGAACCTCAACTGCGCGGGGCTCAGCCGGGAGCTGCTGGAGTCCGAGCTGTTTGGTCATGAGCGCGGAGCCTTCACTGGCGCAGTCACCGCCAAGCAGGGCCTGCTGGAAGTGGGCCATCGGGGGATCGTGTTCCTGGATGAAATCGGAGACATGGATCCGGCCATCCAGCCCAAGCTCCTGAAGGCCCTGGAGGAGAAGAATTTCCGCCGCCTGGGTGATGTCCGGGACCGCCGAGTGGACATCCGCCTCATCGCCAGCACCAACCTGGACCTGGAAGAGGCTGGTTCGGGCCAAGAAGTTCCGGGATGACCTCTACTACCGCGTCAGCACCCTGACCCTGCGCATCCCACCCCTGGGGAACGGTCCGATGGACATTCTCGGTGCTGGCAGCTGCCATTCTCAGGGGCGTATGCAACCGCATGGGCCGGTCGGAAGTGCACTTCAGCCCCCGAGCCGCATCGGCCATGCAGGAATACGGATGGCCCGGGAACATCCGGGAACTGGCGAACGTGCTCGAGCGAGCCCTGATTCTCCAGAAGGGGGATTGCCTGGATGCCCCCGACCTGGGCCTGGGAGTTCAGCGAACTGTCCCGTCTGCGGTAGATGGGGAGATGGTCACGCTCAAGGAAATGGAGCGGCTCCACATCGAGCGCGTGCTCCAGCGCAGCGGCGGAAGCGTCACTGAGGCGGCCGCAATCCTGGGCGTCGCCCGTCGCACCCTCTACGATCGAATCAAGGCGTTGGGGTTGGCGAAGCCCTGACCCGAAATCCCAGATGGCAAGGCAGGTCGACCCGAAGAATCCCCTGCCTTGGCGAAGCCGCAAGATCCCACCGTGCGGGTTCCCGCTGCGCTCGGGTCCCCTCTCCCACTTGGATCAGGCCATTCGCATGTCCTGCCTGGGATTCAGCATCGTCTCCAAGTTGGCGTAGCCCTTGCTTACGGCAATCAAGGCCGAATGCACCCCCAGTGACTGGGGTTCCGGTGTCACTCAATTCAAAAGGAGATCCTGCATGAAACGATTTTCTACTTTGCTGCTTGCTGTCGGGCTCGCCATTGGCGGCAACTTGGCTTTGGCGTCAGCCGAACCACAGGCCACCGGAAGCGTCCTCGTGATAGGGCACAAGAATCCAGACACGGATAGTATCGTGGCTGCCATTGCCGTGGCCCACCTGAAGAACCTCCAGGGTATTGCCGCCGTCGCGGTGGCTCAGGGTCCGGCTAATCCGGAAACACAATTCGTGCTGGAGACCTTTCATTTGACCGCCCCAAGGGTCGAGACCAGTGTGGCGGGACGCAAGGTGATCCTGGTGGATCACTCAGACTATCCGCAGGCTCCCGCAGACCTGGCCAAAGCTGAGATCGTCGGCCTGATCGATCATCACAAGCTGGGCGGGCTTGCCACCGACAAACCCCTAGAGGCATGGGTCTTCCCCGTTGGATCGACGAGTACCATCATCGCTCGCATGTACGCCACCGCAGGCGTTCCCATTCCGAAGGCCATTGCAGGGGGTATGCTCTGCGCGATTCTTTCCGACACGGTCATTTTCAAATCCCCCACAACCACGCCTGAGGATCGCGCCACGGCCACCCGGCTGGCGAAGGTCGCGGGCATCAAGGATCCAGAAGCCCTGGGCTTGAAGCTGTTCGAGGTGAAGTCCCAACTCAAGGGAGTACCGGCCGCAGAGCTCTTAAAGCGGGACTTCAAGACCTTCGTCATGAACGGCCGCAAAGTGGGCGTCGGCCAGTTGGAGGTGGTGGATCTCGCCATCCTCACGCCCATGAAAAAGGATCTCCTTCAGGCCATGGTTGACCTCAAAGCCGAGAACTACCACAGCCTCTTCCTAATGCTTACCGACATCACCAAGGAGGGGACTGAACTCCTCCTGCTTTCCGATGACCTGGCCATCGTGGCTTCAGCATTCGGTGCCAAACCCCAGGGCAGTTCCATGTGGCTGCCGGGCGTCATGAGCCGTAAAAAACAGGTCATTCCGGGGCTGGAGCAGGCTTTCAAGTAGGCTCGACTGACGATTGGATCTGGGCTTCCGGCTGATGTCGATCGGCGAGTGACCGAGCGGGACTCCGCACTGTAGGTGCGGATTCCCGCATGAGCTAGACCCTTCCGCGCCAAAGCCCCAGTTGTAATTGGGTGATTTTTTGTAAGTTAACCCACTGGTATGGAATGGTCCAGGCCTTGCCTTTTCGGAATGACCCTTGGTCCATCCCTGGTCCACTGTCCCCTTCGTTCCGGACCCGCTAACCCCAGGCAAGGGTCAACCCATCCCATGGAGGCTCTAGCATGATCAGCCAACTCAGGAATCTCTTACTGGTCGCCCTGGCCACGACAGGGATCATGGCTTCGGCCGGAAACGATCCGGACTTCCTCTTCAAGCGGCAGATCAAGGCCCACCCTGCCCCCGCATTCGAAGACGTCGCGGGCCGCGAATACAAGTTCCTCATCGATGCCACCAAGGCCAAGGGAACGCCCGCCGAGGCCTTCAAGGTCATGTGGACCCAGGTTAAGGCCTCTGCGACCAAGCAGGGTTTCACCGTCACCGAAAAGGACAAGAATCCCCTGAAGATCGAAATGACCACGAAGGAGTATTTCGACACAGCCGACCACGCGCTCTGGAAGCAGGGCTACCTCATCCGCATCACCACGAAGTACAAGGCTGGTATTGCGGACGAGAAGGGCAAGGTCACGGTGAAGGCCATCTTCGAGGATCCGGCGAAAACGATTGCGACGCCCCTCGAGGTGGTCGGCGTGAAGAGCGAGGAGGAATGCCAGGACAATGCCGGCATCGGCAAAGGTGGCCAGCTGGTTGGCTACATCGAAAAGGGCGCCAGCTTCTCCGTTGCCCTCGATGACCTGGGGAAGATGACCCTGGGGGACTTCGCCAAATACATGCCCGAGTTGCTGAAACTCGGTCTGTCTGGCGATACCAAGCTGGTATCGAACAAAGCCTATTCCTACCGCGTCCGGCCTGGTTACGTGGTGCTCCCAGGCACGGAGCCCTGCGGGGTGTCCATGGAAGGCTGGTCCCTCAAAGAAGATGGTCCGATCTTCCTCTACGATTTCTCCTACGGATATGACGGATTCACCCTCTACGAAAACCCTGAGACCCACATGCAGGGGGAACTGTTCATGAGCAAGGTCCTAATTGGAGACCTGGCCGGACTGGCCCTCGCTGACGACGGCAAGTGGGGCGGGTCCAAGGTCCGCATCTTCCTGAAGCGGCCCATCACCAAGTAGCTGAATTCCCTTTCCACCAATCCTCATCCAATCTCGAAGGAGAACCCCCACGATGAAAAGGCATGCCCTTCTATCCCCAGCCCGGGTCCTTTTGGCCTGCTCGTTCCTGCCCCTGGCCGCGCAGGCCCCGGAGCCTCTGGACAAGCAGTATGGCTACCTCTCCCAGCCCGCCTACATCAAGCACTACGAAGCGGACAAGACCGGCAAGGTGATCCTCAACCCCTACCTCCAGGTGGCCAGCAAGGACTATCCGGCCATCCTCGACGTCAAGATGGCGCCCTACAACTGGGTCATCGACGCCGCGGGTCGGGTGGGAATCATCCCCGAGGCCGCCCATCCCCTGGGCCGGACCTACGAGAAGGGCTTCTTCCGCCCCGAAGATCAGTCCAAGCGCAAGCCCGGCACCCGCGAGAACTTCGGCCATGTCTCCGCGCTGGGTGGCGCTCCCGGCCGCATCAGCGGCGAGATCCTCTACGACAAGGGGTCCAACAGCTGGACCATCAACAACAAGTCCGGCCGCTACACCAAGCACAACACCGACCGCACGCCCGATCAGCTCGTCAACGCCGCCACGCTCATTCGCGAGGTGGTTGATCCGGGAACCGCCTCCTGGGGACCCGTCTTCTTCCTGCTCGAATACTCCGATGACTCCGTCCGGGAAGAGCTCATGAAGAGCCCCAAGCTGGCCTACGACGATGCCGCGAAGAAGAGCCGTCCCCACGTCATCGTGATGCCCGCAGGCCCCGTCATGGAACCCAAGGTCGAGAAGCCCGCGGTCAAGCCCGCCGAGGTTGCGCCAGCGAAGATGGCGGAAGAGGCGCCGAAAGCGGCGGCCCCCAAGGCCAAGAAGGTCAAGAAGGCCAAGGCCGCCAACAACGACGATCCCTCTTGATCTGAGTCAGCTCCCACCCCTTGAATCCAGGAGATATCCAGATATGAAAACCCGACTCATCACTTCCCTGGGGTTCGCCCTCGCCCTTTCCGCGATGCTTCCCCTGGCTGGCCAGGGCCTCGTCACCCCCCTGGTGTCCGTGGTCAAAGGCGAGAAGAACTTCAAGACCGGCTACGACCCCATCAATGTGGACGGTACCATCAACGCCATCATCGAGATTCCGGCTGGCACCACTGCCAAGTATTGAAACGCTCGACAACGGCACCATGGAGCTGGAGCAGAAGGATGGCGCCCCCCGCTTCGTGAAGTACCTCGGCTACCCCGCCAACTACGGACTCGTTCCCCGCAGCGTGCTGCTCAAGTCCAAGGGTGGCGACGGCGATCCCCTGGACGTCATCGTCCTGGGTCCCGCCTTGCCCACGGGCACCATCGTCAAGTGCCGCCCCATCGGCGTCCTGACCCTGGTGGACAACGGGGAGCTCGACGACAAGATCATCCTGGCCCCCGTGAATTCGGTCTTCGGTTCCATCAAAGGCATCGAGGAACTCGACAAGAAATTCCCCGGCGTGACGGGCATCCTCCAGACCTGGTTCACCTCCTACAAGGGCTATGGCAAGGACGGCAAGCTGCAGCTGAGCTCCAAGGGCTTCAAGAGCCGCTCCGCCGCCATCAAGATCATCGGGGACGCCATCCTCGACTACGAGATGTCCGTCACCACCGACGCCGATCGCCGCGCCCTGGACGAGAAGGGCAACCCCTTCCTCTACCGTT
>JADKCH010000030.1 GCA_016714685.1 Candidatus Geothrix odensensis
ATGGTGTGGTCGTTGGCCTGAGTATCAGGCCGGGGGTCAACCTCGTGGCCTCGGCCAGCCGCAGGCCCAGGGCGAGGCGGCCACCAGGTCAGGCGGTCGGGACCGTTCACCATGGGCCTGGCATCATCATCGTGGGCGTGAAGGTGCGCAGGGTGTAGTTGTCCATCACGTGGTCCACGCTGGTTGCAGTAGACCTGGAACTCCACCTTCTCGATGCCCGGTCCGGTCAGCCGGCGCCGCCCCGCGGAAGCCCAGGTTCTCGCGCAGGAACTGGCGCCATCCATGAATGCGGTCCCCGTAGGCGGCCTCGCCATTGCGAGGTGCCCGAGGCTCCAGCCGGGTGTCATCGCTCGGGTCCAGCCGAAGGCCGCATTGGCGCTCCAGCGGGTGTGCGCGCATGGATGCTGGTGCCCTTGCCGTCCTCGTAGTCGTTGGAGTGGGACCAGGTGCCGATCCCGCGCACGTAGAACGCCGAGAGGTTCCGCCCGTGGCGTCCAGCACGGCATCGTTGCGGCCGAAGCTGCCGCCCATGAGGCTGGCGACTCCCCGGAAGCCGGGCTGCTGGAAGAGAAGCGCTCGTTGGCGCGTTCGAAGCGCACCAGCCCGCCGAGTTGCCGGGGCCGTAGAGCTTTACCAGTCTGGGCCCCTTCACCACGGTGATGCGGTCGGCGTAGGACTCGGGAAGACATGGCCGTGGGTGGATCCATCCGCATTCCGCAACCGCCCAGCAGCTGTTCGCCGTCCAGCAGGATGTTCAGCCGCGATCCGACCATGCCGCGCAGCACCGGATCACCGTCGCGGTGCCGCCCTTGCGGATCACCGCGAAGCCGGGAATGCCCTTCAGGTACCAGCGCCATCCTGCGCGGGCAGCGGCTGGCGGGGCGCCTTGGGGATCCATCACGGTGACCAGGGGCTCCGTGGGCAGGGGGCAGTGACCTCCACCACGGCAGAGGGCTCCAGGCGGGGGGGCGGGCTTTTGGGCTTGCCCTTGTCCTCCGCGTCCGCTCCGCAGAGAGGCAGGGCGCAGACGAGGGAGAGGCGGATGCAGAAGCGGGGCAGGGTCATGGAATGTTCTCCCGGGGATCAATTGACCCTAGCGACTCCTGAGCGCTCCCCAGCCTGCGTCAAGATGTCGCAGACCCTACCTGGGCAGGTCAGTTTCCGGGCCTCGTGCGGCGTTCCCGTCAGGGCCTCCAGGAATGCCCGGGCTCGCGCTTCTCCTCCGGCGTCAGCCCCGGGGGCAGAGCCTCGGGTCCAGGTTCCGGATTGGGTACCCCGCCCTGGTCGTGAGGTCGATCACCGCCTCCAGAGTGGGAGCCGAGCCATCGTGGAAATAGGGCCAGGTCAGGGCCACGTTGCCCAGACCCGGCGTCCAGAACTGGCCCCCGGTCCTCAGGGTCCCCCGTGACCACCTCGCGGCCCAGGTCCCGGCCTCCCGGATCCGTCAGGCCCCACCCCGGGTTAGCCCGAAGCCCTGGTTGGACAGCTCCAGGTCCCGTTGTGGCACCGGAAGCAGCGCGCCTTTCCTCAAGAGTTCCAGACCGCGCCGGGCGGCTTCCGGACGTGGCCCCACTCGCCCCGCCGGAAACGGTCGTAGGGCGAGGGCCCGACACCACCGTGCGCTCGAAGGCTGCCCGGGGCCCTGGCCACGCGGGCCTGCGTGACACCGCCCCGGAACACAGCTGCGAAATTGGGTTACTGAGGACGGGATGGCCTCCAGCTTGGCCAGGACACCGGGGGCGGTCTCCCCATTTCCAGTGGATTCAAAATGGGGCCCCAGGCCCCTGGTCCTCGAGGAAGCCGCCCGGCCATCCCAGAACTGGTGCTCCATCCGGGCGGCATCCAGCACCGTTCCCGAATTCCGGCCGCCGACCCGGCCCAGGACGCCCGTGTCCGTGCGGTCGTGGTTCGCCCGGGCCTTCGCCGGATCGTGGCAACTGGCGCAGCTGCGGGTGCCGTCGAGCGAGAGACGGGGATCGAAGAAGGCTGTGCCCCCAGTCGGATCTGGCGCCCTGGTCGGGGGACCGGCGGGGCCCCGGGCCGGGCAGCGGACTCGCGTGGGCCAGTTGCCCCGAGCCAGCCCACCACCACGAGCTACAACCCGCGAACCTGGACCAGGGGCCAGGGTTTCGTCCCGAGCCGGATCCAGGGAGCGAGGCAGAAGGACCGGTGCACCAAACCTCCAGTGCCCCATCATCCCGGCGGCCACGCCACGGAGGCTCAGCTCCTGGTGACAGTGCCAGGCGCGGAGGAAGGCCTGGATGCCGCCGCTCACATCCAGGCCCTGGTCCCTGCTGCCTCATGGCTCGCGGGCACCACCTGGGCGAGGCGGGCGATTACTCCCGACGCCGCTCCCCAGCAGGGTGACCGGACCAGGCTCAGCCGGGCCTCCTCGGCGCGGAACAGCTGCACAGGTCGAAGGCGAGGTGGCCGGGAACCGCCGGTCCCGCTGCGTCACAGGGAGCAGGTGGTCCAGGTGGCGGCCTCCCCTGGGCGGGCCTGGGCCATCGCCCACGGCGTCGAATTTCCGGCAGCGGATCCGGGAAGCATCCCACTCCGCCCCGCACCTCCCTGGAACCCCATTCCACCCCTCTGCCTGGCTGAATCCAAACCTAGAGCGGTCGGGACCTTCCCGGGAATGCGGCAAGACGTCGCAGGCGGCCTCCAACAAAAACCTAACGGGACCGCCCAGACTCCTAACGCCGCCTTAACGCCCTCCGCGGCCATGCTTCCGGGTGCCTGGTCATCGGCAGGGGAAGCACGCCGCCTCTCCTCGACGCCACCGGACCCGGCCGCAGCAGGAGCCGCTTTGCACCTCGTCATGCCATGGTTCTTCCCCCTCGCCACGCTGGTGGCCTGGCTGGGCGTGAGGACCGCCCGGAACCACCGCTCCGAGGGGACGGACCGCCCGGACCACCGCCCGGTGGCTGCTGGTGCTCTGTCCCTGCCCCTCGTCTTCTGGTTCATCGCCCAGTTCACCACCACCTCAGGATCCTTCGAATGGCCGCCTCCTCGTCGTCGCCGCCCTGCTGGCCCTGGGCCTGCTGGGCTACCTCGGCTTCGCCCTGCTGAAGCCGGAGAAGTTTCAATGACCGCGGCCTGGATCCAGAACCTCCTGTTCCTCATCCTCCTCCTTGCCATCGCGGTTCCCCTGGGGCCGTTCATCGCCAAGGCGATGGAGGGCGAAACGCACCTTCCTGCATCCCTTGCTCGGCCCCATCGAACGGGGGCCTCTACCGCCTCATGGGCATCCGAGGCGACGAGGACATGAGCTGGAAGGCCTATGCCTGGTCCATCGCCCTTTTCAATGTCCTCGGTTTCCTGGCGGTCTTCGCCCTCCAGAAGGCCCAGGGCGCCCTGCCCTTGAACCCGAAGGCATGGCCAAGCTGTCCACGGACCTCTCCTTCAACACCGCCGTGAGCTTCATGACCAACACCAACTGGCAGGCCTACGGCGGCGAGCACCCTGAGCTACCTGACCCAGATGCTGGGCCTCACGGTGCAGAACTTCCTCTCCGCCGCCACGGGCATGGCCGTGCTGGTGGCCCTCATCCGCGGCCTGGTGCGCCGCACCTCCAACGGCATCGGCAACGCCTGGGCCGACCTGGTCCGCGCCACCCTCTACGTGCTGCTGCCCCTCAGCGCGATCATCGCCCTCCTGCTGGTCTCCCAGGGCACCATCCAGACCTTCGCGGCCTATGTGCACACCGCGTCCGGCCAGGTCATCGCCATGGGCCCCGTGGCCTCCCAGGTGGCCATCAAGATGCTGGGCACCAACGGGGGCGGCTTCTTCAACGCCAACTCCGCCCACCCCTTTGAAAACCCAAACGCCCTCAGCAACCTCATCCACATGCTGGCCATCTTCGCCATCCCGGCGGCCCTCTGCCTCACCTTCGGGAAAATGGTGAAGGATCGCCGCCAAGGCTGGGCCGTGCTGGCCGCCATGACCCTCCTCTTCGTGCTGGCCCTGTCCGCCACCACCTGGGCCGAGGCCAGGGGCAATGCCGGCCTCAAGAACCTCCCCGTGGATCAGGTCGCCACCCTCCAGCAGGGCGGCGGCAACATGGAGGGCAAGGAAGTCCGCTTCGGCACCGGGGCCACCTCCCTCTTCGCCACCATCACCACCTCGGCCTCCTGCGGGGCCGTCAACGGCTGGCACGACTCCTTCACGCCCCTGGGCGGCCTCGTGCCCCTGTGGCTCATCCAGCTGGGTGAGGTGGTGTTCGGCGGCGTGGGCTCGGGGCTCTACGGCATGCTGCTGTTCGCCCTGGTGGCCGTGTTCATCGGCGGCCTCATGGTGGGCCGCACCCCGGAATACCTGGGCAAGAAGATCGAGGCCTTCGAGATGAAGATGGCCTCCATCGCCATCCTCCTGCCATCGGCCGCCATCCTCATTGGCACCGCGGCGGCCGTGCTCTCCACCACCGCCACGGCCTCGGTCTCCAACCCCGGTCCCCACGGCTTCACCCAGATCCTCTACGCCTTCAGTAGCGCCTCCCAGAACAACGGCAGCGCCTTCGGCGGCCTCAGCGTCAACATCCCCTTCTACAACTACGGCCTGGCCCTGGCCATGCTGGTGGGCCGCTTCGGCGTCATCCTCCCGGTGCTGGCCATCGCCGGTTCCCTGGGCCGGAAGAAGGTCACGCCCGAGGGGCTGGGCACCCTGCCCACGCACACGCCCCTCTTCGTGGCCGTGCTGGTGGGGGTGGTCCTTCTGGTGGGCGCCCTGACCTACCTGCCTGCCCTGGCCCTGGGTCCCATCGCCGAACAGCTGGCCCTGCGCTGAGTCTGGAGCTGACCATGGTTTCCCCTTATCGCCAGGACGTTCCCCAACCCTCGCAGACGCGAGTTGGGACCACTCGTCAAGCCCGCCCCCTCTTCGAACCCGGCATCGTGCGCCGTGCGGTGTTCGACTCCTTTCGAAAGCTGAACCCTCTGCACCAGCTGCGGAATCCCGTCATGTTCACCGTCTGGATCTGCAGCGCCTTCACCACGGGCCTGTGGTTGCAGGCGCTCTCGGGCCACGGGGAAGGTCGCCCCGGCTTCATCCTGGCCATCTCCCTCTGGCTCTGGTTCACCCTGCTCTTCGCCAACTTCGCCGAGGCCATGGCCGAGGGCCGGGGCAAGGCCCAGGCCGACTCCCTGCGCAAGTCCAAGCGGGCGGTGAAAGCCAAGCGGCTGGCCGGCACGGACCGCCTGGGCGGCCACAGGGTGGTCGACGCGCCTGACCTGCACATCAACGATCTGGTGCTGGTGGAAGCCGGGGAAACCATCCCGGGCGATGGAGAAGTGGTCGAGGGCGTGGCGTCCGTGAACGAAAGCGCCATCACGGGCGAGAGCGCCCCCGTCATCCGCGAGAGCGGCGGCGACCGCTCCGCCGTCACAGGCGGCACCCTGGTGCTCTCCGACTGGCTGGTGATCCGCATCTCCTCCAACCCCGGCGAGAGCTTCCTCGACCGCATGATCGCCATGGTGGAAGGCGCCAAGCGCCAGAAGACGCCCAACGAGATCGCCCTGGACATCCTCCTGGCGGGCCTCACCATCGTCTTCCTCCTGGCCGTGGCCACGCTGCTGCCCTTCTCCCTCTTCGCTACCAGGGCCGCGGGCCAGGGCAGCCCCGTGAGCCTGACCGTCCTGGTCTCCCTGCTGGTCTGCCTCATCCCCACCACCATCGGCGGCCTGCTGTCGGCCATCGGCATCGCCGGCATGGACCGCATGATCCAGGCCAACGTCATCGCCACCTCGGGCCGCGCCGTGGAAGCCGCCGGTGACGTGGACGTGCTGCTGCTGGACAAGACCGGCACCATCACCCTGGGCAACCGCCAGGCCGTGGCCTTCCTGCCCGCCGAGGGTGTCGACGTCAAGGCCCTGGCCGATGCCGCGCAACTCTCCTCGCTGTCGGACGAGACGCCCGAGGGACGCAGCATCGTGGTGCTGGCCAAGGAGCAGTACGACCTCCGGGAGCGGGACCTCCAGTCCCTCGATGCCCACTTCGTCCGATTCACGGCCCAGACCCGCATGAGCGGTGTGAACCTCGGTGATCGTCAGATCCGCAAGGGCGCGGCTTCCGCCATCGAGGACTACGTCCAGTCCCAGGGCGGCAAGTTCCCCGAGGATCTGCGTCGCACCGTGGATCAGATCGCCATGGCGGGAGGCACCCCGCTGGTGGTGGCCGAAGGGGCGCATGCCTTGGGCGTCATCCAGTTGAAAGACATCGTGAAGGGCGGCATCAAAGAGCGCTTCGCCGAGCTGCGCGGCATGGGCATCAAGACCGTCATGATCACCGGCGACAACCCGCTGACCGCCGCGGCCATCGCCGCCGAAGCGGGCGTGGACGACTTCCTGGCCCAGGCCAAGCCCGAGGCCAAGCTAAAGCTCATCCGCGAGTACCAGGCCGGCGGGCGGCTCGTGGCCATGACCGGGGATGGCACCAACGACGCCCCCGCCCTGGCCCAGGCCGACGTGGCCGTGGCCATGAACAGCGGCACCCAGGCCGCCAAGGAGGCCGGGAACATGGTGGACCTGGATTCCAATCCCACCAAGCTCATCGAGATCGTGGAGATCGGCAAGCAGATGCTCATGACCCGCGGCTCGCTCACCACCTTCAGCATCGCCAACGACGTGGCCAAGTACTTCGCCATCCTGCCCGCGGCCTTCGTGGCCACCTACCCCGCCCTGAGCGCGCTCAACATCATGGGCCTGCACAGCCCCGAGAGCGCCATCCTCTCGGCGGTGATCTTCAACGCGCTGATCATCGTCGTGCTCATCCCCCTGGCCCTGCGTGGTGTGATGCCCGCCCCGTGGGCGCCGCCCACCTGCTGCAGCGGAACCTCCTCATCTACGGCGCCGGCGGCCTGGTGGTGCCCTTCATCGGCATCAAGCTCATCGACCGGCTGCTCGTCGCGCTCCACTTGGCTGCTTGAGTCATGCAAAGAGGCAGTCACCACTCTTCGTGGTGAATCAGTTCTTCCCTTCGCTTCATTGAAATCCATGTCAGGTGCTCCCATGAACCTGCAACTCCGCCCCGCCCTCGTCTCCTTCATCGCGCTCAGCGTCCTCACCGGCCTGGCCTACCCCGCGCTCATCACGGGGCTTTCCAGGGTCATCTTCCCGAAGCAGGCCGCGGGCAGCCTCATCCAGAAGAACGGGCAGGTGATCGGCTCCGAGCTTATCGGCCAGCCTTTCACGGCCCCCGGGGATTTCTGGAGCCGCCCCTCGGCCACGGTGGATGCCAGCGGCAAGCCCCGGCCCTACAACGGCGCCAACAGCGGCGGCTCGAACCTGGCCCCCAGCAACCCTGCACTGAAGGAGGCGGTTGCAGGGCGCATCGCCGCCCTTCGCGCGGCGGATCCCGAGGCCAACGGCCCCGTGCCCGTGGACCTCGTGACGGCTTCCGCCAGCGGCCTGGATCCCCACATCAGCCCCGCCGCAGCTGCGTTCCAGGTGCACCGAGTGGCCAAGGCTCGGGGGCTGGAGGAAGCCAGAGTGCGGGAGCTCGTGCTGAACCACACCCAGCGTCCGCAGTTTGCCGCGCTGGGCGCATCCCGGGTGAATGTCCTTCGCCTGAACCTGGCCCTCGAGGTGCTCCAGCCCAGGTGATCGGCCGCTCGCTGACCTATTCGACCAGGGGTTCCAGGTGGTAGGGGATGGAGATCACGATGATCTTGGGCATGAGGAGCAGGGTCCCTTTGATCCGCATGGCGGTCTGGTTGTGCAGCAGGTTGGCCCACCAATGCCCGGTGATGAATTCCGGCAGGATCACGGTGATGGTGTATTCCGGCTCGACAAGCCGCATGCGCTCAAGCTCCCCCACGATGGGCTCCACCACTTTCCGATAGGGGCTGCGCAGGACCCGAAGGGGGATGCCCTCGCTGTATCTGGGCCAATCGGATCGCAGGCGCTCCAGGGACAGGCTGTCCCGGCCTTGCTCGTCGGGGAAGTCCACGGTGAGGGCCTCCACCTGGCCGTGGTCCGCGATGACCTTCGCGTAGTTCAGGGCCTGGACGACCCCGGCGTGGATGCCGGAGACCAGCACTACCACCCGGTTCCTACGGGGGCCAAGAAAGTCCACCCGGCTCGCGGCCAGGATCGACTTCACGCGGATGTAGTGCCGGTGGATGTTGAAGAAGGTGAGGACCATGAGGGGGATGAGGACGAGGACGACCCAGGCACCGTGTGTGAACCGGGTCACGGCGATCACCAGCATCACGACGAGCGTGGTCACGGCGCCGAGCCCGTTGATCAGGGACTTCAGCTGCCAGGCCTTGCCCTTGAGGCGGCGCCAGCGCAGCACCATCCCGGTCTGGCTGATGGTGAAACCCAGGAACACCCCCACGGCGTAGAGGGGCAGGAGATGGTCCTCCTTTCCTCCGAAGAGCAGGACCAGGAAGCCGGCCGCCAGGGAGAGGATGAAGATCCCGTTGGAGAAGACCAGCCGGTCCCCCTGACTGGAGAACTGGCGGGGCAGGTAGCCATCCCGGGCCTGGAGCGCCGCCAGCCGCGGGAAGTCCGCGTAGGCGGTGTTGGCCGCCAGAGCCAGGATGGCCATGGTGAACCCCATGGTGGTGAGATAGGCCAGCCTCGGCAGGCCGCGCTCCGCGCCACCCAGGATGGTGCGGGTCAGCTGGGACAGCAGGGTCTCGGGCGAGTCCGGGTGGTAGGTCAGGCCATGGTGGTTGGCCAGGTAGGTGATGCCCAGGAACATGGTCCCCAGGACCACCACCATCCAGGTCATGGTCTTGGAAGCGTTGTGGGAGACGGGTTCCTTGAAGACCGTGACGCCGTTGCTGATGGCCTCCACCCCCGTCAGGGCCGTGCAGCCGGCGCTGTAGGCCCGGGCCAGCAGCCAGACGGCCGCCAGCCGGGAGGTGCCTTCGAGCTGCACGGCGGCCGCCGGGGCCACGGCCACCTCCTGCCCCGTGGCCGCGTTCCAGAACCCCTTGGCCAGCAGGCTCAGGATGCAGAGCACGAACCCGTAGGTCGGCAGGGAGAAGATGAACCCGCTTTCCTTCACGCCTCGCAAATTCATCATGGCGATGAAGGCGATGATGCCTTCGGCGAGGAGGATGCGGTGCGCCTCCAGCCCGGGGAAGGCGGAGATGATGGCCGAGACACCGGCCGACACGGAGACGGCCACGGTGAGGATGTAGTCCGTCAGCAGCGAGGCGCCCGCCGTCTGGGCCGCCAGCTCTCCCAGGTTGTCCTTGGCCACCAGGTAAGCGCCGCCGCCGCTGGGGTAGGCGTGGATGGTCTGGCGGTAGCTCACGGTCAGGATCAGGAGCAGGGCCACGATGCCAAGGGCCACCCACCAGGACCAGCCCAGCACCCCCGCCCCGTAGATGGAGATGGCCGCGGTGAGGGGGACCATGATCTCCTGGGTGCCGTAGGCCACGGAGGACAGCGCATCCGAGCTGAACACCGCCAGAGCGATGGGATTGCTGATCCTGGTCTCGTGGCTCTCCTCAGTGGAGAGCCGGCGCCCCAGGAGAAGGGCTCTGAAGTTGGGCATGGCTGCAAGTTCCTGAGGTGGATGACCGCCTGGGCGGGACAGGCTCGTACGGTGGCGACGTCCCCACGATCGGCGATCCAGGAGCATGGCCCGGATGGGTGTTAAGAAGGCGTTAGGAATTCAGGAAACGCTCAAGGCGGCCGCTGATCGGTCCGGCCTGCGCTAGGCTTGGCGGGTGCGCGAACCGCGAAGGCCGGACCCTGACCCATTGCTCCGTCGGGTGCAGGAGGAGGAGGCCCGCGCCCGGCGTGCCAAGCTCAAGGTCTTCTTCGGTGCGGCGCCCGGCGTCGGCAAGACCTACGCCATGCTGTCCGAGGCCCAGGAGCGCCGCACCGAGGGCCTCGACGTGGTCATCGGCGTGGTGGAGACCCACGGCCGCAGCGAGACGGCCGCCCTCATCGAAGGGCTGGAGGTGCTGCCCCGCCGGGAGCTGGCCTACGCGGGCCAGTTTCTGCCGGAGTTCGACCTCGACGCGGCCCTGCAGCGGCGGCCCGGGCTGATCCTCATGGACGAGCTGGCCCACTCGAACGTGATGGGGTCCCGGCACGCCAAGCGCTGGCAGGACGTGCTGGAGCTGCTGGATGCGGGCATCGACGTCTACACCACCCTGAACGTGCAGCACCTGGAGAGCCTGAAGGATGTGGTGGCCCAGATCACGGGCGTGATCGTCCGGGAGAACGTGCCCGACACCGTGCTGGAGCGGGCCGACGAGGTGGAGCTCGTGGACCTGCCGCCCGACGACCTGCTGCTCCGCCTGAAGGAGGGCAAGGTCTACCTGCCGGACCAGGCCCGCCACGCCCAGGACCACTTCTTCCGCAAGGGCAACCTCCTGGCCCTGCGCGAGCTTGCCCTGCGCCACACCGCCGAGAGCGTGGACGCGCAGATGCGCCGCTACATGGCCTCCGAGGGCATCCGCAAGACCTGGGCCGCCGGTGACCGCCTGCTCGTGTGCGTGGGCCCGGGAGAGCTGTCGGAGCGCCTCATCCGCGGCACCCGCCGCATGGCGGGGGCCCTGGGGGCGCCCTGGCTGGCCCTCTACGTGGAGTCCCGCCAGCACCTCCGCTTCACGGACGAGGACCGCACGCGCCTGGAGGCCAACCTGCGCCTGGCCGAGAAGCTGGGCGGCGAGACGGCCGTCATCGAAGGGGCCGGCGCCCTGGTGGAGGACATCCTGACCTTCGCCCGGGACCGGAACATCACCAAGCTCGTGGTGGGGAAGCCCTCCCGGCCCCGCTGGGTGGAGCTGCTGATGGGCTCCACGGTGGACGACCTCATCCGCGACAGCGGCACCATTGATGTCTACGTCATCAGCGGCGAACCGGGCCGCGAACCGGCCACCCCCCTCATCCGGCGCACCATCACGAGCCCCCTGCGCAACTACCTGCTGAGCGCCCTGACCGTGGTCCTGGCCAGCACCCTCGCGAGCCTCATCTTCCGCAAGACCGAGCTGGCGGACATCGTCATGGTCTACCTCCTGGGCATCCTGATCGTGGCCACGCGCTTCGGCCGAGGCCCCTCCCTGCTGGCCTCCGTGCTCAGCGTGGCGGCCCTGAACTTCCTCTTCGTGCCCCCCTACTACACCTTCGCCGTCACCGATTTCCGCCACGTGGGCACCTTCGCCGTGATGCTGCTGATCGGCGTGGTCATCGGCAACCTCACGGAGCGCATCCGCGCCCAGGCCCGCCTGGCGCGCGGTCGGGAGCAGCGCACCCACGCCCTCTACCGCCTGGGCCAGGAGCTGGCCCGCAGTTCGGGGTCCGCGGCCCTGGTGGCTTCCGCCCTCCAGAACGTGGCTACCCAGTTCCAGAGCCAGGGCGTACTGCTGCGGCCCGACGAGCATGGGCGATTGCAGGCGCCCGCCCACCCCCTGGCCTTCCCCCTCAACGACCAGGAACTGGGCGTGGCCCAGTGGGTCTTTGACCATGCGGAACCCGCGGGTCTCGGCACCCTCACCCTGCCCGGCGCCCGCGCCACCTACCTGCCCCTCAAGGGAGCCGCCGGCGCCATCGGGGTCCTGGGCCTGCTCCCCGAGGGCGCCCCCCGCTGGGCCGAGCCGGACCAGCGCCAGCTGCTCGAGGCCTTCGCCACGCAGACGGCCCTGGCCCTGGAGCGGGCCCTCCTGGCCGAGCAGGGCGCCGTGGACAAGCGGCGGGCGGACGAGGAGCGGCTCCGCAACGCGCTGCTCAGCTCCGTCTCCCATGACCTGCGCACGCCATTGGGCGTCATCACCGGGGCCGTCAGCACGGCCCTGGAGACGCCGGACCTTCCCGAACCCGCCCGGCGGGAGCTGCTCCAGTCCGCCCAGGACGAGGCCCAGCGGCTCCACCGCCTGGTCAGCAACCTGCTGGACATCACCCGCCTGGAATCCGGGGCCCTGGACCTGCACACCGAGTGGATGCCCCTGGAGGAGGTGGTGGGCGCCGCCCTCAACCGCCGGGAGCTGGCGTCCGAGGCCCACCGGGTGCGCGTGGCCCTGCCCGAGGACCTGCCGCTCGCGGCCATGGATGGCGTGCTCATGGAGCAGCTGCTGCTGAACCTCCTCGACAACGCCCTGAAATACTCGCCGCCGGACACGCCCGTGGACATCAAGGCCTGGGCCGCCGGGAAGTCGCTCACCCTCTCCATCGCCGACCAGGGCCCAGGCATCCCCGCCGGGGAGGAGGAGCGCATCTTCGAGAAGCTGGCCCGCGGGCAGGCCGCCTCGAACCGGCCCGGGGCCGGGCTGGGCCTCGCCATCTGCAAGGGCATCGTGACGGCCCACCACGGGCGCATCCAGGCCGTGAACCACCCCCAGGGCGGCGCCCAGTTCCTGGTGACCCTGCCCCTGGGGACGCCGCCCGTGATGCCGGAGGAAGCCCCATGACCGGAGCCGGAGCCCTCATCCTGCTGGTGGAGGACGAGCCGCAGATGCGCCGCTTCCTCCGGGTGGCGCTGGAGGGCAGCGGCTACCGCTACCTGGAGGCGGGTACCGGCCAGGAGGGCTTGGCCCTGGCCGTCCAGCACCGGCCCGAGGCGATCCTGCTGGACCTGGGCCTGCCGGACATGGATGGCCTCGACCTGGTGGTCCGGCTGAGGGAATGGAGTCGCACGCCCGTGATCGTGATCTCGGCCCGGGGGCAGGAAACGGACAAGGTGGGCGCCCTGGACGCCGGCGCCGATGACTACCTCACCAAGCCCTTCGGCACCCGCGAGCTGCTGGCCCGCGTCCGCGTGGCCCTGCGCCATGCGGGCCCGGAAACCCAGCAGGAGCCGGTGTTCGTCCTGGACCGCTGGCGCGTGGATCTGGCCAAGCGCCAGGTGCTGATGGACGGGAAGGAAGTCCACCTCACGCCCCTGGAATACAGCCTCTTCACCACCCTCATCCGCCACGCCGGGAAGGTGGTCACCCACCGCCAGCTGCTGAAGGAGGTCTGGGGCGGGGCCGCCGGCGCCCAGCCGCTCTACCTGCGGGTCTACATGACCCAACTGCGGCACAAGCTGGAAGCGGAGCCCTCGCGGCCCAGATACCTCCAGACCGAGCCGGGGGTGGGTTATCGGCTGCGGACGGATGACTAGGTGTAAGTGCCAATCAGGTTGTTCACCCGAAATCTGGGAAGCTGAAGTCGCCAAATCCCAGCTTGCCGGGAGGCTCGGGCAAACCGGCAGGAGCCAGGACACGGCCTGAAATGGCTGGGGTGTCCCGCCAAAATTCCATCCCGACGGACGGACACCCGTCCTGGTCACGGAAGCCGCCGGACGCAGGTGGTCAGTCCACCTGCCGGCCGATGTAGGCCGAGTAGTCCGTCGCGGCGGGGGCGTAGGGGCGGGTCATGAGGGGCGAGGAGATGAGGAAGTCGGCGGTGCTGCGGGAGCAGGCCATGGGGATGTTGTAGACCACCGCCAGCCGCAGGAGGGCCTTCACGTCCACATCGTGGGCCTGCGGCTGCATGGGGTCCCAGAAGAAGATGACCACGTCGACCTTCCCCTCGGCGATGAGGGCGCCCAGCTGCTGGTCCCCGCCCAGGGGCCTGACTTGAGCTTCTGGATGGGGCATGGGAAGGTGCCCTCCGCTTCGGCCGCCTTCCGCGCCAGGGCCTCCTCCACCAGCCGGCCGGTGGTGCCTGTGCAGACGAGGCGGTGCTCCGCCAGGAGCGCGTGGTTCCAGGAGACCCACTCGATGAGGTCCTTCTTCCGTGATCGTGGGCGACCAGGCGATGACTTCTGGTGCTGCATGGCGCCTCCGCTCCATCCTTCCAGAAAGCGGGGTCTCCGCTGTCAGGGCAGGTGACAACGCCATGTCAGGCCAGCCCAGGGGGCAGCTGGGCCACCGGGCTAATCCGCCGGCCTGCGCCGGGCGCAGCGCTGGAGGGTCTCGCCCAGGGCCTTGAGGGTGTAGGGCTTCTGGAGGAATCCGGCGAGGCCGCGGCCGATGAAGTCCTGGATGGACTCCTGCTCGTTGTAGCCGCTGGTGAGCACCACGGGCACCCCGGGGCAGAGCCGGCGGATCTGCTGGAAGGCCTCCCGCCCATCCATGCGGGGCATGGTCAGGTCCATGAAGACCAGATCCAGGGGAGGCCCCTGCTGCTTGACCAGGTCCACGGCCTCCTGCCCATCCGCCGCCAGGACGACCGCCACGCCCAGGGACTGCAGGGCCTCGGAGGTGGATTCCGCAGCATCACCTCATCGTCCACCAGGAGCACGCGAAGCCCGGCGAGGGTGACCGGGGCCGCTGCTTCGGGGCCCTCCGTCGGCGACCCCATCGGCGACCGGGAAGAGCACCTTGAACGTGCTGCCCCGGCCCGGCTCGCTGTAGATCCGCAGGCCCGCATGGTGGCCGCGGAGGATGCCGAGGGTGGCCGAAAGCCCAAGTCCGTGGCCCGTGGCCTTGGTGGTGAAGAAGGGATCGAAGATGCGGGACAGCACCTCGGGGCTCATGCCGCAGCCTGGAGTCCTGCACTTCCATGACGGCGTAGGTGCCAGGCCGCAGTTCCTGGCCCTGGAAGACCTGGTCGAGGTAGGCCCGGTCCAGGGCCGTCACCGCCGTGGTGATCCGGATGGTGCCTTCCTGGTCGCCGATGGCGTCCGCCGCGTTGGTCACCAGGTTCATGAGCACCTGCTGGATCTGCGCCGCGTCGGCCTGGATGGGCACCGGGGCCCCGGCCAGGCCGAGCCGGAGGGCGACCTTCTTGGAGATGGAGACCTCCAGCAGGTGGACCATCTCCCGGATGACCTGGTTCAGGTCGCGGTTCTGCACCAGGAAGCGCCTCCTTCCCTGAGTAGGCGAGCATCTGCCGGGTCAGTTCCGCGGTGCGGTGGATGATCCGCTCCAGGTTGCCCAGCGAGGGATGGGCCGGCGATTCGGGGCTGAGCCGCGACTGGGCGAGGTTCAGGTGGCCCAGCATGGCCGTCAGCAGGTTGTTGAAGTCGGGCGATGCCCCGGCCAGCAGGCCCAGGCTCTCCAGCTTCTGCACGTGCTGCATCTGCTGTTCCATGAGCTGCCGCTCCCGCTCCGCCGCGCGGCGCTCCAGCTCCGCCGTGGCGCGGCTCGAGAAGATGCGCAGCAGGGAGGCGGTCTCCTCCGGGTGGTCCTCCGGCTGGCGCTTCAGGACGGCCAGCATGCCCCGGGTGCGGCCCGAGGCGTCCAGGAGGGGGCAGCCCACGTAGGCCGACGCGCCCAGCTGCCGGAGCAGGTCGAAGCCCGGGAACAGCTGCTGGACCCCTTCGATACGTGCAGGGCTCGCCCTTGTAGACCTTGGGCAGGGGGTCCCGGCCAGGGGCATTGAAGCCGGGGATCGCCTGGCCGTCGAGGGACACGGCCAGGGTGCGGACCCACTCCGCGCCATCCTTCAGGAAGCCTTCGCCGATCAGCGCCGCGTCGGCGTGGGCCGCCTGGGCCAGGTAGCGCGTGAGCTCCTGGAAGAAGGTGTCCCCCGTCACGGCGGAGACTCCGCTGGCCACGTTCAGGATCACGTCCTCCCGCCGGCGGCGCTCCACCAGCTCCTTCTCCAGCTCCGCGTTCAGCGCGCGCACCTCCGCCGTGGCCCGGCGCACCCGGTAGCGGAACAGGAGCATGAGGCTGAAGGTGAGGGTCAGCAGCAGCACCAGGGGCCAGGGCGGCCCGCGGGAGCCAGAGGGGAGCCCTGCACCATGCCGCCGGACTGCATCCACCGGTCGATGGCCTTCGTGTATCCTGAGTCCGCCTTGCCCCGGCCCCTCGGCGAGGTAGGTGTCGAGGGCCCGGCAGGTCGGCGTTGCGGCCCCGGGTGGTGGCGAAATAGACGGGAAGGGATTGAAGACCACCGGCGTGCGCACCACCTGGAAATCACCTCGCGCGAGCACTGAAGATGCTGGTGGTCACGCCGGCGTCGGCCGCGCCGGCCGCCACGGTGAGCATCACGTCCTCGAAGGAGGGAACCACCACGAAATCCACCTGGATCTCGAACTTCCGGCAGAGGTCGATGAAGTGCTGGCCGTTCACGTCGGATTTCATGACCGCCACCCGGCGCCCGCGCACATCGAAGACGCTCTGGATCGGCACCTTGGGATTCGCGTAGAGGATGCTCCAGACGGTGAGGGTGACCTCCTTGCCGTAGTCGAGGTACTGCGCCCGCTCCGTGAAGGCCACGCTCGTGGCCAGGTCCACTTCGCCGCGGCGAGCCCGCTCGAGGCTTTCGGCGAAGGAGCCGGGGACATAGTGGATCTCCCAGCCCTGGGCCCGGCCCACCTCTTCGATCATGTCGATGTAGAAGCCCGGACCTGGTTTCCTGCCTCCTGGAAGGTGGCCGGCGTGCGGGAACACCGCCACCCGCACCAGCCGCGGCCCCGCGATCAGCCCACAGGAAGCAGCATCAGGAGAAGGGCCAGGAGGCGTCTGACCAAGGCTGACCGGGGTGCCGCTGCGCATGCGTGGATCCTTCCCCGAAAATCGTCGAACGCCTTCCGAAGGTTCTTCTGCTGGATAACTGTTGCAGCACCACCCCGGCCGCAGATCACGAATGTCCGAAGCGCCTTGCCCGCCCTCTTCCCATGCTTTTTGTATTTTAAAACATTAATTATAGTTAAGACAAACTCTCCGCCTCTTTCGCCACCTCCGCCCCACCGGCCTGGACCGAACTGGAGCGATCAGAGAACCGATTGTCAAAGTTATAAAGCCGGTTTTGAAACGGTAATTGACCCCGCCCGGCAACTCCCTATTATCAAGAAAGGGCCGCCCGCTCCGGGGCCCCGACGCCAGGAGAACCCATGCCGAACATTGCATCCGTGCTGAAGGACGAGATCCTGCGCCTGGCCCGCAAGGAAGTGCGCACCGCCACCGAAGGCCTCAAGAAGGCCAGCGCGGCCTACCGCTCCGACATCGCCGGCCTGAAGCGACAGGTGGCGGCGCTGGAGAAGCAGCTGGCCCGTGGTGAGAAGAAGCGCGCCGCCGCCTCAGAGCAGGCAGAGCCTTCCGGGGCCGCGGCCCCGATCCGGTTCAGCGCGCGCCTGGCCCGGCAGCGGGAAAAGCTGGGGCTGTCCGCCGCGGACATGGCCTGCTCCTGGGCGTCTCGGCCCAGACGGTTTACAACTGGAGGCCGAGAAGTCCCGGCCTCGCGCCACGCAGCTGGCCGCCATCGCCGCCCTGAGGGGCATCGGCAAGCGGCAGGTCAAGGCCCGGCTCGAAGCCCAGGCCACCCCCGCGGAATAGCCCAGGAAACCAGGCCCCCCGGCCCGGAACCGCCCCCCGGAAGGATTTCCTCCCGGGGGGCTAAACCTATTACGAAGAATTTCGTTGACGACTACGAAACTTGTCGTATCTTTTCGGCATTCCCCTGTTGGAGACACCATCCCATGCAGCCTGCCACCCGTCCCACCGACGCCGAGCTCGCCATCCTGCGGGTGCTCTGGGAGCGCGGCCCCAGCACGGTGCGGCAGGTCTTCGAGGTGCTCTCGGCGGAGAAGGACCTGGGCTACACCACGGTCCTGAAGATGCTCCAGATCATGAACGAGAAGGGCCTGGTGCAGCGGGACATCACGGACCGGGTGCACACCTTCTCGACCACCCAGAGCCAGACGCAGACCCAGCAGACCCTGCTGGACGACCTGCTGGACAAGGCCTTCGGCGGCTCCTCCACCAGCCTGGTCATGCAGGCCCTGGCCACGCGGAAGGCCAGCCACGAGGAGCTCGCCGAGATCCGCAAGCTGCTCGACCTGGCGGAAGGAGGGAAGCGATGACCACGCTTCTGTCGTTCGTGGACCAGCCCTGGGCCCAGAGCCTGGGCTGGACCCTGATCCACTTCCTGTGGCAGGGCGCGGCCCTGGGCCTGGCGGCCTGGCTGGGCCTCGTGCTGCTGCGCGGCGCCAGCGCCAGGGCCCGCTACGGCCTGGCCTGCGCCTGCCTGCTGCTCATGGTGGCCGCCCCGCGACCACGGCCCCTGGTGCCTCAGCGCCAGACCACGGCCCAGGCGCTCGCCCCTGGAGGCGTGGTGGTGGAAACCGCCGCGCCCACCGCTCCTGCGGCCGCCCCCCTCGCCCAGCGGGTGAAGGCCGCGCTGGATCCGGCCCTGCCCTGGCTGCTGGCCGGCTGGGCCGCGGGCGTGCTGCTGCTCTCCACGCGCTTCCTCGGCAGCTGGGTCCGCGTCCAGCGCCTGCGCCGCCGCAGCGCCAGCCCGGTGCCCTCGGAGTGGCACCTGGTGCTCTCCAGGCTCTGCAGGGGAGCTGAAACTCTCCCGCACCGTGCGCCTGCTGCAGTCGGCGGCGGTGGAGGTGCCCACGGCCCTGGGCTGGCTGCGCCCCGGTTATCCTGCTGCCCGCCTGCGCCCTGGCCGGCCTGTCGCCCATTCAGCTGGAGGCCATCCTCGCCCATGAGCTGGCCCACATCCGCCGGGGCGACTTCCTGGTGAACCTGCTCCAGTCCCTGGTGGAAGTGCTGCTCTTCTACCACCCCGCCGTCTGGTGGCTGTCCGCCCGCATCCGCGCCGAGCGTGAGCTCTGCTGCGCGACGACGTGGCCGCCGAGCTCTGCGGCGATCCCCTGCTCCTGGCCCGCGCCCTCACCGATCTGGAGGCCCGCGCGTGCCCCCGGCCCCATCCCCACCCACCTGGCCCTGGCCGCCAACGGAGGCTCCTCATGCACCGCGTCCGCCACCTGCTCTACCCCGCCCTGCCCATCACCACCGGCGCCCGGGCCACAGCCCTGGCCCTGCTCACCGCCCTGCTGGCTGGGCGCCCGCGGGCGTCGCTCTCCGGGACGACAAGGTTCCACCGCCGCCGCCTGCCTGCCACCCCCAAGCCTGAGAAGTAAGACCCTGCGGTTCAGGACGGTGGAGGACAACCGCACGACCGCCATTACCCTGAAGGGCGAGGTCAAGGCCACCCCGGCGCCAGGGACCCCTTCCTGCTGGGCGCGGACGGCAGCCTCGGTGGAGGAGACCCAGGCCGGAAAGACCCGGGCCTACCGCCGGGATGCGAAAGGCCGCGCCTACACCGTGGATGGCCAGGAGAAGCCGCTGGATGCCGAGGGCGAGAGCTGGCTCCGGGAAGTGGCGGAAGTCCGTGGAGAGGGGGCGCAAGCACGAGAAGGTTCGCATCGTGGAGGTCCGTCACCGGGGCGAGAAGGATGCGGAGGGCCACGCGAAGCGCATCCAGGTGGAAGTCCACGGGGACCCGGCCTCCACGGTCACGGTGGACGAGGCCGAGATCGAACGGCACGTCGGCGACCTGGCCCGGCACCAGAAGGAGATCGAGGTCCACGTCAAGGACCTGGACCTGAACCTGAAGAACCTCGACGCACACCTCGGACCTGCCCCCGAAGAGCGCCCGCGTGAAGGCGCCCGGAGCGGGCCAGGGCGGACATGAAACGGGCCTCAAGGACATGGACGAGGCCCGGACCAAGACGGTGATCGTCAAGAAGGAGGGGCGCCGCGCGCCAGCACAAGCGCAGCCGCAAGATCCTCCTGGAAGAGGTCCACGGGCCAGGCCGGCGGGAAGGATGTGAAGGTCGGTCACCGAGGAGGTGGAACCGGGCGTCCTCATCATCCGCAAGAAGATCGATGGCAAGGAAGTCACCGAGGAGCGCATCGGCATTCCCAAGGTCGAGCAGGACGGTGACCACCATCATCCGCAGGCCGGGCGCCGGAGGGACGGTCGAGAAGCGGGTGAAGGTGCTCCTGAGCCCGGGGATCCGGCCACGGAGCGCCACCTGGACCTTCGCGAGCCCGGAAGGCGCGGCCCAGAGCCGCGAGGCAGAGCCAAGGCCCTGCAGCAGGCCCTGAAGTCCCTGCAGAAGCGGCTGGATGCCCCTGCAGCAGGACACCGCCGGACCCCAAAGCCGCCCCCTCCCCCAGGGGTTCCAAACCAGGCACGGCGGCTCCGTCCCACGGCCATGCCGCTTCGCCACCACCCCCACCGCCACCGGCTCCTGACGCACCGCCTGCGCCCCCCGCGCCACCTGCACCGCCCGCACCTCCTGCACCGCCAGAATGATCCACGCCGCTGAGGGCCCCCGCCGGGGCCCTCGTGGCGTCAGAGGCTCTCGAGGAAGGTGGTCACGCGCTCCCAGTCCCGCGTCAGGGGAAAGGGCGGCAGCGCGGCCCGCACCTGGGCGGCGTAGCGCTTCCCCAGGCGGTCCTCGCTGGGCAGCATGAGGCGTGGATCCAGCACGGCCACCACCCCGCGGTCGGCGCGGGTGCGGATGAGGCGGCCAATGCCCTGCTTGAGCTTCAGCGTCATCTGGGGCACCTGGATGCCGATGAAGCCCAGGCCCTCGCGCTGGGCGTCCGCCTCGCGGATGCGGGCCTGCAGCACCGGATCGTCCGGCGGCGCGAAGGGCAGCGCGGAGACGATGACGAGGCTCAGCGCCTCGCCCGGCAGATCCACGCCCTGCCAGAAGCTGGCGAGGCCCAGCAGGGCGGCTGATGGTGTGGCCCGGAAGCGATCCAGCAGCTGCGTGCGCGAGAGCCCGTCGCCCTGTACGAAGAAGGTGATCTCAGGCAGCGCCGCTTCCAGCCGGGGCGGAAGGCCGCCAGCATCTTGCGGCTGGTGAAGAGCAGCAGGGCCTCGGCCCCGGCTGGCCCGCAGCATGCGCTCCATGGGTCCCTGAGGGAGGCTTCCACCCAGGCGGGATCGCCCACGCCGCCGCCCCGGCCCCGGGCGGCGCTCCGGCAGATCCGGCGGCACGAAGAGCAGCCCCCGGGTCGAAGTCGAAGGGGTCTCCACGCCTTTGGGCCACTTCCACCTCGGGCTTGCGAGCCCCAGGCGCAGGCCCAGGCTATTGAAGCCGCGGCCATCGCGCAGGGTGGCGCTGGTGAGGAGGACGCTCGAAGCCGCGCGTCGCACGTGCTGGTGGAAGAAGGGCCGCACATCCACCGGGTTCGACTTGGAAGTGGACGAGGTTCGCGCCTTCGCGACTCAGCGACACCCAGCCCCGGGCTGCGCGAAGAAGATCTGCTCCATGCGCGAAAACGCCGTGCCCACCTTGCTCGGCGAGGCGCATCCAGAGGGGTTTCGGGATCGGCGGCGGCGAGGTGGCGGGCTTCCTGCCACAGGGGATGGCCTGCCTCCACCCAGACGCCCACGGCGTCGGCCAGGCCCGCATCTCGGGGGCCCGGCAGCGGGCGGCAGGACGCCGCCTGCAGGGGCACCCAGGACAGGAGGTCGGTCCAGGCGCGCCCCAGGCCCCAGCAGCTCCCGCCACGCCGCGCCCTGGCCCCCGGCCCGTCCCGCAGATCCGTGAAGAGCAGGTTCTGGCGGCGCGGCTGGACCAGGCCTCGGCGCAGCTCTCCGTGAGCCGCTCTTCCAGGTCGTGGGCCTCGTCGAGAATCAGCACCGGCGCGTCCGGCAGCACCCGGCCGGAAGGCGGATTCGCGCAGCACGCGGTCGGCCAGCAGGAGGGCGTGGTTCACGATGATGAGCTCGGCCTCGGCGACTTCCGCCCGCAGCCGGGTGAGGTAGCAGTCCTCGTAGCGCGGGCACTGGCGGCCCGGGTGCAGCGCCCGGCCCGGCGTTGACCTTGTCCCACAGGGGTGACTCGCCCTCGCCGAAGCGGCCCAGGCCTTCGCGATCCCCATCCTGCGTCTCCAGGGTCCAGCGCTGGAGGCCAGCCAAAGCTGCTGATCGGCCCGGTGAACTCCAGGTGTCAGTCCTGGACACGGCTCCAGGCCGTGCGGCAGAGGCAGCTGGCGCGGCCCTGGCGAGCACGGCCTGATCGGTCGACCCAGGATGCCCGCGGCCCGGGGCACGTCCTCCTCCAGCAGCTGCCGCTGGAGCTGCTTGCGCGTGGCCACCAGGACGGGGTGCCGCCCCGCCGCCAGCGCCGGCACCAGGTAGCCCAGGTTTTGCCCGTGCCCGTGCCCGCCTCCACGGCCTGATCACAGCCCCGGGCCTGAGTTGCTCCGCCGCCGCGCTGACGCCACTGATCGAAGCGGGCCCCCGCCTTCCACCACCGTGTTGTGCACCGATGCTCCGCTACGCGCCGCTGGCCGAGCCGAACCTCCGCCCCCGGAAAGCAGGCGAAGATCCGACCTTTCCTGCGGGGCGAAGTAGCGGGATCCATGGGGTGCGCCATTTCCCAGTGTGGAGCAAAGGCGGAAAAAGGGCGAACACCGACAGCCGGAGCGGCGACAGGCGCCAAAGGAGGCGAAACAAAAGCAGGGCTTGGCTCGCTGCCGCGGGGTCCAAGGGAGACGTATTCGGCGGACCTGCCGGCGGTCCCCTGGATTACTTGTGGTGAATCCTCTTGCCGCGCAGAATGGTGAAGGCCCGGCACAGCTGCTCCAGGAACATCACCCGGTCTGAGCTGTGGGGAAAGGTCATGGGGCGACAGGCTCATCTGGCTCCCGGGGGATCTCCTTCAGGGCGGGACGAAACCATGGCTGCTGCCCAGGGCGAAGGCCAGGCTCTCGCCGCGGTTCGCGCGCTCCACCAGCCATCGGGCCAGGCCTCGCTGTCGCGCGAGGCCCCCTCCGGCGTCAGCAGGACCGGCACCTCGCGGCCGCCAGTCTCTATTGCAGGCGCTCCGCTTCCTCCCGCAGCGGCCGGGCGGATCTCCTGCTCCTCGGCCAGTTCCACCACCTCCATGTGCGGGCATAGGTCCTGAGCATGCCGAGGTAATGCTCCTGCAGCTTCAAGTGGCAGGGGTCGAGTAAGGAGGGTGCTTGTGCCAGGCGAGGACGGAGATCGGATACATGATCCTATTGTGATGAATTCTCTTTCTTTCTTTTTTTTTTTGGCAGCGCAGCGGGATGGCTCCAACATCCTTACATCCAGCCCTTCCGGAGGTTTCATGCGCAGATCCCTGATGTTTCTGGCCAGCCTGCTCCTGCCGGCCTTCACCAGCTGTGGCGGCGACGCGATCCCGACCACGGCACCCTGAGGCCGCCAAGGAGCCCGCGGACATCCTCTACCACCCGGCACCTGGCTGTGCAAGGACTACAAGCACGTAACATGCTCATCGCCCCCATCACTCCCGGACGTGGTTTACTCCTTCGGCTCGCCAGTTTCTAATTCTGGATGCCGTGGCCCTGGGCCTCTGTACCTCCCACCCCGAAGAGCTCAAGGGCTCCGCATCGAGCACTCGCTAACAGCAAGCCTCGACGTGCTCACCGGCGGCCCCACCGCCGACTATCCGGTGAAGGACGCGTCCCCGGCCTTCAATTCCGGCATCCCGCGCATGACCAAGGCCCTCACGGCCAAGACCTGGGGCAAGATGCGCCACATGGGCATCTCCGACAACCCGCCGGCCGGCAGTATGGCTCCCCAGGCGGTCATCATCATGACATGGCCCCTGGGTCGACGGCAAGAAGGTCAGCGACCGTGAGCTGCCTCAAGAAGCCCGACGGCACCTTTCGGGGCACCCTGGATCCGCTGGGAGATCAACCCCAAGAGCCTGAACCAGGAATAGTCCGCTGGACGGCTCGGAGCGTGGTGCTCTGGTGGAAAGGCTTCCCGCGCTGCGGCCCTTTCCGCGAAACAGCCCATCATTCGGGCCACGCGAGCCCCGCAGGAGCTCCCGTGCAAGGCCATCATCGTCCACTACGCCCTCACCCCGACGCGCCCTCGCACCCGGGCCTTCAAGCGCCTCTACGGCCTCTCCGTGGGGCTCGGGCGTTGATGGTCCTTGCGGGGTGAACACGGCTCTCCAGGCCTCACCTCTCGACAGCCCGCGGCCTGCCCTGATCATGCTCATCAACGGCCTGTATCTCCGCAGATTTCCTGCCCGAGGCGGTGCTGCGCTGGGCCCGCCTGCGCCGCGGGGCCGAGGGTTACCCGCCCATGGAGGTGGACCTGGATGGCGAGGGCCTCACCCCTGCGCACCGAGGCCAGCGAGGGCGGCCTAGGCATCCCTCGCGGAAAACCAGCGCCACAGCGGCCTGGATCTTCCGCATCAGCCCTCCCAGGCGGTGCTGGTGCCGGAACGGGCTTTCGACGAAAGGCGGCGCCGGGCTGAGCTGGCCGCCTAACCCTCCGCTGAGCGGAAGCTGTTCCGGGATGAACACGCCGGGCCCTCCCCGCCGCGACCCCCGGGCTCCTGGAGCCAGGTGTTGGTGCGAGCCGAGGTCACGCTGCGCATCACGGAGGTGGAGGCCTACGGCGGACCGGGGGACAGCGCCAGCCACGCCCGCCACGGCCGCACCGCCCGCAACGCGCCCCGTATGGGGCCCCGGGCCGGGCCTACCCTCTACCTCTGCTACGGCATGCACTGGATGCTGAACGGGGAGACAGGGCCCGAAGGCGAGGCCTCCGCGGTGCTCATCCGGGGCGCCGAGGTAGTGGCGGGCCTGGACCACCGTGTTTGGCCGCCCGGCAGGCTGCCAGGGCCACGCCCCTGCTCTGCGCAGCCCCAGGAAGGGTGGCCCAGGCCCTGTGGCTCGACCTTGCCTTCGACGGCCACGACCTGCTGAGTCCGGGCGGGCTCGAGCTGCGCGAGGGGCCTTCCCCCGCCTCGATCCTCGCGGGTCCGCGCCTGGGCATCGGCTTCGCCACTGACGAAGACCTGGCCCGCCCCTGGCGCTTCGCCGATGGCGGCAGTTCCGCCGTCCTGAAGAAGCGGGAGCTGGCACCCTGGGAGCCCTGAGGCCCGGAGGTCCCCATGCCCTACGTCAACATCCGCATCACCCGCGAGGGCGCCACTCCCGAACAAAAGGCGCGGCTGATCCAGGGCGCCACGGAGCTGCTGGTGGACGTCCTCAGGGAAGAACCCCAAACCACGGTCGTCACCATCGACGAAGTGGACACCGACAACTGGAGAAAGCGCGGCGAGACCGTCACCGCACGGCGGCAGCAGGGAAATAGCCCACGCCCTGTGCACTCCGCGCAGGCCCCATACTCAACCCGCTTCAAGCGATCTCGCGGGGCTAGGAAGCGACACCACCGGTCGGTTAAAGGGGTCCAACATCACGGAGCAAAGCCCGATGGGCTGCGGGACAGACAGGGAGGGGACCACTGATCAGCCATCGCCTTGATTGGTGGACACCAGCAATGGGGGTGACCGGTTTCCGACAGGTCGTGATCAAGTGCACGGTGCAGGCGGGGTTGGACGGATGGTCCCCTTATCAATCCGCCCCACATCAAACTGCCAACGATAACTTCGAACTGGCTCTCGCTGCCTAGGGCAGCTAGAGGCTCGAGCGAGTCCCCGGGATCTCCGGTACCGGGCTCGTTAAACCCCTGAAAGGGTGGCTTGGCCTGCCGGACAGGCCCAGATAGGCCGCCGCGACGCGCTCCTGACGGCGGCCGAGATCAGGGAGCAAACGGGTCCTGAGCGGGCTCGTCCGTTTCCCCGCCCAGGAGGTTTCAAGAACGGACTAAGCCTGTGGAAGAACCGCCATCCGGCATGTCTTGACGGGTTGCGACTCCACCACCTCCACC
>JADKCH010000031.1 GCA_016714685.1 Candidatus Geothrix odensensis
GCTGGCGCTTCACAGGGACGGCCAGCATGCCCGGGTGCGGCCTGCGGCAGCGTCCATGGGAGGGGCAGCCCACGTAGGCCGACGCGCCCAGCTGCCGGAGCAGAACCGAAGCCTGGGAATACCGCTGCTGGATCCCTTTGCGATACGTGCAGGGCTCGCCTTGTGGACCTTGGTGTAGGGGTCCCGGCCAGGGGCATTTGAAGGGGATCGCCTGGCCGTCGAGGGACAGGGCCAGGGTGGTGACCCATTCCGCACTGTCCTTCAGGAAGCCCTCACCGATCAGCGCCGCGTCGGCGTGGGCCGCCTGGGGGCCAGGTAGCGCGGAGTTCCTGGAAGAACAGTATCCTCTGTCACGGCGGAGACCCCGCTGGCTACGTTCAGGATCACGTCCCCTGCCGGCGGCGCTCCACCAGTTCCTTCTCCAGCCCGCGTTCAGTTTGCGCATCTGCGCTGTGGCCTGGCGCACCCGGCAGCGGAACAGGAGCATGAGGCTGAAGGTGAGGGTCAGCAGCAAGCACCAGGCCAGGGCGCGGCCCGCGGGAGCCAGAGGGGAGCCCCGCACCATGCCGCCGGACTGCATCCACCGGTCGATGGCTCAGTATTTCTGAGTCTGTCTTGCCCCGCCCTCGGCGAGGAAAGCCGAGGGCCCGAGCAGGTCGGCGTTGCGTCACCCGTGTAAGGAAATAGACGTGGGAAGGGATTGAAGACCACCGGCGTGCGTACCACCTGGAAATCACCTCGCGCGAGCACTGAAGATGCTGGTGGTCACGCTGGTGTCTGCTGCGCCTGCTGCCACCGGGAGCATTACGTCTCGGCTAGGAGACCACCACGAAACGCACTGGATCCGGAATTTCCGGCAGAGAGGTCGACGAAGTGCTGGCCGTTCATCGCCGGATTGCGACCGCCACCTGGCGCCCGCGCACATCGAAGACGCTTTCCTGATCGGCACCTTGGGATTCGCGTAGAGGACGCCCGATTTGCAGAGGGTGACCCTCTCTTGGCTGCAGTCGAGGATTGGGTCTGTCTCCTCCGTGAAGGCCACGTCGTGGCTAGGTCCACCACGCGTGGCGAGTCTGCTTCGAGGCTTTCGGGAAGGAGCCGAGGACAGGTGGGATCTCTCAGCCCTGGGCCCGGCCCACCTCTTCGATCATGTCGATGTAGAAGCCCCGGACCTGGCCTCCGCCTCTGGAAGGTGGCCCGACCAGGGGAAACACCGCCACCACCAGTCGCGGCCCGTGATCAGCCCGCAGGGAAGGCACCATCGGAGAAGGGCCAGAGGCGTCTGACCTGGCTGACCGGGTGCCGCTGCGCATGCGTGGATCCTTCCCCGAAAATCGTCGAACGCCTTCCAAGGTTCTTCTGCTGATAACCGCTGCAGCACCACCGCCGCAGATCACGAATGTCCGAAGCGCCGCCCTGCCTCCTCCCATGCTCTTTTGTATTTAAAACATTAATTATAGTTAAGACAATTTTTCCGCACCTTTCGCCACCCTTACCTCGGCCTGGACCGAACTGGAGCGACCAGAGAACCGGTTGTCAAAGCATAAAGCCCGGTTTTGAAACGGGACCTGCCTCGGCAACTCCCCTATTATCAAGAAAGGGCCGCCCGCTCCGGGGCCCTGACGCCAGGAGAACCATGCCGAACACTCGCATCCGTGCTGAAGGACGAGATCCTGCGCCTGGCCCGCAAGGAAGTGCGCACCGCCACCGAAGGCCTCCAAGAGGCTGGGCGGCCCACCGCTCCGACATCGCCGGCCTGAAGCGCCAGGTGGCGGCACCTGGAGTAGCAGCCTGGGCCCGTGGTGAGAAGAAGCGCGCCGCCGCCCCTGAGCAGGCAGATTCCGGAGCCGCGGCCCCGATCCGGTTCAGCGCGAAGCGCCTGGCCCGGCAGCGGGAAAGCTGGGGCTGTCCGCCGCGGACATGGAGCTGCTCTGGGCGTCTCGGCCCAGACGGTCTACAACTGGGAGGCCGAGAAGTCCGGCCTCGCGCCACGCAACTGGCCGCCATCGCCGCCCTGAGGGCATCGGCAAGCGGCAGGTCAAGGCCCGGCTCGAGGCCCAGCCACCCCAGCGGAATAGCCCAGGAAACCAGTCCCGGTCTGGAAACCGCCCCCCGGAAGGATTTCTTTCCCGGGGCCAAACCCCTACGAAGAATTTCATGTTGACGACTACGAAACTTGTCGTATCTTTTCGGCATCCCCTGTTGGAGACCGGACCCCATGCAGCCGCCACCCGTCCCACCGACGCCGAGCTCGCCATCCTGCGAGTGCTCTGGGAGCGCGGCCCCAGCACGGTGGGCAGGTCTTCGAGGTGCTCGGCGGAGAAGGACCTGGGCTACACCACGGTCCTGGAAGATGCTCCAGATCACGAACGAGAAGGGCCTGGTGCAGCGGGGACATCACGGACCGGGTTTACACCTTCTCGACCACCGAGAGCCAAACGTTAACCCAGGTTTCCCTGCTGGACGACCTGCTGGCAGGCCCGGCGGCCTCTCACCAGCCTGGTCAGGCAGGCCCTGGCCACGCGGAAGGCCAGCCACGAGGAGCTCAGCCGAGATCCGCAGCTGCTCGACCTGGCGGAAGGAGGGGAAGCGATGACCACGCTTCTGTCGTTCGTGGACCAGCCCTGGTCCCAGAGCCTGGGCTGACCCTGATCCACTTCCTGTGGCAGGGCGGCCCTGGCCTGGCGACCTGGCTGGGCCTCGTGCCGCTGCGCGGCGCCAGCGCCAGGCCCGCTACGGCCTGGCTTGCGCCTGCCTGTTGCCTCATGGTAGGCCGCCCCGCGACCACGGCCCTCCCGGTGCTCCAGCACCAGACCACGGCCCAGGCGTCGCCCCTTGAGCGTGGTGGTGGAAACCGCCGCGCCCACCGCCCGCGGCCGCCCCCCGCCCAGCGGGTGAAGGCCGCGTGGATCCGGTCTTGCCCTGGCGCTGGCCGGCTGGGCCGCGGGCGTGCTGCCGTTTCTCCACGCGCTTCCTCGGCAGCTGGGTCCGCGTCCAGCGCCTGCGCCGCCGCAGCGCCAGCCCGGTGCCTCGGAGTGGCACCTGGTGCTCTCCAGGCTCTGCCGGGAGCTGAAGCCTCCCGCACCGTGCGCCTGCTGCAGTCGGCGGCGGTGGAGGTGCCCACGGCCCTGGGCTGGCTGCGCCTGGTGATCCTGCTGCCCGCCTGCGCCCTGGCCGGCCTGTCGCCCATTCAGCTGAGGCCATCCTCGCCCATGAGCTGGCCCACATCCGCCGGGCGACTTCCTGGTGAACCTGCTCCAGTCCCTGGGGGAAGTGCTGTCTTTCTACCACCCTGCCGTCTGGTGGCTGTCCGCCCGCATCCGCGCCGAGCGCGAGTTCTGCTGCGACGACGTGGCCGCCGAGCCTGCGGCGATCCCCCTGCTCCTGGCCTGCGCCCCTCACCGATCTGAGGCTCCGCGCGTGCCCCGGCCCCATCCCCACCCACCAGCCTCGGCGGCCAACGGAGGCTCCCTCATGCACCGCGTCCGCCACCTGCTCCACCCCGCCCTGCCCATCACCACCGGCGCCCGGGCCACAGCCCTGGCTCCTGCTGGCCGCCTCCCGCGGGCGCCGGGGCGTCAGCCCCTCCGGGACGACAAGGTTCCACCGCCGCCGCTTCCGCCCGCCACCCCCAAGCCTGAAGGGAAGACCCTGCGGTTCAGGACGGTGGAGAACGACCGCACGACCGCCATTACATTGAAGGGCGAGGTCAAGGCCACCCCCGGCGCCAGGGACCCCTTCCTGCTGGGCGCGGACGGCAGCCCCAGGTGGAGGGAGACCAGGGCCGAAAGACCCGGCCTACCGCCAGGATGCGAAGGCCGCGCCTACACCGTGGATGGCCAGGGAGAAGCCGCTGGATGCCGAGGGCGAGAGCTGGCTCCGGGAGGTGGCGAAGTCCGTGGAGAAGGGCCGCAAGCACGAGAAGGTTCGCATCGTGGAGGTCCGTCACCGGGGGCGAGAAGGGATGCGGAGGCCACCCGAAGCGCATCCAGGTGGAAGTCCACGGGGACCCGGCCTCCACGGTCACGGTGGACGAGGCCGAGATCGAACGGCACGTCGGCGACCTGGCCCGGCACCAGAAGGAGATCGAGGTCCACGTCAAGGACCTGGACCTGAACCTGAAGAACCTCGACGCACACCTCAAGGACCTGCCCCCCGAAGAGCGCGCCCGCGTGAAGGCCGAGCTGGAGCGGGCCAGGGCGGACATGAAACGGGCCTCCAAGGACATGGACGAGGCCCGGACCAAGATGGTGATCGTCAAGAAGGAGGGCGCCGCGCGCCAGCACGAAGGGCACAGCCGCAAGATCCTCCTGGAGGAGGTCCATGGCGCCCAGGCCGGCGGGAAGGATGTGAAGGTCGAAGTCACCACCGAGGAGGTGGAACCGGGCGTCCTCATCATCCGCAAGAAGATCGATGGCAAGGAAGTCACCGAGGAGCGCATCGGCATTCCCAAGGTCGAGCAGGACGGTGACCACCTCATCATCCGCAGGCCGGGCGCCGGAGGCGACTGGGTCGAGAAGCGGGTGAAGGTGCTCCGGAAGGGCGGGGATCCGGCCACGGGCGCCACCTGGACCTTCGCGAGCCCGGAAGGCGCACCGGCCCAGAGCCGCGAGGCCGAGATCAAGGCCCTGCAGCAGGCCCTGAAGTCCCTGCAGAAGCGGCTGGATGCCCTGCAGCAGGACACCGGCCGGACCCCGAAGGCCGCCCCCTCCCCCAGGGGTTCCAAACCAGGCACGGCGGCTCCGTCCCACGGCCATGCCGCTCCGCCACCACCCCCACCGCCACCGGCCCCTGACGCACCGCCTGCGCCCCCCGCGCCACCTGCACCGCCCGCACCTCCTGCACCGCCAGAATGATCCACGCCGCTGAGGGCCCCCCGCCGAGGCCCTCGTGGCGTCAGAGGCTCTCGAGGAAGGTGGTCACGCGCTCCCAGTCCCGCGTCAGGGGAAAGGGCGGGAGCGCGGCGCGCACTTGGGCGGCATAGCGCTTTCCCAGGCGGTCCTCGCTGGGCAACATCAAGCGCGGATCCAGCACCGCCACCACGCCGCGATCCGAGCGGGTGCGGATGAGGCGGCCGATGCCCTGCTTGAGTTTCAGCGTCATCTGCGGCACCTGGATGCCGATGAAGCCCAGGCCCTCGCGCTGCGCATCCGCCTCGCGGATGCGGGCCTGCAGCACGGGATCATCGGGCGGTGCGAAGGGCAGGGCCGACACGATGACCAGGCTGAGCGCATCGCCTGGCAGATCCACGCCTTGCCAGAAGCTGGCGAGGCCCAGCAGCGCGGCTGACGGCGTGGCGCGGAAGCGGTCCAGCAGCTGCGTGCGCGAGAGACCGTCCCCCTGCACGAAGAAGGTGAGCTCCGGCAGGGCGGCTTCCAGGCGGGGGCGGAAGGCCGCCAGCATCTTGCGGCTGGTGAAGAGCAGCAGGGCCCGGCCCCGGCTGGCCCGCAGCATGCGCTCCATGGCCTCGAGGGAGGCTTCCACCCATGCCGGATCGCCCACGCCCCCACCGGCGCCGGGGCGGCGCTCCGGCAGGTCCGGCGGCACGAAGAGCAGGCCCTGGGCTTCGAAGTCGAAGGGGCTCTCCACGTTCTCGGCCACTTCCACCTCGGGCTTCGTGAGCCCCAGGCGCAGGCCCAGGCCATTGAAGCCGCGGCCATCGCGCAGGGTGGCGCTGGTGAGGAGGACGCTCTCGAAGCCGCGTCGCACGTGCTGGTGGAAGAAGGGCCGCACATCCACCGGGTTCGACTTGAAGTGGACGAGGTTGGCGCCTTCGCGGCTCAGCGTGGACACCCAGCCCTCGGGCTGCGCGAAGATCTGCTCCATGCGCGAAAACGCCGTGCCCACCCGCTCGGCGAGCCGCATCCACAGGGGGTTCTCGGGATCGGCGGCGGCGAGGCGGCGGGCTTCCTGCCACAGCGGATGGCCCGCCTCCACCCAGACGCCCACGGCGTCGGCCAGGGCCCGCATCTCGGGGCCCGGCGCCAGCAGGGGCAGCACACCGCCCTCCAGGGGCACCCAGGACAGGAGGTCGGTCCAGGCGCGCTCCCAGGCCTCCAGCAGCCCTGCCACGGCCGCGCCCTGGCCCCGGGCCCCGTCCCGCAGATCCGTGAACAGCAGGTTCATGGCGCGGCTGGACCAGGCCTCGGCGCAGCTTTTCCGTGAGCTGCTCTTCCAGGTCGTGGGCCTCGTCGAGAATCAGCACCGGCGCGTCCGGCAGCACCTGGCCGAAGGCGGATTCGCGCAGCACGCGGTCGGCCAGCAGGAGAGCATGGTTCACGATGATGAGGTCGGCCTCGGCCACTTCCGCCCGCAGCCGGGTGAGGTAGCAGTCCTCGTAGCGCGGGCACTGGCGGCCCGTGCAGCGCTCGGCCCGGGCGTTGACCTTGTCCCACAGGGGTGACTCGCCCTCGCCGAAGCGGCCCAGGCCTTCGCGATCCCCATCCTGCGTCTCCAGGGTCCAGCGCTGCAGGGCCAGCCAGAGCTGCTGATCGGCCCGGGTGAACTCCAGGTGCGGGTCCTGGGACACGGCCTCCCAGGCCGTGCGGCAGAGGTAGTTGGCGCGGCCCTTGGCGAGCACAGCCTTGATCGGTCGACCCAGGATGCCCGCGGCCCGGGGCACGTCCTCCTCCAGCAGCTGCCGCTGGAGCTGCTTGGTGCGCGTGGCCACCAGGACGGGGTGCCGCCCCGCCGCCAGCGCCGGCACCAGGTAGCCCAGGCTCTTGCCCGTGCCCGTGCCGGCCTCCACGGCCTGGATCACGGCCTCGGGCCTGGAGTCGGGTTCGCCGCCGCGCTGACGCCACTGATCGAAGCGGGCCCCGCCTTCCACCACGGTGTTGTGCACCAGCTCCGCCATGCGCCGCTGGCCGGGCCGGTCCTCCGCCCCCGGAAAGCAGGCGAAGATCCGACCCTCCGGCGGGGCGAAATAGCGGTCCATGGGGTGCGCCATTTCCCCAGTGTGGAGCAAAGGCGGAAAAAGGGCGAATCCCGGTAACAGGATCCGCGACAGATGCGAAAGGGTGAGAAACAGGAGCGGCAGCCCTTTCTTTCGAGCGTCCGCAGGACGTTTTCGCGCCTTTCGCGGTTGGATTTATTTGTGATACTCCTTGCCGCGCAGAATGGTGAAGGCCCGGTACAGCTGCTCCAGGAACATCACCCGGCTGAGCTCGTGGGGAAAGGTCATGGGCGACAGGCTCATCTGCTCCGGGATCTCCTTTTTCAGGGCGGGATCGAAACCATGGCTGCTGCCCAGGGCGAAGGCCAGGCTCTCGCCGCGGTTCATGCGCTCCACCAGCCACCGGGCCAGGCCCTCGCTGTCGCGCGAGGCCCCCTCCGGCGTCAGCAGGACCGGGCACCTCGCGGCCGCCAGTCTCGGCCGCAGGCGCTCCGCCTCCTCCCGCAGCTGCCGGGCGGGATCCCCCTTGCCCTCGGGCAGCTCCACCACCTCCATGCGGGCATAGGTCCTGAGCATGCCGAGGTAATGCTCCTGCAGCTTCTGGCAGGGTTCGAGGCGGAGGCGGCCGAAGGCGAGGACGGAGATCGGATACATGATCCTATTGTGATGAATTTCCCTTGGCAGCGCAGCGGGATGGCTCCAACATCCATACATCCAGCCCCTTCCGGAGGTTTCCCCATGCGCAGATCCCTGATGTTCTCCCTGGCCAGCCTGCTTCTCGTGCCGGCCTTCATCAGCTGTGGCGGCGACGCGATCCCGACCACGGCACCCGAGGCCGCCAAGGAGCCCGCGGACATCCTCTACCACCTGCAGTACCTGGCTGTGCGCAAGGACTACAAGCACGTGGCGCTCATCGCCCCCATCACCCCGGACGTGGTGTACCCCTCGGCCCGCCAGCTCCACCTGGATGCCAAGGCCCTGGGCCTCACCCTGACTCCCGAAGAGCTCAAGGGCCTGGGCATCGAGCACCTGGCCAGCAAGCTCGACGTGCTCACCGGCGGCCCCACCGATGACTATCCGGTGAAGGATGCGCGCCTGGCCTTCAACTCCGGCATCTACCGCATGACCAAGGCCCTCACGGCCAAGACCTGGGGCAAGATGCGCCACATGGGCATCTCCGACAACTCCGCCGGCCGGCAGTATGGCTCCCAGGCGGTCATCAAGGACATGGCCCTGGGCTTCGACGGCAAGAAGGTCATGACCGTGAGCTGCCTCAAGAAGCCAGACGGAACCTTCGGGGTGACCCTGATCCGCTGGGAGATCAACCCCAAGAGCCTGAACCAGGAATAGTCCGCTGACGGCTCGGAGCGTGGCGCTCCGGGTGGAAAGGGCCCGCGCTGCGGGCCCTTTCCATGAAATGCTTTTCATCATTCGGGCCACGCGAGCCCCGCAGGATGCCCCGTGCACATCACCGTCCACTACGCCCTCACCCCCGACGAAGCCCTCCGGGGCACCCGGGCCTTCAAGCGCCTCTGGTACGGCCTCTCCGTGGGCTCGGGCGCGCTGATGGTCCTCATGGGCATCACGGCCCTCCAGGCCTCACCAGACAGCCGCGGCCTGCCCCTGATCATGCTCATCAACGGCCTGCTCTTCCTGGTCCTGCCCGAGGCGGTGCTGCGCTGGGCCCGCCTGCGCCGCGGGGCCGAGGCCTACCCGCCCATGGAGGTGACCCTGGATGACGAGGGCCTCACCCTGCGCACCGAGGCCAGCGAGGGCGGCCTGCCCTGGGCTTCCTTCGCCGAGATCCAGCGCCACAGCGGCTTCTGGATCTTCCGCATCAGCCGCTCCCAGGCCGTGCTGGTGCCGGAACGGGCCTTCGAGGAAGCCGCCGGCGCCGAGCTGGCCGCCTTCCTCCGCGAGCGGAAGCTGTTCCGGGGATGAACCTGCAGGGCCCCGCCCCCGCCGCGGCCCCCGGCCTCCTGGGCCAGCTGCTGGTGCGAGCCGAGGTCACGCTGCGCATCACGGAGGTGGAGGCCTACGGCGGACCCGGGGACAGCGCCAGCCACGCCCGCCACGGCCGCACCGCCCGCAACGCGCCCATGTGGGGCCCGCCGGGCCGGGCCTACCTCTACCTCTGCTACGGCATGCACTGGATGCTGAACGTGGTGACAGGGCCCGAAGGCGAGGCCTCCGCGGTGCTCATCCGGGGCGCCGAGGTAGTGGCGGGCCTGGACACCGTGTTGGCCCGCCGGAAGGCCGCCAGGGCCACGCCCCTGCTCTGCGCGGGCCCAGGGAAGGTGGCCCAGGCCCTGTGGCTCGACCTTGCCTTCGACGGCCACGACCTGCTGAGTCCGGGCGGGCTCGAGCTGCGCGAGGGGCCTTCCCCCGCCTCGATCCTCGCGGGACCACGCCTGGGCATCGGCTTCGCCACGCCGGAGGATCAGGCCCGCCCCTGGCGCTTCGCCGATGGCGGCAGTTCCGCCGTCATGAAGAAGCGGGAGCTGGCACCCTGGGAGCCCTGAGGCCCGGAGGTCCCCATGCCCTACGTCAACATCCGCATCACCCGCGAGGGCGCCACTCCCGAACAAAAGGCGCGGCTGATCCAGGGCGCCACGCAGCTGCTGGTGGACGTCCTCGGGAAGAACCCCCAAACCACGGTCGTCATCATCGACGAAGTGGACACCGACAACTGGGGCATCGGCGGCGAGACCGTCACCGCACGGCGGCAGCAGGGGAAATAGCCCACGCCTTGTGCATCTCCGCCAGGCCCCACTCCCTACTCAGGATCCGCTCGGCTTCGAGGCCCGTGGCGGTTTCGCAGGTCCCGACCATGGCAGGGCAAAGCCCGGGGCTGCGGGGGACCTCACAGGAGGTGAATCGCGATTGGTGGCACCACAGCAACGGGGGTGACCGGTTTCGACAGGTCGTGATCCAGGTGCACGGTGCAGGCGGGGGTTGGACGGATGGCCCCCTTATCAATCCGCCCACATCAAACTGCCAACGATAACTTCGAACTGGCTCTCGCTGCCTAGGGCAACCTAGGCTCCGAGCGAGTCCCCGGGATCTCTGGGTACCGGGCTCGTTAAACCCCTGAAAGGGTGGCTTCGGCCTGCCGGACAGGGCACCAGATAGGCCGCCGCGACGCCCCCTGACGGCGGCCGAGATCAGGGAGCAAACGTCCTGAGCGGCTCGTCCGTTCCCCGCCAGGAGGTTTCAAGAACGGACCAAGCCTGTGGAAGAACCGCCATCCGGCATGTCTTGGACGTGGGTTCGACTCCACCACCT
>JADKCH010000032.1 GCA_016714685.1 Candidatus Geothrix odensensis
GACAAGGTTCCACCTGCCGCTTCCGCCTCGCAACCCCAAGCCCGAAGGGAAGACCCCTGCGGTTCAGAACGGTGGAGAACGACCGCACGACTGCCATTACCCTGAAGGGCGAGGTCAGCGCCACCCCCGGCGCCGGGACCCTTCCTGCTGGGTTGGGCGCGGACGGCAGCCTCCAGGTGGAGGAGACCAGGGCCGAAAGACCCGGGCCTACCGCCAGATGAAGGGCCGCGCCACCGTGGACGCAATAGAAACCGCTGATGCTGAGGCGAGAGCTGGCTCCGGTGTGGCGAAGTCCGTGGAGAAGGGCCGCTATCGAGAAGGTTCGCATCGTGGAGGTCCGTCATCGGGGCGAGAAGGATGCGCAGGGCCACCCAGCGCATCCAGGTGGAAGTCCACGGGGAACCGGCCTCCACGGTCACGGTGGACGAGGCCGAGATCGAACGGCACGTCGGCGACCTGGCCCGGCACCAGAAGGAGATCGAGGTCCACGTCCGGCGACCTGACCCGAACCTGAAGAACCCCGACGCACACCCCGCGACCTGCCCCCCGAAGAGCGCGCCCGCGTGAAGGCCGAGCTGAGCGGGCCAGGTGACATGAAACGGGGCCCGGGGGACATGGACGAGGCCCGGACCAAGATGGTGATCGTCAATAACGAGGGGCGCCGCGCGCCAGCACGAAGGGCAACAGCCGCATGATCCTCCTGGAAGAGGTCCATGGCGCCTGCCGCGGGAAGAAGTGATTGTCGAAGTCACCACCGAGGTGGAACCGGGCGTCCTCATCAGCCGCAAGAAGATCGATGGCAAGGAGGTCACCGAGGAGCGCATCGGCATTCCATGGTTTGCTGGACGGTGACCACGCATCATCCGCAGGCGTGCGCCGAGAGGCGACTGGGTCGAGAAGCGGGTGAAGGTGTTCCGAAGGGCGGGGATCCAGCCACGGGCGCCACCTGACCTTCTCGAGCCCGGAAGGCGCACCGGCCCAGAGCCGCGAGGCTGAGATTAAGGGGCCCGCAGCAGGCCCCGAAGTCCCGCAGAAGGGGCTGATGCCCTGCAGCAGGACACCGGCCGGACTCCCCGAATGCCGCCCCTCCCCAGGGGTTCCAAACGAGGCACGGCGGCCCCGTCCCACGGCGATGCCGCTTCGCCACCACCCCCCCGCCGCCACCGGCTCCTGACGCACCGCCTGCGCCCCCGCGCCACCCGCACCGCCCGCACCTCTCCCGCACCGCCAGAATGATCGACGCCGCCGAGAACTGGCCGCCGGGGCCTCGTGGCGTCAGGAGGCCTCGAGGAAGGTGGTCACGCGCTCCCAGTCCCGCGTCGGAGGGAAGGAGCGCGGCTCACCCGGGCGCGTAGCGCTTGCCCAGCTTGTCCTCGCTGGGCAGCATGAGGCGTGGACCCAAGATTGCCACCACCCCGCGGTCGGCGCGGGTGCGATGAGGCAGCTGATGCCTGGGTTTCCAGCTTCAGCGTCATCCGCGGCACCTGGATGCCGATGGAAGCCCAGGCCCTCGCTGCGCGTCCGCCTCGCGGATGCGCGCCTGCAGCACGAGGTCGTCCGGCGGGGCGAAGGGGAGGGCCGACACGATGACCTCAGGTTCAGCGCACTCCGACCTGATCCACGCCCTGCCAGAAGCGGGCCAGGCCCAGCGCGGCTGACGGCGGCGCGGAAGCGGTCCAGCAGCTGCGCGCGCGAGAGACCGTCCTGCACGAAGAAGGTGAGCCCCGCAGGGCGGCTTCCAGGCGGGGGCGGAAGGCCGCCAGCATCTTGCGGCTGGTGAAGAGCAGCAGGGCCTGGCCCTGGCTGGCCCGCAGCAGGGCCCAGCGGCTCGAGGGAGGTTTCACCTCCATGCCGGATCGCCACGTGCCCCCACCGGCGCCGGGGCGGCGTCGCAGGTCCGAAGGCACGCAGAGGAGGCACCGGGGCTTCGAAGTCGAACGGGCTCTTCCACGTTCTCGGCCACTTCACCCGGGCTTCGGGAGCCCCCTGGCGCAGGCCCAGGCCATTGAAGCCGCGGCCATCGCGCAGGGTGGCGCTGGTGAGGAGGACGCCTGGAAGCCGCGTCGCACGTGCTCGGGAAGAAGGGCCGCACATCCACCGGGTTCGACTTGAAGTGGACGAGGTTGTCGCCTGCGGCTCAAAGGGACACCCAGCCCTCACGCGCGAAGATCTGCTTCATGCGCTGAAAACGCCGTGCCCACTCCTGCTCGGCGAGCCAGCATCCCAGGGGGTTCCGGATCGACGGAGGCGAGTGGCGGGCTTCCTGCCACAGCGGATGGCCCGCTCTCCGCCCAGACGCCCATTGCGTTTGGCTAGGCCCGCATCTCGGCCCGGCCAGCAGGGGCAGGCCACCACCCCTCCAGGGGCACCCAGGAAGGAGGTCCGTGCAGGCGCGCCCCAGGCCTCCAGCAGCCCTGCCCCGGACAGGTGCCCTGGCCCCGGGCCCCGTCCCGCAGATCCGTGAACAGTAGGTTCAGCGGCGCGGCTGGACTCAGGTCCTCGGCGCAGTTTCCGTGAGCTGCCCTTCCAGGTCGTACCCGTCGAGGATCCGCCACCGGCGCGTCCGGTAGCACCCGGCGGAAGGCGGACTGGCGCGGCACGAGGTCGGCCAGCAGAGAGCGTGGTTCACGATGATGAGGTCGGCCTTAGCCACTTCCGCCCGCAGCCGAGAGGTAGCAGTCTCGGTAGCGCGAAAACTGGCGGCCCGTGCAGCGCCCGGCCCGGGCGCGCTGACCTTGTCCCACAGGGGCGTCGCGCCCGCCGAAGGGCCCAGGCCTTCGCGATCCCCATCCCGCGTCTCCCAGGTCCAGCGCCGCAGGGCCAGCCAGAGCCGCTGATCGGCCCGGGTGAACTCCAGGTGCGGGATCCTGGGACACGGCCTCAGGCCGTGCGGCAGAGGTAGCTGCGCGGCCCCTGGCGCGCAGCAGCCTTGTCGGTCGACCCCAGGATGCCCGCAGGCCCGGGGCACGTCCTCCTCCAGCAGCCGCCGCTGGAGCTGCTTGGTGCGCGTGGCCACCCGACGGTGTGCCGCCCGCCGCCAGCGCCGGCACCAGGTAGCCAGGGTTTGCCCGTGCCCATGCCGGCCTCAACGCCTGGATCACAGGCCCTCGGGCCTGGAGTCGGGTTCGCCACCGCCGCGCTGACGCCACTGATCGAAGCGGGTCCCGCCTCTCCACCACGGTGTTGTGCACCAGCCCCGCCATGCGCCGCTGGCCGGCCGGTCCTCCGCCCCGGAAAGCAGGCGAAGATCCGACTCCTCCGGCGGGCGAAATAGCGGTCCATGCGGTGCGCCATTTCCCTCATGTGGAGCAAAGGCGTGAAAAAGGGCGAATCCCGGTAATCAGGATCCGCAGAGAGACGAGTAAGGGGGAGGAAGAGGATGGCAGTCCTCCTTTCGAGCGTCCGCAGGACGTTTTCGCGCCTTTCAGCGGCTTAACGTGCTTGTGATACCTTGCCGAGCAGAATGAAGACGGTCCGGTAAGCTGTTCCAGGAAGACTACCCGGCTGAGTTTCCTCGGGAAAGGTCAAGGGGCGACAGGCTTCATCCGCTCCGGGATCTCCTTTTTGGGCGGGATCGAAACCATGGCTGCTGCCCAGGGCGAAGGCCAGGCTCTCGCCGCGTTCGCGCAGCTCCACCAGCCATCGGGCGCAGGCCCCCGCTGCTGCGTCGAGGTCCCTCCGGCGTCAGCAGTGACCGGGCACCTCGCGGCCGCCAGTCTCAGCCGCAGGCGCTCCGCCTCCCTCCCGCAGTTGCCGGGCGGATCCCCCCACCCTCGGGCGCTCCACCACCTCGATGCGGGCATAGGTCCCTGAGCATGCCGAGAGGTAACGCTCCTGCAGCTTCTGGCAGGGTTCGAGGCGGGAGGAAAACGAAGGCGAGGATTTCGGAGATCGGATACATGATCCTATTGTGATGTAAACCTCTCTTGGCAGCGCAGAAGGATGGCTCCAACATCCCCACATCCAGCCCCTTCCGGAGGTTCCTCATGCGCAGATCCCTGATGTCTCTCCTGGCCAGCCTGCTTCTCGTGCCGGCCCCATCAGCTGTGGCGGCGACGCGATCCCGACCACGGCACCCGAGGCCGCCAAGGAGCCCCGCGGACATCCTCTACCACCTGCAGTACCTGGCTGTCGTAAGGACTGCAAGCACGTGGCGCTCATCGCCCCATCACTCCCGGACGTGGTGCCCCGCCCGCCAGCTCCACCTGGATGCCAAGGCCCTGGGCCTCACCCTGACTCCGAAGAGCCTCAAGGGCCTGGGCATCGGCACCTGGCCAGCAAGCTCGACGTGCTCACCGGCGGCCCCACCGATGACTATCCGGTGAAGGATGCGCGCCTGGCCTTCAACTCCGGCATCTACCGCATGACCGCAAGGCCTCACGGCTAAGACCTGGGGCAAGATGCGCCATGGGCATCTCCGACAACTCCGCCGGCCAGGTATGGCTCCCAGGCGGTCATCAAGACATGGCCCCCAGGCTTCGACGGCAAGAAGGTCATGACCGTGAGCTGCCTCAAGAAGCCAGACGGAACCTTCGGGGTGACCCTGATCCGCTGGGAGATCAACCCCAAGAGCCTGAACCAGGAATAGTCCGCTGACGGCTCGGAGCGTGGCGCTCCGGGTGGAAAGGGCCCGCGCTGCGGGCCCTTTCCATGAAATGCTTTTCATCATTCGGGCCACGCGAGCCCCGCAGGATGCCCCGTGCACATCACCGTCCACTTCGCCTCACCCCCGACGAAGCCCTCCGGGGCACCGGGCCTTCAAGCGCCTCTGGCATGGCCTCTCCGTGGGCTCGGGCGCTGATGGTCCTCATGGGCATCACGGCCCTCCAGGCCTCACCAGACAGCCGCGGCCTGCCCCTGATCATGCTCATCAACGGCCTGCTCTTCCTGGTCCTGCCCGAGGCGGTGCTGCGCTGGGCCCGCCTGCGCCGCGGGGCCGAGGCCTACCCGCCCATGGAGGTGACCCTGGATGACGAGGGCCTCACCCTGCGCACCGAGGCCAGCGAGGGCGGCCTGCCCTGGGCTTCCTTCGCCGAGATCCAGCGCCACAGCGGCTTCTGGATCTTCCGCATCAGCCGCTCCCAGGCCGTGCTGGTGCCGGAACGGGCTTTCGACGAGGGGGCCGGCGCCGAGCTGGCCGCCTTCCTCCGCGAGCGGAAGCTGTTCCGGGGATGAACCTGCAGGGCCCCGCCCCCGCCGCGGCGCGCGCCCTCCTGGGCCAGCTGCTGGTGCGAGCCGAGGTCACGCTGCGCATCACGGAGGTGGAGGCCTACGGCGGACCCGGGGACAGCGCCAGCCACGCCCGCCATGGCCGCACGGCCCGCAACGCGCCCATGTGGGGTCCCCCCGGGCGCGCCTATCTCTACTTCTGCTACGGCATGCACTGGATGCTGAACGTGGTGACAGGGCCCGAAGGCGAGGCCTCCGCGGTGCTCATCCGGGGCGCCGAGGTGGTGACGGGCCTCGACACCGTACTGGTCCGCCGGAAGGCCGCCAGGGCCACGCCCCTGCTCTGCGCGGGCCCGGGCAAGGTGGCCCAGGCCCTGGGGCTCGACCGTGCCTTCGACGGCCACGACCTGCTGAGCCCGGGCGGACTGGAGCTGCGCCCGGGGACTCCACCGACATCCATCCTCGCCGGACCACGCCTGGGCATCGGCTTCGCCACCCCGGAGGACCAGGCCCGCCCCTGGCGCTACGCCGACAGCGGCAGTTCCGCCGTCCTGCGGAAGCGGGAGCTGGCACCCTGGGAGCCCTGAGGCCCGGAGGTCCCATGCCCTACGTCAACATCCGCATCACCCGCGAGGGCGCCACTCCCGAACAAAAGGCGCGGCTGATCCAGGGCGCCACGCAGCTGCTGGTGGACGTCCTCGGGAAGAACCCCCAAACCACGGTCGTCATCATCGACGAAGTGGACACCGACAACTGGGGCATCGGCGGCGAGACCGTCACCGCACGGCGGCAGCAGGGGAGATAAGCTCCGACCTTGTGCATCGGCACGCGCGCACCCATACTCAGGATCCGCTCGATTCGAGCCCTCGCGGGGGTAGAGCCACAGCGGCCACCTCACAGGGTGGATCGTTCACACGGGGGTGACCGGTTTCGACAGGTCGTGATCCAGGTGCACGGTGCAGGCGGGGGTTGGACGGATGGCCCCCTTATCAATCCGCCCACATCAAACTGCCAACGATAACTTCGAACTGGCTCTCGCTGCCTAGGGCAACCTAGGCTCGAGCGAGTCCCCGGGATCTCTGGTACGGGCTCGTTAAACCCCTGAAAGGGTGGCTTCGGCCTGCCGGACAGGGATTCCAGATAGGCCGCCGCGACGCACCCTGACGGTGGCCGAGATCAGGGCGCAAACGTTCCGAGCGGCTCGTCCGTTCCCCGCCGGAAGGTTTCAAGAACGGACCAAGCCTGTGGAAGAACCGCCATCCGGCATGTCTTGGACGTGGGTTCGACTCCCACCACCTCCACCAACGGAAAACCCCCGCTACCGGGGGTTTTCTTATGCCTCATCCTCAGTCATTCCTGCGGCCGTCGCCTCGCTCGTGATCTCTTCCCCGCGATTCGCCCCGCCGAGATCCGCGACGGTGGTCCCGGCGCCAGCGGGTGTAGTCATCCCCTTCGACCAGCCGCTCGTGGGACCAGTGCCCCGGCTCGTAGCGGTAGGCTCCGCTCTCGCGGCGATAGCGGGGCGCCACCCAGCTCGAGCCGCGCCGGGTGGGCCGTTCCCAGCGCCCAGGAGCCCAGGCCCAGCGGTCGTCCTGGCGATCCCAGTACCCGGCGACCCACCGATGGTTCCGGCTGGGACGGCGCATCCGCACTTCCACCTGGGGTGGTGGCGGCGCGTCCGGCGCGATGCGGATGTGGATGGAGGGAAGATCCACGCCGATCCGGATCTGGGCGGTGGCAGGCGCGGCACTCAACACCGCCAGCACTGCGGGTAGAACCAATCTAGCCAATGTCTTTTGCATGCAGGACTCCTCGACCGTGGTGGATTCAGGCGGGTGCCGCTTCGGTCATGCCGGCACCCGTTTCGGGCATTCGATGCTGTCGTTGGGCTTGGGCGGGCACCGTGATCGGCGTCCTCGCTGGTGCCTACCTGACCATGACGGTGATGGCGATGCGATCCATCGCGTGTCTGCGGTTGAGCAGGTAATAGCCGCCATCCCAGTACTCGATGTAGAGGTCGTCGTCTCCGTACCAGGTCTCAGACCAGTACTCGGGCCAGGGGTCCATGACGCTGAACCAGAAGCCGTTGAACTGGAACCGGGGGAACCCGCCGATGACGATCAAGGGGAAGCGGGACATCCGGAACCCATGGCTGGGCCCGAAGGAGCCGTGGAAACGGTGGTCGGGAATGCGGTAGCCGCGGTAGCCCCCCCGGTCCTGCCAGGTCCGATGTTCCGCCTTCCAGTCCCGCGCACGGCGGGCGGGCCAGGCCGATTGGTGCTGGCTCTCACGCCTTTGCAGGGGATGCGGCCTGGGGCGGGGCCCCTCGGCGGGAAGCCGTTGGCCCTGCTCGGCACGGCCGCCAGGCGTGGGTGGCCGGTCGGCCCTGGGCTCGGGGCGATCCTGGAGTTTTCGAGGAGGGGCCCGCTCCGGCCGCGGTTCTCGCTGCGGCCTGGCCTCGCGCTGTGGCTGCTCCGGGCGCTCGGGTCGGGAGGGCCGGGGTTGTTTCGCCTTGGCCTCCTGCGCCTGCCTTCTCGAGTCCTGCTCGCGCTGGTCATGCTGGGCATAGGCGGGCGTCATGGCTTCGAGCAGCAGGGGCAGGATGCCCAGATTGATGAGTCCGATGGATAACATCACGACGCTCCTGGTGGATGTCTGCGCGGATGGGCAGACCTTCCACGAGGGACAACGGCCTGCCGGGCCCGTAGAGCAGCGGATTCCATGCCAGGCTGGAAGATGGTTGATCTCTTTGACTTGCCCTGAATCATCCCGGTGGTGACCAGGGCGGACCTATCAAGCCGAGGGACCCCCCATTCAATTCGATGGACCCGTACCGTGCGCGGTTTTCGGCTCCCGGATGCAGAGCAGGATCTGGTTCCCGGCCATGGCTCCCCTCGTCCCGGGGTCCTGTCGCAGGCTGAAGCCAGCGTCCGCCAGGTCCATCCGTAGGTCGGCCAGGGATCGCCAATGGACGCGGGGTGCCAGATTCCACCCGAAGCCGACGGCCAATCGTTCGGCAAGGCGGGTCAGGATCGCCATTCCTCCGGCCTGGGCGTCCATCACCCGGAGCAGGAGCCTGCCCCCCTCCGGGAGGTGGGCGCCGATCCTGAACAGCAAGGCACGCTGGCGCTCGGCGGGCAGGTAGTGGAGCACGTCCAGGACCGTCACCACCGAGCAGGGGGGCCAAGGCACTTCGAACAAGTCTCCGCACAGGATCCGCGTCCCGACCTTCCCCTCCGCAGTCCGTTGCCCGAACCGCGCCTTGGCTGGATCCCACTCGATGCCCAGCGTCTCGTTGCGGAGTCCCCTTGCCTCCAGCAACAAGCCCAGCAGGCCGATCCCGCACCCCAGGTCGAGGACCCCATCGCCCGGTGGGATCAAGGAAAGGGCCGCCGGGTAAAGCTGGTCCATCCGCACCTTGCTCATCCCGTAGCCCCTCAGCCAGCGGGCACCAGCACCGGGAGCGCCTTCGAGCCTGGCCACGACCTTGGCGATCGAGTCCGCGATGGGCATCGCATGGGGAAAGCTGGAGTCTACGGCTTGGAGTCGTGGCATGTCGGGCCTCTTCCTGGTCTAGGCAGTTCGTTCGCGGGCCTGTCGGTACCTTTGCACGGCCTTGAAGGCCTCGAACCAGAGGATGCTCGCGAAGCCCAGCGCACACGCCATGATGAGGTCCAGGCCACGGATCGGCGCGAAGCTGTCGGCGATGGCCCGCGCGGTGCCCTCGCGGGCCATGATCATCGTCTGGTTGGCCAGCCCCTGGATCGTGCCCCGGGCCAGGGGCTCCATGACCGGGGCCACGGCCAGCTCACGGGTCTCCTGGTCGATGCTCTGGAAGATGTCATCCAGGGACCCGCGGGATCAGAACCGCATGGCATTGCCGATGGTGAACTGGTAGCGGGCCTGGTAGGGCTCGCGGTTCAGAGGCACGGCGACGCTCAGGAGGATGACCCGGCCCACGGAGCTCTTGAGGTTGCCGAGGCGCAGCCCCACGCCCACGTCCGAGTAGACGCGGGACCAGCCCAGACCATCCAGCCGCCGCACGGCCCCCATGTCCACGAAGGCGCTGAAGCCCAGCCGCACCAGGCTCCACCAGCGCTGGTCGGTCAGCAGCCGGTAGTTGAACGAGGCCGTCCAGCGCGCATCGCCGGGATGGAGCTGATTGGGAAAACCCCTCAGGCCCTGATCGCCGCCAAGGTAGTACCAGGTCTCTGGATCGGGGCGCTGGGCCCGATCCACGGTCACCATGGCCGCCAGGATCTGGTGGGAGGTCAGCTTGTGGTACTGCACCAGGGACAGGGCCAGGTGGCTGTTCTCCAGGCCCGCGGCGGGCCTGCGTCCATTCCAGGAGGCCGCGAAGAGGGTGAGGTCCTCGCTGCCCGCCGACCAGCCCTTGGCCACCTGGGCCTGGAAGAAGGGCGCGGCCATGGAGGACCCCCAGGCCCGGGTGAAGGTGCCCACCTCCAGTTCGCCCGTCCAGGCCAGGTTGTAGTCCTCGGGCGTATCCATCCCCTGCAGGTCCACGAAGGAATCGAAGGCATCCTCCTGGGTGGACAGGATGAGCGCCGGACCACGGAGCCGCCGATCCATGAGCGGGGGCGGCGCCAGGGTCCCGGGCAGGCCGGTCTGGGTGATGGCGCCATAGCTGGTGTCCTGGCGCTTCAGGGCCAGCCCGCCGCGCCAGACGCGCTCCGCGGTCACGTGCAGGACCTTGGCGCCGAACAACCGGACCTCGTTCTGGATGAAGGGCGCCTGGTAGACCTGCTTACCCTGGTCGTAGAGATAGAGGCTGGTGTGGCTCTGGGACAGGGCGAGGCCCGTGGACCAGGGTGTGTCCAGGGCGAAGAAGGGCCGTTCCAGCTGGATGCTCCGGCTGAAGCCATCGGAGAGGTACTGGGTGTGCGCCGCCAGGGTCCAGCGGCTGCCGAAAAGTTGGGGGTCGCCGTAGGCGAGGCCCCAGGTACTGCGCTCGTGATCCTTGGAGAGGTCGTAGGCCACGCTCTTGCCCGCGCCCAGGAAGTTCTTCTCGTCGATGCCAAGGCTCATGGTCTTCTGGCCGCCCACACTGGAGAAGGCCACATTCACCTGGGTGGTCCAGCCATCCTTGACCCGCACGTGCGCCACCACCGTGCCGTCCGGCGCGGTCACCGGCGTGATGCTCGCTTCCTTGAGGAACGGCAGCGCGCGCAGCAGGCGCTCGGTCTCGTAGATGCGCCGCTCTCGCACCAGGTCACCCTCGGCGAAGAGCAGCACCCGCCGGATGACGGCCTCGCGGGTGGACATATGGAGGTGGTTGGCCGTCCTGCCCACCCAGGTGTTCTCATCGGGCCGGGCAAGGTCGAAGACGTCGATGATCTCGATCTCGACCTTGCCGATGGCGGCCCTGCGGGCCTCCAGGGCCTGCCAGGGGCGGGCTGGGCGGGCTGCCTGGAGCGGCATGGCCAGGACCACCAGCGCGCCCGCGAGCCAGGGAATGTAGCGTCGTGCGCCGCCCAAGGAAACTCCCGGTGGTTTCACCTGCACCCGGTGGGCTAGATGCGGCCCAGCAGCAGCAGGATGATCAGGACGATGAGCACCACGCCCAGCCCGCCGCTGGGGAAGTAGCCCCAGTCCCGGCTGTGGGGCCAGCGGGGCATGGCGCCCACCAGCATCAGCACGACGATGACGATCAGAATGGTTCCGAGCATGGCCATCTGCCTTTCAGGCGAACTGCTTAGTCAGGAAGGAAAGGAGCTCGCGGAGCGGTGTTCGGACGGGTCGGCCGCGCTCACCGGTTGCGGTTGCCGAGCACCAGGAGCACCCCGCCGCCGACGATCGCCAGGATGCCGAAGACGGGTGGCAGCGAGATGGACCGCGTCCTTTCGGCCGTGACATGGATGGCGCCGACATCGACCACCTTCTCCCGGGTCGTGTAGCTCACGCCCTGGTAGATGAGGGCGGCCACGCCCGCGGCGATCAGCAGCACGGCCAAGAGCGTATTGGGTCTCATGAATCCCCCTTGATGGGACAGACGGTGCGACCGGGACAAGGACCGTGCGCTCCGGGGCGTTCGGATTCTCGACATGCGTGACCTCGAGCGGAGAGTGCCCTCGACGGTTCAACCAGACGCGGCGCCACTAGCGCGAACGGTCGTGACCGCGCCGCCGGGTTTCCTTCGGCCAATGCGACCGGGGCAGTTCGCTCCGCTGGCCATTCCGGGAGGACGCGTAGTACCAGCGGTCATCGCTGTAGAAATAGTGGTAGCCGCCGTGGGAGTAGTAGTTGTCGTAGTCGACCTCGACGAGCGTGGGCAGGATCGGGATGACCTGCAGCCCTCCGCCGCGGGTCGGCGCCACCATGCAGCCGGCCAGCACGAGCAGCGAGAAGACGGGAAGGATGACGGTGCGATTCATGGGTCTCTCCTTAGGTTGGAAGGGGTCGTCTGGCCACCCCCGGCAGCGCGGGAGGCGGGATCTTCAGGGCGCTGGTGGCATCCCGGGGGACGCGCCACGGGTGGGCCTGGTCCCTGCAACCGAATGAGCATGATTCGGGCCAGGAGCCTAGCATCCCTCTCTGCAAGCAATGGGAGGCGGGAAGCCCCTCCGGGCAAGCGCCGATCCCATCAAGATGATGGTCGTTCGCCGTCAAATCGAAAGGACCCATCGGCCCACCAGCGGCGCACAGAGCACATGGACCAGAAGGCTCCGCCCCTCGGTATTGAGGGGATCAGCCCTTCATTCTGATGGGACTGAAGAAGTGAGGCCGCCCCCACAGGTGCACGGCGCCGCGGCAGGTGAGAGCCCTGTCAGCGATTAGGTCGATCCCATCTTTCGGAATGGAAGCTGCGTGACCCCTTGCACCCCATGAGCCAGCGGCTTGTGCACGCCTGTCTCACCGCTGTGGGACCACGCTAAGGAACCGCCATGGCCCTCCAGGAGCCACCTTTCACCCTCGAGACCGTCACGGACCACTACGACATCCGGGCCTATGGGGCCGTGCTGGTGGCCGAGGCCAGGGTCGAAGCGGGCTTCGACGAAGCTGGCACCCGGGGGTTCAAGCTCCTGGCCCGATACATCTCCGGTGACAACCAATCGAGGACCAGCGCCGCCCGGTTCTCCTTCGACGCGCCGTGGAGACCTTCCGAAAGGGTCGGCATGGTCGCCCCCGTGTGCCAGGTCCAATCCCCCTGGGGCTTCATGATCCAGTTGGTGCTGCCGGCCAGCTTCACCATGACCACCCTGCCGAAACCTGACGATGCCGCGCGTCCTGTTGCGCGAGATCCCACCGCGGCGACTGGCCGTCCACCGCTACTCAGGCTGCTGGTCCGAGAACCTCTACCACAGCCACCGCAGGGCCCTCGTCGCCGCCCTGAAACAGGATGGCGTGCGCACCACCGGAGGCCCTGCCTTCGCGCGGTTCGATTCCCCCTTCCTCCCCTGGTTCCTGCGGCGCAACGAAATCTGGATCGAGGTGGCGTCGTGACCGGCGAGGCTGCTCCCCGCGCCATCCGGTTCGAGCTGTCGGCGGCCAGCCTCTTGCGGCTGGCCGTGTTCCTCATCGCCGCCTGGCTGGTGATCCGGCTCTGGCCGGTCATCCTGGTCTTCATCGTCGCCCTGCTCATCATGGAGACCCTGAATCCCGCCGTGGCCTGGCTGGAGCTTCGCAAGGTGCGGCGGGGACTGGGGATCGCCATCCTCTTTTCGGGTGTCTTCCTCGGCGCGATCCTGCTCCTCACCCTCACGATCCCCTCGGTGGTGGCGCAGGCCGCCGCCCTCTTCGAGCGGGAACCGGTTCTCAGGGCCGGCCTGGCCGATCGCCTGTCGCACTACCACCTGAGCGCACCCTTCGCCGAGTGGCTGCGCGGCCTGCGCTACGGCGCGCCCGGCAACACGATGGGGGCCACCGCGTTCGCCTACTCCCTCCGCCTCTTCGAGATCGCCGCCTACGGCCTGAGCGCCATCTTCCTGGCGCTCTACATGATGATCGACCGGGACCGCCTCCGCGGCGGCCTCTACGCCCTGGTGCCCCGCACCCATCACATCCGGCTCTCCCGCATCATGCTGAACCTGGAGACCATCATCGGGGCCTACATCCGGGGCCAGCTGGTCACCTGCCTGCTGATCGGCGCCTTCACCTTCATCCTGCTGACGGCCTGCGGCGTGGAGAATGCCATGGCGCTGGCCGTATTCGCGGCCGTGGCGGATGTCCTGCCCTACATCGGCGCCATCCTCTCCATCGTGCCGGCGGTCCTCGCCGCCCTCGCCCACAGCCCCACGACGGCGGTCATCGTCCTGCTGGCGATGCTGGCCTACGAGGAGTTCGAGAGCCGCGTCCTGGTCCCCGGCATCTACGGGAAGGCCCTGCGCCTGCCGTCGTCCGTGGTCTTCTTCTCCCTCATGGTGGGCGGCACCTTGATGGGCATCCTGGGGGCTCTCCTCGCGCTCCCCGTCGCGGCGACGATCATGATGCTCATCGAGGAGCTGCGCGTCGACCTGCCCGGCGAGCGGGAGCTGGTGGCGGATGTGGCACTGCGCGCCCGGGACGACCTCCAGGAAGAGGAGTACGAGCGCCGCACCGAAGGGGTCGCCGCCCTGGAGGCGGCCGCCATCGCCGTCGAGATCTCCGTGGACCGGAGGAACCAGGACCTGCACCCCGGAATCACCCCCTGAGCGGGTGAGGGTGCAAGGCCCGTGAGAGGGGTGGGCACATGGAAGGCAATCCACATGGACACGCATCGGTCCTTCCCCGGAAGGATCCCGTGGAGGAGCGCGAGGCCCCGGTCATTCCCTGGCCTCCGAATTCGCTAGGCGTCCTGCGCCTTCGGGCGCAGGATCAGCCAGGTGGGTGGCCTGGACGATCAGGTGAGCCGTTCCAGTCCAGGTCATGGCGCTTCCAGCCTGGGAACCACCCGGGAGTGGACATGTCCGACAGCACGGCACTGGGGCGCATCGCCTTCCTCGGCGGGTTCCTGCCGCGCCTCTGCGGCATCGCCACCTTCACCCACGACCTCTGTGAAGCCGTGGCCGAAGCGGCGCCCGCCTCCCAGTGTTTCGCCGGGGCCGTGAACGACCGCCTGGATGCCTATGAATACCCGGAGCGCGTGCGCTTCGAGCTGGACGAGAAGGATGTGGACTCCTACCGCCGGGCGGCGGATTTCCTGAACTTCAACAAGGTCGATGTCCTCTGCGTGCAGCACGAGTTCGGCATCTACGGCGGGCCGGCCGGCAGCCACCTGCTGGCCCTGCTGAAGGAAGTCCGCATGCCGGTGGTGACCACGCTGCACACGGTGCTGCGGGATCCGAACCCGGCCCAGCTGAAGGTCATGGAGGAGCTGGCGCGCCGCAGCGACCGCCTGGTGGTGATGGCCCGCAAGGGCGCGGAGATCCTGCGCGACGCCTACGGGATTCCGGACGCCAAGGTGGACCTCATCCCCCACGGCATCCCCGACCTGCCCTTCGTCGACTCCAGCTTCTACAAGGCCGAGCTGGGCGTGGAGGGCCGCATGGTCCTGCTCACCTTCGGCCTGCTGGGCCCCGGCAAGGGCATCGAGACCGTCATCGAGGCCCTGCCCGCCATCGTCAGGCGCCACCCGAACGTGGTCTACCTCGTGCTCGGCGCCACGCATCCCCACCTCGTCGCCCGCGATGGCGAAAGCTACCGCCTGGGCCTGGAGCGGCTGGCCGAGGCCCGCGGGGTCAAGGAGCACGTCATCTTCTACAACCGCTTCGTCTCGCTGGAGGACCTCAAGGAGTTCATCGGCGCCACGGACATCTACCTCACGCCCTACCTCAACGAGGCCCAGATCACCTCCGGCACCCTGGCCTACGTCTTCGGCGCCGGCAAGGCCGTGGTGTCCACGCCCTACTGGCACGCGCAGGAGCTGCTGGCCGAGGGCCGCGGCATCCTGGTGCCCTTCCGGGATCCCCAGGCCATCGCGGAAGGCGTCTGCGCCTACCTCGACGATCCCGGGCTCCTGCAGCGCACCCGGGAGACGGCCTACCAGATGGGCCGCGGGATGATCTGGCCGGCGGTGGCAGATCGCTACCTCGAGTCCTTCCGGCGGGCCGGGGCGGACCGGAAGGCCGCCCCCCGCAAGGCCTTCGCCCAGTGGACCCTGGCCAGCCGTCCCTACGACCTGCCGCCCCTCCGGCTGGAACACCTCGTGCGCATGAGCGACGGGACCGGCATCTTCCAGCACGCCATCTTCAATGTCCCGAACTTCCACGAGGGCTACTGCACCGATGACAACGCCCGGGCGCTGATCCTCTGCGTCCACCTGGACGAGCTGGGCGGTCGGCCCCCGGAGGAGCTGCTGGACCGCCAGGCCACCAGCTACCTGGCCTTCCTCTCCGCGGCGTTGAACCTGGACACCCACCGCTTCCGCAACTTCATGAGCCATGGGCGGCAGTGGCTGGAGGAGGCCGGCAGCGAGGACAGCCATGCCCGCGCACTCTGGGCGCTGGGCACCTGCGCGGGGCGCTCCCGCAACGAGGGGCATCGGCGCCTGGCCACCCAGCTGTTCGAGCGCGGCCTCCCGGCGGTGGAGGGGTTCTCGTCCCCCCGGGCCTGGGCCTTCACCCTGCTGGGCATCCACGAATTCCTGGGGCGCCATCCCGGCCACCCGCAGATGCTGGCGACCTGCAGCAGCCTGACCGAGCGGCTCGTGACGCTCTGGAAGGCCTGCGCCACCCCCGACTGGCCCTGGTTCGAGCCCATCGCCTCGTACGACAACGCCCGGCTCTGCCAGGCCCTCCTGCTGGGCGGCCAGCGGATGCCGCACCCCGAGGCCCTGGACATCGGCCTGCAGTCCCTCCGCTGGCTCGCCTCCCTGCAGCGGACCCAGGCGGGCCACTTCCGACCCATCGGCAGCAACGGGTTCTACGCGCGGGACGGCGCCCGGGCCGACTTCGACCAGCAGCCGGTGGAGGCGCAGGCCATGGTCTCCGCCTGCCTGGAGGCCTGCCGGGCGACCCGGGACGAGGCCTGGTCCCAGGAAGCCAAGCGGGCCTTCGAGTGGTTCCTGGGCCGCAACGACCTGGGCGTGCCCCTCTACGACTCCAGCAGTGGCGGCTGCAGCGATGGCCTCCACGAGGACCGGGTCAGCGAGAACCAGGGCGCCGAATCCACCCTGGCCTTCCACCTCTCCCTCGCCGAAATGACTTTCGCGGAGCACCCCATCGCACCTCCCCTCCGGTTCTCCTGATGCGTCCCCTTCGCCTTCGTCACCACGACATCAAGCTCGTCCCGCAGAGCGCCCGGGTCATCCTCCGGCCCTTCATCCCCGGTGGCGTCCACCGCATCACCACCATCCTCGGCCGCGCCCTGGCCCTGAGCGAAGCCGAGACCAGGCGCGACCTGGCCGCGGTGCTGAAGGACTTCGAGGCCCGGCACCTGGACATCGAAGCCGCCCTGCTGGCCAGCTTCGACAAGGTGGTGCCCCACCTCTTCACGCACCGGCCCCTGTCGAGGGAACGCACGCTCCTCATCGGGGCCCTCTTTTCGGGCGAATACGCCCTGGAATCCGCGGCCCTCTTCAATCCGTCCATCGTCCCGCATCCGGATCAGGAGGGCGTGGCCGACGGCGCCCTGCGCTTCATCATGAGCCTCCGCGCCACCGGGGAAGGGCACATCTCCTCCGTGGAGTTCCGCACGGGGCTCATCGGCGCCGACGGCGACCTCCGCCTGGATCCCATCTCCCGCTTCGTCAGCATGCCCGTGCTCGACCCCGACCCCAGCTACATGAAGGTGCCCTTCGTGGTGAAGCTGCACGAGATGGGCTTCGAGAACGGGGCCTCCGCGGCCGTCATGGAACCCCTGGGCGACGGCTTCACGCGCAGCGAGCTGTTCCGGAGCGTGCTGCGCATCCGCCGGGAGACCCAGCCGGTCACCCAGGGCCTCACCAACACCCTGAGCTGCATCCAGTGGCTGGCCGACTCCAACTACGAGATGGACTTCACGCCCGAGCTGGCCATGAGCGAGCGCGTCATCTTCCCCGTTTCGCCCAACGAGAGCAACGGCATCGAGGACGCCCGCTTCGTCCGCTTCACCGATGACGACGGCACCGTGACCTACTACGCCACCTACACGGCCTACAACGGGCACGCCATCCTGCCGCAGCTCATCGAGACCCGGGACTTCCTCCACTTCCGGGTGCTCACCCTCAACGGCTCCGCGGTCCAGAACAAGGGGATGGCGCTCTTCCCCCGGCGCATCGACGGCAACTACGCGATGCTGTCCCGCCAGGACGACGAGAACCTCTTCCTCATGGTCTCGGACAATCCCCACTACTGGAGCGACCCGAAGGTCATCCTGCACCCGGCGGAGATCTGGGAGTCCGTGAAGATCGGCAACTGCGGCTCACCCCTCGAGACCGAGGCCGGCTGGCTGGTGCTGACCCACGGCGTCGGCCCCATGCGCAAGTACTGCATCGGCGCCGCCCTGCTGGATCTCCACGATCCGACGAAGGTGCTGGGGCGGCTCTCCGAACCCCTGGTCTCACCGGAAGGTGATGGCCGGGAAGGCTACGTTCCCAACGTGGTCTACAGCTGCGGCTCCCTCCTCCATGGCCGCGAGCTGATCCTGCCCTACGCCATGAGCGACCACGCCTCCACCCTCGTCAGCGTGTCCCTGGACGAACTGCTCGCCCGCCTGGTGGGTTGAGGTCCGGAGCCACCCAGCTCCTCAAAGGCGCCTGGCGAGGCCCCTTGCTCACCCTGGTGGAGCGGGGGATCCGACGGTGGCGCCGGCCAGGCTGGGTCCGGGCCGTCTACCATGGGAGGAGACTCTGAATGCTCCGAACCCCATCCGCCGAACCTCCCCCTCCCCACGCCCTGCCCGCATCGGACCCGATCCACGAGGTCGCGGCCCGACTGGAGGCCATCTCCGTGGCGGGGGACCGCTGGCTGCGGGGCTACGGGAGGAGCAAGGTGCGTGCGGACCAGCTCTACCCGGCCGCCCTGCCGCTCATCCCGCCGGGCGAGACGGTGCTGGACCTGGGCTGCGGGATCGGCCTGCTGGGGCTGCTGCTGGAAGCCAGGGGCCTCCACAACGACACGCTGGGCATCGAGTGGGATCCGGCCAAGGCCCAGTTCGGCCAGCGCCTGGCCAATGGGAACGTGAGGACGCGGATCGTGTGCGGGGACCTGTTCCAGGTGCCCTGGCCCCCGTGTACGGTGGTGGCGGTCCTGGACGTGCTCCACTACCTGCCCGCCGAGCGCCAGCGCGACCTGCTGTTCAGGATCGGCGCGCACCTCCCGGTGGGCGGCCGGCTGCTGCTCCGGGCCATGGACTCCCAGTCCAGGGGAATGGCGATCCTGACCCGCTTCGCCGAGTGGGTGGCCGTGGGGTGCCGGTGGAACCTGGCACCCGGCGTCCACTGGCGGCCCCTGGCGGACCTCCGCGCCGACCTGGCGGCGGCGGGCTTCCGCCTGCTGGCGGTACCCGGGACGCCCGGGAGCATGGCCGGGAATCAGCTCCTCCTCTGCGAAAAGACGGTGGGGACCGGGCACGAGCCGGATGCCTCGGCCTGAAGGCGGAAACCCATGCGCCGCGCCCAAGCCACCCCCGCTGAAGTCCGCCCTGGGCGGCATGCGCGAGCCGTGACCGGGGGCCCGCGTGGCCGGTGAGGCCCGGCGCATCGCGCACCTGGACATGGATGCCTTCTTCGCGTCCGTGGAGCTGCTGGAGCATCCCGAGCTGAAGGGGCTGCCGGTGGTGGTGGGCGGGCGGCGGGCGGTGGCGACTCTAGCCGGACAGCCCTACCCGAGGCTGAAGGGCTACGCGGGCCGGGGCGTGGCCACCACGGCCACCTACGAGGCCCGCGCCTTCGGCGTGCACAGCGGCATGGGGCTCATGAAGGCCGCGGCTCTGGCGCCGGAGGCCATCCTGCTGCCCGCCCACTTCGAGGCCTATGCGCGGGTCTCGCGGACCTTCAAGGCCGCCGTGGCCGAGGTGGCGCCGCTCATCGAGGACCGCGGCATCGACGAGATCTACCTCGACCTGACGGAGCTGCCGGGAACCTCGCGGGAGCTGGGCCTGCGCCTCAAGGAGGCGGTGCGCCAGGCCACGGGGCTCAGCTGTTCCATCGGCATCACGCCCAACAAGCTGCTCTCCAAGCTGGCCTCGGAGCTGGAGAAGCCCGATGGCCTCACCATCCTGGGCCTGGAGGACATTCCCGCCCGCATCTGGCCCCCTGCCCTGCCGCGCCATCAACGGCATCGGACCCAAGGCCGCCGCCAAGCTCGAAGGCCTCCACCTGCGCACCATCGGGGAGCTGGCCCAGGCCGAGCCGACCTGGCTGGTGGAGCAGTTCGGGCGGAGCTACGGCGCCTGGCTGCACGAGGCCGCCCATGGCCGCGACGAGCGGCCCCTGACGCTGGCGCGGGAGCCCAAGTCCATCAGCCGCGAGACCACCTTCGAGCGCGACCTGCATGCGAAGGCGGATCGGGAAGCGCTGTCGAAGATCCTCCTGGATCTCTGCGAGCGGCTGGCCCAGGACCTGGCGCGCAAGGGTTTCATGGCCGGCAGCATCGGGATCAAGCTCCGCTTCGAGGACTTCAAGACCATCACCCGCGACCAGACCCTGCCCGCCCCCATCGCCGATGCCGAGCGCCTGCGCGAAGCCGCCCGCGCCTGCCTCAAGCGCGTGGACCTGGGCCGCAAGCTGAGGCTGCTGGGGGTTCGGGCCGGGGGGCTGGTTCAGGAAGATCAGGCCGGTTCCCGAGCCACCAGGGCGGCGGAGGTTCCGCCTCGGGGCCTCTTCGATTCATTTGATCCCACCTAGGCCAGACTAGTGAGAGTCAAATACAAATTGGATTTCTTAATGAACAAGGCCGACCGGCCACGCCTACACCGAGGTGCTAGACGGAGCAGAGAAAGCCGAATGTTGAGAGAGAGCAGAAGGCAATGGAAGCGGGGCCCGACTTGAGCGGAAGGTTAGGGGCTGCCCGGAACATTGAAATGTTATTTTGAGGACCATTTGTAGACTTGTGATAACGCGCCCAATGAACACTCGTCCATGAAGCGATCAGGAGAACCGCTTACAAATGTGAACCCTGTGGCAATTCGGTAATGAGAGGCCGCAGCAACCATTGTTTTCGACTTTGCATCGAATATTTCTACGGAAATTCGGAGCTTGTCACCTTTGCCCGACCAAGCGGTAGCATTGTCCTCCCATTCTGTGATGACACATTTGAGGACGTAGTCAAACCCAAGTTTGCTAGCCTCATCGAAACCTTGAATCAAGTTCGTCGATTCGGAGGTCGAGACGGGGATATTGTGCTCCATTAGTGTTTTACGTAAAGCGGTGACCATGCCTTTACCGCTTCCATTTGCTGGCGCTTGTCCCTGTTCCTGACCATCAATGACCGAAAGAATGAGGACTTTATCTTGTGCATTGATTGACCGACCGGAGACAACGTTCCCTTCTGGAACCGACCTAGGGACAGAACAGCCGAAGGCGAGAAGAGGCAAACAGGCCAGAAGCTTTTTCATGTTACCTCCGGGAATAGTGGAATGAGGGAGCCCTAACGGACAAATGCAACCGGCCACGCCTGCGCCGAGACGGTGAACGAAGCCGAGGAAGCAGGGAGATCAGAGAGGACGGAGGGCAATGTAGGCGTGGTCTGAGTTGAGCGGAGGGTTAGGCGAATGGTCGGAATTGTTCAACGAATCGTTTTTGATTCTAATAGTTTTTTCTTTTGACCTTGGAACTCTTCTTCTGTGATTATCCCTCGCTTTTTTAGGTCGTCTAACTTTAGGAGTTCATTGTACAAGTCATTCTTTGGTTCATTTTCGCTTTTAGTAGTTACGGTCCTTGATGTTGTCTCATTTTTCTCGATAACGAGGTCCGGCCTTGGCATGATCGCTGAATTTCTTGCTTCAGGACTATCTTTTGGGACCAACTTGAACTGGTACTCGATAGTGGCTTTTCTTCCAAAGCCGATTGGTACTTCCTTTAAGGTTACAGGAATAGCAACCATTCCCCGCTGCGCAGCAAATTGACTTGCCTGCTGAAGAACCTCAGCTTTCATCTTCGCGGAGTTTCCAAATATCCCGGCATTATCGGCCCTCGCCAACATATAGGTGTCTTGAGAAATTGGTACTATTTCTGGATTTTGGCAGCCCAGCATTACTACGACAGAACTCGCCACGCCGAGTGAGCCCAAGTGATTCAATCGCATAGGAACTCCTTCAGTGCTGAGGTATTCGCCTAACTAGAGATTCTGAGACCAAGTGGTTTGTGGAATTGTCGTAGAAGACAGTAAGGACAACACCTGTTCTTCAGTCATCGTCCGACTTCTCGGTTCGAGGAACGCCTTCTTCTACCTTAATGATTGAGGGATCGATTGCATTTCAAGGTGATTTTCCCTGCCGATCATACCGCATGAACTCGTCATCTTCGAGCGGAACGCTTGGCCCCGTTCGGGGCAGGACACCATGTTTCCCATCCCCCGAATCGCATCGCCCTGCTGTGGACCGGGATCCACTTGGAGACCTTTCCTTGTGGCCCCCTCCACCCCAAGTCAAAATGGATGTTTGGCTTGAATCGCGGTTCAGACAGCTGAATGGCCACCCGGAGAGCGCCCACCATGAACACCTCCAAGCAGGACAGCTACCTCAAGGACTGGCAGGCCCAGGAGGCCACGGCGGAGCGCATGCTGCCCATCCTCGGCAGCCTCTACCGGGACAAGAACATCGTGGTGAGCGTCTATGGGCGCTCCCTGGTGAACAGCACGGCCATCGACATCCTCAAGGCCCACCGCTTCGCCCGGCAGATCCTCGACAACGAGCTGTCCGTGGTGGATTCCTTTCCCCTCCTCAAGGCCATCTGCAAGCTGGACCTGGCGCCCGCGCGCATCGACCTGGGCAAGCTGACCTTCCACTTCACCACCGAGGGCGGCGGCCTGTCGGCGGACGAGTATGTCCGCCGGGAGCTGGCCAGCGTCCACACCGGCAGCAGCCCCATCCTGGACGAGCCCCAGGACATCGTGCTCTATGGCTTCGGCCGCATCGGCCGCCTGCTGGCCCGCATCCTCATCGAGAAGGCCGGCAGCGGCGAGAAGTTCCGCCTGAAGGCCGCCGTGGTGCGCAAGGGCGCCGCCGACGACCTGCTCAAGCGGGCCAGCCTGCTGCGCCGCGACTCGGTGCACGGGCCCTTCAACGGCATCATCACCATCGACGAGGAAGAGAACGCCATCATCGCCAACGGCAACCTGATCCGCATCATCTACGCGGACAGCCCGGAGAGCGTGGACTACACCCAGTACGGCATCCGCAACGCCATCCTCATCGACAACACCGGCAAGTGGCGGGATCGCGCCGGCCTGAGCCGCCACCTGCAGGCGCCGGGCATCGCCAAGGTCATCCTCACGGCGCCGGGCAAGGGGGACATCCCCAACGTGGTGGCCGGGGTCAACCACGACCTGATCACCGCCGACGAGCAGATCTTCTCGGCCGCCAGCTGCACCACCAACGCCATCGTGCCGGTGCTGAAGGCCCTGCAGGACCGCTACGGCATCCTGCACGGCCACATCGAGACCTGCCACTCCTACACCAACGACCAGAACCTCATCGACAACTACCACAAGGCCTCGCGCCGGGGCCGCAGCGCGCCGCTGAACATGGTCATCACGGAGACCGGCGCCGCCAAGGCCGTGGCCAAGGTCATCCCCGAGCTGGGCGGCAAGCTCACCGGCAACGCCATCCGCGTGCCCACCCCCAACGTGTCCCTGGCCATCCTCAACCTGGAGCTGGGCCAGGCGACCACCGTGGCGGACCTCAACGGCTACCTGCGGGGCATGTCCCTGGAATCCCCCCTCCAGAACCAGATCGACTACACCAACTCGCCCGAAGTGGTCTCCAGCGACTTCGTGGGCTCGCGCCACGCGGGCGTGGTGGATTCCCTGGCCACCATCGTCGAGGGCAGCCGCTGCGTGCTCTACGTGTGGTACGACAACGAGTTCGGCTACAGCTGCCAGGTGGTGCGCATGGTGCAGAAGATGGCCGGCATCGAGCTGCCCTCGCTGCCCTAGCGGGCCCTCGACGCCTCCCCGTGAAAGGACGGACAATGGCCTGGGGTCCGAACCCATAGGAGCAGGCCATGGCGAAAGCACCCTTTGTCGCGCAGTGGGTCCAGGCCGGCGCCGACATCTTCCAGTGGGGACGCAAGGCCGCCTACTGGAAGGGCAAGAAGGGCTGGTGGGCCTCCCGGCAGGATGTCGAAGGCATCAAGGGCCCCTTCCGCACGCCGGGCGCCGCCCAGACCTGGGCCGAGGAGCCCTTCCGGGCGCAGCACCGGCTGGCCCAGCAGAAGCTCCGGGACGAGGCCCAGCAGGCCCTGGAGGGGCGGAAGGCCAAGCGGGCCGCCCAGCAGGCGCGGGAGGCGGAGCTGGCGCAGGAGCGCGAGGCCCGGGACCTCCTCACCTGGAAGGGGCTTCCCCCCGAGGCGCGCAAAGTCGCGCCGGGTCAGGTCTGGGCCATGCGGGATCCCCGCTTCGAGCAGCACCAGATCCTGGTGGTCGAGGTGAAGAAGACCATCGCCGTGGTCCTCGCCCGGGATTCGAAGGCCACGCCCTGGAAGGGGCTGGCCCGGGAGCCCAGGACCCTCGCCACCCTGCCCCGCCTCTATCGGCTGGCGGGCACGGCGAAGGTCCCCGCTTCCCCCACGCGCAAAGGCCCGGCCTGAACCCGCCCCCGGAAGCCCTCCAACCAGCACCCGCCGTGGTGGCAGGTTTCTTGACATTCCGTCAACGCATTGCGGCAAAGCGGTCCCATTTGTCCCCTTTTTAGTGCTCCCCATCACCTCTTGATTCCTTGGCCTCGCCGCCCGCCCTTCCTGAGGCTAGAGTCATGTCGTCCTGTTTCCGCCCCTGAAAGACGCATCGCAGCCTCGGGACGGGCCCCGCGGTGAACCCCCTTCTGATCAACACCCCGGGCATGTGCCCTTCTTTCTCAACACCTTCCCTCCTGGAGGAACCATGAGCCAGTACGTCAACGAAGTCCTTGAGGGCCTCAAGAAGAAGGCTCCCTGGGAGAGCCTCTTCATCCAGGCCGCCACCGAAATCCTGCATTCCCTGGATCCGGTCCTCGAGAAGGAGCCGAAGTACAAGAAGAACGCCATCCTCGAGCGGATCGTCGAGCCCGAGCGCGCCATCGGCTTCCGCGTGCCCTGGGTGGACGACAAGGGCATCATCCGCGTCAATCCAGGCTGGCGCGTGCAGTTCAGCAGCGCCATCGGGCCCTACAAGGGCGGCATCCGCTTCCACCCCAACGTCACCCTCGACACCCTGAAGTTCCTGGGCTTCGAGCAGATCTTCAAGAACAGCCTCACGGGCCTGCCCATGGGCGGCGGCAAGGGCGGCTCCAACTTCGATCCCAACGGCAAGAGCGACGCCGAGATCATGCGCTTCTGCCAGTCCTTCATGATGGAGCTGTTCCGCCACATCGGCCCCGACACCGACGTGCCGGCCGGCGACATCGGCGTGGGTGGCCGCGAAGTGGGCTACATGTTCGGCATGTACAAGAAGCTCGCCAACGAGTTCACCGGCGTGCTGACCGGCAAGGGCCAGTACTGGGGCGGCAGCCTCATCCGCCCCGAGGCCACGGGCTTCGGCGTGGTCTACTTCGCCGAGGAAGCGCTGAAGACCAAGGGCAACACCATCGCAGGCAAGAAGGTCGCCGTGTCCGGCTTCGGCAACGTGGCCTGGGGCGCCGTCACCAAGGCCACCCAGCTGGGCGCCAAGGTCGTCACCATCTCCGGTCCTGACGGCTACATCTACGATGCCGATGGCATCAGCGGCGAGAAGATCGCGTACATGGAAGAGATGCTCCGCATCGACCGCATGTCCGTGGCCCCCTACGCGGCGAAGTTCAAGAACGCCCAGTTCCACGCCGGCAAGCGCCCCTGGGAGCAGAAGGTGGACGTGGCCCTGCCCTGCGCCATCCAGAACGAGCTGAACCTGGACGAGGCCAAGGGCCTGCTGGCCAACGGCTGCCTCGCCGTGGTGGAAGGCGCCAACATGCCCAGCACCCTGGACGCCGTCGAGTTCTTCCAGGCCAACACCGACAAGATCATCTTCTCCCCCGGCAAGGCCGCCAACGCCGGCGGCGTGGCCACCTCGGGCCTCGAGATGAGCCAGAACTCCATGCGCCTGGGCTGGACCGCCGAGGAAGTGGACGCCCGCCTGCACCAGATCATGATCAACATCCACAAGTCCTGCGTGGACGCCGCCGCCCGCTTCGGCACCCCCGGCAACTACGTGAACGGCGCGAACATCGCCGGCTTCCTCAAGGTGGCCGATTCGATGATCGACCAGGGCCTCGTGTAACCACCAGCCTGTCGCAGTCGCAGAAAAGGGGGCCGCTCGCGGCCCCCTTTTCTGCGCAGACCGGTACACTTCCTGGAACCTGGGGCGCCTAGGAGGCTGTCCAAGTAATCGATAGGGGCTGCATTGATGGCAAAGGGTTTCCAGGCAAGGAAGTGGGCGCAGGGCGGTGCGGGTTCACCGTTCAAGCCCGGTGACGCAGCATGGGAGCCCTTTGCCATCAACCCTTCGGGCTGGGGCGGCAGCCGTCGGGATGCGGCGTCAGGCTCCTCGTCCTTGGAACCACCAAGGCCTTCGTCGCCTTCCTTGCCTCCCTCGGCTGGCACCCCAGTGCAGCCCCCACCCATTACTCGGACAGCCTCCAAATGATCAGCAGCGAATTCAATGAGATCTTCCGCAAGTACGCCTCGGACAAGGAGATCTTCCACGACCTGATGCCGCTCCGGGCCCGCGAGATCCTGCTGGTGGCCCCGGCCTTCGACGCCTTCACCCTGGAGCAGGACGGCCTGCTCACCGAGATCCTCTTCGAGGGCTACTACCAGCTCAACATGAGCAACCCGCCCCGGGTGACCAACGTCTCCACCGTGGAAGAAGCCCTGGAGAAGTGCGGCAGCCGCCACTTCGACATGATCATCGTCATGAGCCGCCTGGGCCAGGGCGGCCATGTGGAGCTGTCCAAGGCCCTGAAGAAGGCCGCGCCCCGCACGCCCATCTACCTGCTGCTCAACGACAACGTGGAGGTGGGGGCCCTCGACCGGCGCCGCCAGGAGCTGCAGCGGAACTACGACCAGGTCTTCGTGTGGAACGGCAATCCGGAAGTCTTCATGGCCATGGTGAAGTTCATGGAGGACCGGTCCAACGTGGAGAACGACACCTCCGTGGGCCTCACCCGCGTGATCCTCCTGGTGGAGGACAGCATCCGGTACTACTCGCGGTACCTGCCCATCCTCTACAGCGAGCTGCTCAAGCAGACCACCCGCCTGGCCAAGGACCACGGCGCGGACGGCATGAGCCGCACCCTCGCCATGCGGGTCCGCCCCAAGGTGCTCCTGGCCACCACCTACGAAGAGGCCATCGCCTTCGCCGAGCGCTACCAAGACTTCCTGCTCTGCGTGATCACGGACCGCAAGTACCCCAAGGACGGCGCCCTGGACCGGGAGGCCGGCATCAAGCTCATCAAGGCCGTGAAGGACCGCAATCCCTACCTGCCCACCCTGCTGCAGTCCTCGGATCCCTTCAAGGAATCCTGGGCCACGGCCATCCAGAGCGGCTTCCTCAACAAGAACTCGTACACCCTCGGCGCCGAGCTCTCGAATTTCTTCCACGAGAGCCTGGGCTTCGGCGACTTCATCTTCCGCAACGAACAGGGCCAGGAGATCGCCCGGGCCGTCAACATGGAGGACCTGCAGGCCAAGCTGCGGAAGGTGCCCGTCGAGTCCCTGGTCTACCACGCCTCCCGGAACCACTTCTCCGCCTGGATCATGGCGCGCGGCGAGGTGCAGGTGGCCAAGGTGCTGGGGAAGTTCCGCATCTCCGACTACCGCGACCCCGAGGAGATGCGCACCTTCCTCATCAACGTGGGCGACTACGTCCAGCGCATGAAGACGCTGGGCAAGGTGGTGCCGCTGACCGAATCCACGCCGAAGGACGAGCCCAACATCCTGCGCCTGGCGCCGGGCTCCATGGGCGGCAAGGGCCGGGGCGTGGCCTTCATCCATTCCCTCCTGGCCCGCATGGACCTGGACAGCCTCGTGCCCGACGCCAACATCCGCATCCCCCGCTCCGCCATCATCGGCACCGAGGAGTTCACCTCGTACATCGGGCGGCACGGCCTCCGCCAGATGCTGCAGAACAACGTGGACGACGACCTCATCAAGCGGCGCTTCCTCACAGGCTCGCTGTCGCCCGGGCTCATGGCCAAGCTGCGCCTCTTCCTGGAGAACCACGCCCGCGGCCCCCTGGCCGTGCGTTCCTCGGGGCTCCTGGAGGACAGCCTCTCGCACCCCTTCGCGGGGCTCTACAACACCTTCTTCCTGCCCAACAACGATCCCGATCCCGGGGTGCGGGAGGCCCAGCTCGTCGAGGCCATCAAGCTCGTCTACGCCTCGGTCTACACCAAGGCCGCCCGCTCCTACTTCCAGGCCATCGACTACAAGATCGAGGAGGAGCAGATGGCCATCCTCATCCAGGAGGTGTCCGGGCGCCGCTTCGGAGACCGCTTCTATCCCCACATCTCGGGCGTGGCCCAGTCCTTCAACTACTACCCCGTGGCCTACACCCAGCCCCAGGATGGCATCGCCAACCTTGCCGTGGGCCTGGGGAAATACGTGGTGGAGGGCGACAAGGCCTACCGCTTCTCGCCGCCCTATCCCGAGATGGACATGCTGTCCCCGAAGGAGCAGTTCCGCACCACCCAGAAGCACTTCTACGCCCTGGACATGAGCCGCACGGCCATCGACCTCTACAGCGGCGAGGACGCCACGCTGCTCAGCCTGGACATCGCCGAGGCCGAGAAGGACGGGGCGCTCCAGCACTGCGCCTCGGTCTGGGACTGGAACGACGACCGCATCCGGGATGGCCTGGACCACCCCGGGCCCCGCGTCGTGAACTTCCGGAACATCCTCAAGTACGACCAGTTCCCCCTGCCCAAAATCCTCCAGCACCTCCTGGAGCTGATCCGCGAGGCCATGGAGACGCCCGTCGAGCTGGAGTTCGCCGTCAACCTCGACAAGGACCCCCTCAACGGCAAGCCCACCTTCACCCTCCTGCAGATCAAGCACCAGCTCATGGACTCGGCCGAGGTGAACCTCGATCCCGAGACCCTGGACCGCTCCGGGCTCTTCCTGTTCTCCGAGAAGTGCGTGGGCAACGGGGTGGTGGAAGGCCTGCGCGACATCGTCTGGGTGGATCCCGAGGGCTTCGACAAGTTCGAGACCCCCGCCCTGGCGGGGGAGATCGAGCGCCTCAACGACCGCTTCCGGGCCGGGGGCGGGAAGTACGTGCTGCTGGGCCCAGGACGCTGGGGCAGCAACGACCAGCACCTGGGCATCCCCATCCAGTGGTCCATGATCTCCTGCGCCCAGGTGATCGTGGAGTACGCCATGGAGAACTTTCAGGCGGACGCCTCGCTGGGCTCGCACTTCTTCCACAACGTCACGTCCTTGAACATCGGGTACTTCACCGTGCCCTATCCCCGGGGCACGAACCTGCTGGACTGGGACTGGCTCCGCCAGCAGCCCGAGACCTGGCGCTCGGGCTGCCTGGTCCACACCACCCTCGAGACCCCGGTCCACATCGTCATGGACGGGCGGCGGAGCGCCTCGGCGATCTTCAAGCAGATGCCGCCACCCCAGGCGCCCGATCCGGAGGCGGAGGGATTTCTCTGAGGGCTACTTGGCCCGGGTGTACTCCATGTCCATGACCTTCTTGAAAGTGCCGTCCTTGGCCTTCACGAACATCGTCATGGTGCGGTGGTCCCGGTCCACCTGGACGTGGACCTCCTTGTGGGTCGAGGGCTTGCCGGCCCCGTCATAGCCCTCGAAGAAGAGGGTCTGCTCCCTGCAGTCCTTGGCGCAGGTCCCCCTGGTCACGGCCATCCAGGTGTCCGAGTTGTCCACCCAGCTCCCCACGTGGGCGTTCTGGCGGGCATCGAAGCCGAAGAGGCCGTGGCCCTCGAACGCCTGGCCCATCATCTCGGCCTTCAGCTCGGTCTTGATCCAGAACCCGCCCGCCACCAGGGTGTTAACCTCGGTGCCTTTGGACACCATGGGCGGCTTCCCGGGCTCCATGTACATCCGGGCCACGGCGGTCCAGGTGCCAACCATGTCCTTCATGGCCAGGTGGTGCGCCGTGGGCTTGGGGAAGGGGCTTTCCTGGGCGGAAAGGCCGAGGACACAGCCGAGGGCGAGGAGCAGGGCGCGCATGAACACCTCCAGAGGCTCCATGCTAGTCCCCGGGGCGAGCGGCGCCAGGGCCCCTTCCGCTAAAGTGGAGGCTGGAGGGCCCCTTGATCCAGCATCCGGGAAACGTGTTCGTGGTCTCCGCGCCGTCGGGCGCCGGCAAGTCCACCCTCGCCCAGCGCCTGGTCGCCTCCGTGCCTGACCTCGTCTTCTCCATCTCCTTCACCACGCGGAAGCCACGCCCGGGCGAAGTGGATGGCCGCGACTACTTCTTCATCGACGAGGCCCGCTTCGACACCATGGTCCGCGAGGGCGGCTTCGTGGAGTGGGTGCAGGTCTACGGCCACCGCTACGGCACCGGCCGGGACTGGCTCCAGCAGACGCTGGCCACGGGCCGGGACGTGCTGCTGGACATCGAGACCACCGGGGCCCGGAACCTGCGCGAGGCCATTCCCGAGGCGCGGATGATCTTCATCCTGCCCCCCTCCGCCGCCAGCCTGGAGCAGCGCCTGCGCAGCCGCGGCAAGGACTCGGACGAGCAGATCGCCATCCGGCTGCAGCATGCCCGCCACGAGCTGGAGCAGTACCCTGCCTATGACTATCTGGTGCTGAATGACGACCTCGAACTCGGCTACCGGCACTTCGAGAGCATCATCCTCGCCACCCGGGCGGGCCGGGAACGCATGACGCCCACCGCTGAGCGGATCCTCCAGGCTTCTAGGAGAACGCGAAACGGGAGCTGAAAGTAAGGATGCACAACGCAGCCCTTTCGTTTCCTTGGTGGCACCTCCCTGCCCGCCTGGAACCACCATTCGCCCCCGGAACGGCCCGGGCGTATCCTGGAGGTCGTTTCCCCGGGAGCCTCATGGCCCGTTTCATCAAGCGCAACTGGATGTGGCTGGTCCTGACCGCCACCATCGCCGTGGCCGGGCCCCTGCTGGCCCGCTCCAGCGGCGAGACGGCCCGCCAGCGCAGCCTGGACACCCTGACCGAGATCATGGACCTGGTCCAGAAGCAGAGCCCCGAGCCCCCGGCGCCCCGGCAGCTGACCCACGCCACCATCCAGGGCATGCTGCACACCCTGGACCCCCACTCGAACTACATGGACGAGAGCGAGTTCCGCCTGCTGCGCGAGGAGCAGAAGGGCTCCTTCTTCGGCATCGGCGCCATCATCCAACAGCACGACCAGGGCATCGCCATCATCAGCCCCATGAAGGGCGGCCCGGCCGAGCGCCTGGGCGTGCGCTCCGGCGACATCATCAAGGAAATCGACGGCACCAGCACCGAGGGCATGACCTCCAATGCCGCGCTCCAGAAGCTGCGGGGCGAGAAGGGCACCATCGTGGAGCTGGCCGTGCAGCGGACCGGCATCGCCGAGTTCCTGCGCTTCTCCATCCCCCGGGCCGAGGTCCCCACCAACAGCGTCTACTACAGCTTCATGCTGAACCCCACCACGGGCTTCATCCTCATCAAGGACTTCGGCGAGACCACGGCCGAGGAGTTCGAGCGGGCCGTGGCCACCCTGAAGAAGCTGGGCATGAAGCAGCTCATCCTGGACCTGCGCGGCAATGGCGGCGGCGTGCTGGACGCGGCCATCGGCATCTGCCGCCAGCTGCTGGGCCCCGACCAGCTCATCGTCAGCCAGAAGGGCCGCGACGGCCGCGACGAGAACCAGACCCGCACCAGCAAGGGCGCCCAGCTGGATCCCTTCCCCCTGGTGGTGCTCATCAACCGGGGTTCAGCCAGCGCCAGCGAGATCGTCACCGGCGCGGTGCAGGATCACGACCGGGGGCTGGTCGTGGGCCAGACCAGCTGGGGCAAGGGGCTCGTCCAGAGCGTGCTCCCCATCAACCGCTCCCGGGGCCTGGCGCTCACCACCGCCCGCTACTACACGCCCTCGGGACGGAGCATCCAGCGGGACTACACCCATGGCCTCGACGACTACTACAACCCCGAGGACGAGAAGGACGCCAAGCCCCAGGGCCCGGCCTTCAAGACCGACCTGGGCCGCACGGTCTACGGCGGCGGCGGCATCAACCCCGACTACCCCATGCCCACCATCCGCTTCAACGAGTTCATGGTCGATCTCCGCTTCCGCCACCAGGCCTTCTTCCGCTTCGCGGTGCACGAGAAGGAGCACTTCGGCGTCAAGCCGGGCCAGCACGCCGACCCGGTGGTCCTGGCCCGCTTCCGAACCTGGGCCCAGGAGCAGAAGCTGACCATCAGCGACAAGGACTGGGAGGCCAACCTGCCCACCATGCAGGAGCAGATCTCCATCGAGCTGCAGAACGTGGCCTTCGGCATCGAGGCCGGCTTCAAGATCCAGTGCGAGAAGGATCCCGTCATCCTCAAGGCCCTGGAGGTGCTGCCCGAGGCCGAGGCCCTGCTGCAGAAGAAGCAGCTCCTGCAGCGTGCCGTTCCCGCCACGGTCGCCACCCTCCGCTGATCCGAGGTCCCCATGGACGTCACGCTGCCTGAGCACGTCGAAGCCCTGCGCCAGGAGGTGCGGAAGTTCGCCGAGAGGGAGATCCGCCCCCACGTCATGGCCTGGGACGAGGCCAAGACCTTCCCCTTTGGCGTGGTGAAGCAGCTGGGCGAGATGGGCATGATGGGCGTCATCTTCCCCGAGCAGTACGGCGGCGCGGGCATGGGCTACCTGGAATATGCCGTGGTGGTGGAGGAGCTCTCCCGGGTGGATGGCTCCGTGGGCATCACCGTGGCCGCCCACAACAGCCTCTGCAGCAACCACATCTACAGCATGGGCGACGAGCGGCAGAAGCAGGCCTGGCTGGTGCCCCTGGCCAGCGGCAAGGCCATCGGAGCCTGGGGCCTCACCGAGCCCGGCTCCGGCAGCGACGCGGGCTCGCTCCGCACCAACGCGAAGAAGGAAGGCTCCCACTACCTCCTGAACGGCACCAAGACCTTCATCACCCACGGCACCGTGGGCGACCTCTTCGTGGTCATGGCCCGCACCCGCCCGCCCCAGCCCGGCCACAGCAGCGCCGACGGCATCAGCGCCTTCGTGCTGGAGAAGGGCATGAACGGCTTCCGGGCCGGCAAGCAGGAGAACAAGCTGGGCCTGCGCGCCAGCGACACTTCCGAGCTGATCATGGAGGACGTGAAGGTGCCGGAGGCCAACCTGCTGGGCGACGACGGCGTGGGGTTCAAGCAGGCCATGAAGACCCTCGATGGTGGCCGCATCAGCATCGGAGCCCTGGGCCTGGGCATGGCGCAGGGCGCATTTGAAGAAGCCGTGCGCTACAGCAAGATCCGCCACACCTTCGGCAAGCCCCTCGCCGACCACCAGGGCATCCAGTTCAAGCTGGCGGACATGGGCACGGAGATCGAGGCCGCCCGCCTGCTCATCTACCGCGCCGCGGGCCTGAAGGACGCGGGCCTGCCCTACGCCAAGGCCGCCAGCATGGCCAAGCTCTACAGCTCCGAAGTCGCCTGCCGCGTGGCGGACCAGGCCGTGCAGATCCTCGGCGGCTACGGCTACATCAAGGACTACCCGGTGGAGAAGTACTACCGGGACGTGAAGCTCTGCACCATCGGCGAAGGCACCAGCGAGATCCAGCGGATGGTCATCGCCCGGTACCTGCAGTCCGAATACTGATTCCGGGAGTCCCCATGCGCACCGCCCTCCTCCTCACGGCCTCCATGGCCCTGTTCGCCTCGCGTCCCCTGCAGGTGGACGACCTCTTCCAGGTCAGGAAGATCGCCGACCCCCAGCTCAGCAGCGCAGGAGCCCTGGCCTACCAGGTGGGCACCGTGGACTTCGCCGCCAACAAGACCGTGAACCGGATATGGTTCAAGGCCGCGGGTGCCGAGGCCAAGGAACTGGATCTGGGAACGGGCAGCCACTCCCGGCCCCGCTTCAGCCCCGACGGGAAGAAGCTCGCCTACCAGTCCGGCGGCCAGGTGTGGATCGTGGACCTGGGCACCAAGCAGAAGCACCAGCTCACCAAGCTGAGCGGCGGCGCCGGAGGCCAGACCTGGAGCCCCGACGGCAAGTGGATCGCCTTCCTCAGCACCACCGTGCCCAGCGGCATCGAGGCCGAGAACGCCGCCTACCTGAAGGCCAGGGAGGCCTCCAAGGTCTCGGGCCGCCTCTACACCACGCTCACCTACCGCCACTGGAACGAGTGGAAGGACGCGAAGCAGGTGAGCCACCTCTTCGTGGTGCCCGCCGATGGCAGCGCCCCGCCGCGGGACCTCACGGCGGGCTTCACCACGGACGTGCCCAACTACGCCGGGGTATCGGCCGGTGACGGCTATGCCTGGGCGCCGGACAGCAGGGCCCTGGCCTTCGAGTCCGCCCCCGAGCAGGCCAAGGCCACCACCACCAACGGCGAGATCTACGAAGTGGCCCTCGCCGGCGGTGCCGCCAAGCTGCTGTCCCACAACAAGGCCATGGACAACAGCCCGCGCTACTCACCGGACGGGAAGCATCTGGCCTGGCGCGCCCAGCGACGGGAGGGCTTCGAGGCCGACAAGGCCGAGCTCTGGGTCATGGACCGCGCCACGGGCAAGGTGGTGCGCACCACCCAGCCCTTCGACCAGAGCTTCGGCGACTACCAGTGGCAGGGCACGGATCTCGTGGGCACCAGCGACCGGCACGGCCGAACGGACCTGTACCGCTGGGACGGCACGGCCCTCCAGCCGCTCAGCGAAGGCCTGCACGTGGAGGGCTTCGCCCTGGCGAAGGACCACGCCATCGTGGTGTCCTCCAGCCTCACGACGCCGCCCGATCTCTACACGGTGACCCTGAACGATCGCAAGGCCGTCCGCGCCTCCCGGCACAACGCGGCCCTGGCCCAGGAGCTGGGCCTCAACAAGGGCGAGGATCTCTGGGTGGACACCGTTCCCGTGGAGGGCAAGGCCACCAGGACCCACGCCTTCATCGTGAAGCCCGTGGGCTATGACCCCGCCAAGACCTACCCCGTGGCCTTCGTCATCCACGGCGGCCCCCAGGGCGCCTGGGCCGATGCCTGGCATCCCCGGTGGAACGCCCAGGCCTGGGCCAGCCGCGGCTTCCTCACCGTGCTGCCCAACCCCCGCGGCTCCACGGGCTTCGGGCAGGCCTACTGCGATGCCATCAGCGGCGACTGGAACGGCGCCGTCATGACCGACCTCATGAAGACCCTGGACGCGGTGCTCAAGCAGCATCCCAACGCCGATCCCAGGCGCGTCATCGCCGCCGGCGGCAGCTACGGCGGCTACGCCGTGAACTGGATCGCCGGGCACCATCCGGAGCGCTTCGCCGCCTTCGTGACCCACGCCAGCATCTTCAACACCGAGTCCATGCAGCTGGGCACCGAGGAGCTGTGGTTCCCCCACTGGGAGTTCAAGGGCTGGCCCTGGGAGAGCGCCGAGACCAAGGCCCGCTGGCAGGCCCAGAGCCCCAGCAGCGCCATCGCCAAGATGACCAAGCCCATGCTCGTCATCCACGGCGAGCTGGACTACCGCGTGCCCGTCACCGAGGCCTTCCAGCTCTACAACACCCTGCAGGTGCGCGGCATCCCCAGCCAGCTGCTCTACTTCCCGACGAGGCCCACTTCGTCGCCAAGCCGCAGAACAGCAAGCTCTGGTACGAGACTGTGCTGGGGTGGTGCGAGCGCTGGACGAAGTGATCAGGAAAAGGACTCACCACGAAGACGGGAAGACCACGAAGAAAATCTGAAGTGCCGTTTTCGTGGTCTTCCTGTCTTCGTGGTTAATGCTTTGGAATCACTCCTCCGCACTCGCCTGGGTCGGACAGCGCCCGCCAGGGCTCCAGCACGAAGGGGCGGCTGAAGGCGCGGGGATGGGGCAGGTCCAGGCTCAGCGTGGGGCCCAGGGCGCGGAGGTCTTCCGGCGTGTCCCAGGTCCAGCAGCCCGGCGGGCCGTCCGTGGTGATGAGGTCCAGGTCCAGGGTGCGGGGTGCGTTCCTCCCGGTGTTGCGATCCCGCCCCGCCAGCAACTCCAGGCGCAGGAGCGACTCCAGCAGGCGACAGGGATCTGCCTCCTCAGTGACAAGAATCGCCACGGTATTGAGGTAGGCGGGACCGCGGCCCGATTCATCCGGCGTCTCCATCACCAGGGGCGAAGGCACGACGGCCCCCAGCGTGCAAACCGCCAGGCCAAGTTCACGTTGAACCCTGCGATCCAGATGGCGCGCCCAAGGGCGACCACCAGGCGAGGGCCTCTGGCGCAGCGAAGGAACCGGCGCGCAGCCAGGTGTGCCCCTGGATCACCGAACAAACCTCAGGAATGCCAGAGGAACCTCCCACAGCACGCGACGAAGAGGCCAGATGACGCGCAACACATTGAACCTGGCGTTCACCGCTTCTTTGGCGTGCCCTTTCGCGGTTGCGATGACGCTTTCATCAACTTCTTCCCGTGTTCCGCCACCACCAAGGTCCGGATGCCGCCGCGGATGAGGAAGTCGCCCTCGATGCGCATCCACTGGGGCTGGAGGGCCTTCACCAGGTCGTCAAGGATCTGGTTGGTGACGGCCTCGTGGAAGGCGCCCTGGTCGCGGAAGCTCCAGAGGTAGAGCTTGAGAGACTTGGATTCCACGCAGAGCTGGTCGGGCTGGTAGTGGATCTTCAGCTTGGCGAAGTCCGGCTGGCCCGTGAGGGGGCAGAGGCAGGTGAACTCCTCGGTCTCGAAGGTGATGGTGAAGGGGCGTCCCGGCCGGGGGCTCACGAAGGTGTCGAGCTGGCCCGTGGGGCGCGTCACCACGAACTTCGGCAGGGGGCTGGGGAGGGAGGCCTTGGGGGCCTTTTTGGCGGGCATGGGGGATCCTGGTGAGGGCCGGAACGACGCGGTCTTGATTCAGGGTACCGCGTCAGGGCCCGAGAGGCATGGGCTTCAGGCCCAGGGGCTGGCGGGGATGGCGTTCGAAGGGCTTCGCGGTCCCCCCGGCCCTCGTGGTGAAGTAGCGCCGGGCCGCCAGGGTCTGCGGGAGGTGGCGGAGCAGGTGCCAGAGGCTCCAGCGGTGCTCCCAGACCCGGCGGCCGAAGCGCCGGCGGTAGGCCTTGCTGCCGTAGAACCGCTCGATGTGGGCGTTGTAGAGCGCGTCCATCTGCTCGCGCGACTCGAAGCCCCGGGGCAGGAACACCGAGTTGAGGCAGTTGAGCAGGCGCCAGTCCTCGTGGAAGTCCCCCTCCCCGCCCGCCACGCACTCGGCCCAGAGGGGCGCCCCGTGGAGGGGGCTGAACTTGGTGAGGTTCATGTCGTCCAGGTCCAGCGAGAGGATGTAGTCGCTGGTGCGCTGGAAGGTCTCCGGGGTCTCGCCGGGGAGGCCGAAGATGAACAGGCCCTTGGCCCGGAGCCCCGCGGCGTGGACCCGCTCCACCGTCTCGCGCACGGCCTCCAGGCTGACCCCGGCCTTGTGCCGCGCCATCATGCCGGGATCCGCGCTCTCCACCCCGAGGCTCACCATGAGGCAGCCGGCCCGCTTCAGGAGGCGCAGCAACTCGTCCGTGGTGTGGCCCGCCCGGATGATGCAGTTGAAGTCCATGCCCAGGGGCTCGTCGATGAGGCGCTGGCACAGTTCGGAGATGCGGCCCTGGTGGGCGGTGAAGAGGTCGTCGTAGAAGTTGATGTGCCGCACGCCGAAGCGGTCCCGGAGGTGCTTCATGTGGGCGTGGATGTAGGCCGGGCTGTTGAAGCGGTACTGGTGCTCGAAGACGGTGCGGTCGCAGAAAGAGCAGGTGTACGGGCAGCCCCGCGAGGTGATCATCGTGGCGCCATGGCGATGCACGTGGCTGAACAGGGGCAGGTGGTAGCCCTGCGGAAAGCCCGCCAGCTTCTCGTAGGCGGGAAAGGGCAGGTCGTCCAGGTGCAGGATGCGCGGGCGCCGGGGGTTGGTCACGAGGCGATCAGCGTCGCGCCAGACCAGGTTCGGGATCTCCGCGAAAGGCCTGCCCTCGGCCAGGTCCAGAAGGGGGCCTTCGCCCTCCCCCAGGCACAGGGCGTCCAGCTCCGGGAAATGCTCCAGCAGCGGGGCCCCCAGGCTGGAGGCGTGGGCGTTGCCCACCACCACCCGCAACTCCGGCCGCGCCGCCTTGAGCAGGACCGCCAGGTCCACGGCATCCATGAAGCCCGAGGTGGTGGCCGAGAAGCCCACCAGCTCTGGCTCCGTGGCCAGGATCTCCGCGGCCTGGGCCTCCAGCGAAGGGGGCGAGAGCGGGCCCAGGCAGTCGTAGACCGCCGTCGGGTGGCCGTGCTGCTCGAGCCAGGCCGCCAGCGAGAGGATCCCCACGGGCGCGAGCCGGTTGGCCAGCACGGAGAAATCGGGCTGGCCCGGGATGAAATTGAAGCCGGAGGGGTGGACGAGGGTGATGCGCATGGGCCGCCTTGATCGGTGCGCCCTTCCGTGTCCGACATCACGGCGGAACCGCACCCCAGAACGATATCATTGTGCCCCTGCAACCCCTTTCCCCGGGCTTTCATGTCCCCCTGGCTCGGTCTCAGCGGCCTCCCCGGCTACCACCTGCATCCCTTCCGGCACATTCAGGAGAATGCCCGGCGGCACCCCCGGGTCCCCCTCCCGGTCGGAGACATCGGCCATGACGCGGCCGCCGTGGTGGTCCGCCAGGGCCAGCCCCTCTTCGCGGTGGAGGAGGAGCGCCTCAGCCGTTTCAAGCACACCATGGGCCTGCCCGGGCTCGCGGCCGCGGCCTGCGCGGAGGCCCTGGGCGTGTCCCCCGCCCAGCTTCCCGCGGCCCACTACCTCGACCTGTCCGAGGCGCACCTGGCCCGCCACCTCCAGGCCACCGGCGGCGGGGAACCCCTGGTGGAGCAGGCCATCCGCGCGGAGTTCGACCGCGCCCGCGCGGCCCTGGCCCCTTTCCGCGAGGCCTTCCCGGGACTGCAGGCCGTGGACCACCACCTGGCCCATGCGGCCAGCGCCTACTACCTGTCGGGCTTTGAGCGCAGCCTCGTGCTGGTCATGGATGGCAACGGCGAATCCGCCTCGCTCAGCCTGTACCTCGGCGAGGGCCCGGCCCTGCGCCTCCTCCTCGACCTGCCGGCCACCAGCTCCCTGGGCCTGCTCTACGCCTTCGGGACCCACTTCCTGGGCTTCGAGCCCATCGAGGATGAGTACAAGGTCATGGGTCTGGCCGCCTACGCGGAGGACGAGACCTACCTGCCCTTCTTCGAGGAACAGATCCAGTGGCAGGGGGAGGGGCACTTCACCCTGCCCACCCTGCTGAAGGATCCTGCCAGCCGCACCCTGCGCTGGAGCCGGAGGCTGGGGCCCGCCCGGCAGCCCGATGAACCCATCGAGGCCCGGCACATCGCCCTGGCGGCGGGCCTGCAGAAGGCCCTGGAGCGCACGGTGCTGCGCCTGCTGGAGCCCTTCGAAAAGGTCCATCGCACCCGGCACCTGTGCCTGGCCGGGGGCGTGGCCCTGAACTGCAGCCTGAACGGTGTGCTGGATCGCAGCGGACTCTTCGACCGGCTCTTCGTGCCCCCCGCCGCCGGCGATCCCGGCGCGGCCCTGGGCGCGGCCCTCATCGCCGAACGGCGCAGCGGCGCGGCCGTGCCCCTGGGACGCCTGGCCACGCCCTACCTGGGCCCCGCCTACGAGGCGCGGCAGGTCGAGGCGGCCCTGGCGGGCCATGCGCGAGAGCTCCACTGGGAGCGCCCGGCCGAGCTGCTGGACCGCGCCGTGGACCTGCTCGAGGCCGGCCAGGTGGTGGGCTGGTTCCAGGGGCGCATGGAGTTCGGCCCGCGGGCGCTGGGGAACCGCTCCATCCTCGCCGACCCCCGCCGTCCGGACATGAAGGACCGCGTGAACCGGGCCGTGAAGAAGCGGGAGGAATTCCGCCCCTTCGCACCCTCGGTCCCCGCCGAAGCCGCGGACGCCTTCTTCCAGCTGCGGCACCTCGATCAGTACGAGTACATGACCGTGGCCGTGAAGGCCCGTCCCGAAAGGGCCCGGGAGATCCCCGCTGTGGTCCACGTGAACGGCACCTCCCGGGTCCAGGTGGTCCGGCGGGAGGCCAACCCCCGCTACTGGGATTTACTCACCCGGCAGGGCCAGCGCACCGGAGTGCCCATCCTCCTGAACACCTCCTTCAACGTGCGCGGGGAGCCCATCGTCTGCTCGCCCGAGGACGCCATCCGCTGCTTCCTCGGCACGGGGCTCGACGCCCTGGTGCTGGAGGATGTCCTCGTTTTCAAGCGCAGCTGAAGCCAGACCTAGCCCTTCAGGTGCTCGGGGATGAACGCGTACGGGATGGGATCGGCGATTCCCGCCTCCTTGAAGCCACGCAGCCGCAGGTGGCAGGAGTCGCAGTGGCCGCAGGCCTCGGCCTCGCCCTGGTAGCAGGACCAGCTGAGGTGCAGGGGCGCGCCCAGTGCCCGGCCCTTAAGCACGATCTCGGCCTTGCGCAGGTGGATGAGGGGCGCGTGGAAGGCCAGCTGCGTCTCGGGCTTGGTGCCCAGGTTGGCGGTCTGCTCGAAGCTCTTGAGGAAGGCCTCGCGGCAGTCGGGATAGCCGCTGCTGTCCTCCTCCACGAAGCCCACGAAGATGGCGCGGGCCCCCAGCACCTCGGCCCAGCTCACGCAGGTGGCCAGGAGGTGCGCGTTGCGGAAGGGCACGTAGCTCACGGGCACGCCCGCCCGCTCGGGATCGCCCTCGGGCAGGGCGATGGAAGCATCCGTCAGGGCCGAGCCGCCGATGGCCTTCAGGGTGTCGAAGCCGATGATGAGGCGGCGGTGTTCCGGCACGCCGTAGAAGTCGGCGATGTCCCGGTAGGCCTGCTTCTCCCGTGCCTGCGTGCGCTGGCCATAGTCCGCATGGAGCAGCGCCAGCTCGTAGCCCTCGGCCTTGGCGATGGCGGCGGTGACGCAGGAGTCCATGCCACCGGAGAGGGAGACCACGGCGAGCTCAGGCATGGTCGATCCTTTCAGCCCACGCCTCCAAGGCATCCATCTCCCGCTGAAGGCGCAGGCCCTCGGCGCCATCCTCCGCCTTGGGCGGCACCTTGAACGGCTCCCCGTACCGGATGGTGCAGGTGGCGAAGGGGAAGGGGATCACCATGCGGTCCCAGGTCTTCAGTTCGAAGGAGTGGTCATAGGCCAGCGTCACGGGCACGATCCAGGCGCCGGTCTTCCGGGCCAGGGCGATGGTGCCGGGTTTCAGCTCCAGGAGCGGGCCGCGGGGGCCGTCGGGCGTGATGCCGAAATCCCAGCCCTGCTTCACGGCCTGGATCATGCGCACCAGGGCCTTGGCGCCATCGTCGCTGGCGGTGCCCCGCACGGCGTGGATGCCGAACCAGCGCCAGGTGGCCGCGCTGCGCTCGCCATCCTTGCTGTCGCTGGAGAGGATGGCCACGCCCCGTCCCTTCCGCTGGAAGGGGTAGGCCAGCGGCATCATGAAGAGGCGCCGGTGCCAGAAGCTGAGGATGAAGCGCTCATCCCGGGCCCGGAGGTCCTCCACCGCCCCGAAGCCCTCCCGCCGCACCCGCAGGGTGTAGGACCAGAGCTTGGTGAGCCCGGCCACGAGGAAGGGCACCGCGCGGAAGTTCAGCCAGACCGAGAGGGGCGAGCCCAGGGGCCGCCCCCGCTCCGCGATGACGAGACGGGCGGCCATCAGGCCTGCCCCGGCAGCAGGTCCCCGCGGGTGATGGGGTACAGCGTGCCGCAGTAGTCGCAGCGGACTTCCAGGGGCGCACCTTCGGTGAAGAGTTCGGCCTTCTGCGCCTCCGGAAAGCGCCGCAGCGTCTCCAGCAGGGCCTCGCGGGTGCAGCGGCAGCGGTAGAAGAGATCCGTGGCGGCCAGGTCCTCGGTGCCTTCGCCCTGGGAGACCCAGGCGGCCAGGAATTCGGGCGTGCGCTCCCAGTTCGGCACCACCTCCAAACCCTCGATGGCCTGCACCAGGCGCGCGACGCGGGCCGGGGGGCAGTTCGGCAGCAGCTCCACCAGCAGGCCGCCGGCCTCTCCCGTGCCGGGATCGCACCAGAGGGTGAGGCTCGCCTGGACCTGCTCCGAGTTCTGGAGGTAGTGCTCCACCTGCACCTGGATGCCGCCCGCCACCAGCTCCAGGTTGCCGATGTAGGGGGCGCCGGCCGGATTGGAGCGCATCACCTGCAGCACCCCCGGGGCCTGGATCCAGTGCTCGGCCTTCGCCTCGCCCAGGTCCAGCACGCCGCGGATGGTGCCATCGGGCCAGCAGTCCGCCACCACGGCCTTGGCGCGACCCGCGCCCTTGACCAGCAGCTGGAGGCGCTCCTCGAAGACCGTGCGGCCCTGGAGCAGGGCCGTGGCCGAGAGCAGCTCCGTGAGGCAGGCGCAGGCCTCCGGGTCGAGGTGCGGGTGCCCCCGGCGGACGCCGTCCCACAGCGGGCTGGCATCCAGCGAGGACAGGCGGATGTGCCGGTCCTTCGTGAGGGCCTTGACGACCCGGGCCTGGTGGATCCGCTCCGCCATGCTCAGTCCCAGCCGATCTGGCGGCCCTTGTTCTGCTGTTCCAGCCAGGCCATCAGGGGTTTGAAGTAGTCCATCATGGCCCGCGTGGAGAGGTCCTCGCCCGTGGCTTCTTTCAGCACCTTGCGCCAGTCCTCGGTGGCCCCCTTGGCGAGGATGGTCTTGAGGAAGGCGCCCACCTCCTTGCGGCCGGCGTAGTTGGTGGCGTGGGGGTCCTGGTGGAGGATCCTGCGGGCGATGTGGTCATGCACCTGGAACTTGAAGACCGTGGCCCAGCCGTAGCTGTAGTAGTAGGCGGGGTTGTCGTTGATGTGGGTCTTGGTGGCGGCGTCGCAGAACTGCTCGCCGCGCGGGCTGGGGGGCTCCACGCCCTGCAGCTCGCGGACCCGCTGCCACCAGCGGGCATTCATCTGATCGGCGGGCATGCCCTTGGCGTAGAAGTCCGCCTCCCACTCGGGCATGGTGCCGCAGGCCCAGAACATGAAGGGGATGGCCGTCTCCAGCGCGTCGTTCAGCAGCACCTGCATCTCGTCCACCTTGTAGTCGGCGGGCAGGACGCCCGTGGCCTTCAGGTAGGGGATCTGGCGCGTGGCCAGGGCCACGAGCTCACCCACGCCCTCGTGGAAGCTGGGGTTCGCCCCGTCCCGCAGGAGGGGCGGCACGCTCGGGTTGGTGTAGCTCATGAAGTAGTAGCCGTGGCCCAGCTCGTGGTGGGCGGTCTCGAACCACTGGCTGTTGGCCTCCACGCTCATGAGGCTGCGGATGTCGTGCTCCAGGTCCAGGTGGTTGCAGAAGGCGTGGCTGTTCTTCTTGCGCGTCTCGCCGGGCTTGACGGGATACAGGTCGGACTTCACCCAGAACGAGGCGGGCAGCGGGTCGAAGCCCAGCCCTGTGTAGAAGGCCTCGGCGGTCTTCACGATGCGCTCGGGCTGCCAGCCCTTGAAGTGGGGATCGAAGTCCACGGCCTTCACGAAGCCGGTCCAGTTCTGGCTCCAGCGGTTGTTGATCCAGTGGGCGGGGATGGCCCTGGGCACGGGCTGGCCGTACTTCTTCGCCATCTCGTACTTCACCCAGGTGTGCAGCTGCAGGTAGAGGGGCTTCAGCTCGGCCAGGAACTTCCGGTTGAAGGCCATCATCTCGTCGGTGCTCAGGCCGTACTTGGCCACCTGCAGGCTGAAGTAGTCTGGGTAGCCCAGGGCCTGGGCGCAGCCGTTGCGGAGGTCCCGCAGCTTCACCAGGCCCTCCTTCAGGGCCGGGCCGTTCTCCTTGGAGACCTCCCACACCTTGCGCCGCTCGGCCAGGTTGTCGCTCTTGGCCAGGAGGCCGTCGATCTCGTTCGCGGAGATGGGCCTGCCCTCCAGCTTCCAGACGAACCCATCAAGGTTGCTGGTCTGGGCAGTCTCCGCCGCCACCCGCGCCGCCACCAGCTCGGGCCTGGTCATGGGGCCTTCGGCAGCGTTGAGCAGCACGCGCTCCAGCTGGCGCACGGTGATGTCCTTGAGCTCTTTGCGGTGCTGCAGCAGCTCCCGGGCCTCGGTGATCAGCGCGGGGTTGCCGTTGAAAGCGGCATAGGCTCTGCTCGCCCATTCCGCCGCGGCGGTGTGTTCGGGCTTCACGTCGGAGGCCGCCTTCCAGCTGGCCTGCTGGGCCACGTAGGCGAGGGACTGGTAGCCCGCGTTCACCAGCTTCAGGAAGCGGTCGGCCCGGTCCTGCAGGGGGGCGATCATCTGGGCCGCCAGGGGCACACCGAGGATCAAGGCTGGCAGCAGGCGCATGGAGGCTCCTAGGAACCCTCCATTCTGGAGCCGGCGGCACCGCCCGGGGAGAGGAATTCCGTCCTCAGCAGGGCAGCAGGACCGTGAAGTTGCTGCCGAAGCCCAGCTGGCTCTGGGCCCGGATCTGGCCGTGGTGGGCGGCCACGAGGCGCTGGACGATGGCCAGGCCCAGGCCGAAGCCACGGTGGGCGTCGCCCGGTTCCGACTGGCGGAAGGGATCGAAGATGAAGGGCAGCTGCTCAGCGGGAATGCCCCGGCCCGTGTCGATGACCGCGATCCGCAGGAAGCGGAGTCCGGCCTCCACGCCCGCCCCGAATTCCATGGCCGCCTCCAGCTTCACGGCCCCCCCGCGGGGCGTGAACTTGATGGCATTGCTGAGCAGGTTGTGGAGCACGCGGTCCAGCTTGCTCCGGTCGCCCTTGATCGGCGCCAGGGTCTCCGGCCAGTAGGTCTGGAAGAGGACGCCCTCGGCCTGGGCCCGCACGGCGAACTGGTCGGCAAAGCCCTGCAGCCAGGCCACCGGATCGATGGCGTCGCTGCGCAGCGGCATCTGGCCGTGCTCACTGCGATGCAGGTCCAGCATCTCGTCCAGGAGGCCCTGCACCCGCTGGAAGCTGTCCACGGCCTGGTCGATCATGCTGGGCCGCGGGGTCTGCCCGGACTGGAGCAGCTCCAGGGTGAGCCCCACGCTGGTGAGGGGCGAGCGGAGGTCGTGGACCAGCATGGCGGTGAAGTTCGCCTTGAGGACGTGGATCTCCTTCAGCTTGAGGTTCGCGTCCAGCAGCGACTGGTTCTGCTGCTCCATGTGCTTCTGCAGGCGCCCCAGGTTCACGTGGTGCTCGACCCGGGCCAGGACCTCCTCCGCGGCGAAGGGCTTGGTGACATAGTCCCGCCCGCCGCTCTCGAAGGCCTTCACCTTGTCCAGGGGGCCGTCCATGGCGCTGATGAACAGCACGGGGATGCTGGCCAGCTTGGGATCGTCCCGGATGAGGGCGCAGGTCTGGTAGCCATCCAGGTCCGGCATGGCCACGTCCAGCAGGACCACCTCGGGCGGCTGGCGCCGCATGGCCTCCAGGGCCAGGGCCCCGCTGGTGACCGTCCTGACGCGGTGGTTCTGGGACCGCAGCACCCGCGCGAGCACATCGAGGTTGGTGGGGTTGTCATCCACCAGGAGGACATCGGCGGGCGGGACGAGCATGTCGACCTCAGCGGAGTTGTTTCAGGATGTCTTCGAAATTATAGGCACGGAGGGCGGCGCGGGTGGCCTCGGCGACACCGGAATCCGCAAGTTCCTTGAGCAGGGACTCGGCGGCCTCCAGGTCGCCGCTGGCCACCTGGTCGAGGAATCGGGCGCGCCAGTCCGGGTGCTGCTGGGCCAGGCCATCCAGCGGGGCGGGCCCCGCCTCCCCGGGCAGGGCCTGCCGCTCGAAGTGGACGCCGAGCAGCTCCTCCAGGGTGGCGAACAGCTGGTCCTCATCGATGGGCTTGGTGAGGAAGGCGTCGAAGCCCAGGTTGATCAGATCCTCGGAGCTCACGTCGTAGACGCTGGCGCTGATGGCCAGCACGGGCGTCCGGTCCCAACCCAGTTCCCCTTCCAGGCGCCGCAGCTGCGCCACGGCCTCGAAGCCATCCAGGACCGGCATCCGAAGGTCCATGAGGATCAGGTCAGGGCGCCCCTCGCGCCACTGCTCCAGGCCCGCCGCGCCATGCTCGGCCAGGCTGCAGCGGAAGCCCACCAGCCGCAGCAGCCGATCCAGCATGTCCCGGTTCTCGACGCGGTCATCCACGATCAGCAGCTTGCGGGGCGCCTCACCCTCGGCCAGGCGCACCACCCGCCCCCGGGAGGGCAGGACGATGGGCCCCTCGGGTTCGGGCAGGGGGATGTCGAAGTCGAAGCGCGAGCCCTGGCCGGGCTGGCTGTCGATGCGGATCTGGCCGCCCAGGAGGGCCACCAGCGCCTGGCTGATGTGGAGCCCGAGACCCGTGCCGCCGCTGGTGTGCCCCAGGGCCGTCTGGTGGAAGGCCGCGAAGATCTGCACCTGCTCCTCCGCCGGGATGCCGGGGCCCGTGTCCTCCACCCGGAAGGAGCCCATCCCGCCGCGCCAGGAGAGGGAGAGCCTCACCGTGCCGTGGGTGGTGAACTTCAGCGCGTTGCCCAGCAGGTTCACCAGCACCTGGCGCAATTTCGGCTGGTCCCCCTCGACCTGGGGGGGCAGGCCCCGGGCCTCGACCTCGAAGGCCAGGCCCTTGCTCAGGGCCGAGAGGCGGAAGAGGGCCTCCAGCTCCCGCACCAGCTCAGCCGGAGCGAAGACGGCGGTGCGCAGCTCCATGCGCCCCGCCTCGATCTTCGAGAGGGAGAGCACATCGTTGATGAGGGCCAGCAGGTGCTCGCCCGCCCGCAACACCTGCTCCAGCTGGACGCGGTCCTCCTCGCTGCGGCCCAGGTCCCGGGCCATGAGCCGGGAATAGCCGAGGATGGCCGAGAGGGGCGTCCGCAGCTCGTGGCTCATGCTGGCCAGGAAGGCGCTCTTGGCCCGGGAGGCCTCTTGGGCCCGGGCCTCGCTCAGGCGGATGGCCTCCTCGGACTGCTTGAGCCGCGTGATGTCCTCCAGGACGCCATCCCAGAGGAGGCTCCCATCGGGCTGCAGGGTGGGGCTGCGCCGCACCCGGATCCACTTCAGCTCGCCCGGCCGCTCCGTGAAGGACCGCCCCTCCCAGGCCATGGGGCCCATGCGCCGGGTGGCCTCCTCCAGGACGGCGAGGAAGCCGGCCCGGTCCTCGGGATGGACCTTGTTGAGGGAATAGTCCGGATCCCGCGCCAGCACCCCGGAGTCCACGCCGTAGAAACGCTGGAACTGCGGGCTGACAAAGGGCCAGGCCCGCCGCCCGTCGGGCCAGCTCTGCGCCTGGTAGACCACGTCCGGCAGCCGCTCCGCCAGCAGGCGGTAGCGCTCCTCGCTGGCGCGCAGCTCCGTCCGGAGGCGGTTCAGGTCCCGCAGGTCCAGGGCCACGCCCATGGTGCCGATCAGGATCCCTTCGGGGCTGCGCACCTCGGAGATGGTGAGCAGCACGGGAATGAGGGCGCCATCCTTGGCGCGGAAGCGGCATTCCGTGGCGAAGCCCGGCAGGGTCGCGGCCACCTGCAGCGTCTCAATGCCCGGAGCCACGGGCCGTCCCACCCGCTGGCCGACTTCCTCGGCCAGCGCGGCCATCTCCTCGGGAACCCGCCAGAGCTCGGGCGTGGCCTGTCCGATCACTTCGTCGGCGCGGTAGCCCAGGAGCTGTTCCGCCGAGTGGTTCCAGCGGCTCACCCGTCCATCGAGATCGAGGCCGATGATCATGGCGCTGGCGCCGTCCAGGATCGCGCGCTCCAGGGCCTTCTGGGCCTGGTTCTCCGCCATCAGCTGCCGCAGGTGGGCCACCGTGCGGTTCAGGGCCCGCTCCGCGCTGGCCAGCTCGCTGCCCCCGGGCGCCACCGGCGCCGGCTCGAGGTTGCCATCGGCCACGCTCCGCAGCCGGGCCACCAGGGAGTTCACGCCCTTCCGCAGATGCGCGGCGAAGCCCTGCCCCAGCCCGAGGGCCAGCACCAGGGAGGCCAGCATCAGGGCCAGCCCCCCCAGGGTGGTCCGTTCAGAGCTGCGTTCCAGGCCCCGGATGGTGGCTTCGGCCCGGCGATCCTCCTCGGCCCTCAAACGCTCCAGGATCCGCGCACAGCTCAGCACCGCCGGCAGCCACTGATGGTCCCCGAAGACGCCCAGCTCTTCGCTCATCATGCCGCCCGGGAGCATGGCCGCCAGCTGCTGGCTCACCGTCTGGAGTCGGGCGAGTTCCTCTTCTGTCTCCTGGATCGCAGGTGTGGTGGTCCGCTTGGCCCGGAAGGCCGCCCAGTTCCGCCGGGCCTTGGCCTCGCCCTCCTGGAGCCGGCGCAATCCCTCCTCGGGGGACATCCGCCCCGCGCGCACCATCCGGAACGAGATGGTGATGTCCACGGAGTAGGCCTCGGACACGTCCATGAGCCAGAGCATCGGCTGCAGGTGGTCCCGGTACACATCGCTGGCCTGGTGGGCCGCCCGGCGGGCCAGCACCAGCATCCCCAGGGAACCCAGCAGCATCAGGAGCGCGAGGAGGCCCAGTGCCACCCGGACCTGCGCCGCGATGGACCGCTGGTTGAGGAAGGGCACGGGAGCTCCTTCTTGGGATCTGCCCCTGATTAGAACCGAGCGGATCGGCGAACGCATCTGCAATCCGGGGCCTGGTCGCTTCCCGCATCAAGCGCAAGCTGGAGCGGGCCCGCCCCAAGGGGCATGATGGGAGGGACGCCGAACCGGGCCTTCAAGGACCACGACATGTCTCACTTCAGGACTCTGCTGCTCTGCCTGATGGCCCTGGTCGGGCGCTCGGAATCACCGCGGCTGGCCATCGCCGCGGCCGCCGACCTGCAGTTCGCCCTGGTGGAGGTGAAGGCGGCCTTCGCGAAGGCCCATCCCGGCGTGGAGGTGGCCATCACCTACGGCTCCTCCGGGAACTTCTACGCCCAGCTGCTGAACAAGGCCCCCTTCGACCTCTTCCTCTCGGCGGACCTCACCTATCCGAAGAAGCTGGTGGAGGCGGGCGTGGCCGACGGCGCCACGGAGTTCCTCTACAGCCGGGGGCATCTGGTGCTGTGGGTTCCGAAGGCCTCGCCCATCCCCGTGGAGCAGCTGGGCATGAAGGCCCTGCTGCATCCCGCGGCGAAGAAGGTGGCCATCGCCAACCCCCGGGTGGCGCCCTATGGCCGCGCCGCGGAAGCTGCGCTCGCCAAGCTCGGGATGCTGGAGGCCCTGCAGCCGCGCCTGGTCTTCGGCGAGAACATCGCCCAGACCGCCCAGTTCGTGCAGACCGGGGCCGCCGACATCGGCATCCTGGCCCTGTCCCTGGCCAAGGCTCCGGTCATGGCCGCCGCCGGCCGCTTCTGGGCGCTGCCCGAAGACGCCCATCCGCCCCTGGACCAGGGCGGCGTGATCCTGAACCACGCCCGGAACCGCGCCGACGCCCTGGCCTTCCGGGCCTTCCTGCAGTCCCCGCCCGCCGTCGAGATCCTCCGCCGGTACGGCTTCGTGGTGGCGGCGCGCTGATGGACTGGCAGGCCATCCGCCTGAGCCTCGGGCTCGCGGCCCTGACCACGGCCGCCCTGCTCGTCCTCGGCCTGCCCCTGGCCTACTGGCTGGCCTTCTCCCGGCGCCGCTGGAAGTTCCTGGTGGAGGCCGTGGTGGCCATGCCCCTGGTCCTGCCACCGACCGTGCTGGGCTTCTACCTCCTCATGGCCATGGGGCCGCACAGTCCCGTGGGTCGGGGCTTCGAGGCCGTCTTCGGCCACACCCTGCCCTTCTCGTTCACGGGCCTCCTCATCGCCTCCATCCTCTACAGCCTGCCCTTCATGATCCAGCCCCTGGCCGCCGCCTTCGCCTCGGTGGACCGCGGGCTCATCGAGGCCTCCTGGTGCCTGGGCGAGTCGCGGCTCCGCACCTTCCTGCGCGTCATCGCGCCCCTCAGCTGGGCCGGCATCCTCACGGGCGTGGTGCTCAGCTTCGCCCACACCCTGGGCGAGTTCGGCGTGGTGCTCATGGTGGGCGGCAACCTGCCGGGCCGCACCCGCACCGTGAGCATCGCCATCTACGACCAGGTGCAGGCCATGGACTACGCCCCGGCGGCCCGCACGGCCGCCCTGCTGCTGGGCGTGTCCTTCCTCGTGCTGACCTTCACCTACGCCCTGCGGCGCCACCAGAGGAAGCCGTGGACGCTCATCTGAACGCCGACGGCCCCCATCTGCTGGCGAACGCCGAGCGCCACTACCGGGGCGGCCCCACCGTGGAGGCGCGCTTCGAGATCCCACGGCCGGGCTTCTCCGTGACCGTGCTGTTCGGGCCCTCGGGCTCGGGCAAGACCACGGCCCTGCGCCTCCTGGCCGGGCTGGAACGGGCCGATCGCGGCAGCATCCACTTCGGGGGCGTCCCCTGGTCCGAGGCCGCGAAGGGCCTCCACCGCCCGCCCCAGGGCCGCGACCTGGGCTTCCTGCCCCAGGCCTACGCCCTCTTTCCGCACCTCACCGTGGCGGCGAACCTCGGCTACGGGTTGGCCCCACTCGACTCCCGGGAACGGCGCGCCCGGGTGAACGAGCTCCTCGCCCTGCTGGAGCTCCGGGACCTGGAAGGCCGGCATCCCGGCGAGCTCTCCGGCGGCCAGCAGCAGCGGGTGGCCCTGGGCCGGGCCCTGGCCCGGAAGCCGGCCCTGCTCCTCCTGGACGAGCCCCTGTCGGCCCTGGACCGGCCCTCCCAGGTGCGGCTGCGCAAGGAGCTGCGCGACCTGCTCCGCACCCTCGACATCCCCACCGTGCTGGTGACCCACGACCGCGCCGAGGCCCTGCAGCTCGGGGACCGGCTGGTGGTGATGGACCAGGGCCGCGTCTGCCAGAGCGGCGACATCCGCGAGGTCTTCGACCGGCCCACGGATCCCGCCGTGGCGCGGATCCTGGGCGTGGAGACCGTGGTGCGCGGCCGGATCGAAGCCATCGTGGGCGGCATGGCCACCCTCGCGGTGGGCTCGGCCCGCCTCTTCGCCGCCGACCCGGGCGGCCTCGGCTGGGAGGTCTTCATCTGCATCCGCGGCGAGGACGTGGCCGTGGAGCGCGGCAGCGCAGCCAGCTCCGGGACCACGGCCCGCAACCGGCTCCCGGCCCGCATCACCGCCCTGAGCCCGGAAGGATCGCTGGTGCGGATCGGCCTGGACTGCGGCTTCCCCCTGGAGAGCCTCGTCACCCGCCAGGCCTGCGCGGACCTGGACCTGTCCGAAGGGGATGCGGTCTTCGCCACCCTCAAGGCGGCCGCCGTCCACCTCATTCCCCACGACTGAGCGTTCCCGGCGCTACCGGTTGTAGCGAACGGGCTCCGCCTCGCCCTTCTCGACCCGGGCCAGGATCCCCTCCAGGCGCTTGCGGTACTCGGGGTCCTTCTCCTTGGCCAGGATCCCCTTCAGGATGGCCATGTGCGCCGCCTTCAGGGCCTCGGCGGCGGGGACCGCCAGATCGGGCTTCACGCCCACGTGCTCCCAGTTGGTCTTAGTGACTGGGTTGACGGCCCGGCCGGTGGGAATGAAAGCGAGGAAGCCGTGGGCCAGGGCCACGCCATGGCCAGGATTGGCCCCGCCCCCCGTGGTTTCGCCCACCAGGATGGCCCGCTTCTGGGTCTGGAAGTCGTAGGCGCACTCCTCGCCGCCGGAGAAGGTGCGCCCCGAGGTGAGCACGTAGACGGGCCCGGCATAGCGGGGGCCCACGGTGGGGCTGGTCCAGTACTGGCGCGTGGTGTCCTTGGGCCGGTTGTAGATGGAGTTGAGGTGCCGGGTGTCGCCTTCGGGGAAGAAGTGGCTCACCAGGTAGGCCACGCTCTCGGGATCGCCGCCGCCGTTCTGCCGCAGGTCGAGGATGAGGGCCTCGGTGCCCGACAGGATGGACAGCGCGGCGGAGAAGGCGGGGCCCACGAACTCGGTCGGTCCGAAGCCGCGGATGTCCAGGTAGCCCACGTTGCCCGGCAGCTGCTCCACCCGGGCGATGCCGAAGGCCCGGCGGGCCGCCTGCTGGCGCAGCTCGGCCACTTCCTCCCGGCTGGGAACCCGGTCCTCCTCCTCATCCCGGGGCTTGAACCCGGGGTCGAAACGCACGCGGAAGTGGCCATCCTTGCCAAGCTCCCGGAGGTCGCGGGACAGGGCCTCGCCAAAGGCTTTGGTGGTCGTGGCCTCGTCGTAGCCGCCCTTGGCCACCTTCGCCTGGAGGGCCTTGCCCGTGGCCTCCGCCACCTCGGGGAAGACGTACTGCGCCTTCAGCGCCTTGGCCAGGGCCTCCACCACCTCCCGGCGCTGGACCGGGGTCACCGGGGCCCCGGCCTCCTGGGCCTGCAGGGTGAACACGAGGGCCGGCAGGACCAGGGCGGTGCTGGATCGCATGGGATCTCCGGGGGACCTCCAGGTTTCGCCCATGACGCGTCCTGGTCTAGCCGGCAGAGTGCCGGAACACCGGCGAACTGCCAGAATGCAGGAATGCCCAAGCCCGACCTGGACGACCTGGACCGCCGCCTTCTGGCCGAACTGAACGCGGACGCGCGTCTGACCCAGGTGGCCCTGGCCGCCCGGGTGGGCCTGTCGCGCTCCGCCGTGCAGGAGCGCCTGAAGCGCCTCGAGCGGGACGGCGTCATCCTGGGCTACACGCTGCGCCTGGGCCTGGAGACGAAGCCCGGCGTCCGCGCCTACCTGCTGGTGAAGGGCAGCGGCCCCAGCCACGACCGGGCGGTGCGCATCCTGGAGGCCTTTCCGGAAGTGCGCGTGGCCGATTCCGTGAGCGGCGACATCGACCTGGTGCTGCAGCTGGAGGGCGAGCGCCTCGAGGACCTCAACCGCGTCCGCGACGAGCTGGCCAAGCTGCCGGGCATCGCCTCCACCCAGACCCTGCTGGTCATGTCTCCCCGCTTCGACCGGCGCTGAGCCGCCGCCCTAGACCGTGAGCTCGATCCGGTTGCCGTCCGGGTCGAGCACCACGCTTTCGTAGTAGCCGTCGCCGGTCCAGCGGGGCCCATCCAGCACCGGGCACCCGCGATCGCGGAGGCGCGCCGTGAGGGCATCCACGGCCTCTGGGGAGCCCACCGAAAGGGCCAGGTGCGTGAGGCCCAGCCGCTGGGCCCCGGGCGGGGCCTCCGCCAGGTCCAGCTCGGCGGTCTGCATCAGTTCCAGCCGGGAGCCGCCGCCGAGGCTGAGGAACCGCGAGGCGAAGCCGTGCGCGGGGTTCTCGTAGCGCTCGCCCACCGCGGCACCGAAGGCCTCGGCATAGAAGGCAGCCAGCCGCTCCAGGTCGCGGGTCCAGAACGCCAGGTGCTCGATGTGGATCATGCGGGTCGCCTCCCGAAACAGCATCGCCGCGACGGCCTTGGGGGTCGACCGGCAGGCTGCCGGAGGGCCATCACCCTGCCAGGCCGGGACACAGGAAGGCCCCCGAAACGGGGGCCTTCCTGGAGATGGTTCAGGTCAGCCCTTCGTCCACCGCAGCACGGGCTTGCGGGCGGCGGTGGTCTCGTCCATGCGGCGCAGGGGGGCGAGGGTGGGCGCCTGGTGCAGGGCGTCGGGGTTCTCCTCGGCCTCCTTGGCGATGGCGAGCATGGTGTCGCAGAAGGCGTCCAGCTCGTCCTTGCCCTCGCTCTCGGTGGGCTCGATCATCAGCGCGCCGGGCACGATGAGGGGGAAGTAGATCGTGGGCGGGTGGTAGCCGTGGTCGATGAGGCGCTTGGCGATGTCCAGCGTGTGCACGTCGTGCTTGGCCTGGATCGTGTCGCTGAAGACCACCTCGTGCAGGCTGGGCGAGTCGATGTGCAGGGCGTAGGCGCCCTTCAGCCGCGTGCGGATGTAGTTCGCGTTCACGATGGCGCGCAGCGTCGCCGCCTTCAGGCCGTCGGAGCCGTGGCTCAGGCAGTAGGTGAGGGCCCGCACCAGGATGCCGAAGTTGCCGTAGAAGGTGTGGACCTTGCCGATGCTCTGGGGCTGGTCCCAGTCCATGCGGTAGCTGTGCTTCGGCACCTCGCCCTCGCCCACCTTCACGGTGTCGCGCACCACCACGGGCACGGGCAGGAAGGGCATGAGGTTCGCGCCGCAGCAGACGGGACCGGCGCCGGGGCCGCCGCCGCCGTGGGGGGTGGACATGGTCTTGTGCAGGTTCAGGTGCATGACGTCCACGCCGAAGTCGCCGGGGCGGGCCACGCCCACCAGGGCGTTCATGTTGGCGCCGTCCATGTAGACCAGGGCGTCCACGCTGTGCAGCAGGTCGCTGATCTCCTTGAAGCGGTGCTCGAAGACGCCGATGGTGTTCGGGTTCGTGATCATGGCGCCCGCGATCTCGGTGCCGAGTTCAGCCACGAGGGTCCGCAGGCCCTTGCGGACCTTGCCGTTCACGGGATCGGTCACATCGTCGAAGGCGATGGTGCCATCCGGCAGCGAGGGCAGTTCCACCACCTCGTAGCCCGCCATGGCGGCGGTGGCGGGGTTGGTGCCGTGGCCGCTGTCCGGGATGAGGATGACGCGGCGCTTGGCGCCCTTGGCCACGTGGTAGGCGCGGATGAGCATGACGCCCGTCAGCTCGCCGGCGGCGCCAGCGCTGGGCTGAAGGGTGACGCCGGGCAGCCCCGTGATCTCCTTCAGCCACTCCTGCAGCGTATAGAGCATCTCCAGGTTGCCCTGGACGAGGGCATCGGGGGCCATGGGGTGGCTGTCCGTGAAGCCCGGCAGGCCCGCGACCTTCTCGTTGAGCCGGGGGTTGTGCTTCATGGTGCAGGAGCCCAGCGGATACATGCCGTCGTCCACGCCGTAGTTCCACTTGGAGAGGCGGGTGAAGTGCCGGATGACCTCCACCTCGCTCAGCTCGGGCAGGGCGTCGAAGCCGCTGCGCTTCAGGTGGGCGGGCCGGGTGTCCTTGGCGGTGGGCACATCGAGTTTCGGCAGGTCCATGCCCCGCTTGCCGGGGACGGAGCGTTCGAAGGAGAGGGGTTCGCGCTGGCGCAGAAACATGGTCATCTCCTCAGACGGTGGCGGGGACGCGGGCCAGGATCTCGACGAGGCTCTCGATCATCTGGCGGGTGTGGAGTTCCGTGGCGCACCAGAGGATGCAGCCCGCGTACTCGGGATAGAAGCGGCCCAGATCCAGGCCCGGCAGCAGGCTCTCCTTCAGGCAGGCCTCCTGCAGCGCGGCGTAGTCGCCGGTGTAGCGGAGCACGAACTCGTTGAAGAAGGGTTGGTCATCGACCGGCTCCATGTCCGGCAGCTCCAGCAGGCGCTGGCGCAGGTACTGGGCCTTGGCGGCGTTCTGTTCGGCGAGGCCCTTGAGCCCCTCGGGCCCGGCCAGCTGCATGAAGATGTTGGCGCGCAGCGCGACGAGGCCCTGGTTCGAGCAGATGTTGCTGGTGGCCTTGTCGCGGCGGATGTGCTGCTCGCGGGCGGTGAGGGTCAGCACGTAGCCGGTCTCGCCGTTCAGGTCCTTGGTCTGGCCCACCACGCGGCCGGGGATCTCGCGCTTGTGGGCGTCCTTCACGGCCAGGAAGCCCAGGAAGGGGCCGCCGAAGTTGGGCTTGTTGCCCAGGCTCATGGCCTCGCCGCAGGCCATGTCGGCGCCGGCCTTGCCGGGGGCCTCGAACCAGCCGAAGGCGAAGGCCTCCTGGGTGACGCTGATCAGCAGGGCACCGGCCGCGTGGACGGGACCGGCCAGGGCCGTGAGGTCCTCCAGGTTGCCCAGGAAGTTGGGGTAGCCCACCATCACCGCGGCCACGTCCCCGTTGAGCTTGGCCTGCAGGTCGGCCAGGTCGGTGACGCCATCCTTGAGGCCGACCTCCACCAGGTGCAGGTTTTCATGCGGATCGAAGTTGGTCTTGAGCACGTCGCGATACATGGGGTGCAGGCCGCGGCTGATAAGCACCGTGTTGCGCTTCTTGGCCACGCGCACGGCCATGAGCGCCGCTTCCACGCAGGAGGTGCCGCCGTCGTAGAGGCTGGCGTTGGTCACTTCCAGTCCGGTCAGATCGCAGATCAGGGTCTGGTATTCGAAGATGTGCTGCAGGGTGCCCTGGCTGATCTCGGGCTGGTAGGGCGTGTAGGCCGTGAACCACTCCTGGCGGCTGATCATGGCGTCGATGGCCGAGGGCACGAAGTGGTCGTAGGCGCCCGCGCCCAGGAACTGCGCGCAGAAGCGCATGTTCTTGTTGGCCAGGCCCATCATCTGCCAGGCCACCTCCTGCTCGGAACCCTGGGTGGGCAGGTCCAGCTCACGCGCCAGGCGCAGCGGCTCCGGAATGCCCGCCAGCAGCGCCTCGGCATTCGGGATGCCGATGGTGTCCAGGAGGGCACGATCCTCGACAGGGGAAGAGGGCAGGTAGCGCATGGCGGCCTCGGCAAAAAGCGTTGAATACCAACGCTCCAGGGTATCAGGCGGCCCCCGGGAACCCACCTATGGAACGGGTCACAGACCACACCGGCGCAGACCGCCCAGGCCCCAGGGGCCCGCCGGAAGGCCCTGTGAAGGGCCCCTCAGTCCATGGGCTCCTCCGCTGGTTCCAGCGGTCCGTTGCCCGCCGGCAGCCCACCGGCGAAGGTGAGGTTCTCTGCCTCGGCGGCCCGCAGGGCTTCATCGTCGAGCACACCGATGGTGTGAAGCTTCCCGAGCAGGTCGGCCACCCGCGCCACCCAGGCGGGCGTGAGCGCACCCTTCCTCCGGTACATCTCATAGCGCACCGGATTCGGGATCACGGTGGCGAGCATGACGGCCTCCTTGGGGCTCAGGGCGCGGGCATCCTTGCCGAACCAGTGCCGGGCGGCCTCGCCGATGCCGTTCACCCCGTCGCCCCACTCCACCAGGTTGAGGTAGATCTCGAGGATCCGCCGCTTCCCCACCGCCACTTCGAGCGCCACGGTGGCCAGCGCCTCGCGGACCTTGCGGGAGAGGGTGCGCTCCCTGGAGAGGAACAGGTTCTTCGCCAGCTGCTGGGTGAGGGTCGAGGCGCCGCGCAGCCGTCCTCCGCTGGCCAGCGCTTCCTGGACGGCGGAAAGGTCGAAACCCGGGTGCCCGTAGAAGCCCGCGTCCTCGCTTTCGAGCACCGCCCGCACGAAATGGTCCGGAAGCTCGGCCAGGGGAACGAACGCCGGGTTTTCCGGGCCGACGATCACCCGCCGCAGGCCACCCCCCGCAACCTGCGCCTGGTGGACGAAGGAGCGCGTCAGCTTCGCAACGCTGTCCTGCGAAGCCGGCGCGAGGCGACTCAGATCCATGGAGCCTTCGACCTGCCACTCAACCGGGTCGCGAAGGGGCCCGGTCACCCGAAGTCCGCCAGCCAGCTGACCTACAATCCCCGGGGCTCCGGGCGGAGGCGCCAGCTTCGGGGGGAGCGTGGCCGTGAGGGCGGTCCAGTCCAGGGCATCGACCCGCAGCGCCAGATTAAAGCGCGGCTCGGGATGCAAAGCGATGGACAGGGCCGCCTGCAGTGCCACCCGCCCGGCCGCATCCAGCGCTACCGTCGCCTCGTCCAGGTCCGCGGTCCGCGCGCGGGCATCCCAACGCACGCGACCCGACACGCGCACTGGGGGCGGGCCCAGGGGCTCGGGATCGAGGCGCACCGCGAAGAGGGTCAGGTTGCGCGTCGCGAGCTTGAACTGGCCCTCGCCCCGGGAAAAGGTGTCGAGACGGGGAGCCTCCAGGGTGAGGTCGAGGGCACCGCTGCGGATTTCGAAGGGGAGCCCACGGCGCAGGCCTTCCGGAAGGGCCTCGGCCCCCAGTCCGTGGAGGTGCATCCGCAGGGCGCCGGGGCCGTCGCCCCAGGTGGCCTCCACCGTGCCCACCAGCTGCCCTGGCCCTTCCGTGGTCAGGAGGGCCTGGGTGCGCCTGCCCATCCGGTCCAGACGGAGGCGCCCGCCCAGCGGCCCCACCACGAGGGGCGGTCGGCGGGACGACGCCTCCTCCAGGCGAAGGTCTAGGCCGGTGAAGGCCAGCACCGGCGGTGCAGACGCTGCGGGATTCAGCGCCTCGCGGGTTCCCTGGTCCCTCTCGGGACGGAGGGCGCGGGCGAGCTCCGGGAGCCGCCGACCCTCGGGGCCGCCCTGGATGTGTACGCCGCTCAAGGCGACCAGGGCGGGCTCCAGGTGGCCGGTCAGGAGGCGCCACAGACGCGGCTGGATCATGATCCGGTCCACGACCACGAGCGGCGCACCATCGTCGGCCGAGGGGAGCACCACCGGCCCCATCACGGGCCGGAAGGCCGCGTCGACGCTGACCCCTCCCTCCAGCCGGGCGCCCGGAAGCCGGGTGGCGAGCGCAGCCACCGCCCGGGTGCGGAGGGCCCGGCGGACGGGGGCGGAGCGCAGCATCAGCAGAGTCCCAAGGTATTGGACCAGCGCCAGGCCCAGCACCACGCCCAGGGCGAACCACCGCCTCTGCTCCAGGGACCAGGTCCCGACGGGCAGCCGCCACCATCGACGATCAGGCTGGGGGTGCGGCTGCTGGGGGGAGGGCGTGAAAGGCACGTGAGACGGCGCTGGAGAAACCTGGGAGGAGGGCGGGCCAGTCGTTGCAGGAAGCCCTTGGCGGCGGATGCCGAAGATACCACACACCTTCCGCCTCCATGGCCCGGGCGCGGTCCCCTGGAAGGCCCTCCTCTCCACGCGCCTTCAGTGCATGGGGGACGCACACCATCCCGTCACAGGGAGGCGCGCAGCGCAGCATGCCCCAAGACCCAGGTGGCGCATGCATCGCCTGGGAACCCCCAGAGGATATCCAAGCCAAGGCCGGGCTCCGCCCGGTCTTGGCGCGGGGGTCCGGGGGTGTTCGCGCAGCGCAGCGAAGCGTGGAACCCCCGGATGATGCTAATGCCGCTTCCAGAGGTCGAAGGGCTGGGTGCCGATCAGCACGTTGAAGCTGCCCACGGCCCGCCCGCCGTCCTGGGGAGTGCGGACTTCAGGAAGCCGTAGGACAGCTCCACATAAAAATTGGACAAGGTCGTGCGCAGCAGCAGCCCCGTGCCCTGGGCCCGGAACGCCATGTCGGGCTTGAGCAGGTCGGAGGCGTCCCGGGACACCCAGGCCAGGTCGAAGCGGGGGGTCAGCTCCGCCGTGAGGCCCAGGCCCACGTAGAGGCGCAGGGGCACGCCGAAGCGCAGGGCCGTGAAGTTGGGCGCCATGAAGCCCAGGGAGCGGGAGCCGATGACGAAGGAGGGTCCACCCAGCAGCCACCAGCGATCCAGGGGCAGGCGCCGCCCCTGGCCCCATTCCGCGTCGAGGTCGAGGCCCAGGTGCTCGCTGAGGGCGGTGAGGCCCCGGGCCCGGAAATAGCTCTGCTGGAAGGTCGCCCCTGGCAGCTGGCCCGCAAGGGCGTGTCCCACGCCGAACCGCGCCCGCAGCAGGAGGCCCTCCCGGGGCATGGTGTGCCGGTCGAAGTTGTCCCACTCCCCGGAAAGGAAGGCCGCATCCTGGCTCTGGGTGCGGCGCAGGCCATCCTCGCGGAAGGCGGCGTTCCGGCGTCCGAGATCGAGGCTCACCTTGCCCGTGCCCAGGTTGCTGAACCGGAAGAAGGTCCGCAGCATCAGGTCGGAAGCGCTGATACGGGCACTCAGGCCATCGCCCGGCAGCTCGGGCGCCACCCACAGCAGGGGCAGCTCGAGGCGCTGCTGCCAGTAGTTCGCCACCAGCTCGATCCCCGTGCCGGGGGACAGCCCGATGGGGCTCCCAAGGGTGAGTGAGGCCCGCTCCTGCAGCCGGTTCCGGGCGGCGCTCAGCTGCAGATCCGTGCCCCGGAAGCCGAGGTCCACCGCCCGGTAGGCTAGGCCCACCTGGCCCCCCAGGGTGGTCTCGTAGCCCAGCGAGAGATCGAGCCGCTCCCGCTGCTGGGGCACGGGGATGAGGGTGATGGCCGTGCCACTCCCGCCATCTGGCCGCAGCTGGTAGCGCAGCTCGGCCAGGTGGAGCCGGTGTTCCGCCAGGGCCACCCGCTTCTGCAGGTCCGCGGGGCGGAAGGGGCGTCCCTGGAGTTCCCCGAGCAGGCGGAGGAGCGGGGCGTTCTCCTCGCGCGCGCCGCCGACGGTCCGGGCCTCGACCTTGGTGATGAAGGGCTCGTCCACGCTGATGAGGAGGTGGCCGGTCCGGGGCTCGAACATCGAACCCCGCACATCCACCAGGGGGCCGCCCTCCATGAGGAAGCGGTAGACCAGATGCCCCATCATCCGGCCGAACACCTGGGGGTTGAAGGGTTCCCCGACCTTCACGGTCGCGGCCACTGCCGCCTCGATGGCCGCCCGCCAGCCCTCGGGAGCCTGCACTTCCACGGTGCGAACCGCGGGGAAGGGTCGCAGGTGGATGGTGAGGATGCGGCCCGGATCCACCGTGGCCCAGGCCTCCTGGGCCAGCCCGTGGACCAGCACCTGCTGGAGCAGGATCTGGGCATCCTGGAGCAGGATGCCGCCGGGCCCGGGCTTCAGGCCTTCCGCCAACAGGCCAGCCATGGCCGGACCCAGCCCGCCGGGGCACTCGAAGGCGACTTCCACCGCGTCCAGGCGCTCCTGGCTCAGGCGGCTGCGCATCAGCTCCTGCAGGGCCTCCCGGCGCGCATCGAAGCCTTCGCGCCCTTGGCGCACCAGCTTGGCCGCATCGGCGCCGTACTCCAGGAAGTTCACGCCCTGGATGTCCGGGCGGATCAGGAAGTCCGCCGCGGCGCGGCTTTCCCACTGGCGCCGCTCCACCACCAGGTCCAGGCTGCGGGCCGCCACGGACAAGATGCTCCGTGCGGGCCGCCGCTCCAGGGGCGCGCTGGTGTCCACGGCGATGACGAGATCAGGATGGAAGGCCTCCTTGGCCGTGCTGACGGGGAGGTTCTCCACCAGCGCGCCATCCACGTACTGCTGGCCCTCGATGACGACGGGGCGGAAGCCGCCGGGAATGGACATGGAAGCGCGCACGGCCTCCACCAGGTCGCCTTTTCCGAAGACCCGCCCCTGCCCGGTCTCCAGGTTCGTGGCCAGGATGCGCAAGGGGCGCTGCAGCCGGTCGAAGTCGCCGCCGGAGAAGTAGGCGCCCCGGGCCAGCAGGGACTGGAGGGTGTGCTGGACCTCGACCCCGCTGCGGAGGCCCTGGGCCAAAGAGAGCCGGCCCTGGTGCCGCTCAACAGAGAGGAAGGTGTCGCTCCGCTCTTCCTGCTCTCCCAGCGTCTCCCCCGGGTTGCGCCACAGGGGTTCCAGGAAGGCGCGGGTCAGGTCCAGCCGGTTGAACAGGTCCTCGATCTCCTTCGCCGAGAACCCGCTGGCATAGAGCGAGGCCACCAGGGCACCGGCACTGGTGCCGGTGACGCTGTCGAGGGGGAAGCCCATCTCCTCGAAGCGCTGGAGGACGCCGATGTGCGCCAGGCCGCGGGCTCCGCCACCGCTGAGGGCCACCGCCACCCGGGGCATGCCGGGGATGGTCACCCGGGGGGTGAAGCGGAACACCATGTCCGCGGGCTGGACCTCCACGTCGATGCGGCGGGTCTGCCCCGTCAGCAGGACGGAAAACCCGAGCGCCAGCAGGATGGGTTTCATCCGAGGGCCGCCCCCTGGGCGTCCATGAGCGCCGCGCAGCCGGCCAGGCCCAGGTCCAGCAGCCCGGCTGCTTCAGCCCGGCTGAAGGCCCGGCCCTCGCCGGTGCCCTGGAACTCCACCAGCTCCAGCTCCCCGCCCGAGGTGGGGCGGGCCGCCACCAGGTTGCAGTCCACGGCGGCCAGGTGGTCCTCCTCGTACTCCAGGTCGAGCAGCATACCTTGGCGACCCTGTCCCGTTTCCACGATGCCCACGCTCACGGCGGCCACCTGGCGGACCAGGGCCGAGTCGAGCCCCTGGGCGCGCAGCGCCAGCGCCACGGCCACCCAGGCGCCGGTGATGGCGGCGCAGCGGGTGCCCCCGTCGGCGTTCAGCACATCGCAGTCCACGGTGAGGGTGCGCTCGCCCAGGGCCGTGAGGTCCACGGCCTGGCGCAGGCTGCGGCCGATGAGCCGCTGGATCTCCACGGTGCGGCCCTGCTGCTTGCCGCGGGCGGCCTCGCGGTCGGACCGGGTGTTCGTAGCGGCGGGCAGCATGCCGTACTCCGCCGTGAGCCACCCCGAGCCCTTGCCCTTCATCCAGCCCGGGACCCGGTCCTCGAGGCTGGCGGCGCACAGGACGTGGGTGCGGCCGAGCTTCACCAGGCAGGAGCCGGAGGCGTGCAGCTGCACGCCTTTCTCCAGTCCCAGCACGCGCAGTTCCTCCGTTTGGCGCATCAGCAGGTGCCCTTCCATTCGATCTTGTCCACCCGCCCCTGATGCCTTCCACCTTCAAAGGGTGTTTCCAGGAACGTTTTAAGGTAGGATTCTGCCTTGAGCGGATCCGTCAGCCGCTGGCCGAAAGCGATGGCGTTTGCGTCATTGTGCTGTCGAGCCAGTGCTGCGTGCTCGGGGGAGGTCACCAGCGCGCAGCGGATGCCGGCATGGCGGTTGGCCGCGATGCTGATGCCGATGCCAGATCCGCAGACCAGCACCAGGCGCTCCCATTGATCCCTGCCCTCCGCCGCCCGGTGCGCGAAATCCGGGTAATCCACCGAGGCCATCCCGTCCGTGCCGAAATCCACCACCTCGTGTCCCTGCCCCAAGGCCCAGGCCTTGAGCCGCTCCTTCAGGTCGAACCCCGCATGATCGCTTGCGAATCCGAGCTTCATCGTCCATCCCCCCGCCTTGCATCCTACCGCCAAGGCGCGGCCGGCTTCCCATGCTGAATCCCTTCCTCCAGTACCGGCCCCAGGACCGGGGCTTCCTGCTCTGCATGCCCGAGGCCGTGGACGCGGCGGAGTGGGTGCGCGCGCTGCGCACCCTGCCTGGCGAGCTGCAGGGCCGGGAGCGGCTGACCCCCGCCAAGGCCCAGATCTTCCTGCCGGACGGCTCCCTGGTGGAGATGCACGCCGTGCCCCTGCGGTGGCAGCGGGCCTACCCCTGGCTCTCCTCCCTGGCCCTGCGCCCCGGGAATGCCGGACCCACCCTGCGCTTCTGGGCCATGGCCCTGCGCCTGCTGCAGTCGCTGGTGGTGCGCGGCGCCATGCTGCCCCAGCTCGACACCCGCGGGAACCCCTGGAAGGCCCGCTGGGGCATCAGCCTCACCAGCCCCTCGGACCGCGCCGCCCTGCGGCAGCTGGCCGAGGCCATGCCCCCCGCCGCCGTGGCCTTCCCCGAGAACGACACCTGGGCCTTCACCAAGACCGTGGCCCTGGGCGAGCTGGACGCCTTCGACATCGAGGACGACCTGGCCATGCCGCCCGCAGCTGATGCCGTGCTGACGGCCTTCCTGGAGGACGGCGCCGACTTCATCATGCGCTTCGTGTCCGGTGGCCTGCGGGCCGGGGACGACCCGCGCCTGGGCCTCATCCACCGCCTGCGGGGCCACAAGCGGGACCGCCTGCCCTGGGACGAGCGCATCATGGTGGCCCTCTCCCACCAGCTGCCGGAGTTTCCCACCACGGGCATCACGGAGCGCACCCTGGGCGAGCAGCTGGCCCAGTGGAGCGAGGGCGCGCGCCCCCAGTGGCTGCGGCCCAGCCTCCGCCTGGAGACCCCCGATGTGCCCACGGCCCTCCAGGCCGTGCAGGATGCGGATCGGATGGCGGAAGAAGGCTGGATCCTCAGGGTGGGCCTGGAGACCGAGGCGGGCGCCGACATTGGCGTGGCCAAGCTCTGGGAGCCTTCCACCGAGCCCGAGGTGCTGCAGGCCCGCCAGGTGCTGCTGCGGGGCCTGGCCCGCGCCGTGCCTTTCTTCCCGGCCCTGGAGCGGGCCCTCTCGGGCCAGAAGCCCGAGGACTTGGTGCTGCGCCCCACGGAGGCCTGGGGTTTCCTCACCCGGGGCGCTGCCCAGCTCAAGGAAGCGGGCTTCCTCGTCCACATCCCCGAGGGCCTGGCCGATTTCGGCGGCGCCAAGCGGTTGCGCGCCAAGGTGCGCCTAGGCGCCCGCAACGTGCTGGACTCCGCGCCCCTGGCCCAGGCGGGCCTGGAGGGCAGCGTCAGCGCCGACTGGTCGCTCATGCTGGGCGACGACGCCCTGAGCGTGGAGGACTTCGCCCAGATGGCGAGCCTCAAGCATCCGCTGGTGGCCTGGAAGGGCAAGTGGGTGGCCCTGGATCCCGAGACCCTCAAGCAGATATCGACCGTCATCCAGGCCAGCCGTGGCGCGGGCTTCGAGAGCATGACCAAGGGCGAGGCCCTGGCCGCGGCCCTCACCGGGACCGCCCGCATCCCCGGCGTCAGCGAGGCCATCGAGGTGGAGGTCGCCGGCGACTTCGGCGCGGCCCTCGAGGACCTCAAGATCCTGCCCGACAAGCCCATCGTCCAGCCCGCCAGCTTCCATGGGCAGCTGCGCCCCTACCAGCTTCGGGGCCTCGCCTGGCTCGAAGGCCTGTCCCGGCATGGCCTGGGCGGCATCCTCGCCGACGACATGGGCCTGGGCAAGACCATCCAGGTGCTGGCCCTGCTGTTGCACCGCCAGACCGAACGCCCCGAATTCGGCCCCGCCACCCTGCTGGTCTGCCCCACTTCGCTGCTGGGCAACTGGGAGCGGGAGCTGGCCAAGTTCGCGCCCAGCCTGCCGGTCTTCGTGCACCACGGCAACAACCGGGACCGTCTGCCCAACACCTTCAAGCCCCACACCCTCGTGCTCACCACCTACGGCGTGGTGCGCCGCGAGGAGGACACCTTCGCCAGCCGCTCCTGGGGCATGGTGGTGGTGGACGAGGCCCAGGCCATCAAGAACGCGGGATCGGCCCAGGCCAAGGCCATCCGCAAGCTGCGTGGCGCCTTCCGCCTGGCGCTGACGGGCACGCCCATCGAGAACCGTCTCACAGAGCTGTGGGCCATCATGAGCGCGGGCCTGCCGGGCTACCTGGGCAGCGAGTCCCACTTCAAGGAGCGCTTCGCCAATCCCATCGAGAAGTACCGCGATCCTGACGCCGCCAACGAGTTGCGCCAGCGCATCGGCCCCTTCATCCTGCGCCGCCTCAAGAGCGACAAGGCCATCATCCAGGACCTGCCCGAGAAGCACGAGATGAAGGTCTTCACCACGCTCAGCCGCGAGCAGGCGGAGCTCTACCAGTACCGCGTGGAGAAGATGGACGAGGAGCTGGATGCCGCGTCTTCGGGCATCGAGCGCCGGGGCCGCATCCTGGCCCTGCTCACTCACCTCAAGCAGATCTGCAACCACCCCAGCCAGTTCCTCAAGGCCCAGGGCCCCTACCGCGGCCGCAGCGGCAAGCTGGACCGCCTCACGGAGATGCTCGAAGAGGTGGTCGAGGCCGGCGAACGCGCGCTCGTCTTCACCCAGTTCAAGGAGATGGGCGACCGCCTGCAGATCCACCTGCAGGATGCCCTGGGCTTCGAGCCGCCCTTCCTCCACGGCGGCACCAGCCGCGAAGGCCGCGATGAGCTGGTACGCAGCTTCCAGGAGGATCCGGATTCCCCGCCCGTGCTGCTGCTGAGCCTCAAGGCGGGCGGCGTGGGCCTCAACCTCACGGCTGCCACGCACGTCTTCCACTTCGACCGCTGGTGGAACCCGGCCGTGGAGGACCAGGCCACGGACCGCACCTACCGCATCGGCCAGACCAAGAACGTGCAGGTGCACAAGCTCGTCACCATCGGCACCCTGGAAGAGAAGATCGACGCCCTGCTGGAGTCCAAGCGGGATCTGGCAGACCGCGTGGTGGGCTCGGGCGAAGGCTGGCTCACCGAGCTGGACGACGACGCCCTGCGCCGCCTGGTGGCCCTGGATCCCGACGCCGAGTTGCTGGATCCCGACGAGGGCAACGGGGATGAGCCCGCCGCGCCGAAGCCAGGCGCCAAGCTGGGCCGCCGCAAAGTGAAGGAGGTGGCGGAATGATCAGCCACGCCGACCGCTTCGGCGCCACCTGGTGGGGCCGCCTCTGGATCAACGGCCTCGAGAAGCTGGGGGACGACTACGAGAACCGCCTGCCCCGCGGCAAGAAGTACGCGGAGGACGGCCACGTGTCGCACTTCGGCGTGCAGCCCGGCGAGATCCAGGCCCGGGTCCACGGGCGCAAGACCTACAACGTGACCCTGGGCCTGCCCGCCCTCACCGCTGCCCAGTGGGAGAAGGCCCTCGACCGCATCGCCCTGGAGAGCCGCTTCGTGGCCTCCCTGCTGGCGGGCGAGATGCCCCAGGGCCTGGATGAGACCTTCCGTGAAGCCGGAGCCAGCCTCTATCCCCGCGTGCCCAAGGAGCTGCAGACCCACTGCGACTGCCCGGACTGGGCCAATCCCTGCAAGCATGTGGCCGCCGTCTGCTATGTGATGGCCGAGGCCCTGGACCGGGACCCATGGCTGCTCTTCGACCTGCGGGGCAAGAGCCGCGACGAGGTGCTGCAGGCCCTGCAGTCGGCCCTGGATGCCGCCGCCGTGGCCGCGCCGAAGAAGCGGGGCCGTCCCCCCAAGAAGAAGCAGACCGTGGCCGACCTCCTGCGCCGCGAGCAGCCCGAGCCCGAGCCCTGGCGGCGCCTCCCGGAGGAGGCCTACGACGCCATCCCCATGCCCCTGCCCGAGATCGCCATCCCCCGCGTGATCCCGCCGGACCCCTCGGTGTTCACGCAGCTGGGCCCTCTTCCCCACGCCCGCATCGAGACCAGCCTCTGCCTCGCGGCCCTCATGCACCGCACCGCCCAGTGGGTGCAGCAGCAGATCGAGGATGGCCCGCACCGCCTGGATGACGGGGAAGGCGAAGGCGACCTGGAGCAGCCGGCCTCGCCCTTCGACGCCCCCCTGCAGCCCCCCCCCAAGACCAGCCGCAACTGGCGCCACAAGAAGCGGCGCTGGGGCAAAAAGGGCTGACAATATCCCGTCCTGAACCCGGAGTCCCCATGCGCACCATTTCCACCCCGAACGCCCCTGCCGCCATCGGTCCCTACAGCCAGGCCCAGATCTCGGGCAACCACCTCTACACTTCGGGCCAGATCCCCCTGGTACCCGAAACCATGGAGATGGTCACCGGCCCCATCGAGGCCCAGGCCGAGCAGGTGCTGAAGAACCTCGCCGCCGTGCTGGCGGCCGCCGGCACCGGCTGGGACCGCGTGGTGAAGACCACCGTCTTCCTCACGGACATGGCCGATTTCATCGCCTTCAACGCCGTCTACGAAAAGGCCCTGGGCGCCGCCAAGCCCGCCCGCAGCACCGTGCAGGTGGCCGCTCTGCCGCGGGGTGCCAAGGTCGAGATCGAGCTGATCGCGGAAGTATAGGTTCCCGACTCTCCCTTGGCCGCTGGGCGCTCGGCTTCGCCTCGGGCGCACGCGGCCCTGGCAGCCCACGAACGCACAGGGCCCCGCCCTGTACTCCCACTTGCCTGCGGCTCGCGGAGTGGGGCCCCCGGTCGAGATCGAGCTGATCGCCGAGGTCTAAATCCACCACGAAGACTGGTAGACCATGGCTTTTCTAAGCCAGCCCCAGCCTCGCCTTGAGCCCCGGCGCGGCGCCGCGGCTCACCTCCACCTCGGCCCCGCCGCTGAGCCGCACGCGCAGCCGGCCCGAATCCCCGGCGCGCACGCCCACGATGGCTTCGGGACGGAGGAGTAGGTGGCGGTGGCCACGGACCACGCGGCTGCCGAGGATGGCTTCCGCTTCGGCCAGGGTCTTCCAGGTGGTCCGCAGGCGCTCGCCGGCGAAGGCCCACACGGCCTCCTCCTCGAAGAGGAAGTGGGTGGTCCGGGCCAGGTCCACCAGCACCACGCCTTCGCCGGCCTTCACGGGGAAGCGGAAGGGGCCGGCCGGTCGCGCGGCGGCATCGCGCCCCGTCACCGCCTCCGCGCGAGCGCGCAGGCGGTGCAGGGTCGTGACCAGGCGCTCCTGTCGTGACCGGCTTCAGCAGGTAGTCCGTGACGGCCTGCTCGAAGGCCCGCACCGCATGCTCCGCATAGGCTGTCACGAAGACCACGGGGAAGGGGCGCGGCAGGTCCGCCACCACATCCAGCCCGGTGAGGCCGGGCATCTGGATGTCCAGGAACAGGGCGTCCACGGCCTCGCCGCGGGCCAGCCAGTCCAGCACGGCGGGGCCATCCTCCAGCTCGGCCACCACCTCGCAGCCCGCCTCCCGCAGCAGCCGCGTCAGGCGCTTCCGGTTGAAGGGCTCGTCCTCGGCCACCAGCACTCGCAGGCTCATGGCTTCACCGCCAGGCGCAGCTCGGCCACGGTCCAGTGGCCGTCGCGCCGGAGATTCAGCGCATCGGCAGGCGCACCGAGCAGGGCCAGGCGCTCCCGCAGGTTGCGCAGACCCAGGCCCCGGCCTTCGGCCTCCGCCGGGGCAGGGCCCGTGTTGGCCACGGAGACGAAGAGTTGATCACCCTCGCAGCGCACCTCCACCTTCAGCTCGCCGCCTCCCACGGCCAGGGCCACGCCGTGCTTCAGGGCGTTCTCCACCAGGGGCTGGATCATGAGGGGCGGGATCTCCAGCGAATCCAGGGCCTCGGGCCAGTCCCAGCTTTCGCGCAGGCGGTGCCCCAGGCGCAGACGCTCCAGGGACAGGTGCAGCTCGACCAGGCGCCGCTCGTCCCGCAGCGGGGCCCGCAGGCGGGAGCCGTGCTCCAGCAGAGCCCGCAGCAGGTCGGCAAGGTTCACCAGGGCGGCCTCCGCCGCCACGGGATCCTCCCGCACCAGCTCGGTCAGTCCGCTGATGGCATTGAACAGCACGTGCGGGTTCATCTGGCCCTGCAGGACGCGGGCCTGGGCCTCGTCGGCGGCCCGGCGCGCGGCGGCCTCCTGCAGCTCGGCCCGCTCGCGATCCGCGAGGATCCAGCCCAGCAGCAGGCCAAAGGAGAGGTGCGCCACGCCCAGGATCCAGAAGCGCGGATGGATGTGCAGCCGCCGCGGGGCTTCGGAGCGCTCCATATTCCGGCGGAAACCACGCTCAAGGGGGCCAGGGCCCTGTCCCCGGCCCGGCGGCGGCCCCCCCGCGGTGCCCAAGAGCAGCAGCACGCCCAGGGTGAGTGCCGCCATCCAGGGCAGGGCCTGGGCCGCGCCGCGCGGGGCGCTGGCCAGGGGGGCCTCATCGCCGGTCCACTGCCAGGGCAGCGGGGCCAGCACGAGAAAGAGGGCCACCCAGAGCGAGGGCGTGAGCGCCTCGAGGAGCCCGGGGCTGGGCAGACCCATGAGGAGCCGGGTGCCGTTCCACACCAGCCCGAACAGCAGCGCGGCGCCCCAGGTCCGGGGGCGCCGCGTCCGCTGCCAGGTGGCCTGGAGAACCGCTGAAGCGCGCATGGTTCCTCAGGATAGCGGGGCGAGGGCCATCAGGAGGGTTGGACCAACGGGCAGTCGGGGTTCAGGCCCGCACCGGGGCCGCGGCCGCCGGGGCCCATGCCTTTGCCGGGGCGGGAGCCAGGGCCCCGACCACGCCCGCCGCGAGGTCCCATGCCCGCGGGTCCCTGTTCGAAGGTCGCCTTCTGCTCGGCCGTGAGCAGAGGCAGGATCTCCTGGCGCACAGCCCGGCGTTCGAGCATCAGGTCAAACCGGGCGGCGGAGGCCTTGTCGTGGAGGACCTTCAGGGTGCCGGCATCGGTCGTGGCATCGGCCATGGCTTCCCGCAGTGCCTTGTGGGCGGCCTGGGCCGTCTCGCCCTTGGCCTGGAAGGCGGCCAGGTGCCTGCCGTGGATGGCCTTCACCTGGGCCTGCTGGGCCTCGCTCAGGTTCAGGCCGCGCAGACCCCGGCCCTCGCCGAAGCCAGGTCCGCGGCCCTGGCCGGGGCCGAAGCCGGGGCCCTGGGCGGAGAGGGTCGCGCCGATGGCGAGGAAGGCCACGGCGAGGGCGGCAGATCGAAAGGACTGGCTGGTCATGGGGAGCTCCTGGTGGCTGGGGCGGATCATCCGTCCACATCAGGAGATGCGCGTGGCAGGGCTTGGGTGGAACCTCCTTGGCGGATGACAGATCGGGGGGCCCGAATGGCAGCAGGAAGGGGTTGAATGGCGGCGCCGCCCCCCTCGATGCCAGCGCCCGCCTGATCCACATCCCTGGCCGGCGCCGAGGTTGGCCCTTGGGGAAATTTTGCCCTCCGCAGGACGGCCTGTTAGTTTTTACTGTCTACCACCCCATCCCCTTGTGGAGCTTCCCATGCGAAAAATCATCCTGGCCGCCCTGGTTGTCGGCGCCCCCCTGGCGGCCCAGTCCTGGGAACTTGGCCTGTTCGCGGGCCAGCAGTCCTACAAGAGCATCGATGCTTTCGGCGGGTCTGTTCAGCCGAAGAGCAAGACCGTCCTGGGAGCCCGCGTGGGATACAGCGTGGTCGACCTGGGACCCGCCCTCTTCCAGTTGACCGCTGGCTTCCAGCCCAAGACCGATGCCACCCTCGAGGCCAACGGCACGGATGTCGGAAGCAAGTTCCAGCACCAGCACATGAGCGTGGGCGCCATGTTCAACTTCAAGGCCGGGGTGGCCTTCGGAGCCGGGATCGAGTACCGCTTCGAGAAACTGAACATCACCGACTCTGGCCTCAGCGACACGTCCTACAACCGCCCCTGGCTGCGGGCCAACGTGGGCTACGCCCTCCCCAGCCCGATCGTGAAGCCGTTCTTCGGACTGGAGGTGGCCCTCCCCCTCACGAGCAAGAGCTTCAGCGCCACCGCCAGCGACGAGGACAACATGAAGGCCTTCGCCCCGAAGCTGCAGATCGGCCTCTACGGCGGCATCCGCTTCTAGGCCATTCCGAACCAGAAAACGCCCCGCCACTGCGGGGCGTTTTTCTTGCCGAAGCTGGGCCTACTCCTCCTCGGTCTCCCCGATGTCCTCCGCCACGGCCTCCCAGCGGTTCCGGGCCTGGTAGGCGGGATCCTTGAGGTGGGCGAGGAAGTCCGTCATGCGCGGGCCCCAGGAGGAGGTGGCCACGCAGCCCTCGGGGGCGTGGGGCAGCAGGTCCGCCGGGGCCTCCTCCAGGCAGAGCTGGGTGAGGGTCAGGGCCTGGCGGTAGCTTTCGCCCACGGGCGTCAGGTTGGCGGACAGGGTGTCCAGAAGCTCGGCCAGGGGCGAGTCTTCGGGCAGGGCTTCGGCTTCGGCCTCCAGCAGCTCGACGGTCTTCAGCCGGGCCGCGATCAGCTTGAGGTGCAGGCGCTCCAGCTCCCGGCGGGCGGCGCCCCGGGCCAGGGCATGGGCCGCGTCCTCCAGGTGGGGGTGCAGCTTGCGGAAGAGCAGGGAGAGGGCGGTCTCCGCCGGAGTCATGGGCAATGCTTCCGTCACGCGGCACCTCCTGTGCCGCGCCCTCCGGGCTTCGGCTTCGCCAAAGTGGCCTTCCGCTCCTGCTTCATGCTCATGCCTCCAGCCTACCGCCATCCCCCTTGGACGAAGGGGGCCACCTGCCTCAGCATGGGACCTGGGAGTTTCCATGAGCGCGTCGGACCTGCTGGACATGACCACCATCCAGAACCTGGTGGAGTTGGATGACGGTGGCCATGGCCTGCTCTCCGAAATGATCGAGATCTTCCGGGAGGACACGCCGCGCCGCATCCGGGACATCCTCGCGGCCATCGCCGACGGAAACGCCGAGGAGCTGTCCCGCACGGCCCACGCCCTGAAGGGCGGCTCCGGGGCCCTGGGCGCCCATGCCCTGCGCATCCTGGCGGCCGACCTCGAGGCGCTGGGGCGGGAGGGCGCCACCGAAGCCGGCCCAGACCTGCACGGACGGCTGGAGGGCACCTTCCAGGCCACCCTGGCGGCCCTGGATGCCTACGTCGAGGGCCTGGAGGCCAAGTAGGGTCGTCAGGGCGCGCCGAAGGGCCTCACGCCCGGGGTGCCCTTGGGCGGAGGCTGGTCGCTGATCTGGATGCGGCCATTGGCGTCGGTCCACTGGTAGATGCGGGTGGCCGCCCGCTGCTGCGCCGTGGGCTCGGGGACGGTCTTCTCCTCCTCCACCTTGAAGCCGCCCCGGCCCTTCTGCAGCAGGGTCATGCTCCCCGCCAGCCTGGGATCGGGCTGCACGGCCTTGCGGTGGTAGAGGTTCAGCACCTTGGGCACATAGGCCCGGGTCTCGCGGAAGGGCGGGATGCCCTTGTGCTTGTTCACGGCGCCCTCGCCGGCGTTGTAGGCCGCCACCACCCGGGTGAGGTCGCCCGAGTAGTAATCGTGGAGCCACTTCAGATACTTCACGCCGCCGCTGATGTTCTGCCGCGGATCAAAGGGATCCAGCACCCCGAAGCGCTCGGCCGTGGAGGGCATGAGCTGCATGAGGCCCAGGGCCCCGACCCGAGAGCGGGCTTTGTAGTTGAAGGCGCTCTCGGCCTGGATGATGGCCCGGGCCAGGTGCGTGTCCACGCCCTCGCGCTGGGCGATCTCGTCCACCAGGGCGATGAGCTCGGGACTCTTGAGGGCCCTGGCCATCTCCGCGGGCGTCACCGCCAGGCGCACCTTGCCCACGCCCACGTGCTTCAGCACCAGGCCCTGCCCCTTCATGTAGGCCGGTGGCAGGTTGTTGATCACCAGCCGGCCCTGCGGGTCGTAGTAGGTGTAGAGGTAGGTGATGCCGGGCTTGGCCGGCACCCGCGGCGTCCCGGCCGCCAGGGCCAGGGCGAGGAAGGGGAGCAACGGCAGCGGGAAGCGCGACATCAGACCTCCATGATAAGGCCTGGGGGTCATTCAACCCAGAAAGGCGGCCAGGGCGTCCCCACTGAAGGGGCCCACATCGTGGCGCGCCAGGACCTCACCCTCGCCTGTCACTCGCAACAACTTGGCAAAAACATCGGTCTGCCAACCGAATGCCTTCTTTAAGGCCTCGCCTCCCCGATGGATCTGCACCACCTGCTCCCAGACCCCGCTCGGAACATGGGCCCGCATGGCCTCCGCCACACCGGCCATCGATTCGGGAGTTGTGTCCCCTAACAGCGGTTGGAAGGCTGAGGAAGGGGATGCCCCGCTCTGCGAGGGCCGCCTTCCAGGCACCCACGTCATGGCGGGCGTCGTGGGCGAAGCCGATGACGAGGACGAGACCCGCAGCTGGCAAGTCACTGGGAAAGCGGAGGGTGCGACCCGAGAGGGTGGTGCCTTCGAGGGGCGGGAGCCGGTCAAGCAAGGGCCACCTTACATGTTCCGGCGGTACTGCCCGCCCACTTCGTAGAGGGCCTGGCTGATCTGGCCCAGGCTGCAGACCTTGGCGGTGTCCAGCAGGGCCTCGAAGAGGTTGCCGCCGCGGCGGGCGACCTCCTTGAGGGTGCCCAGGGCCGCCGGGGCGCGTTCCGCGTTGCGGCGGTGGAAGGCCTCGAGGTTGCGGATCTGCTGGGCCTTCTCCTCTTCGCTGCTGCGGATGAGCTCGATGGCGCCCAGCTCGGGCGGCGCCGGATTCAGGAAAGTGTTCACGCCCACGATGGGCAGCTCCCCGCTGTGCTTGAGGTGCTCGTACTGCATGGACTCTTCCTGGATCTTGCCGCGCTGGTACATCGTCTCCATGGCGCCCAGCACCCCGCCACGATCGGCGATGCGCCGGAACTCGACCAGTACCGCCTCCTCCACCAGCTCCGTGAGCTGCTCGATGATGAAGGCGCCCTGCAGCGGGTTCTCGTTCTTGGCCCCGCCCAGCTCGCGGTTGATGATGAGCTGGATGGCGATGGCCCGGCGGACGCTCTCCTCCGTGGGCGTGGTGATGGCCTCGTCGTAGGCATTGGTGTGCAGGCTGTTGCAGTTGTCGTAGATGGCGTAGAGGGCCTGCAGGGTGGTGCGGATGTCGTTGAAGTCGATCTCCTGGGCGTGCAGCGAGCGGCCCGAGGTCTGGATGTGGTACTTCAGCTTCTGGCTGCGGTCGTTGGCGCCGTACTTCTCACGCATGGCCAGCGACCAGATGCGCCGGGCCACGCGGCCGATGACGCTGTATTCCGCGTCCAGGCCGTTGCTGAAGAAGAAAGACAGGTTCGGCGCGAAGTCGTCGATGTCCATGCCCCGCGAGAGGTAGTACTCCACGAAGGTGAAGCCGTTGGCCAGGGTGAAGGCCAGCTGGCTGATGGGATTCGCGCCGGCCTCGGCGATGTGGTACCCGCTGATGCTCACGGAGTAGAAGTTGCGCACCTTCTCCTCGATGAAGCGCTCCTGGATGTCGCCCATGACCTTGAGGCTGAACTCCGCGCTGAAGATGCAGGTGTTCTGGGCCTGGTCCTCCTTGAGGATGTCGGCCTGCACCGTGCCCCGCACGGACTGCAGCGCCTCGGCCCGCAGCCTGGTGTAGACGTCCGGCGGCAGGAGCTCATCTGAGGTCACGCCCAGCAGGGCCAGCCCCAGGCCGTCATTGCCCTCGGGAAGCCCGCCCTCGTACCGGGGGCGGGCCATGCCCTTCGAGGCATACAGGGCGTCGATCTTCGCCTGGGCGGCATCCATCTGGCCGTGTTCCTTCAGCCACTGCTCGGCCCGCTGGTCGATGGCGGCGTTCAGGAAGAAGGCCAGCATGGTGGGGGCCGGCCCGTTGATGGTCATGCTCACGCTGGTGGTGGGGCAGAGCAGGTCGAAGCCGGAATAGAGCCTCTTCGCGTCGTCCACGGTGCAGATGGAGACGCCACTGTTCCCCACCTTGCCATAGATGTCAGGGCGGACATGGGGGTCCTCGCCGTATAGGGTCACGCTGTCGAAGGCCGTGCTGAGGCGCACGGCGGGCTGGCCCTTGCTCACGTAGTGGAAGCGCTTGTTGGTGCGCTCCGGCGTGCCCTCGCCCGCGAACATGCGGGTGGGGTCCTCGCCGGCCCGCTTGTACTCGAAGGAACCGGCCGTGAAGGGGAAGCGGCCCGGCAGGTTCTCCAGCAGCTGCCAGCGGAGGATGTCGCTCCAGCCCGAGTGGGCGGGCAGCGCCACCTTGGGCACCGGGGTGCCGCTGAGGGACTGGGTGTAGTTGGCGGTGCGGATCTCGCGGCCGCGCACCACGTAGACGTTCTCGGGGTCGGTGTAGTTCTTCCGCAGGCCGGCCCAGTCCTGGAGCAGGCGGCGGCTCTCGCCGTGCAGCTCGCCAAGGTGCTCCTGGTAGCGCTGGCGGAGCAGGAGGATCGCGGCACCCTGCTCGCCCTCGACGGCCTCCACGAGGTGGGCGGCGTCGTAGAAGGTGGCGGCGGGAGGTACACGATCCCCCAAGGTCCGCAGGCTCACCCACAGGGAGTGGGCCACTTCGGCGGTCTCGGCCTGGCGCCGGGCCCAGGCCTTGTAGGCCTGCACGGCATCGGCGATCTCTGCCAGGTAGCGCACCCGCTCGGGCGGGATGATGGCGGCCCGCCGCGGGCTGCCGGGTTCGGCCTGCAGCCGGGGTTCCCAGCCGAGGCCGGTCTTGAGGGCCAACGCACGGACCAGGTTCACGTAGAGCCAGTTGGTGGCCGGGTCGTTGAACTGGGAGGCGCAGGTGGCGAATACCGGCATGTCCTCGGGCGCCTGGCCGAAGCGCTTGTGGGCCCGCTGGTACTGCTTGCGCACGTCCCGCAGGGCATCCTCGGCGCCCCGCTTGTCGGCCTTGTTCAGCACGACGAGGTCGGCGAAGTCCAGCATGTCGATCTTCTCGAGCTGGCTGGCGGCGCCGTACTCCGGCGTCATCACGTACATGGAGAGGTCCGCCATGTCCGCGATCTCGCTGTCGCTCTGGCCGATGCCCGCGGTCTCCACGATCACCAGGTCGAAGCCCTCCACCTTGGCGGCGGCGATGCTGGCCAGCAGGGCCTCGCTGGTGGCCCGGTGGGCCGCGCTGCGGGTGGCCAGGCTGCGCATGAAGACGCGGTCGCGCAGCTCGGGGTGGTAGAGCGCGTTCATGCGAATGCGGTCGCCCAGCAAGGCGCCACCCGTCTTCCGCTTGGTGGGATCGACGCTGAGAACCGCCACGCGGTTCTCAGGAAAATCGACGAGGAAACGACGCAGAAGTTCGTCGACGAGAGAGGACTTGCCCGCACCACCGGTACCCGTGATGCCCAGGACAGGAATCTTCTTGAGCGGCTTTTCAAGGCTACCCACGGTGCCGAGCTCAATCTCCGTGATCCTCCGCGCCAACGACAGCGCCGCGGGCTTCTCACGCGGATCGAAATCGCAGCGCTCGACCATGTCGTCGATCATGCCCTGCAGGCCCATGTGGCGCCCGTCCTCGGGGCTGTAGATCCGGGCGACGCCGTAGGCCTCCAGCTCGCGGATCTCCTCGGGAACGATGACCCCGCCCCCGCCGCCGAAGACCTGGATGTGGCCCGCGCCGCGCTCCCGCAGCAGCTCCACCATGTACTTGAAGAACTCGACATGGCCTCCCTGGTAGCTGGAGACCGCGATGCCCTGCGCATCCTCCTGGATGGCGGTGTCCACGATGTCCTGCACGGAGCGGTTGTGGCCCAGGTGGATCACCTCGCAGCCCGTGGCCTGCAGGATCCGCCGCATGATGTTGATGCTGGCGTCGTGGCCGTCGAAGAGGCTGGCGGCGGTGATGAACCGCACCTTGTGCGCGGGGGTGTAGCCCTCGGGCGCGTGGGTGGCGGTCTTGGCGGCAGTGAGCGTGGACATGGGTCCCCCATTCGGGCGAACGCCCAGTCTACCGGCCCGCCAGTCCCAACCGGAGGGTCTGTTTACCCGGAGTCAGTTCACTTCCAGGAGGCCCACTGGGAACCGCTCTTCCATGAGCGCTTGCCGCTCCTGCAGGTGCTGCATCAGGGCCTTCCATTTGGGGAGGCTGCGGAGGGGTTCCAGCATCGGGCTCCGTTCGTACCAGACGGTGCAGCCGAAGCCACGGGCGAAGGCCCGGCCGGCCATCTCCATGGCGCTGGCCCGGTCGCCCATGAGGGCATAGGCCTCGGCCAGCCGGATGGTGAACTCCCCGTCCGGCTCCCGCATGCCGATGCGCTCCTGGTCGTACTCCCGGAGCTTCTGCCAGGCCTCCTCTTTCCGCCCTTCGAGGATGAGGTCGTAGATCTCGCTGAGGCGCATGATGTTGGGATAACCGTGGGCCAGCTCCGAGGCGGCGCGGAACTCCCGCTGGGCCAGGGCCTGGTCGCCCCTGGTCAGGGCCAGGTAGCCCCGGTAGAAGGGCAGCACGCCGGAGGTGCTGCGCAGGTGGCCGGGCTGTTCCTGGAGGCTGGCCTCGAAGCGGGGGATCTCTCCGGTGTAGAGGCAGGTGATGTCGACGGCCTGGGGCTGCACCTGGGCGAAGCTCAGCTCATCCCGCAGATCCATGGCCCTCCGCGCCAGGGGCAGCAGGCCGGCGCCCCGGGCGGCGTAGGCGATCCCGGTCAGGAGCGTCGGGTTGTGCGGCTGCCTGCGGCGGGCGCGCAGCAGGAGGTCCAGAGCCTCCTGCTGGTTGCCGCTGTCCGCCTTCAGCAGGGAGAGCAGGAAGGCCCCACGAGGGTGGTCCGGCGCCAGGAGCAGGCCGCGCTGGAGGCAGGCTTCCGCATCCGCCTGGTCCTGGCGGAAGGCCGCGGGGTTGTTGAGCAGCGCGCGGTAGCGCAGATTGCCCAGCAGGATCCAGGCGCTGGCGCAGCGGGGTTCCTGGCGCGTGGCCTGTTCCGCGAGCTTCATCGCCTCGTCCAGGCGTTGATTCTGGAGCCGCCAGGCCCCTGCCTGCACGAGGTTCCAGAAGACCGCCGCGGAGGTGGGGAGGAGGTCCACCCCCGCGGGCTGAATCTTTCTCGGAAAGGTCCCCAGGAAGGCGTCGAAGGCCCGGGCCGGTGCCAGCGGGGCGGCCTTGTGGGTCTGCCAGGGCACCGCGATGCCCGGGGCCAGCTGCTGGCTCCAGGCATGGCGATAGCTGAGGTCCAGGTCCTCGCCGACGCGGCGGAGGTCCAACTGGATCAGCAGGGTCCGGGCCTGTCCGCAGACAGGGGTCAGGTCTGCCGGCAGCTGGGTCAGGCTGGTGATCGCGAAGCGACCGTGAAGCTCCAGCTGGTCCTGGACCAGTGCGACCACGGCCCGGCTCTGGGCGGATTCCAGGCCGGAGCCTTCGGTGGCCACCGGGCCGATGAGCACGACCTTCAGGCGAGAGCCTGCCCCTTGCCGGGCCAGCAGCCAGGCCAGCCCACTCCCGGCCAGAAGGAGCAGGGCGAAAGCGGCGCCCAGCCAGAGGTTGGCGCGAGGGGATCGGGAGGTCAGCATTGCCATGGGTCTCAGCTTAGAGCCCGAAGCGTGCCGGCGTGAAGTGCGCCTGGAGAAGCCGTTGCCGCTCTTCCAGGTGCTGGATCAGGGCATTCCACCGGGCCGTGCCCCGGATGGGGGCCAGGAAGGGGCTTTGCTGGTACCAGCGGGTGCAGCCGAAGCCTTGGCTGAAGGCTCGGTCCGCCTGGGCCATGGCTCCCGGGAGGTCGCCCGCCAGGGCGAAGGCCTCGGCCATCTTGAAGGTGAACTCCCCGTCCGGCACGCGGAGCCCCACCCGGGCCTGCTCCAGCCGGCGCAGGCGCTCGGTCGCCAGGCTTCCCCGCCCTTCGGCCACGGCTTCGTAGATGGCGGCCAGCTGCTGGAACTGGGCGAAGCCATCCGGCAGGGCCTGGGCCTGGGCGAACCAGTAGCGGGCCAGCGTCCGGTCGCCCCGGATCAGGGCCACGTAGCCCCGGTAGAACCGGACCACCGCGTTGCGCGGATCGCCGGGGTGCTCGTTGAGCCCACCCTCGAAGCGTTCCAGGTCGCCGCGGTAGAGGTAGGCATTCTCGGTGGCGTTCGGCTCAAGATCGGAGAAAACCAGCTGATCCCGCCGGGCCAGGGCCTTCTCGGCCAGCTCCAGGAGGCCCGCGCAGCGCGCCGCATAGGCGAGTCCCGTGTAGAGGGTGGGGTCCAGCGGGTGGGCCTTGAGGCTCTGCTGGAGCACGTGGAGGGCCTCCCGCTGGTCTCCAGCGTCGACCTTCAGCTGGGCGAGCAGGTACCCGCAGTGGGGGTGGTTGGGAGCCAGGTCGAGGGCCTTGCGGAAGTAGCGATGGGCCTCTGCCTGCCCCTGCGGGTGCCCCTGAGGATCGATGAGCAGCAGCCGGTAGAGCAGATCCCCGCGGGTCATCCAGGCCATGGCACAGCGGGGCTCCAGGTCCGTGGCCTGCTTCGCCAGCTCCATGGCCGGCAGCAGGCGGTCGTTCTGGCGATGCCAGGCCATGGCCTGCAGGAGCGACCAGAAGGCCTCGGAGGACTCCGGAATGAGCGGCTCCCCTTCCTGATCCCGGGACAGCCGGAAGGGCAGTCCTTCCCGCAGGGCCGCAAAGGCCGCCCGGGGTGATCGGGCGGAAACCTCCAGGGCCTGCCAGGCCGAGGATCCCCGCGCGCGCAGGGCCTCCACCCGGGCCGTCCGAAGCGTCAGCACCACCAAGGCGCCCTCCCGCCGCGGCCTCAGTTCAAGCACGACCGCCGCCTCGGGGAGGCGCTTCAAGTGCTCGGGTCCTGGTGCGTAGGACAGGCGGGTGAGCGACACGGGAGCCAGCGTCTTCAGGTCGTACTCCACCAGATCCTGGAAGGCGGACCGGAGATCCGGATCCAGGCCATCCTGGCCAGGACCATCGGGGCGGATGAGCAGCACCTGGACCGGTTGGCCGAAGCCGCCGCGATGCAACAGCCAGGCGGCCCCAGTACCGGACAGCAGGAGGACCGCCAACAGGAGGACGGCGGGCAGGAAACGACGGCGCGGCGAGGACGGATCGGAGGGGCCGGCCATGAACGTCCCAGGAAAGTGGACCTTCAAGGTACCCGGGATCACGAAGCCTGGGGCAATGCCGCGGGAGTGCCCGAGACCGCATAATCGTTCCGGGAGCCCCCATGATCCGCGTCGCCCTGCTCGCCCTGCTGGTTCCGATCCTGACGGCTCAGACTCCGTCCAAGGCCCTGGCTCCCACGGAGGAGGCCACCATCCAGCGGTTCCGCGCCCACGCCAGGCCTCGGGGAGTGGCCCCTCGGGCCCCCCTCACCTCCGAGGAGCGCAACACCATCCGGCGGTTCAGGGCGGCCAAACCGAGCGTGGTCTACATCTCCGCCTTCCTCCCGAATCCGGATCCCAAGGGGCCACCCAAGCTCCCCACTGGAAGCGGCACGGGCTTCGTCTGGGACGAGTGGGGCCACATCGTCACCAACCGCCACGTGATCAGCGCCGAAGTGGACGGAAAGCTCTTCGCGGACGTGACGGAGGTGGAGATCACCCTGGCCAACGGCAAGACCTACAAGGGCCGGGTGATCGGGAAGAGCTTTGCCTATGACATCGCCGTGATCCAGGCTTTCGCGCCCCTGGAGGACATGCGCCCCATCCCCCTCGGCCAGCGCTCCAACCTGCAGGTGGGTCAGACCGTCCTGGCCATCGGCAACCCCTTCGGCCTCGACCACTCGCTGAGCAAGGGCGTCATCTCCGCCCTGGGCCGCGAGATCTCGACGGGCTACAACACCAGGACCACCAACTCCATCCAGACCGACGCCGCCATCAACCCGGGCAATTCCGGTGGCCCCCTCCTGGACACGAGCGGGCGGCTCATCGGCATGAACACCGCCATCGTCGCCACCCGCTCCGAGGGCTCCGTGGGTGTGGGCTTCGCGCTGCCGGTGGACACCTTGAACAACATCGTGCCAAGGCTCATCGGCAAGGGGCAGATCGAGACCATCCACATGGGCTTCACCACCCTGAGCCCCTTCGAGGCGGAACGGGCCTTCGGCATCAAGCAGGGCCTCGTGGTGACCGGCGTGGATGAGGGGACGCCCGCAGCCCGGGCAGGCTTCAGGCCCCTCCAGGTCGACAAGACCGGCAAGCTCATCGCCATGGGCGACATCCTGCTGGCCTATCGGGGCGAGCCACTCACCAGTGCCGGCCAGTTCAAGGCCCTTCTCGAGGTCCTGGCCATGGTGGAAACCGACCAGCCCGCAGAGCAGGTCGTCTTCGATGTCCTGCGGGAGGGCCAAGTGATCAAGGTGGTGCTGGACCTGCGGAAACCGGCTGGTGACAAGCCTTCGAAGGTGCCGCTCGACAGCATCTGAGAGGCGGCTACTTCTTGGCCGGCACCTGGATCATGGGGGTCGCGCCGCCCATGGGCGTGATGATCAGGTTGCCCTTGGCTCCGATATCGCGCAGGGCCTGGATGCGCTGGTACTCGATGATCTGCGGAGTCAGGCTCTGGCTCACGATCTGCTGGGCGCGGGCCTGGCCCTCGGCCTCGATGCGCTTGCGCTCAGCCTCCTGCTTCTCCTTCTGGAGGACGAACGCCATCTTCTGGGCGTCCTGGTCGGCGGCGATCTTGTCGTTGATGGCCTTGGTGATCTGATCGGGCAGGAGGACGTTCCGGAGGAGCACCTGCTCCATGGTGATGCCCCGGTGCTCGAAGGAGGCCTTGAGGGTCTTCGTGACCTGGTCCACGAAGGCCTGCCGCTTGGAGGTGTAGAGCTCCGTGGCCAGCAGGTTGGCCGCCGCATCGCGCAGGCTGGCGCGAATCTCGCTGCGCAGGATCTTGTCCTCCACATCGGGGCCGATCTCGCTGTAGATCTTGGCGACCTTGGCCTGCTGGAGGGCGTAGAAGATGGTGCAGTCCAGCTTCACCGTCAGGCCGTCGCTGCTGATGACGGCGATGGAGTCATCCCCCCGCTTCTGCCCCTCCTCCGCCACGTTGGTCATGGTGTAGTTCCTGGTGCGCACCTCCATCTCCACCACCTGGGAGAAGGGGTTGATGAAGTGGAGCCCCGCGGGCAGGGCCTGGTCCCGCACCGTGCCGAACAGCACCACCACGCCTGCCTGGCCGGGCGGGACGATCACCGCCATGGAGGCCAGGAACACCACGACACCCAGCCCCAGCCCCACCCACTGCACGATGACCAGCCGGGCCGAAAGGGGGAACCCCACCTTCGTCTTCCATCGCCAGGCCAGCGCGCCAATCACGATGAGCAGAACGGCAACGAGGACCATCAACCACCTCCAGGGAGCGCGTCAGCTTAGCAGGCCCACGGAACGGGGCGGTGACGGCGCCGAACAGACCCTAGTGGTGGTGGTGCCCATGGTCCTCCACTGGAGGCGCTGGGCGACTGCCCTTGGGCGGCCGGGCCTTGGGATCGAGGAAGCGCAGGGGCACCCTGAGGGGCTCCTCCTGGTTGGAGCACTCGAGCACCAGCATCGCCTCGGGCGTGGCCCCCGTCCGGCGGACCCTGAGCAGGTGCCGCGCGGCTTCCAGGGTGGGCCTGTCCAGGAGCTCAAAGCCCCGCCCCTGGATCTCAGCCCTGCGGATGCGGAAGGGAAGGCCGTTCCGCGCCGTGAGCTCCAGACCCAGCAGCGTGGTCTTCAGCTCGCTGAACACCAGCCGGGAGGGCTGGGCGATCACCGGGGCCGCGAGGCGCCAGTCAAGATACAAGGTGAACAGTGGCTGCTTCGGTCCATTGGTGGCCACCTTGAGCACTTCCAGGCCGGCAGTGGTGCCGGGCTTCAGGCGGATGGGGCGGAGGCTGATCCGCAGATCCGCCGCCGGGCCCTCGTGGATCAGCTCGGCCTCCAGATGAGGCGGCAGCTCGCTGGCCAGGACCAGCTTCAGCGGGTCGCCACCCTCCCGCGTGAACCGGAACCGCAGCTCGGGGCTCTCGTGGGGCGCCACTTCACCCAGGCTCTTGCGCTCGGCATCCACCACCACTTCGGGCCGCACCGTCATGTCGTAGCGGAGGATGTAGTTGGGTTGCGTCGGATCATCCGTGCCCAGGCGAACCGCGCCCCGGACAAAGCCCTCCATGCCCGTTGGATTCACCTGCGCCTTGACCAGCCGAACCTCGCCAGGCTGGATGGGCGCGGCGAGCTGGCCCTCATCCAGGGTCAGCCCCAGGGACAGGTCCAGGACGCGGAAGTGGAAGGTGCGGTCGTGGGTGCTCCGGAGGCCAAAGAGGACCTCTCGAACCTCGCGGGGACCGACGCTGCCGAGGTGCACCGGGAAGGGGGTGGTCAGCTCGATCCGGGCCGGGGGAACCGGGTCCGGAGGCGCGGCGGGGGGTGCTGGCGTGGGCTCCTGAAGCAAGACGAGGGCGGGAAGAAGGAACATGGCAGGTCCTGGTGGGGGTTCCATTCTGGCTCGGGAGCGTCCTCTGGATGGAATTGTTATTTGTTGTTAAGGAAGGGAAGTTCGCTTGAGGGCGCACCCCCGATCTGCTTCGCCCCGGAGCCTAAGCATGATCACCCGCGGCCTCGGCTCCCTGCCCAGGCGTGACGTCTACCGCACCCTCTGCAGCCGGCGATCCCGCGGCCCATCGCCTGGATCACGACCATGGATGCGTCGGGCCGGGTGAACCTGGGCCACCGCGTCATTCCCAGTGGCGGATCCAGGCCGGATCGTACTTCCCGTCGGTCGTGCGGGGTTCCGTTTCAACCTTGGCCTGCGCCACGCCCAGGGAGCGGAGAGCCGCCTGGAGGGCCTCGGCCCGCCGTTGTTGAAGGGCCGTGGACAAGGCCTTGGCGGAGGGGACCTGGACGGCCCAGCGCCCTCCGACCCCCCAAGCCCGGACCCAGGCCTCCAGCTTCTTCAGTCCCGCCGGGCTAAGGTCCGCCTGCTGAGGAAAGAAGAAGAGCAGTCCCTCCTGCGGGGGCGCCTCGGATGACGGGGCGGGTGGGGACGTCATGGGCAGCGGATCGACATCCAAGGGCCCGGCCACGGGTGGCCACTTCAGTTCCGCGCGGAGCACGAGGTCCCCCTTCATGGGATAGGCGGAGCCGCTCGGCTCGAAGTGGGCTTCACACTGCTCCCCGCGCACCTCGACCACCCGGAGGTGGCCGATGGCCCGGGGCTCGCCACTGCGCTTGACGAGCAGGCGGTCCCCCACGCGCAGCCCGCGGTTCTGCCCGCCATCCAGCCGATAGATCCGATCCGCGGCCTCGTAGGGCGGAAGTCCCTTCCGCTCCACAGCTACGATGTGGAGCGGGACCTGGGCGCCGAGGACGCAGGCAAAACCGAGGCCGAGGAGCAGACACCGCATGGGGGTCTCATCGGCAGGAGCTGCGGTGAATCCTTAGAACGGCCGGAGGTCCAGCTCCCGCAGCAGGTCCCCCAGGAGGTAGAGCGAGCCCGTCACCAGGCGGGGTGCCTCGGCCTGCGCCCGCAGGTGGATCGCCGCCTCCCGCACTGTCAGCAGGGGTGCCGAAACGCCCCAGGCCTCCCCGAGCTCCGCGTGGGTGGCGTAGCGCGGGGCATCCCCCTGCACGAAGGTCACGGAGAGGGGGCGCATCCGTTTCAGCTCGCGGGCCACGCCCGCGAGATCCTTGTCGCCCATGGCGCCGACGTAGAGATGGGGGCGCACTCCGCAGGCCAGGGCGTGATCGGCCAGGGCGCGGGCCCCGTCGGGGTTGTGCGCGCCATCCATCCAGACGGCCTCCAGCTCCGGCACCTTCCAGAGCCGGCCGGGCCAGCGGGCCTCGGCCGCGCCGGTCCAGAGGCGGTCCTCCGGAATGGGAAAGCCAAGCCCCTGCAACTGACGGATGGCCTCGAAGGCCGTGGCCAGGTTGTCCAGCTGGTGAAGGCCCGCGAGCCCCACGCGTTTCCCGTCGACGCGGGAGTGGTCCCAGCGGATGTCCGCCGGACCCAGGCGGGGAGCAGGATGCAGGGTCGGGGCGCAGGGCAGCAGCGGCCGGATCCACTCGGGATCCAGGCCCGGCCCCAGCACGAGGGGCCGCCCGTCGCGGGCCGTGCAGAGCTTCTCCCGGGCGATGGCCTCGCGGGTGTCGCCGAGATACTGCTGATGGTCCAGCCCCACGGTGGTCAGTACCGTCAGGATGGGCTCCGTGGCATTGGTGGCATCCCAGCGGCCACCCATGCCCACCTCCACCAGGGCCACCTCCACACCGGTCATGCGGAAGGCCGAGAGGGCAGCGGTGATCATCAGCTCGAAGTAGGTGGCCTGGAGCCCCGCCTGGGCCTCGGCCTCGAAGGCCTCGCCCAGCAGCAGGTCCAGGGCCCCTTCGCCGATGGGCTCGCCATCCACCCAGATGCGCTCGGTGACATCCCGCAGGTGGGGCGAGGTGGTCCAGCCCACCACGAAGCCCGCGGCCTTCAGCATGTGGGCCAGGAAGGCCCCGGTGCTGCCCTTGCCGTTGGTGCCGGCAATGAGCACCACCGGGAAGCTCGCATCGGGCCGCCCCAATCCATCGAGCAGGATCTGGATGTTCTCGAGGCCGCACTTGACGCCGAGATGGCCCCGCTCCCTGAGGCGCGGGATGTATACAGGTTCGAAGCCGCCGTCCATCAGTCCCTGGGCGTCGGCATCATCCACGCCAGGCAGGCGGCGATGAAGTCCTTGAGGTGGTCGCGGTTCACGACCTTGTCCACCATGCCGTGGGCCTGGAGGAATTCGGAACGCTGGAAGCCCTCGGGCAGGCTCTGTTTGATGGTCTGTTCGATGACGCGGGGGCCGGCGAAGCCGATCAGGGCCTTGGGCTCGGCGATGTTCAGGTCGCCCAGCATGGCGTAGCTGGCGCTGACGCCCCCGGTGGTGGGGTCGGTGAGGATGCTCAGGTAGGGCAGGCCCGCCTTGTCCAGCTTGGCGAGGGCTGCGCTCACCTTGGCCATCTGCATGAGGGAGAGGGTGCCCTCCTGCATGCGGGCGCCACCACTGCAGCTGACGATGAGGAAGGCGCACTGCTTCTCCAGGGCCCGCTCGGCTCCCAGGCGCAGCTTCTCGCCCACCACGCTGCCCATGCTGGCGGCGAGGAAGTCGAAGTTCATGATGGCCGTCACCACCGGGTGGCCCGAAAGGGTGCCCTCCACCACCACGACCGCATCCTCGGACTGGCCCGCGTCTTCGAGCTTCTTCAGCTGGTCCTTGTAGCTCTTGGTCGAGACGAACCCCAGGGGGTCCCCGCTCTTGAGGTTGCTGAACAAGGTCTCCCAGCCGTCGTCCATGAGGTTCTCCAGCCGCTCGTCCACGCCGATGCGAAAGTGGTAGCCGCACTTGGGGCAGACGTTGTGGGTGTTGACGAGTTCCTTCCGGTAGATGAGCTCCTTGCAGGCCTCGCACTTGATCCAGAGGCCCTCGGGAACCCGGACGGTCTTCTCCTCGACGGCGGTCTTCTGCTGACGCTTCTTGACGAACCAGGACGACATGGGGACTCCTAACTTACCTAGCGGCGCTTCGCCGGGCCGTGCTTGAGGGCCTCGAACAGGCGATCCAGCTCGCCTTCGCTGCCGTAGTGCAGGACCAGGGTGCCGGTCTTGCCCTTGGCCTTGATCTCGACTCGGGTGCCCCAGGACTGGGTCAGCTCCTCGGCGGCGGCCTTGATGAAGAGTTCCTGGGGATGCTTCTTCCGGCCCTTGGCCTTGGTCTGCTTCTGGAGCTGCTGGATCCGTGCCTCCAGGGCCCGGACACTGAGCTGCGACTGCACCACCTCGTAGGCCAGCTGCTCCTGCAGGCGAGGATCCGGCACACCGAGCAGCACCTTGGCGTGGCCCGTGCTCAGTCGACCGTGGGCCACCTCGGCCTTGAGCTCCGCGGGTAGCCTCAGCAGCCGGAGGGTGTTGGCGACCTGGGGCCGGGACTTGCCGACCCGGTCGGCCACCTGCTCCTGCGTCAGCCGCAGGTGTTCGCCCAGCTGCCAGTAGGCCGTGGCCTCCTCGATGGGGTTCAGCTCCTGGCGCTGGATGTTCTCGACCAGGGCGATCTCCAGCAGGCGGTCGTCGGGAACCTCCTTGACCACCACGGGGACCATGGCGAGGCCGGCCTTCCGGGCGGCGCGCCAGCGGCGCTCGCCGGCGATGATCTCGTACTGGTCGCCCACCTTGCGCACCACGATGGGCTGGACCATGCCGTGCTGCCTCAGGCTCTCGGCCAGTTCCGCCAGGGCGGCCTCGTCGAAGTGGGTGCGGGGCTGGGCCCGGTTGGGCACCATGCTGCCCAGGGGAAGCTCCCGCTGGCCGGCATCCTCCGGAGCCATCTGGCTCATGAGGGAGGTGAGTCCGCGGCCCAGGGCCGGTCGCTTCAACAGGGTCATCAGGCTTCCCTCCTCGCGAGGATCTCCAGGCCAAGCCACTCCTTGGCGAGGCTGAGGTAGGCCTGGGCGCCCTTGGAGCGCAGATCGTAGAAGGCCACGGGCTTGCCGTGGCTGGGCGCCTCGGCGAGGCGGATGTTCCGGGGGATCATGGTCTGGAAGACCTTCCCGGGAAAGGCGTGGCGCACCTCGTTGGCCACGGCCGCGCCGAGGTTGGTGCGCTCCTCGGCCATGGTGAGCAGGATGCCTCCGAGCTGGAGCCGTGGATTCGGACCGGACTGGATGCGGCGCAGGGTCTCGGTCAGTTCCGCGAGACCATCCAGCGCGAAGAACTCGCAGGGCATGGGCACGATGACCTCGTCGGCCGCCGTGAGCGCGTTCAGGGTGATCATGCCGAGGCTCGGCGGAGGGTCGATGAGGATGTAGTCGAACTTATCCATCAGGGGCGCGAGCCCCTGCTTGAGCACCTGGAGCTGGGGCAGCTCGAAGAGCTCGAACTCCAGCTGCGCAAGGTCCTTGCCCGCGGGAATCACCTGCATCATGGGCACTTCGGTACTGAGCAGCAGCGCCTCGGCCGGGGCGCCCTTCATCAGCGCGTACGATCCCGCGCGGTGGTCCGGCTTCGGGAAGCCAAGCCCAGTCGTGCTGTGGCCCTGGGGATCGAAGTCCACCAGGAGCACCATCTTCTCCATCATCGCGAGGGACGCGGCGAGGTTGATGGCCGTGGTGGTCTTCCCCACGCCACCCTTCTGGTTCGCCAACGCCACCACCCGGGCGCGCATCAGGCGATCCCCATAAACATCCAGGCGCTGGTCAAACCACGCATCTCGCATCCCCTCGGGTGTGGAACATGCCAGTCTAGCAGGTCGGGTTCCACGGCGAAGCGTCGGTGTGGTCAGTGCCGCAAGCGCAGCAAGAGCGAGGGATCTGGATGGGCGACACCCAGTCGCTGCACCGGGCCCGAGAGCCACAAATCGCGCCAGGATCCCTCCGCCGTCAGATCGAGCTCGACCTTCACCACCTCGCCGCTGGCTGTATGGAGGCGCCAGGAGGAGATGCCCTCGGTTTGCGCGAGCCATGCAGCCGCGACGGCACTGCCGGTACCGCAGCAGAGCGTTTCCCCCTCCACGCCCCGCTCCCAGGAGCGGATCCTGGCCTCGCCAGGAGCGATGACTTCGACCACGTTCACGTTGGTCCCGCCGGGGATCGCCACATGATGGCGAAGCGGCGGCGCGAAGGTCTTCAGGTCAACCGAGGCGACCGACGGCACACGCACCACGAGCTGAGGATTGCCGATCCAGCCGAAGCCCGCAGGCAGGTCCATCGGCATCGGCAGTGTGCGCAATCCGAAGCCATCACCCTCCGGCATGCGGATGCCGACCTCCCCGCCCCGGCGCCGGAGCAATATCCGCTCGCTGCTCGAGCGCACTTCCACGCACGCGTCCTGGGGAGCCCCTGGGATGGCCAGTGCTGCCCTGCTTCCATTGGAACAAAAGGACTTGGAGCCATCCGGATCCCAGTGTTCCAGGCACCAGGGACCCCCTACCGGTCTTTGCATCAAAAAAAGGCCATCTAAACCGAAGCCGCGTCCCCGTAGGCAGAGAATTTTTGCATAATCCCCACCAGACCAATCTTTAGCCTCGTCCTCCCAGAGGTAGCCGAAGACATTGCCCGCCGCGGAGGCCAGTTGGAGCTCCAAGCTACTTCTCCCTATTGCGGAAGGTGTAGATGGTCTCCCCCTTGCGCGCATAGCCCTGTCGGCGCGCCAACGCCTCCATCAACTCCGGGTCCTTGGCCGCGAGCCGTTGGACCTCGTCCAGGAGCTCATGGTTGCGTTGGTTGAGTTCCACCAGGCGCGTCCGGGCCGCCTTCAGCTCAGCCTCCCGCTTGCGCAATTCGGGCAGCCCGCCCTCCGAGAACAGAACGGCCATCAGAGACAGGAACCCCGAGGCCCCCAGCACACTCCACAGGGTGGAGGACTTCAAGAGCCAGTTGGCGTTCATGAAGGATGCCCTCCTAGCTTAATTGAGCCCCGAAGGCCTCCCGGCCGGCGTAGCGGGCGGCGGCGCCCAGTTCCCACTCGATCTGGAGCAGTCGGTTGTACTTGGCCACCCGGTCCGTACGGCAGGGGGCGCCGGTCTTGATCTGGCCGGCACCCGTGGCCACGGCCAGGTCGGCGATGAAGGTGTCTTCCGTCTCGCCGCTGCGGTGGCTGATGATGGCCCGGTAGCCGGCCTTATGAGCCATGTCCACGGCGCGCAGGGTCTCCGTGACGGTGCCGATCTGGTTCAGCTTGATCAGGATGGCATTGGAGACGCCCTCCTTGATGCCCCGGGCCAGAATGGCGGGGTTGGTCACGAAGAGGTCGTCGCCGACGAGCTGGGTCTTGGCCCCCATCGCGTCCGTCTGGGCCTTCCAGCCCTTCCAGTCACCCTCGGCAAAGCCATCCTCGATGGAGATGATGGGGTGCCGGGACACCAAGCCCTGGTAGTACTCCACGAGCTGCCCGGGGGTCTTGTGGGTCCCGTCCAGAGCGTAGGTTTTACCCGTGTGGAATTCGCTGGCGGCGCAATCCAGGCCCAGGAAAACCTCCTTGCCCAGCTTGAACCCGGCCTTCTTGACGGCCTCCCCGATCAATTCGAGGGCCTCCTCATTGGAACCCAGGTTCGGGGCGAATCCGCCTTCGTCCCCCACGCCCGTTGCCAGCTTCCGGGCCTTCAGGACGCCCTTCAGGGCGTGATAGACCTCGGCGCCCCAGCGGAGGGCCTCCCGGAAGTTCGGGGCCCCCACGGGCAGCACCATGAACTCCTGGATGTCCACGTTGTTATCCGCGTGGGCTCCGCCGTTCATGATGTTCATCATGGGCACGGGAAGCAGGCGGGCCGTGGCTCCCCCGAGGTAGCGGTAGAGCGGCAGACGGGAGGCCTTGGCCGCGGCATCCGCCAAGGCCATGGAGACACCCAGGATCGCATTGGCGCCCAAACGGCCCTTGTTCTCGGTCCCGTCCAGATCACACATCAGATCGTCGAGCTCGGCCTGCTGGAAGGGGTCCATCCCCAATAGCGCCTGGGCCAGCTCTACGTTGATGGCGTCAACGGCCCCGAGCACGCCCTTCCCGAGGTATCGCTTCTTGTCCCCATCGCGGCGCTCAAGCGCCTCGCGGCTTCCCGTGGAAGCGCCCGAAGGGACGATGGCCTGACCGGTGGTCCCATCGGAGAGTTGCACCCGGGCGAGCACGGTGGGATTCCCACGGCTGTCGAGCACTTCGAGGGCTGAAACACGGTCGATGGTAAGCATGTGGTCACCCGGCTCAGAGAGGCGCGCCATCGCGCCCCTCTGATATTAGCCAGGTTGTGTGAGCCGGTTGGGCCTACTTCTTGGCGGCCTTCTTCGGCGCGGCCTTCTTCACGACCTTCTTGGCGGCCGGCTTCTTGGCGGCGGCCTTCTTCGGCGCGGCCTTCTTCACGACCTTCTTCACGGCGGCCTTCTTCGGCGCGGCCTTCTTCACGACCTTCTTGGCGGCCGGCTTCTTGGCGGCGGCCTTCTTCGGCGCGGCCTTCTTCACGACCTTCTTGGCGGCCGGCTTCTTGGCGGCGGCCTTCTTCGGCGCGGCCTTCTTCACGACCTTCTTGGCGGCCGGCTTCTTGGCGGCGGCCTTCTTCGGCGCGGCCTTCTTCACGACCTTCTTGGCGGCCGGCTTCTTGGCGGCGGCCTTCTTCGGCGCGGCCTTCTTGGCGGCGGGTTTCTTGGGGGCAGCCTTCTTCTTGGGGGCGGCCTTCTTCGCCGGCTTCTTGGCGGCGACGGGTTCGGTGGTGGCGACCGGGTTGGTCATTTCGGCCATGGGTGGCTCCTTTACGCCCTTTTGGGCGGGGTTGGAAGGGGTCGTGCGGGAAGACGGCTTGCCCTTAGCATCTTTTGTGCCAGGTTGGGCCATGTCCTTCCGCGGGGTGGACACGCGTTCCTTGGCCGCCGGTGCGGCCGTGGGGGCTAGCGCCGCGTCAGCGGCAGAGCCGTTCTTGCCCTTGGGCTTCACGGCTTTCTTCGGGGGCTCCACGCCTGCCAGGATCTGGGCCAGGCGCTTGCCGGGATAGTAGTCATCGAGGAGGGCATCGCCGATCAACAGTCCGTGGACGCCCAGGGCTTCCATCTGCTTGATCTGCTCCAGGCGGTGCACACCACCCTCGACAAGTTTGAGACAGCTCTTGGGCACCTTCTTGACCAGGGCGACGGCCTGGTCCCAGGAGGCTTCCCAGGTATCCAGGTTCCGGCCCACGGCGCAGATGATGTCCGCGCCAGCTTCGACCGCACGGCGCAGCTCCACCTCGGAGGTCACCTCGACCACCACGTCCAGGCCCTTGCTGGTGGCGAACTTGAGCAGAGTCTGCAGGCGCTCCTGCCCAAGCAGGGCGGGCATGAGAAAGATCGCGTCCGCTCCCAGGATCTTGCTCTCCTCGACCTGGTACTCCTCGAAGATGAACTCCCTCCGGATCAGCGGCAGTTTCACCTGACTGCGCACCTCGGAGAGATGCTTGTCCTCGCCGAAGTAGAGGAACTTGTCGGTGGCGATCGAGAGGGCCCGGGCACCGTTTTCGGCCAGGCTCTTGGCGTGGGTCGAGGCCTTGTAGCTTTCCCGCACCTGGCCGCGACCCGGATCACCCCCGGCCACTTCACCCAAGATGGTGATTCCAGGCTGGCTGAGCTCTTCCTTCAGGGAGTGGTGCCCCTTGTAAGCATCCTTGACCGCCACGGGGCCCCTCTGCTTCTTGATTTCCACATCCAGGGCCTTAAAGATGGCGACTTTCTTTAGCATTTACCACTCTCCAAATCTCAGATACCTCGCTGCTGGCCCTATGGGGAAGATGATGGTCTGTTTTTCCTCTGATTCAACATGAAACCAGCGATCTGGATGAGGTCAACAGAGAAAAATGAAAAATCTTCATTTTTTTTGACGCTACCTCCCCGATCGGACTCCCTTCGTCCACGAGTGGCCGATCCCGAATTTCGCGCCCCATGACCAGAGCATTTGTCACGAAGTCACTCGGAAGAACTGTCGAATCTGCGGTGGGACTTGTTGCGGAATCGGCACCAGCACTGCCTCCGGCGTGGTCCCGGTCAATCGGGTCCGAGCTGACGCGAGGGCCAGTCAGGTTCAATCTTGAACTTCCGGATCCGACTCCCAGGGTGGTGGCTTCATCGCCTGCGCCACGCCTCCGTCCTGTTACCCTTGGTACTCGCGGATTCCAGTCCTGGCGCGGCATTGGGCCACCCAGGATCCACCCAGAAGCATCGGGAGGCCAAGACCATGACCATCCATGTCATCGATCACCCACTCGTCCATCACAAGCTCTCCCTCATCCGGGACCGCAAGACGCCCGGTAGCCTGTTCCGGGCCCTGATCGAAGAGGTCGGCCTCATCCTGGCGATCGAATCCACCCGTACCCTTCCTACTGAATCCGTCGTCGTGGAGACGCCGCTCGAGCGCACGAGTACGCTGCGACTCAAGGCCTTGGATCCGGTGCTGGTGCCGGTTCTCCGGGCAGGCTTGGGGCTGCTGCCCTCCTTCCTGCAACTGCTCCCAACCGCCAAGGTCGGGCACCTTGGCCTCTATCGCGACCACGATTCCCTCGTGCCCGTCCCCTACTACCGCAACTTCCCGCCGCTCCTGGAGGCCCGCCCGGTCTTCGTGCTGGACCCCATGCTCGCCACCGGTGGCAGCGCCTCCGAGGCTGTGCGCCAGCTGAAGGCGGCGGGCGCCATCAACCTCACCCTGGTCTCCGTGCTCGCTGCGCCGGAGGGCCTGGAGCGACTGCAGGGCGACCATCCGGATCTCACCATCGTGGTGGGCGCCGTGGATCGCCAGCTCAATGAGAAGGGCTACATCCTTCCCGGCCTTGGCGATGCCGGAGACCGGCTCTTCGGGACCGCCTAGCTACAACCTGGGGCTCTCGGACATGCCTTCTCCCTGGAAGAGCACGTGCTCCCAGCCTTGGCGCACCTCGCCCATCTGGGCGTGCACACGCTGGAGACGCTCCACCTCGCCCTGCTCACCCGCAAGAAGGATCTCCCGTCGCCACCAGCCATAGAGCTTGATGAGGTTTTCCACCAACGCGCCACCCTGCTCGTGGTTCAGGCGCCGGTGGAGTTCCTCGATGATCGCCAGCACCTTCCGGCTGAAGTGGTCCGTCAGTCTCGGCTCCCCGGAGCCGATGGCCTCCTCGAGTTTCACCAGAAAGCCCTGCCCAGCTTCCAGGAGCAGGATCACCATGTGCTCCGGCACGGGGTTTGGCTCCGTGCGAGCCGGGGCACTTGCAGAGTCGGGGTTGAAGGTCATGGCATCGGCATCCTCTGCTCCTATCGGCAGCACAGCCCTCGCTCCTGACTTTGGAAGGGAGGAATAACTACGGACTCTCGCGGGAAGGCGTGAACCGTGAGAAAAAGAGGGTGTACCACAGGCAACGGGAGCGGCGAGTGAACCCGCATCATGTGAAGCTGTTGAAGAAGGCCCATGCGCTTGAACGCGCAGGAAAGAGCCTGGAAGCCTCGATCGCCTACAAGGCCTTCTTGGACCAAGAACCAAGGCACCCCGACGGCTGGTCGGATCTCGCGGGGCAGTTGATCAGGCTTGGCCAGTTCGATGCGGCTCTGAGCGCCTGTAATGCCGCCTTGGCGCTGGATCCGAACCACCTGTCGGCCCGAATCAACCTCGGAATCATTCTCATGCGGAGGGACCAGCTGGGCGAGTCTGAGCGCCACTTGCGCCAGGCCCTGGAGGCAGCCCCCGGGCGGGTGGACGCGCAGCTGTTTTTAGCCGAGTGCTTGCTCAACAAGAAAAATCTGGATGGCGCCGAACAGATGCTGAAGGCGGTGCAGCCCGGCGGGCCATGGGCTGGCACTTACGCCATGCTGAAACACCTCCATGCTGAACTTTGGGCGATCTTGGGGCTGGCACTGTTGGAGGTCCAGAAATTCGCGCGAGCAGAAGAGGCATGTCGGGCTGCCCTCCGGATTGAACCATCCAACCTGATGGCGAAGGCCAACCTCGGTTCCATCCAGATGGCCCAGGGCCATTTGATGGAGGCTGAAAGGCAAATCCGGTTGCTCCTATCCGAGCATCCCGCCGATGCAAATGCCCGGCTCCTGCTGATCACCTGCCTCGCAAGAAAGGGGGATCTTTCCCTGGCGGACCAGGAGATCGAGAAGATCCTCCAGCAGGAACCCGACAACTTTGTGGTGCACAAGAGCCTCACCGGGACCTACTACACCCTGGGACGCTGGGACGACTACAGGGCCGAGATCGCGCGGTATCGCACGGTCGCCCCCACTTCCGCCTACCTGGACTACGAAGAGAGCTTTGCGGACCTGATCTTTGGGGATATGCGTCGTGGCTGGCAACGATTCGAGGCCAGGCTGAATATCCAGAAGGAGTTGAGACTGAATCGAAGGTCCTTCGAGCAGCCAGCCTGGCGGGGGGAGTCCTTCGCCGGAAGGACCCTCCTGCTCTGGGCCGAACAGGGGCTCGGCGACACCTTGATGTTTCTGAGGTACGTCCCACTGGTGAAGGCAATGGGGGGACGCGTCATTGTCGAAGCCCAGCCCCCGCTGCTGGATGTCGCAGCGACCTGCCCTGGGGCCGACGTCATCATCCCCAAAGGTGCCCCCTGGATGCCCTTCGACCTCCAGGCGTCCTTGATGTCGCTGCCGAATCTCTTTCGCACAGAGCTGTCCACGGTGCCCGCTGAGGTCCCCTATCTGGGCGTCCCGGAAGCGGTCCCCCATCGGCAGGCCCTGCAGGCCTGCCTCGATCAGGCCGGAGATGCCACCCGGATCGGCCTGGTCTGGGCGGGGAGCCCAGGACATGGTAGGGATTTCGAGCGCTCGCTGCCCGTGGCCTTCCTGGAACCGCTGGGAGCCCTCCCGGGAGTCGCCTGGTTCAGTTTCCAGGTCGGAAATCAGGACATCCCGCCCCTGCCCACACTGACAACCCTCGCACCCCTGTTCGAGAACTTTTCCGATACAGCCTACGCCCTGAATGCCATGGATCTCCTGATCACGGTCGACACCTCCGTGGCCCATCTCGCCGGAGCCATGGGGATTCCGACCTTCCTGCTGTTGTCCTATCAGCCTGATTACCGCTGGATGCTGGAGCGGAGTGACAGCCCCTGGTACCCAACCATGCGCCTCTACCGGCAACCAGCCTACGGGGACTGGGGGTCGGTAATCCGGCAGGTCTTCACGGACCTGACTCAGGAGGCCTGAACTCCCCCGGCTCAGCGTGAGCTGGCCCCGTACCCCTTCAGCGCACGGTTACCCTGGTCCTGCGCCTGCAGCTTGGCCTTCATTTGGTTCAGTTCGAACGCCATGGCCTCGCTGCGGATGCCCAGGCGGCGACCGGCCTCGTGGGCTCGTTCGACAAGCTCGCACCATCCATCGCCCTTCTCGGCCTGAGCCGCGGCAGAGCGAAACTCGGCATCCCAACGGGCCAGCACCTCCGGATCAGGCTGCCAGGCTGAATCATCCAGCCAGGCCTCCATCTGCTCCACAGCGGCGCGAACCCGCGGGTCGCTCATACCACCTGGTCCCCCAATTGGGGCCGGGTTGTGGCAGGGGCCCCAGCTCCAGCTTTTTTCTCGTGGAACTGTTCCCAGGCAGTGCGGATCTCACCCATTCCCTTGGCCACCGCCGCCAAGCGGGCCGTGTCCCGGGCTTTGCTGGCCAACATGATCTCGGCGGTCCAGAAATCGTAGAGGCGCTTGAGGTTCTGGGCCAGCTCGCTACCGCCCTCCAGGTCCAGTCGCGCGGTCGCTTCCATGATCACTTCCGACACCCTCAGGAAGCTGTTGACCGCCGCGGGCAGGTTGTTTTCATTCAAGGAGCGGATTGCCTTCCCCAGGTGCAGCTGCCCGGCCTCCATGATGAGGGCGGCCTGCTGTTCGGGCGATGCGCCCAGGATGCGCTGGGTCAGGTAGGTATCCGCGGATTTCGCGTATGCATTCATGGTTGACTCACCTGCAACACATATCGGCGGAACCAGCACCCGTCATGAATTCCATGGGTGTCGCTAGAGACCCGAGAGGGAGCCGGCCGAGGCCTTCATCCTGCCGACAACCACCTCCATCTGGGCGAATTTCTTTTTCAGAATTTCCTTCTCCTGGTTCAGCCGCGTCTGCGCCTGCCCGATCTGTGAGGCAAGGCTGTTGTTCTGGGTCACGATCCGGGTGAGTGTCGTGGAAATAGTGCCGGTGGTTCCAGTGAAGCCCGTGAGCAGGTCGATCGCCTGCTGAGCCGCCCCTCGCGTCAGGCTGAGCCTGCCCGTTCCCGTTCCAGTCACGCTCAGGTTCAGGCCGGCGAAATCCCCGGTTCCAACCAGCGTGCCATCTGCGCCAACCTGGATGGGATTGCTGGGTGCTCCCACCGGGTTGCCCGCCGCATCGAGCTGGGTCAGCGTTCCCCATAGGGTGTTGTCCCCTAGGTTCCGAGTGACCTCAAAGCCGACCGTCCCGGTCAGCGTGGCGGTACCTGCGCTCTTGAAGCTCACGGCCTGGCTGGTGGAGGTCCCCGAGAAGGAGAAGAGGCGCTTGACGGCGGACAGGTCGTTGGAAACGGCGGTCTGGAAGGTGGAGGTGTTCAGGATCAGGCCCCCGTCGGCCAGGGTGGTAATGCCGAGGCTCGCCAGAGACTTGTAGGCCGAGTCCTCGGGCATACCGGCGGAAGCGCCCGACATGGTCTTCTTGAGGTCCGCCATCAGGGTGCGGGTCGAAGCATCGTTCGACAGGGGCGCCAGGGCGATGGTGCCGTCCTCGTTCTTGGTGGCCGTGGAGGCTGCTTTGTAGTCCTTCACGAGCTGGTTGTACTTCGTGATGACATCCTGGATGGCCGCGGTGGAACCCACCTTGTCGGCCGTCACGGTGAGCGTGGTGATGCCAGTCTGTCCGCCCTGCTTGAGGGTGAAGGTCATGCCTTCGGCGGCATCCTTCACCACGTTCGAGGTGCGGGTGATCTCCACGCCGTTCAGCGTGAACTTCGCATCCGTCGCGGCGGCTCCAGACATGGTCGAGGTCAGGCCACCGGTGATGCTCGTGGGCGTCGTGGGATTATCCACGGTCCCGGCGAAAATTCCCAGGCTGTTCACGGCGGTGACGCCATCGCCGCTGGTGATGTCCGCGATGGTGACATTGCCCTGGGTGGTCCCCGTGCCGGTCCCCGTCTCCTTGGCCGTCAGGACCAGCTGATAGCGGTTGGTGCCCTTCCCCGTGTTGACGATGGTGGCGGTGACACCTGTGTCCGTCTGGGCATTGATCTTGTCTCGCAGCCCGTTCAGGTTGTTCGAGGAGGCGTCCAGAGAGATGGTCGCCACCTTGCCATCGGTGCCCTGGATGGCGAACTGGGCCGTCGCCCCCGAGAAGATGGGAGTGTCCATGGGACTGGCGACGGCCATGTTGGTGGCCAATCCATTGGCATCCAAGGTCGAAGAAATCCGTCCCTTGGTGGCCACCGTGCTGACCTGGATGTCGTAGTTCCCCGAGGCACTTCCCGTCGCCGTAGCGACCACATTGGTGTTGTTGGTATCAGTACTGGTGACCGTGCGATTGTTCAGCTTGTCGTAAAGGATCGTCAGGCTGAGGCTGAGGCCCTGCAGACCGGTGCGCATGGCCTGAAGGGCCGTGGTCTTCTTGTCGTTCAGGTCCTTCTGGGCCTGAAGGCGGTTCATGTTGCCGCTCTTCATGGCAACGATGGCGTTGATCAGGGCATTGGTATCAATGCCACTGCTGATACCACTCAGGGAATTCGTCGTGTCCGCCATGGCGCACCTCGCTGTCGATCAAAAGAGAAGGGTCTAGCCCTCCCTGTCGACCAGGGTTCCTGGTTGGCCTTCGGCCTCCCGCAGACGGCGGGACATGCCCAGGATCTCCTCGGAGGGCACCTGCATGATCACCTGGCCCGTGCCCTGCTGGACCACCTGGAACACCGTGCGACCCGAGCCGGCATCCACCTGGAGCTTCAACTCCGGGCGGGCCTGCTCGAGGCGCTGACCGACCTGGGCCGCCGCCTCCTGCGCACTCCCCGATCCAGTTGCCTGGACAGGAGCGCCTTTGACGGGAGCTGGCCGAGCCGCGGCTGTCCGGGGCGCGGGGCTGCCCGCAACCACGGGCGCAGAGCCAGTAATGGCTATCTCACTGCTCATCGCGAACCTCCTCTCTGGCTTCAAACATCCAGGGGGGGCGGATCAGATTCCGCCCCCCCCAGAAGTGTTGAGATGCCTACTTACCGGAAGAGGCCGAGAATCGACTGTGCCGAGTTGTTCGCGTTGCTCAGGGCGCTGACGCCCGCCTGCATCATGATCTGGTACTTGGTCAGGTTCGCCATCTCGGCGCCCATGTCCGCACCCAGCCAGGCATCGGCCACGCCGAGGGAGGTTTCCGCCGCGATGCCCTTGGTGTTGGCGGTGCTCAGGGCCGTGGACATGGCCGCGGCGTTGGTGATCTGGTTGGCCGAGATCTTGGACAGGGCGTCGGCCGAGTCGGTGCCGCCCGTGGACGTCTTCAGGGCCGTGTACTCAGCATCCGTAATGGTGCCCGCGCCTTCCATTTCGGCCATGCGGTAGGCATCCTGGGTCTTCTGGGCGTTGGCGCCGTCCGCGTTGAGGGCGGTGAAGTAGTCGGCATTGGCCTTGTAAACCTCGGCGCCAGCCTTGCGGGCGGCGGCCATGGCGGTGTTGCCGGCAGCAAGGGCGGCGGAATCGTCGTTGGCGTGGTTGACGCGACGACCGGTGGTGAGCCGCTCGATGGCGGTGTTGAGGCCGACCTTGGTGACGCCGATCTGACGGCTGGCGGCCAGGGCGCTGACGTTGGCCAGAATGGTAACCATAACATCCTCCGTGATGTTGGTAGGCAGCATCCGTGCTGCCAGGTTGTGTGGGGGAAACCCCCGACTGGTTCTCTTTCGGGCGCCCCGCGGAGAACCTTTAATTTTTTTTTGGACCTCCGCTGAACCTCCGCCATTTCAACTACTTCGACGATGGCGCGCTGCCAGTCCTATAACAGGGAGAACAAGAGATTCAGATCTTCCCAGCGCGCGCCGCTCAGAACCTGATTGAGGTTCCGGGCGTAGTGCGCGTCGTGCACATACCTGCGGCAGGCGGCCTGCACGGTCTCGGCCAGTTCCAGGGGCGTCAAGGGCGCTTCCTGCCTGGCCGCCCGGCCCACTAGGATCAGGCGGATGGTGGCGAATCGGATCACCAGGGTGGCGAACTGGCGCTTCGGATTCTCCAGCCCCCAGGGGAACAGCGTCCGCAGCGCCTCGTTGAGGACAAAGTGCTCGAGCAGCCAGGGCACCGGCTCCATGGCGCGTTTCAGCCGTTCGGATCCCCTGGCGTAGGCGGCCACGAGCACCTCCCCTGGAGGCAGGTGTTTCCCCTCGAAACCCAGTCCATCCCTCGCCAGAGCCAGGATGCGCTGAACGTGGGGTGACTGGAATGATTCCGCTCCCAGCAGGGACAAGGAGGTCGCCACGTGGGCCTGCACATCGAGAGCCTCGGTCATGCCCGCAAACGGCGCCATGGCGGCGCCACTCTCAAGGTCACGCGCCAGCTCTTGGAGCAGGGGGCCGACCGCCGCCGGTTGTCGTCGCTCAATCGAATCCGTGAGCCGCTCACAGAATCTCCCAATCACCCGGAGCCGGTCCGCCAGGGGGACATCCTGGCTGCGCAGGACCTGGAGCAGGAGGGCCTGGGTGTCCTCCATGACCGTCTGGGTCAAACCAAACTTCGGGTCGACCGGAGCGATGAAAGCCAGGCTGGCGGTCTGCTCCTTCCCCACGAAACCGAAGGCATCCTCCGCCAGGAGGGCCAGCCGGGCTGCTTCTGGGCAGGAAAGCGTCAAGGTCATCTGGTGGAGTTCACCAAAACGGAAGATCGTGCGCGGGTAAGAGGCGCAGGTATCCGAGAGGGCCTCCTCTCCCAGCCGCTCCTGGATGAGGCAGAGCTTCTTGTCGCTGAGCAGACCGCAGCTGCGGCAAGCGTCATCCCGCAGTTTGATGTGGCCAAAATCCTTTGAAGATTTGGAGTGCTTGTACTTTTGAACATGCTCCTGAAGTTTTGGCGCCAGGAGTGGGTCAGAGCAGGACCGGTACCGATGGTAGGTCTCTTCATCCAGGGTGACACCCCATCCCGCACAACAGGTGTCCTCGCAGTCCCCGCCAATGCAGGTGAAACGACTGGCGTAGGTCGGCATGAGCATGGTGTCGGTGACCGTGAGACTCATCCTGTCCTCGCAATCCTGCTGGCCCAACAGAAGGTTCCTGGTTCCATATCAAGAGTACCGCACAGTTGATGAACGAGGAGCCATGGAACCATGGGTGTCGCCGATCGACCGGCCTCACTTCTTGTATAAAATCCCATGTCCATTCAGGTTGTGGAAGAACATGAACTCTGGTCGCTCGCGGTACTCGTTGACCAGCCGTGTGACACCCTCGCAGCTGGTGAAGCCATAGTCATCGAACACGATCACTCCGCCCTGTGAAAGCCTGGGCAAAACCCAATCAACCACGTCCTTGGCCGATTGATACACATCCACATCGCAGTGCAACATGGCAATCTTGCCGCCAACTTCGTGTGCCGTGTCGTCGGGGAATATGCCCTCCAGGATGACGGTGTTCTCGAGTCCGAAGCCCTTGAGCAGATCCTCCACGAGTTGACGTGACGTGTCGGCATGTTCGCCGCCAACGTAGCGGGTGTCTCGCTCACCAGCCTTCACCACGCCGGTGAACGTGTCGGCGAGGTACACCTTCTTCCCCGAGCCAAGAACGCTCTTGGCCAGCACCGCACCTGTCCCCCCTCGCCACACCCCGACTTCAAGCAGGTCGCCTTCCACTCCTCTCATTTGCTTGCCCAGCATCCAAAGCTCGAAGCATCGGTATTTATCGACCAGCGTGTGATTGGGCACGATGCCGTTGAAGATGTTGATGAACTCTGGGTCGCTCAGCCACGGTGAATAGGTGGCCATGGGCATGACCCGTTGATGGATGATCTCCCCGCCGGTCCCGTTGTCCCAGGGCGGGAGACCAAGAAGGTATTGATAGGCGGTCGTGGCAAGGTCATTTCTCATTTTAGTGAGGGTTGCCTGGTCGTCGCTGGTGGCCATGGTCGAGTCCTATTGATGGGATGGGATGAGGCGGGGCCAGAGCATAGCGCACCCTTCACGGTTTTTGCACACCTTTCACTCGGGTTCTCATTTTTAACCTGAGACCGGCTTCAACAGGAATTGATTGGCGCTACCCTGTCGCATGGCTCACGAATTCAAGCTTGGAATCCAGACCTGCTGCGCCTGATCTTGGCCTTGCAGAGTGAAGGGGGCAAATACGATGAAACTGGGCGGAACCTCTCTCGCCGTGAAACGCCGCATCGCCGCAGGACACCCGTATTTCACGGGGAGGGGCATCGATGTAGGCGGCGGCCACGATGGTCTCGACAAGTACGCCTCACTGTTCGGGTTCGACAGTTGCAAGAACTGGGACTTGCCGGATGGCGATGCCCAGTACCTCGCCGGCGTTCCTGACGGTACTTATGACTTCCTGCACAGCTCGCACTGCCTGGAACACATGGTGGACCCTGGCATAGCCATGGCGAACTGGGTCCGCGTGGTGCGTGGCGGCGGATACCTGGTGATCACCATTCCTGATGAGGAACTCTACGAACATCTGCACTGGCCCAGCCGCTTCAACGGTGATCACAAGTGGTCCTTCACGATCTACCGCGGGGCACCACTCCTGCCACGTTCCATCAATGTCTTCGATCTGCTCACGCCCCTCTGGCAACAGGTGGAGATCATCAAGGTCGAGCGAATCGAGGCCGGGTTCCGTTACGACTTGGGCGATGTCGATCAGACGGCGAGCGCCACGGCCGAGTGCGCCATCGAGATCATTCTGAGAAAGAAGGGCGAGGCCCCTGTGCAGGGTGATTCAGACCGCCCCTTCCCGCCCTTCGTCGAACTGACCGACACCCGCTACGGCCCCATGCTCTACCCGCCCCACGACCAATACGTGGGGAAGTCACTCAAGGAATACGGGCAATTCAGTCAGGGGGAGTTTGAGCTCTTCACGCATTTCATCCGTCCCGGAGCCATCGTCCTCGACATCGGCGCCAACATCGGCGCCCACACCATCCCCCTGGCCCAACTGGTGGGTCCGGGTGGCGTCGTGGTGGCCTTCGAGCCCCAGCCGACCCTGCACAAGATTCTTTGCGCGAACCTCGTGCTCAACAGCATTCCCAATGTCCTGACCTATGCCATGGCGCTCGGAGACTGCGAGGGCGATTGCCGGTTCCCGGTGCTCGACTACTCCCAGCCCGGAAATTTCGGCGGAATTGGGGCGGACATGGTCGAGGAGGGGGAGACGGTCCCCTTGTGCATGCTGGACGGATTCCAGCTGGAACGGGTGGATTTCATCAAGCTGGACGTCGAGGGCTTCGAAGCCAAGGTCCTGGAAGGTGCCGCCAACACCATCGAACGCTGCCGTCCGATCATGTACATCGAGAATGATCGTGCGGAGAAGTCCGCTGAACTCATCCAGCGGCTCTTCGACATGGGCTACCGGCTCTGGTGGCACACGCCGCCGCTGTTCAGCCCGAACAACGTCAGGGGAAACACGGTGAACCTGTTCCCGGGAATCGTCTCCATCAACATGCTGGCCATCCACCGCGACATGAGGCCCATCGAGGGGCTCAGGCCGATCCTGTCGGCCACGGATACCTGGCGGTAGCGGGCTGAACCTAACCCTTCTCGCGCCCGAACATCCCACGCAGTTTGCCCATGAGGCCCGCCTGGGCCTCCCTGGCAGGCAGGGCGGGATCTTCGAGAGACCAGCCGGCTGGGACAGCCACGGAGGGGTCCAGTTCCAGGGCCCGGCGGAAGCAGCCCTGGGCGTTGGCCCGGAAGCCCTTGCGGTGGTATAGCTCACCCATGAGAGCCCAGGGCTCGGCGGCACGCGGATTCAGGCGGGAGGCCACCTGCAGGGCCTCGATGGCGCGGGTGGACCAGGCGGGGTTGCTCAGCCGGAGCCTTCCGAGCAGCATCCAGGACTCGAAAGCACCTGGAGAATCCCCGTCCAACTTGATGGCCTGCTCGAGGGAGCGGATGGCCTCGCTGGTGCGGTCCTGCATCATGTAGGACTTGGCCTTCACGAGCAGGCGCCGGGCCCGCTCGGTGGCAGAGGGCTCCGCCTCCTCCAGCGGAATGGGCGGCAGCATCGCGGGGGTCGGCTCCGGCAGGTCCAGCTCCAGGGGGTCCGACAGGAAGTGGGCGGGTGGCGGGACCAGGTCGTCCTGGATCAAGAGGATCGGCTCCGGTTCCGGCTCGGGCTCAAGCTCGACCACGGGCTCCGGCACGGAAGGCGCCGGCGGCGGCTCCTCCTTCGGCAGGAGGGGCAGCTCGCCCCGCACGAGATCCAGTCCGCCCAGGGCCCAGAGCGTGGCCACCAGCTTGGCGGCCTGCTCCTGGGGGAGTCCCGTCAGGGAGCCGATGGTCTCGCAGCCCAGCGGCTCGGTGCCCAGGAGGGAGAGCGCGTAGGCGAGCGTCGGCGTCAGGGGCAGGCTGCTGAGGGCCTCCAGCAGGTTGGGCAGGGCCTTCCAGCGCCAGTCCGGCTCGCTGCGGAACATCTCCACCAGCTCCCGATCGATCTTGGCGCTCTGGTAGGTGTCCCAGACCAGCCAGCGGTGGTCCAGGCGGAACTGCAGATCGCCGCTGAGGTTCGTGTCGAGGGCGCCGGGGATCCAGGTCATCTTCAGGATCTGGTGCTCCATGGCGTGGAGGAGCACCGAACCCAGGAGCTCATGCAGGCGCTCGTCCCGCTCCTCCACGGTCATCAGGCCCCACTGCACGACGCGGTCGCCCACCCGGGAGCCCTCCCCGTCGGAGAGCAGCTCCTTGAGCGAAGCCATGTCCAGCACACCGCGGCGGATGAGGAAATTGCCGAACTGCTCGCCGACGGCGTCGCTGCGGAGGTACTTCAGGTCGCCATTGGCCCAGTAGAGGCGGCGGGTCCCGTCATTCTGCTCGAGCACAAGCTCGCCCTCGGCCCTCTGCTGGTGGAGGGATCCCATGAGGGCCGGCAGGAAATGGCGGATGCGGACTTCGGGCACTCAGGCTCCGGGGGTGGATTCTAGTTTGCATGGTCCAGGCCAGGATGCCAGCCCCGAAAGCGCGAGTTTGATGCCGAATTATCCCAAGTCTATTGGCCCTGGCCCCGTCTGGACCTATGCTGTTCTTCCCTCCAACCACGCGCCCGGAAGGGTTCCTCCATGTTCGAGAAGCTCGGGAAATTCGAGATCAAGCGCGTCCTCGGCAACGGCGCCATGGGCGAGGTCTACCTCGGGGTGGATCCCTCCATCGGCCGCGAAGTGGCGATCAAGACCATCCTCCCCGCCGCGGCCCAGGGCGGCGAGGCCAAGGAGCGCTTCGCCCGCGAAGCCAGGGCCGCTGGCGTCCTGAACCACCCGAACCTGGTGACCATCTACGAATTCGGCGAGGACCAGGGCGTCCTCTACATCGCCATGGAGTATGTGAAGGGACACGACCTGGAGGAACTCCTCCAGGATCATTCGCTCACCCGCTCCGAGTCCCTGGAGGTCCTGGCCCAGGTCTGCGACGGCCTGAGCTTCGCCCACCGGCAGCAGATCGTCCATCGCGACATCAAGCCCACCAACGTCCGGGTCCAGCGGGACGGGCGCCGCCTCCACGCCAAGGTGATGGATTTCGGCGTGGCCAAGATCAGCAACTCGGACATGACCGCCACGGGCATGGTCATGGGCACGGTCAGCTACATGGCGCCTGAGTACATCCGCTTCGGCAAGCCCGATCCCCGCAGCGACCTGTTCGCCGTGGGCGTGATGCTCTACGAGAGCCTCAGCGGCCGGAAGCCCTTCGCCGGCGACACCACGCCCACCGTGCTCTACAAGATCGTGAACGAGCCACCGGATCCCATTGAGACCGAGCAGCTCCAGGGCATCAGCCCCGCCATCCGCACCGTGCTGGACCGGGCGCTCTGCAAGAATCCCGAAGAGCGATACCAGACCGCCGAGGACCTGGCGAAGGCCCTGCGGGCCGCCAAGGATCCCTCGTGGATGGGCCAGGTCGATGAGGCCACCACCCTGATGCAGGCCTCGGCCCCCACGGCCCCCGCCCGGGCCGTGCCCGCCGATACCACCCTGCAGGTGCCGACCGCCCCCCCCGTGGTCGCCGCGGAACTCCGCCCGGCCCCCCGCCCCGCAGGCAAGGGCAAGGGTCTGTGGCTCGGACTCGCCGCCCTGGCCCTGCTCGCCGTGGCGGGGGCCGCCTGGTGGACGCTGAAGGATCGTGGCACCGTGCCCGGGGCCGCCTCGACGGAGGCCAAGGCGGAACCCAGCCCCCAGCCCGAGGTGAAGGCCACCACGGGCGCCATAGTCCCCGCCCGAGGAACCGCCTCCTCCCCGAGCGTCATCGCGCCCCAAGCCACCCAGAACCCCGCCGCTCCACTGCCCTCGACCAAACCGGATGCCCCGGCCGAGCTCCGCCCCGAACCAGCCAGGCCAGCACCTCCCAAGCCCGCCCCGACGAAGACGGGCGAGGCGAAGGCCATCGACCAACCTGAGCTCTACCAGCCCGAGAAGCTGGACAAGCTCGAGGTCCATGAGCGCAAGAACCTTGGCAATGTCTCCATGAGCGAAGCCATCCAGATCTCCGACAGCCAGCCCGAGAAGGCCATCCACGGCTTCCGGCAGGCCATCAAGGCCGACCCCACCAACATCAACGCCCATGCCTGGCTGGCCGTGGTGCTCTACGACCAGGGCCGCACGGGCGAGTTCGTCCAGGAGCTCCGCGAGGCCCGGCGCCAGGGGATCCTGGGGCAGATGGCCAATCGGAACCCGCGCTAAACGGGCCTTCCAGCGGGCCCGTTTGAACCAGCAGCTTCCCCCCGATCTGGCGGACTGATCATGCCCCGAGCCAAGCACGATCTGGGCGAGCTGCAGGCCCGGCTGGGCTACCGGTTCCAGAACGCGGACCTGCTGGTCGAGGCCCTTACCCACGCTTCGGCCGGATCCCGCCGGGACAACCAGCGCCTGGAATTCCTGGGCGACGCGCTCCTGAACTTCACCATCGCCTTCCTGCTCCACCGTGAGCGCCCCGACTGGCAGGAGGGCGCCATGAGCAAGCTGCGGGGCGTCCTGGTGCGCACGGACGCCCTGCATGCCTGGGCCCTCGACCTCGGCCTGGACGCCGCCCTCAAGGCCGCCCACCCCCGCAAAGCCCCACCCATGGGTCCCAAGCCCCTGGCGGATGCCCTCGAGGCCCTGCTCGCGGCGATCTACCTGGATGCACTGGCCGGTGGCGGGGATGGCATCCTCCCCGTGCGGGCACTGGTGGAGCACCGCTTCCTGGAACGCATCCGCCAGGCCCAGCCCGAGAGTTGGACCCGGACCGACCCCAAGACCCACCTCCAGGAAACCGCCGCCCGGCTCGGCCTGCCGGCCCCGGTGTACGAGCAGGTCGGCCTGGCGGGCCCGGGGCACGCCCCCCGGTTCACCATGCGGGTCTCGGTGGGGCCGCTGTCCGGGGAGGCGGAGGGGCCCACCCGGAAGGGGGCCGAGGGCGGGGCTGCCCGCCAGTTGCTTGAACGGCTCGGAACCCACACAGGGGCGTGACCCTTGCGTTACACTCCCTTCTGCGTCTCGCCCGGAGTGCGTGCTTGAAGATCTACCCGACCTTGAACCTCCAGCACGGCGCTGTGGTCTCGACCGCGGGGCTGGCCGATGTCTGTCCCCAGACGCCCCTGGAGGTCGCGGAGCGGCTCATCGAAGAGGGCGCCACCCGGCTGGCCCTGGTGGACGTGGATGCCGCCATGGGACGGGGGAACAACCGCGAGTTGATCGGCCAGATCCTGAAGCGCTGCCATGCGCGGGAGCGGAAGGTCTGCGTGCAGGTGGCCGGCGGAGTCCGCAGTTCCGACCAGGCCCAGTTCTTCATCGACCTGGGCGCCGCGTGGCTGGTGGTCGGCACCATCCTCCACAAGTCCCCCATGGTCTCTGAGCAGTTGATGGCCCGGTTCCAGTCCTACCTCACTGCCGCCATCGATGCGCGCGGCGGGAAGGTGCACCGCTCGGGCTGGGTGGACACCACCACCCTGAGCGCTCTGGAACTGGCGCAGCGCGCCAAGGCCTATGGCTTCCGACGCCTGCTCTTCGTGGACATCCCCGAGGATGCGGGCTCAGACCCCGACTTCCAGACGGCCCAGGAGCTCGCCGTGGCGACGGGCCTGCCCCTGGTCATGGGCGGCAGCCTGACCACGCCGCGCCATCTGGAAGCCATCCACACCCACCAAGGGCTCAAGGGCGCCCTGGTGGATGCCCTGCTGTTCCAGCAGGATCGAAGCCTCCTGGCCTTCCTTCAGGCAACCTGCGCCTGATCCTGGAGGGACCGTGACATCAGGGGAATCCGCGTTCCTGGAAACCCTTACGGAACCTGAGCGCCTCCATTTCCGGCACCTGGCGATGGTGCGGCCGCAGCTGCCCACCGAAGGCCAGATTCACATGCTCGAGGGCCTGGCCCGCTCCCTCGGCTCCCCTCGGCTGCTCACCCTCATGGCCAGGACACCCCACTGGCTGGCCCACTGGCCCATCCTACTGGGGCTCGCGGAGAACGAGGCCACCCCCGAGTCCATCCGCCGCGACCTGGAAATGGTGGTCTCCCTCTTCGACCAGATGCGGGAGATGGACCAGGCCCCGGCCCCTGAGAAGGAAGAGCGCTCGGAATCGGTAAAGGCCCTCTACTCGCAGCTGAACGCTGGCCTGAAGCCCGTGGCCAAGCTCCTGGCGAAACAGCTGGCCAAGACCGTCACCGCCACCGGCACCACCCAGGAGCTGCCCCCCCTCCCGGCGGAACATCCCGATTGGGAGGCCCTGTGCGCCCTACCGGAGGCGGCGCCCCCCAAGCCCCCGACTCAAAACCTTGATCGGGTGGGTCGGCTCGCCCGGGCCCTCCAGACCGCCCAGACCGAGGAGCTCCTCTCGTTCCTGGTGGACCCCGATCTGGAACTGCGCCAGACGGCCCTGCAGAACCCCCTGGTGACCGAGGAGCTGGTCTGCCAGGCCCTGGCGCTGTGCGGCGTGCCCGCCTTCTTCGAGGAGGTCTACGCCGAGGCCCGCTGGTACTTCCGGGAACCCGTGCGGGACAGCCTGCAGGGTTCACCGGGCTGCCCCTCCGACCTCTCCAGGCGGGTCGGCCTGTCCCGGCACCTGGTGGCGGCCCTGGCCCAGGGTGCCTCCGACCGCGCCGCCCTCCGGCGCATCGTCAGCCTCTTCAGCCAGCTGGACGAAAGCGAGTACCAGTTCATCACCTTCTGGGCCAAGCGGCAGTCCCCCCAGCTCCTGCGGGTAGTGAAGTACTTCTACGACCGCCTGCAGCGGGAGCGCTCGGGGCTGGCTTCGGCCTTGCCTGGGCGCGGCGAGGAGGGCCGCTGGGCGACCATGGAGGAGCGGGTCTTCCTCGCCACGCAGGCCACCCAGGAAGAGCAGCTCAGCCAGATATTGAAGGATCCGGATCCCCGGGTCTTCCGCCTGGCCCTGGAAAATCCGGCGCTCAGCCCCAGGCTGCTCACCTCCTCCATCGCCGCCCTGGACCACGGCCGGGTGGAGGCCATCGCCGCCCATGCCGGCTGGTCCGAGGACCCCATGGTGGCCGAGGCCCTCGTGCACCACCCCCAGCTGTCCGAGGCGTCGGCCCTCCAGCTGTTCGCCAGCCTGCAGGGGATGAGGCCCGCCATCGAGATCCTCCGCGACCCGCGGGTCCTGCACCTGGAGCTCAAGCGCCGCGCCCTCGAGCACCTCCGTGCGCGCTACCAGGAGATGGACATTCCCAACCGCATCACCGCGCTGCGCACGTCTGGCGGTGAGCTCATGCGCCACCTCCCCCAGGAGGTGCTGCAGGACGAGGAGACCCTGCGCCGGATGGTGGCGGACCGCCAGCTGGATCCGGGCATCCTCCTGCGGCTGGCCCGGAACAAGCTGACGCCCCGGGCCGTGCTCGAGCAGATCGCCGGCCATCCAGTGCTCATGGCCCACGCGGCGATCATGTCCGAGCTGTTGCTCAACCCCAAGACTCCCCGGGAAGCCTCCATGCGCATCTGGGGCCTGCTCTCCGAGGCGGAGCAGCACGAGCTCCTGCGCAGCCCGCACCTGCCGGCGGCCCTCCGGAGCCTGGGCTGAGGCGGGCCCTCCGCCCGGTGTAAACGCAAGCTGCGCGGTTGCGTAGCCCTTCCAGGAGCCACCATGCGACGCCCCGCCGCCATCCTGATCCCCGCCGCGGTGGCCTTGGTCTGCCTTCCCTTCGCCTCCTCCTGCCGCTCCAAGACCCGTGTACCCGCCTGGGTCCAGGTCGCGCCGGGGGACAGCCTCGCCGCCTTCTCGGGCGAGGCCGGCTGGGTACTCACCCACAAGGAGATCCAGTCCCTCATCGCCCGGGATCCCATGGTCGAACGGGCCCTCGACCTCTTCCTCCAGAAGGCCCGCATCAACCCCAGCACCGAGACTGGTCGATTGACCTTCCATGTCGTCGGCATGCCCGGGAAGGGCGAGGACACCCTTCAGAAGGGCCTCGAACATGTCCTCATCCAGCTCAACCAGTTCAAGGATCCCGCCGCCCTGATCGGGGCCCTTGCCGAGTCCTTCCCCCAGGAGGGTTCCCTCCGCATCCAGGGCCGTGACTGGCCCCTCCATGTGATCCTCGACCTCGAGGCCGGGGGCACCAAGGCCCACATCCGCGCGGCCAGCGACGAGAAGGGCCAGATCTGGATCGGTTCCCTGGAGGCCCTGAACCGGCTTGCTTCTTCACCGAGCCTGGGTTCCCAGCCCGACGCCGCCCTGGCCGCCGAGTGGATCAGCCCCAAGGCCCCTTTCCAGGGCTTCCTCCATCCCGACGCGCTCCTGGGGGGCCTGCGGAAGGCCCTGGACGGCAGCATCATCAAGGACCTGCCGAAGGGGGTGAACGCCCTGTTCTGGAGCATCACGCCGCCCGCCGAGAAGGACCAGCCCGTGAAGTTCGAGCTGGCCCTCGCGGGCACGCCTGAGGGCATCAACCAGGTCACTCCCTGGCTCCAGCGCCTGGTGGCCGCCGCCACCGCCATCCAGCCTGCCCCGGGCTCAGCCCCCGAGTTGATGCAGGAGAAGCGGCGGGTGGGATTGCGCTGCACCCTGACCCCGGATCAGCTCAAGCTGGTGATGGAGAAACTCGGCCAGCCCGGCTTTTCCTTCAACCTCCCCGGTGGAAGCCCCAAGGCATGAGCCCGGCCGTCGCCCTCACCGCCGATGGCGGTTTCCCACCGCAGGACGAGCCGTCCCCCGAATACTGGATGGCCCAGCTGAAGGCGGGCAGGGAGGAAGCCCTGGCCCACCTCATGGCCCGCTTCGAGCGCCCCCTCTTCGCCTTCCTGCACCGCCGCCTCCAGGGCGAGGCCGGGGTCGTCCAGGAGCTGGCCCAGGAGGTTTTCCTCAAGTGCCTCCAGCATTGTCAGCGTTTCGAGGAGGGCCGGCCGGTGGCCGCCTGGCTTTTTACGCTGGCGGCTAATGCGGCGACCGACCATCTGCGTAGAAGAGGGCGGGAGGTACCCCCTCCCGAGACCTTTGACGCACCGGACCCCCACCAACCATCCCCCTGGGAGTCCGTGGACCAAAGCCGGCGGATCCAGGCCCTTCGCGGGGCCCTGGAGGGGCTGACCCCCCGCCAGCGGGCCATGGTCCTCGCCTACTACGTCCACGAGCATCCGGTGAAACGGATCGCCCAGGACCTGGGCTGCGCCGAAGGCACCGTGAAAGCCACCCTCTTCCAAAGCCTCCAGAAACTCCGCAAAACCCTCGGACCCCAGCCATGACCTCCCTCGACCCCCAGCGCCTTGAATCCCAGAGCCCCCAGCCCGGGCTCGACGAGGCCCGGCTCTTCGAGCTGCTCGAGCAACCCGAGCTCTGGCCCGAGGATCCCGCCGCGCAGGCCGAGCTCGCCACCCTGCTGGAGCTGCACCTGGCCCTGGGGAGCCACGGCCCCGCCCTGGCCGAGGGTCTGGCCCCAGCCCCGCGCGCCCGGTGGACCACCTCCTGGTCCCTGACCGCGGCCGCCATCCTGCTCGTGGCCCTCATCCCCACCTTCACCATCCTGCAGCGGACCCAGAGCCTCAAGGAGCAGGCCCGGGACACGGCCCGCCTGGAGCAGCTGGCCCTGAAGCGGACCCAGGATCGCGCCTGGATCGCCTTCTTCCAGCAGAGCAAGACCCTGCTCCAGGATTTCGAGCAGAATCCGGCCCTCTGCAAGAAGGGCGAAGAGGATCGCCGGCAGGAACGCGAAATGGCCATGGCCCTCCTGGAGGCCAGCCATCAGCTCGCCGCCCAGGGCGCGCCCCTCAAGGAGGCTGAATTCATCCGGGCCAGCCTGCACTCCTGGCTCTCCGAAGTCGCCTTCGAGGAAAACTGCCTGACCGTGGAACGGGCGCGGGAGCTGCGCCAGTGGGCCGCCACCCACAACCTTGAGACCGAGTCGGAGCGGATGGAACGGCGCCTGCGCGGAGAGGGCGCATGAAGCTCGGTCTCCTGATGGCCATGCCCGCGCTGGTGCTGCCCGTGGCCCCGGAGCCCGCGGTCCTCCTCGCCGAGCAGCCCTTGGACAGCCTCTTCCGGCAGGGCCGCGACCTCCGCTATGCCCAGCGCTGGTACGAGGCCGCCCAGGCCTACCGGACCCTGCTCCGTGAATTCCCCGCCTCCTCCCGCGCCGCGGACGCCCGGTACTGGCTGGCCGCCAGCCTCGAGCAGGACCAGCGCTGGGACGAGGCCGCCGAGGCCTACACCGAATTCCTGATGAAGCACCCCGATCAGCGCATGCTCGGCAAGGAGGCCCGCCTCAACCGGGTGCGCTGCTGGGGCATCCGCCAGTGGGACAGCCCCGCCGCCGTCGCCGGGTTGGCCCAGTCCCTGTCGGATGAGCGGGAGGAGGTCCGCCTCGCCGCCGCCCTCCAGCTGGCCAAGCGCCGCGACGCCCGAGCCGTGCCCGTGCTCCAGGCCGGTCTCCGGGTCGATGCGTCCTCCGAGGCCTGCCGCCTGGCCCTGCAGGGCATGGGCATCCAGCCCCAGGCCGCGGGCCCAGCCCAGGGCCGCTTCCTCGTGATCCGGGTGAAGGAGCGTGGCAAGTCCGAGGTCCTCACAGTGCGGCTGGCCCTGGGACTGGCCCGGGCCGTGGGCGGCTACCTGTCGGACGAGCAGCTGCGCCAGGCCAAGACCAAGGGCGTGGACATGGAGCGGCTCATGGACCAGGCCCTCAACGCCCCCAAGGGCACCGAGCTGTTCAGCCTGGACGACAGCAAGAGCAACGTCACGGTGACCGTCGAGTAATCCGTCCGGAGGGCGGATCCGGGCGGACCGGCTAAGCTGGTGCCTGACCATGTCCCAGCTGCTGCGCTTCTTCAAGGACCACCTCCGTCCCCACGCCCCCCTCATTGCCGGGGGTTCGCTCTTCCTGCTCCTGGCCGGGCTGTGCCAAGGCGCCCTCATCGCCTCCATCAAGTTCGTCTTCGACGATGGCAAGGTCCACGCGCTCCAAGCCAACCAGCCGGGCCTCTTCGGGCAGCTGGAGCACCTGCGGGCCTGGGTGCTGGCCCACCTTCCCGAGGCCTCCGTGCTACGCACCAATGGCCTCCTGGTGCCCCTCGTCCTGGTCTCCCTCTTCGCCTTGAAGGGCCTGTTCACCTACAGTGGCACCCTCCTCATGGTGCGCAGTGGCATCCGGGCCACCCAGGCCCTGCGGGAGCGGCTCTTCGCCCACTTCCTGCTCCAGGAACCAGCCTTCTTCCAGAAGCACCCCGTGGGCGAGCTGCTCACCCGCAGCATCAACGATGTGGGCGCGGTCCAGGGCATCGCCAGCAACCAGCTGGCCGAGATGGTCCGGGAGGTCTGCGTGGCCCTCACCATGCTGGCCACCGTCCTCTACATGGACTGGAAGCTGAGCCTCACGCTCTTCCTAGCCGGCCCCCTCGTCGTCCTGCCGGTGAAGAAGCTGAGCCAGCGTATCCGCAAGGTGAACCACCGGAACCAGGAGGCCTCCAGCCACCTGCTCCAGCGCCTCAAGGAGGTGTTCAGCAACATCCGCGTGGTGCAGGCCTTCGCCCGCGAATCCTACGAAGTCGGGCGCTTCCAGCTCCAGAACCAGGAGCTCTACCGCCTGGGCATGAAGAGTGCCCGGGCCTCGGCGCTCTCCACGCCGATCATGGAGCTGGTGGGTGGGCTCCTGCTGGCCTTCCTCGCGGCCTACGCCTCGGGGCGCTTCAAGAACGGGACGCTCACCTCAGAAAACTTCCTCACCTACATCCTGGCCATCTACGCCCTCTACGATCCGCTGCGCCGCCTGACCAAGCTCAACAACGAGATCCAGGTGGCCTCGGCCAGCCTTGACCGCGTCTACGCCATGCTGGACCGCCAGCCGGAACTGCCGGTCCATCCGAATCCCAAGCCCGTGCCCGCGCGGCCCAGCCTGCTGCGCTTCGAGGACGTGTCATTCACCTATGACGGCAAGCACCCGGTACTCCGCGGCGTGGACCTCTCGGTGAAGGCCGGCGAGACCGTGGCCCTGGTGGGCGGCAGCGGTGGCGGCAAGACGACCCTCGTGAACCTGGTGCCACGCTTCTTCGATCCCACGGGCGGCCGGATCACCCTGGATGGCATCGACCTCCGGGATTTCGATCCGCGGGAGCTCCGCCAGACCATTGGCATCGTCACCCAGGAGACGCTGCTCTTCATGGACACCGTGCACGACAACATCGCCTACGGCAGGCAGGCCAGCCGCGAAGCCGTCATCGAGGCCGCGCGGAAGGCCCACGCCCACGACTTCATCCAGGGGCTGTCCAGGGGCTACGACACCCCGCTGGCGGAGACGGGCTCCAGCCTCAGCGGCGGCCAGCGCCAGCGTCTGGCCATTGCCCGTGCCCTGCTGCAGGATCCGCCCATCCTCATCCTGGATGAGGCCACCAGCGCCCTGGACACCGAGAGCGAGCGGGCCGTGCAGGCGGCCCTCGAGACGCTCATGCAGAACCGCACGACCCTGGTGATCGCCCACCGCCTCAGCACCATCCAGCGCGCCACCCGCATCTGCGCCATGAAGCAGGGCCGCATCGTGGAGGTGGGCAGCCATGAGGAACTGCTGGCCCAGGGCGGCGAATACGCCCGCCTCCACAAGCTGCAGTTCGCCGAGGCGTGACGTCGTCCCGATGAAGCGCTCCGACTTCCACTTCGACCTGCCGCCGGAGCTCATCGCCCAGCACCCGGCCTCGGAGCGCGATGGCGCCCGCCTGCTGGTGGTGGATGCGCGGACGGGGACCTGGTCCCACCGCGGCATCCGCGACCTGCCGGTGCTGCTGCCCGTTGACAGCCTCTGCGTGCCGAACGACGTGCGGGTGCGACACGCGCGCCTCTTCCTGCGGCGGAGCGGAGGCGGCGCCGGCGAGGCCCTGCTTCTGCGGGGCCTCGGCGAGGGCGTCTTCGAGGCCATGGTGAAGCCCGGCGCACGCCTGAAGCCAGGCGCCTCCGCCACCGTGGTGGATCCCGTCTCTGACGCGCCCCTCGCCCGGCTCGACATCCTCGAGACCCTGCCCGAGGGTCTGCGCGCCGTGCGGGTCCACGCGGAGCACGGCCTGGACTGGGACGAGATCGACCGCATCGGCCGCCTGCCCCTCCCGCCCTACATCGACCACCTGGCCGAAGGGGAGGACGAGACCCGCTACCAGACAGTGTTCGCGGCGCGGGAGGGCGAGGCCGTGGCGGCCCCCACGGCGGGCCTGCACTTCACGCCGGAGCTGATCTCCGCCCTGCGCTCCCGCGGCTGCGCCTGGCAGCCGGTCCGTCTCCACGTGGGCCTGGGCACCTTTCGACCCATGACCGCCGAGCGGCTGGAAGACCACGCCATGCACGAGGAGCGCTTCGAGATCCCCGAGGGCACCGCGGGCCTCCTCGAGCCCGTCCTCAAGGATCGATCACGTCCCATCGTCTGCGTGGGCACCACCTCCCTGCGCACCCTCGAAGGCGCGTGGAATGGGCAGCGGCTGGCCCGGGAGGGCGCCACCCGGCTCTTCATCACGCCGGGCTACCGGCTGCGCACCGCCGACCACCTGCTCACCAACTTCCACCTGCCCGAGAGCACCCTCTTCGTGCTGGTCTCCGCCCTGCTGGGCCCGGAGGTGGCGCAGGCGGCCTACGCCGAGGCCATCCGGGAGCGCTACAGATTTTTCAGTTACGGTGACGCGATGTTGATCTTGAACGCCCGTCGCTGATATCTACAAGTACTCGACAAACTGGTGAATCACCGGGATGCGGTGCTTCTTGCCCTTGGTGGCCTGCAGGATGCTCGTCACGGACATGCCCAGGCACCAGAGCAGCCAGAGGGGCAGGAAGAAGCGCGTGGAAACCGAGCCGAAGATGGGGAAGAGGCCGATGATCACCAGAGCCAGCGTCATCACGCACTCGACGAAGGCCAGGATCACGCCCTGCCGGGCGTGCCACAGCAGCTCCGGGTCCTCCCGGTTCCGCATGTAGGGCAGAAAGGCCCAGGGTCCCGCATAGCACAGGATCAGGTCTCGCAAGCGCTCGCCCACATAGAGCGGGGTCGGGACATCCAGAGCCACGGCAACCTCCAGATTGAGGATAGCGCAAGGGCCGGCGACCCAGCCCCAGCCCGTGCCGTTTCGCCTTCAGCGCCCCCGCCACAGCACGAGCACAGCCATCAGCAGCACGAAGGCGGCATAGACCTGCTTCAGCCGCGGCCCCCGCAGGCCCGTGGCCACCCGGGCCCCGGCCAGGGCTCCGACGGCAAAGCCGATCGCCACGCCCCCGATCACCATCCAAGGCAGGCTCCCCTGGGCCCTTGCGTAGATGTAGACGCCCGGCAGCCCGATGGGCGGCAGCAGCATCATCAGGCTGGTGAGCTGGGCCTCGAGCTGCGTCATCCGGAACCGCGAGGCCAGGAGCGGAACCACCACCACGGCGCCACCGAGTCCGGTAAGTCCCGACAAGAGCCCCCCCACGAGGCCGATGGGCAGGCCCCGGGTCCAGAGTCCGGCAAGGTCGGCGGGCATGACGCCACGAACCGCGGGCGGCTCCCTCCGGAGAACGGTCTGGACGGCCAGGAACACCAGGAAGGCGGCGAACCCCCAGCGCAGGGGCCCCTGGGCGATCTGGTTGGCCAGGAGGGACCCGCCGGTGACCCCGAAGAGGAAGGCCAGGACCAGCACGGCCACCAGGGGGAGGCTCGTGGTGATGCCCCGGCGCCGGTACTCCAGCACCGCCGGCAGGCCCGTGGGCAGGAGCATGGCCGCCAGGGTGGCCCCCTGGGCCCGGTGCTGATCGAGGCCCAGGACCAGCCCCAGGAGGGGCACCATGACGATCCCCCCACCGATGCCGAAGAGGCCGGAGAGCAGCCCCCCGCAGAGGCCTGTTCCCAGGCCAGCCAGCAGGTGGCTTCCGTCCGCGATCATGCCGAGTGGCCTCCCTCCGAGGATTCTGGGACCGCGTGTGGTCCAATGGAAGGTTGGAGGCTCCGGTGCAGGTGCAGCTCAGCGAGGATGTGGTGCTCGACAGCCGGAGGGCGGTGTGGCTGCCCCGGCACAAGACGCTGGTGCTGTCGGACCTCTTCTTTGGCCTGGGCGCTGCCCGCCGGCGCCGGCCCGACCCCATGCCGGCCACGCCGCAGATGGAGATCTGGGAGCGGGTCTTCAGCCTCATCGACGACTTCGCCCCGGAGCAGGTCGCCCTCCTGGGGGATCTCAAGCCCAGCCAGGGCACCGTGGAGGGGGACGAGGCCGAAGAGCTGCGCACCATCTTCCGCAAGCTGAAGGCCGGGGGCCGAAGGGTCGTCCAGGTGGTGGGCCACCCCGAGCGCAGCTCCGGCCCCGCCCTGGAAGGCACCGGCATCGTGCCCGTCGAGCAGCACCGGGTGGGCCCCTTCACCCTCATGCACCGGCGGCGCATCTTCGTCTATCCGCGCCACGACCCCTCGCACGGCTTCTGGATCAACGGCGGCGTCCACCCCCTCTTCGCGGTCCCCGCTCCGGGGCCCATGGCCGAACCGGACTGGCTGCGGCTGCCGGCCTTCCTCTACACAGGCTTCGCCCTGGTGATGCCGCCCTTCGTGAGCTATGCCCAGGGCTTCGAAGTCATCCAGCCGGAGCGCCTGCCCCGGCAGGCCAAGGCCTGGAAGCTGCTGGCGGACCGCCTCAGCCCTCTGGACCTGGGTGAGCTCCCACCCACGCCCGAACACCTGCGCACCCTCACGCGCCCCCCCCGAAGGGGCAAGGACACGGGCAAGGCCGAAGAGTAGCCTACCGCTGGACCATCATCCCCCAGGCGCCGCCCTTCAGCCGGGTGCCGTCATCCAGGGTGAGGTCCCAGCGCAGGGCATCGCCCTTCTTCAGCTTCAGGCGCTTGAAGGTGCCCGCGGCGAACTCGATGAAGTTCCGGGCCGGCACGGTCCCGCCATAGGTGGGGCAGGGGCTGGGCTCGAGCTTGGACTGGGCCTTCGAGCAGGGGGGCACGTTCTCGGCAACCTCCACCACCACCCCCTGGGCATCGACCCAGGCCACGTCCAGGCTGATGAGGCAGTTCCGCATCCAGATCGAGTGATAACCGTCCCGCCCGTACAGGAAGATCATGCAGCGGTCCTTGGCCAGGTGGCTTCGGCGCATGAGGCCCAGTTCCTGCTCCCGGGGCTCCGAGGCGACTTCCGCCAGAAAGGCCTGGTTCCTGAAGTGGACCGTGCCGCCACCCCCCGCCAGGAGGGGCAGGGACAGCAGGGCCGCGAACAGCATGCGCATGACAACTCCTTGGACGCCATTATCTGATGATGTGTCCAGGGGATCCAAAAGGATCCCCGCTCGATGATACCTCGCAAGCTGTGGCACCATGATCCCGGGTGGCCGTTGCGTCGCCGGGAGAGCCATGCGCGCCACCTTCCTGTCCGTGATCCCTCTGTGTGCCGCGGCCCTGGCCGCGGCTGGGCCGGACTCGGGCCTGCGGGCCCTGCGCGCCGAGGCCGGCATCCACATGGATGGCCGCCTCGAGGAACCCGAGTGGTCGCGGGCCACCCCCGCCTCCGGCTTCACCCAGGAGTGGCCCCTGCGCGGCGTGCCCGCCCGGCAGCGGACCGAGGTCCGGGTCCTCTTCGACGACCACTTCCTCTATGTCGGCGCCCGCATGCACCACGATCCCGCCCTGGACGGTGGCCCCGCGAAGGTGGTGCGCCGCCTCCACCGCCGCGACCAGGAGAGCCAGGGCGACTGGTTCGGCGTGGCCATCGACTCCAACCACGATCACCGGACCGCGGTGCTCTTCGAGGTGAACGCGGCGGGCGTCCAGAAGGACCAGGTCATCTACAACGACAGCACCTACGATCCCAGCTGGGACGGTGTCTGGGAGAGCGCCGTGGCCGTGGACGAGGGCGGTTGGACGGCGGAGCTGAAGATCCCCCTGTCCCTGCTCCGCTTCAAGCCCGGCGAGGGCCCCCAGACCTGGGGCATCAACTTCAGCCGCGCCGATCAGGGCAGCGTCCGCGAGTCCACCCGCTGGCGCGTGGTTCCCCGCGGCGATACGGGCTTCGTGAGCCGCTTTCCCGAGCTGGTGGGGCTGGAGGGACTCCGCCCCCAGACCCGCCAGGAGTACCTGCCGTACCTCAGCTCCCTGCGGAAGATCGAGACGACCCGGCCCTTCGACGACCGCCGCTGGGAACAGCGGGCTGGCCTCGACGCCCGCTGGGGCCTCAACTCGCACTCCCAGGTGGACCTGAGCCTCCGGCCGGACTTCGGGCAGGTCGAGGTGGACCAGGCCGTGTTGAACCTGGGCACGGTGGAGACCTTCTTCCCGGAGAAGCGTCCCTTCTTCCTCGAGGGCATGGACGTCTTCCGGGTAGCTGGGCCCGACCTCTTCTACAGCCGTCGCATTGGACAGGGACTGTCGGATCCAACCCTCGGCGCGGGAGAGTCCCTCCAGGATCGCCCCGGCGCCACCGACATCACCGCCGCCGCCAAGTACACCGCCAAGTATTCCAGCGGCACGAACGTCGGGCTCCTGGGGGCCAGCGTGGAGCCAGCTCGCGCGGTGATCCAGGACTCGGCCGGGAACCGCTTCCGGCGCGAGCTTGCGCCGCTCACCAACTACGGCGTCCTGCGCGTCCAGCAGCTGCTGGATGACCGGGGCAGCTACCTGGGGGCCTTCGCCTCGGGGATGCACCAGGCGGGGCCCGCGGGCCGGGTCGCCCAGACGCAGGCCGTCGACGGCGTCTACAAGTCCACCGACCGGAGTGGGCTCATCGAGGCCACGCTCAGCCGCACCCAGGCCGGCCCCAAGGAGACCCAGGAGCAGGGCTGGCGGGGGCGCCTGCGGGTCCACCAGGACTGGCGTGGCGGGTGGGTCCTCGAGGCCCAGGCCATCAACGCCGGCCGGACCTACAATCCCAACGACACGGGTTACCTGAACCGGGCCGATGAGCAGAAGGCCTACGTGGAGCTGGTCCGGCACTGGGAGGCCCCCTGGGGCATCCTGCGGCACCGGGAGGTGGGCTTCAACCACACGGCCGCCCGGGACCAGGCGGGGCACACCTTCCTCCGCAACTTCAACGGCTGGGCCAAGACCGACTTCAGCAACTTCGTCTCCCTCTGGGGCGGCGGGGGGGTGGACGTGGCGGCCGAGGATGACCGCGAACTGCGCACCTACGCCGATCCCATCAAGAAGTACTTGGCCCGGGCCTCTCTGCCCTACGCCAACCTGGGCTTCGACACGCCGGGCAACCGGCCCTGGTATGTGAAGGTGAACGCCAGCCGCTCCTGGCAGGAGGGAGGGCCTTCCACGGACGCGACTGTCTTCCAGATCCTCAAGCCCACCTCTGCCCTGGAGGTGCAGCTCACCACCTCCCTGAGCCGCGACGAGGGCGAGCTGAAATGGCTGGAGACGCCCGCCGCCACGCCCATCGTGGGGCTGCGCCGGCTCAGCCAGATCGACCAGTCCCTGCGGGTGGCCTATGCCTTCAACCCCGCCTTCACCATCCAGCTCTTCAGCCAGTGGCTGGCCGCCAACTGGAACTTCCGCGACCTGCAGCACTACGTCAACGACCAGACCCTGGCCCCGGGCCTGCCCCTGGATCAGCCCCCCGGCACCACGCCCGAGACCGCCTTCAGCTACCGCACCTGGAACCTGAACCTCATCACCCGCTGGGAGTTCCGGCCCGGGTCCACCTTCTTCCTGGTCTACACCCATGGCGCCAGCACGGACGCCCTCATCAACGACCGGGCCAGCCTGTCCCCTCGTCCCGATCTGGCCATCCTGCGCAAGCTGCCCTCGGACGACGTGATCCAGGCCAAGGTCAGCTGGCTGTTCCGATAGCCTCGATCAGCCACTGGGCCACCCGGTCCGCGTCGGCCTCGGTGTGGAAGCCATGGAAGGCCACGCGCAGGTAGCCCTCCCGCACCGAGGCGAAGACGCCCTGGCGGTAACCCGCCTTCAGCAGGCGGTCCATCCGATCCGGCCCAGAGCCACCGTGATGAAAGCCCAGGAAGGGCCCCAGGCGGCCCTCTCGCAGCAGGGCGCCCAGGCGCCGGGCTTCCGCCTGCCGGGTGGATCCGTCCAGGGCCTGCAACAGCCTCGCCTGCAGCCTCGCCACATGGGCGGCAATGGCCGGCACCCCGGCCTGGTTGAGCAGGCGCAGCGATTCCAGCAGGGCTGAGGCCTGGAGCAGGTTGGGACCGCCGGGCTCCAGGGCCCGGCCATCTGGCAGCCAGCCGCGCTGGAAATCGGTGGAGGGCCGCGTGAAGTCCGTGGCCTCCTCCACCGCCAGCCAGGTGCCCGGGGCGCGAGGGCCGCCGGAAGACCTCCTCGGTCCAGAGGAAGCCCAGGCCCTCGGGGGCCAGGAGGCCCTTGTAGCCGCCGGTGGCGAAGGCGGACAGGCCCTCGAGCTCCAGCGGGGTGGTGCCCACGCCCTGGATGCCATCCACCACCAGGTGGACGCCCCGGTCCCGGCAGGCCGCGCCCAGGCACTGCAGGTCCAGCTTCAGGCCATCCTGGAAGCGCACCCAGGAGAGTGCCAGGAGGCGGGTTCGCGGACCGATCGCGGCGATCAGCCGGGCTTCGGGATCGGACTCGGCCGTGGGCGGCAGGCTGGCCCAGGCCTCCGTTCCAGCCTGGTGCCCCGCCCAGAGCGGCACCTCGCGAAATCCCACGCCCCGGGCGCGCAGGGCCAGCCATGGCCAGGCATTGGCGGGGAACTCGCCCAGGGGCGCCAGCACCTCGTCACCGGGCTCCCAGGGGAAGCCCTGGGCCACCGTCACCAGGCCCGAGGAGGTGGTGGCCGTGAGGGATATGTCGCTGGCCTCGCCCCCGATGAGGGCTGCCGCCTCGCGGCGCAGGGCCGCCGGAAGGCCCAGGAAGTCCTCCTCCCAGCGCACCTCCCAGGGCCGCAGTTCCTTGTGCATGAAGGCCCGCACCGCCCGCATCGCCGCCCGCGGAACGGGCCCTTCGGCGCAGTGCATGACCCAGAGGTGGTCCCTGTCCAGGTGGAAGAGGGCGGGGTTGAGGGGCGGGGCGTTCATCCCTTGCCGGAGGCCAGGAGGGCCTTGAGGCCCACCGGATACAGGGGCTCCACCAGGGCCCGCACGGCGGCGGCGTACTGCTGGATCTCCCACTGGGCGTGGCCATCGGCCCGCAGGCGGATGAAGTGCGCCACGGCCTGGAGGCTCACGGTCCAGTAGACCTCGGAGTAGAGCGCCACCGGCAGGACGCAGCGGGCCTGCTCGCGGCAGACACCCAGGGCGATCAGCTCCTTGTAGTGGGTGACGGCCCCGCGGCAGCTCTCGAGGTAGCTCGCCAGGGCCCGATCCCGGTTCGCTTCCGCGATCTCCCCCTCGCTGCCCTGCTTGTTCACCTTGGCCTGCTGGCGGAAGGTGGCGGGCACAAAGAACTCGTCCTCTGGGAACTCCACATAGCGCCCGCTGATCTCGTTGAACTCCGAGCCGATGCGGTGCTTCATCCACTGCCGGAACACGAAGATGGGCGCCTTCACATGGAGGGTGAGCGCCGTGTGGCGGAAGGGCGAGGTGTGCTCGTGCTCGGCCAGGTAGTCCACCAGCTTGGCGTCGCCGTCCTCGAAGGTCGCCTTCATCTTGCCGAAGGACACCCGCGCAGCGTTCACCACCGACAGATCCGAACCCATGTGGTCGATAAGGCGCACGAAGCCTTTGTCAGCACTTTGATCTCGGGATTCACCATGGTCAGACTCCGGACTTCCAGCTTCCCGCGAGCCCTGGGAGAATGGAAGGGTCCAGCATGAGCAGGGCCAGGAGCGACCATGAAGTTCTTCATCGACACCGCCAACATCGACGAGATCAAGCGCATCAACGCCCTGGGCGTGCTGGACGGGGTGACCACCAACCCCAGCCTCATCGCCAAGGAGACCGGCAAGCCCTTCGAGCAGATCATCGAGGAGATCTGCGGCATCGTGGACGGCCCCATCAGCGCCGAGGTCATCGGCCTGGAGGCCCCGGGCATGATCGAGGAGGGTCGGCGCCTCTCGAAGATCCACAAGAACGTGGTGGTGAAGCTGCCCCTCATCGCCGAGGGACTCAAGGCCTGCAAGGTGCTGTCCGGCGAAGGCATCCACACCAACGTGACGCTCTGCTTCAGCTCCACCCAGGCCCTCATGGCCGCCAAGGCCGGGGCCACCTACGTGAGCCCCTTCGTGGGCCGCCTGGATGACATCAACCTCGAGGGCATGGACCTCATCCGCGAGATCTGCGCCATCTTCGAGAACTACGCCTTCGACACCCAGGTGCTCTCCGCCAGCATCCGCAGCCCCCGCCACGTCACCGACTCGGCCCTGGCCGGCGCCCACGTGGCCACCATCCCCACCAAGATCTTCGACCAGATGCTCAAGCACCCCCTGACCGACAAGGGCGTGGAGGGCTTCCTCGCGGATTGGAAAAAGAGCGGGCGCTGATGCGTCCTCTCCGCATCCTCGCCGCCTGCCTTACCCTGGGCGTCGCCGGGCTGGCCGCCGAGGCGCCCAAGCCGCCCGCCGAGTGCATCTTCTGCAAGATCGTGGCCGGCACGGCGCCCTCGCGGAAGGTCTTCGAAGACAAGTACGTGTTGGCCTTCTGGGACATCCGGCCCCGCGCCAAGGTGCACCTGCTCGTCATTCCCAAGCAGCACGTGGCCAGCCTCAAGGAGCTGGATGAGCTGTCCGTGGAGACCCGCGCGGCCCTCCTCAGCACCTGCGTGAAGGTGGCCAAGGACCAGGGCATCCTCGACGAGGGGTTCCGTGTCATCTCCAATGCCGGCAAGGACGCCAGCCAGAGCGTCTTCCACCTCCACTTCCACGTGGTGGGCGGCGAGAAGCTGCGCGAGGACGCCATCACGAAGGACCTGCCTGCCCGCCCCTGAGGTTCACGACTTGCGGGTATTCTGCGGTTGCCCACACTCACCTAGGAGTACCCCGATGCGTTCCGCCTTCCCTCAATCCCTGCGTTCCTGCGCCGCCATCCTGGTTGCTTCCGTAGCGCTGACCGCCGCGGACGGCCCCTCCTTCGGCATGTCACTCCAATGGCGTCCCACGTCTACCTTGTCCGAGACCACGGAACGCATCGAGCTGATGCCCTTCGTGAATGTCAAGGTCGGCATGAAGCCCTTGGTGGACCTGCGCAAAGACAAGACCTTTGTGGGTGAGAACCGTGAAAAGAGCTACTCCCGCTACGTCACCACCACAGACGATGTGCCCGCTCTCCTCACCAGCCGCGTGCTCGACCTCATGAAGGAGGCGGGGCTGCCCATCTCCGATAAGGTCGAAGGGGCCAACATCGTGCTCACGGGGGAGATCCTCCGCTATGGCGTGACCGAAACCCAGACCTATAAGGGGGAGCTGCGCCTGCTGCTCGAGATTCATTCCGGCGACAAATCGGTGTGGAAGGGTGTGGTCGTGGGTCGGGCCAGCCGCTTCGGCCGCTCCTACAAGCCGGATAACTACCAGGAAGTGCTGAGCGATGTCGTGGTGGAGGCGGTCTCCCGGATGCTCTCGGACCAGACCTTCCTGCGGGTGTTGTCCGGCAAGGCCATGGTGGTTCCCATCCCGGCCGCCAACTGACCGGGCAGGGCTCCGGGACACATTCCTCCTGAGACGCCCAGCACCCATGCCTAACCTTTCAGTCTCCGTCCCCCTTCTCCGCGCGTCATTCTGGTCGCCTGCCCCCCTGGTTGGCGTTCAGGGAGATCCGTTCCTTGAGGCGAGCAGCGGGGCACCCGACCTCGGCTTCATCGAGCCCCTGCTCCGCCGCCGCCTCAGCCCTCTGGGCCGCGCCATGCTGCACTGCGCGGGCCGGGTGGCGGAGGGCCTGGGGCCCCTGCCCTCCGTCTTCGCCTCCCGCCACGGCGAGGTGGCGCGCTCCCTGCCCATCCTGGAGGACCTGGCCCGGGGACTGCCCTCCTCCCCCACCCAGTTCTCCATGAATGTCCACAATGCGGTGGCGGGCGTCTGGTCCATCGCCCGGCAGGATCCCAGTCCTTCCATCTCCCTGGCGGCCGGTCCCGAGACCTTCGGCCTGGGCCTGCTGGAGGCCTTCGGCATCCACGCCGCCGACCCGGACCAGCCCGTGCTGTTCGTGTACGGCGATGAGCCCCTGCCCGCGCCCTTTGCCGCCTTCGCTGACCGCGAGGCGCCCCTGCACGCGGTGGCCCTGCTCATCGGCCTGCCCGCTGCGAGGCGGCTGGTGCTGCAGCGGGAATCCGGCGGCGCCGGAGACCCGGCACCCATCCCCCAGTCACTGCAGGTGCTCCAGGCCCTCCAATCCGGTCTCCCCCAGGGACCCTGGGCCGAGGCGGGCGGCACCTGGCGCTGGGCCAGGGGATAGACCGGCATGAAGCGCTTCCTCAAGGTCATCGCCAGCGGCATCGGCTTCTCGTCCCTGGGCTTGCTCGGGGCACTGTTCTCCCTGCTGGGGCTGCCCATCCTGCACCTCCTCCCGGGCGGCCCGGACAAGCTGCACCGGCGCACCCGCTGGTTCGTGTTCCGCTACTTCAAGGCCCTGGCCGGCTTCCTGGAGTGGGCCGGGATCTTCGACCTGCGCACCCAGGCCCTGCCACCCCGGAAGGAGCTGGACGGCGTGCTCATCCTGGCCACGCACCCGGGCTACCTGGATGTGGTCATCCTCTTGTCCCTGATCGACCAGCTCACCTGCGTGGTGAAGGCCGACATCTGGAACAACCCCCTCTTCGGCTGGGTGGTCAAGGCCGCGGGCTACATCCCGGCCCTGGACCCCACCATGGTCATCGAGGAGGGCGCCAAGGCCCTGGCCCGGGGCGAGACCATCCTCCTCTTCCCTGAGGGAACCCGCACCCTGCCCGGGGAGCCCTACGCCTTCCACCGGGGGGCTGCGCACCTGGCCTTGCAGTCCCGGGCGCCGATTTTGCCCATCCTGGTGGCCTGCGAGCCGCCCCTCCTGGCCAAGGGGCACCGATGGTACGAGATGCCCCGCGATCCATGCGATTATAGCTTTCGCGCCATCGCGCCCCTTGACCTGCCCTGGCCTGGCCTCAGCGACCTCCCCCCGTCCCAGGCCGCCCGCAAGGTGACGGCTTGGCTCGAGGACCGGTTCAACCAGGAGATCCATGCTGCAGGACATCTCGCCGCTCGACATGAAGCGGTTCATCGTCAGGACCCTTGACCTCGAGGACACCAGGCCCGAGGACATCGGCGACGACCAGCCCCTCTTCGCGGGGGGCCTGGGCCTGGACTCCATCGACGCCTTCGAGCTGGGCATCGCCCTGAAGAAGGCCTACGGCCTCCAGCTGGACGGCGAGAAGACCTCCGGCTTCGCCCACCATTTCCGCACCCCGGCCACCCTGGCCGCCTTCGTCGCCACCCACCGCCAGGTGTCCCCATGAGCGCTTCCGGAGCCGCCTCCATGACCATGACCGAGCAGGACATCTTCCTGAAGCTGAAGGAGGTCCTCGCCGACTCCTTCCGCCTGGATCCGGAGAAGATCACCCTGGATTCCCACCTCTTCAAGGACCTGGACCTGGACAGCATCGACGCGGTCGAGCTGGCCATCCAGCTCCAGGACTTCACGGGCCGCCGCGTCAAGGCCCAGGAGTTCAAGGACGTGCGCACCGTGGGCGACGTGGTGACCACCATCCACAGGATGCTCCAGTCGTGATGCCCTTCCCCGGGGAGCTGCGGGCCAAGGCCGGTGACCCGGGGACCTTCACCCTCCAGGTGGAAGAGAACCACCCCGCCTTTGAGGGGCACTTCCCGAACGAGCCGATCCTGTCCGGCCTCATCCAGGTGGACTGGGCCATCCGCCTGGGGCGCGCGGTCTTCTCCTGTCCGGGCGCCTTCCAGGGCCTGGAGCACCTCAAGTTCCAGGCCCCCATCCGCCCCGAGGAACCCCTGGAGCTCGACCTCGCCTGGGATGGCGCGGCCGGGCAGCTATCCTTCCGCTACTCGGGCCGGGAGGGCCGGAAATCCCAGGGCATCGCGGTCTTCCGCCCGACCCCATGACCGACTTCAGGCCCTGCCTCATCGTGCCGGTGT
>JADKCH010000033.1 GCA_016714685.1 Candidatus Geothrix odensensis
TCCGCATGGCACCTCGCCCTCGGCCGGCAGCCTGCAGGCCGGGGCTTGCCGACCTGGGGCCCGGCTGGGTTCCTGACCGTGGGCGAAATCGAAGCGAAGCCACCTTCCACAGGCCGCCGAGGGGAAATCCCCGGGCCATCGAGCCCAAGTGCCACCTGCCGCTTCGCGGGACCTCTCCGGCGCAATGGCGCCTTCGCCACGCTGGACTACAGCGAGGAGCCCCCGCTCTTCTTCCTGGGCCGCGAGATCCCTCTGGCCGACCTGCGCATTCAGGGCGGTACGAGGAAGCCCCCCAAGGTCGGCGCCCAGGGCCTCAACTGCCCCAAGTGCGGCGGGGCCCTCGCGCTGCATGCGCCGGACCAGACTCAGCGCGTGGGCTGCCCCAGCTGCGGCAGCCTGCTCTCGGCGGAAAACGGGAAGCTGGCCTTCCTGAAGAGCCTCAAGCAGCCGCACCAGGAGGTGGTCATCCCCCTGGGCACCGAAGGCGTGCTGCAGGGCGAGAAAGTCATCTGCATCGGCCAGCTGCGCCGCAGCTGCACGGTGGAGGGCACCGCCTATCCCTGGACCGAATACCTGCTCCTCGACTCCCAGCACGGCTTCAAGTGGCTGGTGGAGAGCGATGGCCACTGGAGCCTGGCCGTGGCCCTGCCGCCCGGTGAAGTGCCCCAGGCGCTGGATGGCCAGAAGAACATCCATGCGCTTGGTGGCAATTGGCGGCGCTTCCAGGATGTCGAGGCCGTCGTCGAAGGTGTCTGGGGCGAGTTCTACTGGATGGTGGAGCAGGGCGAGCGCGTGCAGGTGGCGGAGTTCGTCGCCCCGCCGCGCAGCCTCACCCGCGAACGCCAGAAGCACAAGGGCGTCGGCGAGGAGGTGAACTGGAGCCTCTCCACATATCTGGACCCAGAGGCAGTCTGGACCGCCTTCAAGCTCAAGGACGCGCCGTCGGCCCCCCGTGGCATCGCCTCCTTCCAGCCCAATCCCCACAAGGCGACGCTCGCCAAGTCCGCGTTGTGGATCGTGGGGGCCCTCGGCCTGCTGCTGATCCTCGTCATGGTGGAGTCCGCCACGCACCGCAACGTGGAGCTGTTCCGGAAGCGCCTGGACCTCTACGACCTGGCTCCGGGCCTCCGCCAGGAAGCCGCCGAGGCCGTGCGCAAAGGCATTCCCCTGCGCAGGCCCAACCCGCCCAGCGCGCCGTCCACCGCCGAGGTCCAGGAACCGGTCTACTTCTCCGGTCCCATCGAGATCAAGGATGGCCGCCGCAACCTGGCCGTCACCCTCAGCGCCCCGGTCAACAACGCCTGGATCGGCCTGGAGGGGGCCCTGGTGAGCGAGACCACGGGCGTGGCCGAACTCTTCCTGCTGGAGAGCAGCTTCTACCATGGCGTGGATGGTGGCGAGTCCTGGGCCGAAGGCGGGCAGACCAGCACCGTCTTTCTGAGCGCCGTGCCACCGGGCTCCTACGTCCTGCGTCTGGCCCCCCAGTGGGACGGGAAGTTCCCCCCCGTCGGCGTCCTCGACGTGCAGCTGCGCCAGGGCGTCATGCGCTGGCTCTACCCCGGACTCGCCCTGCTGGCCATCCTCGTGGTGCCCCTGATACTGGTGTTCCAGGTGGCGGCCTTCGAGGGCCGCCGCTGGCAGGAGAGCATGTACGGCACGGCGGCGACTGCCAGCGGAGATGATGAATGATGCGGATCCTCTACATGCTGTTCCTCGGCGGCGGCTTCAGCCTCATGGTCGCCAACGGCTTCTTCGGCCGGGAGTTTTTCGGCAAACGGCGCCGGGCCGATCTCCCCCCCAGCGTCCGCCAGACGCCCGGCGCCTACCGCACCTTCCTGCACAACAACGGCTTCCACGGAGGTAAGTGATGATCACGAACCAGATGCTGCACCAGCTCCTCGTCGCCGCCGTCTTCTCCGTCCTGGGCCTGGTCATCCTGGGCCTGGTCTGGCTCTTCCTCGTGAAGGTGCTCCCCTTCTCCCTGCGCAAGGAGATGGAGGACGACCAGAACGTCGCCCTCGGGATCGTCCTGGGCTGCCTCATCCTGGGCATCAGCATCATCATCGCCGCCGCGATCCATGGGTGACGGAATGGGGGAAGACCAACCACGAAGACAGGAAGGCCACGAAGCAGGACTGAAATAGGTCGTTGCCTTCAACCCGCCGTGGGAATGTTCCGAACCGGCCTCGTCCCTGCATTTCCTGGTCTCTTGGTGGTGGTTTTTTCACTTTTGCATTTCTTCGTGGTCTTCCTGTCTTCGTGGTGAATCCTTTGACCTCTGCGCTTCAAGATGTCTGAACCGATCGAACAATCCCAACCCGCGCTGAAGGCTCCGCTCCTCTTCATCAGTGTGCTGCTCATCGCGAGCTGCGGGCTGATCTACGAGCTGGTGGCGGGGACGCTGTCGAGCTACCTGCTGGGCGATTCGGTCACGCAGTTCTCCACGGTCATCGGCGTGTATCTCAGCGCCATGGGCCTGGGCTCGTGGCTGTCGAAGTTCCTGCACCGGGGCCTCGCCAGGCGCTTCGTGGACCTGGAGCTGGCGGTGGCCCTGGTCGGTGGTTTCTCGGCGCCCCTCCTCTTCATGGCCTTCGCCCACACCCACGCCTTCCGCGTGGTGCTCTACGGCACCGTGGTCGCCGTGGGCACCCTGGTGGGCCTGGAGATCCCCATCCTCATGCGGATCCTCAAGGACCAGGTGCGTTTCAAGGACCTGGTGGCGGGCGTGCTGACCCTCGACTACATCGGCGCCCTCTTCGCCTCCCTGCTCTTTCCCCTGCTGCTCATGCCCAAGCTGGGCCTGGTGCGCACCAGCCTGCTGTTCGGCCTGCTGAACGCCGGCGTGGGCCTCTGGTCCACGCACCTGTTGCAGTCGCAGCTGGGCCCCACCCGCATGATCCGCCTGCGCTGCCTTGCGGTCATGGCGCTGCTGGCCGTGGGCCTGGCCTTCGCCGGGAAGTTCACCCTGGCGGTGGAGGAGGAGGTCTTCGCGGACGAGATCGTCTACGCGAAGGACAGCGCCTACCAGCGCATCGTGCTCACGCGCGGGCGGGGCAGCTTCCAGCTCTTCCTCAACGGCAACCTGCAGTTCTCCAGCGCCGACGAGTACCGCTATCACGAAGCCCTGGTGCATCCCGCCTTCGGCGTGAGGCCCGGCGCGAAGCGCGTGCTCGTCTGCGGGGGCGGCGACGGCCTCGCCGTGCGCGAGGTGTTGAAGCACCCCTCGGTACAGGAGGTGGTGCTGGTGGACCTGGATCCCGCCATGACCGACATGGCGCAGTACCAACCCATGGTGCGCCAGCTCAACGGCGCCGCCCTGGACGATCCCCGGGTGAAGGTCGTCAACGCCGATGCCATGGTGTGGCTGCAGGAGACCACCGGGGCCCCCTTCGACCTGGCCTTCGTGGACTTCCCCGATCCCAACACCTACGCCCTGGGCAAGCTCTACACCTCCCGCTTCTACCGCCTGCTCCAGCGCCGTCTGGCCGACGACGCCATGATCACCGTGCAGAGCACCTCGCCCCTGATGGCGCGGCAGTCCTTCTGGTGCATCACCACCACCATGGAGGCCTCGGGCCTGAAGGTCCGCCCCTTCCATCTGGCCGTGCCCTCCTTCGGCGTGTGGGGTTTCGCCCTGGCCTCGAAGCGCGACTTCGCCCCGCCCACCCGCGTGCTGCCGGGCCTGCGCCACCTGTCCGACGAGGCCACCGCCGCCATGTTCGCCTTTCCGAAGGACATGGACCGGGTGCCGGTGGAAGTGAACCGCCTGGACAACCAGGTCCTCGTCCACCTCTACACCCGGGAGTGGCGGCGGTGGTCGTGAGGTTGCGCCGCCTCAATGAAGCGCCGCGACTTCCTCGCGGGCACGGCCGCCGCGGCGCTCCCCCTCGCCTGTCGCCGGAAACCCGAGTTCCCCTTCCCGGGCGAGCTCGTGGGCCCGGACCTGCCCCTGGGCCATTGGCTGAGGGGCGGCGCCTTCCCCGAGCCGGATCGCTTCGAGCCGGTTTCCACCCTCATCGTGGGTGGCGGCGTGGCCGGCCTCAGTGCCGCCTGGCGGCTGGCCGGCGCGGGCGTGGATGATTTCCGGGTGCTGGAGCTGGAACCAGAACCCGGGGGCACCTCGAGATCCGGCCGCAACCACGTGAGCGCCTTCCCCTGGGCCGCCCACTACCTCCCCGTGCCCGACCGCGGCAACCACGCCGTGCTGCGCCTCCTTGAGGAATGCGGCGTGCTGGAAGGCTTCAGCGCGGGAGGCGAGCCGCTGTTCCCGGAGGGGGCCACGGTGCGCGCGCCGGAGGAGCGCATCTTCGCCTACGGCCAGTGGTGGGAAGGCCTCTACCTGAGGGCCGGGGCCAGCCGCGAGGACGAGCGGCAGTACCACGCCTTCTTCCAGGAGGTGGACCGCTGGGCCGCCTTCAGGGATGGCAGGGGCCGTCCCGCCTTCAGCATCCCGCGCTCCCGGTGTTCGGACGCGCCCGAAGCCCGCGCCCTCGACGCGCTATCCTTCGCGGCCTGGCTGGACCGGCAGGGCCTCGACTCGCCCCGCCTGTGCTGGCTGCTGGACTATGCCTGCCGGGACGACTACGGCTCCAGGCTCGACACCACCAGCGCCTGGGCCGGCCTCTTCTACTTCGCGGCCCGCAAGCAGGGGCCCGGCGAGGACTCCCGCCCCCTGCTCACCTGGCCCCAGGGCAACGGGTTCCTCATCGAGCATCTGCGCAAGGTCTGCGGCGATCGCCTGCGCTGCGCCGTGATGGCCACCGCGATCCGCCAGGAGCAGGACGCGCTCCTGGTGTCGGCCTGGGATGTTCCCAACCAGCGGCGCGTCGGCTGGCGGGCCAGGCGGGTGATCTTCGCCGGCCCCCAGCACGTGGCCCGCCATGTCATCGACGGCTTCGCCGCCGCCCGCCCGGCGGGAACCCGCATCCGCAACGCACCCTGGATGGTGGCCAACCTCACGCTCCGCGCCCGGCCCGCGGAGCCCACCTTCCCCCTGGCCTGGGACAACGTGCTGCGCGACAGCGAGGCCCTGGGCTACGTGGTGGCCACCCACCAGAGCCTGCGGGACCATGGCCCCACCGTCTGGACCTGGTACCGGCCCTTCGCCGGGGCCGACTGCGATGCCGAGCGCGCCCGGCTCCGCGCCCTGGACTGGCCCGCCTGCGCCCGCATGGTGATGGACGACCTGCGCCGGGTCCATCCCGATCTTGAGGGGCTCGTGGCCCGCCTCGACGTCATGCGCTGGGGCCACGCCATGGTGCGCCCGGCGCCGGGCCTGCTCTGGGACTCCGAGTTCCTGGCCCTCGCCCGTCCTTTCGGCGCCATCCACTTCGCGCACACCGAGCTCAGCGGCTTCTCCCTCTTCGAGGAGGCCCAGGACCATGGACTCCGGGCCGCGGAGGAAGTGCTCGCAGCCCTGGGCCGTTCTGGCCGCAGCTGGCGGTAGCTGCCACCGGACTGTGATGTTCGGCACATGCCCCAAGCGGCGCTTGAAGTCGCCGGGAAGGGGCGTTCGCCGGTTTTCTCATAGAACCTCCAGCAAGGCTCTAGGATGCCGAAGTCATTTATGTCCCAACAACATTCATTGTTTTTGTTATGAATCATTTGGAATGTCCATAATTCGCTTGACGCCCCCCTTGCCGGGACGTGGCATGAGGACAACACATTCCTAAATCCATCCTTCCGCCACCTCCTCTGGGGGTTCCTGTCCATGTCCACGGCCGAGGTGTACCCACCCGAGCGCGACCAGGCCAAGGGCCTGCCCAGCGCCCTGGAGCTGCGCCTCGCCGACCTGGCTGAGACCGTGACCCGCCTGGAGGACCGGGTGGCCCTCCTCGAAGGCCGGGCACCGGAGCGGGCCGATCCCGCCTCGGCAGTGGCAATCGAAAGGCCCCGGCCTACCCCGGAGGCCCCTGCCACCGCGGACCTGCCCAACCCTGTCCGCTGGATGGGCCTCATCGGCCGGACCTGTCTCATCCTGGGCGGGGCCACCTTCATCCGAGCCCTGGTGGATGCCGGCACCGTCCACCGCGGCTGGGGGGTGGCGCTGGGGCTCGCCTTCGCCATCACCTGGGCCCTCCTGGCGGACCGCGCCAGGCAGCCGCTGGATGCCGCCTTCCATGCCCTGGCCTCGATTCTCATCGCCTATCCGCTGCTCGTGGAGTCCACGGCCCGCTTCGGCATCCTCGAGCCGGGCCTGGCGGCCTTCCTGCTCCTGGCCGTCACCTGCCTGCATGGCGCCGTGGCCTGGCGGCGGAACCTGCAGCCCATCATCTGGCTGGCCACCCTCGCCTCCCTGGGCTCGGGCTTCGCCCTGATGACCAGCCGACGCGCCATCGAACCCTTCCTGCTGGTCTTCCTCGCCCTCGGCCTCGGCTCCCTCTGGGTCACCTACGGCCGCCGCTGGCACGGCCTGCGCTGGCCCACGGCCCTGGCCGCCAACCTGGGCGTGCTGATCCTCACTTCGCTGGCCGCCTGGCCCGGGGGCCTGCCCGCGGCCTACCGGGGCATCTCCCCCGGACGCGCCACGGCCTTCGCCCTGGCCCTGGTCGTGCTCTACCTCGGCAGCTTCGCCCTCCGGATGCTCCAGCGGCAGCGCGTGGTGAACGCCTTCGAGAAGATCCAGTCCCTCCTCGTCCTGCTCGTGGGCTTCGGCGGCGCCTTCCGGGTCGCCCTCGCCACGGGCTCGGGAGCCGGGGTTCTGGGCACCGGCGCCGCGGTGGCGGGCCTGGGGTGCTACGCCACGGCCCTGCGCTTCGCCAAGGACCAGGAAGAGACCCGGGCGAACTTCAACTTCTTCACCTTCCTGGCCCTCATCCTGGTGCTGCTGGGCGGGGCGATCCTGCTACCGCAGCCTGTTTTCGGGCCCCTGGCTGCGGCTCTCGGTCTGGGGCTGATGGCGGCCGGCCTGCACCTGCGGCGGATCGTCCTGTTCATCCAGAGCGCCCTCTTCCTGGGAGTGGGAGCCGCGGCCTCCGGGCTGCTCAGCTGGTCCTTCCGCGCCTTCTTCGTGGCCGGCGGGGCCAGCGCTTCCCTGCCCCTGCCGGGCCTCCTCTGCCTGGGCCTCCTGACCGGAGCTGTCGCCTGGTTCCTGCTGCGCCGCCCTTCGGATGCCACCACCCGGCGGCTGCGGCCGCTGATCCTGGGCCTGGGCGCGGTCGCCGCCACCGGGGCCGGCGCCCTGGCCGTCCGCACCCTCAGCGCCGCCCTCTCCCCAGGAGCCCCGCAGGCCGACCTGCTCGCGGCGCTGCGCACCGGAGTTCTGTCGCTGCTGGCCATCGCCATGGCCTGGTTCGGCCGCCGGGTGCCCATCCTCGAGCTGCGCTGGCTGGTCTATCCGGTGCTCATCGTCACGGCCCTGAAGTTCCTGTTCGAGGATCTGGCCGTGGGCCGCCCCCTGACGCTCTTCCTGGGGTTCATGTGCTTCGGCGCCACCCTCATGCTCGCGCCCCGACTGCTGAAGGCCCCGGCCCCCAAGGGTGGTGGCGACGATTTGAACGCTTCGATCCCGGAGGTGGATTCATGACCGCACGCCTGATCCGATCCGCAGGCCTGGCCCTGCTCCTGGCGGGCCTGCCTGCCGGCGCCAAAGAGCCCCCCAAGAAGGCGGAGCCCGCCACCCAGGAGGGCATCCAGGTGCCGACCCCCCCCTTCACCGAGGGCATCTTCCCCTGCACCGGCTGCCACGATGGGAAGCAGCTGAAGGTGGACACCAGGCGCCGCGAGCTGGCCATGCACAGCGAGATCGAGCTCAAGCACGGCCCCGAGTCCCGCTGGTGCCTGGACTGCCACGACGCCAGCAGCCGCGACAGCCTGCACCTGGCCAGCGGGGAGAAGGTCGAGTTCACGGCCTCCTACAAGCTCTGCGGCCAGTGCCACGGCGACAAGTTCCGCGATTGGCGCGTGGGCATCCACGGCAAGCGCACCGGCAGCTGGAACGGTCCGAAGCAGTACCTGCTCTGCGTCCACTGCCACAACCCCCACGCCCCCCGCTTCGCGGCCCTGAAACCCATGCCGCCGCCCACGCGGCCCGAGGACATCCGGACCAAGAAAGGGGGCACCCGATGATGGACGGCAAGCTCACCTCCCAACCCGACAGCGCCCAGCAGGCCTCCGGCGGCTGCGGCCTGGACCGCCGCGACTTCCTCGGCGCCGGCGTGGCCGCAGTGGCCACCGCCCTCACAGGCTGCGGCACCCTCAGCAAGGAGGAGTTCCTCCAGCACAACTTCCAGGAGCTGTCCAAGGAGGAAGTCCTTTCCGTCATCGCCCGCCTGGAGAAGGAATACAAGGCGAAGTACGGCAGGGACGTGAAGGTCGGCACCACGCCCGCCATGCCTGGCGTGATCTTCGGCTACGCGCTGGATCTCAGCCGCTGCATCGGCTGCCGCCGCTGCGTCCACGCCTGCGTGAAGGAGAACAACCAGTCCCGGAGCCCGGAAGTGCAGTGGATCCGCGTGCTGGAACTGGACAAGGAGGAGGGCGTGAACCTCCAGCACGCCGAACACTACTACAACCCCGACGAGGTGCCCCGCGAGGGCCACTTCTACATGCCGGTCCAGTGCCAGCAGTGCAAGAAGCCGCCCTGTGTGAAGGTCTGCCCGGTGGGCGCCACCTGGCGCGAGAAGGACGGCATCACGGTGGTGGACTACAACTGGTGCATCGGCTGCCGCTACTGCATGGCCGCCTGCCCCTACGGCGCGCGCCACTTCAACTGGGGCGAGCCGAACCTGCCGCCGGACCAGGTCAACCCGGACACGCACTACCTGGGCAACCGGCCGCGGCCCAAGGGCGTGGTGGAGAAGTGCACCTTCTGCGTCCAGCGCACGCGCAAGGGCCTCTATCCTGCCTGCGTGGAGATCTGCCCCACGGGCTCCCGCAAGTTCGGCAACCTGCTCGACAAGGAGAGCGAGATCCGCTATGTCCTCGAGAACAAGCGCGTCTTCAAGCTCAAGGAAGAACTGAACACCCAACCCAACTTCTTCTACTTCTACGGGGTGTGAGGCCATGCTGCGGAACTTCCGGCGATTCATCACCGACACCGTCCAGATCATCACCCATGGCAGCCGGTACTACTACGCCTGGGTGGGCTTCCTGCTGCTCCTCATCGCCGTCGGATCCTGGGCCTACATCGGCCAGCTGAACGAGGGGCTCATCGTCACCAGGATGCGCGACCAGGTCTCGTGGGGCTTCTACATCGGCAACTTCACCTTCCTGGTGGGCGTGGCCGCCGCCGCCATCATGCTGGTCATCCCCGCCTACATCTACGACTGGGAGCCCATCAAGGAGATCACCATCCTGGGCGAGATGCTGGCCATCAGCGCCCTGGTGATGTGCCTGGGCTTCGTCATGGTGGACATCGGGCGGCCCGACCGCTTCTGGCACATCATGCCCTTCGTGGGACGCCTGAACTGGCCACAGTCCATGCTGGCCTGGGACGTGCTCGTCCTGAACGCGTACCTCGTACTGAACTACTTCGTGGTGACCTACCTGCTCTACTGCGCCTACACCGAGCGCCACTACGTGAAGAAGCTCGTCACGCCGCTGGTGCTGCTCTCCATCCCCATGGCCGTGAGCATCCACACCGTCACCGCCTACCTCTACAACGGCCTGGGGGCCCGCCCCTTCTGGAACTCCGCCATCCTCGCGCCGCGCTTCCTGGCCTCGGCCTTCTGTTCGGGCCCCGCCATCCTGCTCATCCTGCTGCAGGTCCTGCGCAAGACCACGAAGCTCAGCATCAAGGACGAGGCCATCTTCAAGATCGCCGAGCTCATGGCCTACACCATGGGCTTCAACCTCTTCCTCACGGCCGCCGAGTCCTTCAAGGAGCTCTACTCGGGCACCGAGCACGTGGTCTATTTCCAGTACCTGCTGTTCGGCCTCAAGGGCCACAACACCCTGGTGCCCTATGCCTGGGCCTCCATCCTGTTCGGGTTCGTGGCCTTCATCCTGTTCCTGGTGCCGAAGTTCCGGACGAACTGGAAGCTCCTCAACCTCGGCTGCGTGCTGATCTACGCCAGCGTCTACATCGAGAAGGGCATGGGCCTCATCATCCCCGGCCTGACCCCCGACGCCCTCGGCGAGATCTACGTCTACACGCCCTCCTTCACGGAGATCGCAGTGGCCGCGGGCATCTTCGCCATCGGCTTCCTGGTCTTCACGCTCATGCTCAAGGCCGCCGTGCCCATGATGCTCGGCGAGTTCACCATCTCCAGGGGGCGCAAGGCCACCGAAGCGCCACCCGCGTCCGATCCCATCCAGGCGTAGTTCTAGGTTCAAATTCCCCTTAACCACGAAGACAGGAAGACCACGAAAGAGGCAAAGCAAGTGTTCATGCCCTTCTTCGTGGTCCTTCCGTCTTCGTGGTGAGGTTTTCTCTGAGATTCAGGTTCACCAGCGTTCCTGATCGGTCGCAGGTGCCAGGGCCCAGGGATCGGAGGCCAGGCCGTTGATGCTGGCGCCGCTCTGCATGACGTGCCGGGTGTTGGCCAGGAAGGCGTGGGGGAAGATGGGCGCAGGCGCGCTGGCCGCATCCAGGCGGGCCGCCAAGGCCGCCGGCAGGTCCAGGTCAAGGGAGGCCAGGTTCCCCTCCAGCTGGGCCAGGGTCCGCGCGCCGAGGATCGGGCTGGCCACGCCGGGCCGCGCCAGCACCCAGGCCAGGGCCACCTGGGCCACGCCGGTGCCCAGCTCGGCCGCCACAGCCTCGGCGGCCTCGATGATGCTGTAGTTGCGATCCGTCAGACTCTTCGACACGCCGGGCACATGGCGGCCTTCGCCCTGGGGCTGGCGGTTCCTCCCGTACTTGCCCGTCAGGAGGCCGCCCTTCAGCGGGGACCAGGGCGTGACGCCCAGTCCGCAGTCTTGCGCCATGGGTAGCAGATCGTGCTCCACCGTGCGCTCGATGAGCGAGTACTCGATCTGCAGGGCGACGAACGGGGACCAGCCCCGGAACCGCGCCTCGCATTGACCCTGCACCACCTTCCAGGCCGGAGTGTCGGAGACGCCGAGGTAGCGGACCTTCCCCGCCTGCACCAGGTCATCCAGCGCGCGCATGGTTTCGTCGATGGGCGTATGGGGATCATCGAAGTGCAGCCAGTAGAGGTCCACGCAGTCGGTGCGCAGGCGCCGCAGGCTCTGCTCCAGCTGCTGCTGGATGGCCTTCCGCCCGGCCCCGCCCCCGTTGGGATCGCCCCGGTGGAGGCTGCCGCAGAACTTGGTGGCCAGCACGGCCCGGTCCCGTCCCCCGCGCTCGGCGAAGTAGTCGCCCAGGATGGCCTCGCTGTGGCCCTTGGTGTAGATGTTGGCCGTGTCGATGAAGTTGCCCCCGGCGCCCAGGTAGGCGTCCAGCATGGCCCGGCTCTCGGCCACCTCGGCGCCCCAGCCCCAGTCGCTGCCGAAGGTCATGGTGCCGAGGCAGAGGGGGCTGACGCGCAGTCCGGAGCGGCCCAGGGTGCGGTAGTCGGTGAGCTTCATGGTGGCCTCCAGGGCCCCCAGCCTACACCCGCGCTCAGATGCCGGGGTCCTCGTCGTGGGCCTCGTCCGGATTCGCGTTCAGGATGGCGCGGAAGCGATCCAGGTTCGCCAGGAACAGCTCCACCAGGCGCGGGTCGAAGTGGACGCCACTGCCCTTCTGGATCAGGTCCACCACCTGCTCCTCGGGCCAGGGTTCCTTGTAGTGCCGCCGGTTGCTCACGGCATCGTAGACATCCACCAGGGCGGTGATGCGGGCCTCCAGGGTGATGGCCTCGCCCCGCAGTCCCTTCGGATAGCCGCTGCCATCCCACTTTTCATGGTGCCCGATGGCGATGCGGGCCCCCATCTGGATGAACGGTACCGTGGACCCCTTGAGGATGGTGGCGCCCATGGTCGTGTGCCGCTTCATGGTCACCCACTCCGCTTCCGTGAGGGTGCTGGGCTTCTGCAGGATCGCGTCCGGCACGCCGATCTTGCCGATGTCGTGCATGGGGGCCGCCGCCCGGATCGTGTCCACGCCCTGCAGATCCCAGCCCAGGAGGCGGGCCATCTCCGCGGCGTAGAGTCCGATCCGCCGGACGTGCATGCCCGTCTCGTTGTCCCGGTGCTCGCTGGCGGCGATGAGCCGGAGGGCGATCTCCTCGCGGGAGTCCCGGATCTCCAGCGTCTGCTCCCGCACCTTCTGGGCCAGCTGCGCCTCCCGGTCCCGGAAGGCGATCTCCAGCATGCGCCGGCGCAGGGCCGAGTTGACCTGCACCAGGATCTCGCGGGGCTGGTAGGGCTTCAGGACATAGCCGAAGGCGCCCCGCTGGAGGCACTCGATGGCCGTCTCGGCCTCCTCCAGGGAGCTGACCATGACCACGGAGGTGTCGGGGATGCGGTGCTTGATGGCCTTCACCAGGTCGAGCCCCGAGGCGCCGGGCATCTGGATGTCGCAGAGGATCAGGTCGATGGTGTCCTCGTCCAGCACGGCCAGCGCGGCAGCCACATCCTCCGCCTCGCGGCAGCGGTAGCCGGCCTTCGCCAGGATGTGCCGCAGCGAAAGGCGCACGATGGCCAAGTCATCCACGATGAGGATGCTCACCTGCTGGGGGACCACCTGGATGTTTTCGGTCATGGCTTCCCCGTGCTTGCCCTCTACGGTGTCCATGGGGGATGGCTGTACTCCGAAATCATCGCACAGGCAGAAAAATCCCGGATAGCCGAGTTCCGCAGCGCCATTGCCGATTTTTCCTGCGCAGTACGGCCGGCCTGCGCGCGGGCGGGGGCAAGGAGGTGCCCAGTCAGGGCCCTACCGCCCTCCAGAGAATCGCGCTTGGCCGCGAAGTGCGCGCCCAGCCCCAGGGTGATGGCCCGCTCGCAGAGCTCCAGGGCCGCATGGAAGTCCCCCAGTTCGCTGTGGCCCTGGATGCCCCGCTCGAAGCAGGTCAGCCCTTCCAGCATGCGGCGGTATTCGTGGGGGAAAGCCGCTTCCAGCTCCGGCAAGTAGCCGAGCACCTGGGCCACCGACTCCACACAGGCCTCCCACTGCCCGCACTGTCCCTGGGCGTCGGCGCTCAGGTCGTAGGCCACCGCCTTCACGGCATTGGGCAGGCTGCCCTGGCTTTCGAAGGTGCGGCGCAGGTATTTCAAGGCCGATTCGGGTCCACTGAAGGCCGCCTCGCGGTGCCCCGCCAGCAGATCCTCCAGGACATCCTTCACCGACTTGCGGACGGGTTCGTTGCGCTTGGCCATGCTGTTCCCAGGGAAATAATTAGGTCCACAGATTTCACAGATTGCACAGATTTGAAGAGCAGAAGCAGGCAGATCCGAAGCAGTGTCATATTCCCTGCAGTCGAATCTGTGTGAATCTGTGAAATCTGTGGATGAATTCTTTTATTCGTACTCGATCGTCGCGGGCGGTTTGCTCGTGATGTCGAAGACCACGCGGTTGATGCCGCGCACCTCCCGCACGATTCGTTGCGCGATGCGATCGAGCAGCTCGTGGGGCAGTCGCGCCCAGTCGGCGGTCATGAAGTCCTCGCTCGTCACGGCCCGGAGGGCGCACATCCACTCGAAGGTGCGCTCGTCACCCATGATGCCCACGGTCTGCACGGGCAGCAGCACGGCGAAGGCCTGGCTGGTCTTGGCGTACCAGCCGCTCTCGCGCAGTTCCTGGAGGAAGATGGCATCGGCGTTCTGCAGGATGGTGGCCCGCTCGCGGGTGATGGCGCCGGGGAGGCGCACGGCGAGGCCGGGCCCCGGGAAGGGGTGCCGCTGGTTCATCTCCTCGGGCAGGCCCAGGGCCAGCCCCGTGGCCCGCACCTCATCCTTGAACAGCTCGCGGAGGGGTTCCACCAGCTGCATCCGCATGCGCTCCGGCAGGCCGCCCACGTTGTGGTGGGACTTCACCAGGATGGCGCCGCCGATGCCGCTGCTCTCGATCACGTCGGGGTAGGTGGTGCCCTGGCCCAGGAAGTCGGCCTTCACCTTGCCAGCCTCGCGCTCGAAGACCTCGATGAACTTGCCGCCGATGATCTTCCGCTTCTGCTCGGGATCGGTGACACCCGCCAGGGCGCCCAGGAACTCATCGGAGGCATCCACCCAGATCACCTGCAGCTCGAAGGGCGCGAAGTAGGCCTGCACCTGCTTCATCTCGTCCTTCCGCATGAGGCCGTGGTCCACGAAGACGCAGGTCAGCTGCCGGCCGATGGCCTTGTGCAGCAGCAGGGCCGCCACGCTGGAATCCACGCCGCCGCTGAGGCCCAGCACCACGGTGCCCGAACCCACCTGGGCCCGGATGGCCTTGACCTTCTCGTCGATGAAGTTGCCCGCGTTCCAGTCCAGGGCCATGCCGCAGTGCCGCAGGAAGTTCAGCAGCAGGGGGGTGCCCTGGGCGCTGTGGGTCACTTCGGGGTGGAACTGCAGGCAGTAGATCCCGCGCTTGGGATCCTCCATGGCCGCCACCGGCACGGAAGGGGTCTTGGCCGTGACCGTGAAGCCCGCCGGAGCCACCTCCACGTGGTCACCGTGGCTCATCCACACCTGCTGGGCGTGCGGCAGGCCCTCGAAGAGCATGGAGATCTCGGGCATGGCCTGGATGTCCGCCTTGCCGTACTCCCGGCTGGCGGAGCGGTGCAACTGGCCACCCAGGTTACGGGCCAGGAGCTGCTGGCCATAGCAGATGCCCAGGATGGGCACCCCCAGTTCCAGGATGGCCGGGTCCAGATCGGGCGCCCCGGGCTCGAGCACCGAGTTGGGGCCGCCGGACAGGATCACGCCCTTGAGGTCCGCTCCACCGATCTCCTGGGCCGTGGCACCGCTGTTGTAGACCAGGCCGAAGGCGCCCAGCTCCCGCAGCCGCCGCGTGATGAGCCGCGTGTACTGGCTGCCGTAGTCGATGATCGCGATGCGTTCGTGGTGCATGGGGCCTCTGCAGAATCGTCCAGGAGGGCCAGAAGGCGGCTCCCCGGAGCCACCTCCAGTGTGCCCGATTCGCGGTTGCCGGGCCTCCCCGCCAATCGGTCAATACCCGGCCTTCCGGCCCTTGAGGTGATCCAGCAGGGCCTTGAGGGAGGGTTTTTCGTAGGGGCCCTTGGCCTTGGGGAGGGCGGCCTGGACCAGCTGGATCGCCTCGTCCAGCCGTCCCTGCGCGACGGCCGCATGCACCTCCCGGCTCAGGCCGGCCAGGGAGTCCGGCAGCCAGAACTTCAGGGGTTTGACACCCGGCCGGGCCGGCCTGGTCGGCGGAGTGGATGGGTCGGGCTCGCCTGGCTTCTGGAGCGGCACTTCGGGAACCTTCGCCACGGCCGCCCGGTACTCGAGAAACTGCGCCAGCTGGGCCTGGTACGAGGCCAGGGCCTGCCGTTCCCAAGCCTCGTCCGCCATCCGCGCAGCCTGGGCCCCCATCTCCTTGGCTTCCGCTTCCAGCCCGAGGACCATGAGCACGCTGCCGAAGTTCAGCCGCATGGTGATGTCCGCTGGCGCCAGTTGGATGGCCGCCCTCCCGGCCTGGATCGCCTTCTCCGCCTCCTGCGGATGCTTTGAATGGAACTGGCAGAGCGCCATGTGGGTGCCTGGGAAGTCGGGTTCCAGGCGCCGCGCTTCCTCCAGCCATTCGCGGATCATGTCCGGGGTGGCCGGAGGGTCCGAGGCCCGCTGCAAGGCCAGCTCAGCCAAGCGCAGGGGCACCCGGAAATCCGTGGAGCCCGCCGCATGGGCGCTGCGAAGGGCGCGTTCCGCGCTGGACCAGTCTCCCTGCCGCAGCGCGGTCAGGCCCAGGGCGGCCTGCACATGGGGGGAGCGGGGATCCAGGGCCCGGGCCTGGTCCAGGAGGAGCCCCGCCTCCTCCTCCTTCCGCAGCTGGGCCAGCACCTCCGCCCGCACCACCAGGGCCTCGGCCTCGCTCACCGGCCGCACCTTGAAATCCTTGTCCGACAAGGTGATCTGCAGGGCCATGTCAAAAAAGGAGAGGGAGGGGCGCGACACATACTGGGCGATCCGCCCCTCGAACTTCGCCAGGTCGCCGAAGCCTTCCTGGGCCGCGGCCAGGGGATCGGCCTGGCGGGAGAGCGCCCGCAGGTAGGCCGCGAGCGTGTCACCCTTCCGGGCCTCCTCGTCCATGAAGAGGAAATGCACCATGGCCCAGCTCTGGGCATAGAACGTGTTCGCCTTGCTTCCCTCCACATACTCCGGAGAGCCATGGTTGACCTGCAGGAGGGCCTTGAGCGGCATGCGGCCACGCCGGAGGGTGTCCAGGTGGTGGAAGGGGACGCGCCCCAGGAGGACGCGCTTCGAGCGGATCTCGGTCGCCCCGTAGAACTCCGCGATGCCCTCGTCCAGCCAGGTGGGCAGCGCCGAGAAGTTGTTGTGGATGATGGCGTGGGTGTACTCATGGAAGACCACCGCGAAGGGCTGGTCCTCCTGATGGCCCGCATCCAGGCGGACGATCGCCAGATCCCGCTCCCGGCCGCGCATGTAGAGGCCCGAAGGTCGTTTGGGGTCCTTCCCCGCGAACTGGTCCGGCGTGAACCGTCGCATGGACGCCTCGTTCTCGGCCACGATGACGACCACGGGCTTGTGGAGGTCCACCTTGATCCCGGGCAGGACCTTGCTGAACACGCTCCGGATGCCTTCGAACCCTTCGAGGGTGCGCCGCGCCTCCGCCTCGCCCGCATCGCTGTAGGCCACGAAATGGGGGGAGCGGACCTCGACCCAGGACTCCTTCCGGGCCGCCTGGAGGACCGCCCCGCCCAGGAGGACGGCGAGCGCCAAGCCCAGGCGGAACGGTCGTCTCGTGATCATGCCTGCTCCATGCCGGGGCACCCGGGAAGCGGGGGCCTACTGCCAGAGGCTGAAGTCCGCCACGCGCAGGAAGGCCTGGCGGAGGCGATGGAGGAGGCTGAGGCGGGCGGCGCGCAGCGCCGGGTCCTCGCACTTCACCATGACGGCGTTGAAGAAGGCCTCCAAGGGCTGGGCCAGATCGGCCAGGGCCGCAAGCAGCCCCTTCTGGTCGGCGGTGTCCTCGAGTTTCGCCAGATGTCCTGCCAGCGCTTTTTCTTCGGCCTGGGTCAGCAGGCCACCCTCGAAGGCCTCGGCAGGGACCTCGTCTTTCAGGATGTTCCCGATGCGCTTGGCGCTTTGTGCCAGGGAGGCGAAGCGGGCATCCTCGGCGAAGGCCGAGAGGGCTTCGCAGCGGGCCTTCAGGTCCGCCAGATCCGCCCAGCCGATGGCCAGGGCCGAGCGGCGCACGGAGCCGGCATAGCCGGCCAGCTCCAGCTGGTAGGCCACGCGGTCCTTGAAGAAGGCCAGCAGGGCTTCGGTGGTCTCGGCGGCAGGTTGGGTGGCCTTCTGCCCCACAGCCATGAGCGCCGTGTTGATGAGGTCCGTGGGCGCCAGCGCCCAGCCTTGTTCCCAGAGGATGCGCACGATGCCCTGCCCCGCGCGGCGCAGGGCCAGGGGATCCTTGGAGCCGCTGGGGATGAGGCCCACGGCGAAGCACCCGGCCACCGTGTCCAGCTTGTCGCAGAGGGACAGCAGGCAGCCCAGGGGCGTGCCGGGAATGGCGTCCTCGGCGCCGATGGGCCGGTAGTGCTCCTTCACGGCCATCCAGACTTCCTCGTCGGCCCCCTCGTGCTTCAGGTATTCGCCGCCCATGATGCCCTGCAGCTCGGGGAACTCCCCGACCATGAGCGTGCGCAGGTCGCACTTGGCCATGCGGGCCGCTTCGAGGGCGCGGTTGACGTGCGCCTCGTCCTGGGAGAGCCGGGTCGCCAGCATCTTGACCAGGGCCACCACCCGGCCGGTCTTGGCGTGGTAGCTGCCCAGGTCGCGCTGGAAGGTGAGGGCCTGCAGCTTCTCCAGGCGGTCGGCCAGGGGGTGCTTGCGGTCCTCGGCGAAGAAGAAGCGGGCGTCGTAGAGCCGCGCCTTCAGCACCCACTCGTTGCCCGCCTTCACGAAGCCCGCGGGATCATCGGTGCGGTTGGCGGCGGTGAGGAAGCAGGGCAGCAGGGCGCCATCGGGCCCTTCGATGCAGAAGCTCTTCTGGTGCTCCCGCAGGGAGGTGACCAGTACCTCCTTGGGCAGCTCCAGGAAGCTGGCCGGGAAGTCGCCGCGCACGATCTTGGGGAACTCCACGATCTCGGCCAGGGTGGACAGCAGCTCGGCATCGGCCACCACGCGGCCCCCGGCCTCGGCGGCGAGCGAGTCCAGCTGCTCGGAAATGCGGGTGCGGCGGGCGTCCACACTGACGACGACGCCGGCGGCCTCCAGGGCCGCTTCGTAGACCTCCGGCGTGGCGATGCTCACCGGTTCCGGGTGCTGGCGGTGGAAGAGGCGGTGGCCCCAGGTGCTGTTCGTGGCGGTGACGCCATCCACCGTGATGGGCACCACCTGCTCGCCAAAGAGGCAGAGGATGTTGCGGATGGGGCGCACGAACTCGAAGTCCGACTTGCCCCAGCGCATGGCCTTGGGCACGTGCAGGCTGGCGATGAGGCCAGGCAGGGCTTCCGCCAGCAGCTCCACCGTGGGCCGACCGGCCTTGGTGATGGTCACCACGGCACAGGGTTCCTTCTTGCCCGCCGGCTGCTCGAAGCGCACGGCGAGAAAGGGCACGCCCCACTTCTCGGCGAACTTCTCGCCCTGGATGGTGGGCTTGCCCGCCTCGTCCAGGCACATGCGCTGGGGCGGACCGACCTGGGTTTCGGTCTGGTCGGGCTGGGGTCGAGGAACTCTGGACTAACCAAGCCAAGCTTTCCCTGGGAGTAGGCGATTCCGAATAGTTAATGAACTCACCTGCAGCAACTCCAAGTTCCGTGCCGATCTGGCCGGAGTTCTGAATTCCAGATCAGAGGCCTGACCCCGATCCTGATCCCAGGATTCGCATTTGTTGAGAACTCGGCCAGCGGCTGGGAACCGCGCCGGGATCTCCTCGCAGTGCAGCTCCAGCAGGAAGGTCTGGGTGGCGCTCACTTGGCACCTCCCTTCGCGGCTTCCGCAGGCGTGGGGACGCCCTCCTCGTGCTCCAGGTAGGCCTTGGCGCACCCGCTGGCCAAGTCGCGCACCCGCTTGATGATGCCGGGCCGCTCAGTGGTGCTCACGGCACCGCGGGCGTCCAGCACGTTGAAGGTGTGGCTCATCTTGAGGGCCTGCTCGTAGGCGCTGAGGAAGTGGCCGTGGTCCTTGAGCAGGCGCCAGCCCTCCTTCTCGAAAGACTCGAACAGGGTGCGGTGGAGATCGAGATCTGCGTGCTCGAAGCTGTAGGCAGAGAGCTCGAACTCTTCGCGCTGGCGCATTTGGCCGTAGGTCACGGGGAAGACGCCGTCATCGGTCTTCACCTCGCCATGCACCAGGTCGAAGATGTTGTCGTAGCCGCCCAGGAACATGCAGATGCGCTCGATGCCGTAGGTCAGCTCGGCGCTCACGGGCCGGCAGTCGAGGCCGCCCACCTGCTGGAAGTAGGTGAACTGGCTGATCTCCATGCCGTCCAGCACCACCTGCCAGCCCACGCCCCAGGCCCCCAGCGAGGGCGACTCCCAGTTGTCCTCCTCGAAGCGCAGGTCGTGCTTGGAGAAGTCGATGCCCAGGGCTTCGAGGCTCTCGATATACATGTCCTGCACCTTGGCGGGGCTGGGCTTGAGGATCACCTGGAACTGGAGGTGCTTGTAGACACGGAATGGGTTCTCGCCGTAGCGGCCGTCCGCCGGGCGGCGGCTGGGCTCCACATAGGCCACGTTCCAGGGCTTGGCGCCCAGGGCGCCGAAGAAGGTGAGCGGGTTCATGGTGCCCGCGCCCTTCTCGAGATCGTAGGGCTGGCCGATGAGGCAGCCCCTGTCGGCCCAGAACCGCTGCAGGCGGAGGATGAGTTCCTGGATGTGCATGGTTGCTCGCCAAAACGAGTATTCTAGCGGGTTCTCAGGGGTTTGATAAGCTCGGGGGATGCAGATCCGACCTGCCACTCCCGCCGATGCCCAGGTTCTGGCCGACCTCGGTGAGCGCCTCTGGCGCGAGACCTACACGGGATTGATTCCGCAGTCGAACCTGGAGCTGCACCTGGCCGGGACCTTCGGCCTGGTGCAGCAGACCGGGGAACTGGTGGATCCCGCCAACTGGATGCTGGTGGTCGAGGTCGATGGCGCGCCCCTGGGCTACGCCCTGCTGCGGGCCCACGGCCCCAAGGCGGCCACCCCGCAGGTGCCCTTCGAGCGCCCGCTGGAAGTGGTCCGCTTCTACGTGGACCCCACCCTGCACGGCCACGGCGCGGCCCAGGCGCTGATGGCGGAGGTGCTCGCCCGGGCCGAGGCCGCGGGCCACGACGGTGTGTGGCTGCAGGTCTGGGAGCAGAACCCCCGCGCCATCCGCTTCTACGCCAAGGCCGGCTTCATCGATGCCGGCGATGCCACCTACCGCATCGGCGAACAGGTGGACCGGGACCGGCTGCTGGTGCACACCTTGATGGCGAGAGGACTCTAGCGACCAGATGCGGAGTTCGGATCAGTCCGGGTCTTCGATTGGATCGGCCACGGGCAGATCGTCGAGATCATCAACGACCGGCGGTGGCATCGTCAGGCGCAGATAGGCGGACCGGGCCTGGTCGTCACCCTTTTCCATCGCCTTTTTGTACCAGATCAGGGCCTGGTCGATGTCGCGGGGACCTCCCAGGCCTTTCTCCAGACATCCTCCGAGCTCGGCATGGCCTGGATTTCCCCAGGTGCGGCCGCCTCGGCGAAGGCATGGCGCGCCTTCCATCATCCTGACGACGCCCAGGCGCCGGAAGCGTAAATCGCCCGGCGTTCCACCAGGCCGTGGCGCTTCGCCTCGGCCCGCCCTTTGAGATAGCACCCCAGGGCCATCTCGGGGTTCTTCGGACGACCAGTCCCTGTGGGTGGAACCACCCGAGCTGGTTCATCGAGGCCCCACTGCCCTGGTCAGCGGCCATCTGATAGTAACGCACGGCCTCGGTCAGGTTCTCTGGCACGCCGAGGCTGAATTGGTAGGCCTAGGCCAACTGGTGCTGGGCAGGTACCGATCCAAGGTCCGCGGCCTTCTGAAAGTACTCCACGGATCTGGAGAAGTTCTTGGGAGTGATGACGCCATCCAGGTAGCAGTGGCCGAGTTGATACCAAGATTGAGCCCAGCCGCGCTCTCCGGCCTGCTGGTAGAAGTCGATGGCCCTGGCCCCATCCTTCTCCAGCTCCCACCCGTTCTGCGTGAACCAACCAAGCAGGTAGATCGAGTAGGCCGATCCTTTCTCCGCCCCCTGCCGCAGCCAGCGGACAGCCCGCTTGTCGTCCTGGGTCACCCCCTGTCCCCGGTGGTAGAGCATGGCCAGGCGGGGGAAGGCCCAGTGGAATTCGTGTTCGGCGGCCTTCGCATACCAGGAGACAGCCTGGGCGAAGTCCACGGGTCCACCGATGCCGTTTTCATGGCAGTTGGCGACCCAGAACATGGCCACGGGAGCACCTGATTTCGCCGCTTTGCGGTACAGTGCCGCAGCGCGGGCCTCGTCCTTCTTCACGCCAGTTCCAGATCTCAGCATGTCCGCGAGGTTTACCAGGGCGGCCGGATCCTCCAGGGCATCAGGGCGCGTGAACCACTCCAGGGCGGCTTGAGGACTCTTGGACACGCCGATGCCGTTGAGGAAGTGCAGGCCCATCCGGCGAGGACCATCCGCGTAGCCCTGCTCGGCGGCCAGCCTGGCGAATCCAAAGGCCGCCTCGGCATCCTTCGGGAAGCCCGCGCCGTTCTGGTGCATCCAGGCAAGGGTCATGGGGTAGAAGTGCGATCTGGGTTGCTCCGAGGCCTTCTCGTACCAGCTTCTCGCCTTGGCGGGATCCCAGCCGACCCCCGTGCCGTACTCGTGGCACTGGCCCAGCTCCGCCATGGCATCCGCAGATCCATGGTCAGCAGCCTGGCCCAGCAACCTGGCATATTCGGCATGGTTCACCGGGACGCCAACCCCGTTCTGGTACAGCTCCGCCAGGTGGTAGAGCCCGCGGGCATTGCCCTTCGCCGCGCTGGCCTTCAGCCACTTCATGGCCAGGGCGGAATCCTTGGGGATGCCCTCGCCCCGGAAGTGCATGCGGCCCAGGTGCGCCATGGCCTCGGCGTCGCCCGCCTCGGCCGCCTGCAGGTACAACCCGGCGGCGCGGATCCGGTCCCGCTTGACGTCTCCTTGCCCCAGCCAATGCTGATGCGCCTGGGCCAGTACGTTTGTCATGACGGGCGGCGGCAAGGCCCGTTCCTGTGCCATCCCGGCCACCGCGAGCAAGGTGAACGGCGCGAGGCGGCGGCCCATGGCTGCGCCCTCAGGCCTTGATCACGTGCGTGTCGGCGAAGAGGTCATGCAGGCAGCGGCGGGTGGGCTGGAAGATGAGCAGGGCGTCCACCAGGTGGATGAGGTTGCCGAGGCCCCGGACCTTGAAGATGAGCTCGATGGTCGCGGCGGTGACCACGAAGGGCAGCCAGCGGAGCAGAAACACCCGCCAGAGGCTGGGTACCTCGCCCTCGCTGGTGATCATGCGGATGCCCATGACCTTCTTCCCGATGGTCTGGCCGTTCTTCACGAGGAAGACGATCTGGGTGATCAGCAGGGCCACCCACACCACCGCTGCCGCCAGGAGGCCCACCAGCAGCATCCCCATGCGACCGGTCAGCATGGCCCCTGGCAGCAGCAGGAAGATGGGCGCCAGCGGGGCGAACTGCAGCACCACGTCGATCAGCGCGGCGCCGAGGCGGCTGAGGCGGGTGGCGGCCTCGACTTCGTAGGTGTCCTGGGTGTGGTTGGGGTCCATGGTCGTCCGCTCCGTCCTTGACAGGGTGCAAAAGGCCAGGGCCCCTGACAAGGGTTCTGTGGCCCACTCCGGCGCTCTGTGACGGCGGTCCTTTGCGCCACCCGGTCGCCCCGGTAAGATCCTCGTTTCCCGGGGTACGGCATGACCCGAAAGATCGCACTCCTCGCCATTGGTGGCAACGCCCTCCTCAAGGAGAAGGAACGCGGGCTCCAGGAGGAGCAGCTGGAGAATGCCCGGGAGACGGCGGAGATGCTGGCGAAGGTGGTGGCCGAGGGCTACTCCCTCTGCGTGGTCCACGGCAACGGGCCCCAGGTGGGCAACCTGCTCATCCAGCAGGAGGCGGCCTCGGGCCAGGTGCCGCCCTACAGCCTGGATGTCTGCGGGGCCATGACCCAGGGCTCCATGGGCTACATGCTGGAGCGCATGCTCATCAACCGGCTGCGCTTCCTGGGCGTCGACGCGCCGGTGACCTCGGTCCTCACCGAGGTGGTGGTGGACAAGGAGGACCGGGGCTTCCAGGACCCGACGAAGCCGGTGGGCCCTTTCTACCCGGAGTTCCGGGCCCTGGAGCTCATGCGGGCCAAGCGCTGGAAGATGAAGGAGGACTCGGGTCGCGGCTGGCGCAAGGTGGTGCCCTCGCCCAATCCCCTCGAGATCGTCCAGCTCGACGCCATCAAGACCCTGCTGCGGGCCGGGCACTCGGTCATCGCGGGCGGCGGCGGTGGCATCCCCGTGATCCGCGATGCCAGCGGCTTCCTGGTGGGCGTGGAGGCCGTCATCGACAAGGACCGGCTCAGCGCCCTGCTGGCCACCCAGCTCGAGGCCAACCTCTTCATCATCCTCACGGGCGTGGCCAAGGTCGCCCTGGACTTCGGCAAGCCCTCCCAGCGCTGGGTGGACCGCCTCACGGCCAGCGAGGCCCGGCGGCACCTGGCCGAGGGCCAGTTCCCCCCCGGCAGCATGGGCCCCAAGATCGAGAGCGCCCTGGGCTTCCTGGAGGGCGGCGGCGACGAGGTGCTCATCACCACCGCCGAGGCCCTGGCCACCGAGGATCCCGCCACCGTGGGCACCCGCATCGTCAGGGACTGAACACCTGCGGTTCGGCATCTGGTGCTAATTTGAGGGCGGGGCGACGGGCCCTCCATCCTGCACAGGAGCAGCCATGCAAGAGCACAGCTACAAGTACTTCGAGCTGGTGGGCACGTCCAAGACCTCGGTGGAGGATGCCGTGCAGAACGTGCTGACCAAGGCCGCCAGCACCATGCCCAACATGCGGTGGTTCCAGGTCATCGAGACCCGGGGCGCCATCAAGGACAACAAGGTGTCCGAGTGGCAGGTGACGGTCAAGGTGGGCTGCCGGATCGGGGAGTGACCCGTGTACGCCATGATCATCGTCCGCTACCGCCGCCCGCTGCCGGAGGTTGAGGCCGTCACGGAAGCCCACCGGGCCTACCTCCGCGACCTGCAGGCGAAGGGCGTCCTCGTGGCCTCGGGACCGCTGGAGCCGCGCTTCGGCGGCATGTGGCTGGTGCGGGTCCAGGACGAGAATCCCCTGGCCGACCTGGACGCCCTGATGGCGGGGGATCCCTTCCATCAGCACGGGCTGGCCAACTACGAGCTGCTGCCCTGGAAGGTCATGCAGGGCAAGGAAGGGCTCGACCGGATCTGAACCTCAGACAGCCTGGGCCAGGACCTCGGCGACGGTTTCCAGCAGCGCCTCCTCCTTGAGGGGCTTGTGCAGGATCTGGTTGACGGCCTGACTCTTCAGCGCGTCCATGACCTGGGCGTCATGCAGGGCGGTCACCACCACGATCGGCAGGCCCGGCTTGGCCTTGCGGGCCATGCGGGCCAGGGTCAGGCCATTGCAGCCCGGCATCTGGTAGTCGGTGACCACCAGGTCCGGGTCGCTGGCCAGGATGCGGTCGGCCACTTCCATGGCCGTCACCTCGGCCCAGGCGTCCACCTCGTGGCCGGCCTGCTCCAGGATGTGCTGGATCAGGTTCCGCATGAGCTTGCTGTCGTCCACGACGACGATCTTGGACATGGCCGCTCCCTTTCAGGCAGGAATGGCGGGCTTCCTACTTCCGATCCTGGGCCCGCTTCCAGTCGACGTAGCCCATGTCGACCTCGTTGATGTGGTGCTTCAGCCAGTCCGCCAGGAACTTGGAGACCTCCATGGTCACGGGCTTGCCCTCGGCGATCTTCCCCTGCAGCTCCTTGGCCTTCGTCACCAGCTGGGCGTGCTCGGCCATGTGCGAAGTGAGCTTGGGATAGCCCATGTCCTTCATGACCTTCTCCTCCGTCTGGAAGTGCTCGACGGTGTACTTCACCAGGAAGTCCATGCTGTCCTTCACCGCCGACTTGGACGTGCCCTCCTTGAACGAGTCCGCCAGCTTGTTCACGGCGTCGAACAGGGCCTTGTGCTGGGTGTCGATGATGCTGATGCCTGTCTCGAAGCGACTGTTCCAGACTGCGATGGCCATGACAGCTCCTAGGTGGGTAATCCTTCTCCATCGTCCTGCCCGGGGACTGTCTTGAATCGCGCGGCCCTGGGGCCCAGTCTCAGAGCCGCTCCACGGTCACGGTCGGAGGCTCCTCCCTCAGGAACCGGGCCATGGCCATGTCGTACTCCTCGATGTGCTGGGCCAGCAGGTCGGCCAGGAAGATGGTGAGCTCCATGGCCACCGGCCTGCCCTCCTGGAACTGCTGCTCCAGGTGGTGGGCCTTCCCGACCAGGCGCCCATGCTCCGCCATGTGCTCGGCCAGCCCGGGGTAGGCCCGCTCCCGCATGTAGCGCTCCTCCGTCTGGAAGTGCTCGGCGGCGTAGGTCAGGAGGGCATCGAGCCCGGCGTTCACATGCTCAGCCGAGGTCCCGTTCCGGAAGGCCTCGGTGAGCTGGTTCAGGGCGGCGAACAGGGCCTTGTGCTGGGCATCGATGACGTCGATGCCGGTCTCGTGGCGGCTGTTCCAGCTGGCGGTGGTCATGGCGGATCCAGTCGAGGTCAGAAGGATTCAGGGGAGGGGTGGGCCGTGTGCGGTGTCGGGCCCCCGGGATGGGTGCCTCGCGGTTCAGCCCCGGCGCTGCTCGCGGACGAACTCCGCATAGCGCATGTCGGAGCCGCTGATGTGGGTGGTGAGCCACTCCACCAGGAAGATGGTGACGTCCATGGTCACGGGCTGGCCGGCCACGAGCCTGCCCTGCAGCTCCTGGACCTGCCGCATGAGCTGGGCATGTTCGTCGGCATGGGCGGCCAGCCCGGGGTACGCGTCCTCCCCCATGAACCGCTCCTCCGTCTGGAAGTGCTCCACGGTGTAGGCCACGAGGAAATCCAGGCACGCCACCACCTGGTTCCGGGCCTGCCCCTCCTTGAAGGAGTCGGCCAGCCTGTTCACGGCCTCGAACAGGCCCTGGTGCTGGGCATCGACCAGCTCGATGCCGGTCTCGTAGCGGCGGCTCCAAACGGCGATGGGCATGGGGACTTCCTCGGAGGGGTTCAGGTGAGGGTGGCGACGCCTCAGCTGGCGGGAGTGGCGGGATCGGGCTGCAGGTTCAGGCTGAGGATCTTCTGCTGGATTTCCCGCAGGCTGTAGGGCTTCCGGATGCCGGACACCGAAGGGCGGCCCGCCAGCAGCGGGGCGATCTCGTCGTCGCTGTAGCCCGTGGCCATGATGACGGGCAGGTGGGGGCGAAGGTTCAGCAGGCGGGGAAGGGTCTCGGCCCCACTCAGGCCGGGCATGTTCATGTCGAGAATCACCAGGTCCACCTCGAGCCCCTCTTCCAGGAGCTGGATGGCCCTGGCCCCGGTGGCGGCCTCGGTGACGCTGTGCCCGATCACCTCCAGCAGGGGCACGGCGGATTCGCGGATGAGGTCGTCATCATCCACCAACAGGATGTGCAGGGAGCGTCCGGCTTCGAGGGCCGGCGCCGATGCCTGGGCCGCCGAGGGCTCCGGGGTCCCCACGCGGCTGGCCGGGAAGTGGAGGATGGCCTCGGTCCCCCGCCCCAGCTCGCTGCGCAGCTCGAAGGTGCCCTCGTGGGCCTGCATGGTGCCGTAGACCATGCCCAGTCCCAGGCCGGTGCCCTTGCCCAGGGGCTTGGTGGTGAAGAAGGGATCCATGGCCTTGGCCAGCACCTCGGGCGCCATGCCCTGCCCCGTGTCCTCCACCCGCAGCGTGAGCCCACCGTTCTCGGCGGCCTGGGTGCGGATGCGGAGAGTGCCGCCGCCGGGCATGGCGTCCATGCCGTTCACGCAGAGGTTCATGAGGGCGTTGCTCAGGGCGCCCGGATCGCCCCGCAGCCAGCCGAGGCCCTCCGCCAGGTCCAGCCGGAGCTGGATGCGCTGGAGGGTGGTGTGGCTCAGGAGCTGGCTCATCTCCCGGACCAGCCCGTTGAGGTCGATGGGCCGCTCCTCCTGGAGGTCCTTGCGGGCGAAGTAGAGCAGGCTCTTGACCACGCCCCGGCCGCGCAGGCAGGCGCTCGTGATGGTGTCGAGGCTCTTCGCCGCGGGGCTGCAGGGATCCGCCGACTCCCGCAGGGTCGAGGCCAGGCCGAGGATGGCGCCCAGCACGTTGTTCATGTCGTGGGCCACGCCCCCGGCCAGGCTGCCCAGGCTCTCGAGCTTCTGGGAGTGCTGCAGCTGGGCCTCCAGGGAGCGCCGCTCCGCTTCGTCCTTCTTGAGCTGGGTGATGTCCTCCTTGATGGCGATGTAGCCCGTGAGCAGGCCCGACTCGTCCCGCACCGGCGCGATGATCGCCCGCTCCTGGAAGAGCTCCCCGCCCTTCTTCAGGTTCTCGAACTCGCCCGCCCAGACCTCGCCACGCTCCAGGATCTCCCACAGGGCCCGGTAGTGGCCCGGGGGGGTGGTGGGAGACTTCAGCACCCGGGGGTTCTGGCCGAGCACCTCCGGGGCCGTGTAGCCGGTGACCTGGGTGAAGGCCGGGTTCACGTACTCGATGGTGCCCTTGGGATCGGTGATCACGATGGACAGGGGGCTCTGTTCCACCGCCACGGAGATCTTGTTCAGCGCGCGCTCGGCCAGCTTCCGCTCGGTGATGTCCTGGATGACGCCCACCAGGGCCACTGGCTGGTCGTTGGCATCCCGGTGGATCTCCCCGCGGCCATGGACCCAGCGGCGCTGCCCATCGACGGCGCGGAGGATCGGATAGTCCAGGTCGAAGGGCTCGTGGCGTTCAATGATACCGGCCACATAGGTCCCCACCCGCTCCCGGAAATCCGGGGCCACGATGGCCACCCAGCCCTCCAGGTTCCGCGGGTGCTCCGGCCCGATGCCGAAGAGCTCGTCGAGGTAGGGGCTCCCCGTCCAGGCGTCCTCCTGGATGTACCAGGTGTAGGTGCCGATGCCACCGGCCTCCTGGGCCTCCTTCAGCCGACGGTCGCTCTCGAGCAGGGCGATCTCGGCGTTGCGGCGCTGGTCGTCCAGGGCCAGGTGATCCAGGGCGAAGGAGATGTCCATGGCCGCTTCCACCAGGAGGGCCTCTTCCGGAGCGCCGAAGAAGCCCCGCTCCCGGGAATAGACCGCCAGCGCCCCGGTCACCACGCCCTCCCGCCGGATGGGGAAGGCCGCCACCGCGCGGAAGCCGGCTTCCAGGGCCGCCTCGCGCCAGGGTTCGGTGCCCGGGGTGCCCAGGAAGTCGTTCAGGATGCAGGGACTCCCCTCGCGGATGGCCCGGCCCACGGGGCCGGCGCCGAACGCCGTCGGGCCGCGATCGACCCGGATGCGGTCGAGGTAGCCATGGGCGTCGCCATGGGCGGCGACCACCCGCACCTCACCGGACTGGGGATCGTCCAGCCCGATCCAGGCCATGTCGAACTTGCCGAACTCGACCATGACCTCGCAGAGCTTGGCGAAGAGGGCTTCGCGATCCGGGGACCAGACGATGGCCTGGTTCACCTGGCTCAGGGCGGCGTAGAGCTGGGTCATCCGCTGGAGCTCGCGCTCGCTCTTCCGCCGCTCGCTGATGTCGCGCGCGAAGCTGAGGACGCGCCGCTGGCCGTCGAGCTCCAGGGCCCGGGCACTGACCTCCACAGGGAAGGTGCTGCCGTCCTTGCGCCGGTGCCAGCTCTCGAAGCGCACAGAGCCGGACTCCAGCAACCGCTGGAAGTGCTCTTGGCCTTCCGCCCGGGTTTCGGGCCCCCGGAGGTCGAGGATGTCCATGCCCAGGAGCTCTGCCGGGGCGTAGCCGTACTGGATGCAGGCCTGGTCGTTGGCTTCGAGGATGCGGCCCTCGCCATCGAGCAGCAGGATGATGTCGCTGGCCTCCCGCAGCAGCGTCTCGTAGCGCTGGGTGAGGTTCAGCTGGCGCCGGAGCAGCTCGGCCTCGCGGTGGCGCAGGGCCATGCCCAGCCCCGCTCCGACCAGCAGCACGAGCCCCATGAGGCCGAGCCCCCAGCCAGACCTCCTGGCGCAGGGGGCCGTAGACTTCGGCGGCGTCCACCTTGGTCACCAGGTACCAGGCCGTGCCGGGGACCTTGCGCAGCACCGAAACCACGGGCACGTCCCGGTAGTCCAGCCCTTCCAGCAGCCCTTCCTGGCCGAGCACGGCGCGGACGGCCGGCCGGTCCGGGTGGGCCGCCAAGGGGTAGCGCAGGTTCAGTGCCGTGCGCGGCTGGTGCCGGAGGTCGTTGAGGAACACGACCTCGTCCCCTTCCCGGCGCACCAGAAGGGCCTCGGCGCTCCGGCTCCGGGTGGGCCAGGACTGGATCAGGGGGTAGAGGTAGGACCCGGGGTCCACCATGAAGAGCAGGGTGCCCTGGTTGGTTCCGGCGCCCGCCGGGCGGATGGGGATCCACAGGGCCATGTGGATGCCCGCATGACCCGGCGCCCGATGCAGGTCCCGGGTGACCACGCCCGGCGCCCGCAGGGCCGCCTGCACCTCGGCGGGGTCTTCGAACCCGCGGTCACCCTCCGGGTACGGGGGCACGGAGATCCGGCTCCGGCCCTGGGCATCGAACAGGGCGACCCGCTCGTACTTGAAGTTCTTCTGGATGCTGGCCATCCATTCGCGGAGGTCCCTCTCCGGCGGCGCCAGGGGGGAGCCCGTGAGGTAGCGGTGCAGCTGCGTCTGGGGAAGGCCGCCCCGGGCGATCACCTCGGCATTGCCCTGCCGCTCGGCGACCCAGGCCGCCAGCTGGCTCGCCTTGAGGTCGGCGATGGTCGAGAGCTCGTCCTGGACCTGGGATCGCGTGGCACGGATCTGCCACCGCAGCTGCACGGCGCCGCCGCCCAGGATGAGCAGGGCCGCGCCCAGGTAGGCGGCCACGACCCTCGGCGAGAAGCCACGCTTCGACCGGTGGTGATCCAGGCGGAAGGCGGCCAGCGGCCAGGTGTCCCGGCCCGCGGCCAGGAACTGGAAGGCCCCCAGCAGGAGGGCACAGAGGGCGGACGGCACCGACATGGGGATGGCGCCCGAGTTGTAGAGCAGCGGTGCGCCCGAGGCATAGGTGACGAGCACCACCAGCCCGGTGAGCAGTGGCACCAGGGCGAGGAGGGCGGCGGCCTGGCGGGGCCACCAGCGGCCAGCGGCGGCCCGGCGGGCCAGAAGGGACAGCGCGGCGCCCAGAAGGGCCAGATCCGTCAGCACCGAGGACAGCTGAACGCGCGGCCCGAACCGCAGCAGCCAGGTCTCGGTGGGCAGGGCGTGGCCGGAGGCGTGCCCGACCACGAAGGCCAGGCAGACGCAGGCCACCCCCAGCGCGGCCAGCTCTGGAGCCCCGAAGCCCGGGGCCGCGGAGCGTCGCTCCGTCCCCAGGCTGGCCGCGGCCAGCCCAAGCACCAGGACCGCGCCCAGGGGCGGCATCGGCACCAGGCCGACCCCCAGGGCAGCCAACCAGGGGAGGCCCAGCCAGAGGCCCACCAGGGTGGCGCTGGCCACCAGGGCCGCAGCCAGGGCCAGGGCCAGCCGCACTCGCCCTGCGGCGTTCAGCGGAGACGGGCCTGGAGGCATAGCTGATGAGTTCATCAATAGAACCTTGTGGCTCTTTCGGCCTGAAAGTCTGGACAGTGAGTCTTGAATGGCCTGGCGGGATCTCGGCAACCCTTCCATTACCAGGTACTTCTCCACCCGCGCAGGGTGTGATTCGCATCACATGCCCGGATCGGTTTGGCGGGTGGCGGGCCCGCGCCCGCTCAGCCCCGGCGCCAGACGTACCGGTCGATGCTCTCCGGCACGAAGCCCACCTTCAGCCAGAAGGCCCGGGCCGTGAACCGCACCCGGTCGGCGATGATCACGGCGTGCTCCCGCTTGAAGTGGTCGATGACGGCCCGGGCGTAGCCGTGGCCCTCGAATTCCGGGTAGACCATGATCGAGAACACCGTGAACTGCCCCGGCTCGATGCGGCAGCGGGTCTTGCCCACCTGGGTGCCGGCCTGCTCGATGTCGAACCAGTCGTAGTCGCCCAGCTCCGCCGAGCGCGGCTGCTGGATCAGTTCCAAGTCCGGCCCGATGGTCACGCTCATCCCGCGAACCCTTCACAGAAGGCCCGCACGTTGGCGCCCAGATCCGGCAGGTAGTAGCCCCCCTCCAGCACCGCGAAGCGCCGCCCCCGGCAGAGGCGCCGGGCGGCCTCCCGGGCCAGCTCCCCGAGCCGCCGGAAATCCGGCGTGTCGAGCTTGTGCCCCACATCCAGCCGGTAGGCGTCGAAGCCCGCCGAGACCGCGATGATGTCAGTCTCGGCGAGGCCCGCCAGCCGGGCCGCCACCAGCTCCAGGTACTCCGCGGGGGTGGCCGCGAAGGGATTGAAGACTTCGGCCCGGGGCCAGTGGACCAGCACATCCCGGGTGCCGTCCCCGGTGTGGGCGTCGATGTCGAGGATGAAGGCGCTCTGGATGCGCCCCTCGGCTCTCAGCACCAGCAGGGCCAGGGCCAGGTTGCTGAAGGTGCAGTGGCCCCAGGCGCCCATGCGGGAGGCGTGGTGGCCCGGGGGCCGGACGCAGGCGAAGGCGGGCTCGCCGCCATGCGCCAGGCGCCCCGCGAGGATGGCCCCACCCGCGGCCAGGCTGGCCATGGCGAAGCGCGGCGCGTCTCCGGTCACCCCCTGGACATAGCCCTCATCGTGGGCCAGCAGCAGCTGCTCGACCGTGGCGGGCACCGGGGCCACCACATCCCAGGGGCCGGGCAGGAGTCCGCTCAGGGCGGCCTCCATCCGGCCCGGCATGGCCGCGTTGTCGGTGGCGTATCGCGAGTCCTGGAACCGCGCATCGTAGATCAGCTTCATGGCGCCTCGAGGTCACTCCTGGATGAGGGATTCCCGCACATTGGCCAGGCAGGAGCGGATGAAGGCGGGGGCTCCGCTCAGGATGGGGGCCCCGTGGCCGGGATAGATGGCCTGGACCCTCAGCTCTGCCAGGCGTTCCAGGGACTGCACGTAGGCCTTGGGATAGGCGCCGAGGTGGTCGGTGATCCGATAGAGGGTGTCGCCCGAGAACAGCGTGCCCGTCTCGGGCAGGAACAGGCAGATGGAATCATCCGAGTGGCCCGGGGTGTGGAGCAGCAGGGCGCTCTGGTCGCCGATGGTCAGGACCATGCCGTCCTGGACGGGCTTGGGCCTGCGGCCGGCAGGCAGCCACGCGTAGGTGTCCGGCGCGAACTGCTGGTCGAGGCCGGCGAGGCCGCCAGTGTGATCGAAATGCCCGTGGGTCAGGATCACCTGCTCGACGGCGCTCTTCCCGATGCCCTTGGAGGGCCGGGCCATCTCCTCCAGGAAGAAGGTGAGGTTCTCCGGATGGCTGCTGCCGGTATCGATGAGCGTGTTGCGATCCGCCGGCAGGTTGTTTTCGCCGAGCACCCAGTAGGAGACACAGGCATAGTCCAGGGGGTCATTCCGGTGCAGGGGAATGACGCGCATGGCCTAGCCCACCGGCTTCTGGAAGAGGGGCATGCCCCGCTCCACCTGGACGAAGCGCGACGCGAAGGCCGCCGGCAGGGCCTGGTTTCCATCCAGCGCCAGGTAGCCCCCGGGCTGCAGGGCCCCATGGAACATGTCGAGCACCTTGACCTGGCCCTCGGGCGAGAAATGCATGAGCACGTTCTTGCAGACGATGAGGTTCTGCCCAGTCTCGGGCGCCGCCTCCGTGAGCAGGTTGTGCTGGAGGTAGCGGACCCGCTCGCGGATGGCGTCGGTCAGGCGGAACACCTCCGGGTTGCCGGTGGCTTCGAAGTACTGCTCCCGGTGGGCGGCGGGCACCCAGAAGATGTCCTGGCGGCTGTACTCGGCCAGGCGGATGCGGTTGGCGAACTGGGCGTAGTTGCTCTCCTCGTAGTCCGTGGCGAGGATGTCAAGGTTGCGGAAGTGGAAGGCGCCCAGCTTCGAGGCGAAGAGGATCGCCAGGGTGAACGGCTCCTCGCCGGAGGCGCAGCCGGCATCCCAGACCCGGATGGTCCGGGAGTGGCTGATGGCCGGAATGACGATGTCGCTGATGGCGTTCAACGCGTCGGTATCGCGAAAAAAGGAGGTGTAGGCCATGGTCAGCGGGACTTTCCAGGTGTGCTGCGGGCAAGGCGCGGGGGCGCGCTTTCAGGTCGAGTGTAGTCGATGCCCGTGGATCCGCCGCCGGCCCCTGCCATGCTCGAAGCACCTGGACCGGGTTCCGGCGGCTCCCTGCGGGCCCACCGCCGGGTGCCAGGTGCTCGAAGGGAGGCCGACATGAGGACGAGGGAAGACAGCTCCGGATCGGCGGACCTCTGGCGCACCCTGGGCGATGCCCTCGAGGACGCCTGTTTCTCCGGCCGCCTTGTCTACGAGGGGAAGGAGGCCGTGGACTGGGTGTTCCTCGAGGCGAACCCCGCGCTGGCAGCCATGGTGGGCGGGGAGCGGGTCACCGGACGGAAGGGCTCCGAGGTGCTGCCGGGACTCCGCGAGGGCTCGCCGGAGCTCTTCGCCCTGCTCGGGCGCGTGGCCGCCAGCGGCCAGACCGAGCGCCTGGACACCTGGGCCGGGCCGCTGGGCATGCGGCTGGCCGTGACGGCATCGCCCGGAGGCCCCGGCGTGTTCATCGCGCGGTTCCGCAGCCTCCAGGACGCGGAGCCCCGCGGCCAGCAGGAGGCCTTCCTCCGCGCCATCCTCGACCATCTGCCCATCGGCATCGCGGTGACCTCGGCGGATCCAGGGCGGCAGCCAACCTACATGAACGACCTGTTCCCCAGGCTCTACCGCACCACCCGGGCGGCCCTCGGCGACACGGCGGCGGACCAGGCCACCTTCTGGGAGCAGGCCTTCGAAGACCCCGAGGCCCGGCAGGCCATCCGGGCCCGGGTCCTCGCGGACCTGGCCAGCGGCGACCCCTCGCGCATGCACTGGGAGCGGGTCGCCATCACGCGGCAGGGCGAGCCGACCACCTACATCGACGCCCGGAACATCCCCGTGCCCGGCACCGACCTCATGATCTCCACCGTGTGGGATGTCACCGGGCAGGTCGGGCGGGAGGAAGAGCGGCGCGCCATCGAGGCCCAGCTGCATCAGGCCCGGCAGATGGACAACCTGGGCCTGCTGGCCGGTGGGGTGGCGCACGACATCAACAACGTGCTCGGCTCGATCCTCGCCCTGGCCACGGTGCACCAGCGGAAGGCCGAGGCGGGGTCGCCCCTGCGGCGGAACATGGAGACCATCGCGAAGGCCTGCCTGCGCGGCGGGGCCCTGGTGGAGTCCCTCCGGGGCTTCGCCCGCACCGGCCTGCGCGGGGCGGGACCGGTGGATCTGAACGCCCTCGTCCGCGCCGAGCTACGGCAACTCACGCCCAACCTGCCGCCCGCGATCCGCCTCGCCGAGGACCTGGTGGACGACCTGCCCACCCTGAGCGGGGATCAGGCGGCCCTGAGCCACGCCATCCGGAGCCTCTGCACCAACGGCATCGAGGCCATGCCGGAGGGGGGCACCCTGTGGGTCCGCACCCGCCGGGAGGGGGCTGACGCGGTGGTGGTGGAGGTCGAGGATGGCGGCGTCGGCATGGGCCCCGAGGCGCTGCAGCAGGCCATGGCCCCGTTCTACTCCACCAAGTCCTCCACCACGGGCACCGGGCTGGGGCTGGCCCTCGTCTATGGCACCGTCCGCTCCCACGGCGGGACCCTCGTCCTGCAGAGTGAACCCGGCCAGGGCACCCTGGTGCGCCTGCGCTTCCCGGTGGCCGCGCAGGGGTAACCCCTGGGCGCTGCCGGGCCGATGTGTGAAGATCGGTTCCAATTTCCCGGGAAGCCCATGCCACGCACCTTCGATCCCCCGCTCCGCCTGCTGCTGGCCGACGATGAGGACATCTACCTGCAGGCCACCTCGGAGCTGCTCCGCGACGACGGCTTTCTCGTGGATACCGCCCGGGACGCGGCCGAGGCCGTGCAGCGGCTCCAAGCTGCCACCTACGACGTGCTGGTCTCCGACATCCGGATGCCGGGCAACCTCCAGTTCGAGTTCATCCGGCAGGTGGGCGACCTCGCCCCGGAGCTGCCGGTGATCATCGTGACCGCCCACCCCACCCTCGAGACGGCCACGGAGGCCGTGAACCTGCCCGTGGTGGCCTACCTCACCAAGCCCCTGCCCATCGAGGTGCTGATCGAGCACATCCTGCGCTCCGCATCGGTGGTCCGCACCCGGCGGGCGGTGGGGCAGTACGCCCTGCGGCTGTCCAACTGGTCCGAGAGCCTGCGGGAGCTTGAGGCGCTTGGCCTGAGGCAACAGGGCAATCCCTCCAAGTTCCTGGCCCAGGAGGTGCTCGGCCTGTCCCTGGCCAACATGGCCGGGATGCTCACCGACCTGGGCTCTCTCTTCCAGGTGGCCCTCGGGGAAGGCTCGGGATCCCTGCCCTGCGTCTCCGGCCACTGCCCCCGCCTGGACGCCTACCAGCAGACCCTGCGGGAGGGCATCCAGGTCCTGGAGGCCACGCGGACGTCTTTCAAGTCCAAGGAGCTGGGCACCCTCCGGCAGAAATTGGAACAACAGCTCGAGTCGTGACGGCGATCACAGGAATATACCAAGCAGCGGCCTCACCGCGCCTTGGTTGCATCCATTCAACATCCTTTATTTGCTTTTCTTACCTCAATCGCCAGCCGGGTGGCATGGAATTCATGATTCTCCCCACCACTCCGATAACGATGAGGTCATCAATCCTGTTTTCTGAAGCGGGATGCCTTTTCGGGTAGACGTCCGGTCTGCAAGTCGAAGGCGCAACCAACAGCCCCACGGGGCCGCGTTGGTTGCGCCTTTTCCCTATGGATTCTTTCACCTCTTTCCCTCTCTACTCAAAGGAGAAGCCCCATGCGATTCCTCGACAACATCAAGATGGGAACCAAGCTCATTGGGGCCTTCCTGATCGTGGCTGCGCTCTCGGTGCTGGTGGGCTTCTTCGCCATCAGCAAGCTGGAGGCCTCCAACGAGGGTGCCCACCTGCTCATGGACAAGGGCACGGCCCCCATCGCGGAATGGCTGGACATCGCCCAGAGCACCTACCGCATCCGCGCCAACATGCGTGACCTCATGGCGGGCAAAGACTGGGATGCCTACAACAAGCGCATCGCCGATCGCATCGCCGAACGGTCGAAGTCCGAGGAGGCCTTCGAGAAGACGATCATGACCGATGCCGGCCGGGCCCTCTGGAAGCGCTACAAGGACAACCAGGCCGAGATCGGCAATGGCAACCGGAAGATCCGGGAGTTGATCCGCGCCGGCAAGAAGGCCGAGGCCGAGGCCCTGATGTACGGGGAGCTGGACAAGCTCCAGCAGGAGCAGAACAAGATCTACGACGAGATGGCCCAGGCCAAGCTGAAATTCGCCACCTCCATCACCGAGGACATCACCACCGCCTTCACCTCGGCCAAGAAGGCCATGTACGTGATGATGGCCATCGCCGCCCTGCTCGGCGCCGCGCTCGGCATCCTCATCGCCCGGTCCATCGCCCAGCCCATGGCCAAGGGCGTGGACATGATGAAGGAGATGGCCAAGGGCCACCTGGGCACGCGCCTGAAAATGGAACGGAAGGACGAGATCGGCGACCTGGCCCGGGAAATGGATGGCTTCACCGACAACCTGCAGGAGATCGTGGTGGGCCTGCAGCAGATCTCCAACGGCGACCTGAGCAAGGACTGGGTGGCCGCCGATGCCCAGGATGAGATCAACCCGGCCCTGAAGCAGGTGCGCGCCAACCTCCAGGCGCTGGTCGCGGACGCGGCCATGCTCAACCAGGCGGCCGTGGACGGCAAGCTGGCCACCCGCGCCGACGCCTCCAAGCACCAGGGCGACTACCGGAAGATCGTGCAGGGCGTCAACGACTGCCTCGACGCCGTCATCGGGCCCCTCAATGTGGCCGCCGGCTATGTGGATCGCATCTCCAAGGGCGACATCCCCCCCAAGATCACCGACAAGTACAACGGTGACTTCAACGAGATCAAGAACAACCTCAACCAGTGCGTGGATGCGGTCAACGCCCTCGTGGCCGACGCCAACCTGCTCAACCGGGCTGCGGTGGACGGCAAGCTGGCCACCCGCGCCGACGCCACCAAGCACCAGGGCGACTTCCGCAAGGTCGTGCAGGGCGTCAACGACTGCCTCGACGCCGTCATCGGGCCCCTCAACGTGGCCGCCGGCTATGTGGACCGCATCTCCAAGGGCGACATCCCCCCCAAGATCACCGACAGCTACAACGGCGACTTCAACGAGATCAAGAACAACCTCAACCAGTGCGTGGATGCCCTCAACGGCCTCATCGCCGGGATGAACCACATGTCGGCCCAGCACGATGCCGGCGACATCGACGTGAAGATCTCCGCGGAGCACTTCCAGGGCGCCTACCACCTCATGGCGAAGGGCGTGAACGACATGGTCTTCGGCCACATCGCGGTCAAGAAGAAGGCCATGGCCTGCATCTCCGAGTTCGGCCGGGGCAATTTCGAGGCCCCGCTGGAGACGTTCCCGGGCAAGAAGGTCTTCATCAACGAGACCATCGAGCAGGTCCGCACCAACCTGAAGGCGCTGATCGCCGATGCGGAGATGCTGAGCAAGGCGGCCGTGGACGGACGCCTGGGCACCCGGGCCGACGCCACCAAGCACTTTGGTGATTTCCGCAAGATCGTCCAGGGCGTCAACGACACCCTCGACGCCGTCATCGGGCCCCTGAACGTGGCCGCCGGCTACATCGACCGCATCGGCAAGGGCGAGGTGCCCGAGAAGATCACGGACAGCTACAACGGCGACTTCAACACCATCAAGAACAACATCAACTCCTGCGTCGACGGGCTCCAGGGCCTGGTCGAAGCCAACAATGTCATCCAGCTGATGGCCCAGAACGACTTCACCTCCGCGATCAAGGGCAACTACCAGGGCGTCTTCGCCGAGCTGGGCAAGGCCATCAACGAGACCATCGTCCAGATGCGGGAAGCGCTCATCCAGGTCCAGGAAGGGGCCGTCTCCATCGCCTCGGCCTCGGGCGAGATCGCCATGGGCAACCAGGATCTGAGCAGCCGCACCGAGGAACAGGCCGCCAACCTGGAGGAAACCGCCAGCGGCCTGGAGCAGATCACCAGCAACGTGAACCTCACCGCGGACAACGCCCAGTCGGCCAGTCAGGAAGCGGTCAAGGCCCGCCAGGTGGCCCAGGATGGCGGCACCGCCGTCGCCCAGGTCATCGCCGCCATGGAATCCATCAACGAAAGCTCCGCCAAGATCAACGAGATCATCGGCGTGGTGGACGAGATCGCCTTCCAGACGAACCTGCTGGCCCTGAACGCCGCCGTCGAGGCGGCCCGGGCTGGGGAACAGGGCCGCGGCTTCGCCGTGGTGGCTGCCGAGGTCCGCAACCTGGCCAAGCGCAGCGCCGATGCGGCCAAGGAGATCAAGGTCCTCATCCGCGAGAGCGTGGCCAAGTCCGTGGACGGCAGCAAGGTGGCCGCCCATGCCGGCGAGACCATCCAGGAAGTGGTGGCCAACGTCCAGCGCGTGACCTCCCTCGTGGGCGAGATCGCCAACGCCACCCAGGAGCAGAGCACGGGCCTGATCGAACTGAACAAGGCCGTGGTCCAGATGGACGAAGTCACCCAGCAGAACGCCGCCCTGGTGGAAGAAGCCGCCGCCGCCGCGGAAACCCTCGACAGCCAGGCCCACACCCTGGCCGAGGTGGTCTCCCGCTTCAAGACCGGCGCCGAGACCCGGCGCACCGAAGTGGCCAGCCGCCCCGCGGCGGTTTCGGCCACCCGCCGGCCGGCCCTGGCCACCAAGGCGCCCGCGCCCGCCCGCAGGGCGGCCCGGGGGAGCGCCCCCATGCCTGAGCTGGGCACCACCAAGCGGCCCGTGGTCACCCCCAAGGATGCCGATGACGGCCAGTGGGAAGCCTTCTGAGCCCAGCCTAGATTCCCCTTGAAATTCATCCCAGGGATCCGCCGCACCGAGACAGATCTTGACGCTGTCTCCTGCGGCGGACCGAACCGGAGAACACCATGGCCACGACAGACGCCAGTTCCCAAGGTCTCCAGCAGGTGCTTTGTTTCGCCCTGGCGGGGGAGGCCTATGCCCTGCCCATCCTGAAGGTCCGGGAGATCCAGGCCCAGGCCACGATCACCCGGATCCCCAAGGCGCCACCCTACATGCCGGGCGTCATCAACCTCCGCGGGGCCATCGTCCCGATCCTGGAGCTGCGCCACCGCTTCTCCCTGGGCGAGGCTCCCGAGGACACCCGGCCCGTCATCGTCATCGTCGAGGTCCAGGGCCGCACCCTCGGCATCCGCGTGGACTCCGTGTCCGACGTGCTCGACCTGGATCCCAATGCCATCCGCCCGGCCCCCGAGCTGGGCACCCAGACCGCCCTGGGCCGCGAGTTCATCGCGGGGCTGGCCACCCTGCCGGGTGCCACCGGCTCGGACACCATGCTGATCCTGCTCGACCTGGACCGCCTGCTCTCCGATGGCGAGCTGATGGCCCTCGAAAACGCCACGGTCTGACACCATGGCCAGGAAAGCAGCCCCCGTCGCCCCCAAGCTCTCCTTCGAGGGTGACCTGGACATCTTCTCCATCCACCAGCAGTGGGAGAAGGCCCTGCCCCTGCTCACCGCCGCGGGCGGCAGCGCGGAGGTGGACCTGTCCTCCGTGGGAGACCTGGACCTCTCCGGGCTCCAGCTGCTCGGTGCCCTGGACCGGGATCTCCGGGCCAAGGGGCTCCCGCTCGCGGTGGTGGGCGCCAAGGCGGAGTGGAAGACCCGCTTCGCCACCCTGGGCCTGGCCCACCTCCTGGATGGAGCCCGTCCATGAGCCGCTGGTTCTCCGGAGCCTCCGCCGCCGGGCCCACGGCCAGCGAGGCCCCCGCGCCGGCCGCCGAGGGCCACCGCGAGGCCCTGCTGCGCCTGGCCGCCCGCGAGGCCCGGATGCTGGAGGGCCAGGTGAACTTCCTGACCCCCGAGCTGCTCCAGGTGGACAGCCTGGTGCGGGAAGCCGCCGGCACCCTGGAGGACGCCCTGAAGACCCTCGACCGCAGCGTGCAGCACCAGCACCTGCTGGCCGGCGAGATCCAGGCCGCGATGCAGAGCACCCTGGAGGGTGAGGCGGACGGAGAGCCGGGCAACAGCTTCGACGCCATGAGCGCCACCATCATGGGCACCCTCGACGGCTTCGTGAACCACATCACCGAGATCTCCCAGTCCACGGTGCAGCTCGCGGACCAGGTCAACGACATCCGGGAGCGGTCCTACCGCATGGAGACCATGCTGGGGGAGCTGTCGGAGATCGCCGGCCGCACCCACCTCCTCTCCCTCAACGCCAGCATCGAGGCCGCCCACGCCCGCCAGTTCGGCGCGGGCTTCGCCGTGGTGGCGGGCGAGGTCTCCAAGCTGGCCGACCGCAGCACGGCCCTGAGCAACACCATCCAGGAACAGGTCCATGGCACCCGCCTGGCGCTGGAGCGCACGGATGCCCACGTGCACGCCATCGCCAGCCAGGACATGAACGTGGCCATGGCCTCCCGGGGCGAGTCCGAAGCGCTGGTCATGTCGCTGCGCACCTCCAACTGGGTGGTGAAGGATCTCGTCAGCCAGCTCGAGGAGAACGCCCGCAAGGTCACCGAGCAGGTGGGCCACGTGGTGCGCAGCCTGCAGTTCGAGGACCTGGTGCACCAGACCCTGATGGCCTGCCTGAAGGAACTGGGCAACCTGCTGGAGCAGGCCCAGGCCTGGAAGGCCCTCGAAGTCCGGCTGCAGGCCGGCGAGCCCGAGGGCCCCGCCCTCGCGGCCCTGGAAGCCACCCTGTGCCAGATCGAAGAGGCCCGGGTGCAGTTCCGCGCGGTGAAGAGCGGTTCGCTCGCCGCCGGTGAAGTCGACCTTTTCTGATCAGGAGCCGAACGATGGGCCGTCTCATCCTCACCGTCGATGACTCGAGCACGATGCGCCAGATGATCACCTTCACCCTGAAGGGCGCGGGTTTCGACGTGCTCGAGGCGGGCGACGGCGTGGAGGCCCTGGAGGTGGCCACCGGGAAGAAGCTCGACCTGATCATCACCGACGTGAACATGCCCCGCATGGACGGCATCACGCTCGTGCAGCGCCTGCGCGCCCTGCCCCAGTTCAAGTTCACGCCCATCCTGGTGCTCACCACCGAATCCGACGCGTCCATGAAGCAGAAGGGCAAGGAGGCGGGCGCCACGGGCTGGATCGTCAAGCCCTTCAGCCCAGAGAAGCTCCTGGATGTCGTGAACAAGGTCATCTGAGGTTCCCATGTCCGACGCGATGGCCCAATTCCGAGATGCCTTTTTCGAAGAGGCCACCGAGCTTGCCGATGGCATGGAGGCCACCCTGCTGGGCATGGACCTGGCAGCCGTCGAGGTCGAGGACCTCCACACGCTGTTCCGCGCCGCCCACTCCATCAAGGGCAACGCCGCCACCTTCGGCTTCCCCGAGGTCGCCGCCTTCACCCACAAGCTGGAGAGCACCCTGGAGCCGGTGCGCCAGGGCACCCGCGCCATGACCCCGGACCTGCGCGAGCTGATGCTGCAGGGCGTGGACCTCATCCGCAGCCACCTGCACCACGCCCGGCGGGGTGAGGCCCTGCCCGCGAAGGAACAGCAGGTCCAGGAGGCGCTCGTGGCCCGGCTGCAGGAGGATCCCGCTTCGGCCCCGCCGGCGCCCCCGCCCCCCCCGGGACAGGCGCCCGTCCGCTCCGTGGCCATGCAGGGCGGCCGGGGCTTCTCCATCCGCTTCGAGGCCCCGGCCGATTCCTTCCGCCGCGGCATCAACCTGGAGCGGCTGTTCCGCGACCTGGCCAAGCTCGGCACCCTCCAGATCTGGCCGGACCTGACGCGGATTCCCAAGGTCGAGGACATGGATCCCGAGGACTGCCACCTGGCCTGGGACATCCGACTGGAGACCGCCCACCCCCAGATCGACGTGGATGACATCTTCGAGTTCGTGGCGGAGGGCGACAACCTCCGCATCCAGCCTCTGAGCCCGGAGGGGGCGGTGCCGTCCCTGGGCGAGATCCTCCAGACCGAGGCCGGCGTCAGCCCGGCGGACATCCGCGAGGCCCTGTCCCAGCAGAAGCGCCTGGGCGAGCTGCTGGTGGACATGGGCAAGGTGAAGCCCGAGGCGGTCAACAAGGCCCTCGACCAGCAGCAGAAGAAGCGCAACCAGGCCGAGGCCTCCACGGTCCGCGTGGCCACGGAGAAGATCGACCGCCTGGTGAACCTGGTGGGCGAGCTGGTCATCACCCAGGCCATGCTGGCCCAGGCCTCCCAGCAGTCGAACACCATGCTGGGGGAAGAGCAGATGAGCGCCGCCCTGCTGCAGCTGGACCGGCAGACCCGCGAGCTGCAGGAGCGCGTCATGGGCATCCGCATGGTGCCCGTGGAGATGGTGTTCTCCCGCTTCCCGCGCATGGTCCACGAGCTGGGCAAGCAGCTGGGCAAGGACGTGGAGCTGGTCATGGAGGGCCAGGCCACGGAGCTGGACAAGACGTTCATCGAGATGCTGGTGGACCCGCTCACGCACCTGGTGCGCAATGCCGTGGACCACGGCATGGAGGACAAGGAGGAGCGCCTCAAGACCGGCAAGCCCGCCATGGGCACCATCGCGCTGCGGGCCTCCAGCCGGGGCGGCCACATCCACATCGAGGTGAAGGACGACGGCAAGGGCCTGAACCGCGACCGCATCTACCAGAAGGCCCTGGACCGCGGCCTGCTCCAGCCGGGGGCGCGGCCCTCGGACGAGGAGCTGAACCTGCTCATCTTCGAGCCGGGCTTCTCCACCGTGGAGCAGGTCTCGGATCTCTCCGGCCGCGGCGTGGGCATGGATGTGGTGAAGCAGAACGTGCGGGCCCTGGGCGGCCGCATCGAAGTGGAGAGCCAGCCGGGCCGCGGCACGCTCATCCGCCTGGTGCTGCCCCTCACCCTCGCCATCCTGGATGGGCTCACCGTCCGCGTGGCGGATGAGACCTATGTGTTCCCCCTGGCCTCGGTGCTCGAGAGCTTCCAGACCAAGGGCGACGATGTGCAGACCGTGAAGGGCGACCGGGAGGTGATCAGCCTCCGGGGCGAGTTCATCCCGGTGGTGCGGCTCCAGAGCCTGCTGGCCGTGGGCGCCGGGCAGTCGGCCGCCGCGGACCGCACCTTGCTGGTGCTGGTGGAATCCGAGGGCCGCCGCGCCGCCATGGCGGTCGACGAGCTGCTGGGCCAGCAGCAGGTGGTCATCAAGAGCCTGGAGACCCACTACCGCCGGGTGGAGGGCATCTCGGGCGCCACCATCCTCGGAGATGGCCGCGTGGCCCTGATCCTCGACGTGCCGGGGCTCATGCGGCTGGAGGCGGGGGCCGCCGCGGTCGGAGCATGAGCCGGTCCCGCAGCGTCGATCTCGATGCCCTGACCCAGGGCCGGGAACAGCTGTCCCCCGCCACCTTCACCGCCCTGCGCGACCTCCTGCACGCCCACTCGGGCATCGCCCTCGCCGGCCACAAGCTCACCATGGTGCAGTCGCGCCTGGCCAAGCGCCTGCGGGCCCTGGGCCTCCAGACCTACGAGGAGTATCTGCGGCGCCTGGAGAACCCCGAGGCCCCCGAGTGGCCCGAGTTCATCAACGCCCTGACCACCAACCTCACCAGCTTCTTCCGGGAGGGACACCACTTCACGCGCCTGGTGGAGCTGCTGAAGCCCACCCTCCCGTCGCGGCGCCGCCTCCGGATCTGGAGCGCCGGCTGCTCCACGGGGGAGGAACCCTACACCCTGGCCATGACCCTCCTGAATGCCTTCGGAACGGCCCTCCCCATCGAGATCCTGGCCACGGACCTGGACACCGCCGTGCTGGCCACGGCCTCCAAGGGCATCTACCCCGAGGCGCGGATCGAGGACCTGGACAACGAGTGGAAGCGCTTCGCCTTCCTCCGGGGCCGGGGCGAACGGGAAGGCCGCGTCTGCGTCCGTCCCGAGGTGCGGGACCTCATCACCTTCCGGCAGCTGAACCTGCTCGACGCGGAATGGCCAGTGGGCAGCGAGCCCTTCCAGGCCATCTTCTGCCGCAACGTGATGATCTACTTCGACAAGCCCACCCAGCGGAAGCTCCTCCGCCGGTTCCATGGCCTGCTGGAACCCGAGGGGCTCCTGTTCGTGGGCCACTCCGAGGCCCTGCTGGACCCGGCCCTGGGCTTCCGCTCCCTGGGGCAGACCATCTACCGGCGCAAGGAGCTGGCGCCATGAGCCCCCCCGTCCCCCTGGTGCATGGCCGGGCGTCCAAGTACCTGGACCGGAGCTTCAACCGCCTGGCCATGAAGATCCTGCCCGGCGAGTTCTACGCCACCGCCGAGGACGAGGTGATCGTCACCGTCCTGGGCAGCTGCGTGGCCGCCTGCGTCATGGACCCCATCGCCATGGTGGGCGGCATGAACCACTTCATGCTGCCCATGAAGCAGGGGGAGCGCGACCCGGACGTGTTCTACGCGGCGCGGTACGGCGCGGCGGCCATGGAGTACCTCATCAACAACGTGCTGCACCTGGGCGCCCAGCGGAACCGCCTGGTGGCCAAGGCCTTCGGCGGCGGCAAGGTGCTGCCGGGCATGTCGTCGGACGTGGGCGGACAGAACGTCGACTTCGTGCGGGAGTTCCTGCGCAACGAGGACATCCCCATCTGGGCCGAGGACATGGGGGGCCCCTACCCGCGCAAGGTCTACTTCTTCCCCCACACGGGCCAGGTGCTGGTCAAGCGCATGGAGAGCATGCACAACGACACCGTCCTCCACCGCGAGCTGACATATATCCAGGAGATCGTGGGCAGGCCGATGAGTGGGGACGTGGAGCTGTTCACATGAGCTTGGATCGGAAGCGGCGCGTCCTGGTGGTGGATGACAGCGCCCTCGTGCGCCAGGTGCTGGTCAACATCCTTTCGCGCCACCCCCTGCTGGAGGTGGTGGGCACCGCCACGGATCCCTACGATGCCCGCGAGCGCATCAAGGAGCTGGATCCGGACGTGCTCACGCTGGATGTGGAAATGCCCCGCATGGACGGCCTCACCTTCCTGGGCAAGCTGATGAAGGCCCATCCCATGCCCGTGGTGATGCTGTCGAGCCTCACGGCCAAGGGCACCTCCACGGCCCTGGACGCCCTGGACCTGGGCGCGGTGGACGTCATCGGCAAACCCGTCCTGGATCAGGCCGCGGGCCTGGAGGCCATGGGCGCCGAGATCGCCGATACCGTGTATGGCGCCTCCCTGGCCCGGGTGGGCCCCCGCCGGCCGGCCGCGCTGGCGCCCTCCCCCACCCTGGCCGCCCTGGCGGCCCGGGCCAAGGCCGGCCGCGCCCTCATCGCCATCGGCTCCAGCACCGGCGGCACCGAGGCCCTGCGCCTGGTCTTCGAGTCGATTCCCGAGAACCTGCCGCCCATCGCCGTGGTGCAGCACATGCTGCCCGGGTTCACCGCCGCCTTCGCCGACCGGCTCAACCGCAGCTGCCGGGCCCGGGTGAAGGTGGCCGAGGATGGCGAGCCTCTGAAGCCCGGCTCCATCTACCTGGCGCCCAGCGAGGTGCACCTCACCATCGGCCGCCACAGCGCCGGCCTCCTGGCCCGGCTGACCACCGGCGACCGGGTGTCCCACCACCTCCCCTCCGTGGACGTGCTGTTCGACTCGGTGGCGGCCACCTGCGGCCCCCACGCCATGGGCGTCATCCTCACGGGCATGGGGGACGACGGCGCCCGCGGCCTGCTGAAGATGCGCCAGAAGGGCGCCCGGACCCTCGGCCAGGACGAGGCCTCCTGCGTGGTCTACGGGATGCCCCGCGCGGCCTTCCTGCGGGGTGGCGTCGAAGAGGAGGCCCCCCTGGGCGCCATCGCCAGCCACCTCCTCGCCTGGTGCGAACGCGAGGCCTGAGCCTGACCACTGATCGTTTCCGGATCCACTGAATGCTGCTGCGGCTCCCCACCATCCTCGCGAAGTCCGGCACCGCCCGGGCGACCGTGGTGCTGCTGGGCGTCTGGACGGCATTCATCGTCCTCGTCATGGGGGTATCGAGCTACTTCGACCGGCGGGAGGCCCACGAGATCGCCCTCAACCGGGCCATGGACAGCTACCACAAGGACCTGGCCTACCGCCGCTGGGCCTCGGTGCGCGGCGGCGTGTACGTGCCCCTCGATGCCAGGACCCCGCCCAATCCCTACCTCGCCCACCGCCCCGACCGGGAGGTCACCACCACGGATGGCAAGGTGCTCACCCTCGTCAACCCGGCCTACATGACCCGCATGGTCCACGAGCTCGGGGAGAAGGAGTATGGGCTGCAGGGCCACCTCACCAGCCTGCGGCCGCTGCGCCCGGAAAACGCCCCGGATCCCTGGGAGCGCAAGGCGCTGGAGTCCTTCGAACAAGGGGTCAGGACGGTTTCGGAGGTGGTGAAGCAGGATCGCAAGGCGGTGCTCCGCTTCATGGGCGCCTTCCTGGTGGAGCCCGGCTGCCTGGGCTGCCACAGCCAGCAGGGCTACCAGGTCGGGGAGGTCCGGGGGGGCATCAGCGTGACGGTGCCCATCGGCACGGGCATCGCGGCCATGGGGCTGAGCCACAACGGCATCTCCCAGGCCCTCATCGCGGGCTTCTGGGCCCTGGGCAGCCTCGCGATCATCGTCTGGGTCCGCCGCCTGGTCCGCTCCGCCAAGGAAGTGCAGGCCATGCTGGAGGCCGTGGAGGACAGCTCCCAGCGCTTCCACCAGCTCTTCCAGTCCTCGCCCGCGCCCATGTTCATCCACCGGGAGGGCCGGTTCATCGAGGTGAACCTGGCGGCGGCCCGGCTCCTGGACGCGGATGATCCCGCGCAGCTCATGGGCCTGGAGATCCTCAGCTTCATCCATCCGGAGTACCGGTACCTCGTGGGGGAGCGCATCCATTCAGTCGAGCGGACCGGCCAGTCCGCCCCCGCCATCGAGGAGGTCTTCCTCACCTACCGCGGCCGCGAAGTCTGGGTGGAGGTCCAGACGGCGGCCATCGAGCTGCCCGGCGGCCCCGCGATCCTCGTCTTCGCCCAGGATCTCAGTGAGCGGCGGCGGGCCGAGGAGGAGCGCCGCAAGATGGAGGCCGAGATCCAGCACGCCCAGAAGCTGGAGAGCCTCGGCAGCCTCGCGGGCGGCATCGCCCACGACATGAACAACGTGCTGGGCGCCATCCTCGGCATGGCCACCCTCCTGCAGATGAAACGGGAGGGGGACGAGGCGCTCCTCAAACCCCTGCGCACCATCGAGAACGCCGCCTGCCGGGGCCGCGACCTGGTGAAGGGCCTCACGGACTTCGCCCGCAAGGGCCTGCAGGAGGCCGAGCGGCTGGACCTCAACGCCCTGCTCCGCGAAGAGCTGGACCTGCTCGTCCGCACCAGCCGCCAGCGCTTCACCTTCGAGGTGTCCCTGGACGATGCGCTGCCGCCGATCCGGGGGGAGCGCAGCTCCCTGGGTAGCGCCTTCATGAACCTCGCGGTCAACGCCTTCGACGCCATGCCCAAGGGCGGCACCCTGAGGGTGAAGACCTTCCTGGCCGGTGACCAGGTGTGTCTCGAGGTGGCCGACACGGGCGAGGGCATCCCCGCCGACCTCCTCTCCCGGGTCACGGATCCCTTCTTCACCACCAAGCCGCCGGGCCGGGGCACCGGCCTGGGCCTGGCCATGGTCTACGGCACGGTCAAGGCCCATGGCGGCTCACTCCACATCGAGAGCGAGGTGGGCCAGGGAACCTGCATCCGCCTCCACCTCCCGGCCTTGGCCCCCAAGGCCCGCGCTGGCGAAGCCGAGGTCCTGCCCACGGCCCACCCTGGCCGGCCACTGCGCGTGCTGCTGGTGGACGACGATCCCCTCATCCGGGACATCCTGCCCCCCATGCTCGAGCAGCTGGGGCATCGGGTGGAGACCACCTCGTCCGGACTGGAGGCCGTGCGCCGTCTCGCCGCCGGCCTGGAGGTGGACCTGGTGATCCTGGACCACAACATGCCCGGCATGACCGGCGCCGAGACCCTGCCGCGCATCTTCCAGCTGCGGCCGGCCGTCCGGGTGCTCATCGCCACGGGCTTCCTGGATACGGACCTCAAGATCCTGCTGGCCGACTTCCCCTCGGTCACCACCCTGCAGAAGCCCTTCTCCGTGGTCGAGCTCCGCAAGATGCTGCAGGGCATCTCGAATGAGATGGGAACCTAGGACTCAGGGCTTCGGCGGAACCGGCTTCCCGGCCTCCACCTGCTTCCTGGCCTTCTCCCGCTCGGCGTCACTGGGCGTGCCCCACACCACCCGGCTGGGCTTCTGTTTGAGGAGCTCCAGCAGCTCCTCGACGGAGGCCAGGGAGCGGCGCAGGCTCCCCAGGCTCTGCTCCAGCTCCGGGTGGTTCTGGGCTGTGAAGCGGCCCAGGGCGGCCTCGGCCTGTTTGAGGGTGGCCGCGAGGCTCACCAGGATCTGATCCAGCTCGGGCCCGCGCTTCTCCATCAATTTGCGCACCGTGGCGAGGCTCTGATCCAGAGAGGTCAGCGCCTTGTCCGCCTCGCCCATGCTGCGGTCGGCGTGGCCCACCAGGCCGCGACCCTCCTTGGCGAGGGACTGGAACTCCCGCAGCGTGGCATCCAGCGACTGCAGCGCCTGGCGCACGGAGGGATGCTCCAGCACATCGCCCAGGCCCTTGCGCTCAATCCGGCCACGCAGGTCATCCACGCCCCCCTGCAGGCTGGCCATGAGGCGGTCCGTGCGTTCCAGCACCCCGGCGATGGACACGCCGGAGTCCCCGGGGATCTCGTCGCCCCCGACGAGGGGCACCACCCGCTCGGCCACCTCGGGCAGGCGCAGGTCCAGCATCACGCTGCCGACCCCCTTGGGCGCCAGGTTCGCCCGGGTGCCCCGCCACAGCCGGATGTCCTCGCGGACGGCGATGCGGGCCAGGAAGTGGTAGGTGGTCCCCTCCAGCCGCATGTCCACGCGCTCCACCGAGCCCACGCGGAAGCCCTTCAGCTGCACGTCGGTGCCCGGCGCCAACCCCTCCATCTGCTCGAGGCGCACCACCAGCGGGTAGCTGCGCTCAGTGACCGCCCCGGCGTTCTTGTAGGCCACGAGGGCCAGGAACAGGGCCAGGGCCCCCAGGACCAGCAGCCCGAGACGGGCATCCTGCTTCTCGAAGTTCATGGGGACTCCACGGGCGCAGGGCTGAGCTGGAGGCGCTCCGCCTCCAGGTGGGTGAAGGCATCGGGCGCTTCCGCGGCGATCACCAGGGTGCAGGCGGGATCGGCGGCCCAGCCCTCCACCAGCTCCAGCGCGATGGCCCGGTCCTCGGCATCGAGGCCCTCCAGGGGATCGTCCAGCAGCAGCAGGTGAGGCTGCAGGGCCAGCACCCGGGCCAGGTTGCCATGCTTCCGCGCGCTGACGCCCACCGCGTGGGGACGCAGGTCCGCCACCGCGAGCAGGCCCAGGCGGTCCAGGGCGGCCTCGGTCCGCTGCCGGAGCTCCACGGGTGGAACACCCTGGAAGCGGAGCGGGAGGGCGACGTTCTCCCGGAGGGTGAGGTTCGAGAGCAGCCCGCCCGCGGCGAAGGCGAAGCCCAGCCGCACCTGCCCGATGAGGGACAGCACCCCGTCTCCGGGCCAGAGCTGGCGGCCGCCCACCCGGACCGTGCCGCGGGCCGGACGCTCGATTCCCGCGATCACCTTCAGGAGGCGGCTCTTCCCCCAGCCGCCGGGGCCGGTCAGCAGCTGGTTCCCACCCCGCGGCACCTGCAGGTCCAGCCCCTGCACCAGCAGGCGGCCATCCGGGGCATCCAGGGCGAGGTCGTGGAGCTCGATCATGCGGCCCCGTCAGAAGTAGAGGAGGGCGGCGATGAGGCCGTCCAGGGCGAACACGGCCACCAGCGCCGACACCACGGTCTTGGTGACGGCCTGGGGGATCTCGGTCTGGCTGTGTTGGATGCGCAGCCCGAAGTGGCAGGCGTGGAAGGTGATGGCCCCGGAGAAGAGCGCCACCTTGAGCAGGGTGGCCGTGAAGTCGCGGTTGGACAGCGCCTGGCGCACCGAGTCCATGTAGAAGCCGAAGGTGACGCCGTATTTGAGCTTGGCCACCAGGAAGCCGCCGCCCAGGGCCATGGCGTCGAAGAACACCACCAGGGCGAACACCGAGACCAGCACGCCCAGCCAGCGGGGCAGCAGCAGGTACTGGTAGGGGTTCACGCCATGGGCGGCCAGGGCGTCCACTTCGCCGTTCAGCTGCATGGCGCCCAGCTCCGCGGCGATGGCCGTGGCGCTGCGGCCGATGACCAGCACTGCCGTCAGCAGCGGGCCCAGCTCGCGCAGGATGATGAGCACCATGAGAGCGCCGATGTAGTTCTCCGCGCCCAGGCCCGAGAGCTGGCTGAAGGCCTGGATGAGGGTCACGGCCCCCAGCAGCAGGGCCGTGCCGCTCACCAGCCACAGGGCATCGAGCCCCGTGAACCTGATCTGCAGCTTCATCTGGCCGCCCACCACCGCCAGCTGGTCCAGGCGCAGCAGCAGGGCATGGCGCAGCGTCCGCAGCACCAGGTGCGCCTGGTCGCCCAGGAACTCCAGGAAGCCGCGCACGGGCGCGCCCAGCCGCGCAAGGAAAGCCATCTCTCACCCAAGGGATGGCCCAGGCTAGCAGGAATCAGGGCTTCAGGAGGAAGCCGTCCGCGTAGTCGATGACGGTCACCACGCGGTAGTCGCGGTGGGGCGCGCTGCCCGCTCCGGCCTGGTGGAGATCCGGGTTGAAGAGGTTGCGGCGGTGCCCCCGGCCGGGCACGCCATCGTCCACCAGGAGCTGGATCACCACCTGCCGGGCCTCCGGCTCGCCGGTGCTGATGTTCTCGGCGATGAGGCCATGCCAGGTGCCGAGCCGGTTGAGCCGATCGGATAGCCTGCTGCCGTCCGCGCCCACGTGGTCGAGGGCCCCGCGGGGACCCAGGTCCTGCGCGTGCCGGCGCGCGGCCAGGGCCAGCCCATCGTTGAAGCGGAGCGGCCCCACCGGGCGGGCGGCTTCGAGGAAGGCGATGGCCTCGTCCAGCGCCGCCACGCCCTCCTCCGTGCGCAGGGGCACCCGCCCGGGCCGCCGCCAGAGGGTCCCCTCGAAGGCGTCCCGCAGCTCCCGCAAGTGCCTCGCATAGGCCCTGGGGCTCACGCGCGCGTCACTCATCTCCTGCACCACCGCCCGCTCGAAGGCCGTGGCCTTTTCCAGGGCAGGCGCCTGGGCCGGAAGCAGCAGGGCGACAAGAAACAGCGCGGCAGGCCTCATGACCACCTCTGGAGATCCCGCAGTATAGGCACCGGGCCGAACCGGCAGACACGAATGCAACGACTGGAGCGGTGCGCCACCGGTTTTCAACAGCATCCATATGCGGAGGTCAGCGGAGTAGCGGAGGAAAGCGGAGAAAGGCCAACAAACAAAAGGGGGCCCTATTCATTCCGTCACATCACCAAACGGATGGATCTGAGAACGATTCCCCGTCGTCAGATCGCCGGTCCATCGATCTCCGCGAAGAGCGGGTGCGTCAGGTAGCGCTCGCCGGTGTCGCAGAGCACGGCCACCACGGTCTTGCCCTCGCCCAGCTCCTTCGCCACCTCCAGGGCCGCGAAGACGATGGCGCCGGTGCTGATGCCGGTGAGCAGGCCCTCCTCCCGGGCCAGGCGGCGGGCGATGGCGATGGCGTCGTCGTAGCCCACGGGCCGGATGCGCTGGAAGGCGCTGCGGTTCAGGATGCTGGGCACGAAGTTGGGCCCGATGCCCTGGATCTTGTGGGGACCCGCCTGCCCCGTGCTCAGCAGCGGCGAGGTCTCCGGTTCCACGGCCACCACCAGGGTGCCCGGCTTCTCCTGGGCCAGCACCTCGCCCACGCCAGTGACGGTGCCGCCGGTGCCGACGCCCGCCACGAAGGCATCGAGCTCCGGCACCTGCTCCAGGATCTCCAGGGCCGTGGTGCGGCGGTGCACCGCCGGGTTGGCGGGGTTGTCGAACTGGCGCACCAGGAAGTAGCTCGGATCGGCGTCCGCCAGCTCCTGGGCCTTGTCCACGGCCGCCTTCATGCCGCCGGAACCCGGTGTCAGCACCAGCGTCGCCCCGTAGGCCTTGAGCAGGGCGCGGCGCTCCTGGGTCATGGTGTCGGGCATCACCAGCGTGATCTTGTAGCCCTTGGCCGCCGCCACGAAGGCGAGGCCGATGCCCGTGTTGCCGCTGGTGGCTTCCAGCAGGGTGCTGCCGGGCTTCAGGACACCGCGCGCCTCCGCGTCCTGGATCATGCTCAGGGCGATGCGGTCCTTGACGCTACCGCCGGGGTTGGCGCTCTCCAGCTTCACGTAGACCTTGGCGGAGCCCGCCGGCACGATGCGGTTCAGGCGCACCACGGGGGTGTAGCCCACCAGGTCGTAGGCATGCTCGACGCGGGTGGGGCGGGTGATGGGGGCGGTGGCCAGGCTCATGAGTGGACCTCCTCAGGGTTCGGGCTCGGCCCGGAATTCAGAAGTATGGAAAAGAATGGTGAATTGTCAAGTTTGTCAATTTTTTTGATTATATATACACATCAACAGGGCCCTGGAAGTTCGACCATGAAAGATTCTGCCAAGGGATGTTATGGATTTCAGCTCATGGTTGAGCTCGCGCTCCAGGCAGAGGGCGGCCCCACCTTGGTGGACGCCCTCGCCACCCGCCAGCAGACGCAGGAGGCGGAGAGCCATGGGCACTCCATCTGACTTCAGGCCTGGTCATCGGCCCAGAGACAGGGCCATGGCAATCCGCCGGTGAAGCGCCCTCCACCGGGGGATTGCCCCATTACTTCAAAGCGACAAGGCTGCCCTTCTCCCCAGGAAAGAGCAGGCCGTCAGCCAGGGGCAGCAGCAGGCCCTCGGAGCGACCTCCGCCTTGGAAGAAGTCCCATGCCTGGGTGCCATCGGCCAGTCGGATGGCCTGGATCCGGTGCTCGTCCTTCACCTTGGTCACCACGTAGGCCGCATCTCCGGAGAAGGCGAAGGGGAGCTGCGGCACGGCTCCCAGGTCCACCTGCCAGAGCAGCTTCCCACTCCCGAGATCCATCGCCAGGAGGTTGGTTTCCGCATTGCAGATCACCTTGCCGGCCTGGATCCAGGGCAGGCGGGTGCTGCCAACCTTCTGCTCCCAGGAGGTCTCGCCGGTCCTCACGTCCAAGGCCACGACCCAGTCCTTCACGCTGATGAAACCGCGCTTCTCGGTATGCACGAGGCGATCGCCCTCTCCCATGAGGATGGCGTCCCCCTTGAAGGGCCTGGTCCAGGCCTTTTCCCCGGTCCTCGCATCGATGCCGATGAGCTTGCCCTGACTCAGGACACAGAAGCGATCCCCCACGAGGGTGCCCCCACCCAGAGGCTCGGCCGCACCGGTCCAGACTTCCCAGGCGGGCTTCCCGGTCTTGAGGTCCAGGGCCATGACTCGTCCGCAGCCACCCACGAGCACACGCTCCCCGTGCAACACCGGGGACAGATCCGCGCCGCCGGGGATCTGGGTCTCCCAGAGCTTCTTTCCGCTGAGCGCATCAAGGGCGTAGACAATGCCGACCGGGCCCTCCTTCCCCTTGCCGAAGATCGGCAGAATGAGCACCTGTTCGCTCAGGACGGGAAAGAGCACCTTGGGAAGCTGGGCTTTCGCCGAGAACAGGAATCCCCCCAGCTTTTCCAGTTGGATCTGGTGCTTCGCCTGGCCCGTGGCGGCATCCATCAGCACCAGCAGGTAGTCCTTGTTCACATAGAGCAGGTGGTCGCCCATGAGAACGGGATCCAGTTCCGGTTTCCCCTGGATCGGCGTCTCCCAGGTGACCTTTCCGGAGGCCTGGTCCAGGCCCTGGAGCCGCAGGGGCTCAGCCGCGACGCCGATCAGGTGGTTCCCGTCGAAACAGGGCCATCGTTCGGATTGACCGAGGGAAACCTGCCAGATTTCCTTGGCGGGCTTGGGCAGCACGGGAGGGGGGAAGTTCGGGCTGAGCCTGGCCGCCTGTTCCAGCTGCGTCGTCAGGCGAGCCTGGGCCGCGGCCTGCCTCGCGATCTGCAGATGCATGGCCTGCTGCAGGCGCATCTGGGATTGCTGCATCTGCATCTGGCGGAACATCTGCTGCTGCATCTGCATCATCCGCTGGGCCTGGAAATTCTGCTGCTGCATCTGCCAGGCCATGTTCGAGTTCATGGCGGGATTCGGCCCCTGCCCCACGAGACTGGCGGCCAGGCAGCACGAGCAGAGGGCGGTCTTGGGGATGAGGAAGGACATGGTGCGCTCCGAAGTCAGAATCCCGCCCTGGTGGTCCGGCTGAACCCATGGCGGGCAAGCGCCCGCTGCCGCTTCCCAGAAGGAACGGAAGGGGCGGGATCAGTGCCCGTCAGGGCTGGAAGGTCAGGACCATTCCTGGCGCCTGGGCATGCCCCTTCTGCTGCACCTCTCCGCCACGGTAGAGCCCCCAGCCGGGGAGGCCGCGGGGCCAGAGGCGGGTCATGGCCCACTGCTGGATGCGGCTGTTGGCCAGCACCACGACCAGGAAGCGCTTGGGATTCCAGGGGTTGGGGAAGGCCGCGAGGAGGCCGTCGTCGGGCCGTCCGTAGGTGCGGCCCTGCCACTTGAACCAGCCGGGACCGCCCTCGACGGGGAAGCGGCCTTCGGCCTGGAGCCGGGCCGCCACGCCATTGTCGGCGGGGCCGCCGAAGAGGAGCAGGTCGCTGGCGGCCAGCTGCGCGTCGCTCACCTCGGCATCGGCCTGGACGGGCAGCAGCACTTCCGTGCTCAGCTCGGCCAGGGTGTCGCGGTATTGCAGGGCCAGGGTGCGCTGGGCCTCGACTTCGCGGGCGGTGCCGTACACCAGCCGCGTGGCCGCCCAATCATCCAGCACGTTGCCCAGCACCCAGAAGTTCGCGCGGGCCACGGGAAGGTCGTGGCCGGCGTTGAAGGTGACCCGGGTGGGCAGGGCCTCAGTTTGGAAGGTGAAGGTGCCGGTGGCGCCGCTCATCTGGATCCGCTCCAGGCGGGCGCCCTTGGCAGTCTCCAGGCTCACGGAGGCGATGAAGGGATAGGCGAAGCCGGGCTGGTCCACCGTGAGCGTCACGGCGTGGCCGGCCTCCGCCTTCTTCACATCCACCTTCATCCGGGGCGCAGGCAGGTCGGCGCGCTCCAGCCAGGGCTTCAGGAGGGGCGCCACGTCACGGCCCGCGCCTTCGGAGAGGGCCTTGAGCAGGTCCGCGGTGCGGGCGGCCTTCCCGCTGAAGCGCTCATGGGCCGTGCGCATGGCCTTGGCGAAGGCCGCGTTGCCCAGGTGCAGGCGCAGCTGGTGCAGGGCGAAGACGCCGCGGATGCGGGGGATCTGGTAGGCGCCGTAGCGGTCGTAGGCGGTGGCGGTGGCCAGGGGGGCCTGGGCGCCTTCCTTGGCATCGAGGTACAGGTGCCGGGTGTTCAGGTCCGCCAGGGTGGCGGCCTGGGCCTCGAAGGCCTTGGCGGGCGCGGCGGGCAGGCCCTTGAGCTGCTGCCAATAGGCCGCGGAGGCGCTCACGAACCAGTTCTCCGCATCGGTGGCGGGCATCACGGTGCCGGACCAGAGGCCCTTGGCCTCGAAGGCATAGGCCTCCTTCATCCCCGCCACATCAGGCACAGGGGCGGGCTTGGCCGGGGTGGTCGAGGTCCAGGTGGCCTTGGCGGCCTGCAGCTTCTGGGTGATCCAGATGGGGCTGAAGGTGGTGTAGCCATGGGTCAGGTGGGGCGTGGCGCCCGGCAGGTCGGCGATGAAGCGGCCGCCCACCAGCTTCTCGCGCAGGGTGGTCTTGCCCTGGTGGGCGATGAACACCAGCTTCTCGGCCATCTCGGAGGTGGTGAGCTTGCCATCGCAGGCGTGGGGCCGGTTGATGGGGCTGCTGGCCAGGATGCGGGTGGAGGCGTCGATGTCGAAGCCGCCCATGCCGTAGGTGCGGAAGGCCTCCTGGAAGGCGATGTCGCGGTTCCAGGTGTTGAAGGCGAGGTCGGCCGGGGCGTTCTCGGGGTTGGCGCCGTACTCGCCGCGCACGTCCAGGTCGCGGTTGTTGTTGTTGGCCCAGATGAAGTCGCGGTGGTTGCCCGGCGTGTCGGCGGGCTTGCCCTTGGTGCCGGTGCGCCACATCTTCGTCTTCTCGGTGCCCAGCAGGAAGCAGGCGCCCTCGTCGGTCTTGGTGTCGGCCATGGTCCAGTCGTTGGTGTAGAGGCCGTTGTTCTGCTTGAAGAGGATGGCGGCGGCCTCGTCGATGGTGGCGGCGTACTGGGCCGCCTTGCGGATGCGGTTGCTCTGGGGCGTGCCCTCGGGGTTGAAGGGCGTCTGCCCCACGGTGGTCTCGCCGATGACCAGGCCCGAGCCGTTCAGGTACCAGTCCGTGCCGCTGTGGATGCCGCCCGCGAAGGTCTGCATCACCACGCGGTGGCCCTTCTCCGGGACGATGTCCAGCATCACGCCCCACTCGGTGCCGGTGTAGCCGTTCCACATGAACAGCTGGGTGAAGATGAAGCGCCCGCTCTTGGTGGCGCCCTTGGTGGCCACGAAGGAGGAGCAGTGGTCGCCCTTCCCGGCCTTGTCCGCCTCGTCGTCGCCGGTCATGAAGGTGCGGCCGCTCAGCGGGTGGGCGGCATGGGTGAGGCCCTCCTGCAGCTGGCTCATGTCCACGGCGCTGTTCAGGGTGACGATGTCCAGCAGGTCGATGTCCCGGCCCTTGAACTTGGCCCCGGCCTTCACGGCGCCATCGGCAATGCCCTTCATCTCCTCCAGGAACTCCACGTCGTACTTGCGGAAGAAGAGCGCGTCGGCCATCTGCCGCTGATCGGCCCAGCCGCGCGCGGGATCGGCGTTGTTCTTCTGGATGCCGAGCTTGGTGATGTAGCGCACGATCTCGTCGGCCATGAGCTCGCCATGCTGCCGGCCGCGGGCATAGGGCGCGCCTTCGATGTGCAGGAAGGTCCAGCCGCCCATCTCGTAGCGGAAGCCCTTGCCGGCCCAGCGCACGGTCTCCATGGGGATGAAGGCCGTGACGTCGTCCACCTTCTCCAGCTTCAGGTTGCTGAAGGTGGCTGCACCCGTGGCCTTGCCGTTGCGGCCCAGGTGCAGCTGCACGCGGTCCGTGGGGCTGGTGGCCAGGAACAGCAGGGAGACCTTGCGCTCGGAGGTGCCGGCCACGCTCTGCGAGGCGTTGGTGAAGGGGAAGCTCTCCATGGACAGGCAGGCGCCCAGGGCCGTGGGATAGCGGGCCAGCGGATCGGCCGTGACGGCTTCCGTGCGGATGGTGGCGCTCAGGCGGTAGAGCTCGCCCACCTTCAGGGCCACCGGCCCCGAGGCCAGGGTGGCTTCCGTCCCCGCGGCAGGAGCCGCCAGGCGCAGGCCGGAGACGCCCGCGGTGGAGCCCGGCTTCAGCGCCCAGCCCGCCAGGGGAAGGTCGGCGGCCGTGGCCAGCATCGTCACAGCCATCAACAGCCCGGCACGGAGCATTCGGATCATGGGAGCCTCCACCTTTCAGAATGCCAAACATCGCCCTGGATTGCCTCGCTTTTTGAGGCAACAAGGGGCACCAGCTACTCTGGAGCCATGACGCTGCGCAAATGGACCTTCACCGTGGACCCCGAGGACGCGGAGCTGCGCCTGGATCAGCTCATCGCCAAGCGCACGGAGCTGTCCCGGCGCTCGGCCCGGGAGGCCCTGAAGCTGGGCGGCGTCCAGGTGGACCGCAAGCGCGTGAAGGTGGCGGGCAAGGTGGTGAAGCCGGGCATCGAGGTGCGCGTGGCCTTCGATCCCGAGCTGCCGCCGGTGCCCACCACGCCCGTCCCGGTGGTGTACGAGGACGCCTGGATCATCGCCGTGGACAAGCCCGCGGGCATTGCCACCCAGGGCACCTGGGCCACGGACCGCCATGACCTGCTGGCCCTGCTGAAGACCCAGCGCCCGGACCTCAGCCTGTTCCTGCACCACCGCCTGGACCAGGGCACCTCGGGCCTGCTGGTGCTGGGCAAGGATCCCAAGGCCAACAAGGGCCTGGCCGAGGCCTTCGCGGGCCGCGACCTGGAAAAGCTCTACCTGGCCCGCATCTCCGCGCCCCTGGAAGCCTGCACCGTGGATGCCCCCATCGGCCGCATCCGGGGCGCCGATCCCGGCCGCTTCGGCTGCGAAGGCAATCTCATCGAGCCCAAGTCCGCCCGTACCGATTTCCGCCCCGCCACCGAGGAGGAATCGGCCGGCCTCGTGCCCGGCCACTGGATCGTGGCCCGCATCCACACGGGCCGCACCCACCAGATCCGCGTCCACCTGGTCCACCTGGGCCACGCCATCGTGGGCGATGCCCTCTACGGCGGCGCCACCTCCGACCGCCTGTGGCTCCACGCCTGGCGGCTGGGGCTGAAGCACCCGGTCACGGGCGACGACCTGAAGCTGGAGGCGCCGCCCAGCCGGTTCAGGGGGGCAGGCGTGTCCGCCGTTTGGAAGCCCCACGACAGCCCGCCATGCTGCCAGAAGCTGCCCATCCTCTTCAACCCCGCCTCTGGCACCTCGCCCAAGGATCCCGACGCCCTCCTGCGGCCCCTGCCGAAGGCACTGCGGGACCGGGTGGAGCCCATCCCCTTCGGTCCGCCCTGGGACTTTGGACCGTCCATCGACCAGGCCCTGCGCGCCGGTGGCCCTCTCCTTGTCTGGGGCGGTGACGGCACCATCCACCATGCGGCGAAGGCCCTGATCCAACGGGGCTGTCCCGTGCCCCTGGCGGCCATCCCAGGCGGCAGCGGCAATGGGCTGGTGCGCGGCCTGCGCACGCCGCTGGAGCCCGCCGGGGCGCTGCGGCGCCTGCTGGAGGGCCGGGAGCTGCGCATGGACCTGCCCCGGCTGGACGGAGAGCCGTTCCTGAATCTCTGCGGCACCGGCTTCGAGGCCGCCGTGGCCCATCGCTTCGACGCGATGCCCGGCCGGGGTTTCACCACCTACGCCCGGGCCTGCTGGCAGCTGTGGCGCAGCTGGCCGGCAACCCGGCTCGACTGGGAGGCCCAGGCCGATGCCCCTGGCGGGGCGCGTGGAGCGCATCCGGGCTGCCTTCAAAGGCCCCCAACCGGATCTGCCGGAAGCCGCCTGGAGCCTCTGCCTGGCCAACCTGCCCCAGTACGGCTCAGGGCTGTGGATCGCCCCGGGAGCCGATCCCACGGACGGGGCCCTGCAGTGGGCCACCCTGGCGCGGCCCTCCTGGTTCGACCTGCTGACCGAGGCCTACGTGCTGTTCCGCGAAGGCGGCCGCACCCGGCTCCGCCACGAGGGGCGGTTGCGCCAGGCCACCCTGCGCCTGGAGCGCCCCCTGCCCTGGCACCTGGACGGCGAGCCTGTCGCCGAGCGCGACCGCGCCGAGCTCACGGTGGAGCAGCGGGCCTTCCGCATGCAGGTCACCGGGGCGTGTCCCTGGTAGTGAGGCATCAGCCGTAAGCAAAGCCGGCCCCGGGCTTCGGGGCGGGGTTTGCGCGCAGCGAGAACCCTGGATGATCAAGGGGAACGGGATACAGCAGGCCCGGTCAGGCTCGGTCCCCGGAACTCGGCGCTGACGCTGGGGCTGGCACCCCAGAGGCCGGCCACCATCTTGACCCGGCTGAGGTCGGTCTTGGCGGGATCCCAGTTCCGGCGGATCGCCAGGGTGTAGGGATCCTTCGCATCGGACCACCAGGCGGGATCGTCCACGATGACGTAGATGGCGGTGGCCTCGTCCTTCGGATTCTTGTAGGTGACCATCACGGGCTGGTGGGCGATGGCCGCCTGCAGCATGCCCGGGCCGGGGGTGCCCCACTTGTCCACGAGCATGAGGCGGAACCAGGCCGTCTTGGGGTGCTGGACCTCGATCTGGACGGTGCCGCCGGCGGGCACGGAGATGCCGTAGGCCCGCCAGCCGGCCGGCGTCTGCACGTAGTCGGTGAGGAGGTCGACGCTGTCACCGATGGGGCTCACCGGGATGAAACCCCTCCTGGACAGCCACTGGATCTCGGCCATGAGGTCGCGGCCGCGCCAGTAGCCCAGGGTCGGCATGGAGGTGCAGCGGTCCCAGGCGGGAGGCACCACGACGCGCGTGCCGGGATGGAGGCTGACCCCGGTGACCCTGGGGGCCGGTCCCGGGCGGGGCTCCATCTCCATCGTGCGGGGGCCGGAGGGCCGGCGGGTGGTGTCCCTGCCGGAAGTCGCCGACGACGGCGTCACAGGGCGGGGTTTGTCGGGCATGACCCGGCCGCCGACCGGCCCCTGAGGGCGTGGCGTCACGCGACGGTCCTGCTCGCTCTGTGGCGAAGCGCCACAGATGGCCGAGGTCAGGGCCAGCACGGCAACTGCGGTCATGAAACGGTGTTGCGGAAACCAGGGTCGCATCGCACACCTCCTTGGAACGGAATGGGACTTCCATCATGCCAGAGCCATGCCAGCCGTCTCGAGGAGCCCGCCATGGCGGTATGCTGGCGGTTTCAAGGATGGGGGCCCCCAGGTGTTCGGCAAGATCCAGCACATCCATTTCGTGGGCATCGGCGGCATCGGCATGTCCGGCATCGCCGAGGTGCTCGCCAACCTGGGCTACCAGGTCTCCGGCTCCGACCTCAAGGAGAGCGCCGCCACGCAGCGGCTGCGCAGCCTCGGCATCACGGTCCACCTGGGCCATGAGGGCCGCGCCATCGAGGGCGCGCAGGTGGTGGTGATCAGCTCCGCCGTGAAGGGGGACAACCCCGAGGTCGTGGCGGCCCACGCCGCCAAGGTCCCCGTGATCCCCCGGGGCGAGATGCTGGCCGAGCTGATGCGCATGAAATACGGCATCGCCGTGGCCGGTTCCCACGGCAAGACCACCACCACCAGCATGGTGGCCCAGGTGCTGAACCAGGGCGGCATCGATCCGACCATCGTCATCGGCGGCAAGCTCGGCACCATCGGCAGCAACGCCAAGCTGGGCAAGGGCCCCTTCCTGGTGGCCGAGGCCGACGAGAGCGACGGCAGCTTCCTCATGCTGAACCCGACCCTGGCCGTGATCACCAACATCGACCGCGAGCACCTCGATCACTACAAGGACCTGGACGAGATCCAGGACGCCTTCGTGGCCTTCGCCAACAAGGTGCCCTTCTACGGTTCCGTGTTCCTCTGCCTCGACGATGCCAACGCCGCCGCCGTGCGCCCGCGCCTGAAGCGGCGGGTCCGCACCTACGGCACCCACCCCCAGGTGGACATCCGGGCCCGGGAGATCCGGCAGGAGGGCTTCCGCACCCACTTCAAGGTGACGGCCCAGGGCGCGGACCTGGGCGCCTTCAGCCTCGGCGTCCCCGGCCACCACATGGTGCTGAACGCCCTGGCGGCCATCGGCATCGCCCTGGAGCTCGACGTGGAGCCGGAGGTCATCCGGGCCAGCCTCTCCAGCTTCACGGGGGCGGATCGCCGCTTCCACCTGAAGGGCGAGAAGGGCGGCGTGCTCGTGGTGGATGACTACGGCCATCACCCCACCGAGATCGCCGCCACCCTGGCCGGGGCCCGGGCCGGTTTCCCGGATCGCCGCCTGGTGGCGGCCTTCCAGCCCCACCGCTACAGCCGCACGAAGGCCCTGCTCGACGAATTCGGCACCGCCTTCTTCGAGGCCGACTCCGTCCTCGTCACCGACATCTATGCCGCCGGGGAGCAGCCCATCCAGGGCGTGGACGGCGCGGCCGTGGTCGAGGCGCTGCGTTCCCACGGCCAGAAGGAAGTCCACCTGGTGGGCCGGGTGGAGGAATTGCCGGAGGCCCTGAAGCGCCACACCCGGAGCGGGGATCTGGTGATCACCTTCGGCGCCGGCTCCATCACCAACGCCGGACCCGCCTTCCTCGAGCTGGAGTGACCTTGGCCGTCTGGATGCGCCCCGCCCTGTTCGCCTCGCTCTGCACGGCCGCCCTCGTCGCCGGCCTCCGCCGGCCTGCTGCCCCCTGCCGACCACCGACCCGAGGTGCCGGCCCCGGACCTCGGCGCCCGCTACACCCCGCACCACGCGCTGCTCGCCTATGTCCGCGCGCTGGCGGCCGCGGCGCCGGACCGGGTCCAGCTACGGACCCTCTACACCACCGAGGAGGGCCGCGAGCAGCCCTTCCTCGTGATCACCTCGCCCGCGAACCTGAAGCGCCTGGAGGAGTGGAAGGCGCTGAACGGCAAGCTGGCCGAGCCGCGGACCTGCCCCGAGGACGAGGCCCGGCGCATCGCCGAGACCAGCCCCGTGTTCGTGTGGCTGGGCTACTCCGTCCACGGCTCTGAGGTCTCCGGCTCCGAGGCCGCCCTGGCCGTGGCCTACCACTTCGCCGCGAGCCGCAGCCCCGAGGTGCTGAGGCAGCTGGACCGGGTGGTGATCCTCATGGACCTCACCCAGAACCCGGACGGCCGGGCCCGCCACCTCCAGGGCGTCGCCGAGGCCACCACGCCCTTCAACGCCAACGATCCGGCGGATGCCCAGAACACGCCCCGCTGGCCCAATGGCCGGTACAACCACCGGCTCTTCGACCTGAACCGCGACTGGGCCTGGCAGACCCAGGGCGAGACCCGCGCCAAGACCGCCGCGATTCTCCAGTGGAACCCGCAGGTGGTCGCGGACTTCCACGAGATGTGGCCGGAGACCAGCTACTACTTCCCCCCCACCATGCAGCCCATCCACGAGGCCCTGTCCAAAGCCCACTCGGGGCGCTGGCAGGCGACCTTCGGCAAGGGCGTGGCCCAGGCCTTCGACGCCCGGGGCTGGGCCTACTTCAGCCGCGACGTGTTCGACCTCTTCTACCCGGGCTACGGGGACTCCTGGCCCACCTTCCAGGGCGCCGTGGGCATGACCTTCGAAGTGGCCGGTCAGGGCGGCCTGGCCTACCGGCGCACGGATGGCGAGATCCTCACCCTGGAGAGCCGGATCCAGCGGCATGTCGCGGCCAGCCTCGCCACCGTGGCCACCGCCGCGGCCGAGCGCCAGCCCCTCCTGCTGGATTTCCAGCAGGCCCGGCGCGAGCAGGTGGCCCAGGCCGACCGGGCCGGCGCCTTCCTCTTCGCCGCAGGGGAGGATCCCGCCCGGGCGCGCCAGCTGGCCGAGCTCCTGGCGCGGAACGGCATCGAGGTGCAGCGCACCGCCGCCGAGCTGGCCACTTCCGGCCTGGAACCCATCGGCCTGGCCCGGTCCGCCGGTCTGCCCCCGGGCAGCTACCTGGTGCCCCTGGATCAGCCGAGAGGCGCCCTGGCCCAGGCCCTGCTCGAAGGCGAGGCCCGCATGGGCCCCAAGCCCACCTACGACATCACGGCCTGGAGCCTGCCCATCGCCTTCCATGTGCCCGCCTGGCGCGCCAAGACCAAGCCGAAGGTCGTCACCGCCACACGCCCTGAGGCGGCGCCGGCGGTCCTCCCCGAGGCCGCCTGGGGCTACCTCCTGCCCGCCGGCCAGGAGGGCGTGGAGCGCACCCTGGCGACGCTGCTGCGGGAGGGCTTCAAGGCCACCGCCCTGGCGGAGCCCGCCCAGTTCCTGGACCGGAAGCTCGGCGCCGGCACCATCGTCCTCCGGAAGAGCGCCAATCCGCCCGGCCTGAAGGCCAGGCTCGAGGCCCTGGGCCAGCTCAACCGGCACCCGGTGCTCCCCACCGACACGGCCCAGATGACCTCGGGACCCGACCTCGGCTCGAACCGCGCCCTCATCCTGAAGGCCCCCCGCATCGCCGTGCTCATGGACCGGCCCACCGACGCCACCGCTTTCGGGGCCCTGGCCCACACCCTCACCGAGGCGGGCCTGCCCTTCGTGCAGCTCCGGGCGGAGCGCCTGGGCGCCACGCCGCTGGCGCGCTTCACCCACCTGGTGCTGGTGGACGACAGCCACGGGCAGGACAGCGCCAAGGGCCGGGCCTGGCAGCAGGTCCTCGGCGAGGGCGGCGCCGCCAAGCTGAAGGCCTGGATCGCCGAGGGCGGCACCCTGCTGGCCTTCCAGGGCGGAGCGGCCTACGCTTCCCGGGCGGGGCTCACCCCCACGGGCCACCACCTGCTGGCCAAGGCCGCCGAGGAGGCCCGGCTGAAGGAGAAGGATCCCAAGCGCGAGGTTCCGAAGACCGATCCGGCCGAACTGGTGCGCCCCTGGGACAAGCGGGAGGACCGGGCCCTCGCAGAGAGCATCCCAGGCGCCTTCCTCAAGGTCCGGGTGGACGCCTCGCATCCTCTCGCCTGGGGCCTGCACGCGGAGCAGGGCGCGGCGGTGCTGGACACCAGCGACCCCATCCTCGAGCTGAGCCAGGGTGGCGAGAACCCGCTCCACTTCGCCAAGGAGGATCTGAAGGTCTCCGGCCTCCTGCCCAAGGGCATGGAGGCGAAGCTGCACCAGACCGCCTGGGCCATCCGCGAACGGTCCGGCCTGGGCACGGTGATCCTGCTGGCGGGCGATCCGGTCTTCCGGGCCCAGGCGCCCTTCACGCGGCGCCTCCTCTTCAACGCCATCTTCTTCGGCCCCTACCGCCCAGTTACGGAGTAGCCCGACCATGGGACTGCGCTTCACCCTCGCCATCACCGGAGCCTCCGGCTCGGCCTTCGGCGTGGCCGTCCTTCGGCGGCTCTCCGCCAGCCCGGCGGTGGAGCACGTCGCCCTGCTGTTCTCGCCCACGGGGAAGCGCTGCCTCTTCGATGAGGTGGGGCTGACGCCGAAGGACCTCGCCGCCCTGCCCAAGGTGGGCCTGCGCGACGAGCGCGACCTGGGCGCCGACATCTCGTCGGGCTCGTACCGCCACGACGGCATGGCCATCGTGCCCTGCAGCGCCGGCGCCCTGGGTCGCATCGCCGCGGGCGTGAGCGAATCCCTGGTGAGCCGCGCGGCGGATGTCTGCCTGAAGGAGCGCCGGCCCCTGGTGCTGTGCCTGCGGGAGACGCCCCTGAACCGCATCCACCTGGAGAACATGCTGCGCGTGCACGACGCGGGCGCCATCGTCATGCCGATCATGCCCGGCTTCTACAGCGGGCCGAGGTCGCTGGAGGACCTCTTCGACACCTTCGCCACCCGGGTGCTGGATCAGCTGGGGCTCTCCGAAGCGGATGCACGGCGATGGAAGGGCTGAGTCCGTCCCCGGAGGTGGTGGTCCTCGGCTGCGCCGGGGTGGACACCAACGTCTTCCTGCCGGGGCGGGAAGTGGACTGGAGCGTCGAGGCCAACTTCACGGAGAACCTCGACACGGCCGGCCAGGCGGGGGTCTACGCCAGCCGGGGCTACGCGGCCCTGGGACGGCGCGTGGCCTTCATCGGCAACCTGGGCGACGATGCCTGCGGCGCCATGGTGCGCGAGGCCTTCACCCGGGATGGCGTCGATGTCCGCGGCCTGTTCATAGACCCCGCCGGCACCGCCCGCAGCGTCAACGTCATGTACCCCGATGGCCGCAGGAAGAACTTCTACGATGCGCGTGCGGCCTCGGGTCTCCGGCCGGATCCGGCCCGCTGCCGCGAGGTCATGGCGGGCGCCAGGCTGGTGCATTCGCATCTGGCGGACTGGGCCCGCCACCTCCTGCCCGTGGCCCGGGAGCTGGGCCTGGTGGTCGCCTGCGACCTCCAGGACGTGGTGGATCCCGGGGATGCCTACCGGCAGGACTTCATCCGCGAGGCCGACATCCTGTTCTTCTCCGCCGCCAACCATGCCGACCCCGCCCCCCTGATCCGGCGCTTCCTGCGGGACCGCCCCGAGCGCATCGTGGTCTCGGGCATGGGCGCCCAGGGCTGCGCTCTCGGCACTCGCAAGGGCATCCGGTTCTTCCCCCCCGAGCCCTCGGACCTGCCCGTGGTGGACACCAACGGCGCCGGTGACTCCCTGGCCGTGGGCTTCCTCACCAGCCACGTGCTGGAGGGCCGGTCCCTGGCGGAATCCGTCCGTCGGGGCCAGCTCGCCGCGCGGCACTGCTGCTCGCTGCGGGGCACCTCGGAGGGCCTCATCCGCGCCGAGGCCCTGGCGGCGCTCCTCCGGCAGCCTGCGCCGGGGCCCGAGCTGGGATAGCCTGGAGCCATGCGCGGTCGGGTGGTTCCTTCCTTCCTCAGTCCTCTGCTCCTGGCTGCCGGCCTGTCCGCCCAGGGGCCGCTGCCCATGGACGCCCTGGCCCCCCAGCACCGGGCCGCTGTGCAGGACATCCTCGACCGGCTGGACTTCACGTTCCAGATCTGGACCCAGCCGCGGAAGGTGCGTCTGGCCACGGTGGAAAAGCTCTACGACCGGCCCCGGCTCTGCGCGGCCATGTGGCGCTACTGCCAGTTCGTGCCCACCTTCTACACCTTCGAGCTTCCGCCGGCGGCCTTCACCGTCGACGACCTCAAGGGCCTGCACGGCACCATGACCCTCATCTACAAGCGGCCCGGCTACCGGATCTACCTGGCGGACGGCCGGGTGGAGCGCGGCCGGATGGGCAATCCCATGGCGGTGGGCGCGAAGATGGTCACCGCCTACCGGTACCACGAAGGCCCCAACGGCCTGGAGGGCCACCTCCAGACCTGGACGGCCCTGGACAGCGCCCTGCTGGGCTTCCTGAGCCGTCCCTTCCGAAGCTACATCCAGAAGCGCCAGGAGGAGTTCATCGCCTACATCTTCTTCAACATCGCCCAGGGCAGCGAGTTCGCGGAGAGCCACCCCCAGAGTCCGGGGGGCCCCCCCCCCCGGAGAGGGGGGGGGGGGGCCGGGCGGGGGGGGCCCCCCCCCCCGGGGGGGGGCGGAGGGGGGGCGGAGGGCCGCCTCCCTCCCCCCCCGGCCCGCCCGGGGGGGGGGGGGAGGGGCCGCCCCCCGGCCCGCCGGGGGGGGGGGGGGGGGGGGGGGGGGGGGGGGGCGGGCCCGCCCCCCCCCCCCCCCCCGCCCCCCCCAAACGCCGCCCCCCCCACGCGTCCCCCCCCCTCCCCCCCCCCCCCCCCCCCCCCCCCCCCCGCCCCCCCCCGCCCCCCCCCCCCCCCCCCCCCCCCCCCCCACCGTCATCACCGTCTCTCGGACAGCCTTTGTTCCCAGGCGGCAGAAAGACGGATGGGCGTGGTCCCTCGCCCGAGTTCGAGGTCCGGCACCTCCGGGGCCGGGCCGGGGCTCAGCTGGAAGGCGACCTTAGCCCGCCCCTTCCATGAGCGCCTCCTCCGCGCGCTGGGCCTTGCGGGTGGCCCAGAAGGCCCAGAGGGCGCCCAGGGCGCCGGTGGCCGCCCCCACGAAGGCCAGCAGGAGCATGCTGCCCCAGGAGAAGAAGCCCAGGCGCGCCAGCTCCACGAGGAGGGGCGACAGGCCGCCCACGCCCCGCGACAGCGGCAGCCAGAGGCCGAAGAGCCCGAGCAGGGCCAGCAGGCTCCCCACCAGGCCCAGGAAGGCGCCCTCAAGGAGCAGCGGCGTGCGGATGAAGCTCTCCGAGGCGCCGACCAGGCGCATGATCGTGATCTCCTCTTCCCGGGCGAGGATGCTCATGCGGATGACGTTGCCCGTGGCGAAGCCGGCGGCCAGTAGCAGCACGGTGCCCAGGGTGGCCAGGGCCGACCGGAGCATCCGCGCCATGCGCTGGAGGTTCTCCAGCCGCTCCTGATCCACCAGCACGTCGCCCACGCCCGGCATGCCCCGCAGGCTCTCGCCCACTTCCACGGCCTTGCCGCCGGAAGCCAAGTCCTGGCGCAGGGTCAGCTCCAGGCTCTCGGGCAGGGCATCCTGGCCGGCGCTCTCCAGCAGCAGGCCCGCCTCACGGGTCGCCGACAGGAAGCGCCGCCGGTTCTCCTCGGCGGACATGCGACGGACCTCGCGGAAGCGGGGATCCCGCTGCAGCCGGCCGGCGGTCTCGTCCAGGCTGCGGCCCTCGGCGGCGTAGGCCACCACCTTGGCCATGCCCTCGAGGCGTCCCACGAAGCGGTCCAGGCTCTCCACCAGCAGGAGGCCGCCGCCGGCCAGGAGCAGGCCCGAAGCCAGGGTGAGGACCGCCAGCAGGTACTGGCCGCGGTGGCGGAGCAGGTCCCGGAGCACGTCCTGGATGAGGAGACCCAGGAGGCGCAGCCCCGTCACGAGGCATTCCCGTCCACCGCCACCCCCTTGAACAGGGAGCCGGTGGGCGTGACGGTGATGGCCTTGGCGGCGGTGCCTCCGAGGGGTGATTTCCAGATGAAGATCGTGCCGTAGGCGGTGCTGCCGTTCCCCCGGAGGCCCACGAGCCAATCCTTGGTGCCGGCGTGGGCGAGGACGCGGAGATCGGCCTGGGCCGTGGGATCGCCGAGCGTGTAGGTGGGCGGCTGGTTGTAGGCCTGGCCGAACAGCCCCGTGGTGAAGACCTGGATCGGCGCGGTGGTGGCCCCGGCATCCGTGTTGTGGCGGGCCACGAAGAGCTTGCCGCTGGTGTCCAGGGCGAGGGAGCCGTACTTCCCCAGGAGGGTGGAGCTGCCGATGAGGGTGTTGGCGTCCGTGAAAGCCGAGGCCGTGCCCTTGCGCAGACGGGGTCCCGAATAGGTCACCACGGTGCCGACCGTGCTGCCATCCAGCATGAAGCCGTAGACGGAGCCCGAGCCCGCGGCGACGCCGGTGCCGCCGCTGTCGCCGCTCACCTGCAGCGCCTGGAGGGCGACCGAGGCGTCCTGGGGCTGGCTGCTGGCATTGGCCACGACCCAGATCTGCGTGCCGCTGCCGCTGTTCTCGGTGATGTACAGCGCGTCGGTCGAGGGGTCCAGGGCGGCCTGTCCGAAGGTGGAACCGGAGAGGCGGCCGGTGTTGGCGAGGCTGAAGGAGACCACCTCGGCGCTGTTGACGGTCCCGCTCTGGGAACGGAGGTTGCTCACCCGCACGATGTTCCCGGAATCCGAGACGAGGTAGAGGTAGGCGTGCTGGGCATCGAGGCAGAGCCCACCCCAGGCGAGGCTGCTGATCTTGCTGCTGAAGACCGAGGAGGTGATCTGCTTGGTGGGCGCGATGGAGGTGGCGGTGCCGTCGTACACGGAGCCCACATCCGAGAAGACGAACACGGTGGAGGTGGCGCTGTCGTAGGCGTACAGCGCGGCCCCGGTGGTGCCGCCCGTGGCGCCATCAGGGTCCTTGCATCCAGTGGCCAGCAGCACGAACGCGGCCAAGAGGCCAGACAGGATGCGTGGACTCATTGAAATTCCTATTTGGTGGAGAACAGGGCCTTGAGGTGGGTGTTGAGCGTGCGAACCATGTCGGCGTCGCAGCCGGCATCCACCGCGCCGCGGCTGATGGCCAGCGCCAGCCCCTTCACGGCCTCGGGGCCATCGCCCGAGATGATCTGCTGGGTGGCCTTGGCCTGGAGGCGGTTGACCATCTCATGCTGCGCTTCGGGCAGCACCATCTTGGCGGCCTGGGCGATGCGCTGGGTGAAGTTCATCAGCTTGACCATGCGCTGGGGATCATCCACCGGAGCGGGCTTGGGGGCCGCCACGGGCGGGGCCACGCCGGCCACGCCGCCGCCCACGGTCTCGGGCAGGGGCTCTTCGCTCTCGGGAAAGCCCTGCATCTGCCGGACGGGAGGGGGCGCCTGGAGACGCACGATGGCGGTCTCGTCCTCCCTGGACTCCGGGATCACCGGTCCGGAGGCCGGCGCGGTGCCCAGCAGGGTGGACACGGGGATGAGCTCCCGCACGGGCTCGCTGGCCGGGGGGTCCACCTTCGCCGGCTTGCCGGAGCGGAGGCCCTTCATCACCACATGTCCAGCCATCACCAGGCCGTAGAGGTCCTTGGCGACGGTGAGCACGGGCTTCTGCGTCAGCTCCGCCAGCTCGGCCACGGTGTAGTACCCGGTGGCCGCGGCGAGGAGCCGGGCTTCCCTGGGGTTCACGTCGTGGGGTGTTTCGCCCGGCAGGAGGGTGGAGGCCGGGTACAGGTCCACCGATGGCACCTTCTGGCTGATCACCCGCCATTCGTCCATGCGGCGCCCAAGTTCCATCAGGATGGAAGCATTGGGCTTGGTGATGGTGTTCGGCACGTCCGGCACCACTTCCTCGAAGCGATAACTGCCCTCGATCCAGAGCGCCACTTCCATGAGGGCCTCGAAGCCCTCGCCGCTGTGGGTCACGGCGTGGATGATCCGGCCATCCTTCAGATAGATGCGGGCCTTGGAGGCCTCCTGCTGCACGTGGAAGCAACCGGACTTCCCGCCCTGGCTCACGAGTTGGATGATGTCGGGCAGCGGCGCCTCGCGCATGGAGCCTTGGATCACACCCTGTGACATGGGCTGTTCCTCTCGTGAAGGTGAAGCGGATGCCCAACCATACCATAGGACTGCGCACACACCGCCGGGTGCGCCCTTCCCCCCGGGGGGCTCATGAGCGATGCTGGGTGTCCTATGAGCGCCCGCCCCGACTCCCCCTTCGCCTCCATCGAGGAGGCCATCGAAGCCATCCGCCAGGGCCGGATGGTCGTGGTGGTGGATGACGAAGACCGGGAGAACGAGGGCGACCTCACCCTGGCCGCCGAGCACGTGAGCCCCGAGGCCATCGCCTTCATGGCCACCCATGGCCGGGGCCTGATCTGCGCGGCCCTGGAAGGTCCGGTGCTCGACAGGCTCCAGATCCCGCTCATGGTCCGGGACAACACCAGCCCCTTCGAAACCGCCTTCTGCGTCTCCGTGGAGGCCCGGGAGGGCACCACCACCGGCATCAGCGCCCAGGACCGCTCCCGCACGATCCAGGCCCTCATCGCCCCCGAGGCCAGGCCCCAGCATTTCGTGAAGCCCGGCCACGTCTTCCCTCTGCGGGCCCGGCCTGGCGGCGTGCTGACCCGCACGGGCCAGACCGAGGCCAGCGTGGATCTGGCCCGCCTCGCCGGGCTGCACCCCAGCGGCGTCATCTGCGAGATCATGAAGGACGACGGCACCATGGCCCGGGTGCCCGACCTGGTGCCCTTCTGCCGGCAGCACGAGCTGCTGCTGGTGACCGTGGCCGATCTCGTGGCCTATCGGCTCCGCCAGGAGCCCCTGGTGAAACCCCTGGAAACCCGGACCATGGCCAGCGTGTGGGGCGAGCTCAAGGTCCACCGCTTCCAGAGCCTGCTGGACGGCGGCAGCCATCTGGCCTTCGTGCTGGGCGATCTCAGGGCCGACGGCGAGCCGCCCCTGGTGCGCGTCCACGTGGAGACCCTCCCCGATGACCTCCATGGCTTCGAATCCGGCCTCTTCCAGAAGGCCATGGCGGTTCTCATGAAAGAGGGCCGGGGCGCGCTGGTCTATCTCCGCCGCCACGCCCACACCCCTGGGGTGGCCGACGAGGGCCCGGTCCAGCCGCAGGCCATGAGCGACCGGGATTTCGGCGTGGGCGCCCAAATTCTTAGACAGTTGGGCATTGGGAAAATGCGCCTCCTCAGCCGTCATGAAACCAAGTACATTGGCCTCCGTGGCTTCGGCCTCGACCTCTGCGCCCACGTGCCACTGGAACCCGCCGCGGCCCCCCTCTCCACGGATCAGCATTGATCGACGCCGCCTTCCTGACCCAGTCGCCCCTGTTCAGGAACCTGGACGAGACGGAGCGCGCCCAGATCCTCATCATCGGACAGCGGCGGACCTGCAAGGCTGGCGAGATCCTCTTCCGGGAGGGCGATGCCGGGGATGGCCTCTACGTGGTGGTGCGTGGCTCCGTGCGGATCTCCAAGCAGGGCGCCACAGGCGAGGAAGCCCTGGCGGTCCTGGAATCCCCGGCCTTTTTCGGCGAGATGGCCCTCATCGACCTCTCCGCCCGGGCCGCGGACGCCATCGTCAACGAGGACTCCGAGCTGTTCTTCATCCCGCTCCAGGACCTCCGGTCCCTCATCGAAGTCCAGCACCGCATCGCCCTGAAGATCCTCTTTGCCCTCTGCGAAGTGCTGGCCCAGCGGCTGCGGGAGACCAACGAGCGCTACATGAACATCTTCACCATTGCCCAGTGGGGGGGCGCCAATCCTGACGGTCCCATCCCCGTACCTTGACCACGAACTTGAAAGGAGTTCCCATGTCCGACCTCGTAGCCCACATCACCGACGCCGAGTTCCCGCAGGCCGTCGCCCAGGGCGTCACCCTCGTGGATTTCTGGGCCCCCTGGTGCGGCCCCTGCAAGATGATCGCCCCCGTCCTCGACGAGCTGGCCGCCGAGATGACCGGCAAGGCCAAGTTCGTGAAGATGAACGTGGACGAGAATCCCCAGGTGGCCGGCCAGTTCGGCATCATGAGCATCCCCACGCTCATCGTCTTCAAGGACGGCAAGCCCGTGAACAAGCTCATCGGCGGCCAGCCCAAGCCCCAGCTGAAGGCCTTCGTGGAGGGGGCCTTCTAGGTCCATCACTTCGGATGGAAAAGCGCCGGGCCCGATCCGGCGCTTTTCCTATGCCTTCCGTCCCGGCTTGAGCGGGATGCCCATGCGCCGGAAGTCGTCGGCGACGTCCACCAGGCAGGAAGGACAGATGCTGTGGCTGAACTTGGCCTCGGACCGCTCGCGGACATAGGCCTCCACCTGCTGCCAGAAGCCGGCATCGTCCCGCACCCGCTTGCAGTGGGCGCAGATGGGGATGAGGCCGCGGAGGGTGCGGATGTTCGCCAGGGAGGCTCGCAGCTCCCGCACGAGCCGGGTCCGCTGCCGGAGGATGACCCGGTCCTTTTCCCGCAGCTGTGACAAGGCTCCGATCAGGCGGTTGAGGTACCGCCAGATCACGGCGCTGAGCAGGGTGCTGGAAAGGACGATGAAGGTGTTGCCCGGCACCAGTCCGGGATCCACCCAGTGGGCCAGGGAGGCCAGGGCCAGGCCGACGCACAGGCACTGGGCGAGCGCGAAGCGCCAGGCCGAGCGGAGCGCCACCCCGGCTACCACCTGGACCATGACGAAGTTGACGAGCTGCACTTCCCCGGGCAGCCAGGCCATGAGGAACACGTTGTTGCCGAGGGCGAAGCCCAGGAGCAGGAGGCCGAAGTTCTCAAGGCCGCCCAACCGCGGCACCAGCCGGTGGATCATGAGCCCGGCGCCGTAGAACAGGACCAGGGCCACCAGCGATTCCAGGGCGAGGGCGCGCCTCAGGAAGTCCGGCCGCGAGTAGAACAGGCGGAAGACCGTCAGCAGGACGAAGTAGTGGCCCAGCCAGAGGCAGACGTTTCGATGCGCCCGCATGGATTGGGCCTCCACGGTCTCAGTGGTCCGACCCGGCACCCCGGAAGCGTCCTCGTCGGCATGGGTCCCCCACGGGGAATCCAGCGGGTGCTCAGAATCTGGCCGAGAATTCACAAGACCATCCTTGCAGCACCTATCGGGGCGGCCTGGGGAGGTCTTGAATCTGCCGACCGGGCGGCTATTTCCGTCGAAGGACCAGGCGGATCTGGTTGCCCTTTTCATTGAAGTGCACTTCGTCCATCACCAGCAGGATGAGTGGCAGGCCGCGCCCGCAGTGGGGCACCATGTCGGAATCCCCGGTCATGGGCGAGATGCGGCTGGCGTCGAAGCCCTTGCCCTCGTCGCTGATCTCCAGCTCGAAGCGCTCGGTGTCCATGGCCAGCCGCACCTCGATGAGGCGGCCCGCGTACTCTGGATCGGCCATCCGCTTCTGGCGCAGCCTGCCGTAGGGATCCTCCTCGGCGAAGAGATCCCCCTTGAGGCTCGACTCCAGCTCGAGGTTCCCGTGCTCCAGCGAATTCACCAGGGCCTCGTGGAAGGCCATGGCGATGACGTCCAGGTTGCTCAGGGAGGCGAAGCCCATGGGCACGAGCCGGTCCGTCAGGTGGCGCACGAGGGTGGGCACGTCGAGTTCGTCGGAGCGGAAGAGGAAGTGGCGCCGCTCGTTCACCAGGCCCCGCAGGCCGTCATCGGCCAGCCGGAAGTCCCGGTGCAGGTCCACCAGGTGGAAGACGCTCTGGATCATCTCGCGGATGGCGATGGGCTTCATGAAGAGGTTCGCCGCGCCCATGCGCATGGCGCGGATGGCGTAGTCCACCGAGGCCTGGCCGGTCATGAGCACCACGGGCAGGCGCGGCTGCATGGCCTTGACCTTGTGGATCACGTCGAAGCCGTCCAGTCCCTCCATGTTGATGTCGGTGATGACGAGGTCGAACTCCGGGGCCGAGGGATTCTGCATGAGGTCCAGCGCCTCGGCGGCGTTCGGATAGGCATGCACCTCCATCCCGTAGTGGGCGAGGGCCGAGTGCACCATGTCCAGCACGGCCGGGTCATCGTCGATCAGCAGGATGTGCGCGGCCCTTCGATTCATGACGGCTCCGTATGGGCAGATTCTATCCAACCGGCGGCAGATGGGGCGCGATCAGGGCCCAGGTCCGATCAAGCGCCCCCCTGAGCGACTCCGGGAGGGGCTGCGCCGGCCGTGGGCGAAGGGGTGAATCCGCCAGCCGCGCCCGCACCTCGCGCTCGAGGTCCACCGCCTCGACCACCTGGAGGCGGCCCGCCTCCCGCAGGGGCGGCACCAGGTCCGCAAAGTTGGCGAAGCCGGGACCGATCAGGGTCGGAACGCCCGCCTGCACCGGCTCGAGTGGATTGTGCCCCCCGGGATGGCCCCAGCCCCCAGCCACCAGCGCGAGGGTCCCCTCGGCGTAGGCCGAGGCGAGATCGCCCAGCGTGTCGAGGAGGAGGACCCCGGTCCCGCGCCAGGCGTCCTCGTCGGGCCACGAGCGGGAGGCGCGGCGGTGGGGCAGCCCCTGCGCCGCCAGCTCTGCGGCCACAGCGTCGAAGCGCCGGGGCTGCCGGGGCGCCAGGATGAGGCGGAGGCCCGGCACCTCCGTCCGGACCGTCGACCAGACGCCCAGGATCAGTTCCTCTTCCCCTTCCAGGGTGTTCCCGGCGACCAGCACCGGATCGCCCGCCCAGGCGGACCGCAGCGCGGCCCAGTGGTCCGGCAGGGGCCGCGGGGGCGGCAGGTCCGCCTTGAGGTTGCCTCCCAGCGCAACCACGGGGGCGCCCAGGCGCCGGAAGGCCTCGGCGCTCTCCGGGTCCCGGGCCGCCACCAGGGTGAGCCGGCCAGCCGCCCGCCGCAGCCAGGGCCCGCCGCGCTGGAGGGATTTCTCCGTCAACCGCCCATTCACCACCAGCCGGGGAATACCGCGACGGGCGAGGGCCTCGATCAGGCCGGGCCAGAGCTCCGTCTCCAGGGCGATGAAGGCACCTGGGGCCTGGCGGAGGAACGGCTCCAGGCCCGCGGGATCATCGAGGGGAAAGGCGCCGCCGCTGACCCGCCCCGTGCCGGCATCCCAGGCGGGCAGCCGCCGGGCCAGCAGGTCGAGGCCGGCAGGTGTGCCGGTGCTCACGTGGACGCGCTGCCCCGTCGCGCGGAGGCGGCCGATCAGCCCGTCCGCCAGCAGCAGCTCCCCCACGCTCACCGCGTGCAGCCAGATCCAACCAGGTGCGGCCTGCTCTGGCGCCTCGGCCTGCAGACGGACCCTCCAGCCGGCGGGCACGCCCTTGGCGCAGGCCCGGGCGATGGCACCGACCAGGGAGACGGTCAGGCGGTAGCTGAAATCGAGGGTATCCACGCCTCCACGCTCTCATAAATCAACGAGGCCAACAGATCAAAAACAGGAACCGCGAAAGGCGCGAAAGGACGCGAAATGAGGATTTGGTTGCCAGGGTTCTCGACTCGGCGTGGGGAAGCGAGAATGGCTGTTCTCCTTTCGCGCGCCAGGAGGGCGTTTCGCGATTTTCGCGGTTTGCTTGCGGCATCATGGATGGATGGACGGACGCGCCCCCCTGGACATCCTCATCGTCACCGGCCCCCTGGGCGCCGGGAAGACCACGGTCGTGAACCACCTGCTGAAGGCCGAGGTGGCCGCCGGGCGGCGCGTGGCGGTGCTCATCAACGAGTTCGGCGCCATCAGCGTGGATGGCGCCCTCGTCGATGCGGAGCGGCCCGAGCTGGCGGGCGTGGAGAACCTGGTGAACGGCTGCGTCTGCTGCAGCCTCCGTGACGACGTGGTGGCGACGCTCCGGGCCTGGTGCGACCAGCCCGAAGGCCTGCGCCCCGAGCGCGTGGTCCTGGAGACCACCGGACTGGCCGATCCCACGGACCTGCTGGACCTCGAGCACGAACCCGCGCTGGAGGGGCGCCTGCGCCTGGCGGGCCTGCTCACGGTGATCTCCTGCCTCACGCCCGTCGATCACCTGCAGACGAAGCCCCTGCTTCACCGCCAGACGGCCCTGGCCAGCCTCGTCCACCTCAGCAAGGCGGACCTGGATCCCTCGGCGGCCGTGGCCTGGGAGGGGGAGGTGCGCAGCGCCTTCCGTCACATCCCCCTGGTCCTCACGCGGCACGGCGTGGCCCCGGAAGGCAGCCCGGATCCCTGGCTGGGTGACCTGCGCCCCCTGCCGGAAGGCTGGGCGGCCTCGGCCCCCACCAGCTTCTCGGAGGCCCGCTCCCTCAGCCTGGCCTGGGATCACCCCGTGGATCCCGCGGCCCTGGAGGCCCTGCTGCTGGCCCCGCCCACCGTTGGCGAAGTGCTCCGGGCCAAGGGCGTCTGCGCCTTCAGTGGCTGGACCGTCCGCAATGACGGCAGCGACCGCTGGGCCTTCCAGCTGGCCGATGGCCGACTGGAGATCTCACCCCTGCCCCTGCGTGCGGACGGCTCCGCGCCTGACTGCATGGCCGTGGTCATTGGCACGAACCTGGACCCGGCCCTGTGGAAGCGGGACCTGCGGGACCTCGAGGTGCCGCCCGCGGGCGCCCGCCGGAAGGTCGTTCTGAAGGGCTGATCCGGCGACAATTGGGACGTTGCTACAGGTTGTGGCCCCTGGCCCCGATAGGCTTGGCATGCTCACGGAAGGGTCATGCTGAAGCGGTTCGGCGCGAAAAAGGACGATCTCTTCGACCAGGACCCGATCCAGACGGACGTCCAGCAGATCCTGGCCTACCTCGAGGAGCTCCAGCGGCTGCGGACACTCGCCCACCTCCAGTTGCACTCCGACCCGCCCATGTGCCTGGGGACCCGCATCGAGTCGGTGAACGACCAGGAGCTCACGTTTTCCCTGAGCTTCCCCCACCAGGTCCCCAGGATGAAAGCCGGAGAGGTTGTGGAGTTCCACTTCCCTCTCACGGGGATGAGGTTCCAGGCGGACATCACCTACCTGGACCGGGGCCGCTACATGGAGAGCGTCTTCCGGATCCCCCGGGCCGTCCATTTCGCGGACCGACGGGGGTCGCGGCGGACTCGCATCGGCTCCCGCGAGAACGCCAGTGTGGCCATCTTCGAAAGCCTCTTCGATGGCGTGGCAGCCTCCGGACGCCTGCTGAACCTCAGCATGGAGGGCCTATGCCTTCGCATGGAGCGGGCCCTCCAGGTCCAGGGCGGCAAGCGCATCGCCCCCAGTCCGACCTTGTTCACCGTGGGCCAAAGACTCCAGATCGTGCGGATCCTGAACCTTCCCCACCTGCCCACCATCGAATGTTCAGGCGAGGTCCGGAGCTGTGTCTCCAGCCAGGATGGGCCGATCCGAATCGGCATCCACCTCGATGGCCTGGAGAGTCGTGACAGCGCCAACCTCCACCGCTTCATGCTGCGGCGGCTGCCCACCTTGGGCCGGGCCTTCCCGGTGAAGCGGAGGCGCGGCGCCACCGAGGAGGCGCCGGAGGAAGAGGAGGCCGAAGAGGGCAGCCCGGAGCCCCTCGAGGACCCACTCGCCAGCCTGGTGATGGATGAGGACGACGGCGCGCCCCTGGAGCAGGAGGGGCCGCCCTCCGAGGACCGGCTCATCCGCCTGCGGAGGCGCAGCCGCCGCTTTCTCATCATCATGCCGGACGACCTCGACCGGAGCATCTTCGCCGCCACCCTGCAGGTGGGCGGCTACAGCTGCTTCTTCGAGGCCCGGAACCTCGTGCAGGGGCTGGAACTGTCCAAGAAGGGCTCGCTTGACATGATCTTCCTCGATCAGCAGATCGGCCCGTTGACGGGTTTGGAAGTGGCACAGCGTCTGCGGAAGATGGGGCGCCTGGACGGAGTCCCCATCTGCTTGCTGATGTCGGAGCCCGATGTGCGGGCCCGACTCTCGGCAAAGGCCGCTGGTGTGAGCCACATCGTGAGTCTGCCTGTGGATTTCGATGGCGAGCTGAGGGAGCTCCTCGACCGCACTTTCGGGCTGATCAAGCAGTAGGCGACGGTCCTTGGTATGATCGCAGTTCCCGTCGGGGAAGGATCGCAAGGAGCAGGTGTGGATCAGGTGCTGGACCTCATGGCCAAGGAGCTGAAGCTCCCCCGCGCTGGCATCGCCGCCATCGTGGGCCTCCTGGAGGAGGGCAACACGGTCCCCTTCATCGCCCGCTACCGGAAGGAGGCCACCGGGTCCCTCGACGAGGTGGCCATCCGGGCCGTGGAGGACCGCCACGCCTACTACAAGGATCTGCTGGACCGCCGCAAGACGGTGCTGAAGTCCATCGACGAGCAGGGCAAGCTCACGCCCGAGTTGCGCACCAAGATCGAGACCACCTGGGTGAAGGCCGAGCTCGAGGATCTCTACCTGCCCTACAAGCCCAAGAAGCGCACCAAGGCCACCACGGCGAGAGAGCGGGGCCTGGAGCCCCTGCTGGACTCCCTGCTGGCCGACGACAGCGGCGCCGATCCCTTCATCATCGCGGAGCCCTTCATCAAGGACGAGGACGGCCTGCGGTCACCCTCCGAGTGCATGGAGGGCGCGGGCCACATCCTGGCCGAGCGCCTGGCCGAGGATGCCGCCCTCCGCGCCTGGCTGCGCCTGGAGTTCCACGAGCATGGCGTGCTGAAGTCCGAGATCCGCGAGGAGCGCAAGGCCGACCAGGCCGCCCTGCGGTTCAAGCCCTATTTCGAGTTCGCCGAGCCCATCCGCAAGATCCCCAGCCATCGCCTGCTGGCCCTGCGCCGGGGCGAGAAGGAGGACGTGCTCACCGTGAAGCTGGTGGTGGAGCGCGAGAACCTCGTGAGCCAGCTGGTGGCCAAGGTCCAGATCAACCCCGGCAGCGGGTACCGCCGCTTCCTCAACGAGGTGTGCGGCGACGCCTTCGACCGCCTCCTGGCCCCCGCCATCGAATCGGAAGTTCGCTACGAGGCCAAGAAGAAGGCCGATGCCGAAGCCATCAAGGTCTTCCAGACCAACCTGGACCACCTGCTGCTGGCGCCCCCCGCGGGCCAGCGCTGCACCCTGGGGGTGGACCCCGGCATCCGCACCGGCTGCAAGCTGGTGGTCATCAACCGCCTGGGCCAGCTGGTGCAGAACGAGGTGATCTACCCCCTGGAGCCCAAGCGCGACCTGGAGGGCAGCCGGGCCATCCTCGAGAAGCTCTGCACCGAGAATCCCATCGAGGCCATCGCCATCGGCAACGGCACCGGCGGCCGCGAAGTCGAGGCCTTCCTCCGCGAGTGGCTGAAGGAGACAAACCGTACGAGCCTCATCTGCGTGAGCGTGAGCGAGGCCGGCGCCTCGGTCTACTCCGCCAGCGACATCGCAAGGGAGGAATTCCCCGAGCACGATGTCACCGTGCGCGGCGCCATCAGCATCGCTCGCCGCTTCCAGGACCCCCTGGCCGAACTCGTGAAGGTCGATCCCAAGAGCATCGGCGTGGGCCAGTACCAGCACGACGTGAACCAGACCGCCCTCAAGAAGGGCCTGGACGACGTGGTGGAGAGCTGCGTGAACCGCGTGGGCGTGGACCTGAACAGCGCCTCCTACAAGCTGCTGGCCTACGTGGCGGGCATCGGCGAGGGGCTGGCCAAGAACATCGTCACCCACCGCTTCGAGCACGGCGCCTTCAAGCGCCGCGAGCAGCTCCTGGAGGTGGGCCGCTTCGGCGCCAAGGCCTTCCAGCAGGCCGCGGGCTTCCTGCGCATCCCCGATGGCGAGGATCCTCTGGATGCCTCCGCCGTGCATCCCGAGAGCTACCCCGTGGTGCAGCGCATCTGCCAGCTCACGGGCAAGACCGTGCCCGAGCTCCTCGGCAACGACGCCGTGCTGGACAGCCTTGATCCCAAGCTCTTCGTCGATGAGAAGTTCGGCGTGGAGACCGTCAAGGACATCGTGGCGGAGCTCAAGAAGCCCGGCCGCGATCCCCGCCACCGCTTCGAGATCGTGCAGTTCCGCGAGGGCGTCAACAAGCCCAGCGACCTGGAAGTGGGCATGGAGCTGCAGGGCATCGTCACGAACGTGACCGACTTCGGCGCCTTCGTGGACGTGGGCGTCCACCAGGACGGCCTCGTGCACCTTTCCGAGATCGCCCACCGCTATGTGAAGAACCCCGCCGATGCCCTCAGCGTGGGCCAGGCCGTGAAGGTGAAGGTGCTGGCGGTGGACCTCGAGGCCAAGCGCATCGCCCTCTCCATCAAGGCCCTGCTGGCCGCCCCCGAGGGCGCCGGCCAGGCCCCGCAACACCGCCGTCGGCCCAACCGTCCCGAAGGCCAGCCCCGCCCCGCCCAGGCCGGTCCCCGGCCGCCCCGGCCCGAAGGCCCCCGGCCCCCTCGTCCAGAAGGCACCCGTCCCGCCCGCCCCGAGGGTGCGCGCCCGCCCCGCCCTGAAGGCCCCCGGCCGCCCCGCCCCGAAGGCCCCCGGCCGCCTCGTCCTGAAGGCACCCGGCCCCCCAGGCCCGAAGGCGCGCGTCCCGCCCGCCCCGAGGGCCCCCGCAAGCCCCGTCCTGAGGGTGGCCGTCCCCCGCGCCCCGAGCGCGAGGCCCGGGTCATGACCTTCAACCCGCCGGAAGCGCCCAGCCCCGCCAGCGGAGCCTCGCTGACGGACCTGGTGGCAAGGTTCAACAAGGGTCACCGCTGATGCCGCGGCTGCTGCCGAGGCTCGCGCGTCACCTCGCGCCGGCGGCGCTGCTGCTGGGCCTGGCCTGCCAGCCCCCGGCGGCCCCCCTGGTCTACTGCCCCTGGGAGGAGGGCCTCACCCTCACCTTCGAGGATCCCTCCTGGCCCCAGCCCCAGCGCAGCACCAACCGCCTGCAGGTGCGGGTGGCCAAGGCCGCCATCGCGCCCGGCCCGCCGGGCCTCATCCAGGTGGACCTCACCAGCCTGCAGGGCCAGCAGCCGATCACCCTCAGGCAGCAGGAGGGCGGTGTCTCCCTGGTGACCGACCAGGGGCAGGTGCTCTCCGTGATCCTCCCCGCGGGCTTCCCCACCACCGCGGCCTGGACCGACCGGGGCATCGAGTTCCGCGTGCTCGGTCGCGCCGCCTGGGAAGGCGCCTCCCTGCTGCCCGCCACCGCCGATCCAGTGGGGATCTGGGTGGAGGCCCGCCCCGCCCACGGCCCCCGCCGCCGCACGCTCTACCTGCCCAACCTGGGCGAGGTGGAGTCCCGCGAAGAACGAGGCGGTGCCTGGGTCACCGTCCACCGCCTGGTGGCCTGCGGCTTCACCTCCCTGCCCGCCATCAAGCGTCCCTGATCGCCCTTCCCGGAGCCGCCATGGCCGAATCGACCACTGCCCCCGCCGACCTCGAGATCGCCCTGCCCCCGGGTGCCGAGAAGGGCATGGTGCGCGACAACCTCGAAGTGATCTGCTTCGCCATGGTGCTGATCCTGTTCTTCAAGGCCTTCGTGGGCCAGCAGTTCAAGATCCCCTCTGCCTCCATGCGCAACACGCTGATGATCGGCGACCACCTGCTGGCCAACAAGTTCATCTTCGCCACCCCCCAGTGGGACTGGGAGGAGACTCTCTTCCCCATGCGCGGCGTGAAGCGGGGCGACATCATCGTCTTCCGCTGGCCCCTCGACCGCGACCAGGACTACGTGAAGCGCTGCGTGGCCACGGCCGGCGACACGGTGGAGATGCGCAACAAGCGGCTCTACGTGAACGGCAGGCAGGTGACGGGCCCCTTCGAGCACATGTTCGGCCGCAGCCCCGAAGGCCCCACCCCCGGCCCCTGGCCGCCCACCCGGGACGCGGGGGAGGTGGAGCGTCCCGTGGGCCTCTGGCGCCACGCCGATGCCGAGGTGCTGGCCCTCCATGAGCGCAACCAGATGCAGTCCATGAACAGCCTCCGCCAGGACGGCTTCAAGGACAACCTGGGCCCCGTCACCGTGCCGCCGGGCCACCTCTTCGCCATGGGCGACAACCGCGACAACAGCGAGGACAGCCGCTACTGGGGCTTCCTGCCCGTGGACCACCTGCGCGGCCGCCCCTTCCTGGTCTGGTGGAGCTTCAGGGAAGGCGACACCGACAACGACAACGGCCGCGTGCCCACGGGCCCCCAGGACGTGGCCGGCGACTTCATCGACACCGCCCGCCATTTCTTCACCCGCACCCGCTGGGAGCGGACCGGCACCATCCCGGAATAGGGGTGGGCTGCTTCCAACCAGTGCCCCAGACGCGAACCCGCCCGGCGGCTTTCCGCAGTGCATCCGTTTGCATGGGGCTCCTCCCCAGCTTGAGGCGAGTCCGCATGAGAATCCTGCCGCTGTTGCTCCTGCTCGTCTCATCCCCCCTCTGGCCCTGGGGTGACAAGGGCCACCGGGCGGTCTCGACCCTCGCCCTGCGCTCCCTCCCCCCGGAAACCGGCGTCTGGTTCGCAGGGCACGAGGCGGACGTCTGCGACCACGCCTCCGACCCCGACCACTGGCGGCAGGATCGCAAGGAGGGCCCCCGCCACTTCATGGATCTCGAACCCTACGGCGGGCCCGACCAGATGCCCCGCACCCTGGAGGAGGCCCAGGCCAAGCTCGGTGGTGACTTCTACCGCCGCGGCGTGGTGCCCTGGATCATCCAGGACCGCTGGCGCGACCTGGTGGATGCCTTCCGCGCTGGTGATCCGGCCAGAGTGGCCTTCGCCACCGCCATCCTCGGGCACTACGTCGCCGATGCCCACGTGCCCCTGCACACCACCGACAACCACGACGGCCAGCGGACCAACCAGCGGGGCGTCCACAGCCGCTGGGAGACCGGTCTGGTGGAACGGCACATCTCGGTCGAGGCCCTGACCGTGCTGCCCGCCCAGCCCGACAAGGCCTTCTTCTACCGCCCCTGGGACTGGCTGAAGGCCTCCCACGCGCTCATTCCCCAGCTGCTGGAGGATGACCGGGACGCCGACCGCACCAGCCCCATGGACAGCCGGGGCAAGACCCGCACCGCCGCCTACTGGATGCTCTTCCGGGCCAAGCAGGGCCCCGTCGTGAAACAGCAGCTCCAGCTCGCCGGCCAGCACCTCGGCGACGCCATCCTCAACGCGTGGATCGTGGCGGGGAGACCGGCGCCGCCGGCGCATCAGGGGAATTGACTCGCAGCCCGGGCCATCCCGCTCATGGCGCTTCCAGGTGGCCACAAAGGCCAATCCTGGTCGCCGGAGAATCAACCCCGCCGGATCCATCAGGGGGGGGACCTGCTAAGGTCTGGGTCGACAATGGAGCTGGCTGCCAGGAGGGGACGATGAGACGTGGTGGCCCGACCCCCTCGACACCGCACCGGATCACCTCCATGTATGAACTCCGGGGGCCCAGCTGGCGCGTGAGCCCACCCCAACCTGGTCTGCCCGGGCACCGTGGCGCATGATCGCGACACGCATGGTGCGAACCCTGGATGTCAGCGCTGCCAGTGGATTGGTGGTGCGCGATGGGTGCTTCCATGTCGTCGCCGACGACGAGAACACACTGTTCGTGTTCGGCCCGGACGGTGCCATGCGGCACATCCCGCTCCTACCGGGCGACCTGCCGGCTGAGCACTCGATGCGCAAAGCGCACAAGCCGGACTTCGAGGTCCTTGTCGATCTCCCGAACCAGGGCTTGCTGGCCATGGGGTCAGGTTCCCGCGCCACGCGCGAACGCGCGGTACTGGTCGATCGCCGCGAACGCACGACCCTGATCGACATGTCGCCGCTTTGCGCCTCCCTGCGTGGGGTGTTCGCGGATCTCAACCTCGAAGGCGCTGTGGTGGTCAAGGACGAATTCGTTCTGTTGCAACGCGGCAACCGTGGCGACCGGCGCAACGCGCTGGTGTTCATCGCGATGGAGGACCTGCAGGACGCGCTGGTATCACAGCGGTTTGCGGTCACGCGCACACCCCGCATCGCGGACCTGGATCTCGGCATGCACGACGACGTGCCGTGGTCCTGCACCGACATCACCCTCCTCGACGATGGTGATCTGCTCGCCTGCGCGGTGCTCGAAGACACTGGCGATGCCTATCAGGACGGCCTCTGCCTGGGCTCGGCCCTGGTGCGCTTGGCGCCGGACGGCACGCTGCGCTGGCAGCAATGGCTCGATACGCCATCGAAAGTCGAAGGGGTGGCGGTGGAAGGTGAGGTCGTCTGGCTGGTCAGCGACGCCGACGACCGCGCCGTGCCCGCGAAGTTGTTGCGTGCGACCTTGCCCTGACGGCACGCAGGCCCTCGGCGTTGCAGTGGCGGTTGCCGGGACTGATGTCGGATTCGCCGGCCGCCATGCGACCCTGCTTTGCCCCAGGGAGCTCGAAGGTGACCGACGAGCACAGCGAAGCGCTGCCGCAGCGCAGAATGGGAGGGATCTAATGCCCACCCTCCCATCGCTTGCGATCCAGCCACACCTGCTGGTCCTTGCCGCGGGCATCCTTGCCGCGCCAGTGGAGCTTGAGGGGGCCCTGGGCGTCCTTCTTGAGCACGGACACGCCGGCGCCTTCGCCGGTGCGGAGGAGGTGCAGAAGGCCCTCCACACTGAGCACCTGGGGGAGGAAGGGCAGCGGCAGCTGGGACAGGTAGGTGGCGCGCTGGTCGACTTTCTGCCGGGGCACCTGCAGGCGGTAGCCGGAGGCGGCGTCCCCGTCGAGCAGCAGCAGCCGCTCTCCGGGCGCGTGCAGCTCGAGGATGAGCTTGCCCGTGGCGGCCTCCATCAACAGGCTGAGCGTGCCCACGCCCTCCCCGTCGGCGCCCGCGTAGCCCCAGCCGTACTGGGCGCGGACAGGCATGGCGGGCGCGGGCGCGGAAACCGGCGGTGGGGACTGGAGAGGCATCATGGAAACCTGCTTTCAAAAGCCAAGAGTCACCGCGAAGACAGGAAGGCAGGAAGAAAAACAAAAGGCCAGCTCACCTGCCTTCCTCCGTGGCCTTCCGGTCTCCCTGGCAGATCTCGCATGGCCAAAGTCCTGATCGCCCAGTGCCATCACTGGTCGTCCTCGTCATCATCTGGTTTCGCGGGGGGCGCCACCGGCAGCGGCGCGGTGTCCAGCTTCGCGGCCTGCTCCTTGGCGATGCGGATGCGCAGGTCGCCCAGGCGCTTCTCCAGGACGGCCCGGTCGGGGAAGACGAAGGCCAGGGCCCGGTCCCACTGCTCGGCGGCTTCGGCCAGCTTGCCCTGCTTCACCAGGACCTCGCCCAGGTGCTTGCGGACCTCGGGGCTGAAGGGGCTCAGCTCCGCCGCGCGCCGCAGCGTGGCCTCCGCCTCGACGAGGCGGCCCAGCTTGAACTGGGCCCAGCCGAGGCTGTCCACCACATTGCCGTTGTCAGGCGTGGCCTTCGCGCTGGCCTCGATGAGGGCGGCGGCTTCCTCCAGGTCACGGTCCTGTTCCAGGAGCAGGTAGCCGAGGTTGTTCTGCACCAGCGGATTGGCCGGTTCCAGGACCTGGGCTTCCCGCAGCACGGCCAGGGACTCCGCGTGGCGGTCGAGCTGGTCGTAGGCCTGGCTCTGCATGATCAGCATGTCCACCCGGCGCACGGGAGAGAGGGCGCGAGCCCGCTCCAGGGCCTCGAGACACTTGTCCCAGCGCTGAAACTCCTGCCAGAGGGCGGCCATGCCCTCCAGGTGCAGCTGCTCCAGGGCGGCCCTCGTCTCCTTGCGGGAGAACAGGGCGTACTCGAGATACTTGGGAGGCAGCTTCGCGGCCTGCTGGAAGAAGGGCACCTTCGGGTACCGGGCGATGCCCTCCTTGAGGGCGTCCAGCCCGCTCTTCCAGTCGTTCAGGCTGATGAGGGCCTGGGTCTTGAAGACCTGGGCCTCGGCGTCGGTGTGGGGCCGGGGGCGCCGCTCCTTCAGGAAGGCCAGCAGGGCCCGGCCCTTGCCCTGGAGCAGGAGGGCTTCCGCATACAGCATCGGCGCGCCGTCGCCGACCCACTGGGGCTCGACCTCCTGGGCGACGATGCCCTGCAGGCGCCGCTCGGCCTCCTCGAAACGGCCCAGGTTCATGAGGGCGCGGGCGGTGTGGAAGGTCAGGGTGGGGCTGGGCTTCCGCGCCTCGGCCTTGGCCAGGGAGTCGAGGGCCTCGGCCCAGCGTGCGGTCTGGATGCGCACGAGGGACACGTTCTCCCACAGACCGGATTCCAGCGGAACATGGCTGGCCAGCAGGAGGAAGCTCTCCTCGGCATGGGCCAGGTAGCCGGACTTGATCTGCTCCCGGGCCAGCTCCTCCAGCAGCCGCAGGTGCCGGTCATCGGGGCGCCGGGCATTGAGGGCCAGCAGGGCTTCCCGCTTGCCCTCGTAGTTCTGGGTGGCGCGGGCGTGGATGAAGGCCCGCTCCCAGGCCGGATTGAAGCCCGGGCGCAGGCGGCCCAGCCGCAACCAGGCCCGCAGGGCCCCTTCCCCGTCCTTGACCAGCTCGGAGGCCTCGCCCAGACGCGCCCAGAGCTCTGGATCCTGGGGCAGTCGCAGCGTGGCGGCCTTCAGTTCCCGGATGGCCTCCGGCGCGAGGCTGGTTTCCTTCTGCGCCCGCTGGAACTGGAGCAGGGCCAGGTGGGCCTGCGCCTCGGCGCTCTGCGGGGCCAGCTCCACGGCCCTCCGTGCCGGAGCCACGGCGGCATCGGCATCCTGCGCTTCCTGGAGGGCCTCGGACAGCCGCAGGTGGGCCTCGGCGCTCTCGGGGACCTGGGCCAGCACGCGCCGGTAGAGGGCCGCCGCCGCCTTGGGATCGGCGCCGCCGCCCCGGACCTGGAGGGCGCGGGCCTGGAGCATGAGGGCCCGGACATCCTCCGCGGAGGCGGGAGCCGCTGCGAGGAGCGCCACGAGCAGTGAAGCGCGGAAGTCAGACACGGACGGACTCCTGGTGGAGCAGGGCGAGCAGCCTGGCATGGGGGGATTCCCAGGCCGCGGGGGGGAGGGCCCGCTGCACGGCGGGTTCCCCCGGCCGCGGTAGCACGCACTGGATCTGGGAGGTGGAGGCATCCGGGCTGGCTCCGGGCGCGTGCAGCGCCTTCTTGTCCCGCGCCAGCAGCGGCAGGCAGTCGGCCCAGGGGGCGATCTGGGGCGCCAGGGGAGCCAGGCGCTTGACCAGGGGCTCGAGCAGGCTCGGCGGGAAGGGCTTCAGTCCCTGCTCCTCGGCCAGGAGGCAGGAACCCAGGAGGCCCAGGCCCACGGCCTCGCCGTGCAGCAGCCGGTAGCCGGAGGCCGCCTCCAGGGCATGCCCCAGGGTATGGCCGAGGTTCAGCAGGCGGCGCTCCCCGGCTTCGCGGGGATCGCGGTGGACCACGCCGGCCTTGAAGGCCAGCGCGCGCTCCACCCAGGCGACCTTCAGGGGCCCCTCCTGAAGCAGCTCCTGGGCCCAGGCCAGCTCACCCTGGATGAGGGCCGTCTTCACCAGCTCCCAGAGCCCGTTCTGCACGTGCCGCTCCGGCAGGCCGGCCAGCAGGTCCGTGCAGGCCACCAGCCGGCGCGGCGCATGGAAGGCCCCCACCAGGTTCTTGCCGGCGGAAAGATCAGCGCCGGTCTTGCCACCCAGGGCGGCATCGGCCATGGCCAGCAGGGTGGTGGGCCACACCTGCCAGGCGATGCCGCGCAGGAAGAGCGAGGCCGCCAGGCCGGTCAGATCCGACAGCACGCCGCCACCCAGGGCCACCACGGTGGCATCCCGGTGGAGGGGGATCCGGGCCCAGTGCTCCAGCCAGGGGATCACCGTGCGCAGCTTCTTCTCCTCCTCCGGCACCGCCACCCACAAGGCGTGTTCCGGCTCGGGCATGCCCGCCTGGGCCCAGGCTTCGCGCAGCCGCAGGTCGCCTACCAGCGTCCACGCCCCGACCGGCAGCAGCTCGCGGTCGGGGGCTTCCAGCAGGAAGACCTCCGTGGCGAAGCCGCCCGGCGTCGACAGCCTCATTGACGGCCCTTCAGCGTGGCCTCGGCCTGCATGGGCTGGTCGCCGCGCAGCCACTGGATCACGACCTTGTCGCCGGCCTTGAAGGCGCCCAGCGCCCCCATGAAGTCATAGACGTTCTTCACGGGCTTGTCCCCGAAGTGGGTGAGGATGTCCCCGGCCTGCAGACCAATGGTCTCGGCGGTGCCGCCCTTGGAGACGCCGTTGATGCGGAAGCCTTTCGGATTGTCCGCGTAGTCGGGGATGGTGCCGAAGGCGATGCGCATGGGCCCGCCGTCGCCCCGGGAGGGCAGCTTGGCGGTCTCGGGATCGAAGGCGGGCAGCGTGGTCGCGTTGGCCAGATCCAGCGCCACGGCCTTGCCGAAGGCCACCAGCTTCACCATGCCCGGGAAGTTGATGCGATCCGTCGTATCCGTGGGCCGGTGGTATTCCCCGTGGATGCCGGTGAAGAAGAAGAAGGTGGGGATCTTGGCCTGGGAGAAGCTCATGTGGTCGGAGCCGCCCACGCTGGCGCCCACGTCCGCGCTGACGGAGAAGTCCTTCGGCACGAATTTCTGGGCCGCTTCCACCGCGGATTTGGGGGCCCCGAGGCCGCCCATCATCAGCTTGGGGGCCTTGAGATCGAGGCGGCCCACCATGTCGAAGTTGAGCATGAACTTCACGGACTCGAGCGGGTGCGTCGGATGCTGCACCCAGTACTGGGAGCCCAGCAGGCCTTCCTCCTCGCCGCCGAAGTGGAGCAGCAGGATGGAGCGCCTGGGCCGGGCCTTCTTCAGCTCCCGGGCCAGCTCCACGATCATGGCGGTGCCGGAGGCGTTGTCGTCCGCGCCGGGGTGCACCAGCCCGCGGGCCTCGGCTCCGCCCATGCTGTGGCGCTCGCCCATGCCCAGGTGGTCGAGGTGGGCGCCGAGGACGATGAGCTCCTTCCGGAGTTTCGGATCCCGGCCCGGGAGCAGGCCCACCACGTTGGGCACCTGCGCCTCTTCGCGGCGGAGCTTTAGGTCCAGCGACAGGGCCGTCCAGGGGGCCTGGATGAAGTCCTGGCTGGCGGGTTTCCCCGACTCCTTGATGCGCTTGAACCGCGCCGCCAGGTCGCCGCAGGCGCCGCCCAGTCCATCGAAGGTCATGCCGAGCACCGGAATGTCCACCTTCACGGGACCCTCCTCCCGCTGCAGGGGGCGGAGCCCGTGCTCCTCCAGCACGATGACGCCGGCCACCCGGGCGGTCTCCAGCTTCTTCAGCCGGGCCAGGAGGCCCCGCTCACCCCGCGGCAGGTGGGCGAAGGCGTCGAGGTCCGGCACGGTGCGGGAGATCACGACGACGCGGTCCTTCAGCTCGATGCCCGCCAGGTCGTCATAGCCCCCGGGGATCTGCACGCCGTAGCCCAGGAAGGCCAGCGCCTTGGTCCGGAAGCTGGCGTCCCCGCTCAGGCCGAGGGCCTCGATGTCCCTGCCCCACACGAGGGACCGGGGGCTGTCGCCCTGGATCAGGGAGGCCTCCCCTCGCTCGCGAACCACCTTGGCGATGAAGGGGAAGCGCTGGATCTGAGTCTTGAGGCCGAGGGCCTTGAGTTCGCCCTCGATGCGCCGGGCGGCCTGGTCGAGCTCGGGATAGCCGTTGCCGCGCCCCTTCCGTTCAGGCGCGGCCAGGTAGGTCACGTCTCGCCGCAGCCGCTTCTCCGTGGCGGCCTCGGCCTTCGAGGCCGGGGCCTGGGCTTGCAGCACGAGGGTGGTGGCGAAGAGAACGGGTTTCCAGGCGTTCATCGTGGCTCCGGGCGATCCTTCAGTGTACATGAGGGCCGCGCCCGTTCCGCCCGCTCATCCCTGGTGCTGGAGCAGGGTCGGCGCGGGATTCTCCACGTCCTGTGGGAGAATGGGCCCATGTCCGAACAGGGAGCCTTCTTCCAATCCGATCGCACCGATGATCGCCCCATGCGCCACGCCCTGCTCTGGCGCCTGGCCAGCTACCTGAGGCCCCAGTGGGCGGCCCTGCTCCTGCTGCTGGTGCTCATGGCCCTGGGCGCCTTCCTGGAGGTGCTGCCCTCGGAACTCACCCTGCGCCTCATCAACCGCTTCATGGGCGAAGGCAGCCTCAAGGGGGCCGCACCCATGGTGGCCGGGTTCTTCGGCGTGCTCATCGCCGGGTTCCTGGTCAGCTTCGCCCGCTACTTCCTGCTCGCCAAAGTGGGCCAAAAGGCCATGCTCGAGCTCCGCGTCCAGCTCTTCGCGCACCTCATGGGACGCAGCACCGACTTCTTCCACCGCAACCCCGTGGGCCGCCTCATGACCCGGGTGACCAGCGACGTCCAGAACCTGAACGAGATGTTCGCCTCGGGCTTCGTGGCCATCGTGGGGGACGCGCTCTCCCTGCTGGCCATCGTGGCCTGGATGTTCTGGACCCACGCCGGCATGGCCATGGTGGCCCTGGTGATCCTGCCCTTCCTGCTGGTGGCCACCGAGTTCTTCCGCCGCCGCGCGGGCGAGGCCTTCCGGGAGACCCAGCGCCGCTACGCCGCCATCAACGCCTTCCTGCAGGAGCAGATCTCGGGCATGGGCCTCGTCCAGATCAATGGCCAGGAGGCCCGCAGCGACCAGCAGTTCAAGGTCCTGAACGAGGACTACTACCAGGCCTTCCTGCGCACCATCTTCGCCTACGCGGTGTTCTTCCCCGTGGTGGAGTTCATCACCTCGGGCACCCTGGCCGCGCTCATCTTCTACGCCGGCATCAAGCTCAAGGCCGGGGCCATCACCTGGGGCCTGCTGCTGGCCTTCATCCAGCAGTCCAGCCGCTTCTTCCGCCCCATCCGCGAGCTGGCCGAGCGCTACAACGTGATGCAGACGGCGCTGGCCTCCAGCGAGCGCATCTTCCGCCTGCTGGACAACCGCGAGGAGATCCCCGAGCTCCCCGATGCCAGGGTCGCCACCTTCGCCCGGGAGATCCGTCTGGAAGGGGTGACCTTCGCCTACGAGGAAGGCGGCCGCAAGGTCGTGCGCGAGCTCAGCGGCGTCATCCCCAAGGGCCGCCGCGTGGCCGTGGTGGGCCACACGGGGGCCGGCAAGAGCACCCTGATCAACCTGCTCATGCGCTTCTACGATGTGCGCGAAGGCGGCATCACGGTGGACGGCGAAGACATCAGGACCCTCCAGCTCCGGAGCCTGCGCAACCTCTTCGGGCTGGTGCTCCAGGATGTGTTCGTCTTCTCCGGCACCCTGCGCGACAACATCGTGCTGGACCGCCCCCTGGATGAAGCCCGCCTGGCCTCGGTGCTGGAGCAGAGCCAGCTGAAGGATCTGGTGGACCGACTGCCTCAGGGCCTGGAGACGCAGGTGGGCGAACGGGGCCAGAAGCTCAGCGCCGGCGAGCGGCAGCTGCTGGCCTTCGCCCGCATGCTCTACCTCGAGCCTGCCGTGCTGCTGCTGGACGAGGCCACCGCCAACATCGATTCGGAAACCGAGGCCAAGATCCAGACCGTCATCGAGCGCGTGAGCCACCGGCTCACCACCTTCACCATCGCCCACCGCCTCTCCACCATCCGCGACGCCGACGAGATCTGGGTCATGGACCAGGGCGCGCTCGTGGAGCGCGGCACCCACGATGGCCTCATCGCCCAGGACGGCGTCTACGCCAAGCTGGTGCGCCTGCAGTTCGCGGATGGCGAAGCGGCCTGAGGCCGCGACCACCAGCATGACTGGTAGCCCTCGATCACCTGGCAGATGCAGGGTTCGTCACCGTCCACAATCCCACAGATTGGCTGTCATCTGAACGAAGGGCTGGTAGCCTAAGATCCTTCTTAGCAGTTTTGTGGCCACCAATATCTTCTATGGATGAACGGATGCGAAGACTCCTTTGGGTTCTCTCCTTTTCAGGCGCCTTCCTCCTTGCGCAGGCGAACATCGATCCTGCGCCCAAGCCCGATGCCCCTGTGGTGAAGGCGCCAAAGGCCGAACCGAACCTGACCCTCGGGCCCGCCGTCTACTCGACACGGCAGGTGGGGAAAATTCCGGGATCCCTGGTTTTCCGCCAGGACGATGGCAAGGAGACTGTCATTGCCTCCGGCCCTGGGGAGCCCCAAGCCACGTCCACCAGCCAAGCCAATGAGTTCGGAACTTTCGCCGCCACGCAGGATGGCAAGGCGGTCCTGTTCTTCTCCTTCAAGACCCAAGTCGTCCAGGCCGCGCCGACGGTCGTCATGGTCCCCGGGGCGGGCATACTCGCCGTCGCCCTCGGCAACGCGATCGGGAACGCCATCGTCGCAGGCATTGCCGGGCCACCCATGCAGTACACCCTCGTAGACCTCTCCCTCTGGGATCGCGACACGGGCAAATGCGAGGTGCTCTGGAATGCCCAATCCCTCAAGGAGGCCACCGCCGCTTGGAACACCGCACCCGGCCTGAAGGGAATGGGTCGCCGGGAGCTGGTGTCGGACATCCAGGCCGCCGGCGCCGGTGTCCAGCTGTTCCATCTGAAGGACCGCGTGTTCCTCCTCCATGCCGGAGGCATCCTCGCCAAGGTGGATGCCCAGGCGCGAACCCTCACGCCCGTCTGGATCAGCTATGTCCCCGGGCGGTCTGGGGAACGGGCCTGGAGAGGGCCGGAGGGGCACCTGGGGTTCGTCTTTGGCGATGCGATCGCCATGGTGGAACCGGACGGAGGGATCTCCGTCGCCGAACGTAATGGCATGAGCATTTTCCCCAGGGTGGTTTTCCTGAACTCGAAGTCGCTCCTGGCGACCGACGGGAAAAAGGTCCACCGGATGGAGATCAATAAGGACCAGGCTGAATGGGTGGCCCATCACGAAATTAAGAACGATCTCCTGCTGGCCACTTCGGATCCGAAGTTCGTACTGATCTACCGGCACGCGACCTTCGGAGAGGACACGGTGTCCAAGGTCGGCATCGACGGGAAGGTGGCCTGGACGACCAAGATCGGCAAATGCCAGATGGGACTGATCGTGGGCGAATCGCCGGAGAAGTTCTACCTGCTGGTCCAGCGTTCCTCGCCAAGCCTGCCCTTCCGCTGCGTGCTGAACGCCCAGACCGGGGCCGTCCTCGATGAGGTGTACTGGACCTCCTTGATGCACCTCGGCCCCCTTGCTGCGACCCGGGTTCCCTATGTGGCCGGAGGCCGCGAGGCCTGGAATGCCGCGACGATGGGTTCCCCTCGGCTCGCCTGGTTCTCCTCGGAGTATGTCGACAAGGCCCCGAAGGAAGCCCTCACCTGGAGCCCCTGGGTACCCGATCCGAACTCGGCCACCCCCCGCATTGAGCCCGCCGTCGGGATGTGGTCGGTGGTCTACCCGGATTTGACCGTCCAGCCGCTCTTGGGTCGGCCCCTCGCCCAGCGTCTCGTGTCCCTTGGCAATCACCCGCAGCCTCCCGCGGTGGGAGAGGGCGCCAAGGAGGCCACCACCCCCAAGGCCGCTGAAGCAGGCGCGCCAAGCTCGCTCCGATAGCGCGATTCACCGCTCGTCAGTCCTGCGTGAGTCGCTCCTGGGGTGCCTCAAGGAATATGGATCAACGGGTCATCGGAACCAGGCCCACCCCGCACAGCCTCGGTGGGCCTGGTTCCGCGATGCAAGGCTCGGGGATCCGCCTCGCCCTCAGCAGACCGTGACCTCGAACACGCAGTGCTTGCTGCCGCTGAGCTTCGAGGCCAGCAGCCGGGCCTTCACGGGGCGCCCGAAGACAGTCTCGAAGCTTTCCTTCTGGTACCCGACGGAGCAGTTGCACCACAACGCGGGGGTCCGCTTCGCATCCACCAGGGGGCAGCCGCAGGGGCCTTCGGCCACGGTCACGGTGATGATCCCCTTCGGCTTGTCCCAGGTGAACTCGGTGCCCCAGTTCTTCTTGCCGGCCTCGAAATAGCCCTCGGGGTCGTGCTTGAACCGGGCATGGAGCTGGGTCAGCTTGGCGCATTCGCGGCCCGCCTGCTCGATGACGCCGGCGCAGGCCTCGGCGGGCAGCCCGGCGCCCATGAATCCGATGAGCCTCGCCACCTGGTGGCGAGCGAAGCCCAGGCGCGGGTCCTCGACGGGCAGTGGTCCGGGCGAGTCCAGGGCGCGGGAATGGGCGGCCAGTCTCGTGGCGCACCCGCAGGCCCCGAGCCCGCAGGCCAGCGTCAGGAATTGCTTGCGATCCATGGGGCCTCCTCTGCCCACGCCGGTCCCCGGCAGGTCCGGCACCCACCTTAAGTCTCCCTGGGGCTGCCGGAGCAGGCCCTGGGGTCATCCGTGGCCCGCGCGGGGCCAATGCCCGCCTCCACCGCGAGGTCCACTCGTGATAAGGACCCTCGCCGCAGGGACCCGGGCTGGCAGACTTGAGCCATGCTCCGCCTTCCGCCCCTCTACCCCATCACCGATGCCACGCGCCCGGAGCCGCTTTCCACGCAGATCCGCCAGCTGGGCGAGGCGGGCTTCCCGTTGGTCCAGTTCCGGGGCAAGCCCCTGGACGCCAAGACTCAGTGGCTGGAGCTTCGCACAGCCCTGGCGGAGGCCGCGGCGAACGGCGGGTGGCCCATGATCTGCGTGAACGACCGCGCGGATCTGGCGATCCTGGCCGCGCGCGAAGGCCTCGCACCCTGGGGCCTGCACCTGGGCCAGGAGGACCTGCCCGCCGGGGAGGCCCTGGCCCTGCCTGGGCTGGCGGGGCTCCATGTGGGCGCTTCCACCCACGCGCCGGGTGAGTGGGCTGCGGTGGACCCCGCCTGTGACCACGCGGGGGTTGGCCCCTTCCGGGGCACGCCCTCCAAGACCGACCACGCCGAGCCCATCGGCCTGGAGGGACTGCGGGCGGGCTGCGCGGCCCTCCGTGCCCAGGCCATCGCCCCCATCGCCATCGGCGGCCTGACCCTCGCGGATGCCCGGCCCTGCTTCGAGGCCGGCGTCGAGTCCCTGGCCATGGTGGGCGAGGTCCACCGCGCCGAGGATCCCGCCGCCCTGGGCTGGGCGGTGCAACGGGAACGCTGGCGGGTCCGGCCTCCCTTCCGCCCCGGCCAGGGGCTGGTGCTGCTGGGCGGCAGTGGCGGCGGGAAGACCTCCCTCGGGCGCCAGCTCGCCTTTCGGACGGCCCTGCCCTTCCACGATCTGGACGAGGTCATCGAGTCGCAGGAGGGCCGCCCCGTGGCGGAGATCTTCGGCACCGCCGGCGAGGCGGTCTTCCGGGCCCTGGAATCGGAGCTGCTGCCGGGTCTTCTGGCGGCGCCCGCGGTGGTGGCCCTGGGCGGGGGCGCCTGGGAGGCCGAGACCAACCGCGGGGCCGTGGCCGCCAGCGGCTTCGCCGCGCTGTGGCTGGCGGAGACGCCCACCCGGGCCTGGGACCGGGCGGGGCGTGATCCCCGGCGCCCCCTGGCCCAGGACCGGGCCGCCTTCCTGGCGCGCTGGCGGACCCGGATGGCGGCCTGGTCCCAAGCGGATATGCTCCTCGCCTTTGGTCACAGTTCCCGGGACCTCGCGTCAGCCTTGCTAGACTGAGAGGCCTCCCCTGGACATCCCTTGGACCTGATCCTCTCCGATCTGCATTCGAACCTGCACGCCCTGCGCGCGGTGCTGCGCTTCGCCCGGCGGCGGGCCATCCACCGGTTCGTGCTGCTGGGCGACCTGGTGGGCTACGGCGCCAACCCCAACCAGCTGCTGGACAAGGTGAAGGAGTGGCGCCCGCGGTACATGGTGCGGGGCAACCACGACAAGGTCTGCGCGGGGCTGGAGCCGGACAGCTCCTTCAGCCTGCCGGCCCGGCAGGCCGCGGACTGGACCCGGGACCGCCTGCGCCAGGACAACTGGCGCTTCCTGGCGGATCTGCCGGTAGGGCCCCTCTGGGTGGGCGAGGACTACCAGATCTCGCACGGCTCCCCCATGGACGAGGACGCCTACCTCCTCCACATGCGGGAGATCAGCCAGGCCTTCGACGCCTTCGAGGGCCAGCTCTGCTTCTTCGGTCACACCCACCTGCCCGGCTGCTTCGAGCTGGACGAGGCCAGGGGCCAGCTGAACTGGATCTGCCTCCAGCCCGGCGAGTGGTTTCAGCTGCAGCCGCACTGCCGGTACCTGGTGAACCCGGGTTCGGTGGGCCAGCCCCGGGACCGGGACCCCCGCGTCTCCTTCATGACCTACGACCCCAAGCGCCGCTGCCTGAGGCTGCACCGCCTCGACTACGACGTGAAGGGCGCGGCCAAGGCCATCCAGTCCGCCGGACTGCACCGCAACCTGGCGGACCGGCTGAGCCAAGGCATCTGAAAGGCACGACCCATGGGCCACGCATCGTTTCTGTCCGCACCCGTCCTGGAGCAGTTCCTCCACCAGGCCCGCCTCACCCGTGCCGTGGCCAGCCTCCGGCTCCAGGCGGCCAATGCCCGGCTGCTCGGGGACCTCCGGCTCCACGACTTCAGCCCAGGTGCCGCCCTGGAGCTGGCCGGTCTCCACGCCCGGGACTCGATCCCCGCCGAGGGCACGGCCGTGACCCTGACCATCCTGCTGGGCGAGGAAGTGCTCACCTTGGAATCCCTCCTGCTCCCCTCCGCCCACGACGAGGCCGGAGGCACCCTCCTGCGGCTGGGCTGGCCCGGGGAAGCGGCCCGCCTGCACCACCGCCGCGACGTCCGCGTGGCCGGGCCCGACCAGACGCCCCTCAAGGTCCGCGTCAGCCTGGGCGGGCGGCAGCTGGAGGCCCTGCTGGTCAACCTCACCGAAACGGGTGTGGGATTGGCCCTGAACGAGCCCCTCATGGTGGACCTGCACGCCCAGGTGGACATCGACGCCGAGCTGCCGGACGGCGCCCTCCTGCGCTGCCCCGGCGAGGTCCTGCACCTCACCTACCTTGAAGGCCAGGACTACCCGACGCGGCTGGGCGTGGTGCTGCACCCGGGCGCGGACACCGATCTCGAACCCATCCACCGGTTCATCCAGGCCCGGCGCACCGACCGCTCCCAGAGCTTCAGGCAGTCCTGAAGTAGAAACGGAAGGTCCTGGCTGCGCCGGGTGCCCCGGCCGGCGGCTACTTCACGAACACCATGTCGCCCATGGGGGAGAGGTAGAACGTTTCGCCCCGGCTGTTCTGCTGGAGCACGCGACCCTGGGCGTCCACGCCCAGGACGGAGACCCTGCTCTCGCCCTTGATGCCATCGAACTTGATGAAGGAGGTGGACCTGGCCGCCGTCATGGAGACCCGGCCCTCGGTCACCTTGATGTAGCCCAGGGACTCGGGGCTCATCCACTTCAGGTCGCCGGTGTTCGGCTCCACCTGGAAGAACTCGCCCTGTGGGGTCTTGAACACCGGGCCGCCGTTCAGCATGCCCGCCACCGCGAGGCTGGCCTGCCACTTCATGAACGTGTTGGCGAACTTGATGTGGTAGCCGTGCGCCGCCGCGGCAGGGGCCACCATGGGGGGGCGCTGGCGGCCGGGCGCCCTTCCGGCGGAGGCGCCCGGCCAGCAGCACCGGCGGAGACCAGGGGCGGCGGAGGCCTGGGTGGTGTTGGCGGGCGCGCCTGGCGACCCTGAAGGGGGTGAAACCGCATCAAGGCTGCGGCGGGGATGGCGGCGCGGGGCGTCTGGGAGCCGCCCGCTTCTGGCGATCAGGAGGCGCCACCAGGGTCCTCCGGCAGCCCTTGGCGCCACAGTGGCAGGGGAAGAGCTCCCGGCTCAGGGCGCGGGAAAGCCGGTGGCCCGTGGCTGACTGCAGTTGAATCGAAGGTCAGCCGGCCCCCTTCGGGAAGGCGCAGGCGTAGAGTACGGCACCCCACCAAGATGAGCCCGCAGTTGGGGCGCAGCTGTGATTCAGGAACCGGCCTCGCATCCACGGCCCCTCATGGCGAGCCCATGGGGCAGCACGTAGGTGAGCCCCCCCCTTCCCCGCCGCCATAGGTCCCCGCGGCACCCGCCTGATGATCCGGGTGCCTCGGGGAATCGGCGCCTTGGCAAAGGCACCGGTGCCGTGGATGACCGAGGCCTGGACCCGGACCAGATCCCGTTCGGGCCAATCGGAGGACTTGATGGGGAAGGGATGGCCGGGGTTCATGGATGCCCATGATGCCCGAATCGCGGCCTGTCGATTAGAAATTTAAGACATTCCTTGAAAATTTTATTTCTTTCCCGACAGCGCTCCGCTCAGCGCTTCCGCAGGCTCACCGCCGCGCCGCCGGCGCCCAGGAGCAGCATGATCACGGCCTGGACCAGGGTCTTGTAGGAGATCTCCGCCCCGCCGAAGAGCGCCGACCGGACGAAGAGCAGGCCCCCCAGCAGCAGCAGCGCGTAGATGCCGAGCATGATCTTCCGGGCCTTCTCGTTGGTCGCCGGCGAATCCTCCGCGAAGACCCGGTCGTAGAAGATGAGGCCGATGGCGGCCACCACGTTCAGCGCCACGAAGAGCAGCCAGAAGGTGCGGGCCGCCGCCGCCGCGCCGGGCTGGCCCACCAGGGGCTTCAGCATGGAGCCGTAGAGCATCCCGCCCAGGCTCGACCCGATGAGGCTGCCGATGACGCCATAGAGGAAGGCGTAGCCCATGTAGACGGCCTTCTTGTCGGCCGGGGCCACCAGGCCCACGTAGCTGTAGTACTTCGGGTGGGCGGTCATCTCGCCGATGGAGAAGACCGAGATGCCCAGGATGAAGATCCACACGTTGGTGGACGCAGCGAGGCAGAGGAAGCCCAGGGTGCCGATGACGATGCCCGAGACCATGGTGGGCAGGGGACGGATGTTCTTGACGATGCGGCTGACCACGACCTGGAGCAGGATGATCGTCCCGCCGTTGACCACGGTGACGTGCTCCGCGTCGAACTTCAGGGGGATGCCGATGGAGGCGAAGAGCCGGTTCACCGGCGTGGCGTCCACGAAATCGCGGAGGTACCACAGCACCGATCCGAAGTTCTGGAAGTAGAGGATCCAGAAGCCGGAGTAGACCACGATCATCAGCATGAAGCGGGCGTCCCCCAGCACCATGGCCGCGCTGTGGGCGACTTCACGCAGGCTCTTGGTGTTCTCGGGCTTCGGCGGATCCTTGAAGAGGAACACCGTGGGGATCAGCATGGCGGCGCAGTAGAGGGCCGAGGCGATGAACACGTAGCGCCAGGAGAAGCCCTTCAGCACGCTCACCACGAGGGGCGCCAGGAAGGCCCCGATGTTGATCATCCAGTAGTAGATGCCGAAGCCGAAGCCCGAGTTCTCCTCGGTGGTGGTGCGGGCGAGGGTCCCCGAGATGATGGGCTTGAACAGGCCCGCGCCGGTGGCCATCAGCAGGAGCGCGGCGAACACCGCCCCGTAGGTGGTGACGTTGCCCGCGATGAAGTAGCCGGCCGACAGGATGGAGAAGGCGAACAGCAGCATCCGGCGGTAGCCGTAGCGGTCCGCCAGGGCACCGCCGGCGATGGGGATGACGTAGGTGAAGGCGTAGATCAGGCTCTGCAGGAAGCCCACGGACTGCTCGGTGAAACCCAGCCCGCCCTCCGCGACCTTGTTGGTGAGGTAGACCGCGAGCACCGAGTTGAGGCCGTAGTAGGCCGCCCGCTCGAAGAGCTCCATGACGTTGGCCAGCCAGAAGACGGGCGGGAAGGTGCGGAGGATTCCGGAGGGGCGCTGGGTCGACATCCGGCGATTATACGGGATGGGCCGGTCCTCCATGACCTGGAGTTGTCCCTGGGGCCGCGTCACTCTCGCGCTGGAACGCGGGCGGTGACTGGCCGGGAGCATCCGGGCGTGGACCCGTGCCATCGTGGAGGGTGCTCCCCGGGTGCCCGCCACCACCCCCCGCCACGAGATCCTGGGCCATGACCGTCACCCCGCTCCCACCATCGATCCTCGTCGACCTCGCCCTGGTCCTGGGTGTGGCCGCCGTCACCACGGTGGCGTGCCAGCGGCTCCGCCTGCCCGTGGTGGTGGGTTACCTGCTGGCGGGCCTCATCATCGGCCCCCACGTCCCGGTGCCGCTGGTGGCGGACCAGGGCAACGTCCACACGCTGTCCGAGCTGGGGGTCATCCTCCTGATGTTCTCCATCGGCCTCGAGTTCAGCCTGCGGAAGCTCCTGCGGGCGGGCCCCTCCGCGGCCCTGGTGGCCATCATCCAGGCGAGCTTCATGACCTGGGCCGGCTACCTGGTGGGCCGCCTCCTCGGCTGGGGCGCCATCGAGAGCATCTTCGCCGGCAGCGCCATCGCCATCAGCTCCACCATGATCATCGCGCGGGTCTTCGCGAACCTCGGCGTCAAGGGCCCCTTGGCGGAGCTGGTGCTCTCCGCGCTCATCGTGGAGGATCTGCTCGCCATCGTCATGCTCACCCTCCTCACGGCGGTGGGCTCGGGCTCCGGGCTGAGTTTCCCGGCCCTGCTCCTGACCCTCGCGCGGCTCGCGGGCTTCCTGGTCGTGGTACTGGCCCTAGGGCGCTGGTTCCTGCCCCGCTTCGTGCGGTGGGTGGCCGACCAGGGCAACGACGAGACCCTGCTGGTCACCGCCGTGGGGCTCTGCTTCACGTTCTCGCTGCTGGCGGCCAAGGCGGGCTACTCCGTGGCCCTGGGGGCCTTCCTGGCGGGGATGATGGTCGCGGAGTCCGGCCGGGAACGGAAAGTGGAGCATCTTCTCCAGCCGGTGCGGGACATGTTCGTGGCCGTCTTCTTCGTGTCCATCGGCATGTTGATCGACCCCGCCCAGCTGGCCCCGAACTGGAGGGCGCTGCTGGCCTTCGGCGCCCTGGTGCTGGTGGGCAAGTTCGCTTCGGCCGCGCTGGGCGCCCTGCTGGGCGGCAACAGCCTCCGCCTCTCGCTGCGCACCGGGGCCAGCCTGGCGCAGATCGGGGAGTTCAGCTTCATCATCGCGGCCCTGGGCCAGCAGCTCGGGGCGGTGGGCCCCGCCCTCTTCCCGGTCCTGGTGGCCACCTGCGCCTGGACCACCCTCACGACCCCCCTGCTCATCCGCAACTCGGAGAGCCTGGCGGACCGCATCGAACAGCGGCTGCCCAGGGCCCTGCGCCACTTCCTGACCCACCATCGGGTGGCCATGGGGCATCTGCGGGCCATGCCTCTGCGGAAGGGGGACTGGAGCCACCTCCGGCGCCCCTTCTCCCTGCTCCTGCTGGATGGCCTGGCCATCACCCTCCTGGCTGGAGTGGGGGCCCTCATCCAGCGCACCGCCATCCCCGCCCTGGAGGCCCGGGGTCTGCCCCACCGCCTCGCAGCGCTCCTGGTCTGGGCCGGCATCCTCGGTCTCATCCTGCGGCTGTCGGCGGGCCTCCTGGGCCAGGTGCGCCGCATCGCCCGCAGCCTCGCGGCCCGGGCCCTCCAGGCCTCGGGCGACACCACCGAAGGCGTGGAAGAGGCCACCCGGCTCTGCCTGGAGGCGGCCCTGGGCGCCATGGTGGCCCTCCCCATGGCCGCCCTCCTGCAACCCCTCCTGCCCCCGGGGCTCATCCCGGCCCTGGCCCTGGCCGCCCTGGCCGTGGGCGGAATCCTGCTCTGGCGGCGGCTCCGGGCGCTGCGCCTGGCCTGACCGGCCACGGCCCGAAAAGGCCCGCGGCTTGCTGGCCCCGGCGATCGCGGGTGGAATGGAACCAGCAAGGAGCCCCATGAAGGCCATTTCTCTCCGCGTGGACGTCGATACCCTGGAAGGCTCGCTCACGGGCATTCCGACCCTTCTGCGCCTGCTGGACAAGCACCGGATGCGCGCCAGCTTCTACTTCAGCTTCGGGCCGGACAACAGCGGCAAGGCCATCCGCCGCATCTTCCGCAAGGGCTTCCTGGCCAAGATGCGCCGCACCAACGCGACGAAGCTCTACGGCTTCAAGACCATGATGTACGGCGTGCTGCTCCCTGCCCCCATCATTTGGAAGCGCGCCGCCGCCGAGATGCAGGCGGCCAAGGCGGCAGGCCACGAGGTGGGCATCCACGCCTGGGACCACGTGCAGTATCACGACCTGCTGGACCGCAAGTCGCGCCGGTGGCTCGCAGACTGGTACGCCCAGGCCCATGACGCCTTCGGCACTGTCTTCGGCGAGAAGCCCCTGGGCGCCGTGAGCCCCGCCTGGCGCTGCAATGACACCACGCTGGAGCTGCAGGAGGCCTACGGCCTGGCCTACGCCGGGGACTGCCGGGGCTTCGCGCCCTTCTATCCCATCGTGAAGGGGCAGGTCCAGAAGACGCTCCAGATCCCCACCACCCTGCCCACGCTGGACGAGTTGCTGGGGCTCGACGGCCGCACGCCGGACCAGGTGAACCGCGAGGTCTGGGACCTGGTGCGGGAGGACGCCCTGAACGTCTACGCCCTGCACACCGAGGTCGAGGGCGGCGCCCTCTTCGAGACCTTCGACGCCTTCCTGGGTGGCCTCAACGAGCGCGGCGTGCAGGCCCGCACCCACGCCGACTGGCTGCCGGAGCTGCTGGCGGCGAACCCGCCCGCCAAGGAAATCACCCGCCGCGAGATCCCCGGCCGGGCGGGCTGGGTGAGCTGGGAAGGATAGGATGAACCCCCGCCTCCCGGCGAGGACTTGCAGCCTCCAGGTTTCGATCAGCCCTGGCCCGGGGAGCCCCCGGGCTCACCACCCCTAAACCCACCTAGGACACCCTATGCTCGAACTGCTCAGCCAGCCCGCCACCTACATCAGCCTGCTCACCCTCACGGCCATGGAGGTCGTGCTCGGGATCGACAACATCGTCTTCATCTCGATCCTGACGGGCAAGCTGCCCCTCGCGCAGCAGCCCCTCGCGCGCCGTCTGGGCCTGACCCTGGCCCTCATCCTCCGCCTCGGCCTGCTCCTCGCCATCTCGTGGGTCATGGGGCTCACCACCCCGCTGTTCAGCGTGCTTGGAAAGGCCTTCTCGGGGCGGGACCTGATCCTGCTCCTCGGTGGGCTCTTCCTGGTGGGCAAGGCCACCCATGAGATCCACGACAAGATGGAGGTCGCCCACGAAAGCGAGGAAAGGACGGTCAGGAGCAGCCACTTCGGGCTCATCCTCGGGCAGATTCTCCTCCTCGACATCGTGTTCTCGCTCGACTCCGTCATCACGGCCGTGGGGATGGTCCAGTCCATTCCCATCATGGTCACCGCCATGGTCATCTCGGTCGGCGTCATGCTCATCTTTGCGGGCCACATCGGTGACTTCGTGAACAAGCACCCGACCATGAAGATCCTGGCCCTCAGCTTCCTCATCCTCATCGGCGTGATGCTCGTGGCGGAAGGCATGGGCCAGCACATCGGCAAGGGCTACATCTACTTCGCCATGGCCTTCTCGCTGGCGGTCGAAGTCCTCAACCTGCGGATGCGGAAGAAGGCTGCGCCCCTGGTCCTGCACCACCGCTTCGAGGACGAGCCCGGCCCCGGTTCGCCCAAGGCCTGATCGAACCGGCCTTCCCGCGGGGTCTGGGGGTGGGCGCCCCCGCGCGGATCGTTCGGAGCCAGAAAGAGAAAGCCCGGCTTTGCCGGGCTTTCTCGCGGGGGCTTGGGGGTATGCGCGAAGGCTCGACCTTAGATCCCCGCAACGCATGCGTTGCGGGGGGAACCCCAAACAATATCAGGCGTGCTGCTTGAGCTTGTCCTTCCCGCCGAACCACTGGTCCCAGTACACCACCACGGGCGCGGCGATGTAGATGGACGAGTAGGTGCCGGTGATGACGCCGATGACCAGCGGGAAGGCCAGGTCCTTGAGGGCCGGGCCGCCGAAGAGCCAGAGGCAGACGCTGACGAAGAGCACGGACAGCGAGGTGAGGATGGTCCGGCCCAGGGTCTGGTTGATGGAGTCGTTCACCAGCTTCGTGATGCTCGTGCGCCGGTATTCCGGCCGGTGGCTGTTCTCGCGGATGCGGTCGAAGACCACGATGGTGTCGGCCATGGAGTAGCCCATGAGCGTGAGGAAGCTGGCCACCACGGGCACGTTGAACTCGTAGCCGAAGGCCGCGAAGAGGCCCAGGGCCATGAGCATGTCGTGGATCAGGGCCACGATGCCGCCCACGGCGAAGCTCGCGGTGAAGCGGAAGATCACGTAGACCAGGATGGCCAGCATGGCCAACCCGACCGCCGTGAGGGTCTTGCTGGTCCACTCCCCGGAGATGCTGGGAGAGAAGCTCTCATTCTTGCGGATGCCCACAGCGCCAAGGCGGTAGGTGGTCTGCACCGTATCCTTCACGGCCTGCGGAATGTCCTGCGGCAGCTCACTGAAGGCGTGGTACAGCCCGGAGGTCAGCCGGTCGCGGCCGGCAATGATCCTCTCGGCCAGGGGCGCGTAAGTGGCGGCGAGGGTCGTCTCGTCGTTGGCCACGCGCAGCGGATTGGTCTTGGCCAGGGAATCCGCAAGGGTCTTGGAGCCTTCCAGATTGAGGGCGGGCAGCGGACTACCTGCAGCCTCGGGATCCAGCTGCTTGAAGATGCCGCGCAGGGCATTGGCCTGGATGGTGCTGTCCTTCTGGTCCCCGTCCTTCTTCGCCTTGACCTTGACGGCGAAGTCGCGGATGGAGGGGTCAGAGTTTTCATAGGGCACCACCGTCGCTTCGAGGAACCCATTCTTGGCCAGGGCAGCCCGGATGGTCTCAGGCTCCATGGCGCCGCGGAAGCGGACGGTCATGTCGTTGCCGCCCACGAACTGCATGCCGAGGTGGATGCGCTTGTTCTGGGTGAGGTTCCAGGGCTGCACGAACAGGAAGCAGAGCACGATGATGCCCCAGCTGATGGCCAGGGCCACACCCTTGTACTTCATGAAGTCGTAGGAAGCGCCTTTGAAGAAGGTGTGCTTGCCCACGGACAGGGTCTTGGTGCCCGGGTGCTGCTCCAGGATCCAGTCATAGATGAAGCGGCTGATGTAGATGCTGGTGAACAGCGAGGCCACCACGCCCACCGTGAGGGTCACGGCGAAACCCTTCACGGGGCCCGTGCCGAAGATGAAGAGCAGCAGGGCCGCGAAGAGCTGGGTCACGTGGCTGTCCACGATGGTCCAGAACACGCGATTGAACCCGGCATCGATGGCGCCCGGCACGCTCTTACCCAGGGCCAGCTCCTCCTTGATGCGCTCGAAGATGAGGATGTTGGCGTCCACCGCGATGCCCAGGGTCAGCACGAAGCCGGCGATCCCAGGCAGGGTCAGGGTGGCTCGGAAGGAACCCAACAGGCCCATCATGACGATGACATTCACCGTGAGGGCGATGATGGCGTTCATGCCGGACCAGCGGTAGAAGAACACCATGAAAACGATGATGGCCATGAAGCCGAACAGCGCAGAGGTGACGCCTGCGCGGATGGAGTCCTTGCCGAGGCCAGGCCCCACCACGCCTTCTTCCAGGAACTTCATGGGCGCGCGAAGGGCGCCGCTGCGGAGCTGGCTGGCGAGGTCGTCGGCCTCCTGGGCAGAGAAGCTGCCGCTGATGCGGACGGCGCCGCCGATGATCTTCTCCTTCGCGCTCAGTTCAGTGACGATCTTGCGATCCAGCACGATGGCGATGAGGCGGTTCTCCTCGGAGGCCGTGCCGGTCAGGCGGGCGAAGTCGTCATCCCCTTTCTTGTTGAGGGTGAAGTTGACCTCGTTGGCCTCGGTCTGGGAATTGGAGGCCCGGTGCGAGTCGATGATGTCGGCGCCATCCACGGCCACGCGGCTTTCCAGCAGGACCCAACGGCTGATCTTTTCCTCGCCGGGCTTGGCCTTGACCGCGGGCTGGCCGGCCCGCCGGGCCTGCCGCTCGCTCTCGATCTCCGGCAGCAGCTCGAATTCCTCGGGAATGGCACCCTTGAAGAAGGCGAGGGCCTCCTCCTTGCTGGTGAAGTAGATCTGGGGGGCCTTGGCCAGCAGGCGCTGCTCCAGGCGGCCGGGGGTGGCCAGGAGCTTCTTGATGCGCTCGCGGTCGCCCTCCTCGATGCCGGGGATCTCCACCACGATGCGGTTGCCTTCGGCGCCGCTGGCGGTGATCTCGGGCTCGAGCACGTTGGCGGGATCGATGTCGCGGATGCGCTTCTCGATGACCTCCAGGGCCCGCTTGTTGGCGTCGTCCTTCAACTGCTTCTGGTAGGTGTCCTTCTGCGTGAGGCGGAAGGCATCCCCTTCAGTGGCCACGGTGTAGCCGGAGAAGTAGTCCTTGGCGACCTTCTCCACGGTGGCCTTCTGATCAGCGCCCACGCCCTCCACCCGCAGGGCCGGACCATCCACGCGCACCATGGCGCCGGGCAGGCCCTTCTCCCGCAACCGGGAGACCATGCGGTCCTTGCTGTCGCGCAGATCCGCGGCCAGGGCCTCCTGGCCCTGGACCTCCAGCTCGAAGTGGACGCCGCCGCGAAGATCGAGGCCGAGCTTCACCTTGGAGAGGGGCATGAAGAAGTATCCGCAGCCGAACAGCACGGCCAGGACGATGACGAGGCGCCAGAGGCTCCGTTTGGTCACGGGGCGCTCCTTACAGAAAGCGGGTCGGACCAATTGATCGAGCATTGGCACCGACCCGGGAGGTCAGGGGAGATCAGTTCTGCTTGGGTTCCGCTTCGGAGGCCAGCGCGGCGACGGCGGTGCGGCGGGCCTTCACCACGGTATTGCCGAGCTTGACGTAGAGATCCTTATCCTCGACGCGGTCGATGGTGGCGTAGAGGCCGGAGCTGAGCACCACCTCGTCGCCAGCCTTCAGCTTGGCCAGGCGGGCTTCCATCTCCTTGCGGGCCTTGCTCTGGGGCCGGATGAGCAGGAAGTAGAACATCAGGGCCATGCCGCCGATGAACACGAACTGGGTCCAGCCGGGGGCACCGCCGGCAGCGGCTTGTTGCAACAGGGCGAAGGTCATTCAGGGCTCCTCGGTCATCCATCCGGCGCGCGTGGAGTGGGCGAAGGCCGGAAACCGGTTCTCCAGCAGGGCCTGCCGCGCGGCGCGGGTGAGTCCCACAGTGTAGCTCAGGTTGTGGATCGTGTTCAGCGTGAAGCCCAGCAGCTCTCCGCAGCGGAGGAGGTGGTGCAGATAGGCCCTTGAGAAGGACCGGCAGGTGTAGCAGGGACACCCGGGGTCGAGGGGCAGGTCCGCCTCCCGGTGCCGGGCGTTCTTGAGGTTCAGGCGGCCCCGGCTGGTCAGGATGCGGCCATGGCGGGCCTCCCGGCTGGGGAGGACGCAGTCGAAGAGGTCCACCCCGTGCTCGATGCCGAAGAGCAGGTCCTCCGGGGTGCCCACGCCCATGAGGTAGCGGGGCCGGTCCGCCGGCAGCTCCTTCACGAACTCGGCCAGCACCGCGTTCATCTCCGCCTTGGGCTCGCCGACGCTGAGGCCGCCCACGGCGAAGCCCTGGAAGGGCGACTTCGCATCCAGCTCGAGGGCCTCCTCCAGGTGCCGGCGGCGCAGGTCCAGGTGGGTGCCGCCCTGGTTGATGGCGAAGAGCCCCTGGTGCGGCTGTAGTGGCACCGCGCGGCTGCGGGCCAGCCAGCGGGTGGTGCGGGCCATGCTGACCTCGAGCTTCCCGCGCTCCAGCTGCCCGGGAGGGCACTCGTCGAGCGCCATGCAGATGTCGGAGCCCAGGTTCCGCTGGATCTCCATGCTGCGCTCCGGGGACAGGAACTGCGGGCTGCCGTCCACATGGCTCTGGAAGGTGACGCCCTCCTCCGTCATCTTCCTGAGTTCGGCCAGGGAGAACACCTGGAACCCACCTGAATCCGTGAGGATGGGCCCCTCCCATCCCATGAAGCGATGCAGTCCCCCCAGCCGGGCGACGAGTTCATCGCCAGGCCTCAGCCCGAGGTGGTAGGTGTTGCCGAGGATGACCTGCGGCCCGATCTCCTTGAGCTGGGCGGGGGTGATGCCCTTCACCGTTCCCTGGGTGCCCACGGGCATGAAGGCTGGCGTCAGGACCGCGCCGTGCCCAGTCTCGAAGCGGCCGGCCCGGGCCGGCGCCGCCTCGTTCCCGGATTCATTCCTGAAAGCAAATTCAGGACTTGTGATTTCAGACATGACGACCACCTGACTTTCTTAACAAAAATTAACAATCCCACCCTTTTCCCGGCTTAATGGATGTTGCGGTGTACATGAAAAAACCGTGGAATGCCGTATCCACGAGGGATTGCGTTCAGTATCAAGGCTTGACCAACCGCCGACCCTTTGCCATCTTAGCCGCTGGGCTTGCCCCGGTTCTTTACCCTCGTTGTTGTGGCCGATTCGGTGTTCCCGCCGTATCGGCTAGCTGTTTTTTCCCCCCTGGATCTTTCAAGGGAGCCGCATGAGCAAAGATCCCCAGAAACCCATTCCCGCCAAGACGGCCGCCCCCGTGGAGACCTTGGAGGATGCCGTCTACCGGTCCTCCCTCTCTGCCGGGAACGACGCCATCAAGCGGGGCAACCCCATGGTGACGATCCCCACCACCGTACTCATGTACGGGCTCTTCGCCTTCGTGGGCTTCCAGCTGGCGAAGCAGACGGAAGCCGGCAAGAAGGTGATCAAGTCAGTGGGGCTTGACCTCACCGAGAAGGCGGAGGAGGAAGCTCCGCCTCCGCCTCCTCCTCCTCCCCCTCCTCCCCCTCCCCCCCCGCCACCCATGGCCGCGGTGACATCGAAGGCGGATCAGACCCCCATCGACCCCCGGCAGGAGGTCGTGCCTGAGCAGGCTCCGAAAGAGCTGCCCAAGCAGGATCACTCCCTGGGCGGCGTCCCCGGCGGCGTCCCCGGCGGCGTCCCTGGCGGCGTGATCGGCGGCGTGGTCGGCGGCGTGGTCGGCGGCGTGGTCGGCGGCCAGGGCAAGGTCGTGGACTTCGACTTCAGCCAGATCAAGATCAAATACCAGCCCCCGGCGCCCCCGTATCCGCCCCTCGCCAAGATCGCGAAGATCCAGGGCACGGTGGTCGTGGAGATCGTCGTCGGTCCCGACGGCATCCCCACCTCGGCTTCGGCCAAGGAGGGTCCTCCGCAGCTCCGTCCTTCCGCCGAGGCCTACGCCATGATGTGGAAGTTCGAGCCGGCCATGCTGAACGGGCAGGCCCAGTACGCCCGCTTCAAGCTGACGATGCCCTACCGGCTCCGGTAGCCGCCCTCCTAACCCAGTCATCCACCTTTTCTCCCATAAGGAAACCTCATGAACCTGCTTTCCTCCCCCCTCCTGCTCGCCCTCGCCGAAGGCGCCCACGACAGCTTCTCCCCCATGGAGCTCTTCAAGGCGGCCTCCCCCGCGAACAAGGGGATCATCATCATCCTCTTCATCCTCCTCGGGTACCAGATCTACGTGACCGTCGAGCGCTTCGTCACCTACGCCCAGAGCAACGCCGCCTCCGACAAGTTCCTCAAGCTCTTCATGGACACGCTGCGCCGCGGTGACTTCGAGGCCGCCAAGCGCGCCGCCACCACCCACAACAAGAGCCACGTCGCCCTCGTGCTGAAGCACGGCCTCGACATCTTCCAGTACGAGAAGCAGCTCAAGACCATGAACCCCAACCACGACGCCATCCAGCCCGTGGAGCGCGCCATCTCCCGCGGCACCGCCGAGGTCGTCGAGCTCCTCAAGAAGGGCATGAGCGGCCTGGCCACCATCGGCGCCCTGGCCCCCTTCATCGGCCTGCTCGGCACCGTCATCGGCATCATCAAGGTCTTCTCCGACCTGAAGACCAAGGGCGCCGGCGACATCAACGCCCTGGCCGGCTCCATCGGTGAGGCCCTGGCCACCACCGCGCTCGGCCTGGTCGTCGCCATCCCCGCCGTGTGGATCTACAACCTGCTCACCAACAAGCAGGACGTGGTCGTCACCAACATCAACAACGCCGCCTCCCAGATGATCGACGAGTTCATCCGTCGCGAGAGCCAGGGCTAAGACCGATTCCCACCCTGTCCCGGGGGCGCGAGCTCCCGGGGCCATTCAGAGGAGAACACCATGGATGCAGGTGGTGGCAAGGCGGGTGGCGTCAAGTCCGACATCAATGTCACGCCCCTCGTGGACATCGTGCTGGTGCTGTTGATCATCTTCATCGTGATCACGCCGGCGGTGAACAGCAGCGTCAAGCTGCCGACCGCGAAGCACAGTCCGAAGGCAGAGAAGAACAAGGACGAGAAGTACCTCACCCTGATGCTCACGTCCAAGCGCAACGACAAGTGGGAAGTCATCGGCCCCGGCGCCATCCTCATCGACGACAAGGATGCCAAGGACGAGGTCTTCTACATCAGCAACGACGCCCAGAAGCAGAAGCTCGAAGACTACATCAATCGCAACGTCTCCCAGCTGAGCCAGAAGGTCGTCTTCGTGAAGGCTGACGCCGACCTCCCCTTCAAGTACGTCAATGAGCTGTTCCAGGTCTGCCGGAAGGGTGGCGCCGACGAGGCGTCCATCGTGACCAGCGAAGACAAGGCCGAAGACAAGCCCGCAGGAGGCAAATAATGGATGCCGGTGGCGCTAAAGGAAAACAGAAGTCGGATATCAACGTCACCCCGTTGATCGACATCGTGCTGGTGCTCCTCATCGTCTTCATCGTGATGGTGCCCGGCCTCGACAAGGCCACCAAGGTGGTCGTGCCGCAGGTGGTCGTTCAGCAGAAGGTGACCCCTCCGGACCCCAACAACATCCTGATCCAGATGGACCAGGATGGGTCGTTGATGCTCCAGCAGGACAAGATCGACGCGCAGGGCCTGAAGGATCGGCTCCCCGAGGCGGTCATGCTTCAGCCCCTCGGCTACCGCAAGGTCTTCCTGAAGGTCGACGAGGACGTGCGGTTCCAGGCCATGGTGGACGTGCTCGACACGATCCGCGTCGCCTCGAACACCGCCAAGCAGAAGTCCCTGGAGAACCAGGACAAGTTCCTGGGCCAGGATGGAGGCGACGTGAAGGTGGCCGTCTCCCTGAAGAAGCGTCCCGCGAGTGCCACGGCTCCCGTGAGCTAGGCACCTCCGAGATCACGGAAAGGGCCCCGACCGGGGCCCTTTTTCATGCCCGCTGCCGGTGTCCGAGCACCGTGCCGTAGGTCACCCCGGCCACGGTGATGAGCACCCCCGCCAACCCGGGAAGCGTGATCCGCTCGCCCAGCAGTGGCACGGCGAGGAGGTACTGGACGATGGGCAGCAGCTGGAGCCAGATGGCCGCCTCCGGCACGGCCAGGGTGCCGTAGGCTTCCGCCATGAGCATCTGGCCAGCATAGGCCAGCAGGCTCATCAGGATGGCCAGGGCCCAGGGACCGGCGCCGCCCGGCCAGGGCGTGAGAGCGAAGGGCAGCACCACGGGCAGCCCTGCGATGCAGAAGAAGAAGAAGATCGTGGCGGCATTGTCCGTGTGGCGCACGGCCCGGATGGCGTTGGCGCTGGTGGCCGCGAAGACCGCCGCCGCCAGGGCGGCCGCCTGCCCCCGCCCGAAGCCAAAGCCCAGGTGGCCCTGGCTCAGCACCATGGCCACCCCCATGGAGGCCGCCAGGATGGCCAGCCACAGGTGGAGGGTGGGCCGCTCCCGGAATACCACCAGCGACATGGCCACGGCGATCACGGGAAACACGTTGTAGAGGATGCCCGCCTCGCCGGCCGGAATGTGGGCCAGGGCGTAGAAGTACAGCACCACCACCGCGCCGCCCGAGAGCCCCCGCACCACCAGCAGCCGGTGGTTGCTGGGGCGGTACAGACCGGGGATGAGGCCGAAGGCCAGCAGGCTGGCCAGGGCACCGACCACGAAGCGGAGCACCGCCAGATGCCCCGCCGTGAAGCCCATGTCCGGCATGGTCAGCTTGCGGGCCAGGATGGCCATGAGTCCGAAGCACAGGGCTGAGCCCGCCAGCTGCGCCCGGGCCGCCATGCGGCGGCGGGACTGGGCGGGAGTGAAGGGGGACATGTCCCCATCATCCAATGCAAAAGAGGAAAATAGTCATGAAAGCAGAGAGAGTGGAAGGGCTGAGGAACGCGGAGAAAAGCACTGTTCTTGCTCAGCTCTCCTCCGCTTTCAGAATCCCCTCCCATGAGGAAGCGGCAATCAGGGGTTGTAGGCGCCCTGGGGCAGGTTCAGGCCCGCGGCATGGAAGGCGGACTGCAGGGCCCCGCCCCGGAAGGCGCCGCGGTCGGCCGCTTCCAGATGATCCAGCAGGTGGGACAGGTTGGCGCCGCTGGGCACAGTGGGCACGCCCAGGTCCGCCGCCAGCTGGGGCAGGGTCAGGTCATCGAGGAAGGTGCCCTCCTCCCGCACCACGGAACCCCTCAGGGTGTACTGGTCCGTGGGCCCCGTCACGGTCCGCAGGCTGGAGGAAGGCACCACCACCGCGTCCACCCAACTGGCCTTGCCGCCCTTGGCCTCCCGGTCCGCGTGGGCGGCGTACTTCAAGTCCTCGCCGCAGAGCAGGCCGGCCACCGTGACGGTCTCCCCGAAACTGAAGTTCTTCGCGGCCACCACCCGCAGGTGGCTGCCCACGGCGCGGTTCAGCTCCGCCGCCACGCGGCTGAGGGTCGGCGCGAAGCTCGAGCCGGTGAGCAGCAGTACCCGGCGGCCTGCGAAGCCCTTGGCCTTCGGGCTCTTGATGAAGCGGCGGCTGTGCTCCAGGAAGCGCCGCACCAGGCCCACGCCATTCTCCAACTGGGCCCAGGAGCGGGAGTAGAAGGCGCGCCCCGGCACCTCGAGACCCGCCCGGGTGAACCACTCATCCGCCAGCAGCAGCCAGGGCTCGCCATCGTTGGCCTTGGCGTACTTCCGCACTTCCGGCGTCCAGCGCGCGGCCCAGTCCCGGGCGAAGGCGGGGTCCACATCCTGCACGCTGGGCAGGTTCTCGCGGTGGGCCGTGAGGCCCACGGGCACGCAGGAGAGGCTCAGCACGCTGCCCCGTCCCTCCTTGCGCCGGGCCCAGAGGTCCTCCAGAGTCCGCTGCCAGATGGCGCCATCATTGAGCCCCGGCGCCACCACCGCCTGGGTGTGCACGTCGATGCCGCCCCCCAGCAGGCGGTCGATCTTGCGGAGGATGTCGCCTTCGCGGGGGTTGCCCACCACCTTCACCCGGGCCACCGGATCCGTGGCGTGCACCGAGACGTGGATGGGGCTCAGGCGCTCGCGCACGATGCGATCCAGCTCCGCGTCATCGCTGCTGGAAAGCGTGGTGAAGTGGCCGTACAGGAAGGAGAGACGGATGTCCTCGTCCTTCAGGTAGAGCGACTTGCGGAAGCCCTTGGGCATCTGGTGGACGAAGCAGAACACGCAATTCTGCTTGCAGACCTTCACCTCATCCTGGGCCAGGTCCACCCCGATACCTTCGCCACCGTTCTCCACGAAGGCCCCGAAGGTGCTGCCGTCCGGGCGCTGCAGCACAAGCTCCGCTTCGTCCTCCCGGGTGATGAGGTACTGGTAGCTCAGCTGGTCCAGCACCGGTTCGCCGTGGATCTTCAGCAGGGTGTCGCCAGGGCGGATCCCCGCCTCCTCGGCCAAACTGCCGGGTTCCACGGTGATGATCTGTACGCCCTTCTGTGCCAAGGAAAATCCCCCCGGACCGTTCAGTCTGGGGGGAATTGGTTGACCGGGCAAGTCGGGATTACCTGGAGATGCCCAGCAGGGCCAAGCGAGTAGGCTCTCAAGTTTGAGGCGGCAAAGAAGAAGCCCGGCTTCGCCGGGCTTCTTCGCGGGGGCCCCGGGGGGGGTGCGCTCAGCGAAGCGGAGCGCGCCATTAGATCCTCGCGGCGCATGCGCCGCGAGGGGAACCCCCGGACAGAATCAGGCCGGAGCCTTCGTCTGCTTGCGCGCCTCGACCACCTTGTCGGCGTCACGGCCCACCAGTTCCTGCAGGTGGTGGAAGGCCCAGGTGAAGGAGCCTACGCCCATGGTGAGACTGCGGAGCTCCACCACCACGTCGCCCATCTCGGCCTGGGGGATGTAGGCCGACACGATGTCCCAGCCGTTCCAGCCGGGCCGGGCGTCGAAGCCGAGCACCTGGCCCCCACGCCTTCCAGTGACCAGACGCTGGGCCTTGGGCGTGAACTCGCTGGGCACGGCGATGTGCACCTCGCAGATGGGCTCCAGCAGCACTGGACCGCAGACGGCGCCGGCCTCGTTCATGCCGATGCGGGCGGCGGTCTTGAAGGCCATGTCGGAGCTGTCCACCGTGTGGTAGCTGCCGTCCACCAGGGCCACGTAGATGTCCACCACGGGGAAGCCCAGGGGGCCCCGCTTCATCCAGTCCACGATGCCGTGCTCCACAGCGCCGAAGAAGTTCTTGGGCACCACGCCACCCACGATCTTCTCCTCGAACTCGAAGCCCTCCCCGCGCTGCCTCGGCTTGACCTCCAGCCACACATCGCCGAACTGGCCATGGCCGCCGGTCTGGTGCTTGTGGCGGCCGTGGACCTTGGCGGCCTTGGTGAAGGTCTCGCGGTAGGGGACCATGGGCGGGTGGTGCTGCACATCGAGGCCGAAGCGGCTCTTCAGGCGATCGAGCGCGCACTTGAGGTGCACTTCGCCCTGGCCCCAGAGGATGCGTTCCTGGGTCTCGGCGTTCTGCTCCACCTTCAGGGAGGCGTCCTCCTCGCACAGCCGCTGGAGCGCGAGCGAGAGCTTCACGTCATCGCCGCTCTTGGTGGTGTGCAGGCTCAGCGCCAGCATGGGCTGCAGGGGCTCGGGCCAGTCCAACTCCACCTTGGCGCTGGGGGTCAGGCCTTCGCTGGTATGCACCTCGTCCATGCGGCCCAGGGCCACCACCTCGCCCACCGTGGCCTTCTGCTGCTTGATCTGCTGGGCGCCGAAGAGCTTGTTGATACCACTAACGCGGTTGCCGGCCAGGGAGCTGCCATCGGCCACCTCGCCGCGCCACACGCGGGAGATGCTCAGCTTGCCTACATGCTGGGCATGGACGGTCTTGAAGACCTTGCACCAGCGTGTCCTTGCCCTCGGGAATGCCCAGGCGGGCGGCGGTGGTCTCCACCCGGGGAGCCTCGTCGCAGAGGGCCTGGAAGAGGCGGCGGACGCCTGAATCCTTGTCGGCGGAGCCGAAGTAGACCGGCACCAGCAGGTCCTCGCGCACGTCCTTGGCCAGGTCCTCGGAAACCTCCTCCTGGGGCGGCACCAGGTCACTGAGCAGCTCCTCCATCAGGTGGTCGTCGAAGTCGGCCAGCTTCTCCAGCAGGATCTGGCGGGCCTCCTGCTCTTCGGGCAGGACGGAATCCGGGAGCTGCACCAGGTCGGCATCCTTCCCAGCCTCGTACTTGTAGGCGTGCTCGCTGATGAGGTCCACATAGCCGGTGATCTGGTCGCCCTCGCGGATGGGCACTTCCACCAGCACCAGGGGCCGCTCGGAGACCACCTGGAGGGCGTTGAGCACGTCCTTGAGTTTCCCGGCACTGCCGGGGGCCTCCATCTTGTTGATGAACAGGACATGGGGAATCTTGTGGTCGTCCAGGAACTTCAGAGCGGGCGCGGCCATCAGGGCGCGGGCCGGATCGGGGTCGCAGACCACCACGGCGATGTCCGCGGCCATCACGGCATGGACGGCCTCCTGCCGGAACTCCACGGACCCCGGGCAATCGATGAGGGTCCAGGCCTCGCCCTGGTATTCGCAGGTGGCCAAGCTGGCCTCCACGCTCATCTGGCGGGCCTTGGCTTCCATGGAGGCGTCGCCGACGGTGTTCCCCTCCTTGACGGAGCCCTTGCGCGGCAGGGCGCCTGCCACGAAGAGGAGACTCTCCATCAAGGAGGTCTTTCCGGAGAGGTAGGGACCCACGATGGCCGCTACGCGTGGAGTTGACTGGGAATTCCCGCTCACAGTGCCTCCTGATTGTCTGGTTCCGATGTGGACCGCCCCAAGTGTTCCGAGCTTGTTACAGGCTGGCAACACCGAAAAAAAGCCGCCCGGGAAAAGGCGGCTTAAGTCACAAAATGGTGGGGGTTCTAGTTGCGCAGAGGCCGCCCCGTTTTCAGGATGGCGTCCATGCGGGCCTGGGTCTTCTCGAAGCTGCAGAGCCGGGCGAAGGCCTGGCGCTCCAGCTCGAGGATCCTCTCCTCGCTGACCTCCTGGACCAGGCTCACATCGCCGCCGCAGAGAATGTTCGCCAGTTCGCCCATGATGATGCCGTCATGCTCGCTGGCCAGGCCCTGCAGCTGGAAGTCACGCACGGCCATCTTGAGGGCCTCGCTGCCGCCACGGCCCGGCAGGCGCAGGGTGCGCTCCTTCACGGGCTGGAAGTCCGCGGCCATCTTGAGGACCTCCTGCTTGGCCTCGTGCAGGAGGAAGGCCTTGTTCATCACGCGGCGATCCGTGCGCCGCAGGTAGCCGTTGCGCTGGGCCTCGTCGAAGCTGGTGTGGACCGTGGCCGTGCCGATGCCCTGGAAGCTGGCCTTGACCTTGGGCATGGGGCCCAGCTCGCCCTTGGCGGCCATGGCATCTTCCATGCGCAGCAGCATCTGGAGGCAGCCGCCGCCGGCGGGGATGACGCCCACGCCCACTTCCACCAGGCCGATGTAGAGCTCGGCGTGGCCCACCACCCGCTGGCAGGCCATGGTGATCTCGCAGCCGCCGCCCAGGGCCAGGTTGAAGGGGGCGCCCACGGTGGGGAACGGCGCGTAGGTGAGCATGCGGGCCGCGTACTGCAGGCGGCGGGCCACCTCCTCGATGAGGTCGAACTGCTTGTCCTTGGCTGCGTTCAGGACCATCACCAGGTTGGCGCCGGCGCTGAAGTGCTGGCCCTGGTTGCCCACCACCAGGCCCTTGAAGCGGTCGGGCACGTGCTTCTGGACCGTGCCCTCCATGAGGCCGATGATGCCGTCGTCGAGCGCGTTCATCTTGCTGCGGAAGCTCAGGCAGGCCACATCGTCGCCGATGTCCAGCAGCTGGCAGCTGCCGTTCTCGGCCACCACCTTGCCTCTGCCCTCCTCGCGCTTGAGGATGATCACGCGCCGGTCTTCGAGGATGGGATCGAAGGCCAGCGTCTTGGGATTCAGCTGGGAGACCGGAACGCCATGCTCCCAGCGATAGAAGCTGGTGATGCCCTTGGCGAGCATCTGCACCACCAGCGGCGCGATGGGCTGCTCCTCGAACTGCATGCGGGCCACGACCCGCTCGACGCCGAGGATGTCCCACAGCTCGAAGGGCCCCACCTCGAAGGCGAAGCCGTTCTTGATGGCGCGATCCACGTTCAGCGGGCCATCGGTCACTTCGCCCAGGCGGTTCACGGCGTAGGTGAGATTCGGCGCGATGCAGCGCCAGGCCAGGCGCCCGGCCTCGGTGTCGCTGGTGAGCAGCGTCTTCACCTTCTCCGCGGGATCATCGATGCCCTTCAGCTCCTTCAGGATGGGCCAGTCCTTCTTCACCTGGGGGATGTACTCGCGGGTGGCGGGATCGATGGCCAGGAAGGTCTTCTTGCCCTTAGCGTCCTTGGGCCCCTTCTTGAAGAAACCCTGCTTCACCTTGTTGCCGAAGAGCTTGTTGTCCAGCATCCACTGCAGGAACTCGGGGAACTTGAAGGTGTCGCGCACTTCATCGTTCGGGCAGAGATCGTAGACGTTCTTCGCCGTGGCGGCGAGGATGTCCACGCCCGCCAGGTCCGCGGTGCGGAAGGCGGCGCTCTTGGCACGGGCGGCGGCATCGCCCAGCACCATGTCCAGCACCTCGAAGGGGATCTTCTCGGCCAAGGCCAGGTGCATGGTGGCCATGATGCCGTGGATGCCGATGCGGTTGCCGATGAAGGTGGGGCTGTCGTAGGCGGGTACCACTTCCTTGCCGAGGCTTTCCTCCAGCCAGGTGCGGAAGGCCTGCGCCTCGGCCTCATCGACCTCGGGACCCTTCACGAACTCCAGCAGGCGCAGGTAGCGCACAGGGTTGAAGAAGTGGGTGATGACGAAGTGCTGCCGAAAGGCGTCCGTGCGGCCTTCCACCAGCAGCTTGAGGGGGATGCCCGAGGTGTTCGAGCTGATCCAGGCGCCGGCCTTGAGCTTGGGCTCCAGGCGGCCATACAGCTCCCGCTTGATGGCCAGGTCCTCCTTCACCACCTCCACCACCCAGTCGCAGTCCGACAGGCGGTCCAGGTGATCGCGCAGGTTGCCGGGCCGGATCTTCTTCAGGAAGGAGCCGTGCATGGCCAGCGCGGGCTTGGACTTGGCCAGGGCCGCCAGGGCCCCTTCGGCCAGCTTGTCGGGCGCCGCCTCGTCGATGACGATGTCCAGCAGCTCCACCGAGCAGCCCGCCGACGCCACATGCGCCGCGATCCCCGAGCCCATCACCCCCGAACCGAGTACACCAATTTTCTTGATGCTCATGAAAAGCTCCTTTTAGTCCACAGATTCCACAGATTTCACGTCAGTTGGTTGGAGCATTGTGTGTAGCAAACTTCCCACCTCCCTAGCAACGATGATCGCGAAACAGATGAAGGCGGACGAAAGGCCGTGTTGAGCCTTAGGTGGGATGCGTGAATGTGTGAATCTGTGAAATCTGTGGACTATATCTTTTCGATGATCGACGCGATGCCCTGGCCGCCGCCGATGCACATGGTGGCGATGCCGTACCTGCCGCCATCGGTCTCGAGGCGGCTCAGCAGGGTGGTGAGGATGCGGGCGCCGCTGGCGCCCAGGGGGTGGCCCACGGCGATGGCGCCGCCCCAGGCGTTCACCTTGGCGGGGTCGTAGCCGCCCTCGCGGATCACGGCCAGGCTCTGGGCGGCGAAGGCCTCGTTCAGCTCCATGGCGTCGATCTGATCCAGCTTCAGGCCGAAGCGGTCCAGCACCTTCTTCACGGCGGGCACGGGGCCGATGCCCATGCGGTCGGGCTCCACGCCGGCCACGGCGCCGCCCAGGATGCGGGCCCGTGCCTTCAGGCCCAGGGACTTGGCCAGGCCCTCTTCCATCACGAGCAGGAAGGCAGCACCGTCAGTGATGGGAGAGCTGTTGCCGGCGGTGGTCAAGCCGTCCACCAGGAAGGCGGGCTTCAGTTCCGCCAGCTTCTCCATGCTGGTCTCGGCGCGGACGCACTCGTCCTGCTGCAGCGTGACGGGCTTGCCATCCAGGCCCTTCGTCTCGAAGCGGACCACCTCCTTCTCGAACTTGCCGGCCTTCCAGGCGGCCGCGGCCCGCTGGTGGCTGGTGAAGGCGAACTCGTCGCATTCCTTGCGGGTGAGTTTGTATTCCTTGGCCAGGTTCTCGGCGGTGATGCCCATGGAGCAGTAGGCCGCGGGATAGGTCTCGGCGATGAAGGGATCCACGCTGGGGTTGAAGCCCATCATGGGCACCTTGGACATGCTCTCCACGCCGCCCGCGAGGAAGAGGTCGCCCTGGTTGGCCATGATGGCCCGGGCGGCCATGAGCATGGTCTCCTGGCTGCTGCCGCAGAAGCGGTTGATGGTGGCGGCGCCCGCCGTGATGGGCAGCCCCGCCCGGAAGCTGATGAGGCGCGCCATGTTCATGCCCTGCTCGCCCTCGGGCATGGCGCAGCCGACGAGCACATCCTCCAGGCCCGACCAGTCCTTCAGCAGGGGCTTGATGGCTTCGATCACGACGGCACCCAGCTGCTCGGGACGGGTGGCGGCATAGCTGCCCTTGACGCCCCGGCCGATGGGCGTGCGCTTGGCTTCGACGATGACTGCGGATCGCATGGGTCCTCCAATGGGGAAGCAATGTCGGGGTTTCCGAGGAGCCTAGCATCCGCTGAGATGGGCGTAAGTCCCTACCGTGGGTCATGAATCCCCTACCACGGGTCAGCGGGCCGAGCGGAAAGCCGGGAACGGTGAACGACCACGAGGGGTTCGTCAGCCCGGGTGAACCACCGTCCGAGAACTGCCCCTCTTGCAGTTTCATGCTTTTATCGGTGTTCATCGGTGATTCCAAAGATCTTTAGCGCCTCGGCTGGAACGAATGCCTGGAATGGCCCATTGGCTTTGAGCCACCGCGTTTTGCCTTCGGTGGCCTTTCCCTTGATCCGGAGGCCCCCGGGGAAAGCATTTTTTGCCACCGATGAACACCGATGCACACCGATTAAAAGACTGATAAGGAAAGCAAGGAATGGAGTCGAGGCGGCTCAACCTGGCACTTTGCGTGAAAGCGTGAAATCTGTGGACGCAGGTTCTCCCTGGTACCCGTTTCCGATCCCTTGGACTGATCCGCAGGATTCCAGGCAAGATGGAGCCATTCCCCGGACCCCCCATGGCCACCCCTTTCGTCCACTCCCTGGAACCCCTGCTGGCCGAGTGCCGCAAGGTGATCGTGGGGCAGCCGCAGCTCCTGAACCGGCTGCTGGTGGCCCTGCTCTGCCGCGGCCACGTGCTACTGGAGGGCCTGCCGGGCCTGGCGAAGACGCGCACCATCAAGACGCTGGCCTCCGCCAGCCACACCAGCTTCCGCCGCATCCAGTTCACGCCGGACCTGCTGCCCAGCGACGTGGTGGGCACGCTGATCTTCGATCCCAAGCAGCTCACCTTCACACCCAAGCGAGGGCCCATCTTCGCGAACCTGGTGCTGGCCGACGAGATCAACCGCGCCCCCTCCAAGGTGCAGGCCGCCCTGCTGGAGGCCATGGAGGAGCGCCAGGTCACCCTGGGCGAGGAGAGCTTCGCCCTGCCCGATCCCTTCCTGGTGCTGGCCACCCAGAACCCCCTGGAGCAGGAGGGCACCTTCCCCCTGCCCGAGGCCCAGATGGACCGCTTCCTCTTCAAGCTCCGCGTGGACTACCCCCGACAGGATGACGAGGTGGAAGTCCTGCGCCGCGCCCACCTGAACGGCGACGAGGTGAACCCCGTGGTGGACGGCCCCAGCCTGCTGAAGGCGGGGCGCGAGGCCCAGCAGGTGCGCCTCGACGAGGCCATCCGCACCTACATCGTGCGCCTCGTGCAGGCCACGCGGCCCGGCCATGGCAAGCCCTGGAAGGGCAAGGAGCAGCTCCGCTGCGGGGCCAGCCCCCGGGCCTCGCTGGCCCTCCAGTCGTCATCGCGCGCCCTGGCCTACCTGCAGGGTCGCGACCATGTGCTACCCCAGGACGTGGTGGACCTCGCCCCCGACGTGCTGCGCCACCGCCTGCTGCTCACCTTCGAGAGCGAGGCGGACGGCGCCACCACGGACCAGGCCATCACCCAGCTGCTGCAGGCCGTGCCCCGGCCCTGAGCCCCCTGGGCGACGCACCACGCCCAACCACCCCTCTACCTTCGGAGGCATCCCATGTCCCGCCCCAAGCTGCTGAAGATCCGCCTGATCTACAGCGTGGAAGGAAGCCAAGTCCCCCTGGAAATCGATGTCGATCCCTGCCGGACGACCTCGCTCTTCTTCGACGAGCAGGCCGCCGTGGACATCCTTGGCGCCTTCTACGACGACAAGGGCAAGACCATCACCCGGGATCAGGCCATCGCCCGGTTCGGCACCCGCGCTGAAGCCTGGTTCCCCAAGGGCAAGGACGAGCTGCCCCTGAACAAGAAATTCCTGAAGCTGGCCTGGGGCCTGGAGACGAAGAAGCCCCGCCGCGGCGGCAGCACCCGCATGGACCCCCGGGCCGATCCGAATGGCCTGCCCATGATCATCTGCAAGGATCCCGACTGCCTGCCGAGCGGTTATCCCTGAGGTTGGTTCCCCGTTTGAATCGCCTGGAGCGGACGGCGGATTTCAGGGTTGTGTGGATCCAGAGTGAAGGCCCGCTGAATGCGGGCTTTCGCTTCCCAGGTCTGACCGCGGGCTTCGGCCAACTGCGCCCCGCGTAGCCACAGGGTGGGCAATCGGGAGAAGCGTTTCAAGCCTTCCTGGAACTGGGCCTCACCTTCATCTAGGGCCCGCTTCCCTTCGATTGTTCCGATCCCCGCAGCCACCCCTTTCCAGAGCGCGACCTCGACAAGATTGGCAACGAGATCGGAATGGAACGGCGCCAATAGCCTTGCTTGGCGGTAAGCCTGGTCGGCACGCTCCAGCGAGGCTGCTGCACCTGTATGACGGTGGACCGTTTCCCATTGCCCGCGCATCAGGGCAGCGTTGGCAAGGCCGTAATGGGAACGGAAGCTCGGCCCTTGCCTAAGCACCGCTTCAAAACTACGCATGGACTGCTCCAGCGATGGCCGCGGATCCAATCCGTGGGTGCGTTCGTATTCGGCCCGTTCCCCCCAGAGGTACCCAAGCAGCTCCCTGGTGGATTTCGCCTCCGGCTCGCGGTCCAGGGCCCGGAGAAGCACCTGCAGAGCGGCCTCGAAAACCTCCCAGGGGGCCTCCCCTCGCTGGGTGCCCCGGCCGAGACGCCAGATGGACACACGCGTTAATTCGTCTGCCAGCCCTGAGTGGCTTGGCCTCAAGGCAAAAGCCTGCCGGCCGTGGGCCAGGGCCCGGTCCAGCCAGGGAACCGGATCACCAAGCTCAGGAAATTTCACCGCATAACTTTCCGCCCGCATGGCGCCTTCGAGGACTTCAAAGGAGGGATCAGGGGCCTCCAGCAGCGGTGCCAGCAGGGCCAGAGCCCTCTTCAGGGGTGCGGCGCCCGGGCGTCCCGTCACCTGCGCATTGACGGCCTCGGTCGTGAGCAGGGAGGCCTCCAGGATCGCCGCGCGGGGGCCCTTGGGTTCCAGGATCCGGAGAGTCGCCACCAGGCCTTCCACCCCTGCATGGATGGCGCGGCCCTGCGCGGGATCCGCCACAAACAGGCCATAGCGCATCACGCCGATCCGGCCGGCCAGGCCCAGGGCCTGAAGATCGCAGGGCGCGGCGGCCAGGGCGGCCTGGGCGCTCCGGTGGGCTTCCGCCAAAATCCCATTCCGCTCAGGGCCGCTCTTCGGCAGGCCCCAGGACAGCAGGGCCTGGGCCTCCAGCAGGCGGGCCTCGTAGAACCAGGGGGCCTGCTCCTGCGCCAGTCGGGCCTTGGCGATGGCCTCCTCCCAGCGCCCGGCCACCCAGGCCGCCTGTCCTTCCAGGTAGGCCAACGGGATGAGGGAAGCGGTCGCCCCGGATCGCAGCAGCGGCTCGATGCGCGTGGTCGCGCCGGCCTGCAGCCGGCCCACGGCCTCCTTCCGCGCCTCGTCCGGTCCGATGCGCCAGGCCTCGTCCAGGGCCTTCTGGTGCAGTTCCAGCAGGGCCCGGCCCAGGGCGGAACGCAGCTCCAGCGTGTCGAAACCCAGGGCCCGCGCCCGCTCCAGGTGCTCCTGGGCCCGCTCCGGCTGGCCCAGGGCCAGTCGCGCCCGGCCCAGGGCGTACTGGCCGGGCGCCTCCGCACTGGAGCCCTCCGCGCGCACTTCCGCGTCCAGGAGAGCCACTCGCCCTTCGAGATCCCGCAGCTCGGGTCCCAGGTCGTGGGGCGGGGACAGCTTCAGGTACCGGGCCAGGGCCTCGATCCGCTCCGCCGCCTGGGCAAAGCGCTGGGCATGGGCGGTCTGGATACGGGACCGCAGCCGCTCGCGCACCGCGAATCCGCCGAAGATGGCCATGGACAGCACCACGGCGGCCGTGGCCGCCACCAGCACCGTGTGCTTCCGGGCCCAGTGGGCCGCCTTCTCCAGCCGGGTGGCCGCCCGGGCCTGGATGGGCTCGCCGTCCAGGATGCGCTGCAGATCCTCCCCCAGGGCGCGGGCGGTGGCGTACCGGCGGCGCGGATCCTTCTGGAGGCAGGTGAGCACCACGGTCTCCAGGTCGGCCGGGAGCGTGGGTAGACCGCTCCGGAGCGGAACCGGGTCATCCATCACGATGCGGGACAGGCACTCGAGCCCCTCCCCCGGAAAGGGGGGTGAGCCCGTCAGCAGGGCCTGGAGCGTGGCGCCCAGCGAGTAGACATCCGAGCGGCGATCCAGCAGGGCAGCCTCGCCGCGGGCCTGCTCCGGGGACATGTAGGCCACGGTGCCGATGATCCGGCCCGTCTGGGTGAGGCCTCGGCTCTCGGTGCCGCGGGCCAGTCCGAAGTCGAGCACGCAGGCCCGGGTGGAGCCGTCCTCCAGGTGGTCGATCATCAGGTTGGCGGGCTTCAGGTCGCGATGGACGAGCCCCACCCGGTGCGCGGCGTGGACGCCCTCGCAGATGTCCACCATGTGCCGGAGCAGGGCTTCCAGAGGCAGCGTGGGCGCCGCCTTCTGGAGGGTCGCCCCGCTGAGGTACTGCATGGCGATGTAGGGCTGGCCGCGCCATTCGCCCACCTCGTATACCCGGCACACGTTGGGGTGATCGACCCGGGCCTGGAGCTGGGCCTCCTGGAGGAAGCGCTGGAGCAGGTCGGGGTCCTCCCGGCGCAGCAGCTTCAGGGCCACCACCCGATGCAGGGAGGGATCCATGGCCTTGAAGATGCGCCCCATCCCCCCTTCGCCCAGCAGCTCGAGGTTCTGGAACCGGGCCCAGCGCGCCAGGGTGCGGGCCTGGAAGACGCTGCCTCTGCGGAAGCGCCTGGCCGGATCGGAATGTCCAGCGGAGGGGCCCGAGGGCTCGGTGTCCGTGGCATTCCCCTCCGATGGCAGGGGCGTCTGGGCCGTGACCTCCATGGACCAGTGGCTGGCTTCCACCTCCTCCAGGTCGGCCAGGTCCTGGAGCAGCCGCTGGCGCTCCTCTCCGCTCAGCCGGCCGGCGGCCACCAGGGCGTCCAGGTCGGTGTCCCGGGCCTCCTCGGGCTCCAGCAGCCCACAGGCCACCGCCAGGGCCAGGGCCCGCTCACCAGCCGTCGACATGCCAGCCGATCTCCACGGGTGTGACTCCTGAGTGACTTGTCCATGGTGAGGCCATCGCGACCATTCGAGAAGGTACCCTTGGGTTGACCGGCGTGGGGGCGGGAGGCATTCTGGCTCTGGCCCTGGCGCAAGGGCCTGATTGCAAAATGGGACACGGCCGCGCGAAGGGCGCCGCCCAAGCGAGACAAGGAAAGCGACGATGGCAATAGCGGCACTATTGGCAAGGAGCTTGACGCCGAATCGCGCCGGGCGCCGCCCTTCGCCCTCCGGGACGGGCCCCGCCGCGCGCCCAGCTGCGTTAGCGGCCTTGAACGATGAACCACGTCGCCCTGCGGCCACTGCCTTGCTGGATCACGCGGCTGGGCCCGTCGCGACCATGCCCCATTTTGCAATCAGGCCCAAAGGAGGTTCGATGGGACGACACGCCGACCTCTCCGAACCTCCGTCGAGGGGCGCCGCCCGCTGAGGCGGCAGCCATCCGCTCTTCCGGCTCCCCTGATTCCGCACCCTGAACGGGAACGCGGCGCCTCTCCGCGCGCCGCCTCACACCGAACGGAACGGCCATGATCCACCGCTTCCTCGACACTGTCTGGGGCCAGGCGATGAACCTGCTGACGGCGCCCGTGCGGCATCGTCGCTGGATCGACCTCCTCGTGCTGGCGGCCCTCGCGGGCACGCTGGCGGCGCTGTGGCTGGTGGGCAAGGAATGGACTGCCGTCCAGCGGCCCACCGTGGAGATCGCCCTCAGCGCCTGGGCCCTGCCCAAGTACCTGCTGCTGTCCCTCATCCGCGCCATCGCGGCCTATGCCGTGTCCCTGGCCTTCACGCTGGTGGTGGCCTACTGGGCCGCGAAGGACCCCGTGGCCGAGCGCATCCTCGTGCCCATCCTCGACATCCTCCAGAGCGTGCCCCTGCTGGCCTTCCTGCCGCCGGTGCTGCTGCTCATGCTGACCATCTTCCCGCACAGCAACATCGGGCTGGAGTTGTCGGCGGTGCTGCTCATCGTCACCTGCCAGGCCTGGAACATGGCCTTCAGCTTCTACCAGTCGCTGAAGACGCTGCCCAAGGAGCTGGAGGAGACCTCCAGCCTCTACGGCTTCACCTGGCTGCAGAAGCTGCGCTGGGTGGAGGTGCCCTTCGCCACACCTGGCCTGGTCTGGAACTCCATGGTGAGCGTGGCCAACAGCTGGTTCTTCCTCATGTCCGCCGAGGCCTTCCGCGCGGGCAACAAGAACTTCCAGCTCCCGGGCCTGGGCTCCTACATGAACACGGCGGTGGAGCAGGGCAACGGCCGGGCTCAGATCTACGCGATCCTCACCATGCTGGCGCTGGTGATCGCCCTGGACCAGCTGGTCTGGCGCCCCGTGGTGGCCTGGTCCCAGCGCTTCCAGATGGACGACGGCGCCGAGGTGGAGCCCGCCGACAACTGGCTGTTGCGGCTCTTCCGCCGCTCCCGCCTGCTGAAGTGGCTGGAGAAGCGCCGCAACCAGCGCCTGCACCGGCGCACCCCCCGGCCCACCCTCATCCGGAAGGCCCACGCGGAACTCCAGCGGCCGGGCAAGCTGGGATCCTGGGTGGCCACCTCGGCCATGGTGGCCGTGCTCGTGCTGCTGGCCCTGGGGGGCCTTTCCGTCGTGCGCCTGCTGGCGGAAGTCAGCGGCCCCAAGTGGCTGCAGCTGCTCAAGGCGGGCGGCGCCTCCCTGTCCCGGGTGCTGCTCTCCACCCTCCTGGCCACGCTGTGGACCCTGCCCGTGGGGCTGTGGATCGGCATGTCCCCCACCTGGTCGCGGCGGCTCCAGTCCATCGTGCAGGTGGCCGCCTCGTTCCCATCCTCCCTGATCTTCGCCACGCTGATCCTGGTGTTCCAGTCCATGGGCATCGGCCTCGGCGTGAGCTGCGTGCTGCTGATGGTGCTCTCCACCCAGTGGTACCTGCTCTTCAACATCATCGCGGGCGCCCAGGCCATCCCCACCGACCTGCGGGAGGCCGCCACGGCCTACCGCCTGTCCCTCTGGAGGCGCTGCTGGACCCTCTACTTCCCGGCGGTGTTCCCCTTCCTGGTCACGGGCTGGGTCACCGCCACGGGCGGCGCCTGGAACGCCAGCATCGTCACCGAGATCGTCACCGCCAAGCAGCAGACCCTCCGCACCTTCGGCCTGGGCGCCGAAGTGGTGCTGGCCACGGAGCAGGGCTCCATGCCCCATCTCGCCGCCAGCGCCCTGCTCATGGCCGCCCTGGTCGTCCTGTTCAACCGTCTCGTCTGGGTGCCGCTCTACCGCCTGGCCGAGACCCGCTACGCACTCAACCGCTGAGGTGGACATGCCCCAGGCCCGCACCTCCCCCATCTGTGAACTCCGCGGCATCCAGATGCGCTTCCCCGGCCCCAAGGGCAAGGTGCAGCGCGTGCTGGAGGACATCCGCCTGGACGTGCGGCCCGAGGAGATCCTCTGCCTCATCGGGCCCAACGGCTCCGGCAAATCCACCCTGCTCCGCCTGCTCGCGGGCCTCATGCCGCCCACGCAGGGCGAGGTGCGCCATCACGGCGAGAAGCTCGATGGCCTGAACCAGGGCGTGGCCATGGTGTTCCAGAGCTTCGCCCTCTATCCCTGGATGACGGTCGAGGAGAACGTCCGCGTGGTGCTCCGGGCCCGCGACCTGCCCGAAGGCGAGGTGCGCGAGCGGGCCCACCAGGCCATCCGCAAGGTCGGTCTCGAGGGCTTCGAGGAGGCCTTCCCCCGTGAGCTCTCCCGAGGCACCAAGCAGCGCGTGGGCGTGGCCCGGGCCCTGGCGGTGGACCCGGAGATCCTGGTGATGGACGAGCCCTTCAGCCAGGTCGACGCCCTCACGGCCGAAGCGCTGCGCGCGGAGATCATGGACATCTGGGCCGACAAGGAGCGCAATCCCTCGGCCATCGTCATGGTGAGCCAGTCCATCCGCGAGGCCCTGCTCATGGCCGACCGGGTGGCCGTCCTCTCCGGCAGCCCCGGCACCCTGCGGACCATCGTGGAGGTGTCCCTGCCCCGCCCCCGGGACAGCCGTTCCGCCGAGTTCATGAAGCTGGTGGACCACCTGCACGACATCATCACCAGCGCGGAGCTGCCGGACGTGCAGGTCACCGCCCCCGTGCTCAGCGCCTCTCAGGAGGACCTGGTGGAGCCCCTGCCCATGGTGCAGAGCGCCGACATCCTGGGCCTCCTGGAATTCGTGGAGACCCAGGGCGGCACCAGCGACCTGTTCCATGTGGCCTCGCACACGCAAGTGCCCTTCGAGCGGGTGCTCACCACCGTGAAGGCCGCCGAGATGCTGGACCTGGTGGACACGCCCAAGCGGAGCGTGCTGCTCACCCCCCTGGGCAAGCGCTTCGTGAACGCCAACATGGATGACCGCAAGGACCTCTGGCGGGCCCAGCTCCTGGAGCTGCGCCTGTTCCGGGTGGTCCAGGAGATGCTGCACCTGGAGGAGGGCGAGCTGTCCAAGGAGGCCCTGCTGCAGGAGATCTCCACCCGCCTGCCCATGGAGGATCCCGAGGCCACCTTCGAGACCATCGTGGCGTGGGGCCGCTTCGGCGAACTCTTCGCCTACCGCGAGGAACAGGGTGTGCTCACGCCGGAGTAGTCCCTCCACCAGAAGGAAAAGATTCACCACGAAGACAGGAAGACCACGAAGGTGCTTGAATTCAGTGCTTCGTGGTCTTTCCGTCTTCGTGGTTATTCATCTCTCTTCAAGGCGCGGACTGCTTCACGCGATCGGTGGTTTTCTTGGCGTCTTGGTGGTGATCTTTTTGAATGCGCATCACGCGGCCTTCGATGACGGCGGCGCGAAGGCGCACAGGGCGATGCCCGCCAGCACCAGCAGGGCGCCGAGGCCCTGCAGGGGCCGCACGGACTCCGCCAGCAGCACCCAGCCCAGGATGATGGTGGCCACGGGCTGGGTCATGAGGCCCATGGCGCCCAGGTTGGTGGGGACATGGCCCAGGCCCCAGGTGATGAACCACCAGGCCACCACCTGCACCAGGGTTCCCAGCCCGATCAGCGCCCACCAGGAGCGCGCGGGATAGCCGGAGAAGGCCTCGCCTTGCGCCCAGCCCAGGGCTCCGAAGAGAACGGTGCAGCACAGCACCACCCAGAACAGTGCCTCGGGGGCACTGAGCTCACGCCGGGCGCGGCCGAGAGCCAGGGTGAAGGCCCCATAGGCCAGCGAGGCCAGGGCGCCCAGCAGCTCGCCCAGCCCCGTGCCCCAGCGGGCCCCCTTGGCCAGGCCCAGGACCAGGGCGCCAGAGAGGGCGAGCAGCACTCCCAGCCAGAAGCGCTTGCGCAGCCGGGCACCCATCCACAGCACGGAGACCACCGCCACCCAGATGGGGGCCAGGGTCACCAGCAGGGTGGCGTTGGCGGCGCTGGTGAGGTGCAGGGCCGAGTGCCACATCCAGAGGTCCAGCACGAAGCACACGCCCGCCAGGACTGCCCAGAGCCGCGCCCGCCCGGTGGCGGGCCGGGCCGTGCCCCGGGCCAGCCAGGCCACGAAAGGCAGGGCGATGGCCATGCGGTAGAAGCCCACGGCCAGGGGCCCCGCCGGCGCGGCCCACCGCACCAGCATGGCCGCGAAGCCCAGCAGGGAGGCCCCGAAGATCAGGGCGGCGAGGCCCCGCGGGTCCGGCGTCTGTTTCATGCCCATCCAACCTTCCCGTCCGGGCTCAACCTTCGAGCGCCTCGGCCACCTTGGCCACCAGGGTCGGGGCGTCCACGGGCTTCAGCAGGAACCCGGAGATGCCCATCTGCTGCATGCGCTGCAGGCTGATGTCATCGCGATGGGCGGAGACGACCAGGATCGGCAGTTCCCGCAGGGACACGTCCTCGCGGCAGGCCCGGACCAAGCTCTCTCCGGGGCATTCGGGCATGAGGAAGTCCGCCACCAGGAGGTCCACCGGGGTCTCCCGGAGCACCTTCAGCACCTCGAACAGGGAGGTGGGCTCCACCTCCACGGTCTCGTGGCCCTTGGCCCGCAGGGCCCCGGCCGTGAAGGCCCGGACCAGCCGGCTGTCATCCACGATGGCGATGCGGGGCATGGCGACTCCTTGCTGCCTCATCGTCCCGCAGAACCCGCAGATCAACAATGGGTCGGAATCAGTTGGCCCACCGGGAAACCTGGTCCCACACGTCCTCGTCACCGCAGGGGCCGTTGAGCAGGATGGCGAAGACCCGGACCCGGCCATCCGGGGTCTGGAGATAGCCGGCCAGGCTGGTGACGCGGTCCAGGTGGCCCGTTTTCACGCGCACCCGCCGCGTGAGCTGCCGCGTCAGGACGGCGCCCGGCTTTTTCAACTTCCAGGGCTCGCCCCCGATGACCTTCAGCGAGGAGGCGAACTCGGGCCCCACCTCGAAATCGTGGAAGGCGCCCCGCAGGATGATGGCCAGGGTGCGGGCCGACAGGCGGTTCTCCTTGCTCAGGCCCGAGCCGTCAGTGATCTGGATGGCCTCTGCCTCGAGGCCGAAGGAGGTGCGGTAGAACTCCTGGATCCGCTTCACGCCCCGGGGCCAGGAGCCCTCGCCATACTTGCGCACGAGCATCTCGATCATGAAGTTGTTCGACCACTTGTTGATGTCCTGCACCAGGGCCCGCAGCGGCGGGGAGGTCCAGCCCAGAAGCTTGCGGGGTGGCGCGGAGGCCGCGGCACGGCCTTCCACGGCGATGCCGGCCTCCTGGAGGATCCGCTGGATGACCTCGCGGGACTGGCGCTCGGGATCCGCCAACAGCTTCCCCGTCTCGTCCCGGTTGAAGTTCACGGACAGGGCGAGCACCGGCGGCAGGGTGTCCGCGGTGGTGTTCTCCCAGCCCTGGGGTTCTTTCTGGGCATCGAAGGCGCTCTGATCGAGGCGGATGCCGCCGGTGATCCGCTGCACGCCGAGCTTCTTCAGGGCCTGCACCAGCAGCCACACGCGCTCGCTGATGAGCAGGGGATCCCCGCCCCCCTTGAAGGTGAGGTCCCCCTGCACCACGCCTGCCTGCAGGTCGCCCCAGACCTCGGTCTCGAGGGTGAAGTCGGGCTTCAGGGTCTTGAGCAGCGCGTAGGTCGAGACCACCTTGGTGGTGCTGGCGGGCACCAGGGCCAGGTCATCCTGGTGCCGCTCGAGGACCTTGCCGGTGGCGGCATCCCAGATCCCGGCGGAGACCCGCACGCCCCGCCTTTCCAGCTGCCTGGCCCAGGTCCTGAAGTCCTGGGCGCCCAGGGCCAGGGCCGGGGCCAGGAGCGCCGCCAGGACCCGCCAGCCCACGGTCATTCCTTGGGCGCCTGGGGTTTGTCGGTGGCGCCGCCAGCCTTGAGGGACCCCCGGGACTTGCCGATACCGTCCGTGATCCCCAGGAGGTTCTGCTCTGCCGTGAACTGCCAATCCCGCACCAGGGTCTTGTTCTGGTACATGCGGATGCTGTTCGCGGAACTCTTGCTGCGGACGCCTACGATGGGGAGCCCGTCGGTGTTCCCCGAAGCCCCGGGCCGCACCTGGGTGATGAACTCCCAGTCCCCGCCCGGCGTCATGGGATCCTTGTACTTCTGGCGGAGGATGCGGGGGCGCACCTTCATCACTTCATCGAGATCCATGGGGTAGCGGCCGGCCTTGCTCGCATAGAGCCTGAAGGCATGGGCGATGGCCTCGCCCCGGAAGATGAGCTCCGCTTCATTTTCGCGCTGGACCTCGGCGCTGACGAGGGGTCCGGCCTTCATCAGCATGATCCCCATGACCACCGCCAAGGCCAGGGCCAGGGCCATGGTGAAGCCGCGCTGGGATCGGGAAGAGGTCGTCAATGGCGCTCCACTGGACCAGGGTACTACCCCCGATCCCCCTTCTGGGTCAGAAGCTCGCGGAAGGCCTCCACCACCTTGGGATCGAACTGGGCCCCGGCCTCGTTCTCCAGCTCCGCCAGGACCTGCCGGTGGCCCTTGGGGCGCCGGTAGCCCTTGCCGCTGGTCATCACCTCGTAGGCCTCGATCAGGCCGATGATGCGGCTGCCGATGGGGATGCTGGTCTCGCGCAGTCCCTCGGGGTAGCCGAGGCCGTCCCAGCGCTCATGGTGGTGGCGGATCATCTTCACCACGTCGAAGGGGAAGCGCAGGTCCTTCAGGAAGACCGCGGCCAGTTCGGGATGGCTGCGGATCTTCCTCAGCTCGTCGCCGCTCAGGTCGGGCTTCGCGAGCATCTGCGGATCCAGCATCAGCAGGCCCACGTCATGGAGGATCGCGCCGATGCTGACCGCCTCCACCTCCTCGGTGGTGAGCTCGAGCTTCAGGGCCAGGTCCCGGGCCAGGCGGGCCGTGGCCAGGCTGTGGGGACGCAGGGTGGGCATCCGGCTCTCGCTCGACTGGAGGATCCGGTGGCTGACCGAGATGAAGGCGTGGTGGTAGCGCTCGTGGAGGCGCGCTTCCTGCATGTGGAGGGCCAGGATGCGGCCCAGCTTCTGGATCGCCTCGATCTCGGAGATGGAGAAGGACTGGTCCTCCTGGCGGAAGACCAGCAGCAGATCATGGCCCTGGAGCGTCTCGTTCAGGAGCAGGGGCATGTAGGTGGCGAAGGCCCCGTCAATCTGGGGGGATTCGGTCATCTCCACGCGGGTGATGAGCCGGAGATCCTGCTCGCGCACGGCCGGAAGGTGGAAGGTGGCATGGGCGAGGAGCTGCTGCTGCAGGTCGGGGGAGAGGGCCAGCGTGCTGTAGGCCAGGATCGGCCGGATCTCCTCGGGATCCTCGATCCAGAGGGCCACCGCCGAGGCGCTGAGGATCTGGCTCAGCAGCCCGGCGATCTCCCAGAAGAAGGCCCGCTGCTCGGGCGGCACCATGCCGCGCTTGCGCTCCGGGTTGGGCGGCGGCGGCGCCACCCAGCCACTGAGCGTGCGGTCTGCCTCCCAGGGCAGCGCCGCGTAGCCGTCCTGCCCGCCGGCAAAGCCGTACATGCGCTCCTGGGCCGGGGGACCACTGGTCGCGACGAAGACCCCAGGGGCGCGTACCGGCGCCGCGGGGGCGGCCACGGGCGGCAGCAGCCGCTCGGCCACCGGGGCCACTTCGTCGATGATGGCCGAGGCGGTGGGCAGACCTTCCGGCACCAGGGCAGGGCCTGCGGCCGCCGCGGCGGGAGGATCCGGCACCTGGATCGAGAGCGCCACGGGGTCGGGCCGCGGCGTGGTGCCGTAGAGGCGGAATTCCCGCAGGGCCTCCACCAGGTCGCCGCAGATGGCCAGGGTCGGGGGCTCGTCCCGCTCCACGTCGAAGGTGCCTCCCTTGATGCGGTCCCGCTGGAGCAGCAGCCCGACCCAGTCTCCCGCCAGGTAGACGGGGGTGATGAGGTACCGGGGCCACTCGCCACCCTGGCCGAAGGCCGCCAGCTCCGGCGAGTCGGAGGCATCGTTCACCACGAAGGCCCGGCGCACGCGCTGTGTGTGCACCAGCAGCGGGTGGCCCTCTGGAATGGAGACCGGCGGCCGCGTGCCCCGGGGCCAGCCGTAGAAGCTCACCACCTCGAAAGAACCCTGGTCGGGCGTCCGGAGGTAGAGCGCCCCCTTGGTGCTGCCCACCTCCTCCAGGCACCGGTAGAGGACCTGGGAACACCGGTTGGCGAGGGCCTCTCCGAGGATCAAGGTGGGCATGGCCATGGGAATTGGGAGTCCTGGGCAGGGTGGGCGGGAATCCCAATCATGGCAGAGCAGCGGGGGGACGATCCAGGGAATAGGCCGAGCCCGGCAGCGTCTTTTACCGACACATCCTCAAAGGAATCAACCCTGCGGGGGCAGGCGCTGCAGGCTCTCCACCTTGAGATCCCGGCGGGCCCAGCGGGTCAGTCCGGCCAACTGGCTCCCATGGCCGCACTCCGCGAGCGGAGCACCCAGGGCTTCCAGACGGGCCACCACCGCCAGCCAGTCCACGGGCAGCGCGATGGAGGCCAGGCCGTCGTCCCAGGCTTCCCCACCCGTCTCAAGCAGCCGTCCGTCGAAGTGGGAGATGAGGGGGAAGACCGGCGCCGCGGGGGTCACCCAGGCCATGCGCCGGGCCAGGGCGGGCAGGAGGGCGGCCATGTGGGGACCGTGCAGGGGATGCTGGACCGGCAGCAGGCCGACCTTGAAGGCGCTGGACTGCAGGGCCCTCACCAGGGATTCCAGGGCCTCCACCGGCCCCGAGACCGTGAACTGCGCCTGGCCATTGCGGTTCGACAGGGCCAAGGCGGGCTGGGCCAGCAGGGCCGAGCGCACTTCCAGTTCCGGCACCCCGATGACGAAGGCCATGCCCATGGGGCGTCCCGCGAAGGCGGCTTCACTGAGCCCCTCCACGGTGGCCAGCAGGTCCAGGGCGGCTTCCAGGGGCACCACCTCCGCCGCCACCAGCGCTGAGTAGAAGCCCATGCTGTGCCCCGTCGCCGCCCTGGGCAGGGACAGGCCCGCCTGCCGCCACGCGCGGAACACCCCCACGGAATGGGCCAGCACGGCGCACGGGGCGTGACGCTGGAACCGCAGGTCCTCGATGGGCCCACCTGCCATGAGCCGCCGCAGCGGGTAGCCCGTGTGGGCTTCGGCAGCGGCCAGGGTCGCCACCCAGGCGGGCTCGGTCTCCCAGCCGGCGGCCATGCCCACCGCCTCGGTGCCCTGGCCGGGAAAGAGGAGGACGGAAGGGGCCGATGGGGTCATGCCTGCAAGCATAGATCGGGTACCGTGGGTGGATGACCTCCGATCCATCCTGGCTGCGGGTAGCCTGGCACCAGCGCCGCTCCTACTGGGAGCTGCCCGAGGCCGAGCGCCGCGAGCTGCGCGAGGCCCTGGAACGTGAAGCCGCCGACGCGGCCCGCCACGCCGACCGCGCCCTGGACGACTACGCCGCCCTGCCCGGCACCCTGGAGGGCCAGCTCGTGAACGGCGATGTGCTGGCGACCCTGCTGCCCAGCCTGCGGCGCAACCCCACCCAGGGTTACGAGGCCCTGGAGGATCCCGCGGGCCGGGCCTCGGTGCACCTCAACGCCCTGGGGAAGCGGCTGCGCGACCGGGCCCTGGCCGTGGCCCGCCAGGAGCCGGCGATCATCTTCATGGGGGGCCAGGCCACCGGCAAGACCACGGGCGCCCTGGCCCTGGGCCCGGCCTTCGGGGCCGTGTTCGATGCCCCCCACACGGAACCCGAGGGCGTGGCCTTCCTCCTGGGCCGCATCCGGCGCGCCGGCTGCAACGAAGTCCATCTCGCCTACACCGACCGGGAACCCGAAGGCTCGCTCCGGGCCATGCTGGCCCGCTCCGAGCGCGAGGGCCGCTACGTGCCCCTGGACCGCATGGCCCGGGCCCACGCCTGGGCCCCCTTCACCTTCCTGGGCCTGGCCCCGCGCGTGGGCCGCAGCCTGCAGCTCTACCACGTGCGGGTGGACGAGGAGGGCCCGGGGCGCATGACCGAGGGCGAAGATGCCCTGGCCAGCGTCCGGAGCCGGTCCAAGCCGGCGGATTCCGTGGTTGCCTACCTGCTGCAAACCGCTTACCTTTCTCTTCTGAGGAATCCCAACCATGACCGCCAAGCCTACTTCCCGCGAGATGTGCTCGCCGGACTCAACCGAACGCTCGATCCCTGGCGACGAAGCGAAGCCGATCATCTCCTTCGCCGATTTTTCGACGCTGTGGCGGAGCGAGGTGCCGAAGGTGGTGCAGGCCCATGAAGAGCACCGGCTGGCGGTTCGGCGGAACCTGGGCCTGGCCTAGGTCCGGTCGGATTTCAATCCCCTGATCTGAGGTCGCGCAAGCGGCCTCACTCGTGATACCCCAGCACCACCAGCAGACAGGGCCCGCCCGCGATCACGGCCATGCCCGCGGCTTCCGCCAAGCGGATGGCCTCGTCGCTCTCGGCGCCTGGCTGCATCCAGATGTGTGTCACACCGGCCGCGGCGGCGTCGCGGACCACCTGCTCGGTGATCGCGGGGGGCGTGATGACAGAGATCGCCTTCACGGGCACGGGCAGGGCCGCCAGGGAGGGATAAGCCTTCAGGCCCTCCACTTCCTCAGCGCGCGCGTTGATGGGATAGACCTCACGCCCATGCTGCTGGTAGCAGCGCAGCACCTTGTTGCCGTACTTCGAGCGGTCGACGCTGGCACCCACCACAGCGAAAGGGCCGGTCCCGAGGAAAGAGGTGATCGTCTGCTGGACTGTCTGTGCCATGTCTGCTCCAGATCCTGGGATGTCAGGGGCAGAAACCCCGTGACAGGTCTCAGGCCCCGCCGGGCGGGAAGTGCATGCGGATGACCAGGCCACCCCGCTCGCCATTGAAGATGTGCAGACCGGCGCGATGGGCCTGAAGGATACCCATCACCGAAGGCAGACCAAGGCCTCGGCCCAGCTGGTGGGTGGTGAAGAAGGGGTCGCAGATTCGATCCAGGATCGCGGCTGGCACTCCAGGCCCCTCGTCCGATACTTCCAGGCACACGGTGGCGGGAAATTCTGGCCGCGGCAATGGCCAGATGCCCGGCGAAGCGGAATCGGGCCGATCAGCTCCGAAGTCGGTGTGGAGCCGCAGGCGGGCCCGGCCGGGCATGGGCTCGGCGGCTTCCCGGGCGTTGGCAACCAGGGCCTGCAAGACCTCTTCGAGGCGGAGCCGGTCGCCCATGATGTAGGGCGTCGGCTCGCAGGAGACCTCCAGGAGGCAGGTGGACGCGAGGTCCAGCTGCAGGGTTGCCGCGAACGCAGGCAGCCAGGCTTCCAGGTCCAGCCGGTCCTGCTTCACCAGGGCCCGTCCGGAGAAGTCCAGCATCTTCCAGGATAGCCCGATGGCCTTGCGCAGCGAGCCCTCGGCTCTGCCGAGCAGCTGGCGGACATCGGGATTCTGCTCCGCTCTCAGCTTTGCGACTTCCAGGAAGCCCAGAACCCCCTGGAAGATGTTGTTGAAGTCGTGGGCGATGCTGCCCGCCATGAGGACCAGGCTCTCTGCCTTGCGGGCGCGCAGGTCCGCTTGGATCGCCTGCTCCTGGCCAGTGAGATCCCGAACCAGGGCCAACAACTGCCTCGGCGACTCGGGGCTCAGAAGTCCCAGCCGGATTTCGACGGGGAAGCTGGTGCCGTCCTTGCGCCGATGGCGGCCCTGCAGGGTCAGCTGTTCGCCCACTTTGAGCGTCTGCCAGGCCCCCGCATCCTGGTCGGGGCTGCATTCGAGATCGAGATCCTGAACCCGCATGCCGAACAGTTCAGCTTGAGAGAAGCCGGTGCTCCGACAGGCCTCCGGGTTGCACATCAGGAGCCGCCCCTGCTCATCGTGGATGTAGATGGCCTCTGTGGCCTGCTCCACCACCCCGCGGAACTTGGCCTCGCTCTCCTTCAAGGCTCGCTCGGCCTCCATCCGGTCGCTCAAGTCCTTGGACATGCTTAGGTAGTGCTGCTCTCCCTGGATCAACAGCACCCGGGACGACATCACGACCTGGTGTAACTGGCCCTGGCGGTCCTTCACCAGGATGTCCTCGGGGCCGAAACCACCGGAGTCTCGCAGCGCACGATGGAAGGCCTCCCGTTCTTCGGGCCTTGCCCAGGGACCAAGTTCCCGAGTGGAGCGACCGAGGACCTCTTCACGGGTGAGCCCCGTGAGGTCGCACCAAGCCTGGTTGACCTCGATCAGGGCCCCATCGGAAAGGCGGGCCAGAGTGATGGGATCAGGGGACAGCTCGAACAGGCCGCGGAACCGGGCCTCGCTCTCCTCCAGCACGAGACGGGCTTCATGCGCTTCCGTGATGTCCGTGGAAATCCCCTCCCAGAGTACCGAGCCATCCGGCTGGGGCCGAGGTTTCGATCGCACCCGGAACCAGCGCCATCGTCCATCTACATGCCGTTGACGCAGGTCCATGGCGAAGGGGGAGAGGTCCCTTGCACTGACCGCCTCCGCTTGGAGGTAGGCCGGCAGCATGGTCGGGTCCACTTGACTGAACAGCAGCCCCGGATCCTGCACCACGTCTCCGGCTTTGAGCCCGCAGAGCCGTTCCACCCCAGCGCTGAGGTAGAGGAAGCGGGGAGCTTCCCCAGGTCTCGACAGGTACTGGTAAAGGAAGCTGTCCGGGAGTTGGTCGCCCAGGATGCGGAGGCGGGCCTCGCTGAGCCGCAGAGCCTCCTCGGTGGCCCACCGCCGAGTGATGTCCTGGACGATGCCGGAGGCCTCCTGGAGTCGGCCATCCTGGTTGAACTGGAAAAGCACTCGCACGGCCACCCAGCGAACCTCCCCATTCACGATGATCCGGTGCTCCCACTCGCTCGGCCCAGTCCCGGCCATGGCCGCCTCCCAGGCCGACCTGACGGCCTCGCGGTCTTCGGGGTGCATGATGTCGAAGCCCGTCTGCAGGGTGATGGGCTGGTCGGGGCGATAGCCATAGAGGCGGCGCAGCCCGTCGGAGACTGACCAGCTTTCATTCCCATCCTGGTAGACCACCTGCCAGCTTCCGAACTCGCCGATCTCCTGGGCGAGGGAGAGGTTCGCCTCGCTGCGCCTGAGGGAGTCCTCGATCCTCCTGCGCTCACGGATGTCCTCCACCACGGACAGATGCCTGTCCGCGGCGCCGGAAACCGAGGGCAGTTTGGCCATGCTCAGGCGGGCCCAGATCTCCTGGCCACTTCGGTGGAGGTAACGCATCTCCTTGTGGATGACCGGCATCGCCCCCGAGGCCAGGTCACGCACTGAGGCCAGCTCACCCTGCAGGTGCTCGGGGTGGGTGATGCTCTGGAAATCCCGGGCCAGCAGCTCCTCGGTGGAATACCCGAGGATGTCTCCGAACCGGGGATTCACGGAGAGAAAACGACCCGAGCTCGAATCCACGATGGCCATGCCGAAGGGGGCCCTCTCGAACAGGGCTCGGAACTGAACCTCGGAGGCAAGGAGTTCCTCGCCTCGAAGCCGAGCCAGCAGCTTGGCACGGGCTTCGGCACCCGTCTGGAAGATGAGGAGGGTGAAGACCAGCAGGCTGATGACCATGCCTGCCAACAGGAACTGCCAGTGACGCGGGTGGCCCACATGCCGATGGAAGTCAGGGCTGGGCTCGATCCGTGCCACCCAGGTGCGACCGGGGATTTTGAGTGTCCACGGAGTGGCCGTTCCAGAAACCGGGTGGGAGGGATCGGAATCATAGAGCTGGCTTCCAGCACTCAGCTCGCTATCAAATAGGCTTAGTTCTGCTTGCGGTTCAAATTGGCTCAGGACCGAACGGATGAAATCATCCATGCGCAGAGGGATGGTGGCCCACCCCCGGAGCGCTGCACGCCGTTCCGCCACAGTGGTCACCGGCTGCCCCTCCCGAAAGACTGGACCAAACAGGACGACACCGGGCTGGGGCTTGCCACTGGCATCCTGGTAAAGGACCAGCGGGCCGCTGGTCACCACCTGGCCCGTATCCCGGGCCTGCAGCATGGCCTGACGGCGGGTGAAATCTTCCAGCATGTCCTTCCCGAAGGCATGCTGATTCTCCGCGTTCATGGGCTCCAGATACAGGATGGTGCTGGCCCCTTCCAGCAAGGGCCCCGCCGAGCCACCGGGCGCCACTGCGTAGTCTGGAAAGCCCTCCCGACGGACTCGCCGGAGGTGGTCAGGCAGGTCCGGGCGGGGGATCCACTCGACAAAACTGAAGCCCTGCACGCCCGGGTAGGCCATCGGCAGATCCAGGCGCTCCACATAAGCCCGCCACTCGGACCGGGTGGGGAGTGGCCCGCGTCCAAGGTAGCCCGAGGCCCCTCGCAGCGCTTGCTCCAGGTTGGCCATCTTCCGCTCCACCTGGTGGGCCAGGGCGGAGGCCAGGGACTGCTTGAGGGCATGCAGGCGGGAACGCTCCACTTTGCGGACCACCAACCAGACGCCAGTGGTCATGAGCAACGTCAGGCAAAGCCCCACCCAGGGCCACGGGGACCTGAGGGGCCGCGCGATGGCAGCCGCAGGGGCAGAGACAGGTGAGGCCACAGAACACGCGGGAGAGGGTCAGACGAACCCATGACGGGTATTTTACGACCACCGGGTATAAATTAGTGGATATCTATATTCTCTTATGCAAATTCATCCCAGGGACTGCAGGGCCCGCACCGTCATGTCGCCCCGCAAGGTCTCCACGGCCTCGCAGGCGGCCAGGGCCGCGCTGAGGTTGGTGAGGCAGGGGATCTTCAGGCGAAGGGCCTCGCGTCGGATGGCGCTTTCGTCGAAGAAGGCGTCCCGGCCCAGGGGCGTGTTGATGACCCACTGCACCTCGCCGTTCTTGAGCAGATCCACCGCGTTGGGACGGCCTTCGTTCACCTTGAAGATGCGGCGCACCTTGAGGCCCACAGCCTCGAGGGCGCGGGCGGTGCCCTCGGTGGCACAGAGGCCGAAGCCCAGGGCCACCAGCTTCTGTGCCAGCTCGGGCAGGCGGGCCTTGTCCTTGTCGTTCACGGTGAGGAAGACCGTGCCCGACAGTGGCAGGGGGATGCCCGCCGCCAGCAGGGACTTGGCGTAGGCCTCGCCGAAGGTCGCGCCGATGCCCATGACCTCGCCCGTGCTCTTCATCTCCGGGCCCAGCACCGGATCCACGCCCGGGAACTTGGCGAAGGGGAAGACCACGCCCTTCATGGACACGAGGCGCGGCACGCCATCCGTGATGCCCTGCTGCTTCAGGCTCTGGCCCAGGCCGATGCGCGCGGCTACGCCCGCCCAGTCCACGCCCGTGGCCTTGCTCACGAAGGGCACCGTGCGGCTGGCCCGGGGGTTGGCCTCCAGGCAGTAGGCGATGCCGTCCTTCACGGCGAACTGCAGGTTCATGAGGCCCCGCACGCCCAGATCTAGCGCCAGCTTCCGGGCATGGCCCTTCACCGTCTCCAGGATCTCCTCGGGCACGCCCAGGGCCGGGATCACGGCGTAGCTGTCGCCGCTGTGGATGCCCGCCTCCTCGATGTGGGCCAGCAGGCCCGCGATGGCCACGTCCTCGCCATCGCAGACCACGTCGATGTCCAGTTCCTGCGCCCCGTCCAGGAAGCGGTCCAGCAGCACGGGCTGGTCGTTGCTCACGGCCACGGCCTCGCGCATGTACTTCTCCAGGCCCGCGTCGTCGAAGACCACGGCCATGGCGCGACCGCCCAGCACGAAGCTGGGCCGCACCATCACGGGGTAGTCCAGGCGGTGGGCCACCTCTTTGGCCTGCTCGAAGCTGGTGGCCATGCCCCACTGGGGCGCGGGAATGTCCAGGCGCTTGAGGGCCTGGCCGAAGCGCTCGCGGTCCTCCGCATCCATGATGGTATTCAGGGGCGTCCCCAGCAGCTTCACGCCGGCCTTGTGGAGCGGCTCCGCCAGCTTCAGCGGCGTCTGGCCGCCGAACTGGGCGAAGACGCCCAGCAGCTTGCCGCCCTGCCCTTCCCGGTCCACCACGGCCTTCACATGCTCGTAGGTGAGGGGCTCGAAGTAGAGGCGGTCGCTGGTGTCGAAGTCCGTACTGACGGTCTCGGGGTTGCAGTTGATGAGGATGGCCTCGACGCCGCTGGCGCGGATCGCCTCCACCGCCTGCACGCAGCAGCAGTCAAACTCGACGCCCTGCCCGATGCGGTTGGGCCCGCTGCCCAGCACGATGGCCTTGGGGCGATCCGTGGGTTCCGCTTCGCTCGTTTGCTCCCAGGTCCCATAGAGGTAGGGCGTCTCGGCCTTGAACTCGCCGGCGCAGGTGTCCACCCGCTTGTAGGCGGGGCGCAGGCCCAGTGCCTCGCGTCGGGTGGCGACCTCGGCTTCGGTGCCCGAGCAGAACACGGAGATCTGGTTGTCGGCGAAACCGGCGCGCTTGGCCTTCTCCAGCAGCTCTTCGGGGAGGCGATCCACGGGGAAGCTGCGCAGGCGGCCCTCCAGCACCACGATCTCCTCGATCTCGCGCAGGAACCAGGGTGTGATCTTGGTCAGGCGGTGGAGTTCCTCGACGCTGTGCCCGGCCTTGAGCGCGTGGTAGATCCAGAAGATGCGCTGGGCGCCGGGGATGATCAGGTGCTCCTTGAGGCGGCCCAGGTCGAGCTTGCCCTCCAGGGCACCGGAGATGCCCTTGTGGCCCTCCTCCAGGGAGCGCACCGCCTTCTGCAGGGCCTCCTGGAAGCTGCGCCCGATGCTCATGACCTCGCCGACACTCTTCATCTGGGTGCCCAGCACCTTGTCGGCCTGGGGGAACTTTTCGAAAGTGAAGCGGGGCATCTTCACCACGATGTAGTCCAGCACCGGCTCGAAGGCCGCCTTGGTCATGCGCGTGATGGCGTTGGGCAGCTCCCAGAGGCGGTAGCCCAGGGCCAGCTTCGTCGCCACCCAGGCGATGGGGAAGCCCGTGGCCTTCGAGGCCAGTGCGGAGCTTCGGCTGACGCGGGGGTTCATCTCGATGACGATGATGCGGCTGGTCTCGGGCTCCAGGGCGAACTGGATGTTCGAGCCGCCGGTCTCCACGCCCACGGCGCGGATGACGGCCAGGGCGGCGTCGCGCATCTTCTGGTACTCGGGATCCGTGAGCGTCAGCGCCGGGGCCACGGTGATGCTGTCGCCGGTGTGGACGCCCATGGGATCGAAGTTCTCGATGGAGCAGATCACCTCGACGTTGTCGTCCAGGTCGCGCACCACTTCCAGCTCGAACTCCTTCCAGCCCAGGATGCTCTCCTCGATGAGCACCTGCTTGGTGGGGCTGAGATCCAGGCCCCGGGCCACGATGGTCTCGAACTCGTCCACGTTGTAGGCGATGCCGCCGCCGCTGCCGCCCAGGGTGAAGCTGGGCCGGATGATGGAGGGGAAGCCCGTGAGCTTGAGCAGGTCGCGGGCCTCGCTCATGTTGTGGGCGAAGCCGCCGCGGCAGGTCTCCAGGCCCAGGTCGTCCATGAGGGCCTTGAAGAGCTGGCGGTCCTCGCCGCGCTTGATGGCCTCGGGCTGGGCGCCGATGAGCATCACGCCGCTGCGCTCCAGCAGGCCGCTCTCGAAGGCTTCCATGGCCAGGTTCAGGGCCGTCTGGCCGCCCACGGTGGGCAGGATGGCGTCGGGCCGCTCGGCCTCGATCACCTTCTCCAGCACACCCAGCGTCAGGGGCTCGATGTAGGTGGCGTCGGCGCGGCTCGCGTCCGTCATGATGGAGGCCGGGTTCGAGTTCAGCAGGATGGTGCGGATGCCCTCCTCCCGCAGGGCCTTCAGCGCCTGGGTGCCCGAGTAGTCGAACTCGCAGGCCTGGCCGATCTGGATGGGGCCAGAACCCAGGACCAGAACACTTTTCAGATCTGTACGCTTAGGCATAAGGGCTCACCACGAAGACAGGAAGACCACGAAGGAAGACAGGATTAATAGACAAGGCGGCGAATTCCGTTTTTGAGGGGGACGGCGTTGAAGTTGATCAGGAAGCCGAGCTTGTGCCCTGAGAGCTTTAGGTAAGTTAGAAGTTGGGCATAGTGAACCTTGCTGAGCTCGTCCACTGCCTTCAATTCGAGAATGATGCAATCCTCGACAACCAGATCCAGTCGGTAGCCGGCTTCAATCTCGAGCCCGCGGAATCGCACAGGTAGTGATTTCTGCCGCTCGACAGATAGCCCGCGGCTGGTCAGTTCGTGAACGAGACATACCTCATAGGCACTCTCTAGCAATCCTGGGCCAAGTTCGCGATGAACCAAAATGGCCGAATCTACGATGGTTGCGGCAATGGATTCAATCCGGGGGTCCAAAGCCCCCACCCACTTGTCTTCCTTCGTGGTCTTCCTGTCTTCGTGGTTCATCTTGGATGTCTTTCCATGAGAGCCACGAATCGCTGGAACGCGGGATGCGCATCGTGTGGCCCTGGGCTCGCCTCGGGATGGTGCTGCAGGGAGAAGATGGGCAGCCGGGTATGGCGCATGCCCTCCACCGTGCCGTCGCTGAGGTGGCGGTGAGTCACTTCAACATCCTTGGGCAGGCTGGCCTCGTCCACGGCGAAGCCGTGGTTCTGGGCGGTGATCTCGATGCGGCCGGTCATGAGGTCGTGCACCGGCTGGTTGGCGCCGCGGTGGCCGAACTTGAGCTTGAAGGTGCGGCCGCCGAAGGCCTGGCCCAGCAGCTGGTGGCCCAGGCAGATGCCGAAGATGGGCAGCTGGCCGATGCAGGCCTCCACTTCCTTCTGCATGCCCGGCAGCGCGGCGGGGTCACCGGGGCCATTGCTGAGAAAGAGGCCGTGGAAGCGCCTGTCGGTCAGCTCCGTGGCAGGCGTGTCCCAGGGGAACACCTCCAGGTGGAGGCCCGCGCCCACCAGCTGATTCAGGATGCTGAGCTTGATGCCGCCATCGAGCACCGCCACGCGGAAGGCGCCGCCGGGGTTCAGCTCATAGCGGTCCCTGCAGCTCACGGCGCCGCAGAGGGCCTGGCCGGTCATGTCGGGCAGGGCCTTGGCCTTGGCCACGCCTGCGTCGAGACTGCCATCCACCTCGGTCCAGATGAGTGAGGGTTGGGAACCCTGGTCACGCAGGTGCTGGGTGAGGGCCCGGGTGTCGAGGTCGGACATCACGGGGATGTGGTGGCGCTTGAGCCAGGCCGGCAGGTCGCCCTCGCTGCGGTGATGATCCGGCGCGAAGCTGAGGCGGCGGCAGAGCAGGCCGGTGGCCCAGGGTCGCGTTCCTTCGTTCAGGTCGGCGTGGATGCCGTAGATGCCCTGCTCGGGGAAGGTCATGCAGACCATCTGCCCCGCGAAGCTGGGATCCGTGAGGATCTCCTGGTAGCCGGCCATGGCCGTGGTGAACACAGCCTCGCCTGCGCCGCCGAAACCCAACGGCGCCCGTCCCCGGAAGATGGTGCCGTCCTTCAGGATCAGGTGCGCGCGCATGTGGCCTCCGCCCTTGCTTGGCAAAAACCCCGCGGAGGCCGGGCCGCCGCGGGGTCGTGAGAATGACTCGGTCCATGCAGGACCAAGGTGAGTGTAGCGACCCCGAAATGCGAGCATCAGCCTTTTTCTTCAAGGGGGATTCGGCCATACTGCTCCTTTGTTTCCGACATCGCGCATGGACTTGGGCCCCGGTGGGCCGACGCGGCGGAATCGAGCAGCAACGAAGGGGATGCCCCTTGAATACAGGGTTTGCCCTATCTGCAGCCTCGGTGGTTTACGACACACTGAGGGGCTATGTGGTCCGGTGACGACATCTACTTCATGAAGCTCGCCCTCGAGGAGGCCGAGAAGGCGGACAGCCTGGACGAAGTGCCGGTCGGCGCCGTCATCGTCTCCGAAGGCTGCCTGCTGGGCCGGGGCCACAACCACCCCGTGAGGCTGAACGACCCCACCGCCCACGCCGAGGTGCTGGCCCTGCGCAGCGCCGGCGCCTGGACCAAGAACTACCGCATGACCGGGGCCACGCTCTACGTGACGCTGGAGCCCTGCCTCATGTGCTTCGGCGCCCTCATCCACGCCCGGGTGGGCCGCGTGGTGTTCGGCGCCTCGGACCCCAAGGTGGGCGTCAGCCGCTGGCTGGAGACCCTGGACCAGGCCGCCCTGAACCACCGCTTCACCCTGGAGGGAGGACTCCTCGAGCCGGAGTGCCGCGCCCAGATCCAAGCTTTCTTCAGGCGGCGCCGATAGCGTGGCCATGTTGACCTTCCCATCCGCCGCCGCTCCGCCGGTGCTGCCCTCCCCGCTGCCCCTGGCCCTTCAGGCCTTCCTGGCGGGGATCCTGGTGGCGCTGGCGCTGCTCTCCATCCTCGCCTACCGCCCTCTGCGCGACCGCGTGCTCAGCGAGGCGGGCCTGTTCGGCCTGGTGGCCGCCGCCGCCTGGATGGCCTACAGCGGCCTCCTGACCGACATGCTCCCCCCTGCCCTGGCGGCCTGGGCCGAGCCGGCCTCCCTCATCCTGGCCGCCCTCAGCCTGGCCATCTGGGAGCGGGTGACCGCGGGCCTGCTGACGAACTCCCCCAGGGCCCAGCGCCTCGCCCACCTCCGGCGCATCACCGCCCTCACCACCCTGATCATCGCCCTGGCGGCGCTCCTGCCATCGGCCAAGCTCCACCGCCTGGCCGAGATCATCCTTGGCCTGCTGGCACCCATGCTGGCCCTGCAGACCCTCGCAGCGGGACTGGGCGCGCGGCGGGAAGGGCTCCGAATCGCTGGCGCCCTCTTGGCGGCAACGCTGGCCCTGCTGGTCTGCTGCGCCGCCCTGTGGGCGCTGTCGGCCGGGTGGCTGAGTACCTCCCTGTGCCTGACCATCCTCCAGCTCGCGCTGGTCGTGCTCGCCATGTCCCTGGGCTGGGCCATGCTCAGCCGCATGATGGAACTACGCAAGGACACCGAGATCGCCCAGGGCGCCCAGCTCGCCGTGGTGGCGAACCAGGCCCACACCCTGGAAGCCATGGTGGCCCAGCGCAACGCCGAGCTGTCGGCGCGGCTGCGGGAACTCAGCGAGGCGCGGCAGTCCTCCGAGTTGGCCAACCAGAGCCTCCAGCGGGCCCTGGACCAGTTGGAGCAGGTGGCCTCCACGGACCGCCTCACGGGCGCCTGGAACCGCCGCCGCTTCGAAGAGGCGGTGCTGCCGGAGATCGCCCTGGCCCACCGCCGCCGCGATCCCCTCTCCCTGCTGATGTTCGACCTGGATCACTTCAAGCGCGTCAACGACACCTACGGTCATGGCGCGGGCGACGCCGTGCTGGCCGGCACGGCCCAGACTGTGCGGATGCACCTGCGGGCTTCGGATTCCCTGGTGCGCTGGGGGGGCGAGGAATTCCTCGTGATGACGCCGGCCACCCGCCTCGAAGGGGCCATGGGCCTGGCGGAGAAGCTGCGGGCGGCCGTGGAGGCCGTCGACTTCCCGGACGTGGGCCACGTGACCATGAGCCTGGGGGTGTCTGAATACGCCATCGGGGAAGGGCTCGAGGAATGGATCGACCGGACCGACCAGGCGCTGTACCGCGCGAAGGCCGAAGGCCGGAACCGCGCCATCGCAGCCCCCGCTCGCGAGGGGGCCGAAGGAGAGCCCGCCGAGGAGCGCTCCCTGCTGGAGATCATATGGGAGGACACCTACGCGAGCGGCCATGCCCTGGTCGATTCCCAGCACCAGCGCCTCTTCCGCCTCGCCAGCACGCTCATGGCGACCCTCACGGAGCACCGCCCGGTGGCCGAGGTCTCGCTGCGCCTGGAGACCCTCCTCGCCCACACGGCCCAGCACTTCCACGACGAGGAGGCCCTCCTGCGCCAGGCCCGGTACCCCGACCTGCCCGAACATGCCGGCATTCATGGCAGCCTCCTCGCCAAGGCCTGGAAGCTGCAGGCGGAGGTCAAGGCCGGCCAGCTGGACTTCGGCCGCCTGGTCACCTTCCTCGCCCTGGATCTGGTGAAGGGGCACATCCTGACCGAGGACCGGACCTATTTCTCCCACCTCGTGGCAGCCACCGGGCCCGACAGCATGCCGCCAGCCGGGGCCTAGAGCGCTTAGCGCTCGGCCAGCATCCGCACCGCGAAGGTGGCCAGCCAGTGCTCGCCTTCATAACTGCCCGAGGCCAGGTAGGGCAGCGAGGCCCGGGCATGGCGGTCGGCCAGCCTGAGCAGCCCCGCGGAGCGCACATCGCCCGCGCCCAGCGCCGCGGCGATCCGCCGAAGGGCCCTGGCCCTGCTGAGATTCAGGCCATCGAGATGCACGATCTTGGGATCGGTGCGATCCGAGACCACCGCCGGGACCAGCCCGCCGGGTAGGCCGGGCAGGAAGCCCTCCAGCCAGCGCCGGAAGCCGGCGGGCGGCAGCAGCCTCGACATGAGGGCCGCCTCTTCGAGGCAGGGGGACAGGAAGTCCTCCCCGCCCGGCTCCCAGGCCAGGGGCCCGCGCCTGTCCCGGCCGAACCAGTCCCTGGTGCGCTCACGGATCAGCGCCTCGAGGCGGACATCGCCGGCGGCCTGGGCGTAGTCCAGGGCCAGATCCAGGCTGAAGGCCGTGTTCGGATGGACGCCGGTGCGGATGGGATAGGTCTGTTTCGGAAGGAAGGCCAGGAACCGCGCGGCCAGTTCGTCGGCCAGGGGTTGCAGCGCCTCCGCCCAGCGTCGGGCCGAGGGCTCGTCCCAGCTCCGCAGTTCCGCCGAGAGCTTCAGCAGCCAGGCCCAGCCGTAGGTGCGCTCGAAACTGCGCCGGTTGGCCCCGCCCAGGTAGGCCACCTCCAGGGCGATGCGCCCGGGGCTCAGGTGCTCGTCGAGCAGAGTGCGGATCTCGGCGGCCCGGGCCATGCCCGGGTGCTCCCGCAAGAGCTTCACGAGCATCCAGTGCCCGTGCACCGACGAGTGCCAGTCGAAGCAGCCGTAGAAGGCTGGGTGCAGGGCCTGCGGGGACTTCACCTCCCCGGCCCCGTTCATCACATGATCCAGCTTGTTGGGGTATTCCTGCCGCACGCACCGCAGCGCCAGCGCCGCGAAGCGGTCCGCGGCGGCATCGGTCAGGACGAGATCCACCTCCTGGGCCTGGGCCGTGGTGAGTACCGTGCATCCGAGGAAGACCCGCCCCATCCAGCCCATCGCAGCCTCCGAAGGCTGGATTCTACCGGGCGCTTTGCTAGAATGGTCGTTCCGGAGAGATGGCCGAGTGGTTGATGGCACCGCACTCGAAATGCGGAGACGGGGAAACCTGTTCGGGGGTTCGAATCCCTCTCTCTCCGCCAAAACGGGCCCCGGATGGGGCCCGTTTTGGCGGAGAAAGTAGGGCGGGATTCGAAATCACTGAATCGCTGGCAGGTAGCCGTGAAGGGGCGTGCCAACGATTCGTGCGGCCGGAGGGGACGCTGCGCAGCGGTGGCACCGGAGGGAATCCCGACCAGGCTTCCTTTTGCATTGCTGCCGGGAGGCCACCTGGACGCAGATCTTCGAGAAATGGGACTGCTGGCCCCCAAACCTACCCCAGCGCCCGGTCCACGGCGCGGGTCAGGGCCTGCAGGCTGAAGGGTTTCTGGATGAACCCGGCGGGGCGAAGGCCATGCAAGGTCTCGATGGCCTCTCCTTCGCTGTAGCCACTGGCCAGGATCACCTTCACTTCAGTGTCGCGATACTTCATCTGCAGGAAGGCCTCCCGGCCGTCCATGCGGGGCATGGTCAGGTCCATGAAGACCAGGGCGAACTCGCCCTTCTGGAAGCGCTCCAGGGCCTCCAGCCCATCCCGGGCGGCCACGACCTGGAAGCCGAGGTGCTGGAGCATGCTGCCGAAGCTGAAGCGCAGGTCGGCCTCGTCATCCACCAGGAGCACCTTGCCATGGAAGCGGTCCTTGTGGGCTCCGGTCTCGATTCCGCTCGGATCGGCGAGCTTGGCGCGGCTGGCCCGGAAGTGGATCTGGAAGACGCTGCCGAGGCCTGGGTCGGACTGGATCTCGAGGCCCGCCCGGTGGCCCCGGACGATGCCTAGCATGGCCGAGAGGCCGAGGCCCCGGCCCGAGCCCTTGGTGCTGAAGAAAGGATCGAAGATGCGGGCCTGGACTTCGGGCGCCATGCCGCAGCCCGTATCCAGGACCCGCAGGGTGACGTACTGGCCGGGTTCCAGGCCCTGGCCGCGCAGGTCCGACTCGAGCTCCCGTTCGCCGAGGTCGCTCAGGTTCGTCGAGATCCGGATGACGCCTTCGGTCTCGCCGATGGCCTCGGAGGCGTTGGTGACCAGGTTCATCACCACCTGCTGCAGCTGGGCCGCATCGGCCTCGATGGCGGGAAGACCCGGCGCCAGGTCATAGTCCAGCCGGACCCGCTTCGAGATGGACACCGTCAGCAGGTGCGTGATCTCGGCCACCAGGCGGTTGAGGTCCACCGGCTCCACCACGAAGCTCCCCTTGCCGGAGTAGGCCAGCATCTGGCGCGTGAGCGCGGCGGCCTTGCGGATGGTGTCCTCCATCTTCTCGAGGTAGGGCCCCGAGGCGCCGCCGGGCGTCAGCTTCATCTGGGCCAGGTTCAGGTTGCCGAGCATGGCGCTCAGCAGGTTGTTGAAGTCGTGGGCGATGCCCCCGGCCAGCACGCCGAGGCTCTCCAGCTTCTGCGTCTGGCGCAGGGATTCCTCGCCCCGCCGCCGCTCGGAAACGTCCGTGAACATCACCAGCCACTGGTCGCCGATGATGGCCGCCTGGATCTCCAGGTGCGCGGTCCGGCCGTCCTTGCACACCACGGGGTACTCGGTGGGCGGCACCGGCGTGCCGGTGGCCGCCGCCTTGGCCGTGGCCTCGGCCCAGTGCGTGGCGGCCCCGTTCCGCAGGTGGGGGTTGGGGTAGGCCTTCTCCCACCAGGCTTCGAGGTTGGGCAGGTCCCCGAGCGTGTAGCCGAGCACCTGCTCGAACCGCTGGTTCACGAAGCTGATCCCCCCTTGCGCGCTCGCCACGCAGATGGGGATCGGGGCGTTCGCCACCAGGGACCGGAACCGGGCCTCGCTCTCCCGCTGGGCCGCCAGGGAAGCCCCGAGGCGCTCCCGCTCCCGGTGGTACTCCTTCAGGACCACCCAGAGAATGATCACGCACACCGCGCTGGACAGCGTGAACCCCGTGACCATGTCGATGAACCGGCCCTCGGGGTGCGGGAAGGGCCAGACCAGGCCCGGGCGCAGCCGCTCGACCCACAGGAGGGCAAGGCCGTTGGCCAGGTAGAGGCTGAGCATGAACCAGCGCGTGCGGCCCTGGAAGAAGATCACCAGGTACATGGCGGCCGTGATCAGGAACATGCCGATGCTGCCCTGCGAACCCCCGTTGCCGAACCAGATGAGGTCCAGGTTCGCCAGATGGAGGAAGAAGAGGAGCTTCATGCCGTAGTGCCCGCGGTAGGTCGCCCCGAAGAGGCCCAGGCAGAGCATCCCGAAGGTGAGCACGGACAGGTTCACGAACCCGGGCAGGCTCTGGGGGAAGTTCAGGGGGACCACCACCAGGATCGACAGGAGGCCGCCGACGAGGGTGAGCCCCCGGAAGAGGCGCTGCTCGATGGTCGCCCCCGCCTCCAGGCGCAGCCACCGCGACAGGCGCTCAAGCAGATGCTTCATCCCAGCCCCTGCGCCGCAGGGCCTCTTCCCGCCCTTGTCTGGGCAGCTACCACGGATGGCGGTTCTTGAATGCGCCCGCCGGGTTGGAATGCGCTGGGCCGCTTCGCCTGCGGCATGACCTTCCAGGGCCACACCCCCAGACCAGATGGTGGCAAGAGCGAGCGACCATCCCCCGCAAGGAATCGCCAACAGGCTGGAAGGGAGCGTCGCACGGGAACCCCGGGCTGGGACGGTGATTTCGAGAACGGCAAGGCGGCGTGATGGACCTCGGTTGATCTGGGCTATCGGCTGAGATTCATGAAGGTTAATCCACCTGATTACCCTCGCATCGTGATGCGCGTCACGCCTGCCTCCGTGCCCCCCCGGTACCCTGGATCCCTGGCCCTGACCAACCGTGGGCCGAAGACCTTTGGGAGGCCCTGTGAACGCCCTGCTCGAATCCCTCGAACCCCAGACCATCTGGTCCTACTTCCTCGCGCTGTCGAAGATCCCCCGCGGTTCCAAGAACGAGGCCGAGGCGGCCGCCTGGGTGGCTGATCAGGCGAGGGCCCTGGGCTGCGAGGTGGAGCGCGACGAGATCGGAAACGTGATCATCCGTAAGCGGGCCACCGCCGGCAAGGAGGACCGTCCCACCATCTGCCTGCAGGCTCACGTGGACATGGTCTGCGAGAAGAACGAGGGCACGGACCACGACTTCACCAAGGATCCCATCCAGGTGTGGAAGGACGGTGACCTGCTCCGCGCCAAGGGCACGACCCTCGGCGCCGACAACGGCATCGGCGTGGCCGCCGCGCTCGCCGTGCTGGCCAGCCACGACATCGCCCATGGCCCCATCGAGGCGCTGATCACCATCGACGAGGAGACGGGCCTGACCGGCGCCAACGGCCTGCAGCCGGGCCGTCTCAAGGCCAAGTTCCTCCTCAACCTCGACAGCGAGGAAGAGGGCTACCTCACCATCGGCTGCGCCGGCGGCGAGGACACCATCGTCACGCGCAAGCTCACCCGCACCCCCGCGCCTGCCGGCACCAAGGCCTTCCGCCTGAAGGTGTTCGGCCTCAAGGGCGGCCACTCCGGCATCGACATCAACGCCGGCCGGGGCAACGCCATCCGCATCCTGGCCCAGGTGCTGGGCGCCCTGAAGCCGGCCTTCGGGTTCGGCCTGGCGGCCATCAAGGGCGGCAACAAGCGCAATGCGATCCCCCGCGAGGCCTCTGCCTACATCCTGCTGGACCCCGCCCAGGAACAGGCCTGCCGCGCCTCGCTGGCCGTCCACGAGGCCCACTGGCGCGCCGCCCTCGGCGCCCACGATCCGGGCCTGCACCTGGCTCTCGAAGCAGGCGAAGCCACCAGCGTGATGTCCGGCGCCGACGCCGACGCCCTGCTCCGCCTGCTGCTGGCCCTGCCCCACGGCGTCGAGGCCATGAGCCCTGACATCGCCGGCCTGGTGCAGACCTCCACCAACCTGGGCGTCATCGACACCCGTGAGGAGGAGGTCGAAGTGAACATGCTCACCCGCAGCTCCATCAACGCCTCCAAGACCGCCCTATCCGAGCGCATCGCGGCCATCTGCGCCCTGGGCGGGTTCAACTCGCACGTGACCGGCGGCTACCCTGGCTGGAAGCCCGAGCCCAAGGCCTCCCTGGTGCAGATCGTCAACGACGCCAACCAGAAGGTCTTCGGCAAGCCCCTCGAGATCATGGCCATCCATGCCGGTCTCGAGTGCGGACTCATTGGCGAGAAGTACACCAGCATGGAAATGGTCTCCTTCGGGCCCAGCATGTGGGATGTCCACACCCCCGACGAGCATGTCAGCGTGCCCTCCGTGGGCAACTTCTGGAAGCTGCTCGTGGCTGTCCTGGAGACCGTGTAGGCCTTCCGATCACGGCCCTTGGCCACAGCCAGGGGCCGTGATAACCTTGGTCCTTCCGCGTTTGCGCGGATCCCAGGGAGAGTTGTCCGAGTGGTTTAAGGAGCACGCCTGGAAAGTGTGTGTAGGTCAAAAGCTTACCGAGGGTTCGAATCCCTCACTCTCCGCCAGATCGAAGCCGCCGCGAGGCGGCTTCTTTCATCTGGGGGCGGAGCGTGGGGGATTCGAAGTCACTGAATCACCGGCTTTCGCGGTGGGGGGGTGGGGGCGGGGGGGGGGGGGGGGGGGGGGGGAGAGAAGGGGGGGGGGGGGGGGGGGGGGGGGGGGGGGGGGGGCCGGGAGTGATACAGGCGGCCAGACGGGACGCCCGCGGGGGCGAGGAATCCCTCACTCTCCGCCAGATCGAAGCCGCCGCGAGGCGGCTTCTTTCATCTGGCTGCGGAGCGTGGGGGATTCGAAGTCACTGAATCACCGGCTTTCGCATTGGCTCGGGGAGACAGCCCGGCGGGCTGTCGGACCCGAGACAGAAAGCCGAGTGATTCGTGCGGCCAGAGGGGACGCCACGCAGGGGTGGCCCCGTGGGAATCCAACAAAGGTCCGCCAGTGAACCCGCCTGGCATTGGCGGATGGGCGGGCACTAGCGTCTCCAGGAGGCGGGGCCTACTTGACCCCATCCATCCACATGATCACCTTCAGCAAAAGGTAGGAAACCACGGCGACCCCCCCCAGGTAGGCCCAGATCAAATACCTGCCCTTGTCGGATTCCTGTGTAGCCACGGAACCTCCAGACGATATGTGGTTGTTTGCAAGTGTTGATCACCACAATACGTCAATTTGGGGCGCCCTGGGCCAATCATTTATCTGCCTGGCTATGGGGAGCCTATTCTGGGGCGCAGCCAGACAGCAGGTCGAGGTGCAAGCTCCTCTTAGCGGCCCTCACTCGCCCCCGTGAGGGTTTTGTAAGGCACCCTTACCCGACCCGGAGCAGTTCTTCCTCAATGACCCGGGCCACCTGACGGGCGGCTTCGGAGCCGGCCTCGTCACCGGCCAGTTCCCTGGCCTGCTGCACCTTGTGGGCGATGGCGAGACACGCCTCGGCCGTGGTCCTCTCGATGACCTTCACGGGCAGCTTGGTGCGCGCGTTTCCGGGCGGCATGGTCCCTCCGGATTTAGATGGGGTTGTGAGGGCAAGAATAACAGTTGATTTCTGCCCACACCAATCGGCACATGGCACCAAAAAGGTAAAAACCAGCATTTTTCATTTCCGGCCTGCGAAATGAAGAACCTAGGTGCCCTGGGTGGTTGGATCCCCCATCACGCCCACGCCGCACGTCTCTTCCACCCGGGCTGAGGCCAACCCGCAGCCATCCTCCACGGTCAGAGTCGCCCCCCATCGCCCATTGCACTCTCTGCAGAGGGGCACGATGTACCAGGAGGCGTCCCCGACCATGCCCAGGGCCCTCATGCCCTCTAGCACCTCTTTCTGCACCATTCCCCCCTGCTCGATGGGGTTGTTGCAGACCACCACTGAACAGGACTGCCTGCGAGAAAAGGCTTCACTGGGCTTTCCGCACCGGCGCCAGTGGCTCAGCCAACTGCCGCACCCACAGGGCGGAATCGCATGGCCATTCAGGTTCTTGACCACCATGAAATTCTCCACAGCACCTATGTTTTCTTGCCGCTATTTTACGCATAGCATCCAGAAAAACAAGGGCTGCCCCATGGACCATTTCGGATCAAGTGATCAGCTGGACGTGGCGATTCAGCCCTATTTGCCGGGCATCTTCTTGAGATCCATCCTGGAGGCGCGCTTGGGCAGGCGGGTGGAGAGCTTCCTCAGGTGCTCCTGGTCATGGCACTTGCCACAGGTGGCGTCCATGTTCTTCCGGGCCACCTTGGAGTCCGGATGGTTTTTCGGCACCACGTCATGGGCGTGGCCGTGGCAGGTGACGCAGGAGGGGGCGTGGTCTTTCCCCTGCTTGCGGGCGACGCCGTGGACGCTGTTGCCATAGTCCTGGCCCTCGTGGTCATGGCAGCGCACGCACTGGGGCGGCGGCAGTTTCTCCGGATGGGGCAGCGTCGTGATGGCGGTGTGGCAGGTCACGCAGCCCAGCTTTCCATGGGTCCGCGTCCTGAACTTGGCGAGGTCGATGGTGTCGTGACAGGCCACGCATTCCGTGGGATCGGGCGGGGGCGCGGCGGCGAGGCCCAGGGCGAAACAGCCTGCAAGCAGCAGTCGCATGGTGGCTCCAGGGGTAAGGGTCGGCCTCCAGGGTAGGTTGTCGTCCAGGATTAGAACAGATCCGAAAGATCTAGACGGAACGGCGCACCGGGTCGCTCTCAGCCCAGGGTCTTGTGGGGCATGCTCTCGACCCGCCCGGATGGTGAGACCAGCACGTAGTTCAGCTTGCGTTGCAGTTCGCGGATGGTGTTCGCGCCGGCATAGGTGAGACCCGAGCGCAGTCCCCCGACGATGTCAGCGAGGATCTCCTCTTCGTCCTCGCGATAGGGAACCCTGAGGGCCACCCCCTCGGAGGTCTTCCAGCCGGTGAGGCCGCCCAGGTGGTCATCGGCGACCTCCTTGCTGGCCATGCCGCGGTAGACCTTGTGCGTGGGGTTGCCCTTCCCGTCCAGGATGGGGTCACCGGGCGTGGGGCGGGTGCCCGCGAGCATGCCGCCGATCATCACGAAGTCCGCGCCGAAGGCCAGGGCCTTCACGATGTCGCCGGGGGTGCGGATGCCGCCATCGGCCACGATGGACCGGTCGGCCCGGGCGCATTCCTGGATGGCGCTCAGTTGCGGCACGCCAAAACCAGTCTTGATGCGGGTGGTGCAGACACTGCCGGGCCCGATGCCCACCTTGATGATGTCGGCATGCACCGAGGCCAGGTAGTCCGCGCCCGCATAGGTGGCCACATTGCCCGCCATGATGCAGGCGTTGGGCGCCATCTGGCGGATGCGCTTCACCATCTTGCCCACGTACTTCGCATGGCCATGGGCCACGTCCACGCAGAGGTAGTCGGCACCCGCGTCCCGCAGGGCCTCGATGCGCTCCAGCTCGGCCTCCGAGGTCCCCACCGACACGAAGGCGGGGAACCGGCAGCGCTTGAACATCGCCACGTTCTCTTCGACGGACAAGAAACGGTGGAGCACGCCGATGCCGCCCCGCTCGCCCACGAAGTTGGCCATGGCGTCCTCGGTCACCGTGTCCATGTTGGCCGTCAGGATCGGCAGCCCCAGCTTGAGCTTGCCGGACTTGTCGATCATGCCGATGTCCACGACCCGGCGGGACTCATGGTGGTTGTAGGCCGGGATCAGGAGGACGTCGTCGAAGGTGATGGCGGTCTCGGACATGGCCCCTCCAGAGGTTGGGCTCAAACGCCCTCAGGCAGCATAGGTCTTGTAGAAGTACCAGGCCGACAGGATGAACCCGATGGCGACCACACCGCCTCGCACCGTGGTGCGGCCCACGCGGTGGGCCATGTGGGAGCCGAAGAGGCCGCCCAGCCCGGCGGCGACGGCCATGGGCAGCACCAGCATCCACTTCGCGTTGCCGGGATGCCGCAGGAACTCCATGGCCATGAAGGCGAAGATGGCGATGCCGTTGATGCAGAGGGCCAGCAGGTTCTTCAGGCCGTTCATCTGGTGGATGTCCGTCAGTCCCAGCAGGCTCAGGGCCGCCAGCATGAGGATGCCGATGCCGGCACCGAAATAGCCGCCATAGATGCCGACGATGAACTGGAAGCAGATGGCGGCGATCCACCAGCCGGGCGTCCGCTCGTGACCGTGGATCTTCTTCAGCAGCTTGCTGACGGGATCGTTGGCCGCCAGGAGCACCGTGGCGGCCAGGATCAGCCAGGGCACCAGCTGGTCGAAGACCTTCTGGGGCGTCACCAGCATGAGCCAGGCCCCGAGGGCCCCGCCGATGAGCGAGGGCGGCATCAGGCGCAGGGCGAAGGCCCGGATGCCGGCAAGGTCCTCCCGGTGGCCCCAGAAGCCGCCGATGCTGCCCGGCCACAGCGCCAGGGTGCTGGTGACGTTGGCCTGCTGGCCCGTGAGGCCGATGCCCAGCAGCGCGGGGAAGGACACCAGCGTGCCACCCCCCGCGATGGAATTGATCGCCCCGGCGGTGAAGGCGGCGGCCATGACGGTGAGGATCGACAGGAGGCTCATGCCATCCACGATGACAGGACGCACAGCGCCTCAGAAGGCCGTTGCTTCCGATGGCCGGAGTCCTTGGCGGCCAGCCGGCCGGTTATCCTGGAGACATGCATCTGTCCTGGCTCCCGCCCGCGCGCCTCGCGCTCGTCCTCGCCCTGCTCTGGCTAGCCTATGTGCTGCTCTGGACCCCGGGGCCCCTTTCGCTCCGGGCGCTCGGCCTCTATCCGAAGAAGCTCGGCTCCCGGGTCGTGGGCTGGGCCGCCAGCCGCTCCCTTCCCGCCGCATGGCGGACGCCCCTGCTGGGGCGCTTCGCGGGCCACTACGGCATCAACCTGGCCGAGGCTGAATTCCCCCTGGAGGAGTACGGCAGCCTCCAGGCCCTGTTCACCCGGCGCCTGAAGCCCGGCCTCCGCCCCCAGGAAGCGGCCATCCCGGGCTTCGTGAACAGTCCCGTGGACGGCCGGATCATCGCCAGCGGCCGCATCGAGGCCGGCCTGGCCATCCAGGCCAAGGGGCTCCCCTACCGCATCACCGAGCTCCTCAAGCACGATCCGGAAGCCGCCCGGTTCGAAGGCGGACACTTCCTCACCCTCTACCTGTCGCCCAAGGACTACCACCGCATCCACGTGCCGCTGGAAGGCCGGGTCGAGGCCGTGAGCCGCGTCGAAGGGGAACTCTGGCCCGTGAACGACGCCAGCACCGGCCATGTGCCCCGCCTGTACGAGCGCAACCGCCGGGCCAGCTGGACGGCCCTTGGCACGGGCGCCTGCGAGGGCCTGGAGGTCGCGGCGGTCCTGGTGGGCGCGACCCATGTGGGCGGGGTGGTCATCGACGCCCGCTGGCTCGAAGGGCGCGTCCTGCCCAAAGACGGTGGCCGGAAGGTGAGCCACCTGCCCTGCACGCCGGGCGACGACCTCGGCACCTTCGAGTTCGGCTCCACCGTGGTGCTGCTGGTGGGCGGGCCCAGGGCCGCGGACTGGGTGGCGGCACGCACCACGGGGGATGTGAGCATGGGCCAGCGGCTGGGGGCGTTCCGGTGAATGATGTCGACATCTTCCATCAGGATCCCCTCTGGGATGAAGGCGGCGACCTGCCCGGCGCGCTGGAGGCGCTGTTCACCGCCGCCGGCGAAGTGCTGGACCTGGCGCGGCTCCGCGAGCTGACCGGACTGGCCGACGGCGCCCTCCAGCAGGGCATCGAGAAACTGCAGGAACGGCTCCAGGGCGCCTCGGGTCTCCGCCTGCTGGAAGTCGGCGGTGGCTGGCGCATGGCCACCAGCCCCGTCTACCGGGAGATGGTCTCGCGCCTGGTGACCACCACCCGCAGCGGCCGCCTGACGCCCGCCCAGATCGAGGCCCTGGCCATCGTCGCCTACCGCCAGCCCGTCACCATCACCGAGCTGAACGCCATCCGCGGCGTCACCAGCAGCGCCAACCAAGTGAAGAGCCTCATGGAGCGGCAGCTCATCACGCCCGCGGGCCGCAAACCCGTGGTGGGCCGGCCCATGACCTACGCCACCACCCAGGCCTTCCTCCTGCACTTCGGCCTCAAGAGCCTCCATGACCTGCCGCGGCTGGAGGATTTCGGCGAAGGGCGCCTGGAGGCCGAGGCCCTGGCGGCCCTCGAACCGCCCCTGCCCGAGGACGGGCTGTTTGGAGGCGGGGCCATGATCACGGAACCGGAACTGGAGGCCGAGGCCGAACTGCTGGCCGACTCGGAACCGGCCACCCCTGCTGAGGATCACCCGGCATGAACCAGACCACCCTCAGCCTCGAAGGGCAGCCGACCCAGCCCAAGGTGGAGAGCCCCACGGGCTTCTTCCTCCAGACCTGGCAGAAGGGCCTCCTGCTCGTCGTCATCCTCGGCATCCTCTACCTGCGCATCTGGCGACGCAAGCAGGCCAAGACGCAGATCTGCAGCCACTGCGGAAAAAAGAATCCCCCGCACCAGAGCAACTGCATGAAATGCGCTGCGCCCCTGATGCGGGTGGAATGATCAGTCCGTTTGCCGCCTAGAACTCGATCTCGATGGACTCTTCCGCGAGGTCGTTCTCCTCGCCCAGCACCTCGCAGGCGGCGCCATACATCTGCAGCACGGCGGTCTTGCGGTTGCTAAGGCTCGTGAGCAGGTCCTTCACCCGCTGGACCTCCGAGGCGATGGTGTTGTTGATCTGGGAGACCTCGGAGCGGCAGCGCTCCCGGGTGGTCTCGTAGAAGGCTTTCTGGTCCTGGCTCAGATCCATGGGGTACTCCCGGAGTGGAAAACTTGAAGGCAAAAATCGAGTTTATACCGGTTCAGGACCACCCAGCCATGATCAGCATGATGACCAGGATCACAGCCAGAGTCAGGATCACCGGCAGGAGCCAGCGGGGGCGCGCCGGGCCGGCCATGCTGGGCCTCTGCGACAGCGGGGCGGTCGCGGAGGTCTCGAGACCCGACATGGATCCGTGGTGCGAGGCCGTCTCCATGGCGGTCCGGTCGCCCAGGGCGCTGGCCCGGTCACCCAGCACGCGGTGGGTGCCGCTGGTCAGGCTGCTCGGAACCGGGAAGCGGGCCGAGACGAGGGTTTCCAGGTGTTCTCGGGAGCCCTTCAGCAGCGCATTCATGTACTCGGCCACATCGTGCTCGGTGATGGGAATCCCCTGGCGCTGGAGGTACTCCCGCAGGTCGCGTTCCATGAACCGGGCCGAGGGATAGCGGTGGTCCACGCCCTTCTGCAGCGCCCGGCTGACGATGGCTGCCATCTCCCGGGACACGTTCGGGTTCAGCATGGACAGATCCGAGATGCGGCCGAGGCGCACCTTCTCGAGCACACCCAGCTCCGAATCCGCCTGGAAGCAGCGCTCCCCGGTGAGCAGCTCGAAGAGCACCAGGCCGAGCGAGTACAGGTCCGAGCGGTTGTCCAGGGGCTGCCCCGTGGCCTGCTCGGGGCTCATGTAGAGGAGCTTCCCCTTGAGCGCGCCGGCCACCGTGTGGCTGGCCTTGCTGGCGGCCTTGGCGATGCCGAAGTCCACCAGCTTCACCGCGCCTTCCGTGGAGAGGATCACGTTCTGGGGGCTGATGTCCCGGTGGACGAGCTTCAGCTCGCGGTCGTCGAAGCCGCGCTTGCGGTGGGCGTAATCCAGCGCGGCGGCCACCTTCATCACCACGAAGGCCGCCACCTGCTCCGGAAAGGGGGTGCCGTATTCGCGCACCTTCTTCAGGAGGGTGCGCAGGTCGCGGCCGTTCACGTACTCCATGGCGATGTAGTAGGAACTGCCGGCCTTTCCGAGATCGAAGATCTGCACGATGTTCGGATGGGTCAGCTGGGCCGCCAGCTTGGCCTCGTCGATGAACATGGTGACGAAGTCCTCGTTGTCGCTGAAGTGCGGCAGGATGCGCTTGATGGCCACGATCTTCTGGAAGCCCTGGACGCCCCGCTGCTGGGCCTTGAACAGCTCGGCCATCCCGCCCACGGCAATCTTCTCGAGCAGGAAGTAGTTGCCGTATTCCTCAATGGCCGCGGGTGTCCCCGGACTCGCGGAGCGGACCACAGGCGATGGGACTGGAGCATCTGCCTGCGGCGTCTGGTCCACCACCCAATCGAAGGGATCGTTCACGCCCGAGATGCCGCTTAGGGTGAAGTCGGACGGCCCGAGGGCCTCTGCCGGGGAGGCCGCCGGCAGGGTCCTGGAGTCGGCCGCCCGGACCGGTGCCACCGTGACCGTGGGAAGGGCCAGGTTGGCGCGCTCCGACGTGGAGATGGACAGGGCCTCCACTTCCTGGAGAACCGGGCCGAAGATGTCATGGGCGCTCAGGAGGGCCTGGGGGGGCGGCGCTGGGGCTGGGGCCTGCCTGAAAAGGGTGAAGGGATCGTCCGGTGCGGGATCCGCTTCCCGCTCCAGATCCTGCAGCAGGTCCCCGAAGATGTCGTCCCGACTCAGCTTGGCTTCCTCCGGCCGGTACTTGCGCAGGGCCTGGGCGAGGGCATCCCCGGGCTGGGTGCGCTCCAGGTAGGCCTGGATAGCCACTGCCTGTCCCTGGGGATCGGGACCCGGGGCCGAGGTCTCCGAGAGCACCAGCACCGGCAGTCCGGGCCTCCGCTCCTGGAGCCGCTGGGCGAGGGCATACCCTGCGCCGCCGGGGGTGGAGGCCTCCAGCAGGAGCAGGTCCGGGTCCCGGGCCAGGTCAAGAAAGGCCTGGGCTTCCGCCGAGCGGATCCAGCGCGCCTCCCAGCCGTCCCCCTCCATGGCCGTGACCAGTCCCGGCGTCCTGAGGGACTCGCCGTCCACGATCAGAAGCAGGGGTTTCGGCATGGGGCTCCGGCAAGGGCAAGCCTCCAGGGTAGCGGGAGGCATTCAACCTCGCCATAACCCGAAAGTTGGGATACACTTCTCGTTCGGTCCGGACCTGCCTGGCAGCCCGGCCGAAATCCACGGGAAAGGAGGTGCATCCACATGCCTTTGGTCAAGGTCAAAGAAGACGAAACCTTCGAGTTCGCCCTTCGCCGCTTCAAGCGGAAGTGCGAGAAGTCCGGCATCCTCAGCGAGCTGAAAAAGCGCCAGCACTACGAGAAGCCCAGCGCCAAGCGCAAGCGGAAGATGCTTGCCGCCCGTAAGAAGACCCTGAAGCGCCTCTCGCAAGAACGGCGAATGATCGGTTGATCCTGGCGCGGTGCTTCACGCCGCGTTAACAAAAGGCCCGCGAAAGCGGGCCTTTTGATTTACTGAAAGCTTAGGAATGAAGACTCGACCATGAATCCCGAACTTGAAGCCCTCGAATTCTCCGTCGCGATCCGGCTGATCCAGTCGGGGGCGCGGACGGCCCCGGCCCGGAAGTCGCTCGGCGCCATGCGCCCGGGGGACGGCCTCGCGGGATTGCGCCGTCTGCACCAGCTGGAGCTCCGGGAGCTCTGGGCGGCCTCGCCGGATCGCCTGCCCACCTTCCCCATGGATGAGTCCCTGGACGAGCTCCTGAACCCTGCGGGCTGGCTGCTGCCGGAGCACTGGCGACAGCTGCGGGATGGTCTGAAGGCCCTGTCCGTGCTGCTGCGGAGCTTGGCCTCCCTGGCCTGGCCTGAGTCCCAGCTGGCGCCACCCGGCACGCACCTGGGCATCGACCGCCTGCAGGTGACGGCCGCCCTGCTGCCGGATCCGGCCCCGCTGGCCGAGCGCCTGGCGAAGAGCTTCAATACCGATGGCCAGCTGGATCCCCTGCGCATCCCGGCCCTGGCCAGCCTGTACAAGGTGCGCCAGGAGGCCTTCCAGGCCGTGCAGGCCAAGCTCCAGAAGCTGCTGCGCACCTCTCCGGACGCCTTCAACGAAGCCATGGTGGTCGAGCGGAACGGCCGGTTCTGTCTCCCGGTCCGGCAGGAGCGGCGTGGGCTCGTGCCGGGCCTGGTGCTCGATCGCAGCGGCAGCGGCGCCACGGTGTTCATCGAGCCCATGGAGGCGGTGCCCCTCAACAACGCCTTCGTCGAAGCGGACCGGGACTATGTCCAGGCGGTCCAGGCCTTCCTCCGCGACCTGCTGGCCGAGCTGCGCACCCGCCGCGAGGACTTCACCCGCTGGCGCGAGCTCCAGGCCCAGGCCGACCAGGGCCTCGCCCTCCTGCGCTGGGCGGCCCTCTGCGATGGCCACCTCCCCGAGCTCGCGACCGACCCGAAGCAGGGCCGCCTCTGCCTCCTGGAGGCCCGGCACCCGCTGCTGCTGCCCGCCGTGCGGGAAGCCATGGGCCTGGAGGCCCTGCCCCATCCAGTGGTGCCCCTCAACCTGGTGATGGAACCCGGCAAGCCCGGGCTGGTCATCTCGGGCTCCAACACCGGCGGGAAGACGGTGGTCCTCAAGACCGTGGGGCTGCTGTCGGCCCTGGCCGCCTGTGGTTGCGCCGTGCCGGCCCGGGAGGGCTCGGCCTTTCCGGCCCTGCCCAGCCTCCACGCGGACATCGGCGACCACCAGACCATCACGGGAAGCCTCTCGACCTTCAGCAGCCATATTCTGCATCTGAAAGAGATCCTCGAAACGGTTCATGACGGCGGCATGGTCCTGCTGGACGAGCTCGGCACCGGCACCGACCCCAAGGAAGGCGCCGCCCTGGGCATCGCCCTGCTCCAGACCCTGTCGCGCCGCCACTGCTGGATCCTCTGTTCCACCCACCTCGGCGAGATCAGCCAGTGGGCCCTGCGCCACACCCGCTTCCAGAACGCCTCGGTGCAGTTCGACGAGGCGCGCCTCGCCCCCACCTACCGCCTGCTGGTGGGCCAGCCCGGCCAGAGCCGCGCCCTCACCATCGCGGCCCGGCTGGGCCTGCCCCGCCCCGTCCTGGACCACGCCGACAAGATGCTGGGCCAGCGCGAACAGGACTGGCGGGACTTCCTGCGGGAACTTGAAGCCGAGCGGACGCGCCTGCTCGAGGAGGCTGAAGAGCTGCGCCAGCAGCAGGCTGCCGCCGAGAAGGATCGGGAGATCCTGCGCCAGCGGGAGGAGAAGCTCCGCCTCGAGCGGGAGGGATTCCAGAAGGACTCCCGCGAGAAGGTGGCGCGGGTCCTGGATTTCCTGGATCACGAGGGCAAGCGCCTGGTCCGGGAACTCAAGGAACGGCAGAAGGCCGCAACCGTGAATGCGGACCGCCTGGGCACCGAGGCCCACGAACGGGTCAAGCAGCTGACCCGGCTGGCCGAGGCCGAGCTTCAGGCGGGCGGGAAGAAACCAGGAGGCTCTGCCCCCCTCGAAGTCCGGGAAGGTGGCTTCGCCCGGCACCGGGGCCTGGGCATCGAAGGCAGGGTCACGGCCCTGAAGGGCGACCGCGCCACCCTGGAAACGCCCCAGGGCCGACGCCTGGAATGCCGCGTGGGGGAACTGGAGCCCATCGGGGCCCGGGAGGCGGCTCCCAGAGCCACCGGCAAGGTCCGGGTCCGGGCCGAGGTCCAGGATGTGGAATCCGAGATCAACCTCATCGGCCGGGCCAGCGATGACGTGGACAGTGAGATCTACCGCTTCGTGGAGGAGGCTCTCGCCGCCGGGCGGCGGTTCATCCGCATCGTCCATGGCCATGGCACCGGAAAATTGAAAGCGGCGGTCCGCGAGGCCCTGCGCGGCCATCCGGGCATCGCCCGGGTGGAGGACGCCCCCCAGGCCCAGGGTGGGGCCGGGGCCACGATCGTCACCCTCCGTTAACCTCCAAAAATTCAACTCCATTCCCGGGGCTTCCGATGCAGGGGAACACCTTGTTCAGGGGCGGACCATGGAATTCTGGAAGAACCTCAACATCCGCAAGAAGCTGATGTATTCGATCCTGGCCCTCGCGGTCGTGCTTGGCCTGGCATCCACCGCCTTCTCGCTCTGGCGCCTCAACTCGGCCCTGAACGACGGCCTGCGCCTGAAGGCGGAGAGCCTCGCGAACCTCGTGGCCGACGGCATCCAGTCCGGGGTGCAGTTCGAGGACATGGGGCTGGTCGAGCGCGGCCTCGACGGCATGAAGGATGACACGGACATCACCCAGGCCGCCCTGGTCTCCCAGGATCCGGCCAGCAAGGCCGCCAAGGTCGTGACCAAGTCCAAGGCCAAGGCCTATCAGGGCGATCTGGCCCCCCTCGCGGATGCCCTTCTGAAGGAGATCGCCAAGGACCCCGCCAAGGAACACCCGACTCTTGAGAAGGACGGCTACCTGCTGATCGGTTCCCTCGTGAAGATCGAGGGCGCTCCCGTGAAGTCCTACCTCATGCTCGTGGTCAACCGGGACCACCTGCGCTCCAGCCAGATGGGCGCCCTCCTCGGCATGGGCCTCCTCGGCCTGCTGATGATCGGTGCGGGGTGGGCCGCCGCCTACCTCTTGGGCAACGCCATCGTCTCGCCGCTGGAGAACATCCAGCAGCGCATGCGCGACATCTCCGAAGGCGAGGGCGACCTCACCGCGCGCCTGGACGTGCATGGCAATGATGAGATCGCGGCCCTGGCCGGCCACTTCAACCGCTTCGTGGAGAACATCCACCAGATCGTCCAGCAGGTGATGGCCATCTCCACCAACATCGCCTCGGGCTCCCTGCAGATGTCGGCGGGCATGTCCGAGATGCACAGCACCGCCCAGAGCATCGCCCACGCGGCCGAGAGCCAGAAGGCCAGCGTCTCCACCACCACGGACAGCGTGAACGGCATCGCGGGTTCGTCCCAGGTGGTCAATGCCAACGTGTCGGATGCCCTGCAGGTCTTCGAGCAGGCCCAGCAGGCCGCGGGCAAGGGCGGCACGGCCGTGGGCAGCGCCGTCTCCGGCATGCAGGCCATCAACCAGAACTCCAAGCAGATCGGCAACATCCTCACGGTGATCACCGAGATCGCCAACCAGACCAACCTGCTCTCCCTCAATGCCGCCATCGAGGCCGCCAAGGCCGGCGAGCACGGCAAGGGCTTCGCGGTGGTCGCCGAGGAAGTCCGCAAGCTGGCCGAACGCAGCGCCACCGCCGCCAAGGAGATCACGGCCCTCATCCAGACCTCCAACCGCGCCATCGGCGATGGCACCAAGATGGTGAACACCGCGGGCGAGGCCCTCACCAGCATCCAGGCCGCCATCACGGACTCCGCCGAGCGCATGAAGACCATCGGCACCCAGAGCGAGACCCAGAGCCGCGACAGCCAGTCCGTGGTATCCGCCATGGGCAACCTCACCGCCATCGCCGAGCAGAACGCCGCGGCCATGGAGGAGATGGCCGCCACCATCAAGGAGTCCACCCGCACCGTGGACGAGCTCAGCCACCTGGCCGAGCAGCTCAACTCGCTGGTGGCCCGCTTCCGGATCTGATCCGGGTCAGCACACAGACGAAGGCCCCGCCAGCGCGGGGCCTTTCGTTTCAGGGACCGGAGGCCTCAGGCCAGGTTCCGCGCCTTCAGGAAGGTCACGAACCCGAAGTCGCCATCGCTGATGTGGTGCCTGAGCCAGCCCTCCATGAAGGTCGGCACCATCAGGGCCATGGCCTGGTGGCTCTCCTGGAACTTGGCCAGCAGCTCGTGCAGGCTGGTGAGCATCGTGGCGTGCTCGGACATGTGCTGCGCGAGGTCCGGGTAGGCGAACCGCCCCATGTAGGTCTCCTCGGTGGCGAAGTGGCGCTCGGAACAGGCCACCAGGTCCTGGAGCAGGGACTCCACGGCGGTCCGGTCCGCCCCCTCCTGGACCATCCGCCGCAGGCGATCGACGATCCGGAAGAGCTCCTGATGCTGTTCGTCGATGAGCTTGATCCCCGTGTCGTAGCGCGTGTTCCAGACCGCTTCCATGACCTCGATACTCCCTTTCCGTCGGAGGTCTCCCGGGGGCCGGGGACGTCATCGGTTCAATCCATTGACCGGGCGAATGCCGCCAGTCGACTGTAGGTTTTCACGACGTCGCGATCAAGTGAAATCCACCTCATGACATCAATTAGTCATTGTGAATAATAAATTTAACTCCCACCAGAAGGGGTTGGAGGGCATCGCCCGTCCCGGCGTGGAAACGATCACTGCCCCTGCGGGCCCAGCAATTTGCTACCGGTGGTCGGACTCCGGAACCCGACGCGCGACTGGCTGGCCACCAAGAGGAAGGGCCCCTGCGGGGCCCGATTTGCTGGTACCGGTGGTCGGACTCGAACCGACACTCCTTTAGGGGGAAACGGATTTTGAGTCCGTCGCGTCTGCCATTTCGCCACACCGGCCAGAACGGCCAGGATATCCCGGCGGCGCGGGTTTTCAAAGCAGCAACCTGGCTTTGCCGGGTTGCTGCGCAGGGGTCCGGGGATGTGCGCGCAGCGCGGAATCCCCGGAGAATTAGAGCGCAGTGAGAGGGATGCGGCGTCCCGCGCCGAAGGCTTTGGGACTCACCTTGAAGGCGAAGGGCAGCTGGCGGCGCTTGAACTCCGTGCGGCGGAGGAGGCCGAGGATGCGGGGCAGTGCGGCCCTGGCCTGCGCGAGGGCGGCACCTTCCAGCAGCAGGGCCAGGTCGTCGCCGAGGCCTTCTTCAGGCCGCTGCGCCTCGAGCGCGGCACCCAGGATGGCGTCCAGCTGCGCATAGGGCAGCAGGCTGGCCTCATCGGTCTGGCCCGGCCGAAGCTCCGCGGTGGGCGGACGCTCGATGACGCCGCTCGGGACGGCCTCGCCCAGATCCCGGGCCATGGCGTAGACGCGCGCCTTGAGGCAGTCGCCCAGGGGAGCGAAGGCGCCGATGCCATCGCCATAGAGGGTGAAGTAGCCCGTGGCGGCCTCGCTCTTGTTGCCCGTGTTCAGCACGGCCACACGATCGGTGCCCAGCCGCTGGTGGATCTCCGGCTCGGAAGTCAGGGCCATGAGCAGGCTGCCGCGGCAGCGGCTCTGCAGGTTCTCATCTGTCAGGCCGAAGGCCCGGCCCGGCAGCGCCTGTCCCAGCGCGGCGCCGAAGCCCGCGAAGGGCGCGTCCGCATCCAGGCGCAGGAAGCCCATGCCCAGGTGCCGCGCCTGCTGCTCGGCGAGGTCGGCGCTGAGGCCGCTGCTGTGGCGGGTGGGCAGGGCGGCGCCCAGGACGCGCTCCGGCCCGAGGGCCTCCACCGCCAGGGCCGCGGCGACGGCGCTGTCGATGCCGCCCGAGAGGCCCAGCACCACGGCCTGGAGGCCCTGCTTCGCCAGGTTGTCGCGGATGCCCGTTACCAGAGCCCGGCGCAGCCAGGGGCCTTCCTCCACAGTCCGCCAGGTCAGGCCCGGCGCGGCGGGATCGACCATGAGAAGGCCCTCGTGAAAGGACTCGCAGCCCTGCCAGCGGCCATCGGGCAGGGCCAGGCCAGAGCCCCCGGTCGAAAAGCAGCCAGCTCTCGGCGCCGACGCGGCTGGCATAGGCGATGGGCACGCCGTGCTTCTCGGCCAGGCCTGGCAGCAGGCGGCGGCGCTGGGCCTCCTTCGAGGGGATCGCCCAGGGCGCGGTGCGGCCTGGCGGCAGCCAGCTGCCCAGGGCGCTGGGGCTGGCGCTGGCGTTGAGGATCAGCGTGGCGCCTGCGGCCACCAGGTCGGCGATGGGATCCAGGCCGTAGCCCACGGGCACGTTGCCCAGCTGCGGATCCGCCCAGAGGTCCTCGCAGATGGACAACCCGATGCGCTGCCCCTGGAAGGACACCAGTGGCTGGGCCGAGGCATCCGGCTCGAAGTAGCGGTGCTCGTCGAACACGTCATAGCTGGGCAGCACGCGCTTGCGGGCGCAGTGGCGCAGGCCGCCCTCCGCGCACCACCAGAGCTCGTTCCACAGCCGGCCGGAAGGGGCGGGGCGGGCCGTCCCGAAGACCAGGGGCACTGCCCCGGAAAGCGCGGCCAGCCGGTGGGACTCGGCCTCCACGCGCCGGCGAAGGCCGGGTTCCCAGAGCCGGTCCTCCAGCAGGTAGCCGGGGATCGCCAGTTCCGGAGCCAGCACCAGCTCGGCGCCAGAGGCGATCGCCTTGGCGTAGGCCTCTTCCAGTTTGCGGCCGTTGCCCTCGGGATCGCCGAGGCGGGCGTTGAGCTGAAGCAGTGCGATTCGCATGGAAGCGTCCCTATCGTTCACCAACTTACCAGCGGATCTCCGCGCAGGTGCCGCCCTCGGGCCGCGGCGAGAGCCGGAGGTCCGCCCCCTGGGCGTTGAGCCACTTCAGGGCCAGGGGCAGACCCAGCCCTGTGCCATCGGGGCGGCCACTCTCAAAGGGCCGCAGCATGCGCACCGCCGTGTCCTCCGAAAGCCCCGCCCCCTCGTCCAGCACCTCCAGGCGACCGTCCGCGATCCGCACCACGACGCGGCCCCCGAGGGGCGTGGCCTGGCAGGCATTCTCCAGCAGGTTCACCAGGGCCTGGTGCAGCAGCACCGGGTCCCCGCGGACCCCACCCCGTCCTTCACACTGCAGGGTCCGCCCCTGGCTCACGGGGCGGCGCTTCAGCTCCGTCAGGGCCTGGGCCGCCACGTCCTCGAGCCGCAGGTCCTCGGCGATGGGGTCCAGCGGCTTGGCCCACTGGAGAAAGCGCTGGACCAGGCGCTCGAGCTCCTCGGTCTCCTCCAGGACCGCCTGGCCGGCCTCCCGATGACCCGCCCGCTGCAGGAGCTGGCCCTGCCCCTTCAGCACCGCCAGGCCGTTCTTCAGCTGGTGGGCCACCCCCGCCGTCATCTCGCCCAGCTCGGCGAACCGCTCGCGCAGCTGGCGCCGGCGCTCCTCCAGTTCCGCCGCGGTGACGTCTTCGAACTGCACCAGGGCGCCGATCCGGTCTGGGGCTTCGATGCGCTGGACGCGCCAGCGGCGGCCTCCTGCCTCCATCCGCCGGGCGGGGCCAGGTTCTCCCTCCAGGACCTCCCGCAGCCACCCGAAGGGCTCCAGCACGAAGGCCGCTTCCAGGCCCACCACCCCGGGCGTGACCCCCAGGAGCTCGCGGCCCCGGCGGTTCAGGGCCGCCAGGCGATGCCGCTGGTCCACCCAGAGAAGGCCCATGGGCAGGGCATCCAGCAGCCGCTCATGGACCGTGCGCAGCTCACCCAGACTGGCCGCCAGCTCGCCGCGTTCCTTCAGGCTGCCGGACACCGCCGACAGCAGCAGCGCCTCGGGATCGGCGGCCGTCCGGCGGCGCAGGCGGGCCCAGCGGACCAGGAGCACCAGCATGCCCCCCAGCACCGCGGCCAGGGGGAGGGCCAGGACGAGCCAGGCGAGGACATGTGAATTCATGGGTCCAGGTTAATCTGGTTCCCATGGACAGACAGCCGATCTACATCGTCTCCGGGGGCTCCGGGGAGACCGCCCACCGCATGGTCCAGGCGGCCCTCACCCAGTTCGCCAAGGGCGAGAGCTCGGCCCTGGTGCGCCGCTTCCAGAACGTCCGCTCCCAGGAGGACCTGGACCGGGTGCTGCAGCTGGCCACGGACAAGCGCGCCGTCATCATCCACACCACCGTGTCCCGCGAGATGCGGGACTACCTGGACAAGCGCTGCGCCGAGCTGCGGCTCACCCAGGTGGACCTCTTCGGCAACCTGTTGGATACCCTCGCGCTCTACCTCCGGGAACGGCCGGAGGAACGGCCGGGCAGCTTCCACGCCGTGGGTGACAAGTACTTCCGCCGCATCGAGGCCATCGAGTTCGCCCTGAAGTTCGACGATGGCATCGACATGGGTGGCCTCGTGGATGCCGACATCGTGCTCGTGGGCATCAGCCGCACCAGCAAGACGCCGCTGTCCATGTATCTCGCCATGGAGGGCTTCAAGGTGATGAACGTGCCCCTGGTGCCGGGCGTGCCCCTGCCTCCCGAGCTGGCGGGCATCCCCCAGGGCCGCATCGTGGGCCTCACGATCCAGGCCGACCGGCTGCAGGAGATCCGCGCCTACCGCCTGAAGCGCCTGGGCGCCACGGGCAGCGCCGACAGCTACAGCGACATGGGCCGCATTCTGGATGAGCTGGCCTACGCCGACGAGGTCTTCAAGATGCACCGCCGCTGGCCCGTACTGGACGTCACCGGCCGCAGCATCGAGGAGACCGCGGGACTGGTGCTGGACCGCGTGTTCGGCAAGGAGCGGGCGGTCTGAGCGACTGGGCCGGAGGGGGCGCCTTCGGGCACCTCAATGCACGCCGTCGGGAAGAGGGCGGCGCTTCGGAATTTCAGAAAAACGGGGAATCTCCTTGGATGCAGCGGGCGGATAGACCCCGGGCCTGAAGGCGTGCTTGTACAGCAGCTCGCCATCCGGAAGATCCCTCATCCGCACGGGGTCCGCGGCGGCCAGCTCCTCCCGGACTTTGGCCTGGAAAGCGAAGGCCTCGGCTTTGGTCTCCCAGACGAAGCGGAGGGCCCGAGGATTGCCGGTCTCGCGCACCCTCCCGAGCCGCGCCGTTTCCAGGGCCAGAAAGAGGGCCGTGGCCACCCAGGGCTCCAGGGCATCCCCACAGCGGGACCAGCCGAGGAACGATACGCCGATGTCAATGTGATAGAGATCTCCGGTGGCCTGGATGCGGAGGTTGCCGTAGTTCGCATCCAGGTCGGGCACCAGGCGGTAACGGGCCTTCCGGTCCGCTGCGGGCAGTTGCCTGACCACCTCGCGGAGGCTGGGCGAATGCGCCAGCGCCCATTGAAAGACCGCCAGGACCACCGGATCCGAGCCGGGAAGAAGGGGCATCTCGGCCTGGGCCTGGATGATCTGGACCGGAGGGGGCGGGCTTTGAAGCGGCATGCGGAGAATCCTCAGTTGGAGAAGGATGCGATGGCGATGCTTTCGGGGCAGGACAGCCCTACAGCTCCTCCTCCAGCCGCCGCACGAGGGTCTTCAGGATCTTGATCCGGCCGTAGTGCTTGTTCTCGCTTTCGATCAGGGTCCAGGGGGCGATCTCGGTGCTGGTGCGGTCCAGCATGTCGCAGATGGCACGCTCGTAGGCCGGCCATTTCTCCCGGTTGCGCCAGTCCTCCTCGGTGATCTTGAAGCGCTTGAAGGGTGTGGCCTGACGTTCCTCGAAGCGGCGCAGCTGCTCTTCCTGGCTGATGGACAGCCAGAACTTGAGCAGGATGGTGCCGTTGCGGGCGAGCTGGTACTCGAAGTCATTGATCTCGCTGTAGGCCCTCTGCCAGTCGGCCTCCGAGCAGAAGCCCTCCACCCGTTCCACCAGCACCCGGCCGTACCAGCTGCGGTCGAAGATCATGACCTTGCCGCGGCGGGGGAGATTGCGCCAGAACCGCCAGAGGTAGGGCTGGGCCCGCTCCTCCTCGGTCGGGGCCGCCACGGGCTGGATGCGGTAGGTGCGGGCGTCGAGGGCCTGGGTGATGCGGCGGATGCCGCCGCCCTTCCCCGCCGCATCCACGCCTTCAAAGACCAGCACCACCGAATGCTTCTTGAAGTTCCGATGGCGGGTGAGCAGGTTCAGCCGCCCCTGGAGGGTGAGCAGCTCCTCTTCGTAGTCCCTCTTCTCCATGCGCTTGGTGAGGTCCAGGGCGCGCAGGATGTTCAGGCCGTCGAGGGCGGCCGGTGGCGCGGGGTGGACCGGCGCGGCGCTCGGCGCCGGGTTGTCGAGCCGGGCCCGCAGCTTCTCCAGGATGACCTTGCCCACGGTCAGCTTCTGGTAGCGGGGGTCCGTGGCCTCCACCACGATCCAGGGCGAGTCGGCCGTGCTGGTGGAGCGCAGGGCCCGTTCGGCCACGTTCCGGAACGTGTCGTACATCTCGAAGTGCTTCCAGTCCCGGGGCGTCACCCGCCAGCGGGTCTTGGGGTCCTTCTCCAGATTCTTCAGCCGCTTCTTCTGCTGCTCCTTGCCCAGGTGCATCCAGAACTTCAGCACCAGGGCACCCTCCTGGATGAGCATCTGCTCGAAGCGCGCCACCCGGGCCATGTCCTGGTCCAGGTCCGAGGTCTTGATGCGGCCGTGGGCCCGCTCGAGGATGGGCCAGGTGTACCAGGAGCCGTCGAAGATGCCGATCTTCCCCTTGGGCGGCAGCATGCGCCAGTAGCGCCACATGTGGGGCCGCTCGCGCTCTTCGTCCGAGGGCTCGTCCAGTCCGTGGGTCTGGATGTGGCGCGGATCCATCCACTCGTTCAGCGCGTTCACGGTCTCGCTCTTGCCCGCGCCGTCCACGCCAGCCACGAGGATGATCACGGGGAAGCGGGCCGTCCTCAGATCGTACTGGGCATCCAGCAGGGCTTCCCGCAGGGCGGGGATCTCGCGGTCCCAGCTCTCCTTGCTGACCTGGTGTCCGAGTTCCGCGGATTCGAACATGATTCCTCCGGGATGGATGTGACGCTTTTCGGCGCGCAAGCCACGATAGCTGATTTCCCCGGCCAACCTCCGTGGAATGATGGAATCCATGGTCTCCGTCACCGATCCCATCCAGCCGGCCATCGCCCACGCGAAGCGCATCCTCTTCGAGCCCTTCAGCGCCCGGAAATGGTTCGTGCTGGGCTTCTCCGCCTTCCTGGCGCAGCTGGGCGGCGGCGGCTCCTTCAACTACAGCGGCAATCCCTTCGACCGCACCTCCTCGGGCGCCAAGCCGGACTTCAGCCCGGTGACGAGCTGGATCTCCGAGCATCTGCCCCTGGTCATCGCCCTCGCCGTGGTGTTCTTCGTCCTCATGCTCGCCCTGGCCGTGCTGTTCCAGTGGCTCAGCAGCCGCGGCCAGCTCATGTTCCTGGATGGCGTGGTCCGGGATCAGGCCGAGATCGTGGAGCCCTGGAACCGCCTGCGGCACCTGGGCGATGACCTCTTCCGCTTCCGCATGATGCTCCTGCTGGCGACCCTCGCCCTGTTCATCGTCTGCGGGGGCCTGGGAGCCCTCATCGCCCTGCCCGACATCCACGCCCGCACCTTCGGGGGCGCCGCCCTCACCGGCGTGCTGGTGGGCTGCGGGCTCCTGATCCTCGGGATCCTCGTCCTCAGCCTCGTCGGCGCGCTGCTCCACGACTTCGTGGTGCCCATCATGTACCACCGCGAGCTGCGCGTGCCGGCCGCCTGGCAGGTGCTGCGCCAGGAGCTGCTGCCCGGCCATGGCTGGCACTTCGTGGGGTTCTACCTGATGAGGATCCTGCTCGGAATCGCCTCGGCCATCCTCATGCTGATCGGCTGCTGCCTCACCTGCTGCGTGGCCACGCTCCCCTACCTCAGCTCCGTGGTCTTCCTGCCCCTCTTCGTCTTCTTCCGCTGCTACTCCCTGGAGTTCCTCGCGCAGTTCGGGGAGGGGTGGCGGATCATGCAGGCGCCGGGGTCAGAGTCTTGAATTTCAGGAGAGCTGAAACCCCACCACGAAGACAGAAAGACCACGAAGAAAAAGCTCCGAAATACTACGTTTCCAGTTCTTCGTGCTCTTTCCGTCTTGGTGGTTGAGCGTTTTTCTCGCTTTGTCCTCATCGGCCTGAGGTCAGTATTCGTTGGCCAGATCCCCCGCCCGCACCTGCTTCTCGAAGGGCAGGAACACCGGCGCCCCGGCGGACTGGGCGATCCACTCGGCCACGCGGATGCCATCCACGGCGGCGGAGGTGATGCCACCGGCGAAGCCCGCGCCTTCGCCGCAGGGGTAGAGGCCCGGGTGGGACACGGACTGGCCATCTTCTCCCCGCAGCAGCTGGATGGGGCTGCTGGTGCGGCTCTCGATGGCCAGCAGGATGGCCTCGCGGCTGGCGAAGCCGTGGATCTTCTTGTCGAAGGTGGGCAGCGCGCCCGCCAGCTGTTCTTGCACGAAGTCCGGCAGGCAGGTCCGCAGGTCCGCGGCCACGGCGAAGGGCCGGAAGCTGGTGCGCGGCAGCTGGCCCGAGGCGCGGCCCTTCAGGAAGTCCTGCACGGCCATGGCCGGGGCGCCATAGGTCTCGCCCGCGGCGCGGAAAGCCGCCTGCTCCCACTTGCGCTGGAAGTACATGCCGCCCAGCAGGTGGTCGCTGCCGAAATCCGCCGTGTTCACCTTGGCCACCAGGCCCGAGTTGGCGAAGCCCGAGTCGCGCTTCTCGTTGCTCATGCCGTTGACCACCACGCCGCCCGCCTCGCTGCTGCACTGGATGACCTCGCCGCCGGGGCACATGCAGAAGCTGTAGGCGGCGCGGTTCAGGCCGAAGTTGCAGACCAGCTTGTAGTCCGCGGCGGGCAGCGAGGCATGGCCCGCGCTGGGGCCGTACTGGGAGCGGTCGATGAGGTCCTGGGGGTGCTCCACCCGCACCCCCATCGCAAAGGGCTTCTGGCGCATGGCCACACCGTGCCGGTGCAGCATCTCGAAGGTGTCCCGGGCGCTGTGGCCCGGCGCCAGCACCAGGGCCTCGCAGGGGAGCTCCTCGCCGCTGGCGAGCACGGCGGCCCGCACCCGGCCCTGCGGGTCGAAGCGCAGGTCCTCCAGCCGGGCGTTGAAGCGGTACTGGGCGCCGCGGGCCTCCGCCGACTTGCGGATGAGCACGGCGCAACGGCGGATGACATCCGTGCCCACGTGGGGCTTGGCCAGGTAGAGGATCCGCGGGTTGGCCCCGAAGCGCACGAAGGCCTCCAGCACGTAGCGGGTGGCCGGGTGCCCGATGCGCGTGGTGAGCTTGCCGTCGCTGAAGGTGCCGGCACCGCCCTCGCCGAACTGGGCGTTGGCCTCGGGATCGAGCACCGCGTCCTTCCAGAGCCCTGCGATGGCCTTCACCCGCTCGCCCATGGCGGGGCCGCGCTCCAGCACGATGGGCTCGAGGCCGTAGTCCAGCAGGCGCAGGGCGCAGAAGGTGCCGGCGGGGCCGCTGCCCACCACCACCACGCGGGGCCTGCGAGGTGGCGCGGCCACCGCATGGGGCGCCGCGGCCGGGGCCAGGTCAAGCTTCAGGCCACCGGGCAGCGGCCCCGGCGTCAAGGTCCGGTCCGTCTCGAAGCTGAGGGCCGTGAGGAAGCGGATGGCGCCCTTGTGGCGGGCGTCCAGGCTGCGGCGCTCCAGGGTCACGGCGCTATAGTCCGCCGGTTTCCCGCCCAGGGCATGGGCCAGGGGTTTCGCCAGGTCCAGCGCCTCCTCGCCCAGGTTCAACGGCAGGTTGGAGAGCAGGTAGCGCATGGTCGCCTCGGCGGTTGGAGTCCACGGGACTCAAGGCCAGGCACCCAGGTTAACCCGTGATCTCGACGGTCGAGGAATTCCACCATTCAGGATGCGTCTAGGTATATATTTAGACATGGAGCGACGCATGGGCACTGGGCTGGGCAGGGTGGTGGTGGCAGGCGGCTCGGGCCTGGTGGGACGAAAGCTGGTGCGAGCCCTCCTCGACCGGGGCGCGCAGGTACAGGTGCTGACCCGGAACCCCGCCACCCTCCACGTGCCGGCCGGGGCCTCGGCCCATGGCTGGGAGGGCCTGCCAGGCCTGCTGGAAGGCGTGGATGCGGTCATCAACCTGGCCGGCGAAGGCATCGCCGACCGGCGCTGGTCATCAGCCCGAAAGACCGCCATCCGGGACAGCCGCACCCGGACCACCGCCCGCCTGGTCGAGGCCATGCGGGGCTGCGGGCAGCCTCCCAAGGCCCTCGTCAGCGCCTCGGCCATCGGGTACTACATCCCCCGGGACACCCGCCCCGTGGACGAAGGCACAGGGCCCGGTTCGGGCTTCCTCGCCGAGGTCTGCCGGGCCTGGGAGGGCGAGGCCGAGGCCGCGTCTGCCCTCGGGGTGCGCGTGGCCCTGGTCCGCATCGGGGTGGTGCTGGACCGGGAAGGCGGGGCCCTGCCGAAGATGGCGCTGCCGGTGCGCTGGTGCGCGGGCAGCAAGCTGGGGGCGGGAACCCAGGGTCTCAGCTGGATCCACATCGACGATCTGGTGGCCATGCTGATCGAAGCCGCCCGGAATCCCGCCTGGTCGGGCGCCTTCAACGGCACGGCACCCCAGCCCCTCAGCAACGAGGCCTTCATGCAGCTCATCGCGCAGCGGCTGCGGCGGCCCCTCCTGCCCGTGCCAGGCTTCCTCACGGCCCTGGCCACTCGGCTGCTGCTCGGTGAGATGGCGGAGGCGCTGCTGCTCCAGGGCGCCTTCGTCCTGCCCGCCCGGTCCCAGGCCCTGGGCTTCCAGTTCCGCTTTCCCACCGCCAAGGCAGCCCTGGAGGACCTGCTGTGAGGGAGGAGACTTTCGTCGCAGTGCAGGACCTGGCCGCGCCGCGGCCTGAAGTGTTCGCGTTCTTTGCCGACCCCGCCAACCTGGAAGCCCTCACGCCACCCTGGCTGAGGTTCGAAGTGCTGACGCCCAGGCCCCTGCCCAGGGGCGAAGGGGCCTTGTTCGACTACCGCATCAGGGTGCGCGGACTTCCCCTTCGCTGGCGGACGCTCATCGAGACCTTCGTGCCCGGCGAGGTGTTCGTGGACCGGCAGCTGGCGGGCCCCTATGCCCTCTGGCACCACACCCACCGGTTCGAGGACCTCCCCCGGCGGCGGCACCCGCATGACCGACACCGTCCGCTACCGGGTCGGCTGGGGCCTCGCGGGACGGATCGCCACCGTCCTCTGGGTGCGGCGGGACATCGCCCGGATCTTCGAGTACCGCAAGCAGGCGCTGGCGGGGCGCTTCGCCCCGCGCGGCGTCACCGGTCTACCAGGCGCGGCTGGCCACTGAGATCGCGGTGATGAGCCCACTGGCGGCCAGCCCCGCGGCCAGCAGCTTCGGCCCGGCCAGGCGGGTCCAGAGCAGGATGCCGGAGAGGGTCAGGAAGACCAGCGCGCCTGCGAAGGCATCGGAGAGCAGGATCCACCCAACTTGACCCCCGTCCGCTTTGTGGAGGCGCTTCAGGACCTGGACGAAGCTGGCGTCGCGCTGCTCCAGCTCCACCGTGCGGTTGCCGGGAATGTAGGTGGCCAGCGCGAAGTGGGCGTGGCCCAGAAAGGCCACGGTCCACTGGTCGGCGACCTTGATGGGGGCCCCGCCCATGCGGCCGGGTCGCCCCGGCTTGACCTGCCACTTCACGCGGGCCGCGGGCACGCTGAACCGGGCCGCCAGGTCCCGGGCCAGGGCCTCGGGGCTGGCGGGGGCCTCGGCGAATTCCACCACCACCTTGCGTTCCTGGATCTGGCCCGCCTCGATCTTCATCACGCCGCGGTGGTTCAGGAGGAAGCCGGTGAGGCCGAACAACAATCCGAACACGGCGCCCCCCAGCCCCACCCAGGCGTGGACCTTCCGCAGCAGGCGCAGGAAGACCGTCTTTCTTGAAGGCCGGGGCAGCGGTGGGAAGCCGCCGACCAGGTCCAATCGTGACACCCGGCTGAAGCGATGCCTGCCCATCAGAAGCGGCAGGCCAGGGTGAGCTGCGCCCGGCGGGGCGAACCCACGGTGATGTTGAAGTCATTGCCGGCCGTGGGGTAGTAGCGGCGGTCGAACAGGTTCTCGACGTTCAGGGACAGGCGGTTCTGCCTGCCGAAGGTGTAGTAGACCGCCGCATCGGCCCGGGTGAAGGCGGGCAGGGTCACCGCGTTGGTCGTGCTGGCGTAGGTTTCGGCCTGATGCACCAGGCCCAGGCCCAGGGCCCAGCCGCCGGCCAGCTCCACCTTGTTCCACCAGGTGGCGGCATTCCGGGGAACCAGGGGCACCTGGGTTCCGGCGGGCACCGGCGCGGCGGTGGCGCTGCCGCCCGTGGCCTTCACGACGCTGGCGTCCAGGCGGGCGAACCCGCCATAGACCTGCCAGTGCTCAGTCACCTGGCCCTGGAAGCCGATCTCGATGCCCTCGGTGCGCTGCAATCCGGAGAGCACCAGCTTGGTGGGATCATTCGGATCCTTGCTCTTCACGTCGGCGCGGTCCAGACGGAACAGGGCCGCCGTCAGAGAGAAGCCGGCACCGAGATCCCACTTGCCCCCCAGCTCCCAGTTGGTGGCCTTCTCGGGCTTCAGGTCCGCGTTGCTCGCGCTGAGAGACAGGGTCTCGCTGCTGGGCAGGAAGGCGTAGCTGTAGCTGGCGTAGTACGAGGCCGAGGCGCTGGGCTGGTAGATGAGGCCGGCCCGGGGGGAGAAGGCCTTGTCCGTGCGGGCGAGGTCGAGGTTGGCCGCATTGCGGTCATTCAGGGACACACTGAACCGGTCGTAGCGCAGGCCCAGCACGGCCTTCCACCGCGGGGCCAGGGTGATCTGGTCCTGGAGGTAGAGGGCCGCGATGTTGGCGACCACGTCGTTGTTGGTGTCGCTGGTGGCGGCGGCCCAGCGGGTGACCGAGGCGGCCGGGCTCGCGGCGTCCACCATGGTGGTGGTGGAGGTGCCGAAGTAGCCCGTCAGACGCGTGTTGTCGCTGTCCTGGTGGCCGACCTCGAGGCCCGCCAACAGCAGGTGGTCCATGCCGCCGACCTGGCCCCGCACCTCGAGCTCGGTCTGATTGAAGAGATTGACGCGCTGGTTGGCCTGGCTGTAGGCCGAGATGCGGAGCTGCTGCGTCGCGGGATTGACCACGCTGTTGGGCTGGACATTGGTCCGCAGGGTGTCGTAGCGGGTGGCCCGGAACGCGTTCCGCAGCAAGATGTTCGAGGCGAGGCCCGTCTCCACCCTGGCCGTGAGGGCATCGACCACCGCCGCACTGGGACTCTGCGCGGGATCACCGAAGAAGGTCGCGGTGGCGCCCTCCAGGGGTCGGCCATTGAGGGCGGGGATGCCCCGGTCGGTGGTGCGCCGGTCCTCGAAATGCTCCACGCCGACCTGCGCCAGGGTGTCGCCGCCCAGGGCGAACTCCAGGACGGGGTTGATGCCGGAGCGGCGCAGCTTGAAGCCATCGCGGAAGCCCTTGGCGTCCTCGGCCACGGCGTTCACGCGGAATCCGGCCTGGGCACCCAGCCGATCGCTGTAGTCCACGGTGCCGCGCTTGCCCTCCCAGCTGCCGAGGGTCAGCTCCGCCAGGGCCAGGGGCTGCTCGAGGGGGCGCTTCGTCACCCGGTTGACCACGCCGCCGCCTCCACCGCGGCCGAAGGTCATGCCGCTGGGGCCCTTCAGGATCTCGATGCGCTCCGCGTTGTACGGGTCCCGGAAGTAGAGGGCGTCATCCCGCAGGCCATCCACGAAGAAATCCGAGGTGGTGCTGATGCCCCGGAGGACCGGCTGGTCTCGCCCGCCCTCGCCAGGGTTCATGGAGGCCCCCGGGACATAGCGGATGACCTCGGCCAGGCTCTTCATGCCCTGGTCCTTGACGAGCGCTTCCGGCATCACCTGCACGGACTGCGGCACGTCGCGCAGGGGTGTGTCGGTCTTGGTGACGGTGGCGGAACGCCGGGCGCGGTAGCCCTTGACGGGCCCATCGGCGCGCTCCTTCTCTTTGGCCTTCTTCCCCTTCACCTTCACTTCGGGGAGGGCGGTCTCCGCGGCTGGGGTGGCCTGGGCGGGGGATTCCTGCGGCGAGAGGCAGGTCAGCAGGGAAAGCAGGAGGGTGTGGGACATGGTCTTCCTTTCAGGCAGGGGAATCCCGGGCCCCTGGGCGGAGCCGGCATGGGAATGGGGCGGACTTCAGGCGTCCAGTTGGAAGGAGAGGGGCACGAGAACCCAGGCGGCGAGGCGATCGGCGCCCCGGCGGGCGGGGGTGAAGCGCCAGCGGCGGACGGTGCCGAGGGCGGCCTGGTCCAGGCGCGGGTGGCCGCTGCTCTGGCGCACCTCCACCTGCTCGGCGAGGCCCTCGGGGTTGACCAGCACCCGGAGGAGCACCTTGCCCTCCTCCCCCAGGCGCTTGGAGACCAGGGGGTAGCCAGGCTCGGGGTTCTGCAGGTAGGCGGCATCAAAGCGCGGAGGAACCACCGCACCCAGGGAAACGGCAGGCACGCCACCCGCCTGGGCGCCTGGAACGCCGGCCGAAACCGCACCGGCCTGGCCGCCGGGAACGCCGTCGGGCTGACCAATCCCGTGGGTCAGAGTGGAAGCCGGAGCAGCCGTGGGTTCAATGGCCGGACGAGGTTCCTCGGGTGTCGGGACCGGAGCGGTCTCCTCAGACCGGGGTGCCGCCGTGCTGGCGTGGCTGGGTCGTTCGAGTCCCGCCAAGGGCGGAGGAGGGGCCTGATCCTCGAAGGCATCCAGGGCCACCGTGACGGCCCGCAGGGGGGCTTCCTTCACCGGGGGCACCACCGCGAAGGCCAGGGCCCCCGACAGGAGCGCGCCGTAGACGGCCACCGACAAGGTCAGCACGCGGGTCCGCGGTCCCCTGGGTAGGGTCCCGAGGCTCGGGGGCTCGGGAACGTCGGGTCGTGCTTGCGCGGGCTGGACGGCGGAAGGCGTCGGGAAAGAAGAGATCCTGGGCTGTTCACCGAGGGGGACCGAGAGGGCGGAGGTGGAGAGCGCGTTTCCCATCCGCCAAGTATACATAAACGAGATTAAGTCTCAATATTGATTGTGGCCAAAATCACAGCTCCTCCCGGGATGGGCCAACCAGCCGGGGTGCCGCTAGTCGCGCTCCAGCCCCCCGAACCGCGCCATGATCCGCTTGTCGCCCCCCTGATCGAAGCGCACGGTGTAGGTGAGGCCATCGCCGCGCCCGGAGGCCGCCAGCACGGTGCCCGTCCCGAAGCGCGGACTCTTCACCCGAGTGCCGGCTGGGAACGCATTGGGATCTTCCTTCTCGGCGGGCGCGGAAGGCCTGCCGCCCTGCGACGCGTCGGCGGGAACCGGCGCCTCCTTCACCCGGTCGAAGAAGCTGCGGATGCGCTGCAGCTCCGTGGCCACGGAAGCCCCGCCAGCCCCGCGCGTGAACGAACTGCCGGGACGCACGCCCTCCCCCGCCTGGTAGAGCTCGGTGCCCCAGCGGATGGGGGCCGTCAGTGCCGTGGCCGGAAGCTCGCGGAGGAAGCGGCTGGGCATGGAGAGCATCTCCGTGCCCATGATGCGCCGCCGCCGCGCGGCGCTGAGGGTGAGGCGGCGCTGGGCGCGGGTGATGGCCACGTAGAAGAGGCGGCGTTCCTCCTCCAGGCCATCCGACGTCTCGCGGGCGTTGCGGTTGGGGAAGACATCCTCCTCCATGCCGATGACGAAGACGTAGGGGAACTCCAGCCCCTTGGCGCAGTGGATGGTCATGAGGCTGAGCTGCGAGGCCTCCTCCAGCTGGTCCGTGTCCGCGGCCAGGGTGATGCGGTCCAGGAACTCCGACAGGCGGAGGCCCAGCGATTCCGACTCCGCCGCGGCGCTGAGGAACTCTTCCAGGTTCCGGATGCGGCCTTCGGCTTCGAGCGTGGCCTCGTCCTCCAGGCTCTGCAGGTAGCCGCTCTCCTGGAGCACCCACTTCACCAGACCCGCCAGTCCCAGGGCCTCGCGCTCCGTCCCGGCCCGGTGGAAGAGGTCCAGGAACTTGACCAGCTCCCGCTGGGCGCGGCCCTTGAGCTCGCCGGAGCGCAGCAGCAGCGACAAGCCTTCGAGGGGCGTCCCGCCTTCCGGGATGGCGCCCTCGATCCTGCCCAGGGTGGTGGGTCCCACGCCCCGGCTGGGCGCGTTCACGCAGCGGCGGAAGCTCACCAGGTCGAAGGGGTTCGAGATGAGCCGCAGGTACGAGATGAGGTCCTTCACTTCCTGGCGCTCGTAGAACTTCACGCCGCCCACCAGGCGGTAGGCGAGGTTCTGGGCGCGCAGGGCCTCCTCCATCTGCCGGGACTGCCAGTTGGCCCGGTAGAGCACGGCGACCTTGGCCTCGTGGTCCAGGTAGCGCAGCTCCTGGATGCGCTGGACCACCCACTCGGACTCCAGCCGCCCCTCGTCCGAGAGCTTGAACTGGATGGACTCGCCCTCCCCCAGGTCCGTCTTCAGGGCACCCTTGCCTTCCACGCGCTGGGAGTTGTTGGCGATCACCTGGGAGGCCGCGTCCAGGATCTTCTCCGTGGAGCGGTAGTTCTGCAGCAGCTCGATGCGCACGGCCTCGGGGAAGTCCTGCTGGAAGTCGAGGATGTTGCGGATGTCGGCCCCACGCCAGCCGTAGATCGACTGGTCTTCATCGCCGACGACGCACAGGTTGTGGTGCTTCCGCGCCAGGTGCTGCACCAGCAGGTACTGGGCGCGGTTGGTGTCCTGGTATTCGTCCACCAGGATGAACTTGAACCGTTCGCTGTAGACCGATTGCACCACAGGATCCCGGAACAGGCGCTCGGTCCAGAGCAGGAGGTCATCGAAGTCGCAGGCGCGGTGGTTCTTCAGCCCCTTCTGGTACAGGTCATAGGCGTCCAGCACCTTGCGGGTCCAGGGATCCAGCCCCTCTTCCCGGGCCTCCTCCGGCAGCAGGCAGCGGTTCTTGAAGTCGCTGATGAGCTCCAGCACCTTCTTCGGGTGGAACTGCTTCTCGGGCAATTTCAGCTCCGCCAGCACCTGCTTCACGAGGCTCTTCTGGTCCGAGGGATCGAAGATGACGAAGTCCCGGCCCACGGGCGTTCGCTCCCCCTCGCGGCGCAGGATGCGCGTGCAGAAGCTGTGGAAGGTGCTCACCCACATCTGGGCGGCGGGGACGGAGACGAGTCGTTGGACGCGCTCCCGCATCTCCTCGGCGGCCTTGTTGGTGAAGGTCATGGCCAGGATGGACCCCGGGTGCACGCCCTCCTCCTCGATGAGCCAGGCGATGCGCCGGGTGATCACCGTGGTCTTGCCCGATCCGGCACCGGCCAGGATGAGCAGGGGGCCGTGGGCGTGGCGCACCGCCTCCCGCTGGGGGGCGTTCAGGTTGCGCAGGAGCGGGTGGTCGATCGGTTCGGAGGCGGGGCCAGGCATTGGTCCATGCTACTTGGTGGCTCGCCTCATGGCGCGATGACCTTGCCCTTCTCAGCCTTGCGCAGGACTTCCCGGACCAGGCTCAGCGCCTCAGCCTCGGTGATCCGCTTCTTGAAGGGGTGCATCACCACCCCGAAGAAGATGCCCTTCCGGATGGTCTTCACCATCATGGCGTCGCTTTTCCTGGACATCGTCTGCTGGTCGGTGAAGTCCGGGTCGGTCAGGCGCTTTCCCTCGGGGCTGCGGCCGGAGCCGTCGGACCCATGGCACTTCGCGCAGCTGGCGGCGTAGAAGCCCTTCAGCTCCTTCACGGACCTGCCCAGTGTCTCGGCCTGCACGGCCTGATGCAGCGGCAGGGCCAGATACAGGATCACGATGGTCCGGCGCATATGAACCTCATTGGGTGCTGAACCACCCACTATGCGGCCATTCCGCCCCCGGGGGGCGGGATCAGGGGCGCTTTCTCGCCGCGACAGGCCGGATGAATTCCTTCACCAGGCGGCGCGCCTCGGCTTCGGACAGCTGCCGCCGGAACCCGGGCATGGCACCACGTCCCTTGAGGATGGAGGCCACGAGCCCCGCCTCCTCCTGTCTGGCCAGCCAGCGGGCCTCCGCCAGATTGCGCCCGCCCAGCCTGGCGCCACTGGCACCCCGGCCCGTGCCATCGGGACCGTGACAGACCGCGCAGCGCTCCTGGAAGAAGGCCTTCAGGTCCCGGACCTCCGCGGTCAGGGGCAGCGTGGAGAACGCCAGCAGCAGCGCGGCGGCACGGGAAATCATGGGTCGAACCTACCATGTCCCGCGGTCTCTCGTTAGGCTGGACCCATGCGCCCGTGGCGGAATGGCAGACGCCGCGGACTTAAAATCCGCTGCCCGCAAGGGCGTGCCGGTTCGAGTCCGGCCGGGCGCACCAGGGCTGGAGCCAGCCAGGAGCTGGTTACGTTTTGAACCGCCCCATGAGGTCCGCCAGGCCCTCGGCCGTGCGGGAGAGCTGCTCGGTGGTCGCGGCGTTGCTGTCCACCGTGCCTGAGAGCTGCACGCTGGCGCTGGCGTTCTGGACGGCCTGCTGGGCCCCGAGTTCCACCTGCTTGGCCACCTCCTCGCTGGCCTTGGCCTGCTCGCCCGAGGCGGCCTCGATCTGGGTGGACATGGCGGCGACTTCCGAGATGTGGTCGCGGATGGTCTCCAGGGCCTGGACCGCATCCTGGACCGTGGCCTTGCCCTGGGTCACCGCCTTGTTGCTGCCCTCGATGAGCTGGGCGATCTCGCGGGCGGAGGCGTCGCTGCGCTCGGCCAGCTTCCGGACCTCCTCGGCGACCACCGCGAAGCCCTTGCCCAGCGAGCCCGCCGTGGCGGCCTCGATGGCGGCGTTGAGGGAGAGCAGGTTCGTCTGCCGGGCGATGTCCTGGATCACCTGCACGGCCTCGACCATCTGGCCGGTGGCCTCCTCCACGCGGTCCATGGCCCGGATGGCGGCCTGGCCCGAGGCGTTGGCATCCTGGGCCGTCTTGGAAGCCTCCATGGCGCGATGGTGGCTGGTCTGGACATGGTCGGCCACTTCCCGGACCGAGGCGGACAGCTCCGTGATGGCGGAGGCCATGCGGTCCGTGGAGGTGCGCTGGGAATCGGCATTGCGGGCCAGCTCCCGGCTGGTGCTGGCGATCTCGTGGGTCGCCGTGGCGATCTCGCTGCTGTTCTGCTGGACGCGCATGGCGTCGAAGCGGATGCGGTTGATGGTGGTCTTCAGGTAGGCCTGCATCCCGCGCAGGGTGGCCATGAGGCTGGTCCGGTCCCCGGGCCGCGTGGGAATGTCCATGCGCAGGTTGCCTTCGGCGAGGGCCCGGGCCAGCTCGAGGGCGACCTTGGGATCGCCGCCCAGCTGGTGATCCAGGACCTGCACCAGCTTGCCGAACACCAGCAGCCCTGCGGCGACTCCGACGACCGTGCCGACGCCCAGGACCCACAGGCTGAGACCAGCCCGGCTGGAGATGGTGTTCAGCCGGGCCTCCACGTCTCTGACCTCCGCATCCCGGAGCTTGAGCATGTGCATCGTAAGGGTCTCGGACACCTTGTCGAAGGCCTCCATGACCTTGTTGCCTTCACTCAGGCCCTGGTTCTGGTAGGCGGCGACCATGGTCTTGCCCGTGCTGTGGAGGGCTTCGAAGTCCTTGGTGAGTTCATCCAGCACTTTCAGGTTGGCCACATCGCGCACGGCGAGCTTCCGGAAGGCCTGCTCGGCCTTGTGGAAGGCCTCGGCGGCCTTGGCGGCCTCCTGCATGGATTCGGCGCGCCTGGTGAGGGCCGCGTCGGTGATGGCCTGCTGGATCTGCACGGTCTGGAGGGCCATTTCCTCGGCCAGAAGCGTCGTCGGGAGGTACTCCTCCTTGACCGAGGTCGCTTCGACCTGGGTCGTCGTGAAGGCGAAGAAGCTGATGGTGGCCATGACGAAGAAGACGGCCAGAACCGAGGCGGCGGCGGCCCAGACCCGGTTGCGGAAGCCCATGTCGGGGAAGGGGATCCAGAGCTTCCGCTCGGGGTCCTCCATGGGCTGGCCGGCATTGGCCCTGGCGTACATGCGCTCGGCATCGGCGATCTGGCTGGCCGTCGGCTTGCTGCGGATGGAGACGTACCCGACGGTCTGGCCGCTCTCCACGATGGGCGTCACGTTGGCGTCCACCCAGTAGAAGTCCCCGTTCTTGCACCGGTTCTTGACCAGCCCCTGCCAGGGCTTCCCAGCCTTGATGGTGCGCCACAGGTCCTCGAAGGCCGCGGGGGGCATGTCGGGATGGCGCACGACGTTCTGCGGCTGCCCGATCAGCTCGTCCCGGGTGAACCCGCTGATGCGGATGAACTCCTCGTTCCCGTAGGTGATCACGCCCCGGAGATCCGTCGTGGAGACGATGTAGGCGCCCTCGTCCAAACGGCGTTCCACCTTGGTGACCGGTTGATTGACGCGCATAGAGGACTCCCGGACAAGGCCGGTCCCCCAGCTGCACGGTCTGGGCCGATGGCCATGCCTGCTGCTTCGGGCGCAGCCCTCCGGGTCTTGATTTTAGGGAAGCTGCTTCAGCAGCGGGATCAGGATCCCGTTGAACCGCTTCCACCCGGACAGGTCACCATGGATCAGCCGCCGGACCTTCACCCAGTCGTCCTCGGCCGCGGCCTTGGGAACCCCCTTCAGCATGAAGTCGTAGGCCAGGATCCGGGCGGCCACCGCCGGGTCCAGGGCCAGGTCCGGCTGCTCCACGAGGTCCGCGCCCACCAGCTTGCCGAAGCGGGCGTATTCGGAGCGCCCGACCAGGGGGACGAAGCCCCGGCCGCAGTACCGGGGGCCATCCCCCGGCTCGAGGTTGCCGAGGCTGCGGTCGAATTCGTACATGCGGCGGAAGTAGGCCTCAGTCCCGGCCTCACGCTCGGGCGCGAACAGGTAGCTCTCGGTGCCGATGCTGGCGATGGCCGCGACCTCAACCGCGGGCTCCAGGATCTTCAGGGCGCCGAGCGCCTCGAGGACCAGGGGCCAGTGGGCCTCCACGTTCTCCCGGGGCGCGTGGAGGATGGTCGCGATGGCGTCCGCCGTGAAGGGCATGACTGGCTCCAGGGGGGGCTGGCTGCGTGCGTGAAGGACGGGAGGGCCAATCTACCATGGGGCCGGTCATCATGTCGGCATGGACCTCCACCGGTTGCACCAGGACGGCGCGGAAGCCGTGATCGCCCCCCATGGCGCGGAACTCCAGGCCCTGCGGCTTGGTGGTTGCGATCTGCTTTGGAATGCCGGTCCACTCTGGCCCCGCCATGCGCCCCTGCTCTTCCCGGTCGTGGGCGGGCTGAATGGGGATCTTCTGCGTCATGGCGGAAAGGCCTTTCCCATGCCCAGGCACGGCTTCGCCCGGGACAAGGATTTCGCCTGGCTGGAACGCGCACCCGCCCACTGCGCCCTCGAACTTCGGGATGACGATCACACCCGGCAGGCCTACCCCTTCGCCTTCCGCCTGGTCGTCCGCTTTGCCCTCGTGGCCTCCGGCCTTCGCATGGAGCTGGAGTTGCAGAACCCGGCGGCCGAGGTGCTCCCAGCGAGCCTCGGCCTCCATCCGGCCTTCCGCTGGCCCCTCGTTCCGGGGCCTTCCAAAGCGGCGCATCGGCTCACCTTCGAGGCGGATGAACCGGGTCCACTCCGGCGGCTCGACGGCGGGGGCCTCCTCACCCGGGAAGACCAGCCCACACCCATCGCCCAGCGCGACCTGGCACTGCACGAAGAGCTGTTCCGCCAGGATGCCCTGATCTTCCTGCAGCCCCGCAGCCGGAGCCTCCGCTACGCGGTCCCAGGCGGTCCCTCTCTCACCCTGGCCTGGGAGGGATTCCCGCACCTGGGCCTCTGGGCCAAACCGGACCCGGGCCCCACCTTCCTCTGCATCGAGCCCTGGGACGGGCATGCGGATCCCGTGGACTGGGACGGCGAATTCAGCGCGAAGCCCGGCGTCTTCCTCGTGCCCCCTGGCGGAGCGCGCCGCTGGGCCTTCACCGTCTCGCTGGACGAACGGAGCTAGACGAGTTCCGCGCCCAGGAAGTGCGGGCCCGCCTGGGTGACCCTGGCCTGGACGAGTTCACCGAAGGGCAGCACGCGGCCCGGCCCGGCCTGCAGGTGGATGGTCTTCCACTCGCCGCTGCGGGCCAGCCACCAGCCGTGCTCGTTGGGCCCATGGGTCTCCACCCGCACCGGGATCTCCCGGCCCAGGAAGCGCGCGTTGCTGGCCCGCGTGAGTTCCGTCTGCCGCCGCTGCAGCCGCGTCAGGCGCGCGGACTTCACGCCCTGAGGCAGGTCGTCCTTGAGGCGCAGGGACGGCGTCCCGGGCCTCGGTGAATAGATGAAGCTGAAGGAGCCGTCGAAGGCCACGTCGTCCAGGACCTGCATCGTGGCCTCGAAGTCCTCCTCGGTCTCGCCCGGGAAGCCCACGATGAAATCCGTGCTGAGGGCGATGCGGTCACGGCCCTCGCCCAGGTAGCCCAGCCGCTCCAGGTACTCGGCCACAGTGTATTCGCGGAGCATCCGCTTCAGCACCCGGTCGCTGCCGCTCTGCAAGGGCAGGTGCAGGAAGGGCGCCACCTTGGGGTTCGCCACCAGCACCTTCGCCAGGTCCTTCGTGAAGTTCATGGGGTGGCTGGTGGTGAAGCGGATCCACTCCAGGCCGTCCACCTCGGAGACCCGCCCCAGCAGGTCGGCGAAGGTGCAGCCACCGGCGTAGCTGTTCACGTTCTGGCCCAGCAGCTCCACCTCACGGTAGCCCCGCGCCACCAGTCCCCGCACTTCGGCCAGCACATCGCTGTAGGGCCGGTGCCGCTCGGCGCCCCGCGTGGTGGGCACGATGCAGTAGGTGCAGGCGTGGTTGCAGCCCTCCGTGATGGTCACCAGGGCCTTGGCCGTGTCGCGACGGCGGGTGACGGAAGGCGGGAACAGGTGGTTGTCCGGGTATTCGCCCGTGTCCATCACCCGAGCCTTGCCGGCCTGAGCTTCCGCCACGAGCCTGGGCAGCTGCTTCAGGGCCATGGTGCCCAGCACGAAGTCGATGTGGGGGGCGCGCTTGAAGAGGGCCGCCTGTTCCTGCTGGGCCAGACAGCCCGTGACGCCTACCAGCAGGGGACGCCGCTGCTTCTCCTCCCGCAGCCGGCCCAGCTCGGAGTACACCTTGTGGACAGCCTTCTCGCGGATGGAGCAGGTGTTCAGGAGCACCAGCTCCGCCTCCTCCGCCGTCCCGACTTCCTCGAAGCCGTCGGCCGACAGCAGCCCCGACAGCTTCTCGCCGTCGTGGTCGTTCATCTGGCAGCCCCAGGTCTGGATGTGGAATTTCATGAAAGCCCTCGGTCCTGGGGCTGCTGGATGAAGGGGACTACCCCCCGATCGCACAGCGCACTGCGCTGTGCTCCCGCTCCCCGGCTTCGCCGGATCGCGGAGGGGGCCCCGTTCTGGCAGCCCCAGGTTTGGATATGGAACTTCATCGCCCCGCCCGAATCCTCCATTGTAGCGGTCAGCCAGAACAATGCCATCCACCGTTCCTTCAGCGCAGCGCGTACACGGTCCCGTCGGTGCTGCCCACGTACACGAGGCCTTCGGCGACCACCGGCGAGGACAGGATCGACCCCAGGCTGAACATGCGGTCGAGGCCGATGACCATGCCGTCCAGCGTGCCGTCGGGATAGAGGGCCGACCCGATCATGCGCCCTTCCGCGTCCAGGTACTTCTTCCCGTTCTGCCGGCAGCCCTCGGTCTGGAAGGCGGCCACTTCCGCACCGGTGTCCCGGTCCATCAGGTGCAGCCAGCCATCCGAAGTGCCAAAGAGGAGCCGGTTCCCTGCGAGGGCCGGAGAGGAGAAGGACACCGCCTTCATCGGCTGGTCGAAGACGCCCCTGCCTGTGGCGGCCTCCAGGGCCTTGAAGCGCTGCCCGTCCGAGGTGGGGAAGTACACCCGTCCACCTTGCACCGCGGGCGAGGCGATGACCCAGCCCTTGCGGTTGTCGTGCTTCCAGAGCAGCTTCCCCGTGGCCGCGTCCAGCGCGTAGAAGTGGCCGTCCCGGCAGCCGAAGAAGACCCGTCCCTCGGCCACTGCCGCGGAGCTGGCAATGCCGACCTGGTTGTGGAGCTCGGGATCGTCCCCGGTCTGGAAGGTCCAGTGGATGGCGCCGGTGGCCGCGTCGAGGGCGTACAGGGTCCGATCGAAGCTCCCGATGAACACGCGCCCACCGGCCACGGCGGGGCTGGCGTGCACGACGCCGCCGGTCCTCCGCTTCCAGCGGAGCGCGCCCGTGGCGGCGTCCAGGGCGTAGACATGCTGGTCGCCGCTGCCCACGATGACGAGGCCTCCCGCCACCGCCGGGGAGGAGAGGAACACATCGAAGGGATCCGGCATCAGCTCGGTCCGGGGTTGCGCGCCGTGGATGCCTGGGGCCGTGAAGCGCCTTTCCCCTTCCGTGCGGAAGGACCAGACCGACTTGCCCGTGGCGACGTCCAGCCCGTGGATGAGCCCATCGAGACTGCTGAAGATGACGCGCCCCTCCGCGACCGCTGGCGAGGAGGCGATGGCGCCGGCGGCCTGAAAGCGCCATTTCAGCGCGCCGCTCTTCGCATCCAGGGCGTACAAGCGGTGGTCGGCGCTCCCCACGAACAGAACGCCCTCGGAGACCACCGGGGACGAGAGCACCTTGGCTCCGGTGCGGAAAGTCCAGGCCGTGCTGGCCAGGGTCGGTGGCGCGGAGGCGTAGACCCCCGTGTGGGCCGCGTCCCCCCGGAACATGGCGGGCGCGGAGGCCTCGAGGCCAAGGGCCATCAGGGCCATCGCGGCCCCACACAGGAAGCGGCCGGGCCGATTCAGCGTCATGGATCACCTCCGGCTCCAACCTACCCGGCCGGGGGGTGTAGGAGGATTCTTCCCGGGGTGAGCCGAGCGGCCGGAGGGGTGGACCGCCTAGGGGAGGGACCGCCCCAGGCGAGCCACCAGCCCGCCTGGCGTCTCCGTGACGGCGATGCCCAGGCGCTCACCCGTGGCCCTCAGCCAGAGGGAGGGCAGATTCTTGGGGGCGTCCGGCGGCGGCTCCGGCCGCAGCGCCGTCGGCAGGGGGGCATCGCCCAGCCAGGTCAGGATCCAGGCCTCGGGCGAAGCAGAGGCCTCCAGGCGGAGGGGCCCAGGCGTGGCCCAGGGGAGGATCTGCCGAGTGAAGGCAGCAGCCCAGTCCTGCAGCAGCGGGGCCGGCCAGTGGGCGCCGCCGGCTCCCCCGTCGACCAGCTCGATGGGACACCGGAAGAGCGTGGCCATGGGTTCGAGCCTCTGCTCCAGGCCGGACTTCCATTCCTGCCAGGACGCCATGCCCGAATCCGGATGCCGGCCGAGCGCCAGCGCCCGGGCCATGGCGATGAGCGTCTTCCCGTCCCCGAGGGTCGTCTCCAGGCGCATGCGGTTGCGGGCGTCCAGGGGCAGGCGCGGGTCACTGAGGTCCAGGACACCCTGGAGACCCGCCAGCAGATTGTTGAAGTCGTGCAGGGTCGCCCGCCACAGCTCCTCCGTATTCATGCTGCCCCCGTCTGCACAAAACCCTTGAATGAAGTTACCTTGGAGACGAACCTCTGTGCAGCAATGATGAACCCCCCGGGGATCTAAAACATGCAGCAACCGATCAAGCGTCTGGGTGAACTGCTCGTGGAGGGCGGGCTCATCACGCCTGCCCAGCTCCAGAGTGCCATCACGCACCAGAAGATCGCCCGGGGCCGTCTCGGCAGCAACCTGGTGGCGCTGGGCTACATCTCCGAGGAGGTCCTCATGGACTTCCTCAGCCACCAGACCGGCGTGCCGCAGATGGACGTCCGCAACATCGAAGTGCCCCCCCAGGTCCTCAAGCTGGTCCCCCACCGCCTGGCTGATCAGTTCACCGTGCTGCCCATCGCCACCCAGGAGCCGAAGTCCCTGGTGCTGGCCATGTCCGATCCTTCGGACCTCAACGCCATCGACAGTGCGCGCTTCGCCTCCGGCCTCCACATCCAGCCGGTCGTGGCCTCGCACAGCGCGCTGAGAAAAGCCATCTCCGATCTCTATCGGCGCCTCGAGGCGCCGGGTGTGGCCCTGACCGTGGAGTTGGGGAAGGACCAGAGCCAGGATGACGCCCTGCCCGTCACCTTCAGCCTGTCCCCCCTGGCCGTGCCCACGCCGCCGCCGCCGGCCCCACCGCCGACCCCGTCGTCCTTCCCGAAGGATCCCTTCTTCGACAATCCCGCCGCGCCGACCCAGCCCGTCAACATCGATCCCTTCGGCCTCTTTGACCCGGCCGTTCCGGCCCGCCCGGCGCCCCCCGTGCCTGCGGCCAACCCCGATCTCATCCACAGTCGCACCACGGGCCAGAGCGTCCGGCGGCTGGAGACCTACCAGACCCGCAGCCTCGTGCTGGGCCTCATCCGGCTCTTCCAGCGCCGCGGCGTGATCGGCGACGACGAGCTCCAGCGCCTGCTGGCCAATCTCGTCGAGGCCGGCGAGATCAAGGACGACGACAAAGTCGGCTAGCTATCGACTTTGAGGATCGCCAGGAAACCTCGCCTCGCCGTGTCCCGGCTCGAAACAGGGCCTTCTGCCCTGCCCACTCGCCACCCGGCTGAGGCTCGGCCTGCGGGGCTCCGCCGGGCCGGGGCCCCCCCGGCGCCCCCCCCTCCGGGCCCCCCACGCGCGTTGCCAGTGGGGCCCTCGGCTGGGCCTCCCGCGGCCATCCCATGAAGGCGGTCCATCGGGGCCGTTTGAATCCTAGTTGTCGACTTTCAGGATCGCCAGGAAGGCTTCCTGCGGGATCTCCACGTTGCCGATGGACTTCATTCTTTTCTTGCCCTCTTTCTGCTTGTTGAGGAGCTTCTTCTTGCGGCTGACGTCGCCGCCGTAGCACTTGGCGAGCACGTCCTTGCGGCGGGCCTTCACGTTGGTGCGGGCGATGATCTTGCTGCCGATGGCCGCCTGGATGGCCACGTCGAACATCTGCTGGTGGATGACTTCCTTCATCTTCTGGCAGAGGGCCAGCCCAAGGCTCTGGCTCTTGGCCCGGTGCACCAGGATGGAGAGCGCGTCCACGGGATCGCCGTTCACCAGGATGTCCATCTTCACCAGGTCGGACTCGGTGTAGTGCTTCATGTGGTAGTCGAAGCTCGCGTAGCCCTTGGAGGTGGACTTGAGCTTGTCGTAGAAGTCCAGCACCACCTCGTTCAGGGGCAGCTCGTAGACCAGCATCACGCGGTCCTGGCTGACATATTCAAGCTTCTGCTGGAGGCCCCGCCGCTCCTCGCAGAGCTTGATCAGGCCGCCCACGAAGTCCGTGCGGGTGAGGATGGTGGCCTCGATGATGGGCTCCTCGATCCTGGCGATCTTCTGGAGGGGCGGCAGCTTGGTGGGGTTGTCCACGGAGACTTCGGTCCCGTCCGTCAGGTGCACGTGGTAGCGCACGCTGGGGGCCGTGGTGATGAGATCCAGGTCGAATTCCCGCTCGAGGCGCTCCTGCACGATCTCCATGTGGAGCAGGCCCAGGAAGCCGCAGCGGAAGCCGAAGCCCAGGGCCGTGGAGGTCTCCGGCTCGTAGGTGAAGCTGCTGTCGTTGAGCCGCAGCTTGTCCATGGCGTTGCGCAGGTTCTCGAAGTCGTCGCTGGAGGTGGGGAAGATCCCCGCGAACACCACGGGCTGGATCTCCTTGAAGCCCTTCAGCATCTCGGTGGCGGGCTTGGTCGTCAGGGTCACGGCGTGGGTGACGGTGTCCCCCACCTTCACGTCCACCAGCGAGCGGATGTTGGCCACCAGGTAGCCCACTTCGCCCACCGAGAGGTTGTCCTGCTTGTCCATCTTGGGATCGAAGATGCCGATCTCGTCCACCCGGTGCTCGCTGCCCGTGGACATGAAGCGGATCGTGTCGCCGGCCTTGATCGTGCCGTTCATCACCCGGATGAGGTTCACCACGCCGCGGTAGGCGTCGTAGTAGCAGTCGAAGACCAGGGCCTGCAGGGGTGCGTTCGGATCCCCCTGGGGGGCCGGGATGCACCTCACGATCTGCTCCAGCACCTGGTCGCAGTTCTCGCCGGTCTTGGCGCTCACGTTCACGGCGTGGGCCGTGTCCACCAGGCCGATGACCGTGTCGATCTGCTCGAGCACGCGGGCCGGATCGGAGCTGGGCAGGTCGGTCTTGTTGAGGACTGGGAAGACCTCCAGGCCGTTCTCCAGGGCCAGGTAGGTGTTGGCCAGGGTCTGGGCCTCCACGCCCTGGGTGGAATCCACCACCAGGATGGCCCCCTCGCAGGCGGCCAGGCTGCGGCTCACCTCATAGGTGAAGTCCACGTGGCCCGGGGTGTCGATGAGGTTCAGGGTGTAGGTCTTGCCGTCCAGGGCCGGGTACTTGAGCGTCACCGCGTGGGCCTTGATGGTGATGCCGCGCTCCCGCTCGAGATCCATGTCATCCAGGATCTGGGCCTGCATGTCCCGTCCCGCCACGGTCTTGGTGAGCTCCAGCAGGCGATCCGCCAGCGTGGACTTGCCGTGGTCGATGTGCGCGACGATGGAGAAATTGCGGATCAGGGCTGGATCTGACACTGAGGAACCTCGAACCCACCATTGTACTGGTGACAAGCCGCGCTGTCTGCGGAGTTTTCCCAAGGCCGGTTCTTCAACCAGCGGTTGATCCGAACCGATAGGCCCTTTACCCTCGAGATACGAGTGCAAGGAGCCAGCTTGTCCCAGTTCGCGTCCCCCATGACCATCCTGATGGTCGAGGACAATGCCCTTCAGCGACGCCAGATCGAGGCCCAGCTGCAGGCCCTGGGCCACCGGATCGTGACCGCCTCCAATGGCCAGGAGGCCCTGGACCGGATGAAGGAGTCCCTGCCCGACCTGGTCATCATGGATGCCGTCATGCCCTCCATGGATGGCTTCAAGGCCTGCGAGATGATGAAGGGCAACCCGGCCACTGCCGGCGTCCCCATCCTGGTGCTCACGGCCCTCAGCCGTGACGCCAAGGACCGCAGCTACACGGCCGGCGCCGACGACTTCCTGCGCAAACCCGCCAACACCATGCTGCTGCAGGTCCGGGTGCAGACGCACCTGCGGATCCGGGCCCTGGCCCTGCGGGCGGGCACGCCGGCCCCGGCCCGCCCCAAGGTGCTGGTGGTCTCCGCCAGCTCGCTGGTGCGCTCCCAGGTCCAGAACCACTACGGCAAGGACCAGGCGACCTTCCTCGAGGCCCAGGGCGAGAGCCAGGCCCGCGCCCAGATCCTGGCCCACCGGCCCGACCTGATGGTGCTGGACACGGAGCTGCTCGAGGGCAGCGCCCAGACCCTGGCCGTGGCGGTCCACGAGTCCGAGGAGCTCAGGGACATGCCCATCCTCCTGCTCTACACCCCCGGTGAGCTGGAGACCTGGTCCCGCCTCCAGGAGCCCGTGGCCGATGCCCTCGAGAAGCCGCTCGTGGCCCCGGAGACCCGCCGCCGCGTCTCCCTGCTCGCCCGCCTGGCCCATCTGCAGAAGCTCGTCCAGGCATGAGCATCCGGCCAAGGACGGTGGCCTTCGGGCTGCTGACGCTGGCCGTGTCAGCCTCCCTGTACTGGTTCGGGTTCGGCTCCCGGCAAGCCTCACCCACGGCGGCCCCCCGCCCCTGGAGCCTGGGACGCGTCACCGATGGACATCAGGGCATTGCCGGCGTGCGCGTCTATGCGGACCGTCAGCCCCGCGTCGCTCCAGCGGGCCCGCAGCCCCTGGCCATCACCGACGCCGAAGGGCGGTTCCGCCTGAGCTGGCGCCGGGCGACGCGGTGCTCGCCGTCGAGAAGGACGGCTGGCAGCGCGACTTCGTGCCCGCCGCGGAATGGTCCCGGGAGATCGTGCTGCGTCCCGAGCCGGGCTTCAGGAAGGGCTCCGTCCTCCTCGTGCGCCTAGACTTCCCCGACGAGCCCTCCCGCGTGCCGGATGCGGCCCTGCGGGACCTCCTGTTCTCGCGAGCCCCGGGCGTGGCCAGCGCCGCGAACTACCTCTACGACGTGAGCAGAGGCGCCCTCTCGCTGGTCGAGGGGCGCCTCCTCAAGCTGCGCAGCGATGAGCATCCGGCGCCGCGGCGCGACAGCCACGTCCAGGACATGGCCCGCTGGGTGCTCGAGCGGCTGCGTGGCGAAGCCCTGGGCGACTGCGACCAGGTGGACAACCGCACCGGCGCCCCGCAACCGGACGGCAAGCCGGATTTCCTCTGGATCATCGCGCCCGGCCACCCGCAGTCCGTGACCGGCAACCCCGACCCACATCAAGGCCGTCAGCCTGCTGATGCCCCTGCCCTGGAACCGCGACGAGCGCTGGCCCCTGCTCTTCATGACCGAGGAGGTGCCCCTGGGCAACATCGTCCACGAGGCCTTCCACAGCATGGGCGAGCACCGCGTGGACGACCTCTACCTTGAGGATGGCAAGGCCCCCACCGCCGGCATCTGGGATCTCATGGACGGCGGCCAGTACCGGGGCTGGGACCGCCAGCACCCCGACGCGGGTCCCTGGGTGGCGGACATGGGCTACAGCCCCTCCCATCCCCTGGCCTGGGTGCGTTCCGAGCTGTGGTACCAGGGCTGTTTCCGGTCCTCGGTGCACCGCCTCGCGGTGAGGGACCACCACTGGGAGGGCTGGCTCGCACCGGTCTCCCGCGCCCCGGGAAGCGATCCCCAGTGGATCACCCTCGCCGATCCCCGCAGGAAGGGGCGCTTCTTCAGCCTGGAGGTGCGCCGCCCCTGGGGCTTCGAGCAGGGCCGCATCGGCGGCCGCTTCGGCCCGGGCCACCAGGGCCTGGTGGTGGCCCTCGTCGACCCGGGCCTGCTGTCCTACGGGGATCCCCGGGGCCCGGTGCGGGTGGTGGACGCCCACCCGGGCAGCCCGGAACCCCCCGCGCCGAGACTCCCCATCGGCCTCTGGGAACTCGATGACGCCGCCTTCAACCTCGGTCCCGGCGAGCAGCCGAAGGGCCGCAGCGGCCCCCTGTCCTGGGAGGTGCTGGAGACGGACGCCAGCGGCCGGATGCGAATCCGGGTGAACCTCGACCGGCCCTGACGCTCCCTGATTGGAGTCCCCATGCGCCCCGCCCTGCTGCTCTGCGCCACCCTCAACCTCTGCGCCCAGCCCCCCACCGAAAAGGCGGTCGCCGCGGTGCTCGATGACTGGCACCTGGCCGCTGCTCAGGCCGATGAGGGCCGCTACTTCGGCCACCTGGCCGAGGGGTCGGTCTTCCTCGGCACCGATCCCGGTGAGCGCTGGCCCAAGGCCGCCTTCCAGGTCTGGGCCCATCCCATCTTCCAGCGCGGCAAGGCCTGGAGCTTCAAGGCCACCCGGCGGGCGATCACGCTGTCCAAGGATGGCCGCACCGCCTGGTTCGACGAGGACCTGGACACCCCGAACCTGGGCCCGGCCCGCGGCTCGGGAGTCCTCAGCCGAGAGGGGGACCGCTGGCTGATCCAGCAGTACAACCTCAGCGTCCCGATCCCCAACGCGCTGATGAAGGCGGTGCGGGCCCAGATCGAGGCACTGGCAAAAAAACCGTGACCCCGGGAGCCTACCAATTAAGATGAGGTATGAATCCTTTCCGTCGCCTCCTCCCCTGCCTGATCGCCGTGCAACTGGGAGCGCAGGCTCCGCCCGCAGACCCGCGTCCAGTGGCCGAGCGCCTGCGGGCCGAGGCTTTCCGCACCCACGGGGCCTACGAGGACCTGGCCTGGCTCTGTGACCGCATCGGCCCCCGGCTCTCGGGATCGCCCCAGCTGGACCAGGCCATCGCCTGGGCCCAGAGCCGCCTGAAGGCCGCGGGCCTCGTCAACGTCCGGGCCGAACCTGTGATGGTGCCCCACTGGGTGCGTGGGCACGAGTCCGCCGAGCTGCTCCTGCCGACCCCGACCCGGCTGAACATCCTGGGCCTCGGGGGCAGCGTGGGCACGCCCGAGGGTGGCCTCACGGCGGATGTGGCGGTGGTGGGCTCCTTCGACGAGCTCGACCAGCTCGGCGAGGCGGTGAAGGGGAAGATCGTCCTCTTCGACGTGCCCTTCAAGGGCTACGGCCACACGGTGGTCTACCGGCACGACGGCGCCGCCAGGGCCGCGAAGTACGGCGCCGTGGGCGCCCTGGTGCGCTCCGTGGGCCCCGTGAGCCTGGACACGCCCCACACCGGCGCCATGGACTACGATCCCGCCTTCCCGAAGATCCCCACGGCGGCGGTCACCCTCGAGGCCTCCACCCAGATGCGGCGCATGCAGCAGCGCGGCGAGCGCATCCAGATGCGGCTCGTGATGGGCGCGAAGACCCTGCCGGACGCGCTGTCCGCCAACGTGGTGGCCGAGATCCCCGGCACGGAGAAGCCCGACGAGGTCGTCATCCTCAGCGGCCACCTGGACAGCTGGGACGTGGGCCAGGGCGCCCAGGACGACGGCGCCGGCACCGTCATCGCCATGGAGGCCGCGCGGCTCATCCAACGCCTGGGTCTCAAGCCGCGACGCACGATCCGGGTGGTGCTCTGGACCAACGAGGAGAACGGCCTGCGGGGCGGCAAGGCCTACCGCGACGCCCACCGGGCTGAGCTCAAGGACATCGTCGCTGCGGTGGAGACGGATTCCGGCAGCGAGCGCATCAAAGCCTTCAGCCTCGAGCTGAGGAAGGCCACGCCGGAAGCCAAGGCGGCGGCCCTGGCCACCCTGAAGTCCTTCGAGCGGGCCCTGGCGCCCTTCGGCCCCGTGGACCTGCGGCTCGGGGGCTCGGGCGCGGACGTGAGCCCCATGGTGGCCGAAGGCGTGCCGGGCATCGGCGTGAGCCATGCGGCCACGCGCTACTTCGACATCCACCACACCCATGCCGACACCTTCGACAAGGTCGAGAAGGATGACCTGGCCCACAACGCTGCGGTCCTGGCCACCTTCGCCCTTGCCCTGGCGCAGTCGGAGGCGCGGTTCCGGTAGGACCCGCCGAGCGCCTGCCCACGGAGCCCGCTGGGTATAGTCAACGGATGGATCGGACTCCGCGAGCGCCCGCTGCCCTGCTGCTGCTGGCGGCGCTGCCCTGCCTCGCGCAAGGGCCCCTGCCGCAGTTTGAAACGCGCTGGACCGCCGAAGCCTGGCAGATGCCGGGCCAGGATGCCCGCGCCATGGGCGTGGTGGGCCTGCAGGTGGAGCGGCGCTGGGACTCGGGTGCCTACGCGGGCCTCGGCGGCTGGGGCAGCCTGACGGGTGAGCGGGGCGGCTTCATCACCATGGGCGTCGGCGGTGGCTGGCGCCTGCCCCTCACCGACCGTCTGGGCCTGGACGCGGGGCTGTGGGTGGGCGGTGGTGGCGTGAGTCGGGCCTCCGTGGGCGGCGGCCTCATGGTGCGGGGCCAGATGGGCCTGAGCTGGGCGACCCCGGGCGCAAGCTACGGCGTGGCCTGGTCCCGCGTGCGCTTTCCCAACGGGGCCATCGACTCCAGCCAGCTCGCCCTCACGGCGGCCTTCCCGTTCCACCTGCCGGTGAGGCCAGCGCAGGCCGCACCCGTCCTGGCCCAGCCCGATCTCGCCCACTTCCGCGAAGTGGCGATCCTGCTGACATCCCAGCGCTACCTGCCCACGCGGTCGACTCAGGCCCTGGGCGGCGGCCCGGACCAGGACCCCGTGGACCTGGGCGGACTGGAACTCCGCCTCGGCCTGGGACCGCGGTCCTTCCTGGTGCTGGATTCCTCCGCCGCGGCGCGGGGCAAGGCGGATGGCTACATGGACGTGTTCCTCGGCCTGGGCTGCGAGGTCGACCTGGTGGCGTCCGGGCGGCTGCGCGGCGTGGCGAAACTCATGGCCGGCCCGGCCGGTGGGGGCAACCTCGATGTGGGCGGTGGTGCTGCCATCAAGGCCAGCCTGGGCCTGGATGCCAGGCTCGGGCGCAGTGGCCTGCTGTCGGCCTCGGCCGGCTACATCACGGCGCCCTCCGCCAGCTTCAAGGCCCGCGTGCTGCAGGTTCAGGCTGGCCGGCGCTTCACGTTCGCCGCGCCCTCGGGGCCCACGGCGCCTGCGGACTGGACCTGGTCCTGGACCGGCTGGTCCTTCCGCCCCTCCTTCCTCCGGCTGACGGCACCCCAGCGGCGTGGCGAGGCCAGGGCCCTGCCCATCGAGCTGGTGGGCCTGCATTTCTCCTACGACCTGGGCTCCGGCTTCGAGTCGGTGGGCCAGGGGAATTTCGCGACAGCCGGCAGGGCCGGGGGCTTCGGCCAGGGCCTGCTGGGCTTGGCCTGGCGCAGCCCGGCGCTGCTGGGCGCGGGCCCGCGCCTGCGTCTTCAGACCCTGCTGGGCGCCGCCGGTGGTGGCGGCGTGGACACCTCCGGGGGCTTCCTGGTCCAGGCCACGGCGGGGATGGAACAGGATCTGGGTGGCGGCTGGAGCCTGCAGGTCCTGGGCGGCCGCACCCGTGCGCCCAACGGCAGGCTGAACACCTCCCTGGTTGAAGGCGGCCTGGCCTGGCGCTTCCAGGCCCCCACCCGACGGTGACCGAGCCTGCCGAGTCTGGAGTGCCGCCTACCGCTCCGCCACCCGCTGGAAGCGGAACGTCACCCGCCGCTGGAGCGCGCGGCCTTCGGGGGTCTGTGCCCCGCCTTCGGGGCGGCTGTCGCCATGGGCTTCGGAGGTCAGCTGGGCCGGCTGGAGGCCGATGCCTGCAAGATAGCGCTGGGCGGCCATGGCCCGCTGGGAGCTCAGGTCCAGGGCGTCGGTGCCCCGGCCCCGCTCACCGGGCGCCGCGTGGCCCTCGCAGACGAGGGTGAAGCCCGGATAGCGCAGCGCCAGCTCCGAGAGCCGCGTCAGGATGACGTCGCTGCCCGAGGTCAGGGTGCTGCTGCCCTCCTCGAAAATCAGGGAGCCGCGGAAGCTCACGAAGCGCAGGCGCGTCCCCTTGTCCCGGCCGTCGCTGGCCTGCGCGGCATTGAGGAGCTTCTCCAGGTCCTCGGCCTTGGCCGGGTCCATCCCGGTGGTGCCGGGCAGGATGCCATCCCCCGACCAGGTCACGGCCGCCTTCGAGTCGACGCCGAGGGCCTTCTGGATGGAGGTCACGGCCTGCTGCAGTTTGGTCTGATCGGCCACGGAAAAGGAGTAGAGCAGCGCGAAGAAGGCCATGAGCTGCACCATCAGGTCCGAGAAGGTCATCAGCCACAGCGACTCCAGGTCCGCCTTGCGGCGGGCGAAGCGCATGGGGGCCTGGTTACCCACGGGCCCTCCGGTCAGCGCCCCGCTCTCTGGGCGCCAGGAAGGCGTTCAGCTGGGCCTCCAGGGCCGCGGGATGCATCTCGGCCTGGATGCCCAGGACGCCCTCCAGCATGATGTGCTTGAGCTGGAGCTCCTCCTTGCTGCGCAGCTCCAGCTTCCCGGCGATGGGGATGGCCAGCAGGTAGGCGATGACGGCGCCGTAGAGCGTGGACAGGAGGGAGAGCGCCATGGCGCCCCCGATGTTCGAGGGGTCTTTGATGGAGGCGAAGAGCTGCACCATGCCGATGAGGGTGCCGACCATGCCGAAGGAGGGCGCGCTGAGGGCGATGAAGCGGAAGATCTCCTGGCCCTGCAGGTGGCGATCCTGGGTGGAGCGGAGCTCGGCGGCCAGCACCGCGTGGATGTGCTCCCGGGTGGACTGGTCCACCACCATGCGGAGTCCCTTGGCCAGGAAGCCCTCCACGTCCATGGCCTTTTCCATGTTCAGCAGGCCCTCGCGCCGCGCCCGCTGGGACAGGCCCACGATCTGCGCCACCAGGGCCTGCGTCCCCGGGGGCCGGGTGAAGAACGCGCGGCTGGCGATGCTGAAGGCGTAGCTCACGTGCTCCAGCGGGAAGCGGATCATGGTGGCCGCGATCACCCCTCCCACCACCACGATGGTGCTGGCCGGGTGGAAGAAGATCCGCGGATTGGGACCCAGCCCGATGGCCACCGCCAGCAGGAGTACGCCCAGCAATACGCCCAGGAAACTGCCTCGGTCCATGGATCACCCTCAGAGGGGCTCATCGGCAGAGACTGCCCCCCACCCTAGAATTGGCAAGGCTCGTACCTGGTGCCGGCCCCCGTCAGACCCCTGACGAGGCAATGCCAAGAACGCCGGGGGCAAAAACGACGGCGCCGTGCCTGAGTGCGGCACGGCGCCAGAGTGGGGTGGGGCCATCTAGGAGGTCAGGGGGCCACGGTGAAAGGCCGCATCATCTCGTGTTCCTCATGGGCCAGGATGTGGCAGTGCCACATGTAGGTGCCGACCCGGTCGAACTTGGCCCGCACCTTCACATAGCCGACCCGGAGCCCCGTGTCCGAGCCCGGGGGCACCCGCACGGTCTCCTTCCAGCCAAGCTCACTGGCATGCACCGTGTAGGGATTTTCGGACCCCGGGGTCACGGGCCTCCCCAGCTCATCCACGTTCGGCTGAAGGCCGATCCCCGAGACGGTGGGCATGCTGAGGGCGGTGGCGGCCGCGTAGTCATCCGCGCTGATGGTGCCCTTCTCCAGCACCTCGAAGTGGACCAGGTGGATGTGCATGGGATGCATGTCCACGGTGCTGTTGATGAGGATCCAGTCCTCGATGGCGTCGAGGCTGTGGAATTCCTGGGGATCCAGGGGGTCGGCGAAACTCCGGCCATTGACCCTGAGCATGAGGCGGGGGAGCGCCGTTCCAGTCTCGGGGCTGTAGACGAAGCGGTCGAACTCATCCGTTTCCTGGAGATCGAAGGTGGCCGTGCGGCTCGGAGTGTCCCAGCCGGCCGGTCGCACCGCCGCCTTGGGGTTCATCGGCATCTGGCTGGTATCGGTGCCGCTGAGGGGCTTGTTGATGCGGAACTGCATGATCCGGCCCGTGGTGTTGCTGGCGACGTCATCCCCGTTCGGGTAGGGCGTGGCGGCATCGTTGCGGACCGTGAGGATGGCGCCGGCGGCGAACTTGCTGAAGTCGATGATCAGGTCGGCGCGCTCGCCCGGGGAGAGCAGGAGGCCCGAGTCGTCGCTCCGCGCCACAGAGACCATCGTGGGCAGGAGCCCGCCCTCGTTCCCGATGAGGCCCACGGCATTGGCGGGAATGCTCCCGCCGCCAGCCAGCTCGAGCCACATGTTGTAGAAGCGCGAATCCGACCCGTTGAGCAGGCGGAAGCGGTACTTGCGCGGCTCCACATCCAGGTAGGGCCAGACCTTGCCGTTCACGGTGATGGTGTTGCCGAAGAACTCCGGATAGGAGGTGAAGACGGGCTTCCCGTTCACGACCGCCTGTTCGCCGGTGGCGTCCAGCAGCGGGACCGCGGAGTAGTGGAGGGATCCATCCTTGTTGAAGGACCGGTCCTGGATGACCAGGGGGAGCCTCATAGTTCCCCGACGGCAGGTTGAGGCTGTCCTCCTGGGCGTCGCGGATGATGTAGTTGGCGGCCAGCCCGGCGTAGACATTGATCCGGGTGATGCCCAGGGCGTGGTCGTGGAACCAGATCTGCCCTGCCTGCTGGGTGTTCGGATAGGTGTAGGTGACGGTATTGCCATCCGGCCGGGCGGGACGGCCGCTCACGGGATCGGCCGGCAGGCCGGTCCGGGCGGCGGGATCATTCGTGATCCAGGCCAGGGGATGGCCATCGAATTCCGGCTCGACATGCCCGCCATGGAGGTGGGCCACGACGCGGATCTCGGGCTCCCCGGCGGCGCTGCCATCCATGGTCTTGTCCACGGTGAGGAGGTGCTGCGTGAGGAGGGCGCCGGTGGGGCCCTTGAGGTCGTTGACGTATTTCACGGAGACGGGCTTGCCGGTCTCGCCGGCCAGGGTGGAGCGGGCCTGGATGCTGGCTCCCAGGTAGCCGGCCTTGATGCCGTTGATGGTGTAGCCCCAGACCGTGGTGCGGATGGGGCTGTTGGTGACGGGGTCCAGGAACTCGCTGCCATCCCGTTTCCGCAGGCCGAAGTCGAAGCCCGAGGTCTGTTCGGCGGTCACGGTGTAGGACTCGTAGCCGGGCCGGCTGGTGGTGTCCGGAGTGGCATTGGGGATGACGGGGAGTGGATTGGCGAACTGCTTCAATTGGAGGGGGTCCACCAGTTCCGTGGGAGATGCCGCCGGCACGGGCACCTTCTCGGTGACCACGGTGGTGCTCCCTCCGCAACCGACCAGGAGGGCCACCATGGCACCTCCGCCCCACAGCACAAGCGTGTTCCTGGGCATGACTGGCTCCTCTGCAGAACACTTCAGAAGGCCTCAGCCTGGGTTCTAGTCCGAAAGGTGTATATGGGGGCTTCCACCCATTTGTTCAGCAGAAATCCCTCTGTTCTGCGGTGAGCCCCTCGCCGGCAGGCGTTCTGGTACAAGATCGAGGCATGCCCCATGCTCTGCGGTTCGTCGCCTGCCTTCTCCTCTCGGCGGTCTCGCTGCTCGCCGGTCCCCCCCGGCGGCCGGCCTGGTTCCTGGCCGGGGAACGCATCTACCGCGAGGGCCGGCTGCCCTCCGGCGCGCCCCTCCAGGGGAGCATCCAGGGGGATCGCCCGGTGACCGGTCTGGCCCTGACCTGCGCCAGCTGCCACATGTGGAGCGGCCTCGGCTCCCAGGAGGGGGGCGCCAACGAGGGCGGCGTGGTCATCCCCCCGGTGGACGCCCCTTCCCTCTTCCATCCACGCTTCCAGGCCCTTCCCCGGATCAAGGGCGCGGATCGCGACCGCCTCGGCCTGAAGGCCTCGCCGCTGCGCCCGGCCTATTCAGAGGCCTCCCTGGCCCGGACCCTCCGGACGGGGATCGATCCCACCGGCCGCGAGCTCAACGCGGGCATGCCGAGGTATCACCTGAAGCCAGCGGAGATGGCCCTCCTGATCCGCTACCTGAAGACCCTGTCTGCGGCCCCGACACCGGGCGTCGACGATAAGATCCTGCGCTTTGCCACCATCTTCGGACCCGAGGTCACGGCGGCCGACCGGGAGGCGATGCTGAAGCCCCTGCAGGCCTTCATCGCCTTCAACAACGAGATGCCGCGCCACTTCGGACACCGGATGTACCGGACCCACGCCGGGGCGAATCTGGTCCAGGACCACCGGACATTCACCCTCGTGCCGTGGATCCTCTCCGGGCCGCGCGCCACCTGGCCCCGGCAGCTCGAGGCCCGCTACCGCAAGGAACCGGTCTTCGCCCTCCTCGGGGGCATGGCTGCCGGATCCTGGCAGCCCATCCACGACTTCTGCGAAGCCTGGCGCATCCCCTGCCTGTTCCCCATCACGGATCTCCCCGTGGTCTCGGACACCAACCGGTACACGCTCTACTTCTCCCGCGGCCTCCAGCAGGAAGGCGAGGCCGCGGCCCGCTTCCTGGCCCAGGACGCGGCCCCCGAGGCTGGCACCCGGGTGGTCCAGCTGGTCCAGGGCAAGGCCGGCGAGGCGCTGTCCCTGGGCTTCGAGACCGCCTGGCGCGAGCTGGGCCGCCCATCGGCCAGGCGCCAGACCCTGGCCGATGGGCAGGTGCTCGACGCGGCCTTCCTGAAGGACCTGATCGCGCGGGAACAGCCCTCGGCCCTGCTGCTCTGGGTCGGCCCCGAGCACCTGCCCGCGATGGGAAGGCCCCAGACTGCCGATGGCAGGGCCCTGCCGCTGCTGATCTCAGCGGGCGCCTGGGGCCCGCGGGTCTACGACCTCCCCGAGGACCTGCGCGAGGCCACCTACCTCACCTACCCCTACCGCCACCCCGAGGACGAGGCCCGCGCCCTGAGGAACACGGTGCCCAGCCTGGCCAGGGAGGCGGACCGCCGCGACCGCAGCCGGATCCCCTCCCGGATGTATTCCCTCGTCCAGGTCCTCAGCAAGGCCCTCGTCAACCTGCAGGGAGCCTACACGCGCGACCACCTCCTCGACCGCATCGCCCTGCTGCCGGACCAGTCCCTGCCGGACTTCGAGCGGCTGGTGTTCGGGCCTGGCCAGCGGTACGCCTCCCGGGGCTGCTACATCATGCAGCTCACGAATGGACCCGAGCCGAGCCTGGTGAAACGGAGCGGCTGGCTGATCCAGTAGCCCCTCGCCCGGCTTCCTGGCACCGGGGGGAGGCCGCGATCAGATTCCCGGCGGAAAGCCCAGGGCGAGGCGGACCCGGGCGATGTCCGGCGCCACGCTGCCATCGGCGCGCCGGACCAGCACGGGCGCCTCGGCCTCGGGACACTCGGCCCGGGCCTCGAAGCCCTCCGGCAGGTCCTGGCGCCGGGCGGCGGCGAACACGTCCAGGCCGTAGGGCTCGCCCTCCTTGAAGACCACCTCCCGCCGGTGTAGGCAGAGCAGTCCGGCCTCACGCAGCGCCGCCAGGGCCCGCTCCCGCTGGTCATTGGGGAACACGCAGGCGAAGAGACCGCCTGGCGCCAGGAGCCGCGCGGCCGCCTGGGCATAGTCCGCGATGCTGCCCCGCACCTCCAGCCGGGCCGGGACCGACTGGGCGTGGGCGGCCGGCAGGCGATGGCCCTCCGGCCAGTAGGGCGGCGTGCCCGTCACCAGGTCGAAGGGGGCCTGGTCACCGAACAGGTCGGGATCGCGCAGGTCGCCCAGGCGGGGGAGGATGCGGTCCTCCTGGCCGTTGGCGCGGATGCTCTTCCGCGCCAGGCGCAGGCTCTGCTCCTGGGCCTCCACCGTGTGCACCACCGCGCCGGGACAGCGCCACGCCGCCAGCAGCGCCACGCTGCCGATGCCCGAGCCCAGGTCCGCGATGCGGGCCGCGCGGGGGCACCAGGTGGTGCCGTACCAGGCGGTCACGAGGTCATCCGTGCTGAAGCGGTTGCCCTTCTCCAGCTGGAAGATGCGCCAGTGGCCGCAGAGGCCGTCCAGCGTCTCGCCCGGCTCCAGTTCCACCCCGCCCGGCGGTACCGGGCCGGGGCGCGTCCAGCCCTTGAAGCTGGGGCCATCGGCGGGAACGGAGCGGCGCGTCATGCCTTCAGTGTGGATGAACCCAGGAAAAGGAGGAAATGCCTGGAACCGCAGATGCGGGTTGATTCACTTTCCTTCCTCTCTGTTTCCCACACTTCCCGTCTGGCTTCCCGGTGGCCGCTGCGCGACACTCAACCATGGCCGTGTCTGGGAAAGCCCCGGAACCCGTCCTCCGCGAGGGGGAAGGCTCGGCTTGCGGCGATGAGGCCTGCCTGACCCTCGAAGGGGCCTTCGAGCGCGTGAAGGCGTCGTTCCTCCAGCACCACCCCAACGGCGATGTCGCCCTGCTCTACCGGGCATTCACGGTGGGCCGGGACATGCATGCCACCCAGATCCGCAAGAGCGGCGAGCCCTACTTCTTCCACCCCCTGGCCGTGGCCCAGAGCCTGGCCGACTGGCGCCTGGACGCCGTGAGCGTGGCCTGCGGCATGCTGCATGACGTGGTGGAAGACACCCTCATGACCCAGGCCCAGGTGAAGGCCCAGTTCGGGGAGGAGATCTCCGAGATCGTCGACGGGCTCACCAAGATGAGCAAGCTGGCCTTCACGGACCGGCACCTGCTCAACGCCGAGAACGTCCGCAAGCTGCTGGTGGCCATGGGCAAGGACGTGCGCGTGCTGCTGGTGAAGCTCGCGGACCGCCTGCACAACATGAAGACCCTGGGCGTCATGGAGGAGGAGAAGCGGCGGCGCATCTCCCGCGAAACGCTCGAGCTCTACGCCCCCCTGGCCAACCGCCTGGGCATGGGCCTGGTGCGGCTCGAGCTGGAGGACCTGGCGTTCCGCCAGCTGGAACCCGAGCAGTACGCCGAGCTGCTCCGGGCGGTGGAGGGGCGGCGGGCCAAGCAGTCGGGCACCATCCAGGAGATCCACGGCTCCATGCAGGCCATCCTGCGCCAGCAGGGCATCGCAGCCCAGGTCAATGGCCGCATCAAGCACCTCTACGGCATCTGGAAGAAGATGGGCGCCCAGGCCAAGGGCTTCGACGACATCCACGACTGGCTGGCCTACCGCATCATCTGCCCCGACCGGGCCAGCTGCTACACGGCCCTGGGCCTGGTGCATGGCCTCTACAAGCCGGTGCCCGGCAAGTTCAAGGACTACATCAGCCTGCCCAAGGAGAACGGTTACCAGAGCATCCACACCAGCGTGCTCATGAACTCCGGCGACATCTTCGAGGTGCAGATCCGCACCGAGGAGATGCACCTGCATGCCGAGGCGGGCATCGCCAGCCACTGGACCTACAAGGACGGGCGCATCGCCAACCGCTCCGAGATCAACCAGGTGTCCTTCCTCCGCCGCATGGTGGAGCTGCACCAGGACGCCCAGGACAGCCGCGACCTGGTGGCCAACCTGCGCGGCGAGCTGACCTTCAACCGCATCCAGGTCTTCACCCCCAAGGGCGACCTCCGCAGCCTGGTGGAGAACAGCACCCCGGTGGACTTCGCCTACGCCATCCACACCCAGGTGGGCCACCGATGCGTGGGCGCCAAGGTGAACGGCCGCATCGTGCCGCTGAAGCACACCCTCCAGAACGGCGACCGCGTGGAGATCCTCACCCGCCCCGACCACAAGCCCAGCCGCGACTGGCTCGGCTTCGTCAAGTCCGCGGGCGCCAAGAGCCGCATCCAGGCCTTCATCCGCGAGGAGGAGCGGGCCCACGCCATCACCCTGGGCAAGGAGCGCCTCGAGCGGGAGGCCCGCGCCATGGGCGTGCGCCTGGACGACCCCGAATCCCAGGCCAAGCTCGAGGCCCGCCTCGCCGAGCTGAAGCTGGCCAGCTGGGACGCGGTCTACGCGTCCCTGGGCTTCGGCCGCATCACGGTGCACAAGCTCATCGAGCCCCTGGTGCCGGAACCCGAGCGGGCCAAGCCCAAGGAGAACACCTCGAACCTCCTGGATTCGGTGGTGGTGGGCGACACCACGGGCATCCTCTACACCTTGGCCGCCTGCTGCAAGCCCATCTGGGGCGACGAGGTGGTGGGCTACATCACCCGCTCCCGGGGCACGGCGATCCACAAGGCCGACTGCGCCCAGCTGAACACCGGCACCCTGCACCCCGAGCGGCGCGTGAACGTGGCCTGGGGCAAGCACGGCACCGAGCTCTACGACACCGAGATCACCCTCACCACCGAGGACCGACCCGGCATGGTGGCCGCCATCTCCGAAGGCATCCAGCGCATGGGCATCAACGTGCAGCGCTTCCACGGCTCGGCCACGGAGGAGGGCGCCGGCCTCTTCCACATCGCCCTGCGCGTGCGGGACCGCTCCCACCTCGTGGAGCTGATGTCCGGCCTGCGCCGCATCCGCGGCGTCTACACCGTGGAGCGCGTGAAGGGGTCGGTGTTCGGGAAGGTCAAATGAGTGCCCAGGAAGGGAAAGCCCCGACCTGGCGCCCCCCGGAGACCGCGCCGCCCGTGCCCTGGCCCCGCATCGCCGAGAGCCTGCGGGTGCCCCAGCTCGGCCCGGAGCCCCACAGGCTGAGCCCGCGCATCCCCGAAGATCCACGGCGGGCGGCCGTGGGCGTGATCCTGTGGGGCGACGCCGAGGGGGCCCGCAAGCTGGTGCTGGTCCAGCGCGGCTTCGGCGCCCCCCATCATCCCGGCGAGGTCGCCTTTCCCGGGGGCATGGTGGAGCCCCGGGACCGCGACCTGCCAGGCACGGCCCGCCGGGAGGTGGCGGAGGAACTGGGCATCGCCGATGGCCTCTGGGAGCTGGGCTGCTTCCCCGATGGCGTGGCCAAGGCCCGGGTTCGCTTCACCCCGGTGTTCTTCCGCTGGGAAACGGACGAACCCCGTTTCCACCTGGACCGCGAGCTGGAGCAGGTGCTCATGCTGCCCCTGGCGCCCCTCCTGGCGGCTCCCTGGACCCTCGAGACCTTCGAGCGCCATGGGCTCACCCTGGAGGTGCCCCGCCTGGAGCTGCCCCAGGCCCCGCTCTGGGGCGCCACGGCCTTCGTCCTCAAGGCCTGGCTGGACGTGCTTGCCGGCATCCAGCCACAGACGGCTGGCCTCAAATAGGCTGGCGTACCCCGCGGAGTGGGTTCACCCTGGGTGCTGTTTCAACGTCATCTGCCCATAGGAGTCCCCGATGCGACTGCTGCGTTCCCTCGCCCTCGGTGCCGCGCTGGCCGCGGTGCCGCTGGCCTTCACCCTGGGCTGCGACCGGAAATCCGGCGCGGAGGCCGAGACCAAGGACCTCGTCAAGCAGGTCACCGAGGCCGAGAAGGCCGAGAGCCAGGCCCAGGGCGCCGCCAAGGCCCAGTCCGAGGCCATGGCCAAGGCCGGCGTCCAACCCGGCCCCAGCGTGCAGCTCAGCGAGGCCCAGCGGTCCCTGCTGGAGACCCGGGTCAAGGCCGAGAAGGACAACGGGGTCGCCGCCCTCCTGCAGGAGATCCTGGACCGGGACAAGCAGATCGGCGAACTGAACGCCAAGGTCGCCAAGCTGCGGGCCGACCTGCCCAAGCCCCAGGTGGCCGGCGAGAAGGACAACCACTTCGCCATGGCCGTGCGGTACCTGAAGGGCCGCGGCCTGGGCGAGGACAAGGCCAAGGAGCTGGCGGCCCGCGCCAACCTGATGGAGGAGCTGCAGCCCGGCTGGCAGGTCTACCACCAGTACGTGGACGGCACCTACCTCACCACCGTCACCCAGGGCCGGGCCACCGTCGGCCCCGCCGAATATGTCCGCACCCAGCGGGTCGCCCTGGAGCGGGACAAGGAGGACACCATGCTCATCGCCCACGGCCTCGCCGATGAGGTGCAGAGCCTGGTGGCCCAGCGGCAGAAGGTGCAGGAGGAAGTGGACGCCCTGCGCTCGGAGAAGACCTCGCTCCTCTCCCAGGTGAACGAGCTCAGCACCCTGAGCCAGACCCAGAAATCGAAGCTCAACTCGATGCACTACCTGGTGGGCCGGCGGAAGCAGCTGGAGGAGGACGGCGTGATCGTGGTGCCCGTCTTCGCCAAGGACCGCATGGGCCCCAAGGCCGTGGCCGCGAAGTTCGACAAGGACCTGCCCCTGGATGGCCCCAACCCCGAGGTGACCATCAAGGCCGCGGACCTGGGCCTGAAGACCCTCAGCAAGGTGAGCGTCATCCCCGGCTCCCTGGAGAAGGACCGCCACTACGCCGTGGTCATCTCCGAGGACCGCACCAGCGCCAGGGTCCGCATCCTGGACGCCGAGCGCCTGCGCAACGACCGCGTGGTCTTCGCCGTCACGGACTGAACCGATCCCAAACACGAGAGCGCCCGGCTCCGCCGGGCGCTCTCCATGTAAAGGGCGGTCGCTACTTCTTCTTGGTCTTGACGGTCCCGTCCTTCTCGAGGTACTTGTCCGGATCCTTCTGCATGGCCGCGCCGCAGTGCTTGCTGCACACGCGGTACTCCTGGCCGCGCACGACCACGGTGGAGGCCTTGGCGTCCACGGTCATGTTGCAGACGGGATCGATGGTGTTGGTGGCGGGTTTGGCCTTGTCGGCGGCGGGAGCGGCCAGGACGGCGAGGCTGAGCAGGGCGGCGTGCAGCATGGTTCCTCCGGGAAGGCCTCCAGTGTAGCCGGACGCCCTGCGACATATTGTCGCAGGGTTGCCGGATGCGCGGGAGGCGGGGGTGGGCTCGGCGGCGGGTGCCGTCAAGATAAAAGAGGGCAGAGTCATTTCCGGCTCAGGCTTCGACAGGAACCTGGGTCGGGGAGGGAAGCGAGCGCCGCTTCCAGAGGAAATAGATGGCGGGGTACACCAGCAGCTCCAGCAGGAAGCTGGTGGCCAGGCCGCCCACCATGGGCGCGGCGATGCGCTTCATGACGTCGGCGCCGGTGCCGGTGCTCCACATGATGGGCAGCAGGCCCATGAAGGCGGCGAAGACGGTCATGGCCTTGGGCCGCACCCGCTTCACGGCGCCGTGGATGATGGCCTCCACCAGATCGCCTTCGGTCTTCAGGCGTCCTTCCTTTTGGGCCTCATCGTGGCTGAGGTCCAGGAAGAGCAGCATGAAGACGCCGGTCTCCGCATCGAGGCCCATGAGGGCGATGAGACCCACCCACACGGCGATGCTCATGTTGTAGCCCAGGGCCCAGAGCAGCCAGAAGGCGCCGATGGCGCTGAAGGGCACCGCCAGCATCACCACGGAGGCCTTGAAGGCCGACTTGGTGTTGGCGTAGAGCAGGCCGAAGATCAGCACCAGCGTGACGGGCAGGATGACCTTCAGCCGCTCCTTCACGCGGATCATGTTCTCGTACTGGCCCGACCAGGTGAGGCTGTAGCCCGCGGGCAGCTTCAGCTCCTTCTCCACGGCGGCCTTGGCGTGCTGCACGTAGGTGCCCACGTCGATCTTCGCGGTGTCGAAGTCCACCAAGACATAGCCGTTCATCTGGCCGTTCTCGTCCCGGATCATGGCCGGGCCCGTCACCCACTTCAGGTCCGCGATGGCCTCCATGGGGATCAGGGCGCCCCCGGGCGCGGGAATGAGCACCCGCCTCAGGGCATCGGGGCTCTCCCGGTAGTCGCGGGCGTAGCGGACGTTCACCGGGTACCGGGCCCGCCCGTCGAAGACCGTGCTCTGGTTGTCCCCGCCGATGGCGGTCATCACCAGCATGTTCGCCTGCTCGACGCTGAGCCCGTAGCGGGCCAGGGCCTCCCGCTTGAGCACGAAGTCCAGGAAGTAGCCCTGGGCCGTGCGCTCGGCGAAGGCGCTGCGGGTGCCCGCCACGCCCTGGAGGATGCGCTCGGCGTCCACGGCCACCTTCTGGATGGTCTCCAGGTCGGCTCCGTTGATCTTGAGGCCCACGGGCGTGCGGATGCCGGTGCTGAGCATGTCCAGGCGGGCCTTGATGGGCATGGTCCAGGCGTTGGGGATGGCCGGCAGGCGCACCACCCGGTCCAGGTCCGCGACGATGTCCTCCTGGGTGATGCGGTCCCGCCACAAGGGGCGCAGGATGCCCTTCAGGAAATCCGGGGCCCAGGAGCTGTACCAGCGGGGCTGCTCACGCCACTGGTCCTCGGGCTTGAGGACGATCACGGTCTCCATCATGGAGAAGGGCGCCGGGTCCGTGGCCGTGTCGGCGCGGCCCGCCTTGCCGAAGACCCGGGCCACCTCGGGCACGGTGCGGATGAGGCGGTCCTGCACCTGGAGGATCTGCTGTGCCTCGGTCTGGCTCAGCCCCGGCAGCGTGGAGGGCATGTAGAGCAGGGTCCCCTCGTTCAGGGGCGGCATGAACTCGCTGCCCAGGGAGACGAAGGCCGGGATGGTGGCCAGGACCAGCAGCGCGGCCACGGCGATGGTGGCCTTGGCGTGGCGCAGCACGAAGCGGCAGGGCCCTTCGTAGATCCGGTGGAGGAAGACGCTGATGGGATGCCTCTCCTCCGCGTAGTACTTGCCGACGATGACCTGGGTGGCCGTCCAGGCCAGCCACCTCGGCTTGAAGCTGAAGGGTTCCACCCGGGCGAACATCATGCGCATGGCCGGATCCAGGGTCAGCGCCAGCAGCGCGGCGATGCCCATGGCCAGGTTCTTGGAGTAGGCCAGCGGCTTGAACAGGCGGCCCTCCTGATCCAGCAGGGTGAAGATGGGCATGAAGCTCACCGCCACCACCAGCAGGGAGAAGAAGACGCTGGGCCCCACTTCCATCAGGGCCTCCAGGCGCACCTGGTAGAAGCTTCCCGGCTTCCCGGCTTCTATCCATTTCTCAATCTTCTTGTAGGCGTTCTCCACCTCGACGATGGCGCCGTCCACCAGCACGCCGATGGAGATGGCGATGCCAGCCAGGCTCATGAGGTTGGCGTTCTGCCCGATGCCGTAGAGCGGGATGAAGGCCAGGCCCACGCTCACGGGGATCGTCACGATGGGCACGATGGCCGAGGGCACGTGCCACAGGAAGATCAGGATGATGATCGAGACGACGATCATCTCCTCGATGAGCTTGTGCTTCACGGTCTCGATGGCCTTGTGGATCAGCTCGGAGCGGTCGTAGACCGTGACCACCTCCACGCCGGCCGGCAGGCCCAGCTTCAGCTCGTTGATCTTCGTCTTGACCCGTTCGATCACGTTCAGGGCGTTCTCACCCTGGCGCATCACCACGATGCCACTGACCGTGTCGCCCATACCGTCCAGGTCCGTGAGGCCGCGCCGCATCTCGGGACCCAGGCTCACGGTGGCCACGTCGCCCAGCCGCACCGGGGTGCCGTTCTCCGCCCTGAGGGCCGCCTGCTCCAGATCCTGGGTGGTCTTCACGTAGCCCCGGCCCCGGACCATGTACTCGCGTCCGCTGTACTCCACGAGGCGCCCGCCCGCCTCGGAGTTGGCGGCCTTGACCGCCCCGATGACGGACTCGATGGACACCCGGTAGGCGGCCATCTTGTTGGGGTTGAGCGCCACCTGGAACTGCTTGGCCTGGCCGCCCACCGTGGCCACCTCGGCCACGCCCGGCGTGCTCTGGATGGCATAGCGCAGGAACCAGTCCTGGAGGGATCGCAGCTCATCCGTGCTGTGCTTCCCGGTGCGATCCACCAGGGCGTACTGATACACCCAGCCCACGGAGCTGGCATCGGGCCCCAGCGAGGTCTGCACGCCGGCCGGCAGGGTGGAGGTGATCTTGCTGAGGTACTCCAAGGTGCGGCTGCGGGCCCAGTAGATGTCCGTGCCGTCCTCGAAGATCACGTAGACATAGGAGAAGCCGAAGTCCGAGAGGCCCCGCACGGCCTTCACCTTCGGGGCCCCCAGCAGGCTGGTGACGATGGGGTAGGTGACCTGGTCCTCCACGAGGTCAGGGCTTCGGTCCCATTTTGAGTAGATGATCACCTGCGTGTCGCTGAGGTCCGGCAGGGCGTCCATGGGGATGTTGCGCATGGTCCAGAAGGACATGGCGATGAGCACCGCCGAGGCGGCCATGACCAGCCAGCGGTTCTCCGCCGAGAAGCGGATGATCCGCTGGAGGAAGGTCGGGTGTTCGGGGTCGTAGTGCGCGTGGCCGCTCATGGCGTCACCTCAGCAATTGAAGTGAATGGCCACAGCAAACGATTGCCAGGATCACCCATCAGGCTTTTATCGGTGTTCATCGGTGTGTATCGGTGGTGGAAAACATTCTTTAGCCACCGATGAACACCGATGAACACCGATAAGGACATGATTTTTGGGGATTCTTTGTGGTCGTCGCCGCCACCTTTGTGTTCTCTTGCGGCGGTTTGTGGCGCACGGTTGCATCCAGTCATTGGATCCTCCTTGGCTCAGTGCTTGTGGGTCAGCTGGGCCAGGACGGCCTTCAGGCGGGATTCGGAGTCCACCAGGAAGTTGGCGCGGACCACCACGGCGTCGCCGGCCTGCAGGCCCGACCGGATCTCCACCCTCTCGCCCACCGTGGTGCCGGTGGTGACCTCCCGGGGCTCGAACTTGCCCTCACCCAGGGCCACGAAGACCACCTTGGTGGTGCCGGCGTCCAGCACCGCGTCCAGGGGCACGATCAGGCCCTTGCGGCCCGGCCCCTTGAGCAGGACGTCCCCGAACATCTCGGGCTTGAGCTCGCCGGCGGGATTGGCGAACTCCACCCGGGCCCGGGCCGTGCGGCTTTTGGGATCCATGACCGGATCCACGAACACGATCCGCCCCTTGAAGGTCTTGCCGGGCGAGGCCTCGACCATCAGATCGGCGGGCAGGCCCACTTTGGCGCGGGCCAGCTCCGCCTCGTAGATGTCCACCAGCACCCAGACGCGGCTGAGGTCCGTGATCTCGAAGGGGATGTCCGCGGGGGTGAGCCGGGCGCCCTCCACCACGTTCTTCACCGTCACCACCCCCGAGATGGGGCTGCGCAGCGTGAGGGTGCGCAGCACCTCGCCGCTCTTCTCCAGGTGGTCGATGGCCTCCTTCGGCACGTCCCACAGCGAGAGCCGGCGCCGCGCGGCCTCCAGCAGGTCGCCGCCGCTGCCCTGCAGCGTCCCGCCGGCCAGGGCCTGCTGGGTCTTCAGCGCCAGCAGATACTCCCGCTGGGCGGCGACGAACTCGGGGCTGTAGAAACTGAACAGAGGCTGCCCCTTGGCCACGGGCTTGCCCACGAAATCCACGAAGAGGCGCTCGACGAAGCCCTCCACCTTCACGGTCACCTTGCGGACCCGGGTCTCGTCCACCGCCACCCGGCCCAGGGCGCGGAGCTCGCCGCTCACGGCGCCCTCGGCCACGGTCTCGGTGCGCAGGCCGATGAGCTGCTGGCGGGCGGGGTCGATGGTGATGGCCGCGTGGCCCTCGACGGCCGAGCCGCTGGCGCCGATCTCCTCCATGGGCACCAGGTCCATGCCGCAGATGGGGCAGGAGCCCGCGTGGTCCTGGATGATCTCGAGGTGCATGGGGCACTGGAACATCTGCTTCTTGGGCGCGGCCGCGGCGGCCCCGTGGTCATGCTTCGGGGCCGGGCGCAGCAGCAGGGTGCCGCCGATGCCGGCGACGAGGCCCAGGGCCACGAGGCCGAGGGTGCGGAGGCGCGAGGCGCGGGGCGGCGTGGGCTGATCGAAGGTGGGCTGGTCGAGGCTCATGGGGTATCTCCTACATCTTCATGGAGGCGGGGCCGCTGTCCTGGGCCTTGCCCGGAACCTTGGCGGTGGCTTTCGAGGCGGCCGGCGCGGCGGCGCCGGAGGAGAGGCCCGCTGAGGCCAGGGAGCCGCCGTTGATGGGGACCGTGGGGCCGAGGGCGGCCTCGCGCAGGGCGATGTGCTGGGCCTGCAGCTGGGCCAGGGTCTGCAGGTGGGCGCCCTGGTCGCCGATCCACCCGTTGAGGGCCTCCAGGGCGCTGAGGAAGGCGCCGCGGCCCGCCTCCACCTGGGCCATGGCCGCCCGGAAGCTGGCCTCGCTCTGCACCAGCAGGCCATCGCGGTAGAGGTCGCGGGTGCGGCGCAGCAGCTGGATCTGCAGGGTGCGCTCCTCGGTGCGGAGCCGCAGCAGGGTCCGCACCGATTCCACCTCGGCGCCCTGCCCCTGCCGGTGGTGCTCGTGCTCGGCCACGGCGCGCTGCTGCTTGTGGCGGCCGTAGATGGGCAGCGAGATGCTCACGCCCACCTGCCACATGGGATCCAGGCCGCCCCGGGGCATGAGCCCGGCGGTGACCGCGAAATCCGGGCGCCGGTCCAGCTTCGCCAGGTCCAGCAGCTTCTCGGTCTGCTTGACGCCGGCCCGCGCGCCCGCCAGCTCGGGGCTCAGGCCCTCGATGGCCGCGGGCGTCGGCAGCTCGGGATCCGGCAGGTCCCCGAGCTGCGCCGTGGTGGGGATGGGATCCGCGGGATCGCGCTGCCGCAGGCGGTTGAGCCCCGCGAGAACGGTCTTCTCCTCGGTGTCCAGGCTCCAGACCGACTGCTGGAGCCGGGTGCGCTCCACCTGGGCCCGCAGCAGGTCCACCTGGCTGCCCTGCCCCACTTCGTAGCGGGTGCGCACCAGCTGTTCGGCCTGCTCGAGGAGCACGGCCTGCTGGTCGAGGAGCCGCTTCTGGCCGCGGATCAGCAGCAGCGCGGCATAGCCGCGGCGCACATCGGCTTCCAGCCCCAGCTGGACGCGGGCGCGGGTGGCCTCGGACAGGGTCACCCCCACGGCGGCGACCTCCCTGCGCAGCCCCCGCTTCCCGGGCCAGGGCAGCGGCTGGGTGAAGGCCACGCTGTAGAAGCTGGTCTCCATGCGGCCCACCTCCAGGCGCTTGAAGCCATCGTTCTGGAGGCCCAGCGACAGGCTCGGGTCGGGCAGCACGCCGGCCTGGGGCACGCGCTCCTGCTCCATCCGCAGGGAGGCCTCGGCCCGCTGCACATCGGGATGGACCGCGAGGGCCTCGCGCAGGAGGGCCGCCAGGATGGGGTCGGGGGTCGGGGATTCGGAAGGAGGTACCTGGGCCAGGCCCGGTGCGGCGAGCACCAGGGCCGGAACCAGGCGCGGCAGCATGCGCATGGGGACTCCGGAAAGGGAACGAGGAACGGCCCGCCCGCAGGCAGGCGAAGCTTCACTCAGCCCCGATCAGATCCGGAAGGTGCTCAGATGGGCCAGGTGGCGTCCCAGGTCCGGGTCGCGGCCGCGGGCGGCGGGAAGGGCCAGGCCCTCGGGCGCCGTGGTGGCCGTGCGGGCCCAGCCGGCGGGCTCGGGCCGCGGTTCCGTCCGGCGCTGGCTCTGCTCGGCCTGACGCGAGGCGGCCTGGACCACGGGCGCCTGGCGCTCGGAGCAGGCGCCCCGGGGCGTCCGGCTGCCTTCCGGCTGCGGGCAGGGGCAGCTGTCCTCGACGCCGCTGGGCATGCCGCAGCAGCAGGCCTGGTGGGCCTCCGCCGGCGCCCAGGCCCCTGCCCCGCCGCCCAGGAGCAGCACGATGGCAAGGATGGCGCGCAGGATCGACCGCACGGAGAAACCTCCGGATGCTTCCCATCATAGGCCTTCCACCCCTGTGGCAACACGGAATCCTTGACCGGGGTCACAGGGGCGGCCGGGCGCGGTCCCCCTGAAGACAGGCGGAACGGGCATCGGCGCTAGGATGGTTCCATGGGCACGGTTGAAACGGCAGAGGTTGTGATCATCGGGGGCGGCATCGCGGGGCTGGGCCTCGCCTGCCACCTGGCCGGGGCCGGCCAGCCGGGGATCGTGCTCCTGGACCGCGAGGACCAGCCCGGCACCTATGCCAGCGGTCACAACGCCGCCGTGGCCCGCACCCTCACCGGCCGGGACGAGCACACGGCCCTGGCGGTGGAGGGGCGGCGGCGGCTCGCCACGGCCGGCCTGCTGACCGCGAGCGGCGGCCTGCTGGTGAGCGCCGACCCCGGTCCCCTGGCGGCCTTCGAGGCCGAGGCCGCGCGGCACGGCGTGGAGGTCCGCCGCGGCGAGGGCATCCCCCTGCCCGGCCTGAAGGCGGCGGAACACCTGGCCATCCCCGGCGACGGCGTCATCGACATCGCGGGCCTGCTGCGCACCTGCGCCGAGGGCGCCCGGGCGGGCGGCGCGGACCTGCGCTTCGGCTGCGGTCTGCTGAATCTCAAGCCCACGGGGACGGGCTTCGACCTCGAGACGGATCGCGGTCCCCTGCATGCGAAGCGACTGGCCATCGCCGCCGGCGCCTGGGCCGGCGAGCTGGGCCGCCTGGCCGGTTCCCGCATCGCCTTTTCGCCTCTGCGCCGCTCTCTGGTCTGGAGCGGTGCCGCCCATCCCCAGCAGGAGCCCTGGGCCTGGTGGGTGGACCGTCCCTTCTACCTGCGCCCGGAAAGCGGCGGCCTGCTCATGTGCCCCTGCGAGGAAGTCGTTGTGCCCCTGCCCGCCCGGGGCCGCCAGCCCGACACCGACCCCGCCGTGCTGGAGGGCCTCTTCGCGAGCCTGCGCGAGCTGGCCCCGCACCTGGCCGAGCGCCCCGTCACGCGGTACTGGACCGGCCTGCGCACCTTCGCGCCGGACCGCCGCTTCGTCCTGGGCTGGGATCCCTGGAATCCGCGCCTCTTCTGGTCCGCGGGCCTGGGGGGCCACGGCATGACCAGCGGCCTGGCGGTGGGAGCGCTGGCGGCGGAGGTGTTCCTGCGACAGGCGCACAACGGGCCGTTGGATCCCGCGCGGTTCCTGGATTAACCCGGGCCTGGAATCCGGTCGATCAGGCACCTGCCGTCAACTGTCCTCAGGTGTTCCATGTCCGCTCTTCCGGCCCATCGAGCCGCCGCCAGCCCCATCGCCGAGAGCCAGAGCCTGAGGGCCTTCATCGTCTCGGTGTCCCTGGCGGTCGCAGTCTGCATCTCCGGGGCCTTCCTGGGCATCGCCCTCCGGGCCCGGACGCTCATCAAGAACGAAATGCTGAACCGTGCGCGCACCGACTTCCGGACCATCGTCCAGGTCCGGGCCTGGAATGCGTCCTACGGAGGCGTCTTCGTGGAAAAGCGGGTGGGTGTCGTGTCCAATCCCTACCTGGAACACCCCGACATCCAGGGCACCGATGGCAGGTGGTACACGAAGAAGAACCCTGCCCTGATGACGCGGGAAATCTCGGAACGGATCAAGCAGTCCGAAGGCTACGGCTTCCACATCACCAGCCTGAACCCCCTCAACCCAGGGAACCAGCCGGATCCAAAGGAATCGGAGGCCCTGCGGTCCTTTGAAACAGGCAGCCAGGAACGGTTCTGGACTGAAGCCATCGGCGGGCGAACCTACACCCGCTACATGGCGCCCCTGCGGGCGGAGCAGAGCTGCCTGGAATGCCATGCCAAGCAGGGCTACAAGGTGGGCGACATCCGCGGCGGCATCAGCTTCACCTACGACACGGAAGAGGTCCAGGCGAAGCTCCGCACCAACCTCTACCTCGTCTCCAGCCTGGCCCTCCTGACCACGGGCCTGCTCATGGGCCTGGTGGTGCTCTTCTTCCGTCAGCTGGTGAAGAAGCTGGCCGAGGCGCGGCGCCTGCTGGAGACTCTGGCCACCACGGATCCGCTGACGGGGCTGTCCAACCGCCGCCAGATCATGGCCCGCCTCGAGGAGGAGTGCGAGCGGATCCAGCGGGGTGGCATCGGGCTGAGCTGCATCATGCTGGACGTGGATCACTTCAAGCAGGTCAACGACACCTACGGCCATCAGCAGGGCGACGAGGTCCTGAAGATGATCGCCAGCCAGGCCCGGGCCTCCCTGCGGGCCTACGACGTGGTGGGCCGCTACGGCGGGGAGGAATTCATCGTCCTGCTGCCCGAGACGGACCTGGAGACCGCCCAGGCCGTGGCGGAACGGCTCCGCATGGCCATCCAGGCCAGCGCCCTCCTCAGGACAGCCACCGGCCAACCCCAGCCGACCACGGTCAGCCAGGGCCTGACTCAATGGCGGAGTGGCGATACGGTGGATACCCTGATCCACCGCGCCGATGAGGCCCTGTACCGGGCGAAGGCCAACGGCCGGAACCGGATCGAGATCGTGGAGCAGTAGGGCGCGGAGCGGGCGGGGGGGGGCCAACGGGGGGGGGGGGGGGGGGGGGGGGGGGGGGGGGGGGGGGGGGGGGGGGGGCGGGGGGGGGGGCCCGCCCCGCCGGGCGGGGGCGGGGCGCCGGGCCTGCGGCACGGGCCCCCGGGGTTTTGTTAGGCACTTAAAGCAACCGCGAAACACGCGAAAAGGCGCGAAAGGAAGGACAGGAAACAGAAGGGAAATGTCCCCCGCGGTCCTTGGCCTTCTGCCGTCCTTGACGGCGATCTGTTTTCCCTTTTCGGATCCTTTCTCGTCTTTCGCGGTTCCAGCTTTCCCCCGGTTAGCATCAACGCCATGACCACGCTCCGCGTCGCCCTCATCCAGCAGGACACCCGCTGGCAGGAGCCCGCCGCCAACCTGGCCCGGGCCCGCGGGTTCGTCGAAGAGGCGGCCCGCGCGGGTGCCCGCGTGGCCGTGTTTCCAGAGCTGTTCACCCTGGGCTTCACCATGGCGCCGGAACCCTTCGCCGAACCGATCCCCGGCCCCACGGTGGAGGCCGTGGCCAGTCTGTCGCGGGAGTTCGGGCTCTATCTGGTGGGCTCCATGGTGGAGGCCCACGCGCCCCGCCCCCGCAACGCCGCCTTCGTCACAGCGCCGGACGGCGCCCTGGTGGCGGTCTACCGCAAGATCCACCCCTTCTCCTACGGCGAGGAGAACCGGCACTACAGCGGCGGCACCGAGTGCCCCGTCTTCAACATCGACGGCATCCCCTGCGGCCTGCAGATCTGCTACGACCTGCGCTTCCCCGAACCCTTCCGCGCCCTGGCGGCCCAGGGCGCGGAGGTGGTCTTCATCCCCGCCAACTGGCCCGCCCGGCGCATCACCGCCTGGTCCACCCTCCTGGCCGCCCGCGCCATCGAGAACCAAATGGCGATCTGCGGTGTCAACCGAGTGGGCCGCGACGCCCTGGGCCTCGACTATCCCGGCGCCTCAGCCCTGCACGACTGTTTCGGCGAAGTCATCGCCAGAGGGCCTGCCACCGAGGGCCTGGTGGCCGGCGACATCAACCTGGTGGCACTGAGAGCCTGGCGCGCGCGGTTCCCGGCGCTGAAGGACCGGCGGGCGGAGGTGTACTCGGCGATAGAGCGAAAAGATGGAACACCGATGCAAACCGATCAAAGCTGGTGAGCAGTGATCGGTTTTTGGGAAGCTAACCGGGCCCCGCCTGCACCGAGGCGCTGAGCGGAGCCGAGGAAGCAGGAAGCTGAGAGAGAGCGGAAGGCAATGCAGGCGGGGTCCGAGTTGAGCGG
>JADKCH010000034.1 GCA_016714685.1 Candidatus Geothrix odensensis
GACCAGGGACCCGCTGTTATCAGGTCCATGGGGAAACGTCAAGCGCGCGAGGTAACTGGTGGAAGACCATGGTCTCGGAGCAGGCTCGCCTCGCCCCTCGCCCCAGTCCTCCAACGGATGGGGATGGGCAGGCGCAAACACTGCAGATGGTTCGAAGCTGCTCATCCGAGCAGTTCGAGAGAAGCTGGAAGTGCGTGTGCGGCATGAGCACCCGGGTACAGAGGATCTTTCAGTATCCCACAATAGTGGAATCCGCTCACGCGCAAAAAGCGCCCGGCATGCCGGGCGCTTGGGTGGAGAAAACAAACAGGTTCGCTAGTTGGCGGGTTCCAGGCGGTGGGCATGGCTGGCCACGCCGTCGCTGAGCACCAGGTCAAAGCGCTTCCCGGTGGCTGTGATGGTCTGGCGACCGCCGGAGAGGATGGCGAGGACCTCGCCGGTGTCCGCATCCCGGACCAGGGCGGCCGGGTGGATCCCGGCATCCCAGGTGAGCTGCAGCTTGTCGGCGGAGAGCCGCTGGGCTTCGGGCGTGGCGGTGACGACCCGGGCACTGGCGGTCATCGAGCGCAGGCTGGCCAAGGTCTTGTCGCCCTTGACCACCTGAAGCCCCGCCAGGGCATCCAGCACGGCCGCGTCCAGGGGGAGGGCCATGACGAAGTGGCGCTCCTGGCCCTTCGGTGAGCAGCCGACCTCCACCCATTCGAGGGCCTGGGTGAAGAGGGTGGCGCCCTTCGGATCCAGGCCCCTGAGGACATGGTCGCCCGGGCCAGCCTGCTCGAAGGGGCGGGTCACGGTGCGGAAGGCCGGCAGCAGCTCCACCCCGCCATCATCGTGGAGGATGCCCCGAACCAGCAGGCAGTCGCGGGCCGGGGACTGGCCCTTCGCCGCCGGTGCGTCTTCAGCGCTTCCGGCGAGGAATCCGCCGGTGCCGTTCCGGAAGTCGAGGATCTGCTTGTAGACGTAGTCGCTCACCCAGTTGGGCGTGCAGTAGCCCATGATGTCCTTGTCGGTGAACGGGGAGTGGAGGGCGTTGAACACGCTGTCATAGCCCCCAGACGCCAATGTAGCCGCCGGCGTGAGGGTAGGCGGGATCAGAGCTGGCGACGCTGCCACAGGGGCTGTGGGGCCGGCCCATGTTGTACCCCCACCTCGTGCGCGAAGACTGGGAAACAGCCCGCCGTCGCTGTACCCGCTGGTCTTGTCCCAGCCGATGGCGGTCCGGTAGTAGAAGGAACTTGACGGGGAACTCGGAACATAGCCCAGACCCGCCACGCCCGACCCGTAGTCGACGCTCAGGGCGCCGTAGTAGTAGCGGTCCGACCCGCCGAGGCTGCTGGCATCAAGCTGGTGCTTGGCCGCCAGCTCGGTCAGCAGGGTGCTCCAGCCGGTGCCGTCAGGAGCCCAGGACCACCGAGGAGGTGAAGGTGGCTCCGAGGGTGACCTCCACACTGCCAATGGGGAACATCTTGGCGAGCCGGGCGACCCACTGGTCCAGGTTCCCGACGGTGACGTTACCGGTGCCTGTGGTCCGGGCCACAGGGAAGATGGTGGTTTTGAAGGTGGGAACCGTGGTGCTGGTGAACGTGGCGGTGGCCGTGTTGTTCACCTCGCTGGTTTCCGGGATGAGCTCGGCAGGATCCACCTCGGCCAGGACGCTGTAGCCGGTCCCCGCGGGCGTCGTCAGGTGCGCGGCGGGGACCGCCAGGTTCCAGCTACCGTCCAGGGTTGACTCCCCGAAGGTGGTGGGCACGCCTGGCCTGGGCGCGGCCACGAGCTTCGGATAGCCCGTGACGGGAACGCCGCCATTCAGCAGGGTGACGCGGACGGTGGGGGCGGCGGTGTTGAAGTGGTTGGCGAGCACGAACACCCGGATGAGGCCAGCCTTGCCGGCCACAATGGGCACCTTGTTGTCCAGCGTCTGGGTGCTCTGGGTGAACTGCACCTTGTCCACCCAGAGGTCGAGGTTGGCGCCTCCCGTGTCGACGGTGAAGGCCTCGCTGAAGGTGGTGCCCTCCTGATTGGTCACGGCGATATCCCCCGCCGTCAGGCCCACAGGCGCCGTGATCCGCAGCTGGCGGTCGCTGTCCACGGTGAAGCTCGCCTGGAGGGGGCCGAAGTTCACGCGGCTGGTCCCCACGAAGTGGCTGCCCAGCATCGTGATGACGGTACCCGGCATCAGGGTGGTGGGGGTGAACGAGGTGATGACCGGGGGCTGGTTCGCATCCACCGTGAAGGTTGAGGAGGTGGCCTGTCCCTTCAGGGTGGTGACAGTGATGGCCCCCGTGGTGGCCAGGGCGGGCACCACTGCCTCGACCTGCGAGTCGCTCTTCACCACCAGGGAGAAGGCGGCGCGGCCATTGAATGTGACCGAGCTGGTGTTGCCGAGGTTCGTGCCGGTAAGGGTGATGGTGGTGCCGGTGCTGCCGTGGGTGGGGCTGAGGCTGGTGATGGTCGGGGTGGGGGCGGGGGCAGGTGGTGCCGGGTTGCTCCCGCCGCCGCAGGCCGCGATCAGGCTCGCGGCCAGCAGGGCCAGGAAGGCATGGGAAGTGCGATTCATGGGGACTCCATGGCGGAGGCCATTGGTGCTGGCAGGTCCGAGTCTCCTCGCTTGGCCAGGCCGCTCATCAGGTATGGCAGAGCGGCAGACCTGGATGGTCGGGGTGGCCTTGAAGGGCCGGAGCCACCCGATCCCCAGATTTTCTCACGCTTGGCTGGTTGTGCAGGCGCACAAAAAAGCGCCCGGAAGCCCGGGCGCTTGGTGGGTTCACGGGACATCACTGGGCCGCAAGGGTACCCACGGTCACGGTGATGGTGGAGAGGGTGCCCGCAGCGTCGAGCACCTGACACTTGGTGGCATCGGCGCTGAAGGTGACGGTGCCCGTGGGCAGGGAAGCCTTCAGATCCAGCGCAATGCGCAGCAGGGGGGCATTCAGGGCCACGGGACTGCCAATGCCCTTCTGGGCCACGGCCGCCTGCAGGATGTTGCCCGTGACCTTGCCCTTGAGGATCTGGGGCGCGGTGCCGAGGGTGAAGGCCGTGCCGTTGGCAACGAAGGTGTTCGCTGGGTCGGCGCCGGAGACGTTGACCCAGGTGACCTTCGTGGTGTCAGCGCTGAAGGTGGCCGAGACCCCGCAGCCCGTGGTGGCGGGTCCCACGAGTTCGAGGACCAGGTGGGTCGCCGTGGAAAGGGCAGCGTTCTTCTTGAGCTGGTAGGTGCCGGTGGTGGGGTCGGTGTAGGCCAGCACTGCGGCGACGGGGGTGACGGTGAGGGTCGCGGCGGAGCTGGTGATGGTACCCGCCGAGTTGGTCACGGTCACCGTGAAGCTGGCGCCGCTGTCGCCCACCACCGTGGCGGGCGTGGTGTAGCTGGCCGAGGTCGCACCCGCGATGGCGGTCCCGCCCTTCTTCCACTGGTAGGTCAGGGGGGCGGTGCCGGTGGCCGTGACGGAGAAGGTTGCGGTGGCGCCAGCCAGGACCGTCTGGTTGACGGGCTGGGTGCTGATGGTGGGTGCCACGGGCGGCGGCGGCGTGCTACCACCCCCCCCGCCGCAGGCGACGAGGAAGGTGAGGGTCAGCAGAGAGGCCGCGGAGAGGAGTTTGTTCAGGAAGGTCATGGTCGTCTCCGTCACAGGCCGGCGAGAAGGATGGTCAGATCGGCGTCGTTGACGGTGCCGTCGCTGTTCAGATCGCAGCTGAGGGTGGCGGTCCCGTAGTTCTTCGCGAAGAAGAGCAGGTCCCGCAGGTCCGTGGCGCCATCGGCGTTCAGGTCGAGGGAGGGGCCCACAAGGGGCTTCACGCTGAGGACGCCGCACTGGAAGGAGCCCACGTCTACGGGGCCGAAGTCCTGCAGCCGAAGCTTCCAGGTCCCATTCGGGTTCTTGCCATTGAATGAATCCAACGGGAAGGAGGGGCGGAAGGTGCCCACCACCGGGGCTTCCGTGGCGGCCAGCTGGGTGTCGATGGAAGCCGCTCCGAGGTCGGAGAACACCAGGTAGTTGCCGCAGGTGCTGCCAAAGGCCGCGCCAGTGGTGGAGACGCCGCCCGAAGGCCCGCCGGCGTTGTCGCTGAGGATGACGCTGGACCCGTCCGGTGCCACGAGGGTGATGACGAGGTCGCTCACATAGGTGTGGGTCAGGTAGAGGGAGAAGGTGACTTCACCGGTGTTGCCGGTCAGGCCGGCGACCGTGAAGGGTACTTCCACGGCGGCCCCCGGAGTTGTCGAAGAGGTCGCATCCGGGATGGCCGTGACGGTGCTGCTGCTGACCGTGACGGCAGTCCCGAGGGACTGGACGGTGAGGGTGGCCGGGTTGGAGGCCACCATGCCGGCCCGGCCGGTCACTTCACAGAGGTAGACGGACCCGGTGTCGCTGAGGGTCAGGATGGGGGTGGTGTAGCTGGCCGCGTTGGCCCCGGCGATGGCCACGCCCCCCTTCTTCCACTGGTAGGTGAGGGTGCCGCTCCCGGCGGCGACCACGGTGAAGGTGGCCTGACGGCCGACGGCCGCTGACTGGCTGACCGGCTGGGTGGAGAAGGTGACGGGTACGGGCACGGTGATGGTGATGTCCGCCACGGCCTTCTGGGTGTTGTCGGCGGCGTTGGTGGCGGTGACCGTGAAGGCACCGGCGGTGGTGCCAGCGGTGTAGAGACCGCCAGCGGTGATGGTGCCACCCGTGGCGGTGTAGGTCACAGTGCCCCCGCCGTTCACGGTGCCCGTGAACTGGGCCGTGTCGTTGGTGAAGAGGGCGGCAAAGGTCGGGTTGAGGGTCACTGAGCCGGGCACGACGGGGGGCACCAGCTCCCACACGCCCCGGCCATAGGTGCCCGCCCGGAGGAAGCTGCCATCGGGCGCGATGTAGAGGTTGCGCACGGCCACCAGGGGCAGGTTGTTGCCATAGCGGGCCCAGGTCGCACCACCATCCGTGCTGCGGTAGACCCCGAAGTCAGTCCCGGCAAAGAGCGTATCCCGGCTGCCGCGAAGGTTCTGGATGACGTGGACGGGGATGCCGAAGGGCAGGCCGTTGCTGGCGCCCGCGCTGCCATCGATGGGCGTCCAGGTGGCGCCTCCGTTGATGCTCTTGAACAGGTGGTGGGCCGTGGCGCTGGGGGCCACGGTGGCACCGTAGACGATCTGGTCATCCTCGGTGTTGAACCAGATGTAGCTGGTGTTGAAGGTGCCACCCGTGACGTCGCCAGCGCTGCTCCAAGTAGCGCCGTCATTGTAGGTGGTCCAGAATTGCCCCCCGCTGCTGGCGGCACCCACGGCATTGGACTTGCGGGAGCCGTTGACATTCCGCAGCACCTTGGTGGCATCGAATCCGGTCATCGACATGGCTGACCAGGAATCACCGAAGTTGGTGCTCTTGTAGACCTTCTTGTTGACGAAGGTGTAGACGGTATCGGGTGTGGTGCTGGCCCCGAAGGCGATCTTGGGGGCAAAAGGCGTGTTGGCACTGTCGTTCGATTCGGTAATGCCGGTTGATGCGGGGGTGAAGGCGGTGGCGCCTCCGTTGGTGCTCTTGTAGATGCGGGTGTAGTAGATGGAACCCAGCATCAGGTCCCCGTTCACGGGGTGGATCAGGGTGCCGAAGCCGTCGCCGCCGATCTGGTCTTCGAAGACGCCGCTGGTCTGCAGCGCGGCGCCGCTACCCTGGCGCACCCGGGTGCCGTTGTCCTGGAGGCCCAGGGTCACGCGCCATTTGGAATCTGCCGGGGAGGTGGCGGTGGTGGAGCCCAGGTTGTAGACCAGGTGGCTGGCAATGCCCTTGTTCCGGCGGTTGTCGATGAAGGTGAGATCGTCGGTGGTGGTCGGAATGGTGGGTCGCCAGGGTTCCTTGACAATGGTCAAACCACCATCGTTGGCCACGTAGAGGGTCCCATTCGACCAGGCGGTGGCATGGTTGTCGGCGTGCACATAGGGATGGCCCGAGCCATACCAGTGGCTGAGCTGGCTCCAGGTGGCACCGCCGTCCATGCTGCGGTAAAGCGCCAGATTGGCACCCACCACGAGCCTTGCGGAGTTCGCGGGATCCACCCCCAGGCCATGGTTGTAGAAGGCCTGGCCACCATCGCTGGTCATCTGGGGGCCGGTGCCCTGGAACAGGCCGCCGCTGATGGTCGGAGCGGCCATCCAGGTCCAGGTCACGCCCTTGTCCGTGCTCTTGAGGACGCCGCGGGAAATCCTGCCGGTACTCGTGTCTTCGACGATGCCGTAGGCCGTCGTGCCGTCTCCAGCAGCCGCCAGCGTGATGCGGCCCATGGCGGTGGCCGTGCCGGAAATGGTGGACAGCGTCCAGGAGGCGCCGGCGTCACTGGAGTAATAGATGTTGCCCGAGGTTCCCTCGACCGAGCAGATGAGCTCTGAGGCCGTCAGGCTCTTCACGGTCCAAGCGAAGCCCGAGGCCGGGCCCCCCGTGGCCGCGGTAAAGGAGGCGCCGCCGTCGTTCGAGATCTTCAGCCCGTCGTTGGTGCCCCAGAGGATGCGGGTCGCGGAAAGGGGGAGGATCGAATAGGAGCGGGTCGCATTGCCCAGGCCGGCCGTGGCGGCGGTCCAGGTGGCGCCGCCATCCGTGCTCCGGTAGAAGCCCCGGCCTTCGGCATCGAAGGGATCGCCAAGGCCGATGTAGAGCGTCCCGCCATTGGAACTGATCGCCATGGCGCCGATGGACACGTTGCCCCCGGAACCGCTTGCGGGGAGGTCATCGGTGACCGGGGTCCAAGTCCAGTCGCCTGCCGCGTTGAGGTCGGCATTGGTGCACTTGAAGACGCCGCCCCCGCTGGTGGCGAGATACAGCGTGGTGGGGGTGTTGGGGTCGGGTACGACGGCCACCGGACGGCCGCTGTCGATGCTGCTCCAGCCAGCGGGCGTCAGGTTCGCCGTGGGACCGAGGGGCGTCCAGGAACCGCCGCCGGTGCCAGCAGGGGCGGGAAGAATGGCCACAGGGGAATGCCCACCGCCATTTTTCGGGAAGCTGTTCCGCCAGCGCAGGACTTCCTCTGCGGCAAGGCGGTTCTTGTAGTCCATGTACTCGGGGCTCTGCTTGCCGCCGAACCAGAACAGGTCCCAGTCGCGCCGGAGATCGGCCCGGTCGTGTCCGCTCAGGGCGTTCGGTCCGGTGCGGGCAGGCAGGGACCGCTTGCGGAGCACCGGATTGCTCTCAGTCTGGGCGTCCAGTCCAAGTGTGGCCAGGAGGAGGAAAAAACTTAGAAAGCGTGCCGAATGGCGGCCCATGGATGCTCCAGAGATCTTTCGGTTCGCCCAGAACCCTACAGCGCTCATAGGAACTGGGTATTCCGACGGAATCCCCAAATATACGCCTTCGGGAATCTTGAATCCTCTGACTTTTCCTTAATTCCTGAAGAGTCCGACGTGGGGAATGGGCTTGTCCGACCACCTTTCGTTGACCCACCACGGCCCGGCCATCTACGCTCAAAGGTTTGGGTCTCCTGCCACCGTGATCGCCCTCCGCCCCGACAATCCCCTGATCGTCCAGAGCGATCGCACGCTGCTGCTGGAGGTGGCGCACCCGGCGTTCGAGCAGGTGCGGGATGAGCTGGCCCGCTTCGCGGAGCTGGTGAAGAGCCCCGAGCACATCCATACCTATCGCATCACGCCGCTCAGCTTGTGGAACGCCTCCGCCTCGGGCGTGCATTGCACGGACATGATCGAGACCCTGAACACCTGGTCCAAGTATCCGGTGCCGCAGAACCTGCTGCAGGAGATCGAAGACCACGGCACACGCTACGGCAAGTTGCGCCTGGTGGCCAAGGGCGACCGCCTGGCCCTGGAGATGGACGACCGGGGCCTGTTCTGGGAGCTGGAGAACCAGAAGTCCCTGCAGGGCCTGCTCGCCGAACCCTACCCGGACGAGAAGGGCATCTTCCTGAACACGGGCATGCGGGGCGAGGTGAAGCTGCAGCTCATCCGCCTGGGCCACCCGGTGCAAGACATGGCCGGCTACAAGCCGGGCGACCCGCTGCCTTTCGAGCTGTCACCCATCACGAAACAGAACGGCAAGCCCTTCGGCCTGCGCCCCTACCAGCAGGCGGCGGTGGATGTGTTCCATGCGGGAGGCGGGCCCGATGGTGGCGCGGGCGTGCTGGTGCTGCCCTGCGGCGCGGGCAAGACCGTCATCGGCATCGGCTGCATGGGCAGCCTGCAGACGCACACGCTGGTGCTCACCACCAACGGCACCGCCGTGAAGCAGTGGAAGCAGGAGCTGCTGGACAAGACCACGCTGACGGAGGACCAGGTGGGCCTCTACACGGGCGACACCAAGGAGATCAAGCCCGTCACCATCGCCACCTACCAGATCCTCACCTACCGCCGCAGCAAGACCGGCCCCTTCGAGCACTTCAAGCTCTTCGAGGCGGCCAACTGGGGCCTGGTGATCTACGACGAGGTGCACATGCTGCCCGCGCCGGTGTTCCGGGCCGTGGCCGAGCTGCAGGCCAAGCGGCGCCTGGGCCTCACCGCCACGCTGGTGCGCGAGGATGGCAAGGAGGAGGACGTCTTCAGCCTCATCGGCCCCAAGCGGGTGGACGTGCCCTGGAAGATGCTGGAGAAGGACGGCTTCATCGCCACCGCCCACTGCCTGGAGATCCGGGTGCCGCTGCCCACGGACGAGCGCATGGAGTACGCCGTGGCCGACCAGCGGCAGCGCTTCCGCATCGCCTCCGAGAACAGCCTGAAGATGGTGGTGATGGACGAGCTGCTGGCGGGACATCCCACCGACAACATCCTCATCATCGGCCAGTACCTCGAGCAGCTCCGCATCATCGGCGAGCGGCTGGGCGCCCCGGTGCTCACGGGGCAGACGCCGGAGAAGGAGCGGGAGTCCCTCTTCCGGCAGTTCCGCGAGGGCAGCCTGCGGGTGCTGATCGTGAGCAAGGTGGCCAACTTCGCCATCGACCTGCCGGATGCCTCCGTGGCCATCCAGGTGAGTGGCACCTTCGGCTCGCGCCAGGAGGAGGCCCAGCGCCTGGGCCGCATCCTCCGTCCCAAGGGCGAGCGCAACGTGAGCTACTTCTACTCGCTCATCAGCAGCGAGACTACGGAGCAGGAGTTCGCCCGCAACCGCCAGCTCTTCCTCACGGAACAGGGCTACCGCTACCTCATCGAGAGCCGCCGCTTCGACGAGCAGCGTCGCCTCAGCGAGCCCACGGTCTGGAAGCAGCTGCGGCTGGAGACCTCGGGCCAGTCCTGACGTTAGAACCCTGCCCGCAGGCTGAACTGCCAGACCCGGGGCTGCTGGAAGTTCCCGGGGGTGAAGGCCCCGCCCACATTGTTCACCCAGGTCATGGGCTGGCGGTTGGTGGCGTTGAAGACATCCACCGCGGCGCGGAGGTCCAAACCCCGGAGGCGGGTCCGCCAGGCCAGGCCCAGGTCCAGGCTCATGGCATGGGGCAGTTCCCGATCGCCTCGGGTGGCGCCGGGACCCAGCACGTTGTCGCCGGAGGCTCGGACGAGGCTGCTGTAGCGAAGGCCAGACCGCCAGAGGAAGGCGACGGACGACTCGAGATTCCAGGGCAGCGCCAAACTCCCGAAGGCCTTCCAGGCGTGCTTGACCTCTTCGTTGAGGCTCCCATCGTAGGCGGGCTGCCGGTAGTCCTGGCGGAGGCTGGGAATGGAGGCGAAGCCCGTGTTCCGGCCCGTCGAGGTGTTCACATTGCCCACTTCCGAGTTGCCGTTGAGGTCCCCCTGGCTGTAGCTCAGCTGGAGGTGGTGGCCGCTTTCGAAGGTTCCACGGGCCGTCAGGTCGAAGCCGCGGTAATCCCGCTTCAGGCCCGGCAGGTTCGCGATGACCTTTTTCGTGGAGGAGCTACTGGCCAGCGCATCCAGTTCTGGCAAATACCCGTAGGTGGAGCTGTAGGTGTCGATGAGGTCGCGCACGACCTTGGCGGTGAGCGTGGCACCCAGGGTCCAGGTTCCAAGCCAGGGCAGGTCCTGGACCCGCTCCACGCCCATCTGGTACAAGTCCGTGCGGGGGGCCCTGAGCGGGCCCACGGCCACGTTGGCGACACCCTGGAGCCCATTCACCTGCCAGGTCCGCCAGTCGCCGAGCGAGGGGATCCAGACTTGTCGGGTGGTGGCGGGTCCCCCGGTGGTGGCACCGGCGGCCGTGAGGCTGCCGGCCGTGGGGGGGCTGTAGATGCGCCCGGCGTAGAGGAAGAGCCGGGTCAGTCCGGTCTCGGCGAGATCCCAGGACAGGCCCAGGCGGGGACTCAGTAGGGTCTCCCGGTACAGGTTCCGGCCGTCCTCGGCGGCGAGCCCGGCCCGGTCGATCCGCAGGCCCAGGCTCGCGGTCCAGCCGGAGGCGAACCCCCAGTCATCCTGCAGGAAGATCCCCAGGAGCGCCTGCGGAGGAGCTGCCATGCGAGCGCCATCCGCGGTCGCTGGTAGGTAGCTGGCCTGGCCTCCCACCAGCTGTCCGGTGACGGGGCCGAGCGTGGCCAGGCTGTCCGCGGCCGAGTAGCCGAAGCTGTTGCCGTGGAGGGACTGCAGCCCAGCCTGGATGGCGGCGAGGTCGCCTGGGGCTGGCCCGGCGCCGCCTTCTGCCCGGTCCAGGTAGGAAAGCCCGAAGGACGGGCGCTGGAAGACCTTGGTGTACTCGGACCAGAGCCCCTGGAAGCCGCCCTTGAGCTGATGCGAACCCGCGAAGAAGCTGAATTCGCTGCGGAGCGTGAGGTTCTTGATCCGGTCGAGGCGGTCTTCGCCATAGGCCCCGAAGGATTCGCCGCCGGGCGCATCCAGCTGGCCGCGGAAGGGACCGGCGGCTGGGGTGGCCGGAGTCCAGTGGAAGGCCGTGCGATGCAGCCCAAGGGTGTTCTCCCAGGTGAGCCGGGGGCCGAGTGCCCCGACGTGCTTCAGGAGGTAGCTCTCGCCGCCCCGGGTGCGATTGGGCTGCTGGAAATCCTTCACGCTGCTGTCACCGGCCGTGTCGAAGTTGGCCTGGTTGACCGGATCCGCGTAAGCCAGCAGGCTCGAAGCGGTGCTCCACGCGTTGGCCGACCAGGTGAAGCAGAAGCGATAGCTGCGATCCTCCTCCTGGCTGCGCCGGTGTGGCGCCGTGCCTGGGGGCTTCACGTTCTCGAAATCCAGGCTCAGCAGCTGGCGGTTGAAGGCCCCGAAGAAGAAGAGGGTGTCCTTGACGAGGGGGCCGCCGAGGCTGAAGCCCAGCTCCTGCGCGTCCGTGGGCCGCTCCTCCGGGGTGGTCGCCTTGCCGGCGTCTGGCCTGGCATTGAGCCCCCGGAAGATCCGGCTGGTGAAGACCGAGCCGTGAAACGCACTGCCTCCGGATTTGGTCACAGGTTGGGCCCCGCCGGAAGCAAGCCTCCGCCTTGGCCCACCGGTGGTGAGGCCTGGCCCTGGAGGATTTCGCTCGGGATGTTCATGCCGAACCGCCCGTGGGTAAGGCCCGTGGCCATGCCATCCACGATGAAGGCGTTGGCGTCGAGCATGGAACCAAGCACCACCGGTTCCGGTTTCCCGGAGGAGTCACGCCGGG
>JADKCH010000035.1 GCA_016714685.1 Candidatus Geothrix odensensis
CGCCGAGCGTCACGGTGGTAGGAGTCGCGGTAAAGGAGGTGAAGCGCACCGGAGCCGAGCCCACCGTCACGTCGGCGGTTTTGGTGACCGCCGCGCCGCCGCCGGTCGGGGTGGCCGTCAGGGTGTAGGTAGTGGTCACCAGGGGCGTGACGTTGGCCGTGCCCGCCAGTGTGAAGGTGGCGGGAAGCGTGATGTCCGCCGGCGTGGCGGTGATGGTCACGGCGCTGAAGATCCCGGGAACCGAGTTCGCATCCCAGGTCAGGACAGTGCTGGAGCCCGGGGCGAGGTTGGTGGGACTGGCCGAGAAGCTGAGCGGCGTGGCGGCCACAGTGATCTTGATATCACGGGTGGTGCTGCGGGTGATGACGGCGTTGGTGGCGGTCACGGTGTAGGTACCCTGGGCTTTTTCAGCCGCCGGGGTTCCGGAGATGGCGCCGGTCGCAGGATTCAGGGTGAGTCCACTCGGCAGGGCCGGATCCACCGTGTAGGTGATGGGCGCACCCCCGGTGATGGTGGCCACCGGGTTGTCAGTGATGCGCACTCCAGCGTAGTAGGTGGCGTCCTCATGGGTGTAGGTCAGGCCCGAGGGCGCGGCCACCACGGTCACGGTGACCGTCTTGCTGTCCTTCTTCCCACTGCCGCTGGTCACGGTGAGGGCAGATGCAGGTCGCGCTGATGCTCTGGGCGATGGGGAAGGCAACGTTGCTGGTCACCGGAATGTTCCCGGGGTTGACCACGGCGGAGCCATCCTTCACGCCGAAGTTGGCGCGGAATTAGCCGCGCCGCTCGCGGGGATCGGGCAAGGCTGGCGAGAGGATCGCTCGGAAAGGTGACACCGTCGTGGCCACCTGGAAGTTCGAGATGGCCGGCGATGGATCGGTGTAGCTGCTGTCGTTCTTGACGCAGCCGGTGTGCAGGGCGGCCAGGCCGAGGCCCAGAGACAGGGCCAGCAGGGCACTTGCGGCCCTCTGGCGCAGTGAGTGGATGGACATGGAGACTCCTGAATGGCGCAGGGCAGAGTGGGAGGATTTTCTGCGCTCAGCCTCCTAGAACCGGGCCTTGAGGGTGAACTGGACTTCGCGCGAGCGGTTGTCGGGGCGGTCGATGGCACCGAAGTTGGGATTCACGATGACCGCGGAGCTATTGGGATCCTTGATGGTGTAGCCGGTCTGGCTGGTGACTTGTCCCGCCCAGTTGAAGACGTTGTAGATGTCGATGGTCCTCCAGGGAGAAGGACCGGCGATCCTGAAACTGGCGGAGAGCCTCAGGTCGAAGGTCTTCTCGCTGGGCTGGCGATGCGTGTTGCGGCCACCCACCGTGTCGATGTACTTCCCGTCACCGTTCTTGTCATCGTAAAAGATGGCATTCCAGGGCCGCCCCGTGGTGTAGGTGGTGATGCCCGAAATCCGGATGCCGAAGAAGGTGGGGGCGAACCAGGCCAGGGTGGCGCGGAAGGCGTGGTCGTTGTCGCTCAGGGCCCAGGAGGAAAGGGGATCCGCCGGGTTTTCCGTGAGGGCGTTGGTGGAAGTCAGCGTGGCCCGTTCATTGGAGTTGTTGTCTTCGGCCTTGGCGAAGGTGAGGCTGCTCTTGAAGCCCCAGCCGCTGCCGCCGTGGCTCTTACCCGCCCTCAAGAACGAGGCTGCGGCATCGGCCCCTCGCCATCGCATTTCGGAGAGGATCACGTCGCCGAAGCCGCTGGAGGTCCAGGGCCCGGCCACGGACAATGGGCGTCCCGGGCGATTGTCCCGAAGAAATCCAGTTGGTCGATGAAGGCACTCCATCCGGAGAAGGCGCCGCTGTCCAGCGTGGTCGTTCCCGGAGCCGCCTCGCTCCAGGTTGCTGGTGTTCACGGCGCATCGCAGGTTGAGGAACTTTTTGTGGCGCGGGTCCCCTACCCGTGAAGCCGTTGCCGAGATCCTGTTCGACCCCTAGGGAGGCCGCCCGTGCCTGGGTCATCTTGGCCTCGGGGTCGATGATGGTGGGCGTGATGGTGTCAACCTTGAACCTGGTATCCGGAAAGCAGGGCCGAGGTCGGGATCGCCGTCAGCGATCCGGGAGCATTCAAGGGGCCGCTCCACCGGGCCGCCGCGGAGAGGTAGGCGGGACGAGTCCCATCAGGCGCCCAAAGAGAAGCATCACCACTCGTCGGCAAGTAGTAGGACACCAGGTTGATGCCATTGTTCATGATGGCGCCGGAGGTGGTCTGGCCGGGGTTGCTCACACTGAACCAGCCATAGCCGCCCCGGAGGATGGTCTTGGCATTGCCGAAGAGGTCCAGGGTGAACCGAAAGCGGGGTCCAGGCTCTTTGTCGTTGGGGCGCGATCCAGGCCCTGGAGCTTGGGGGTTGTGGTCCGGGTTGTCGCTCCAGATCCGGCGGTGGAAGCGCAGCCCGAGGCCTCCTTCAGCAGGCGCTTGTTGAAGAGGAGCGCATTCTGGGCCTGCAGGTACCTGGCCAGGAACCTCGCCGAAGTTGCCGACGCCATCCGTGGTGAGTGGCCCCGGTATGTCACACCGCTGGAGGGCGGAGGCCGGGGAGCCCGTGAACCAGTTCTGGGCTGCGAGGTACGAGGGGAAGACCCAGCTGCCGTTGCCATTGGGCAGGTAACGGTTCTTCATATCGATGAACTGGAGGTCCACGCCCCCCTTGAAGACCCAGTCGCCCGTCATGAAGGTGAGGTTGTCCCTGATCTGGGTGGTGGTCCCGTCCGCGGTGCGGGGTCGATGTGCATTGGCCCGCGTTGATGTCATACCTGCTGGTGAGTCGACCAATGCGCACGGGAGAGGACAGGGTGCTGTTGGGCGTGGTGGGCCGCTTCTCGCTGGAGAGCTGGATACGTGCGTCGTTCAGCAGGTTGGGGGACAGGGTGGAACTGAGCTCCAGCACCGTGGAGAGGCTGGTGAACTTCATGGTGGAGCTGCGGGATCGGCAGTGTCGGTGCGGCGGGATCCGGGTATAGATGTCGCTGGAGGCCCTGTAGTTCTGGGAATTCATGCGGAGGGTGGCACGGTGGTCCTGGTTGATGTCCCAGTCCAGGGCTCCATGACCACCAGGTTCTTCTGTCTTCGTCGGTCCAGGCGCGGTGGTTCTCCTGCGTCAGGGTGCGGCCCGGCATGGTCAGCAGCAGAGCGCCCACAGACTTCGTGCCGGGGCGAAGAAAGAATTGGACTCGGCGGTGCCGTCTCCGAAAACAGGAATGCTGTCCTCCCGCTTCCGGGCCATTTCCACATTGATGAAGTAGTGCAGCTTGTCCTTGAGGATGGGACCACCGAGGTTCAGCCGAACTGGAGGCCTGGTAGCTGCGGGTGCGGACTCATCGGCATTCACGCCCATTGGGATCGTAGGCCACGGGCTTGACCTTGACACCATGGAATTGGGGCGGAACAGCACGAAGGCCACCCCTGGTCTCGTTGGTGCCGGTCTTGGTGACGGCATTGATGACCGCGCCCACGGCGTCGCCGAACTGGGCATCGAAGGAGTTGGTGATGACCTGCAGTTCCTTGATGGAGTCCTGGCCGAAGGTGAAGGGGATGCGGGTGCCGCCGCGCTGCTCGCCGTTGAACTTGAGGCGTGAGCTGGCGCCGTCGATTTGCAGGTTGTTCTGGATGCCGCGGGCGCCTTCCACGGTCGTGTAGTAGCTGGTGTTGCCCACGGCCGCGCCGGGGGTGAGCTGGACCAGGTCCGTGAAGTTGCGGCCGTTGACGGGAATGGCTTCGACCAGCTCCTGGGAAATGGAGGACTGGGTGTTGATCTGGGCCGAGTCCAAGCTGGCGGCATCGGCGACCACCGTGACCACGGCGCTGGCTTCCACGGCATCGAGGCTGAAGTTCTGGAGCGCGGTCTGGCCGGAGGCCCTCGCGCAGGAGGCATCCTTCACAGTCTTCAGCCCCGGGGCGGCAACGGTCAATTCATGGAACCCATGGGCAGGAAGGCGAAGTGGCATTGCCATTGGCATTGGTGGTCTTGGTCTGGGGTCAGCCCGGTCTCCAGGTTCCGCAGGGTGAGCGAAGACACGACCACGCCCCTGGTCCTTGGACTGCGATTGCCGCCGCAGGGGCCCCCGAGGTGGTGCTGGTCTGGGCGTGGGCGACCACCGAGCAGGCCAGGGCGAAAGGAGGAGGGCTGTGGTTCTTCGGGCTGGCATCAAGGCTCCTTACCCACGGGGGCAGATCAGAAAGAAGGTGGAACGGGGCTTCAGGACGAGGGCAAGCGCACGTTCCTGCTTCGGTCATGGCGGTGAGGGCCAAGCCCCAGGATACGGACGATCAGGACGGAATCCCAACGAAGGTCTCGTTCAGCCCTTAGGGGGTATGCGACCAATGTCACGGAAATACTCTGTAACGCGCCGGCAACAGGCCTTGGGACGTCCTGACTCCAGGTAGAACCGAGCTGGATGGACCGCGGTTGAACCGGTAACAAATGGGGAATGATGAATTAGCCAAAGCGGTGCGCCGCTGCTTCCCAACCTTGGCAGACGACCTGGGTCCTTCAGCCCGCCCAGCCCGTGAAGAAAAAGTCAGAAACACCGATGACCAATTCCACGGATTTGGCGGACAGGTGCCTGGGGAACTGGAGCTGGTCATCGGGGAAGAGGTCACGGGCGGCCCCGCCAGAAATCAGGTCTCGCGACAGGTATTTGGCCCAGGCGAGGGTCAATCCAGATCTGCAGCCCACGTCGCCCAACGTTCCGAGGAGGAGAGGCAACGCCTTGAACCTCCCGCGCCCCGCCGCATCCCGCTTGCGGAGGTGGTTCCATGCGCCTTTTCCCTCCGCCAGCGGCTTCACCCTCATCGAACTGGTCGTGGTCTTGACCCTCCTGGCCCTGCTGGCCACGGTGGGGTTGGCAGTGCAGCTTGAAAGGTGCTGCATGGCCAAGGAGGCCCCAAGGAGAACCTGTTCTGAGATCACCACGCCCTGGAGGGCACCAGGCGGATCGGGGCGAATTCCCTCCAGCCTGGGCCCCCCAGGGAGCTGGGCTTACTTGAGACATCCCCTACGACCCCAGGTGACTCCAGTCCAACGAGGCCTGGCAGACCGAGCGGGAAACCCCGGACCCGGGACAACCTGAGGCTTCGAACTGAATGTCCGGGCATGCTGCGGCCCCACGGAAAAGGGCTCGAACGGCATCTCCGCCCATAACGAATGGTTGTGGAAGACCTTCAGGAACCCATGAACCCGACCACCCTCCGCCGCCTCGACCTCAGCTCTCCCTGATCCTGCTGCTCCTCTGGGCAGGCGCGGCCCTGGGCCTGGATCTTCTCCGCCCCGGTCTTCTCCGGGGGCTGCCCAGCCAGGATGTGGCCGGTCGCATTGCGGGCTCATCACGGCCGCCTGGATTGGGGCCGCCTGGGTGGTGTTTCGGCCTGGCGGGGCTCAGCTGGGTCGGGCGCTTTGGGTCGCCGAGGTCAAGGGAAGACCTCATCGGCCCCATCCGGCCCTGGAAGAAAGCGGCGGCCCCTCATGGTGGCCCACTGCTCGAATGCCTGGCCAGCAGCTTCACGTCACCCCAGGTGCAGGCCATCCGGGCCCGCATCAACGCCCCATCGAGAGCCAGGCCCCGGACTCCGCCGACCGGGTGGCCTGGCAACAAGGCCCACCATGGCCTGAGCCGCAACCTCTTCTTCCTGCGCATTCCCGCTGGCGGTGGCCCTGGCAGCCACCGTGGGGCTGCTCCCGGCCCGGGCCGCCAGGTGGAATCACCCCGCGTAGGTTTCCGGTTCCGGCAGCCTCCCAGGCCTCCAGCTCCACAAGGCTTCGCCGGGCCGGGGGTACTAAGCCCCGCAGCCAGAGGCGGATCTCGTCCAAACCGAGATCCTCAATGGCGCAGGACTGCACCGCACCGGATGCTGCTTCCCGGAGCGCGAGCTTTGGGGGCCGGTGGAGGCGGTCCACCTGGTTGAGGGCGAGGCCGGGGCTGGGCCTCGATGCCCTCCGGCTCACAGCCGATCTCCCGCAGGGTGGCGCCCACGACCTTGAGGTGATCTTCCAGGTCCGGATGGGCGGCGTCGGCCACCACCAGCAAGGCGTCGGCGGTGCGGACCTCCCCCAGGGTGCTGCGGAAGGCCGCCACCAGCTGGTGGGGCAGCTTGCGGATGAACCCCACGGTATCGGCCACCAGGCAGTGCTTGGGCTCCAGGCTGCCCTCCCCGGTCTCGGGGTTGAAGTCCTGGCCCAGCCAGGCCTTGCGGGTGGTGGTGTCCAGGGTGGCGAAGAGCAGGTCCCGGGGTTCGCCTTCCCCGGTCAGGGCTTTGAGCAGGCTGGTCTTCCCGGCGTTCGTGTAGCCCACCAGCGCCACCCGCGGCAGGCCCTTGGGCCGGCCCTCGCGCTGGGTCTTCCGCACCTGCTCCAGGTGCGCGAGCTCCCGCTTGAGCTGGCTGATGCGGGTGCGGACCATGCGACGGTCCACCTCGATCTGGGTCTCGCCGGGCCCTCCGCGGAGGCCCACGCCCCCGCCCTGGCGCTCCAGGTGGGTCCAAGCGCCCTTGAGCCGGGGCAGCTCGTACTCGCACCGGGCCGCTCCACCTGGGCCTTGGCCTCTCGGGTCTGGGCCCGCTGCTCCGAAGATGCTGAGGATGAGGCCCCGTGCGGTCAAGGCAGATGAGGCCTCCCGCTTCTGGTGGCATTCACCCAGCCGCCGGAGCTCGTGTTCGCAGATGAGGTGGGTGACGCCCTGCCGGGACACCTCGCGCCAGGGCCTCCGCTGACCCGGGAGCCATAGGAAGGTCGGGGAGGCGATCTCCGGACCCTTCAGGATCCGCCTGGACTGCATGGCGAACCCGCAGCTCGGGCCAGCTCCGCCAGCTCCAGAAGGTGGTCCTGGATGCGCTTCCTCCCGATCTCAGGGCCCTGGCGGGTTAAGGATAAGGCAGCGGAGGGCATTCATCCATATGGCAAACCTGCCTGTCCCTGCGGTAATAATCAAGCCCCTTGTCCCCGTGGACGTGCAGAGATCTGGGAGACGACTTCGCCGGCCATGTTCGGGCTGAAAAATCCAGAAGCCGTCGGAAGGATCCGAGCTGGTCTGGCTGTCTGGAGGGCCCAGGGGTGGGCCACCATTTTCGCCGGGACCCTAGGGCGCGAAACCGGCCTCCCTCGTCGCCGTGACCGAGGAGCGGTGACGCTCGGCGTCCAGGGACGGTCATGGCCGAGAAGGGCGAGCCCATCGGTCTCCTCTTCTACCTCGATGGCCTCAGGCTCAAGGCGACGGGTCGCCTCCAGGAGCTGAAGACCGGCACCCTCGTCATGGAGCTGCCCACAGCCATCACCCTGGCCGAACGCCGGAAGAAGCCCCGGGCCCGGCTCAACCAGCGGGAAGGCGCCGCCACCGCCATCGCCCTCACCGGCTTATTCGACGGGCATCGGCCTCAACGCCCGGCACGACAACATCTCAAGCGGCATGTGCCTCAAGGTCGGCCGGGCCATGAACGTGAAGACCCAGGGCCCCATGCACATGGACAACCTGCTGTCCAAGGGCGAAGTCTCCATGTGATCAAGCTCAACAAGCTGCCCAGTGCCCCCCTGATCGAAGTGGGCGGGGTCGCGGCTCATGTGGTCTCCAGAAGGAACGGGCTCTCCGTGGGGATCACCTTCGAATCAGGCAAGGAGTCAAATCCTGGCCCCGTCAAGACCATGGTCACCGGCCGGTCGGGGCCTCGCTCCCCACCTCAGTGCCTCCCAAGGCCCGGCGCCAGCCCCCAGGCCGAGCCCGCCGAGCCCGCCATCGACGCTGCCGCCCGCGCCCGGCGCCGAAGAAGGAGCCGGATCCAGCCCCGGCCCCGCCTCCTGCCCCGCCCCCTGCGGCTGCCCCGGAACCCAAGCCCACGGCCACCACGCCCGAGGCCGCCTCCCCCCAACCCGAGGCCGTCAACCGCGGGTCGGCCCTGTATCGCATGAAGAAGCGCACCCGGGGCGTGCTGCTGGCCATGCCCGAGGGCCCGGACCGGGAGGCCCTGGAAGGGATTCCCTCCACGGCGGACTGATGCGGCAAGTCCGGCTCGCGCACCCTCACGGAACTGCTGACCCAGTTGGACGAGGTGCAGCTGGTGTTCGTGGATCCCGCCGTGGGCGTCTTCGCCATGGTGGTGACCCTGGCCCTGATGACCGGATTCCGCGAGGAGATCCAGGCCACCCTCTTCAGCGCCACTGCCCACTTCACGGTGTTCCACCTGGCCGGTGACATCCCCGATACCCAAGGCACGCTGAAGAGCATCCGGGCCGTTCCCGGCGTGCAGGCCGCCTCGCCCATCCGCATGGAAAAGGGCCTGCTGCGTCGGGCCGACAGCGAAATGCCCCCCGAGGCGGTCGTGGTAAAGGCCGTGGACCCCGCCACCGCCCATGGCACCTCCAGCATCTTCGATTCCATCCAGCCGCTGCCCATCGAGCAGTTGCAGGAGGGCGAGATCGTCCTGGGCAGGAACTGGCCCAGCGCATGGCGAGCCTGCGGGTGGGCGACACGGTGGCCCTGGCCCTCTTCCGCCTGGAACTGGGTCTCGGGGCCAGCAGCCGAAGGTGCCGCCTTCCGGGTGCCGGCATCTTCGACAGCCACATCGCGGAGCATGACAAGACCTTGGCCTATCCACCTGGGCGACGCCATGCCGGGATCGCCAAGGCGGAGGGCCGCGCCGAGATGATCGAAGTCCGCGCCAGCGGCATCGATGCCATCGCCGAGTGAAGCCCGCGTCGCCTTGGAGGCCCTGGGCACCGACACCTGGCCACGGACCTGCGCGAGTCCAACCGGAGCCTCTTCGCCGCGCTCATTGCGTGCAGTGGCTCTTCACCGCCGTGCTCAGCCTCCTGGTGCTGGTGGCGGCCTTCAACATCGTGGCCTCCTGGTGCTGCTGGTGACCGAGAAGCGCCGCGACCTGGGCGTCCTGCTGGCCCCTTGGGGGCACCCTGGCGCAGATCCAGCGGCTCTTCTGCTGCAGGGCCTGCATCGGCGCCGTGGGCACCGCCTGGGGCCTGGGTCTCAGCGTCCCCTTATGCCTCATCCTCGACCACTTCCGCCCGCCGAAGCCCCGCGGCGGTCTACGACTTCATCAGCCACCCGCCCCTTCCGGCTCAAGTGCAGGATGTGCGGTGGTGGCTGCCTTCCCCTGCTCGTGTCCTGGCTGGCCGCCCGCTACCCGGCGTAGAAGGCCGCCGCCCTGGATCCCGTTGACGCACTGAGGGCGGAAATGACGGCCAGACGCTTTCCATCTCACGGCCTGGGCCGCACCTACCCCGGCAACGCGCACCGCAGGCTCGACGCGGCTTGATCTGGAGGTGGAGGCGGGCAGCTCGCGCCATCGTGGGCGTGTCCGGCGTGCGGGGCAAGACCACCCGGCTGGAACTGCGGGCGGGCTGACCACTGGGGAGTGACGGGCCGCATCACCGTGGGCGGCGCCCCCGTGCCTGAGGTGGCAGTGAATCGCCCGCCCTTCCGACGCCGCTCCGTGGGCCTGGCCTGTTAGCTTCCCACCTGCTGCCCGAGTTCACGGTGCGGGAGAACCTGCGCATGCCCCTGCTCATCGAGGGCGAGGTGAGCCTCGGGAGGCCGAGGCATGGATCGGGCAACTGCTGTCCACCTAGGCCTTGGGTGACCTGGGCGAACGCATGCCCAGAAGCCAGCTCTTCCGCGGCGAGGCCGCCTGGGCCGGCTTGCCTGGGCCCTGGTGCGCCGGGCTGGCTCGCCTTGTGGCTGCTGGACGAGCCAGCGCGGCAACCTCGATCCCGCCACGGCGGAAGAAGTCTTCGGTTCCTTCCCTGGGCTCTCCACGCGGAGCTGCGCCTGACCTACTCCTGCTTGTCACGCACAACCCAGGTCTGGCGGAGCGTTGCATGCGGACCGTGCGGCTGGGGTGAACAAGATTGGAAAGGAGCCGCCGGGCGGAAATGCCTGCTGGTGATCGTCCTGGCGGGAGCGTTCCTGCTCCCGTGAGCCGAGGGGCAAGGGAGCAGGCCGGGCAACCTGGAACCGCGGCAGCGGCGTGCCGGCCTGTCCATGGGGACGCCTCAACGACGCCACCCTGCTCTCCCGCCAGCGAGACACTGGAGCGCCGGGTCGAATACCTGCTTCAAAACCCACCGCCCGGTGGTGAAGCAGAATCCCGGGACCGTGACGCCCAAGGATTTAAACTCGAAACCGAGATCTCGAACCCGTCGCAGTCGGCGTCTGCGCTTTCCACGCTCGTGGAGCTTCCAGCGCACCTGAGCGGGGCCGCAAGGATTTCGTCCAGTGGTGAAGGCTGGCTTCACGATCCATCCGGATCCTGCCCAGCCATCCCTGCGCAGCATGCCCAGGGCGATTGGGACGCCGTGCGTGAGGAAATCGATGAGCTCATCGCCATCTTGAAGATGCCGAAGGTGAACTGGGACTCGATCGCCGGGCAGCCCCAACCCAGAAGAAGGTCGAAGGCTGAGGCCGGTTCCAGGTGGGCGAGAGCGCCCCGGCTGATCCTGCTGGCACCGGGAAGGGCTGGAGATTGGGCATATCTCAATGCCTCTAACGGGGCCCAAGGACTCGAGGAACTCCGTCAATCGATTGCCGTCGCTGGAATGCCCCTGGCCCGCCGGTCTCAGCAGCTCGCGGGATCACCGCCGCGGGCGCGGCGTCCAGGGCATGGCCTTTCCGCTTCTCGGGCTTCACCCCCGCTCGCGCACAGGCGCTCGGCCTCGGCGCTGCTGAGGTGCTCGTTGACGAAGCGGACCCGGAAGGCCGGAATGGGCGGCCAGCGCCTCGCCGAACGCCCGCGCCTGGGGGGCCGGGCGCGCTTTCCGCCATCCTTGTGGCAAGCAAGGGCCACGGACAGGGCCTGCACACCCTCGCCTGCAGAGACGCGCCAGGCGGACGAGGCGATGCGCTCCTCCTGGAGCCAGGCCTCAAAGGGCCGAGGCCAGGATCTCCAGGCTCGTCCGAGAAGGCGAGGCCGATCTTCTTCGTGCCATGATCGAGGGAAAGCCAGCGCATGCGCCATCAGCCTTAGCGAACCCTGCTGTCCAGGAGACGCCGTGGGTGGGACTACATCATCATCGGGTCGGGGTCGGTGGAGCGTCAGCGCCCCTGCGGCTGGTGGGAGAAGGGCTACAGGTGCTGGGTGCAGGAGAAGGGTCCGCTTGCAGGCCGGTGACTTCCCCGAAAACGAACTGGAACCTGAAGCGCTTCTTCTGGCTGCCCGCAGGTGGGTTTCGGGGCCTCTTCAAGATGACCTTCCTGGGCCAGTGACGGCCCTATCGGGGGGGTGGGCGTGGGGCGGTTTCCTGGTGTACGCCAACACGCTGCCGGTGCCCAAGGATCCTTCTTCGAGGCTCCCTCCCTGGGCGCACCTGGCGAGTTGGAAGGCTGAACTGGCGGCCCCCTACCAGCAGGTGCTGCGCATGCTTGGGCCACCCGGATCCCGCCCTGACCCACCCAGACGAAATGCTGAAGGCCGTAGGCCAGAGATCGGCCGCGGGTCCACCTTCGAGCACACGAACGTCGCAGTCTATTTCGGCAAGTCCGGCGAGACGGTGCGGATCCCTTCTTCAACGGCTCGGTCCGAACGCACGGGCTGCACCCTCTGCGGGGGCTGCATGCTGGGCTGCAACCACGGCGCCAAGAACACCCTGGACCGCAACACTCTACCTGGCCGGAAAAGCTCGGACTGAAAATCGAGGCCGACACCGAGGTCACCTGGGGGAAGCCGCTGGAGGGCGGCTACGAGGTGGAGGCCCGCCAGGGCACCTGGGCGCTCGACCGTCCCTGAACGGGAAACAGACCTATCGGGCCCGTAACGTGATTTTCGCGGGCGGCGTGCTGGGCAGTGCCCCTGCTCCTGAAGCTGAAGGAGGGCCTGCGGGCCCGCCCAACCTATCCCAACCGGATCGGCGACTTCGTGCGCACCAACTCGAGGTGCTCATCGCATCGTCACCCAGCGGCGTGACGAGGACCTGTCGGCGGGCAACGCCATCGGCTCGATCCTGCACACGGATGAGCACTCCCACCTAGAACCCGTGCGCTATTCGGCAGGCGCGGGCTTCTTCCGCACGCTGATGCTGCCCATGGCCCCCGGCGACACGCTCTTCCAGCGCTTCGCCAACGCCTTCGGCCTAGTGCTCCGCCAGCCGCTGCGGACCCTGCGCACCTACTTCGTGTCCGACTGGGCGAAGGAAGTTCACCGCCCGATCCCTGCTCTACATGCGCACCGTGGACGGCCACATCAAGATGCGGCTGGGCCGGGGCTCCGCACGGGCTTCTGCGCGGGGCCGTGACCGAACCCGGCGATGGGCCCCCGGCCAAGCCCGGGGCGCCGAGGGCTTGGACCTCTCCGAGCGCGTCGCCCGGCACCTGGATGGCTACCCCACCGGCCTGCTCACGGAGACCCCTGGGCATCCCCACCACGGCCCCACATCCTGGGCGGGGCACCAATGGGTGACTCCCCGAGACCGGGGCCATCGACCACCGGCACCGCCTTGATGGCTACGAGGCCTCCTCGTCAACGACGGCGCCGCCAATCGCCAACCCTTCCGGGTGTGAACCCGTCCCTCACCATCACCTGCCCTCGCGGAGCGGCCATACGACGTTCATTCCACCCAAAGCCCAAGTGGCACGCCTCGACGTGAGCCAAGTCCTGACCCGTGTGACGCCCTGGGCCGCCTGCGGCTCTTTGACTGGACTCCGGAGGGCATCCGCATCCTGCGATTCGCGGATCGGATCGACTCAGGGAGTCCGCCAGCGCTCCCGCCAGGCTCAGGATGCGATGGGCCCGGCGCCTGGCCCACCTGGCGGGTCGGCCCCCAGGACCTGAGCCGCATCCCTCCGGACCTGTCCGGCCTGACCCCTTTTTTCAGCGCCGGGTCACCCGAAGTGCTGGAGGGCCACCAGGCCCGGCCAGACCCTCAGCTGGGGCGACGTCGCCCTGCTCCGCGGTCACCCCCGGCGCGGCCCGGGCCGTGGGCCAGGCCGTGAAGGCCAACCCCATCCTCATTCTCGTGCCTGCATCGCGTGGTGGCCGCCAAGGGCCCTGGCGGCTGGAGCGCCTTCGGCACACCCGAGCGCAAGGCACGGCTGCTGGAGCTGGAGCGGCCCACGGGCGCTTGACTGCCCCTCGACCTGAGTCGGTCCTCGAATCCCCGTAGACGATTCGTTCCATTCCTTCATCATGGGGGCACTCCCGGGAGCCCTTTTGGAAATCCATGTGAAGACCATCCTTCTCGCACTCATCGTCGTCGTCCCATCCACTCTTCAAGCGGACTCCCCCAAGAACGACTTCAAGCCCGTGCACGTGATCTGGGACCAGAAAGTCCCCATGCGGGATGGCGAGACGCTCAGCGCCACCATCTACCGCGATCCCAAGCAGCTCAAGCCCCTGCCGGTAATCCTCACCATGACGCCCTACATCGCCGAGCATGCGGCGAAGCAGGGAACCTACTTCGCGCAGAACGGCTACGTCTTTGTCGCCATGGACCTGCGGGGCCGGGGAAACTCGGCGGGCGCGTTCATTCCCGGCCAAGTCGAAGCCAAGGATGGCTACGACGCCGTGGAATGGCTGGCGAAGCAGCCCTGGTGCGACGGGAAGGTCGCCACCTGGGGCGGGTCCTGGCTCGGCTTCAACCAATGGAGCCTGGCGAAGGAGTTTCCGCCCCATCTGAAGGCCCTGGCGCCCACGGCCGCGGTGCATCCGGGCGTCGACTATCCGCAACCCAACGGCATCCCGGTGTCCTACATGCTCCGGTGGTTGACCTTCGTGCATGGGAGGGCCCTGAACAGCGGGCTCTTCGGGGCGACCGCTTTCTGGAACAACGCTGAGTGGGAGCAGGTCTCCACCAGGCGACCCTTCAAGGATCTGGAAGCCATCACCGGCATCCAGGGCACTGTGTTCCAGACCTGGCTCCAGCACCCGCGGGAGGATGCGTTCTGGCAGGCCATGACGCCGCGCCCCGAGCACTACGCTAAATTCCGCATCCCAATCCTGACCATCACCGGCCACTACGACGGCGACCAGACCGGCGCCCTCACCTACTACGAACGGCACATGGCTCACGGCCAGCCGGACGTCACCCAGCGCCACTGGCTGGTCATCGGCCCCTGGGATCACTCAGGCACACGGAGACCTAAGGCGGAGTTGGGCGGCGTGACCTTCGGCCCCGGTGCCGTGATGAGCATGGAAGACCTGCACAAGGCGTGGTACGACCATGTGCTCAAAGGCGGTCCGCGGCCGGAATTCCTGGAGAACCGGGTGGCCTGCTTCATCATGGGGCGCAACACCTGGATCCATGCCTCATCCCTCAGCCAGATCGAGGGGGCTCCCCTGAACCTGGAGCTGGATCTGGCGGGGGCCCAACCGGGAGACGTCACCCGTAGCGGAGCGCTGACGCCCCATCCGCCGTCAGGGGCAGGGAGCGTTGTCCTGGTGGCCGATCCCGGTTACCTGCCGCCCCGCGCGGACCTCGACGAAGAGAATGCGCAGTATCTCAAAGACCAGAGAGACGCCTTCAAACCCAATCTCGGCCAAGTGGTCTGGCACAGTGAGCCCTTCAAAGAGGAAACCATCATTGCGGGGCGTCCCAGGCTGGCGCTGCGCCTCGCCTGCGATCAGCCCGACGCTGACCTTCAGGCAACTCTTCAGGAGTTGCTTCCAGATGGCAGTGCCATCGCCCTTTCCGGCGGCTCGCTCCGCCTACGCTACCGCCGGGGAGGGATCGAGCCGATCCTGATGACCCCGGGCCAGACCGAACGGGTGGACTTCCCCGCCCTGGATTTCTTTGCACGGGCACTGGCCAAGGGCAGCCGGCTCCGCCTCCTGGTGAGCGCCGCCCCGGTCTTCGGATACCAGCGCAACACCCACACCGGTGGGGACCTAGCCTCCGAGCCCCTGTCCGCGGCCAAGGTGGCGCACATTACCCTCCTGACCGGGCCCGGAAGCGGCAGCCTGCTGCAGCTGCCCCGGCCGGAGGCCGCACTCCTCAAAGCCAAAGAGGCCTCGGCCAAGTCACACTAGACCCGTGACGCACCCCCTGCCCGATGACCTGCTGCAGGTCCCGCACCGCCGGGATGTGCCCTTCTCGAAGCTCACCACGCTGGGCGTCGGAGGTCTGTGCCGCTGGCTCTTCGAGCCGACCACCGAACTCGAAGCGCAGGCCTTCGTCCGCGCCTGCGCCCGGGAGGGCCTGCCCTGGCGGGTGCTGGGGGGCGGCTCGAACCTGGTGGTGCTGGGCGACGTGTCCACGCCGGTCCTGCGCCTGGCCCTGCCGAAGGACGTCCAGCGCCAGGCGACCGCCTCCACGGCTCCGCCAGTCACGGCCACATCGCCCTGGCCGAGGCCGCCGCCGCCGCCGGCCTCTCGGGCCTGGAGTTCGCCAGCGGCATTCCCGGTTCCCTGGGTGGCGCCATCCGCATGAACGCCGGAGCCTATGGCCGCGAATGGGTCGACGTGCTCACCCGCTATCGCTTCCTCACCCCCGAGGGCGACCTGGTGGAGAAGGCCCCGGAGCCGGGCGAGTTCCGCTACCGCTGGAGTTTCCTGACGGGCGGCCATGTGGTGCTGTCGGCCACGGCGAACCTGGTGGAGGGGATCCCGCCCGCATCCGCGCCCCAGGTGGCCGAATATGCGCGAAGCGCGGCACCAGCCAGCCCTGTCGAAGCGCAACGCCGGCTGCATCTTCAAGAACCCCACAGGGCTGAGCGCTGGGCGGCTCATCGACCAGGCCCACCTCAAGGGCCTGCGCATCGGCGACGCCGAGGTGAGCCCGGAGCATGGCAATTTCCTCGTGAACCACGGTCACGCCACCGCCGCCGAGTTCGCCGAGCTGATGGAGACCGGCCGGGAAGTGCTCGAGGTCGTGGCGCTCGGAAGCCGAGGTGGAGGTCTGGCGGGAATAATCCGGAGACTGGAGTCTGGAGTCCGGAGGTACTTATGCGACCCGGCCATTTGGTCGGCCGCTCAAATCCTAAGGGCCCAAGGGCAAATGCTGGCGCGGCCAAAGGCCGCCACAGGGAGCATTTCCTCCAGACTCCGGACTCCGGACTGCAGACTCCAGTCTCCCACCCGCAGGCTGTAGACTGACGACGTGTCCATGCTCCCCCGCACCCGCCCCAAGCGTCCCTGGCTGCCCTGGGCGCGGGCTGGAATCTCCGTGGCGGTCATCGCGCTGGCGGGCTGGGGCCTCATGGAGCTGGGAACCCGCTACCTGGGCCTGCAGAAGCTCGTCATCGAGCAGGTGAATGTCAGCGGCTGTCGGGGCGAGCGCCAGGCGGAAGTTCAGAAGCTGGCCGAGCAGCTGGTGCTGGGCAAGCCCCTGTTCTGGGTGGATGCCGAGGACCTGCGGGCGCGCATCGAGGCCAAGCGCTGGGTGCAGGCCTGCAGATCCGCAGGACCCACCGGACCGCCTCAGCCCTAGCCATCGAGGAGCGGCGCCCCGTCCTTTGGTTGGTCCGCGCCAACGGCGTGTTTCTGGTCTCGGATGACGGCGTCCTGCTGGATCGGGTCAATCAGGCCAACCTAAATCCCATTCCAGTGGTCGTGGACCCCACCAGTCAGACAGATCAAGGACTGGCCCGCCTCGTGAGTGCTGCTCGAACACTCCGGGAAAAACAGCAGGGTTTTATGAGCGGATCACGGAGCTTCGGGACAGTCCGAAGGGGCCTGTGGCCTACATCGAGGGATTGCCGGCTCCAATCTACCTTTCCCGCAAGGATGTCACGAAAAACGTTCCCAATTTCCAAGGTCTCTTCGTGGACCGCCTCTCGCAGCGGCCGGATCTCGCCCAGCTGAGGTACATCGACCTGCGCTGGGACGATGAGGTCGCCGTGGGCGAACCCGAAGTCGAACCGGCCCCGGCAAAAGCCGCGGCGCTGAACACCGTCAGGAGTATTCCGAGTTTTTCCCGCCATGAATCCTCGATTTCGCGGGCGGAACTGGTATAAACCTAGAGCAAGGAAAAGGATCTTCATGCAGCAGCGCGCCGTACTCCTCGGACTCGACCTGGGTGCAAGCAAAGTGGTGGCGGTGGTCGCCGTCCAGGAGGAAAACGGCACCCTCAACGTGACCGGGACGGGCCAGGCCTCGCCCCAGGGCGGCATGACCCAGGGCCAGATCACGGACATGGAGCTCAGCACCCGCGCCATCGTGCGGGCCGTCGAGGAGGCCATGAACACGGCGGGTCAGACCCGGGTGGACGGCATCCGCGTGGCCGTGGACGGCATCCAGTTCAAGGGCGAGAACCTCCGGGATTCCATCACCATCTCCAGCGGCGACAAGATCATCACCGCCGGCGACCGGGACCGCGTGCTGGAACAGGCCACCAACAGCTGCAAGCTGGCCAGGAGGAACTGGTCCTCCACCGCATCCCGCAGATCTTTCACATCAAGGGCCAGCGGGACATCCGCAATCCCGTCGGCATGTTCGGCGAGACCCTGGAAGCCGAAGTCCGCATCGTCGTGGCGCCCAGCCCCGTGATCATGAACATCCAGCTGGCCCTGAAGAATGCCGGGCTGCATGGCTCGGAGCTGATGTATTCGCCCCTGGCCAGCGCCGAGGCCGTGCTGAGCCGTGAGGACCGGGAGAACGGCGCCGTGGTCGTGGACATCGGCGAGCAGCTCACCCACCTGGGCATCTTCCTCCACGGCACGCTGTTCCACTCTGCCGTGATCCCCATCGGCGGGGCCCACTTCACCCGCGACCTGGAGATCACCAAGCACCTGGGCGGCATCGCCGCCTCGGAGCGCGTCAAGATGCGGTTCGGCACCGTGCTGCCCAGCCATGTCCCGGCAGAGGAATCCGTCGAGCTCGAGGAGGAGGGCCGCCTCGTCTCCCGCCGCGAGATCGCCGAGGTGCTGCAGGCCCGCGCCGCGGAACTGCTGAACCATGTGCTGGCCGAGATGGGCCGCACGGGCCTCATGCACGAGATCCACGGCGGCGTGCACCTGGTGGGCGGCGGGGCCCTGCTCACCCACCTGCCCATCCTCGCCCAGACTCTGTTGGGCCGGCCCCGCGTGGTGCTGGGCCGCATCCAGGGTGTGGCCGGCCTGCCCCAGGCCACGGGCAACCCCTTCTTCGTCAACGCGCTCGGCGCCGTGAAGGCCCTGTCGCGCGACATGAGTGAAGTGCGCGGCAAGACCGACCGGGGTGATGGTTTCCTCGGCCGCTTCAAGAAGCTGTTCTAGTGACGACCCCTCCGGGAGCCCCGATGTCTGAGACCCCCTTTCTCCCCTGCCCCCACACCCTTCCAGGCGCCAACATCAAGGTGCTGGGCGTGGGTGGCGCGGGCTGCAACGCCATCAACCGCATGATCGACAGCGGCGTCACGGGCGTGCAGTTCATCGCCATGAACACCGACCAGCAGAGCCTCGCCCAGAGCAAGGCCCACCTGAAGCTGCCCCTGGGGCCCCAGAGCAGCCGCGGCCTGGGTGCGGGGGGCAATGCCGAGCGGGGCGCCACGGCCGCCGAAGAGAGCCGTGAAGAGGTGCTCGCCGCCCTGCAGGGGGCCGACATGATCTTCATCACCGCGGGCATGGGCGGCGGCACTGGCACCGGCGCGGCGCCGGTGCTGGCCAACTATGGCCGGGAACTGGGCGCCCTCACGGTGGCTGTCGTCATCACGCCCTTCGCCTATGAAGGCCGCAAGAAGGGGGACCTGGCCCTCGCTGGCCTCGCCAACCTGCGCGACACGGCCGACACCGTCATCGTGGTCAGCAACGAGCGATTGAAGAATGTCTGTGATGCCCGCGTCACCATGAAGGAGGCCTTCCGCGTGGCGGACGGCGTGCTCATCCAGGGCGTTCGGGGCATCGCGGATCTCATCCTCAAGCCCGGCATCATCAACGGTGATTTCGCCGATGTGGAAGCCGTCCTCCGCAACGGTGGCGAAGCCCTCATCGGGACCGGCACGGGCCGCGGCGAGGAGGCCGTCATGGACGCCGTGAAGAAGGCCCTGGCCTGTCCCCTGCTGGAGCGCGCCCAGAGCGGCGCCGCCGCCAACGTCATGGTGTCCATCTCCGCCGACTGGGAGATCATGGAGGCCTCGGCCATCGAAACGGCCATCAACTACCTTCAGGATCACTACAAGGGCCGGCCCGACATCAAGGTCTGCATGGTGGAAGGAGAAGGCATGGAGGACCGCGTGGTGGTCACCATCCTGGCCAGCGGCTTCGACCAGGAGGACCGTCTCGAGGAGGAGCGCCGCATCAGCCTGCACCTGGGTGCCGCCCCGGACAGCGGGTCCATGGTCTACGCGTCAGCCCAGGTCGCCCAGTCCCAGCCCCTACCTCCCAACGTGGTGAGTGGCCGTGTCTACGGGGAAGTGCCCGCCGGCGAACTGCAGGGCCCCACGCCCACCCGCCTGCTGCCCCAGGCCCCCACTCCCAGCGGCGAAGTGCCGGGCGCTGATGACCTCCACATCCCCGCCATCATGCGCATGCGGCAGGGCCAGCTGCTCGGCGACTGAGCCCCCCGCTCCGCGTGCCCGGTGGCTGGAGCCCCATGTCCCTCCCTGCCATGACCCCGCCTCCGGGCTCCCAGCTGCTCCGCTTCGTGGGGGACCGCGTGGCGTTCGGACTCGCGCACCCGGCCCCCGGTTCCGCCGGTTGGCGGGCCTTCCTGCGCACCAACCTCACCCGGGGCGCCGCCATGCGGGCCGAGACGGTGGCCCTGCTCGGGGAGGGCGACCGCGATCCGGGCGGCTCCTCCTGGCGCGACATCCCGCTGGGTGAGACAGAGAGCGGCTGGGTCCTGGACCTGCCCCTCACCGAGCCCGGCTGCTTCCGCGCCAAGGCCTACTGCGTGGACCCGGAGGGTTTCCAGCACTGGCCCGCGGGCGAGGATGCCAGCCTCTCGATCCACCCCGACCGCCTGCGCACCGCCAACACCATCTACTGCGCCTTCCCGCGCATGTTCGGCGGGGCTGCGGCCCGCCAGGTGCCGGAGCTCACCGGGGCCATCCAGACATTGGATGAAGCGGGCTATGCCGTCATCCCCCCCTCGGGCCGCCTGCGCGACCTCACGGCAGCCGTGCCCCACATCTTCGAGCGCCTGGGCAGCCGCATCCTGCACCTGCTGCCCGTGGGGCCTGTGCCCACCACCTACGCCCGCATGGGCCGCTTCGGCAGCCCCTACGCCCAGCTGGACCTCACGGCCATCGACCCCGCCCTGGTGGACTTTGACCGCCGCACCACCGCCGAGGAGCAGTTCCGGGAGCTGACCGAGGCCGTCCACCGGCGGGGCGGGCAGGTGCTCCTCGACATCCTCGTGAACCACACGGGCTGGGGCTCCCGCCTGCTGGAGAACAAGCCGGGCTGGTTCCGGCGCAACGCCGACGGCACCTTCCACAGCCCTGGCGCCTGGGGCACCACCTGGGAGGACCTGGTGGAGCTGGACCACGGCAGCCCGGCCCTGTGGGACGTGGTGGCCCGGGCCCTGCTGGTGTGGTGCGGCCGCGGCGTGGACGGCTTCCGCTGCGATGCCGGGTACATGGTGCCGCTGCCCGCCTGGCAGTACATCACCGCCAAGGTCCACCAGGCCTACCCGGAGACCGTCTTCCTGCTGGAAGGTCTGGGTGGCGGCTGGGAGGCCACCGAGGCCCTGCTCACGCGGGGCGGCATGCAGTGGGCTTACTCGGAGCTGTTCCAGAACCACCATCCCATCGAGGTGGCCCACTACCTGGACCACTGCCTGCGCCAGGGCGAGCGGACGGGACTGCTGGTCCACTACAGCGAGACCCACGACAACCTCCGCCTGGCGGGCCACGGCGCCGCCTGGTCACGCCAGCGCAACCGCCTCTGCGCCCTGGCCACGCAAAACGGGGCCTTCGGCTTCACCGCGGGCGTGGAGTGGCTGGCCACGGAGAAGGTGGATGTGCACGAGGCCCGGGACCTGGCCTGGGGCGCGGAGCCGAACCTGGTGGAGGAGCTCGCTGCCCTCAACCGCCTGCTGGCCCAGCATCCCTGCTTCTTCGACGGCGCCGACATCCGGCGCCTCAGCGCCGACGACGCCTCCGTGCTGGCACTGCTGCGGCGCTCCGCCGAGGGCCTCGATACGGTCCTGGTGCTGGTCAACCTGGATCAGGACCGCCCTCAGGCCTGCCCCCTGGGGGCCGCAGACTGGGCTGCACTCGGCGAGCCGGGGCTGGACCTGCTGGGCCAGCCAGCCCCCACCGCCCGGCTCCTGCCCGGCGGGGACCGGGAACTGAGCCTGCCACCCGGCGCTTGCTACTGCCTGGCCGCCCTTGCCACGCCGCAGGGCCTGGCCGGCGACGCCTACCGCCAGGCCCGGGCCCAGGCGGCCTGGGGCCTCCAGGCCCTGGCGGCGGTTCACCCGGCCGAGGCCCTCGGCCCTGCGCCCTGGCGGGACCTGGCCGAGCGGGTGGCTTTGGATCCGGAAGCCTTCCTCGCCGCTCTGCCCCACCTGGATGCAGACCTTCTGCGGCAGGACCTGCTGGCGGCCCTCGACGCCGCCCTCGCGGCCCAGGCCTTCCCGCAGGTCACGGTCTGGCGGGTCGAGGATGTGCGGCGGGTGAGCCTGGTGGCGCCACGACACTGGCTGTTGCTGCAATCATCCGACCCCTTTGGCGCCACCCTCCAGTCCGTGGATGCACCGGATCTGCACCTGCGGAGCGTGGCCGTTCACGGGGGCTTCATCGCGGCGATCCCGCCCAGCCCCGCCCGCAAGGGCACCGCCACGCTCATCGTGCGCCGCCATGTCGCCGGGACGGAGAACCTCCAGGCTGACCTGCTGTTCCTGCCCGAGGTTCCGGCGCCACCGCGTCCGGTGCGCGAGGGCCTGGCCCTGCTCACCAATGGCCGCGGCGGCATGGCCCGGCTGCACGCGGACCTTGGCGCCATCACCTCCAAGTACGACTGCCTGCTGGGGGCGAACCTGCACCCCTCGGCCCCCTCCGACCGCCACGTCCTGGCCAAGCGGCTGCGCGCTTGGGTGAACGCGGACGGCTTCATCACGCCCCTGGATGGCCACAACCTCGTGAGCTTCGAGGGCGGACCTGTGGCCCGCTGGGTCTTCCGGGCCAGCGCCGGCGATGGCCGGCGGGTGGAGCTCTGCCTCGAGGCGGAGATGCCCCTGGATCACAACGCCGTGGTGCTGCGCTGGTCCCGCCCGGCCAATGCCGGGGCGGACACGGACCTGCCCGTTGGCCTTTCCGTCCGCATCACCGTGCGGCTCGATCTGGAGGATCGATCCTTCCACGGCGAGACCCGCCTCGATGCCACCACCGAGGACCACTTCCTGTCGCACACGAAGGCGCTCCCAGACCACCCGGGCTTCCGCTTCGAGCCGGCCCTGGATCGCCACCTGGAGGCCTGGGTGGAGGCTGGGACCTACCACCCGCAGCCCGAGGCCTGTCGGGGCATCCGCCATTCCGTCGAGGGTACGCGCGGACTGCCGGACTCGGGCGACGCCTGGAGCCCCGGCTGGTTCGACCTGCCCCTGCCCCCGGGTACCGACCTGCGTATGGTGGTCCATGCCGACGCCACGGCCCCGGCTCTTAGCACTCGAGACGCACGCCTGAAGGTCCCCGATGTCCCGGGACGCCTGCGCCAGGCCCTCCAGGCCTTCGTGGCCCGTCGCGCCAGCGGCCTCACCGTCATCGCGGGCTACCCCTGGTTCCTGGACTGGGGCAGGGACACGCTCATCGCCTGCCGGGGACTCCTCGCGGCCGGACAGGTCGAAGAGACGGCCCTGATCCTGCGCACCTTCGCGGCCCTGGAGGAGGGCGGCACCCTCCCCAACATGCTCGGCGCCGACCACACGGCGGACCGCGACACCTCGGATGCCCCCCTCTGGCTGGCCGTGGCCTGCGAGGAGGCCGCCGAACGGCTGGGTCCGGCCTTCTTCCAGGCCGAGGCCGGGGGCCGCAGCATCCTCGCGGTGCTGACCTCCCTGGGGGAGCATCTGCGGGCCGGGGCGCGGAACGGCGTCCGGATGGATCCGGCCTCGGGCCTGCTCTGGAGCCCCGCGCACTGCACCTGGATGGACACCCGCTATCCCATGGGCACCCCGCGCGAGGGCTATCCCGTGGAGATCCAGGCCCTGTGGATCCGCCTGCTGCGCCTGCTGGACCGCCTCGGCGCGGCCAGCGACGGCGAGCCCTGGGCCGCCACCCTGGCCCGGGCCGAGGGTTCCCTCGATGCCTTCTGGCTGGAGGACCGGGGCTGGTTCGCCGACGTGCTGCTGGCGGCGAAGGATGTCCCGGCCCGGGCGGCCAAGCCCGCCGACCACCTGCGTCCCAACCAGCTGCTCCTGGTGTCGCTGAGCCTGGTGAGCGGCGATCGGGCCCGGCGCTGCGTGGCCGCCTGCGCCCGCCACCTGCTGGTGCCCGGCGCCCTGCGCAGCCTCGCCCCCCTGCCAGTTACGGTGCCCCTGCCCATCCCGGCCCCCTGGGGCGGAACCCTCAACGATCCTGCCCTGCCCTACCAGGGCCGGTACGAGGGCGACGAGGACACCCGCCGCAAGCCCGCCTACCACAACGGCACGGCCTGGGCATGGCAGCTGCCCATGCTCTGCGAAGCCCTGGACCTGGCCTGGGAGAGCGACCCCGCCGCCCGCGCCACCGCCCTCGCCTGGCTGGGCTCCATCGCCCCCCTGCTCGACACCGGCTGCCTCGGCCAACTGCCCGAGATCCTCGACGGTGACGCCCCCCACGCGCCGCGCGGCTGCGATGCCCAGGCCTGGAGCGTCAGCGAGGCGCTGCGGGTGTGGATGAACCTGACCTGAAGAAGCAGGCCCATTCTCACGCGTGGTTGGGGCCTGATGGGGACCCGAAGCGACGACGGGGCGGCCGTGAGCTTCGGCGGCGCGGTCCCGCCTGGCGCGTTCGGCCTTCAACCCGGATTCAGCGGGCTGAAGGGCTTCATAATTATCAATTATAAAAATCAATTTTATTATGTAATTAAACAAGTTGTGTAGGAGACGGTGACATGAAAGGTTCTGCAAAAGGGCGTTACGGTTTGTTGTTCATGGTTGAGCTGGCCCTGCAGGCAGGGCGTGGTCCAGTCCTGGTGGACACGGTGGCCGAGCGTCAGGTCCTTCCCCCCAAATTCCTCCGGGTCCTTTTGGGCAGCCTCAAGGCCGCAGGTCTCGTGAAGGTCCAGCGCGGTCCCAGCGGTGGCTGCGAATTGACCAGACACCCCAGTCGCATCACAGCCTTGCAGGTCTTGGAGGCCCTCGATGGCCGCCTCGGTGCTGCCGAAGCCGAGGCGGGCGCCACCTCTGGCGCCCGGGCCGTGCGTGAACTTTGGACCCGGAGCATCGAGGCAGCCCGTGCCGTTCTTGGCACCACGACCCTGGCTGATCTGGCCGCGCGACAGCGGGATCTGGAGGTGGACAGTCACGGCTATTCCATCTGACCGGCCCCGGCGCCACCAGCTCCAGAGCGGCCCCTATGAATGGATTCGCAGCGTCAGGTGCATGCGTGCAGTCCCTTTTTTATGAATGGGTTTGGAGCATTGGCCAGGGTTGAGGTCAGGGATCGGTTCGATTTCGAGGCGACGATCCTGCCCCTTCTGGCCCCGCCTCAGCGGGCGATACGGCTATCACCACCCCAGCCCGGAAGGAGTGCCTGTGTCCCCGGATCCAGGGATTTGTGGTTGCGAAGCGAGACCCTTCCTGGAGGCCGGGAACCGTGCGCAGAAGATGCGTCGATTCCACATGCTGCAGGTGGGCCCTCCCACGGAATTCAACCTGGCCCCGGGTTGAACCCCGTCGCGTCCTGGGCCATGCCCTGGGCTCGTGGAGAAACCAGGTTGCCGAGCCAGTGGCGGACAGGGCCGTCCGCCATGCGGGAGGTTCGGGATCGCCAGATCCGCTGAATCCGTGGGTCCGCCAACGAGTTTCAGGCCCTAGAATGGTCCATGGAAGCACCCCGCGCCCCTTCGACCTTAGGCGACCTCGATCTGCACCTGCTGGGCGAGGGCACGCACCTGCGGGCCTACGAGAAGCTGGGTGCCCACCTGCGGACGGTGGATGGCGCACCGGGCGTGAGCTTTGCGGTCTGGGCACCGAATGCCAAGGCCGTGAGCGTGGTGGGCGACTTCAACGGCTGGGATGGCCGGGCCCATCCCCTGGCCCAGGCGGGACCCAACGGCTTCTGGGAGGCCTTCGTGCCGGGCCTGGTCCCCGGGATGCTCTACAAGTTCGAGCTGCACGGACCGAACGGCCAGCTGCTGCACCTCAAGGCGGATCCCTACGCCTTCCGCTGCGAGCGGGCCCCGGGCACGGCCTCCATCATCCACGGCCTGCCCGCCCATGACTGGCGTGATGGCGCCTGGATGGAGTCCCGCCGGAAGACCAAGGCCCACGCGGCACCGGTCAGCATCTACGAACTGCACCTGGGCTCCTGGCGGCGGCGGCCCGACGGCTCCTTCATGAGCTACCAGGAGATCGCCGCCGATCTGGCCCCCTACGCCAGCTGGCTGGGCTTCACCCACGTGCAGCTGCTGCCCGTGACCGAGCATCCCTTCGATCCCTCCTGGGGCTACCAGCCGCTGGGGATGTTCGCGCCCACCAGCCGCTTCGGCGGGCCCGAGGACTTCAAGGCCTTCGTGGACACCCTGCACCAGGCGGGACTCGGCGTCATCCTGGACTGGGTGCCCGCCCACTTCCCGGAGGATGCCCACGGCCTCGCCAGCTTCGACGGCACCCACCTCTACGAGCACGCGGACCCCCGCCAGGGCCGCCACATGGACTGGGGCACCCTCATCTACAACTACGGCCGGGTGGAGGTGCAGAACTACCTCATCTCCAACGCCCTCTTCTGGCTGGACCAGTTCCACATCGACGGCCTGCGGGTGGATGCGGTGGCGTCGATGCTCTACCTGGACTACAGCCGCGAGCCGGGCCAGTGGATCCCCAACCGCCACGGGGGTCGGGAGAACCTCGAAGCCGTGGCCTTCCTGCGCCGCCTGAACGAAGTGGTCTACGCCCAGTTCCCCGACGCCTTCACGGTGGCCGAGGAATCCACGGCCTGGCCGGGCGTGTCGCGCCCCACGGACAAGGGCGGCCTCGGCTTCGGCTTCAAGTGGGACATGGGCTGGATGCACGACACCCTGCGCTACCTAGGCGAGGGCATGATGGCGCGCCCTCACCACCACGACGACATCACCTTCTCCATGCTCTACCACGATGCCGAGAACTACGTGCTGCCGCTCTCCCACGACGAGGTGGTCCACGGCAAGCGCAGCCTCTACGGTCGCATGCCGGGCGATGCCTGGGAGCGCATGGCGAACCTGCGCCTGCTCTACGCCTGGCTCTTCGCCCACGGTGGCAAGAAGCTGCTCTTCATGGGCGGCGAGTTCGCCCAGGGGAAGGAGTGGAACCACGACACGGCCCTGGACTGGGGCCTGCTGGACGACCCCGCCCACAAGGGCATCCACGACCTGATCCGCGACCTGAACAGCCTCTACTGTCGGTACCCGGCCCTGCACGAAGGGGACTGCCAGCACGGGGGCTTCGCCTGGATTGACTGCGGCGACCGCTTCAACAGCGTGCTGACGCTCCTCCGCCGAGCCGCGGACCACCGTGACTTCGTGGCCGTGGCCTTCAACTTCACCGCCCTCACCCAGAGCGGGTATCGCATCGGCGTGCCCACGGCCGGAACCTATGTCGAGCTGTTGAACACCGACTCGACCTTCTACGGCGGCCGCAACCAGGGCAACACTGGGCGGGTCCAAACCGAACCCATCCCCGCCCATGGCTTCGCCCAGTCCCTGAACCTCACCCTGCCGCCCCTGGCCGCCCTCTTCCTGAAGCCCGAGGCCTAGCCCCACCCCCGCTTTTCTTAGGACCCGTCATGGACAAGCTCCTCCCGAAACTGCAAAAGCTCACCCAGAACCTCTGGTGGACCTGGAAACCCGAGGTGCGGACCATCTACCGCGACCTGGATCTGGACCTGTACCACAAGGCTCACCGGAACCCCATGTGCGTACTCAAGCAGATCGCCCCCGAACAGCTGGAGAAGCGGGCCGCGGACGTGGACGTACCCGCCCGGGTGGACCGTGCCCTGCGGCAGCTGCAGGAGTACCTCACGGCCCCCACTACCTGGGGCCTCACCCACGCGGGCGCCATGCGTTCCCGCCCCGTCGCCTATTTCTGCATGGAATTCGGCATCCACGAGTCGCTCCCCATCTACTCGGGCGGTCTCGGCATCCTGGCCGGCGATCACCTGAAGGCCGCCTCGGATCTGGGCGTCCCACTGGTGGGCGTGGGCCTGCTCTACCACGAGGGCTACACCTCCCAGGTGCTCAACGCCGACTTCTGGCAGCAGGACGTGGTCGAGCCCTTCGACATCGCGGACCTGCCGCTGGTGCCTGCGGTGGACCGGTTCGGCGAGCCCGTGCATGTGTCCGTGGAGATGTCCGGGCGGCTGGTGCATGCCGCCGTCCTGGAGGTCAAGGTCGGACGCATCCGCCTCATCCTCCTCGATACCCGCGTCAAGCAGAACGACCCGAGGGACGTGGCGCTGGCCGCGCGCCTCTACGGCGGCGACCAGCGCATGCGCATCGAGCAGGAGCTGCTGCTGGGCGTGGGCGGCACCCGGGCCCTGCGGGCGCTCGGCATCAATGCCAGCGTCTTCCACCTCAATGAGGGCCACTCCGCCTTCTCGCTGCTGGAGCGGGCCCGGTACCGCGTCCAGATGGATGGCATGACCCCGCAGGAGGCCCTGAAAGAGGTGGCTTCGGCCACGGTGTTCACCACCCACACGCCGGTGGACGCCGGCCACGACCGCTTCCCCGCGGACCTGGCCGCCGAGCATCTGCGGCCTCTGGCCGAGGGCCTGCGCCTGCCCCTGGAAGAGGTCATGGGCCTGGGCCGGGTGAATCCCCACGACCATGGCTCCCCCTTCCTGCCCACGGTGCTGGCCCTGAAGCTGTCCCGGCGGGCCAACGGCGTCTCCGCGCTGCACGGCGTGGTGTCCCGCAAGATGTGGAACCACCTCTACCCCGGCCTGCGGGAGGAGGCCGTGCCCATCGGCCACGTCACCAACGGCGTGCACCTGCCCACCTGGCTGGCCACGGAGATGAACCACCTGTATGAATCGCACCTGGGCGTGGACTACCAGAGCTCCCTGACCCGCCCCGCCACCTGGTCCCGGATCGCCTCGGTATCATCCGCCGAGATCTGGGAGACCAAGCAGGTGCTGAAGGCCCGCACCATCCGCTTCATCCGCGAGCGCAGCGCCCAGACCCGCGAGCGCTTGGGCCTGCCCGCGATCGAGCCCGCGCCGCTGGATCCGGACGCCCTCACCATCGGCTTCGCCCGCCGGTTCGTGCCCTACAAACGGCCCGACCTGCTCTTCTCGGACCTGGACCGCCTGGACCGCCTGGTGAACCACCCCGAGCGGCCCGTGAACCTCGTCTTCTCGGGCCGGGCCCACCCCGCGGACAACACCGGCAAGGGGCTCATCCAGAAGGTCTCCAAGATCCTGGAGGACCCGCGTTTCCGCCACCGCATCGTCTTCGTCGAGAACTACAACATCCACGTGGGCCGCATCCTCTACCAGGGCATCGACGCCTGGCTGAACAACCCCCAGCGCCCCCTGGAGGCCTGCGGCACCAGCGGCATGAAGGTCGTCCTCAACGGCGGCCTCCACATCTCGGTGCGGGATGGCTGGTGGGCCGAGTCCTACGACGGCGACAACGGATTCGCCATCGGCACCGGCGAGATCCATGCCGACCAGTCCATCCAGGACCACCGCGACGCCGAGGACCTCTTCCGCCTGCTGGAGGACGAGGTCGTGCCGCTGTACTACGAAAACCGCAACGGCGCCGGCGTGCCCCGCTGCTGGGTGGAGCGCATGAAGAACTCCATCCGCACGCTGGCCTGGCGCTTCAACGCCGACCGGATGGTGCAGGACTACGTCGAGCACCTCTACCTGCCCGCGGCCATCGGCAACAGCTGCCAGATGCCCCCCGCCTGAGCCCCGACGACTAGGGAGCCCCGGAAACAACCGGTCGGATGGTGTCCACCGCCGTTTCTTATTGCCAGTGTCGGCTCTGCCGATACAGGGGATAAGGAGCGGCGGCCATGGCCGGATCAGCTCAGGCCCCATCGAGCACCAAGCGCCTGGACCTGGAGCGCCGGGCCTTCCTGGATCTGCTCCGCATGGCCAACACGCTGGCCGAGCCCAAGGAATTGGCCAGGCAGCTGGTGGTCCTCGCCCAGCACCTGTCCGGCTGCGAGGCCGTGGCCGTCCGGCTCAAGTCCGGGCCCGGCTTCCCCTACGCCGCCCACCTGGGCTTCAAGACGGGCTTCATCTCACTGGAGAACGATCTGTGCGCCACCGACGAAGGGGGCCGCCTGCTCAGGGACGCCGATCGCAGGCCGATCCTGGCCTGCCTCTGCGGCAAGGTGCTCTCCTGCCAGCTGGAGCGCGCCCGGCGGTTCGCCACGGACCGCGGCAGCTTCATCACCACCTCCACCAGTGAGCTGCTGGCCTCTCCAGAGGCCGGCTGCCTTGGCCAGACCCGCAACCGCTGCTGCGCCGATGGCTACGAGACCCTGGGACTCTTCCCCATCCGCCGGGACGATGTGACCTACGGCCTGATCCAGTGCAATGACTCCCGGCCTGGGCGCCTCACGGCGGAAAGCATCGACCTGATGGAGCACTTGGCCGCGAGTGCCGCGCACCTGTTCCAGTTGACCATGGCCTGAAGCGCCACCGAACTCATGTCCGGGGCCCAGGATGTAGATGAGGTGGGCATGAGGCCCTAGCCCTGGATCCGCCATGCCCATGTCTCCACACGAAGTCATCCAGAATCTGGGGGAACTGCCGCCCCTGCCCCAGGTGGCCACTCGGGTCATCCGCATCACGGCGGACTCCGACACCTCCACGGACCAGCTCCAGAACCTGATCCGCACGGACCAGGCCCTCGCCTCGCAGATCCTCAAGGTGGCCAACTCCGCCATGTTCGGCCGGATGCGGGAGGTCACCACCCTGACCCAGGCGATCCTGACCCTGGGCTTCTCCACCACCCGCAGCGTGGTGCTGGCCTCCAGCGTCAAGAACCTCTTCACCCGGGGCCCGGTAGGCCTGCAGGAACGCATCCTCTGGGAGCACGCCCTGGTGGCGGCCCTCACCGGCAGCGCCTTCAGCAAGGCCATGCGCTTCCCCATCGCCGAGGAGGTGTTCCTGGCCGGACTGATGCACGACATCGGGAAGAGCGTCATGGTGCTGAAGTTCCCCGAGAGCTACAGCGCCCTGCTGCGGAGGTTGCAGGAAGAGGGCGGCGACGGGCTCGGCATGGAGCTGGACACCTTCGGGTTCGACCATGCCATGGTGGGCGAAGCCCTGCTGGCCTCCTGGAACCTCGCGGAAGGCCTCGAGGCCGTGGCCCGCTGGCACCACGACCCCCTCCAGGCGGCGATGGAGCACCAGCGGCTGGTGGCCCTGGTGGCCCTGGGGAACCAGATGGCCTCCGACCTGCAGGTGGGCATCGGCATGCCCGATGCCCTTGCCGGCGCCACCTGGGAAGCCATGGACATCCTGCACCTGAACGATGCGACCTACCAGGAGCACCGGACCTCGGCCCTGGAAGCCCTCGAACGGGACAAGGCCCTGATCACCGATCTAGGGCTGCCCGGGCGGGGCCAACCAAAACACCCCGGGGGGGGGCGGGGGGGGGGGGGGGGGGGGGGGGGGGGAAGGGGAGGGGGGGGGGCGCGGGGGGGAGGGGGGGCGGGGGCGGGGGGGGGGGGGGGGGGGGGGGCCCCGGGGGGGGGGGGGGGGGGGGGGGGGGGGGGGGGGGGGGGGGGGGCGGGGGGCGCCGGGGGGGGGGGGGGGGGGGCGGGGGGGGGGGGGGGGGCCGGGGGGGGGGGGGCCGGGGGGGGGGGGCCGGCCGGGGGGGGGGGGCGGGGGGGGGGCCCGGGGGCGGGCCCGGGGAGGGGGGGGGGCCCCGGGGGGGGGGCGGGGGGGGGGGGGGGGCCCGGGGGGGGGGGGGCGGGGGGGGGGGGGGGGGGGCTGTTTGGCACTCTTAGGCCAGGCCGAGGCGCTTGAAGGTGCGCTTCTTCCCGTCCTCCACTTCGGGCTGGTCGAAGGGATCCAGGTCCATGGCGAAGCCCAGAATGCCGATGATGGCCTGCCAGGCCATCATGAAGGCGCCCACCTCATGCTCGGTGAGCGCCGGCATGGGCCAGCGCAGCACTGGCACCCCGGCGGCCTCCAGGGCCCCCATGGTGCCTTCGGCCTGGGCTCGCAGGATATCGGTCCCCTGCAGCCCGGCCAGGCCCGGATAGGGGGAACCCGGCGGGGGATCCAGCTTCTCGGGCACCGGGGTCCCGTCCAGGGTCAGCACGATCACGCCAAGGTTGCGCGGTCCAGCCATCCAGCGCTGCAGCTGGCTGTGCTGGTCCACGGGGCCCACGGCGCGGATGGGGGTGAAGCCCTTGCGGGTGCCATCCTTCGCCACCTTGCCCAGGGACTCGGCCACCAGCTGCACCCACCAGGCCGAGAGGTTGTCGAGGCGCATGGCATAGGGCATGAGCACCCACTCGGTGATGCCCTGCTGGTGGGCATCCAACAGCAGGGCCACGGTGGCGGCCACACGGTCGCGCCAGGGGCCCTGATCGGCCTCGAGCTCGGCGGCGACCTCCCGGCCTCCACGCAGGAAGGCCGCGGCATCCCGGCCCATCCAGGCCAGGGGCAGGGTCCCGATGGGGGTGAAGGCCGAGAAGCGCCCGCCGACCTCCACGGGAATCGGGAGGATGCGGCAGCCGTTCGCCCGCCCCCAGGTGGCCAGGGGATTGGCGTCGTCCTGGGTGATGAGGATGGGCGCGGCCAGTTCCCCATGGCCCGGCAGGGCCCGCAGCCGGGAGATCCAGGTCCAGAGTTCCAGGGTCTTGCCGCTCTTGGAGGCCAGGACCAGCTGGTCGCCGGGCTGGAGGCGGAAGTCCGGGGCGGGCTCCGGCGAGGCCAGGGGCACCCAGTTACGGAAGGCCCGCTCATCCCCGAAGGCCCGCACCAGGGTTTCCGAGGGCAGCAGGGAACCTCCGATGCCGCACCAGAGCAGCCGCTTGCCGGGATCGAGGGTCGGCAGCGCCGGCTCGGCCACCTGCCGCCAGCCGCCCATGGGGTGGGCGGCGATGCTCCGCCAATGCGCGTGGATGTCCATCTCAGTCCCCCTTCGGTGGAATGGTCGCATAGAGCTCGAGGTAGGCGCGGGCCGGGCCCTCCCAGCCGAACTCCGCCGCCATGCCACGCCGCTGCACCTGCCGCCAGGCGGCGGGATCCCGGAACAGGGCCAGGGCCGCGTTGATCGCCTCGCCCAGGGCCAGGCCGTTGGCCCAGTCGAACTGGAAGCCGGTGGCCGTGTCGGCGGCCAGGGTCTCGGGCGTGGCGCCCACCACGGTGTCGGCCAGTCCGCCGGTGCGGCGCACCAGGGGCAGGGCCCCGTAGGCCTGGGCGTAGAGCTGGGTGAGGCCGCAGGGTTCCTGGCGCGAGGGCACCAGGATCACGTCCGCCGCCGCGAAGGCCCGGTGGGCGAGGATCTCGTCGTAGCCGATGAAGACGGCGACGCGGCCCGGATGGCGCTGGGCCGCCTGGCGGAAGGCGCCCTCGGCATGGGAATCCCCGGTGCCCAGGACCGCCAGCTGCCCGCCCTGGCGGACGAGGTGGTCCACGTTGTCCAGCACGAGGTCCAGCCCCTTGAGGGGATCCAGGCGGCTGATGGCCGCGAAGAGGGGCGCATCCGGGTCCTCCTCTAGGCCCATGCGGCGCTGGAAGTCCGGGCGGTTCGGCACCCGCCGCCCCGGATGCCTCAGGTCGTAGCGGCTCAGGATGTGGGGGTCCCGCGCCGGGTTCCACACAGTGCGGTCCACACCGTTGAGGATGCCGCGCAGGTCTCCGCTCCGGTGCGCCAGGAGGCCCTCGAGCCCGTGACCGCCGGCCACCTGGATCTCGCGGGCATAGGTGGGACTCACGGTGCTGATGCGGTCCGCCAGCCGGAGACCGGCCTTGAGGAAGCCGATGTCCCCGTGGAATTCGACGCCCTCGGGGGTGAGGGCGTGGCGGGGCAGCCAAAGGTCATTCAGCAGGGTGGCCGGGAAGCGCCCCTGGAAGGCGATGTTGTGGATGGTCATCACCGTCGCGGGCCGGGGTCCACTCCCATACGCGACATAGGCGGGCATCAGGCCCGTGTGCCAGTCATGCCCGTGAACCACCTCGGGCCGCCAGCCGGCCACATCCCCAGCGCGGCCCAGGTGCGCCGCCGCCCAGGCCAGGGCCGCGAAGCGCTGGGCCAGGTCCTCGGGTTGGCCGTAGGGGCCGCCAGGGCGCTCGAAAAAGGCTGGCTGGTCCAGCAGGTAGAGCGGCAGGCCCGGCGCCTCGGCGCGCAGGATCCGGGCGGGGCCCCCGCCCATGAGGTCCGGCAGCGCCGTGACCTCGCCCTGCAGGGTCACCGCGTCGCAGACCGCGGGATAGGCGGGCAGGAGCAGGCGGACATCGGCGCCAAGGACACGCATGGCCCTGGGCAGGGCGGCCATCACATCGCCCAGGCCGCCGGTCTTGACGTAGGGGAACAGCTCAGAGGCAACAAACAGGGTTTTCAAAAGGCTAGCGCTCCAGCTGATCCAGCATGCGCTGGGAGATCAGCGTAACGCCAGCGTCCGTGCGGTAGAAGCGCCGGCTGTCCTCTTCGGGATCCTCACCCACGACCAGCCCCTCCGGAATGCGGCAGTCCCGGGCCACGATGCAGCGGCGCAGGCGGGCATGGCGGCCGATGTCGCAGTTCGGCAGGATCATGGCGCCGTCCAGGCGGGCGTGGGAGTGCACGAAGACCCGGCTCGAGAGCAGGGAGTGGTGCACGTGGGCACCGGAGATCACGCAGGCGCCCGACACCAGGCTGGAGAGCGCCACGCCGTTGCGCATCTCGCCGGCATGGACGAACTTCGCCGGAGGCAGCTGCTCCTGGTGGGTGGTGATGGGCCAGGCCTCGTCGTAGAGGTTCAGGGCGGGCAGCACGCTGGTGAGGTCCATGTTGGCCTCCCAGTAGGAATCCACGCTGCCCACGTCCCGCCAGTAGGGTTCCGGGTGCCCGGCGTTCGGGATGCAGCTGCTCTCGAAGCGGTGGGCGAAGACCCGGGCCTGCGCCACGATCCTGGGGATGATGTCCTTGCCGAAGTCATGGCCCGAGTTCGGATCCTCGGCATCGAGCCGCAGCTGCTCGTACAGGAAGTCCGCCTTGAAGAGGTAGATGCCCATGGAGGCGAAGGCCTTATCCGGTTTTCCGGGAATCGCCGGGGGATCGTCCGGCTTCTCCACGAAGGACACGATGCGGTCCTGGTCGTCCACGTGGGCGATTCCGAAACCCCGCGCCGCATCCCGGGGCACCTCCAGGCAGGCGATGGTCATGTCCGCCTGGTTCTCGAGGTGGTCCCGCAGGAACACCTTGTAGTCCATGCGGTAGATGTGGTCCCCGGCCAGGATCAGCACGTTCTTGGGGTTGGCCGACTGGATGTTGCCCATGTTCTGGTAGACGGCGTCCGCCGTGCCGCTGTACCAGGCGTTCTTGTCGAAGCTCTGCTGCGCCGGCAGCACATGCACGTACTCGTTCAGCTTGCCGGGCAGGAAGGTCCAGCCGAACTGGAGGTGCTCGAGCAGCTTGTGCGAGTTGTACTGCGTGAGCACCATGATCCGGCGGAAGCCCGAGTTCACGCAGTTCGACAGGGTGAAGTCGATGATGCGGTACTTGCCGCCGAAATCGAGGCCCGGCTTCGAGTAGTGGTCCGTGAGGTCCATCAGGCGCTTGCCGCGCCCGCCGGCCATCACCAGCGCGATGGTGTGGCGGGGGGAGAGTCGCGATTCCGAGATCGTCTGCATGGAAGTCCTCGGGTGGCCTGTGGGAATGATAGCCGTGGATGCTGAGTACGGAAGGACTTACCCTTATCGGGTGCGACGCGCAGATCCCCTTCCCACTCCAGCAGAGGGCTTGGCCCTTTGCCGGGAACTGTACCTGGACGGAACGGGGCTGCGGCTGATGCTCCACCTGCTTCCGGCCGGTGCCACCGAGGATGATGCCCTGAAGCTGCGGGACCGCCTGAAGCGCGCCCAGCGACGCCCGAGTCGGTGCATGGCCGAGCAGGATGAGGCTGCAGACGGATGATCGATCCCAAGCTCGTCTCCCATCTACAATTCCAAAAAGTGGAGCATTGCCTCATCGGCGGCTTGGCCCTCGCCGCCTGGGGCGTGGTTCGCTATACAGCAGGCGCGGATCTGCTCACCCTGGATCCCCGGATTCTGGACCCGTCCCTCTGGTCTGACTGGGGAACCCGGGGCCCAAGAATCACCCGAGGAGACTCGGAGGATCCCCTGGGCGGCGTAGTCCGATTCGCAGGTCCACCAAGACAGGACCTGATCCTGGGACGAGGTGCGGCCGCCCGGATCGCACTGGAGACCGCAGAACGATCCGAGGCGTTTCCCTGCCCCGTGGCCTCCCCCCTCGGGCTCATCCTCCTGAAGCTCGAAGCCGGCAGTCCCCAGGATGCGGCCGACATCCTGGCCCTGCTCGGAAATGCACAGGCCCTCGATCGCCCCAGCCTGCGGGCCGAGGTAACCACCCAGGCAGCCCGGCTGACCGGCGATGCCAAGGCATTCTGGACAAAAATCTCAGCCCTCTGACCAGTCCCCAGCGCGGTCGCCAGCCTTGAGCGCCAGGGCGAGTTCCATCAGGAAGAGCGGCCTCGGCACGCTCTGGAAGCCGTAGCCCACCAGGCCCTCGTGGGGGAGCTGGCCATCCAGCAGGCTGAAACCCCAGGCCGCGAGGCGCGCGTCCAGGGCCGCCAGGGCCGCGCGGCTGGCTTCGGGTTCCAGGCTGAACATGCTCTCCCCGAAGAAGGCCCCGCCCAGCGACACGCCATAGAGCCCGCCCCGCAGGTCGCCATCGCGCCAGGCCTCCACGCTGTGCGCGTACCCAGCGCGGTGGAGGGCAACATAGGCCGAGCGCATCTCGGGCGTGATCCAGGTGCCGTCCTGGCCGGGGCGCGGCACCCGGGAGCAGTGGCCGATGACGGCCTCGAAGGCCGTGTCGAAGCGGATCTCGAAGGGGTGCTGGCGCAGGCTGCGGCGGGTCCGGGCGGACAGGTGCAGGTGCCCGGGCCGCAGCAGGGCCCGCTCCGGCGGCGACCACCAGAGGAGGGGATCGCCTTCGCCGTACCAGGGGAAGATGCCGCTGCGGTAGGCCAGCAGGAGGCGCTCGAGGCTGAGGTCGCCGCCGATGGCCAGGAGCCCGTCCTCCGCCAGCTCCGGGTCCGGGAAGACCAGCTCCGACCTCAGCCGAAAGACAGGCACAGCCGGTCGCCCTTGAGGTCCACCTTGGCTTTGCCGCCCTTGGCCAGGGGCCCGAAGAGCAGGGCCTCCGCCAGGGGCCGGCGCAACTCCCGCTCGATGAGCCGAGCCATGGGCCGGGCGCCGAAGGCCGGATCGTAGCCCTTCTCCGCCAGCCAGGCCCGGGCCTTGGGCGTGCAGGTGAGGGTGACGGCCTTCTCCGCGAGCTGTGCGTCCAGCTCCCGCAGGTGCTTGTCGGCCACGCGCTCCATCTCCTTGCGGCCCAGGGGTGCGAACTGGAGGATGGCGTCCAGGCGGTTGCGGAACTCGGGGCTGAAGGCCTTCTCGATGGTGCCGGTGGCCGAGCGCCGCCCGCCCGCCTCCGCGAAGCCAACCTGCCGGGCCGACAGCTCCCGGGCGCCCACGTTGGTGGTCATGACGATCACCGTGTGCCGGAAGTCTGCGCTGCGGCCATGGCTGTCAGTGAGCGAGGCGTGGTCCATGACCTGCAGGAGGACGCCGAAGAGGTCGGGATGGGCCTTCTCCAGCTCGTCGAGCAGCAGCACGGCGTGGGGTGATTTCCGCACAGCATCCGTGAGCAGGCCGCCCTCCTCGTAGCCCACGTAGCCGGGCGGCGCGCCGATGAGGCGGGCCACGGCATGCTTCTCCTGGTACTCGCTCATGTCGAAGCGCAGGAAGGCGATGCCGAGGGCCTTGGCCAGCTGCTTGGAGAGCTCCGTCTTGCCGACGCCCGTGGGCCCTGCGAAGAGGAAGCAGCCCATGGGCTTGAGTGGGTCGCGCAGGCCGGAGCGGGCCAGTTTGATCGCGCTGGCCACGGCCTCGCAGGCGGCATCCTGGCCGAAGATCTGGGCCTGGAGTGCGGTCTCCAGGTGGGCCAGAGCCTCGCGGTCATCCGCGCTGACCGAGGCCACGGGCACCCGGGCCATGCGGGCGATGACGGCCTCGATCTCCGCCGGACCGACCTTCTTCACGCGCTCCTTTTTCGGCAGCAGCTTCTGGGCGGCGCCGGCCTCGTCCACCACGTCCAGGGCGCTGTCGGGTAGGCGGCGGTCCGGCAGGTGCTTGGAGGCCAGGCGCATCGCGGCCTCCAGGGCCTCGGCCGAGTAGGTCACGCCGTGGTGCTTCTCGTAGGCGGCCTTCAGGCCCTGCAGGACATCCAGGGCGTCCTCGGTGGAGGGCTCGCTCACCTCCACCACCTGGAAGCGCCGGGAGAGGGCCCGGTCCCGGTCCAGAGAGCCTTCAGATCCTGGAAGGTGGTGGCGCTGATGCAGCGCAGGTCTCCGGAGGCCAGGGCCGGCTTCAGCAGGTTGGCGGCATCCATGGCACCCCTGCTGGTGGCGCCCGCGCCCACCAGGGTGCAGTTCGTCCACGAAGAGGATGGCCCCGGGCTGGTCTGCCAGGGCCTTGAGCACGGCCTTGAGCCGCTCCTCGAAGTCGCCCCGGTAGCGGCTGCCCGCCAGCAGGGCCCCCAGGTCCAGGGCATAGATGCGGGTCGCTTTCAGGGGGTCGGGCACCGCGCCTTCATGGATTCGCCGTGCCAGGCCCTCCACGATGGCGGTCTTGCCCACGCCCGGCTCGCCCACCAGCAGCGGGTTGTTCTTGCGCCGCCTGCACAGCACCTGGGCCATGCGGGTGATCTCGGCGTCGCGGCCCACCAGGGGATCCAGCCGCCCGGCGGCGGCCCGGGCCACCAGGTCCGTGGCGTAGGCCTCCAGGGGGTTCACGGCGACCACGGGCTCGTCCTCCGGCTCGTCGGTCGCGGTCTGCCGGGGCGGGGACTTGGGCGCGGCCGTGCCATGGCTCAGCACCCTGAGCAGGGCCAGCCGCTTCACGCCGTGGCGCTCCAGGAGGTGGCGCGCGCGGTGGCTGACCTCCTCCAGGAAGGCCGGCAGCAGCTCGCCCGCAAGGACCTCCTTCCGGCCGGAGCTGAACGCGTGGATGAGCGCCCGCTCCACCACCCGCACAAAGCCCAGGGTGCTGTGGGGCTGGAAGGCCTCGCCCTCAGGCACCGTGTCGAAGGCCTTGGCCAGCACGCCCTCCAGGTCGGTGCGGAGGGCTTCAAGCTTCACGCCGCAGCCCAGCAGGGCCCTGGCGGCATGGGCATCCTCCAGCAGGGCCAGCAGCAGGTGCTCAAGCCCCACGTCCTCGTGCCGGCGGACCTTGGCGAGATCGAAAGCCCGCTGGAAATCTTGGTTCAGATCGGGGCTGATTTGGGGAGAGTCAGGCATGTTCGGCCTCCACCGTAAGCAGCAGGGGGAAACCCTCCCGCTCGGCCAGCTGACGCCCCCGCTCGGCCCGGGTCTCGGCCACGTCCTTGGTGTAGACGCCTGCCACGCCCACGCCAGCCCGGTGCACTGCCAGCATGATGGCCGTGGCCTCGGGTTCCGGCTTCCGGAAGACGCTCTTCAGGAGGAATACCACGAACTCCTGCGGTGGTGTAGTCGTCGTTGGAGCAGGACCTTCCACATCCCCGGCTCCCGCAATTTCGCGCGCCTCCGGGTGAGGACCTGGCCGTCTTCCTTTACCTGCCTGGCCATGAATGATGCCTCCGGGGCATCAGGATAGCGTGTGGGTCGCGGAGGCGGCTTCGTCCCCTTTTATCGCCCTTTTCCCGCAGAGGTCTTGGCGGTTGACTCCGAGCCGCCCCGAATCCGCCACACCCAGTCGCCCCGCCGGATGGCATCGTCGCCGCTGCCGGGCTGTCCTCCCTCATCCGTGCCATTCCAGCCCAGACTGTAGAGCACGTAGCCGCCTTCTGGGGTGCGCAGGTAGCGCAGGGGTTGTCCGCCAATCACATCCATCGGCAGGGGCACGCCGAGCTCCGCAAGCCGCTCCGGATAGCTGCCCTTGGCGCGATGGTGGCGCTCCAGGTCGCAGGCGATCCGAGCTTCCGTGTAGTCGGCCTGGAAGCGGGCGACCCGGATGTTCTGGGCGGCCAGTGCTGGCGCGGAGACCGACACCAAAAAAGCATAGGGATGGCGACTCGGCTTGAAGTGATCCTTCAAGGCCTCCTCCTGCCGACGAGGATCCATGCGATGTGCGGCCAGATCGATGGGGCCAGACATTGTTTCCCTCAGGGCCCTGCTTCCGCGCGCCGCATTTTGCAGCAGCCATCCCCGCGGAACGAACAGCCAGCGGAAGCACAAGACGGCCTTGGAAGGCGAAGCGGAAGCATCCCCGAAGACACTGCGATACGGATCCAGGGACCAGAATGGTGCGTTCATGATTTGCGAAGAAAAGGATCGGATGAACGTCCCTTCTGCCCGCCAGGACCGGTCCATGGGAGCCAGAAAGTCGATCCGGGCCAGCGCCCCGTGGAGAGTATCGAGTTGAGCGCTGCTCCAAGCATGGGTTTCCAGCCCTTCCCAAATAGGCTGGAGCGCCATCCCGGCATAGGCCATGCGCAGGAGCTGGCATAGCAGGATGGGTTCCTTTTCGAAGTGTTGAACCAGGCGCAGTAGGGTACAGACATCCTCGAAGGCGGCCTCCGTGCGGCCATCTTTCAGGGCCACCAGGGCCCGGAGCTGCAGCAGGCGTCCTGCGGCCCGGAAACCCAGCAGGTTGGGGATGAGGGGGTCGGGGTATCGCGCGTAGTCGATGGCCAGCCGGCTGCCGGGCCGCTTGGAGGCCTGGACGATTTCGTCCAGGGAGTCCCTGTAGCCCTCCAATCCTTTCCTTAAGTCCAGGCCCGGAAAGATGGGTCGGTAAGCCTCAAGGTTGGTGCGCTGGCCTTCCCGCCAATCCGCCCCTATTTTGGCAGGCCAATGTTCGGGAAGCGTCATCAGGGGCGTGGTACCCGCGGCGGCCGCAGCGATGCGGGGAACCGATGCGAAATTCTCACCATCGGGAATCAAGGGCGGCGCGAAGCCGGCCAGCGTGGCTGGTTGGCCGGCCGCAAGATCTTCCTCCAGTAAGGCCTTCCAGGCACGGTTGCCCCGCCAGTTCTCCACCCAGTGGAACAGCACCAGGAGAACCAACAGGCCGGCGAACACCTTTGAGGTATGGCGGAGGAACGTTTTCATGGGGGCTCCAGAAACCAACTTGCTACCCGTGAATACCGGCCTGGCCAGGAAAGGTTACAAGGGAGGCTCGGCCAGCCGGGCTCGCACCCGACGGGCCACTTCGGGCGAGGTTCCAGGGGCGCTTGCCAAAGCTCTCAAGGCCTCCAGGGCCCGCTGTTCCCTCAGCCCGCCCAGCAGGTCTACCAGGGCCAGTTGGACCCGCGGCGAGGTCTGCTTCGGCAGGGAGGCGGCCAGCCGGTCCCGGACCTGCGGCCGCCTCCCATAGAGGTAAAGGGCGTCCACGGCAGCGAGCCGCACGGACTCGCTGGGGTCACGGTCCAGCAAGCCCAGCAGGGACTCAGAAACGGCCGGATCCTCAGAATCGCCCTGGGAGAGGAGCATGATTCCGGCCATGCGCAGGCTTGGGGTTCCATCCTGCATGAGGGCCACGTTCCGGTTTCCAATGGGACGCCCGTTGTCGGGCTCGCCACGCACCAGGTAACCCCCAAGAAAGCCGCCACCCACCAACATCAACACCGCAGCCGCCTGGGTGAGCGGCCTCCAGAACCAGATGGGGCGGCTGGACCCGACTTCAGCCGCCTCCTCCAGCATCCAGAAGAAGCGCTCCCGAAGGGAAGAACTGGGTTGCTCCAGGGGCTGCCGGTCCAGCCGGGCGAGCAGGTCCAGGAACCCGGCGGTCTCCTCCTGGCAGGCAGGACAGCTCTCAAGGTGGATCTGGAGGCTCATCCGGTCCCCCTCGGCAAGGTCGCCGGCCAGGAGATTGGGAAGGTGCTTTTCCAGGTCGGCGCAGTTCATGGCATCCCTCCCTGCAGTTCCGCAAAAACAGTCTTCAACTCCTTCAGAGCCCGATGGACCTGCACCTTCAAGGCGCCGACGCTGCACGCCATGAGGCGGGCCAGATCCTGGTAGGCCAGCTCGGAATTCCGGGACAGCAGCAGCAGCTCGCGCTTGGCGGGATCAAGGCGGTTCATGGCCCGCCACAGATGAAGCGCCTCCTGGTCCCTCATCACATGGACGTCCGCTCCGTCCTGCCCATCGGGGATGCCCTCCGGCAGCTCATCCAGCAGCTGATGGGGCCTCTGGGTCTGCAGGTGGTCATGATGGACGTTCCGGGCGATGCGCCACATCCAGGGCGCAAAAGGTGCTCCCGGACGGTAGCTGGCCCGGTAACGGAGAAGGCGGAGGAAAACCTCCTGCACCAGATCCTCGCTGGCCCCCCGGCGACCCGTGAGCCGCAGGAAGAAGTTGAAGAGATGCAGATGGTGGCGCTCGAAAATCACGGCCAGCCGCTCGACGCGGCCCGCCCGGACCTGGGCCATGACCTCGGCATCCTCCACGGCAGACTCCCCCTCTCCCTTTCTACTGAGACTTGGCTGAAAGGTTACAAGGCCCAGAGGGCGCCGATCAGCCGCGCTTGGATGGATTGCGTCCATCCAGCAGTGTCAAGAACCGACCTCGGAACAGCTCCTGGATGAACAAGGCCGTCCTAAGGGTGGTGTCCGGCTCTCCTGGAAAGGTGAATGCCACCACATCGGCGACCTGGGCGACGCTGCGGTTCCCGTCGCAGGCCTGCCACACCGCCGTGCCCCGGGCATCCAGCTTCACCCTGTAGTTGGGTTTCTTCATCATGCGAAGCAGCCAGACCCAGCGCCTGGACAGGATCTTCGGGCGGATCAGGACCACGATGCCGCCCTCTCCGGGCTCACTGCTGAGTACCTGGAGGGGGATGGCGGCGAGGAATGCGTCATCAGGGAAAGTGTTCATGGATTGAGGTTCCAAGGGGTGGAGAAAGCCAAGGCCCGGCGTTGCCGGGCCTTGGCGCGAGAGTCCAGGGGCGTGCGCGCAGCGCGGAACCCCCGGCGGACATTAGAAGTTCGCGCTGGGTGGCGCAGGCTCGTCGGCTTCACCGGCGTTGTCCAGGGGCACCTTCACCAGATAGACGGCGATGCCAGCCAGGATGGCCAGGCTGATGAAGAACATGCCGGGGTTGGGGAAGATCTTGTACTTCACCTCGAAGAAGGCGAAGGAGGCGAAGACCAGGCCCACCAGGGCTTCACCGGCGATGAGGCCGGCGGCCAGCAGCACGCCATTGTTTTCCACGCGCACCTTCTGGGCCTCGTTCAGGTTCCGCTTGGCGCCGAACATCTCCACGGCGCCCTTGATGAGGCCGCCCAGGAAGATGGCGAAGGTGGTCTCCAGCGGCAGATACATGCCGACGGAGACGAGCATGGGACTCTTCACCTGCATGAGGATGAAGGCGAAGCCCATCATCATGCCCACGATGATGAGCGGCCAGGCCATCTTGCCCTCCACGATGCCGCGGCTCAGCAGGGCCATGAGGCCCGCCTGGGGGGCGGCCAGCTGCTTGGAGCCGAAGCCGGCGTCCAGGGAGAGGACGGCCTTCTTCTGGTCGGCGGGCAGCTGCTTCACCTGATCCAGAGTGTAGGTCTGGCCATCAGGGGCCGTGACGACCTGCACCTGCTGGGCGGTCAGCTCGGCGATGCGCTTGGTGCCCCTGGGCGGTGATGTCGCCTTCGTGGAGCACCACCAGGGGGATGAACAGCACGACGGAAGCCAGGGCTACGCCCAGCAGGTCGCCCATCTCCATGCGCCAGGGGTGCCGCCGAGGATGTGGCCGGCCTTGAGGTCCTGCAGCATCTCGCCGGCGACGGCGGCGCTCACGCAGACGATGGCGGCCACGCCGAGCACGGCGGCGACGCCCTCCTTGCCCTTCACGCCCAGCAGCACCATCACCAGGGCGGTGAGCACCAGGGCGGTCAGCGTCAGGCCGGAGATGGGGTTGTTGCTGGAGCCCATGATGCCGACCAGGTAGCCGCTGATGGCCGCGAAGAAGAAGCCCAGGATGACCATCACCAGGGCCGCCACGAAGGAGACCATCATGCCCACGTTGAAGATCTGCCAGGTGATGAGGAAGGTCACGATGGCGGCGAAGGCCAGGCCGCCCAGCACGTAGGTGAAGGGCAGGTCCTTGTTGACCCGGTCCACCACATGGTCGCCGGCGGCGGCCTTCTTCACGTCGGAGACGGAGCGGGTGAGGCCCGTGGCCAGGCTCTTGCGCATCTTGAAGAGGGTGAAGCCGGCGCCCACGAGCATGCCGCCGATGGCGATGGGACGGACGATGAACTTCCAGACGCTGTAGGACAGGGCGATCCAGTCACCCTGGGGGGCGTCGGCGGGCAGGACGCCGGGGGCCAGGAAGTAGCTGATGATGGGCACCAGCAGGCCCCAGGCGATGATGCCGCCGGAGAAGTTCAGGCGCCGAGCTTGGGCCCGATGATGTAGCCCCACGCCCATGTAGGCGGGGCTGATGCCGGGGAGCTGAGCAGCATGCCGCCCGCGACCTTGGCCTTCCAGGCACCGGCCAGGTTGATGGCCGAGGTCTTGAAGTGGACGAACTTCTCCCAGGCGCTGGCGAACAGGGAAAGCTGCACCAGGGTCTGCATGCCGGCACCGATGCCCATGGCGCCGAAGAGGAACTTGGTGCCGCTGCTTTCGCGGGCGCCGGCCTTGTGGATCTCGGCGGCGGCCACGCTCTCGGGTAGGGCAGTTCGGCATCTTCGACCATGACGCGGCGGAGCAGGGCCACGAACATGATGCCGAGCACGCCGCCCGTGAACATGATCAGGAGCTGGTGACATAGTTGCCGGCAGTGAAGAACTTGGGCCAGATGCCGCTGATGACGAAGGCGGGGATCGTGAAGATGGCGCCGGCGGCCACGGACTCGCCGATGCTGCCCACGGTGCGGGCCATGTTCTCTTCGAGGATGGTGCCCTTCATCAGCTTGATGAGGGCCATGCCGATGACGGCCGCGGGGTAGGTGGCGGCGATGGTCATGCCGGCCTTCAGCCCCAGGTAGGCATTCGCAGAGCCGAGCACCACGGCCATGACGAGGCCGATGAGCACCGCCCTCAGCGAGAACTCCCGCATGTTCTGGTCGGAGGGGACAAAGGGTTGCATCGGTGCTCCTGAAAAGGCACGTTGGGAGAAGAACAACGAATGTAGCGGATAGTCCAATACCGAATCCCGCCTGGATTTGTCGCACCGCCCCCCTGCCCCACCCCTGGCGGGATTCCACCGGCGGGTGATGGCACCTGAACTCTGGAGGAACCCCATGCGTTTGGTAAAGGCTCTGGCCCTGACGGGATTGGCCCTGTTATTTGCCTGTCAGACCACGCCACCAGCTGTCATTCCACAGCCCCCATCCTCCAGGTGCCCCAGGTCCAGCGGGCCGCCGCCGAAGCCGAAGATCGCCCTCGTGCTTAGGGAGGCGCGGCGCGGGGTTTCGCCCATGTCGGCGTCATCCGTGCGCTGGAACAGGAGAAGATCCCCATCGACATGGTGATCGGCACCAGTGTCGGCAGCCTCATTGGCGCGATCTACGCCTCCGACGTCAACAGCTTCGACCTCGAGTGGACCGCCTTCCAGCTGGAGAAGGAGGACATCTTCGATTTCGGGGCTGAACGCCGTGACGGGCATGGGTTCGCGAAGGGCGACAAGCTCGAGGCCTGGGTGAAGGGGCACATCAAGACCGCGAACATCGAGCAGATGAAGATCCCCCTTCGCCGCCGTGGCCGCCGATCTCAACTGGGGCTACAAGGTCGTGCTGGACAAGGGCTCCGTGGCGCGCCATCCGGGCGAGCGCGGCGATCCCGGGCGTGTTCCAGCCGGTCCAGCACCAGGGCAAGATCCTGGTGGACGGCGGCGTGGTGGACAACATCCCCATCTCCGTGGCCAAGGCCAAGGGGGCGGACCTCGTGATCGCCGTGGACATCAGCAGCAACCTCGGCAACCCGAACATCACCAACCTGCTGGGCGTCAGCCTCCAGGCCACCAACATCATGTTCGCCCTCAACGTCGAGCAGTCCAAGAAGGCGGCCGATGTCCTCATCGCCCCCGCCGGCATCGGCGACGTGGGGATGCTCGACTTCACCCAGAAGAAGCGCTGCATGCAGGCGGGCATCGACGCCACCAAGGAATCCATGCCCAGGATCCGCCAGGCCATCGACACCTGGGTCGCGGCCCGCACCCGCCCCGCGTCCACCACCCCCTGACCTCCGCACGGCTGCCCCATGCCCCTTCTCACCAGCAAGGCCAATCCACGCTTCCGGGCGCTGCAGGCCCACCTGAAGGCAGGTGGTCTGCGGCGCGAGGCCACCCTGCTCCTGGGGGAGAAGCTCATCGAGGCCTGGGCCGAGGCCCGACAGACCACCGCCGGGAAGCGGCCTCCGACCAGCGCTTTGGCTGAGACTTGAGCAGACCGCCCTCATCCCCTGGAGATGGCGCTGGGGGTGAGACCCAGGTGCTGGGCGAGGCCCTCATGCGCGACCTGGCGGACGCGGGCAGTCCGCCAGACCACGCCCTGCTGATGGAACTCGGCCCCGAGCCCGCCGGGCCGCTGGCCGCTCGGGTCATCGGCGCCTGGGGCATCCAGGATCCCGGCAACCTGGGGGCCATCCTGCGCAGTGCCGCCGCCTTCGGCTTCCAGGAGGCCCTGCTGGGTCCCGGCTGCGCCGACCCCTTCCACCCCAAGGCCCTGCGGGGCAGCATGGGCGCCGTCTTTCTCCTGCCCCTGCGCCGAGTCGAGACGCTGGCCCCGGATGCCGGCCACTGGTTTGCCCTGGATGGCGGCCCAGGTTCCATCCCCATGGCCGAAGCCGACCTGTCCGAACCCCTGCGCCTCCTGGTGGGCAACGAGGGACATGGCTGGCAGGGTGTGGACTTGCCCGGAGGCGTCCAGCGCCTGGCCATCCCCATCCAGGGCGTAGAGAGCCTGAACGCGGCCGTGGCCGCGGGTATCGCCTGTTTTGAGACGGCGCGGAGGAATGCATGAGTCTGGAGTCTGGAGTCGGGAGTCCGGAGTCTGGCCTCGCTGCAACCATCGACCGCCTCAACCCAGAACGGCCCAAAGGATGGGGCCCGGGCCGCCGCAAGAATCATCCGACTCCAGCTCCATCAGCACGCAGCGTGCCGATGCCTACGGCCAGGCTGAATCCAGATGAGAACCGGCTGGCTCCTCAGTTCCTTCAGTTCCCTGGTCCTCGCCGTGGTCTTCGTCCTGGCCTTCCGCTTCCCGGGCGCCCTGGGGGGCTGGCTGGAGCCCGCCATGGCCCTGCTCTTCCCGCTGCTGCTGCTGGACGGGCTGTTCAAGGGGCGCCACGCCGCCTGGACCTGGCTGACACTGGTGGCCGGGCTGGTGCTGCTCTACCTCTGGGTGCCCCAGACCCTGGCCAGCAAGGGCGGCCTCCCCTTCGGCGCAGCCCTGCTGGGAATGGTGCTGCTGAGCCTCTGGGAGGCCACGGGACTCTGGGTGGTGGCCATGGGCTCGCGCTGGATGTTCCGCCGGGTCGGCGCCGCCGGGGCGGCCTGCGCCGCCGCCCTGCTCCTCCTCGCCTGGGAGACCTGGGGCTTCCATGTCTATCCCTGGACCTGGGGCGCGGCCTTCGGTTCCTTGCCCTGGACTGCCCGCTCGGCGGCCTTCCTGGGCGCCTCGGGCCTGTCGGCCCTGGCCTGGGCCGCCGGGGCCTGGACCGCGGCGACCCTCGCCGGAGGCGGTTCCCCCCGCCGGGCCCTGGCGGGTCCGGCTCTGGCCCTCGGTTTCTTGGCGCTGGCGGGCGGCCTCTGGCACCTGCTGCCCCGGGAGGCGGCCCGCACCCTCGATGTCGTGATGATCCAGCCCAACTACCCGGCGGGCCTGCGCTGGGCAGGCATGGAAGCCGACATGTGGCGACGCAGCGACGCGCTGCTGAAGGCCCAGGGCTGGCCGCGCCCCGGCCGCGCCACCCTGCTGCTCTGGCCCGAGAGCTCGGTCCTGGGCCGCGACGACCGCCAGCCCGGGCCACGCCTCCCGGGCGAAGCTGCCTCTCGCGGCGTGGCCTGGCTCTTCGGCACCGAAGGCGGGCCCTACAACCTGGTCCGGGGCGAGGCGGCGGGGCGCCCGAGCTTCCTCTTCGCGAAGACCGAGCCCATGGCCTTCGGAGAGCGCATGCCCGGCCCCGCTCCGGTCCGGGCTTGGCTGGACCGGCAGCTGGGCTTCATGTCCCAGGAGCCGGGCGAGCTCAAGGAGGGCTGCGCCTTCGAGGTGCCCACGACGAGCGGCCAGGTGCGGGTCCACCCCCTGATCTGCAGCGAGGCGCTGCTGCCCGAGCGCACCCGGCGGGGCCTCGCCCTCGGCCGGGCCGACCTGCTGAGCAACCACACCAACGACGGCTGGTTTGATCGCAGCATCGCCACCGACCTGCACGCGGCCCAGATCCGTCTGCGGGCCACGGAGCTGGGGGTGCCCCTGCTCCGCGCCACGCTGTCAGGCAAGTCCGGCGTCTTCCACGAAGACGGCCGGTTCGAGCTGTGGGGCGAGCCGCTCACGGAAGGGGCCTATGCCCTCGAACTGCGGTGGCGGCCTGTCCGCACGCCCTTGCGCTGGGCGGGGTTCCTCCCCCTCCTGGCGGCTGGGCTGCTGGCGGGATGCCTCCTGCTAGGATGGAAGGCTCCTTTCCGGAAACCCTGATGAACCGTGATTTTCTCGTACCCGAGCCATTGGCGACGCCCCAGGGCACCGTGGCCTTCTTCGACGAAACCTGGACCGTGGACCCCCGGGAGCTCCAGATCTTCTTCCAGGCCGAAGAGGTCTACTGGACGGCCTACCGCACCGTCGAGCAGTGGCGGCGGCTGCTGGCCTGCTCCCGCATGCTGACTGCCCGCCTGGTACCGGAAGGCCACATGGGGGGCCGGCTGGTGGGGGCCACCCGCCTCTGGTCGGACCATGCCTACGAGGCCAAGCTCTACGACGTGGTGGTGGCCCAGGACCTCATGAACTACGGCGTCGCCTCGGAGCTGGTGAAGTGGGCCCTGCGGCACCCCTGGGTGGGCGAGGTCCACCGCTTCGTCCTCGAGACCCGGGACGCCACCGAGTTCTACCCCCGCTTCGGCTTCCAGCCGGGCCATGAAGTGGAGAGCTTCCACATGCGCGTGAAGACCGCCGACCTCCACGCCCGGGGGCTCCGATGACCGACACCATGCCCGGCCTCGCCGAGATCGCCCTCCAGCCCCTCATCCTGGCCAGCGGCAGCCCCCGGCGGCGCCACTGGCTGGAGGCCATGCGCATCCCCTTCGAGCTGCAGGCGCCCCAGGTGGATGAGACCCCCCTGCTCGACGAGGATCCCTCCGACCTGGTGCTGCGGCTGGCCGAGCTCAAGGCCGAAGTCATCGCCGCCCGCAACCCCGGCCGCTGGGTCATGGCCGCCGACACCACCGTGGCCGTGGACCACCACACCCTGAACAAGCCCGTGGACGTGGAGGACGCCGTGCGGATGCTCAGCCTCATCCAGGGCCGGGCCCACCAGGTGCATACGGGCTTCTGCCTGCAGCGCAACGACGCCATCCACAGCTTCGTGGACACGGCGCAGGTCTTCTTCCGCCCCCTCACCGAGGCCCAGATCCGCTGGTACGTCGGAACCCGGGAGCCCATGGACAAGGCCGGGTCCTACGCCATCCAGGGCATCGGGGCCCTCTTCATCGAGGCGGTCCAGGGGAGCTTCTCCACCGTCATGGGGCTCCCCGTGGAACGGATGGGGGCCCTGTTCGGGCACCTGGGCCTGCTGAAGCCCTGGATGGGGTTTCCGAAAGCCTGACGGATTTACTAGGTAATTCAGCGCCGGGTCATGGAGGAAATCGTCCTTTCGGACGATGCGGATATAGACCACCGCAAAATCCTCTTAAATGTCTGGAAACGCCTCAGAAAAAATAGGTAACCATTCGCATTGCCCTGCCCTATCATCGTGATCTGCGACACAACTTGCCGAGTTGTCGCCTTGGGGTGAGAGCCCCAGGTTTGGATGATGTCTTAAAAATTTATTAGACAGGCCCGCGCCCTTTCGTCCAACCAGATCAGCCTGAAGCCGGGGAACGTCCCGCCTCATGCTCCGCTGGCCCACCGGTCCCTGACCCGTCCCACCGATCCACCGTTCCCTGATGGCCTCCCGGGCCTGCTCCGCGAGCCAGCGCTTTCCAAGGGGTTGTGCATGCACCGATTCGACCAGGCCTTCCGCTTCGTCCTGCCCGCCGCGGCCGTGGCGGTGCTGGCCACGGTCCTCAGCGTGGGCTGGTTCACGCAGCCGGACCGCTTCGCCAAGGGCTATGCCCCCGAGCAGCCCATCCCCTTCTCCCATGAGCTCCATGCCGGGACCCTCCGGATGCAGTGCCAGTACTGCCACTCCGGCGTGGACAAGTCGCGCCATGCGGGCATCCCCAGCCCGGACCTCTGCATGGACTGCCACAAGGTCACCAAGGCGGACCGTCCCGCCATCCAGAAGCTGACCCAGATCGCCAATTCCGGCGCGCCCCTGCCCTGGCAGCGGGTCCACACGCTTCCCGACCACGTCTTCTTCGACCACCGGCCCCACGTGAACGCCGGCATCGCCTGCCAGAGCTGCCACGGGGAAGTGCAGACCATGAAGGTCCTCACCCGGGAGATGGGCCTGCGCATGGGCAACTGCCTGGGCTGCCACCGGGATCCCCATGCGGCCCTGCCGCCGGGCTCGAAGGTCACCAAGGGCGCCGAGCACTGCGCCGCCTGCCATCGCTAGGAGCACCGACGATGGCCGATCACACCCGCAAACCGTTCGTGGACAGGGCCGCCACCCTGCTGGCCGGCCCCTACCTGCTGGGGCAGAAGGCCCTGAGCCTGGTCTTTCAGCCGGGCCAGGCCCCCCCGACAGATCCACCGCCGGAAGCCGCCGCCCTCCGCATCTCCATCACGCCCCCTGAACACGCCATCAAGCGCCGCGGATGACCCGATGAAGACACGACTCCCCGATCATGGCCCCGCAGAGATGCCCCAGTTCTGGCGCACCCTCGAAGAGCGCGTCGAGACTCCAGAGGCCCGCCAGGCGGCCCACGACGAGTTCCTCCCCGGCGCCGTTCCCGCCGGCTTCGACGACGTCCACGGCCTGCCCATGCAGAGCGGCTTCTCCCGGCGCGACTTCCTCGGCCTGGTGAGCGCCACCGCGGCCCTGGCCGCCACCGTGGCCTGCGACCGCAAGGGCCAGGGCACCGTGGTGCCCTACTCCAAGCGCCCCGTGGAAGTGACGCCCGGCGTGGCCAACTACTACGCCAGCGCCACGAACGAAGGCCGCCGCGTCTACCCCGTGCTGGTGAAGACCCGCGAGGGGCGCCCCATCCACCTCACGGGCAATGACGAGCACCCCGGCGTGAAGGGCAAGACCAGCCCCCGGACCCTGGCCGATGTCCTCCGCCTCTACGATCCCGACCGCCTCCGTGCCCCCAAGGCCGGTGGGCGGACCACCAGCTGGTCCGAAGCCGAGGGCCAGCTGCACAGTGCGCTGAAGTCGGCCAAGTCCTCCGGCAAGTCCGTGCTGCTGGTCTCCGGCGCCGTGGTCTCACCCAGCCGCAAGGCCCTGCTGGCGGATCTGAAAGCCGCCCTGCCCACCCTGGAGCACCTGGCCTATGAGCCCGCCGCGGGCGATGCGGCCGAGGAGGCCGCCAAGGCCAGCTTCGGCCAGGCCGTGGACCTGCAGCCCCAGCTCGCCAAGGCCAAGGTCATCCTCTCCCTGGGTGCCGACTTCCTGAATGGCGAGGACCCCGAGGCGCTGGGTGCCTGGGGCGCCAAGCGCAGGTTGAAGAACGCGAAGGAGGAGATCAATCGCCTCTGGGTGCTGGAAGGTCCCCTGACCCTCACGGGCACCAACGCCGACGTGCGGGTTCCCGTCTCGCCCTCCCGCCTTGCGGCCGTGGCCTATGCCCTGGCGAAGGAACTCGCCGCCAAAGGTGTGGCTCTGCCCGCAGGGACCGACCTGTCTTCCACTTCGCCCCAGACAGAAGTCCCCGCCAAGGCCTGGGGCAATCTGGTCAAGGACCTTCACCATGCGGGGCGGCAGGCCGTGGTGCTCTGCGGGGCCCAGATGCCCGCCGAGGCCCACCAGGCCGCCCATCTGCTGAACGCCATGCTGAACTCCGAGGGCGTGGCCCTGCAGGCGGCCGAGCCGCTGGCCACCATCAAGGACCTGGATGCCGCCGTGCAGGCCATGACCGAGGGTCGCTACGCCGCAGCCATCTTCTGGGACGTGAACCCCGGCTTCACCTACCCGAGGGCCTCGGCCTGGCAGCAGGCCACCGCCAAGGTGCCCTTCCGCGCCTGGATCGGCCAGGTGGAGGATGAGACCTCGGCCCAGTGCCAGGTGCTGCTCCCCGAGAGCCACTGGCTGGAGAGCTGGGGGGACTTCAGCACCCCCAGTGCCACCGTCCTCCAGCAGCCCACCGTGGGCACCCTCTATGACACCCGCCAGGGCGAGGACATCCTCATCGGCGCGCTGAAAGCGCTGGGCGCCTCGGCTCCGGACAGCTACCACGCCTACCTGAAGGCCCGCTGGCAGAAGAGCCTGCCCGCCACCTCCTCCTTCGAGCAGGCCCTCCACGACGGCCTCGTGAAGGTTGAGGGCAAAACCACTGCACCCGCCTTCAAGGGGGCCTCAGTGGCAGCCGCCGCCAAGAAGGCCGCCGCCGCGCGGGCCGAAGGTCTCGAACTGGTGCTCATCCCCGGCTTCGCCACCCACGATGGCCGCCACGCCAACAACAGCTGGCTGCAGGAGACCCCCGATCCCATCAGCAAGATGACCTGGGACAACCCGGTGTCCGTCTCCGTGCAGGATGCGCAGGCGCTCGGCATCCAGGAGGGCGACTGGGTCAGCCTCAGCCTCGGGGATACCACCCTGCGGCTGCCGGCGGTCCTCCAGCCCGGCCAGGCCAAGGGCGTGCTCACCCTGGCGCTGGGCTACGGCCGCAGCACCGGCGGGGTGGCCAAGGGCGTGGGCGCCAACGCCTTCCCCTTCCTGGGGTCCGACCCCGCCACGGCCAACGTCCGCCCCGGGGCGCGCCTCGCCAAGGCCGGCGGCAGGAAGGAACTCTCCCGCACGCAGAGCCACCACCGCATGGAAGGCCGTGACCTGGTCCGTTCGCTCACCATGGACGAGTACGAGCACAACCCGCAGGGGCACCACCACGTGCCCGAGCTGGTCACCCTCTATGAGGATCAGAAGTTCCCCGACCACAAGTGGGGCATGGTCATCGACCTGGCGGCCTGCACCGGGTGTTCGGCCTGCGTGGTGGCCTGCCAGTCCGAGAACAACGTGCCGGTGGTGGGCCCCGAGCAGGTGGCCCGCGGCCGCGAGATGCACTGGATCCGCATCGACCGCTACTACGAGGGCGAGCTGGAGAACCCGAAGGTGGTCCACCAGCCCATGCTCTGCCAGCACTGCGACAACGCCCCCTGCGAGAACGTCTGCCCGGTGAACGCCACCAACCACAGCCCCGACGGGCTCAACCAGATGGCCTACAACCGCTGCGTGGGCACCCGCTACTGCGCCAACAACTGCCCCTACAAGGTGCGCCGCTTCAACTTCTTCGAATACACCGCGACCAAGACCGAGCCCGAGACCCTGGCGAACAATCCCGAGGTCACGGTCCGTCCCCGCGGCGTCATGGAGAAGTGCTCCTTCTGCGTGCAGCGCATCCAGGATGTGAAGATCCGCGCCAAGGGCGAGGGCCGCAGCATCTTCGACGGAGAAGTGACCACCGCCTGCATGGCCGGGTGCCCCTCGGACGCCATCGTCTTCGGCGACCTGAAGGATCCCAAGAGCAAGGTCGCCCAGCTGGTGGCCGCGAGCCGGGCCTACCGCGTCCTCGAAGAAGTCGGCGCCAAGCCCGCCATCACCTACCTGGCCGACCTGAAGAACCCCGTCGTCGAGGGAGGCTCCCATGCGCACTGACGCCGCCCAGGCCGGCGCCATCCCCGAGGCCCTGCTGGAGCCCGCGCTCACCGTGGGCAAGGTCACGCCCGGGGGCCTCGACGACCAGGTCCTGGCCTTCCCGGAGACCAAGCCTCCGAAGCAGTGGTACATCGGCCTGGCCATCACCCTGACGGCCCTCTTCATCGGCCTCGGCTTCATCGGCTACACCTTCATCACCGGCATCGGCGCCTGGGGCAACAACAGCCCCGTGTTCTGGGCCTTCGACATCATCAATTTCGTGTTCTGGGTGGGCATCGGCCATGCCGGCACGCTCATCTCGGCCATCCTCTTCCTGTTCCGCAAGCGCTGGCGCAACGCCATCGCCCGCTTTGCCGAGGCCATGACCATCTTCGCGGTCATGTGCGCCGTGGTCTTCCCCCTGATCCACGTCGGGCGGCCCTGGCTGGCCTACTGGCTCTTCCCCTACCCGAACCAGCGCGCCCTCTGGACCAACTTCCGGTCCCCCCTGCTCTGGGACGTCTTCGCGGTGAACACCTACTTCTCCGTGTCCCTGATGTTCTGGGTACCTGGGCCTGATTCCGGACATCGCCTCCATGCGCGACCGCACCACCAGCAAGCTGCGCAAGGTGATCTACACCGTGCTGGCCCTGGGCTGGCGTGGCGCCGCCCGGCACTGGCAGCACTATGAGAAGGCCTACCTGCTGCTGGCGGGCCTGGCCACGGGCCTGGTGCTGTCCGTGCACTCGGTGGTGAGCTTCGACTTCGCCACCTCCGTGGTGCCCGGCTGGCACATGACCATCTTCCCGCCCTACTTCGTGGCGGGCGCCATCTTCGCCGGCTTCGCCATGGTGGTGATGGTGCTGGTGGTGGTGCGCGAGACCATGCAGCTGAAGAACCTGATCACCGACCGCCATCTGGACGTGATGAACAAGGTGATCCTCGCCATGAGCTGCATCATGGGCTACAGCTACATGATGGAGGGCTTCACGGCCTGGTACTCCATGAACGAGTACCTGCACCACGGCTTCATGAACATCATCACGGGCACCTACGGCTGGGCCGGCTGGCTCACCATCTTCTGCAACATCCTCTTCCCCCAGATCCTCTGGTTCAAGAAGGCCCGCACCAGCTACTTCTGGATGATCCTGGTGGCCCTGGGCGTCACGGTCGGCATGTGGTTCGAGCGCTTCGTGATCATCGTGATCTCGCTGCACCAGGACTACCTGCCCTCGGCGTGGCGCATCTACCAGCCCACCCTGACGGACTTCGGCATCCTGCTGGGCACCTTCGGGCTCTTCTTCACCATGGTCCTGCTCTTCGCCCGGGTCCTGCCGGTCATCGCGACCACGGAAGTGAAGGCGATCCTGCCGGACGCGCAGCCCTCTCACCATGGAGATGACCACCATGTCTGAGACCTCGTACTCCGTCCTCGGCATCTTCGACACGCCCAACGCCCTGATGGCGGCCATCCCCAAGGCCCGCGCCGCCAAGCTGGGCACCGTCGAGGCCTACACGCCCTACCCGATCCACGGCATCGACGAGGCCCTGGGCCTGCGCAAGTCCCCCCTGGGCGGCATGGTGCTGGTCATGGGTGTCCTCGGCGCGCTCACGGCCTTCGGCTTCCAGTACTGGATCAGCGCCATCGACTACCCGATCATCACCGGCGGCAAGCCGGCCGACTCCTGGGAAGCCTTCATCCCCATCATGTTCGAAGTGACGGTGCTCTTCGCCACCTTCACGGCGGGCCTCGGGATGCTGCTCCTGCTCAACAAGCTGCCCTTCTTCGGGCATCCGGTGCTCTCCTCCAAGGCCATCGCGGGCATCACCCGCGATCGCTACGCGCTGGCCATCGAGGCCGAGAGCGAGGGGTTCGACAGCGCCGCCGCCGCTGCCACCCTGCGTGCCGCGGGGGCCGTCGAGGTGGAGGTGCTGCCTGCTCCCGACCGCAGCCCCTTCCTGACCAGCGACTTCATCCTGCGCACCCTGGGTGGCATCTTCGCGGCCTGCCTGGTGGCGGGAGTGGCGATCTACACCCTGACCAAGTGGTTCCCCCTGCTGAAGCCCATGGTCTACATGCAGGACCAGCCGCGCCTCAACCCCCAGAAGGCGTCCGCCTTCTTCAAGGACGGGCACGGCATGCAGAAGCCCGTGCCCGGCACCGTGGCCCGGGGCTTCCTGCCCACCGCCACCGGCACCCAGGAGGCCTCGGCCACCTTGGTGAATCCCCTGCCCCGCACCCAGGAGGTCTTCGTCCTGGGCCGCAAGGTCTACACCAACCGCTGTGAGGTCTGCCACGGCGCCGTGGGCAACGGCTCTGGCAGCCTGACCGCGGCCTATGGGGCCAAGGCCGCGAACCTCCAGGCCAAGCAGTTCCTGGACTACCCGGACGGCAAGATCTACTGGGCCATCGTCCACGGGAAGAACGCCATGCCCTCCCATGCCCCCTACCTCTCCGACCGGGAGCGCTGGGCCGTGGTGCACTACGTGCGCGCCCTGCAGCGGGCCCAGAACGCCAAGGACGAGGACCTGAAGGTGGTCACCCCATGAGCCAGAACAAGAACACCTCCACCCTGATCTGGGGCGCCACGGCGCTCGGCGCCCTGGGCGTCGTCGCCACCTATGCGGCAGCCGGTCCCGAGCGCTTCTGGGCCAACTGGATCCTCTGGTTCGTCCTGATGTTCACCCTGGGCCTCGGCGCCCTCTTCATCGTGGCCCTCGAGCACCTGGTGAGCGCCCGCTGGAGCGTGCCCATCCGCCGCATCCCCGAGCGCCTGGCCACCCTGCTGCTGCCCGCCATCCCCGTGGGCCTCATCGCCCTGGGCGCCATCCCCGTGCTCTACCCCGGTGCCCGGCCCGAGGCGGCCCACCATCCGATCCTGGCCGGCAAGGCCTTCTGGCTGAGCCTGCCCTTCTTCTCCGCCCGCACCCTCATCGCCTTCGGGCTCTGCCTCCTGGGCCTGGCCGTGCTGGTGGGGGGCTCCCTGAAGCAGGACGGCACCAAGGATCCCGCCTTCAATATCCGGGCCCGGAAGTTCGCCCCCGCCTTCATGGCGATCTTCGCCCTGGTCATCACCCTCATCGCCTTCGACTGGATCTCTGGGCTCACCCCGGAGTGGTACAGCGACATCTTTGGCGTCTATGTCTTTGCCGGCGCCTTCCTCAGCGGCCTGGCGGCCACCGCGCTGTCGGTGCTCTACCTCCAGGACCGGAACCGCCTGGAGGGCGTCAAGGGAGACCACCTCTACAACCTGGGCGCCTTCCTCTTCGGCTTCACCGTGTTCTGGTCCTACATCGGCTTTGCCCAGTACATGCTGATGTGGTACGCCAACCTGCCGGATGAGGTCATCTACTACAAGGTCCGCCTGGCCGGCGCCTGGCGCGTCATCACCATCTCCCTCGCCTTCCTGCACTTCGTCCTGCCTTTCTTCGCCCTGGTGACCCGGGATTCAAAGAAGGACCCCAAGCGCCTGCGCCGCGTGGCCTGCCTGATGCTCGGTGCCCATGTGCTGGACATGTACTGGCTCATCTTCCCCGTGCTCGGCGCCAAGCCCTACTTCTCCTGGCCCGAGATCAGCTTCGCCCTCTTCTTCCTGGGTGGGATCCTGCTCTGGGTCCGCGGCGCCATGCAGAAGGGCGAGGACATGCCCGTCGGTGATCCCTTCCTCCGCGAGGGTCTGGAGTTCCGGCTATGAAGCTCAACGACTACCTCTCTCCCGAGGAGCTGAAGCGCCTCGCCTCCGCCCTGCTCTTGGTGCTGGGTTTCATCGCCATCGCCGCCTTCTTCGGCTTCACCGTGGTGCCCGGCCTGCGCTACCAGGCCCACACCACCGACACCTCCGTCCAGGCCGTGCAGGGCGAGACCGGCTGGCTGGACCCGACGGAGTATCCCGCGGTGGCCCGGGAGGTCATCCCCCCCATCGACCCCAAGACCGTCATGACCCCCAATCCTGAGCTTCTGGCCCGGGGGAAGGCGCTCTACGACCAGAACTGCGCCACCTGCCACGGGGCGGAGGGCAAGGGCGATGGCGCCGCCGGCAAGGGGCTCAATCCCAAGCCACGCAATTTCGCGGAAAAGGCGGGCTGGAAGAACGGCACCCGGGTCGAAGACATCTACAAGACCCTGGAGGAGGGCATCAAGGGGAGTTCCATGGTGTCCTACAACTACCTGCGCAAGAAGGACCGCATGGCCCTGGTGCATGCGGTGCAGGCCATGGGCTCGTACGACCACGGTGCCAGCGACCCCAAGGCCCTCGCCAACCTGGAGAAGCTCTTCGCCAGCGCCGGCGAGGTCATCCCCAACCGCATCCCCGTAAGCCGGGCCGTGACCATCCTCTGCCGCGAATATGCGGAAGCCCGGCCCCAGCCCACCCCCTCGACGCTCCGCTGATCCCATGACCACACCTTCGCTTCGTCCACTTCTGCTCTGCTTCACGCTCGCCGCCATGGCGGTGGGTCCGATGCCCGTGCAGGCGCAGTCCCCGGCTCCGACCTTCACCCCCGAAGAGGTGGGCATCAACGAGAAGCTGGGCACCACCATCCCCCTCGACCTCGAATTGAAGGACGAGGACGGCAGGACCGTCACCCTGCGCCAGCTCATCGACAAACCCACCATCCTGACCCTCAACTACTTCCGCTGCGCAGGCATCTGCACCCCCCAGCTGGCCGGTGTGGCCGAGGTGCTGAACCGCACGGCGGCCGTGCCCGGCCAGGACTTCCAGGTGCTCACCGTGAGCTTTGATGAGCGGGATGTTCCGGAGGTCGCTGCCCAGAAGCGGACCAACTACCTCGGCGAGATCACCCGGCCCATGCCCCCCGCCGCCTGGCGTTTCCTGACGGGACCCGGTGCCACCACCAAGGCCCTGGCGGACGCCGTGGGGTTCAAGTTCAAGCAGGACAAGGATGACTTCGTCCATGCCGCCGCCATCATCTTCATCAGCCCCAAGGGCCAGGTCACCCGCTACATGTATGGGGTCTCCTACCTGCCCGCCGATCTGCAGCTGGCGGCCCAGGAGGCGGCCCGCGGGGAGGCCCAGCCCACCATCAACAAGTTCCTGAAGTTCTGTTTCAGCTATGACCCCGTCGGGCGCAAGTACGTGCTGAACACCACCTCCCTCGGCGCCATCGTCATCATCCTGGCGTCCCTGGTCTTCGTGTTCACACTCACCCGCAGGGGGCGCAAGTCCAAGTCGGAGGAGGGCCAATGAGCACGCATGCATCCAAGGCACAGCCGAGCTACCTGGTGGATACCGGGACTCGGACGGGCCTCATGGCCTGGCTGACCACCACGGACCACAAGCGCATCGGCCTGCTCTACCTGTACTCGATGATCACGTTCTTCTTCGTGGGCGTCGGCGTCGCCTTCGTCATGCGCCTGGTGCAGCTGACCACGTTCCAGCACCTGATCACCGCCCAGACCTACAACGCCCTGTTCACGCTCCACGGCGTGATCATGATCTTCCTGTTCGTGATTCCGGGTCTGCCGGCCGTCTTCGGGAATTTCTTCCTGCCCATCCTCATCGGCGCCAAGGACGTGTCCTTCCCCCGCCTCAACCTGGCGTCCTGGTACTTCTTCATGGCCGGCGCCATCCTGGCGATCCTCTCCCTGTTCACGGGAGGAGGGGCACCGGACACCGGCTGGACCTTCTACGCCCCCTTCAGCCTGAAGACCGGCACCAACGTGAGCCTGGCGGTCTTCGCCGCCTTCATCCTGGGCTTCTCCTCCATGCTCACGGGCATCAACTTCATCACCACCATCCATCGCCTGCGGGCGCCCGGCATGCAGTGGTTCCGGATGCCCCTGATGTGCTGGGCGCTTTATTCCACCTCGTGGATTCAGCTTCTGGCCACCCCCATCCTGGCCATCACCCTGGTGCTGGTCATCCTGGAGCGGTTCTTCGGTATCGGGATCTTCGATCCGACCAAGGGCGGCGATCCCCTGCTCTACCAGCACCTCTTCTGGATCTACTCGCATCCGGCGGTCTACATCATGATCCTGCCCGCCATGGGCGCCATTTCCGAAATCATCCCCACCTTCACCAAGCGCCCCATCTTCGGCTACAAGGCCATCGCCTTCAGCTCCATGTCCATCGCCGCCGTGGGCAGCCTGGTCTGGGCCCACCACATGTTCACCTCGGGCATGAGCGGCATGGCCCTCATGCTCTTCTCGCTGCTGACGATGGTTGTGGCCGTCCCCAGCGCCATCAAGGTCTTCAACTGGGTGAGCACCCTCTACAAGGGGAGCATCGATTTCCAGCCCCCCCTCCTCTTCGCCCTGACCTTCATCTTCCTCTTCTGCATCGGCGGCCTCACCGGCGTCATGCAGGGGGCCCTGGCCATCAATGTGCACATCCACGACACCTATTTCATCGTGGGGCATTTCCACTATGTGATGTTCGGCGGTACCGGCATGGCCCTCTTCGCGGCGCTGCTGTACTGGTTCCCGAAGATGTGGGGGAAGATGTACTCCAAGAAGGCCATCTACGCCTCCTGGTTCCCCATGTTCATCGGCTTCAACATGCTGTATTTCGGCATGATGATCCTGGGCATGATGGGCATGCCCCGCCGTTACTACGTGCATCTGCCCCAGTTCCACACCATGCATGTGGTGGCCACGGTGGGCAGCTGGCTGCTCATCCTCGGCCTCCTGATGTTCTTCGGAGCCCTGCTCTACGCCATCTTCAAGGGCGAGAAGGCCGAGGACAATCCCTGGGGCGGCGTCACGCTGGAATGGACCATCCCCAGCCCGCCGCCACTTGAGAACTTCGAAGAAATCCCCACCGTCACCCACGGCCCCTACCACTTTGAGCAGCAGGAGTCCAAATGAGCGGCCACGTTCATCGCGATGACTTCGGCGCGCGCCTGGGCATGTGGCTGTTCCTGGTCACCGAGATGGTGCTCTTCGGCGGGCTGTTCATCGGCTATTCCTACATGCGCTACCGCTACCCGGCCGAGTTCCACCATGGCGGCAGCGAGCTGAACGCCACGCTGGGCATCATCAACACCCTGGTCCTGCTCACGAGCAGCCTCACGGTGGTGCTGGCCATCGTAGCGGTGCAGCGGGCCGAGAAGAAACGCGCCCTGGCCTTCCTGGGGACGACCCTGGGCCTGGGCCTCGTCTTCCTGGTCATCAAGGGTTTCGAGTGGTCCGCGAAATTCCATCACGGGCTGTATCCCAACTCCCACCACCTGTCGACCCTGCCTCCAGGCGAGCAGGTCTTCTACGGCCTCTATTTCACGATGACGGGCCTGCATGGCCTCCACGTCATCGCCGGGCTCTCGGTCCTCGGGGTCATGTTCTGGTGGGTCGCCACGGATCGCATTCGCCAGGATCGCTATGTCCACCTTGAGAATGGGGGCCTCTACTGGCACCTGGTGGACGTGATCTGGATCTTCCTCCTCCCGCTGTTCTACCTGGCCGCTTGATATCCTCCGGGGGTCCTGCGCTTTGCGCACACCCCCGGAGCCCCCACCTCGCCTCCAGCCAAGCTGGCGGCTCGGTCGAGGAACCCCCCATGACTGAACACACCGAACACACTGCCGAGCATGCCGAGCACGCTGGCTACGGCACCTTCATCAAGATCTGGGTGATCCTGGTGGTCCTCACGGGCTGCCTGGTGGGGGTCAGCCACCTCGGGCAGACCGCCGCCGTCTGGGGCCTGCTCACCTTGACCCCGCTCAAGGCCGGGCTGGTCTTCTACTACTTCATGCACCTGAAGTACGAGGGGCCGTTGTTCAAGGTCGTGGTCCTGGTGACCCTGGGCACGCTCCTGATCTTCTTCGCCCTGTTGTTCTCTGACGTCGCTTTCCGCTGAGGCTCCCATGGACTGGATGAACCAAGCCGCCGTATCGGCCCAGAAGTCCGACGCGGTCTTCTTCTACGTGTTCGGGCTGTCGGTGGTCTTCCTGATCGGCATCACGGCGCTGATGATCTACTTCGTGGTGCGCTACAGCAAGAAGCGCAACCCGGTGGCCTCGCAGATCGACGGCCACGTGGGCCTGGAGGTCGTCTGGACCGTCATCCCCCTCGTGCTGTTCCTGTCGATCTTCTACTACGGCTGGACCAACTACGAGTACATGAACCAGGCGCCCCGGGATGCCATGGCCGTGAAGGTGACCGCCCGCCAGTGGAGCTGGTCCTTCGAGTACCCCAATGGCAAGCAGAGCAAGGTGCTGTTCGCCCCCATCGGCAAACCCATGAAGATGGAGGTCCGCAGCGCCGACGTGGTCCACGGGTTCTACGTGCCCTCCTTCCGCATCAAGATCGACGCCGTGCCCAGCCGCACCAATTCCACCTGGTTCCAGGCCACCAAGGTGGGCTCGTACGACATCCAGTGCACGGTGATCTGCGGGGTGGACCACAGCCTCATGCTGAGCAAGGTCATCGTGGTGCCCGAGGAGGAGTTCAAGGCGTGGTACTTCGGTGGCGAGGACGCCCCCGAGCCTGGCAAGAGCTTCCGCGCCTCGGAAGCCCACCCCGACCTCAAGGACCTCCCCCAGGGCCTGGCCGTGCTGACCGCCAAGGGCTGCCTCGCCTGCCACTCCGTGGATGGCAAGCCCAAGGTCGGCCCCACCCTGAAGGCCCTCTACGGGCGCGATGAGCAGATCCTCATGGCGGGAACCATGAAGGTCATCCAGGTGGATGACGCCTACCTGCGCCGCTCCATCACGCACCCCATGGATCAGGTAGTGCGGGGCTACCCGAACGCCATGCCCAAAACCCAGCTCACCGAGCAGGAGCTGAACGAGGTCGTCCGCTACATCAAGACCTTGAACTAGGAGCCTACTCTTGAGCGTGGCCGCCCTTTCCGCCCCGAAATCCCACCCGGTCTCGACCTTCCTGGAGCTGACCAAGCTCCGGATCTCGGGCGCCTCCACCTTCACGGCGGCGGCGGGCTACGTGGCCTTCCTCCGCGGCGCGGACCTGGGCCTGGTGACGACGCTGCTGGGCATCCTGCTGCTGGCCATGGGCAGCAGCGCCTTGAACGAAGTGCAGGAGCACCGCTTCGACGCCCTGATGCCCCGCACGGCGAACCGGCCCATCCCCCGGGGGGACCTGTCCCCGGCCCAGGCCGCGGTCATCGCCACGGTGATGGCCGTCTGCGGCTTCCTGGTGCTGTGGCTTGCGCACAACCTGACTTCGGCCCTCCTCGGCGCCCTGGCCCTGGGCTGGTACAACGGCTTCTACACGCCCCTGAAGCGCGTCAGCGCCTTTGCCGTGGTGCCGGGCTCCCTCATCGGCGCCCTGCCTCCCGCCATCGGCTGGACCGCGGCCGGCGGCAGCGTGGCCGATCCCTCGGTGCTGGCCCTCGCCTTCGTCTTCTTCATCTGGCAGGTGCCCCATTTCTGGCTGCTCGTGGGCCTCCACGCCGAGGGCTATGAGGAGGCCGGCTATCCCACCCTGGTGAGCGTTTTCGGGCGCCCCCGCCTCTCGCGCCTCACTTTCACCTGGACCTGCGGCACCGCCGCCGCCTGCGGCCTGCTGCCCATGTTCCGGGTGCTGGTGTCCTGGCCTGCAGAGGTGATGCTGGGCCTCGGCGCGGTCTGGCTCATCGCTGGTTCCCTGCCTCTGCTAAGGCCGGGCCAGGATGCCGCCCTCTACCGGCGCGTCTTCATGAACATCAACCTCTTCGCCCTGGTGCTCACCGCCGCCGTCATCCTGGATCCGTTCTTCGCGCGATAGGCCCCCAATCGCGGGAAATGGATATTGCCTGGGCTTCGCAGCCGGCTTCTCGGTGGGTCGCAGGTTGTCGTAGTGGTGGGACGAAAGACCTGTCCAGCCGGGATCAATGGAAATCGACGCCGTCCGATAACTCGTTGCGATCCTTTGCCCCGGCCGAGGGGAAGTGCGTGGCCAGGCGGTCTCCCACCATCTGGATCACCTCCACCAGGCCTTCCGTGTAGGCCCCCTTGTGAAATTGGGATGAGAGGCAGGCTGACGCGTCGTTCCAGAAATCCTGTCCGACCTTGGCATGAATGCCTGTGTCCCCGAGGATGGCGAAGCGCTTCCGGCTGGGCACCAGAAAGATGAGCACGCTGTTGCGATCGGCGGTCTGCTCCATGCCTAGCCGGTGGAAGACCTTGCTCGCGGCCTTTTCCACATCCCCCCAGAAGAAGCGCGCCACCGAGACCCGGATCTCGCCGGAAGTGACGCCCTCCGCCTGGCGGATGGCTTCCTCCACCCGCGCCTCGTCCACGCATTTCCTCAGGCTCCCGCGGCTCATGCCCAGCATGCGGTCCCTCCGTTCTTCACCATGATCCCGAAGCTCCTCCGCCACCGGAGCGCCCCCCACCCCCGGACCAGCCACCTCCGCCGCCGCTTCCGCCACCGCGGCCCCCGGACAGGATATTGAACAGCAACCAGATGGCCATGCCCGGGTGGGTGATGGCCAGCCCTAGGAGGGCCAGTCCCAGGACCGCGAGGAGGATCTTGCCCCCCAGCCCGATGGGTTGGCCGCTCCGGCGGCCTTGAGTCTGGGGTTCCCGGGCGGAGGCATCGCCGCCCACGACCTTCAGGATGCGGTTCACACCTTCATTCAGGGGCCCCGTCGGCGTCGCCCGCTTTCAGGCGGGGCAGGATGGTTTCCCGGATGATCTGGGAAGCCAGGATGTCGGGCATCTGGCCTTCCAGTCCGTAGCCCACTTCCAGGCGGACCTTCTGATCCCCGGTGAAGACGAACAGCACCAGGCCATCGTCCAGGCCCTTACGGCCCACCTTCCAAGCGGCGAAGGCCCGCACGGTCCAGTCTTCCAGAGGATCTCCGCCGGTGCCCTCCCCGATCCACACCAGGACCTGGTGCCCAGTGCCCGCCTGGTAGGCCCTCAGGCGCTGGTCCAGGGTGTCCTTCATCGATGGCGATAGGAGGCTTGATCCGTCCGTCACCCAACGCACGGGCGGAGGCGGTGTCGCGGCTTGGGCCCCCAGGTAGAGCCCACCCCAGAGACTCGCGAGCAGACCGATCAGGACGAGGATTCGCCGCATGGGGGCGGGGGGTTAGAAGGCGACTTTAGGCGCCACGGCGGCCCCGGGCTCGGCCTTGAAGTAGATCCGTTCCCGGAACCGGTCGCCGAAGAATCCCGCGATCAGCATGGTGGGGAAGCTGTTGCGTTTGGTGTTGAAGGCCTGGGCCGCCTGGTTGAAGCGCATGCGCTCCACCGCGATGCGGTTCTCGGTGCCCTCGAGCTGGGCCTGCAGGTCCCGGAAATTCTGGGTGGCCTTGAGGTCCGGGTACTTCTCCACCACCACCAGCAGGCGGGACAGTGCCGACCCCAGACCTTCCTGAGCTTTCTGGAAGTTGGCCAGGGCTTCCGGGGAATCCGGGGCCTTGCCGCCCATGGATACCTGGCCCACCTTGGCCCGAGCCTCGGTGACGGCCTGGAAGGTGTCCTTTTCGAAGGCCGCGGCACCTTTGACGGTGGCCACCAGATTCGGGACCAGATCCGATCGCCGCTGGTAGACGTTCTCCACCTGCCCCCACTGGGCGTCCACAGCCTGGCTCAGGCTGTTCAGGCCGTTGTAGGAGCCCACAGCCCCCAGGCCGAACACCGCCAGCAGCAGCACCAGCAGCCCGCCACACCCCAACGCGATCTTGCCGCCCAAGCCCATGGTTCCTCCTTCAAGGAAGTCACATCAGGATACCGTTCGCCTGTTCGTCCTGGTCTCAACAGAATCGAAATGTCGCCGTATTTTTCTACTACCAATCAAATTGATGACAGGAATTCGATAGGCCAGACAGCGACCAGTGATCCAGCAGACCCCGGAGTCGTGACGCGGTCGGGCCAGCGACCAGCGCGGTGCCCGCTGTCACCCTCCGCCATCCTCATGTCGGCTCCCCACTGGTGACGGGCAGCTTTAACTGGCCCGGCTCAGGGGTTGGGCTGGCGCAAGCCACTGTCGAGCCGGTCGATGATGCCGGCCCAGTCCGCATCGTGCTGGACCTCTTCCCGCAGGAAGTCCGACTGGGAGGAGGTCCAGAACGGCGCTTCGTTCAGTTCGAGGCGAGTGGCCAGGGGCCTATGAGACTCGATGAAGGCCTGGATCTCGGCAGGCTCTGCTGGGAGGCCCAGTTGGGTGAACAGACTCGTCATTGAATGAAGGGTTGCTTCCATATTGGACTCCCCCTCCAGAGAGTAGGACTTTTCGACTTGGCTACCCGCTACAGATGGTCGGAGCGGGCCAGGAAAATGCTCTTCGTGGCGCCGGCTCCGATTTTGAAGACAGGCACTGGGTCATCAGGCCCCTGCGGTACACTGCCGGTCATGCCAACCCAGCGTCGATTCGAAGCCCGCACGATGCCTTCATGGATGTGACACGCTTCCTCGGAACCCACCGCTACACCTGGCTCACCGAACTGAGCCGCAGCGAGGGCTGTTCCTGGCACTTGATGCGGCGCGACGTGGATGGCACCCGCTTCCTCGCGCAGATCTGGGCACCCCTGCCCACGGACCGCGACCTCGACCACATCCGCGACACTTTCCTCGCCCGTTCTGGATGCGACGCCGCTGGACCCCGTCATCAGCCACCTGGGCTTTGATGGCGAGCAGGCCTGGTACCTCCAGGCGATCCAGGGCACGCCCCTGTCGCGGCTCTGGGCCGGCTGGGGCGAGGCGCAGCGGGAGGCGCTGCTGGCGCACCTTGGCCACCAGCTCGGCCGGGATCCCCACCCCCGGTTCCTGCATCCCGAGGTCATCACCTTCCGGCCCGGCCTCACCCAGGTTCCCCGGGTCATCGGCGAGGCCCCCTGGGGGCTGGATGTGGTGACGGGGTTCCTGCCCCAGACGGCCCCGGTGCCGGCGCTATCGGAGGACCTGCCCTGGAACCATCCGCGGGACCTCTCCGAGCCCTTGGCCCGCCCCCTCCGGGGCCGCACCCAGGAACTCCCCTACCTCAAGTCCCTCATGTTGGGCTTCAGCGCCCCCATCCCCATGGAGCGCATCGTCCTGCTCCAGGGCGAGGAGGGCGTGGGCAAGGAGCACCTGGCCTCATTCGCCTGCGCCGTGGCCGAAGGCGAGGGGATCTGGGTCCACCACCTTGCCGCATCGGCGGATGAAACGCCGGGCCGGTTCCTGGGACGACTCCTCGAAGCCCTGCTCATGGGTAGCGAGGTGGATTTCTACGCCGAGCACCCCGAAGCCGCCAAGACCCTCTCCCCTGCGGGTCCAGGCCTTCGCCTTCCTCACCGGCGGCCGCCATGTGAACGGCCAGGAGGCCGGGCCGGAGCCTGAGGAGGTCAGAGCCGCCCTGGAGACCCTGGATTTCGCCGGACTCCAGCACCACCGGCTCATCCATCTGTCGGGCCTGGACCGCGCCACCCCCGGCGTGTTGTCCTCATCCGGGAACTCATCCACGCCTCCTCCCTGCCCTGGCTGCTGTCGCTCACCACCGGCGCCCAGGGGCGGGCTCAAGCCCCTCATCACCCAGCTGCGGGGGCGAAGCGGCCGCGGCGCTGGTGGGCGTGAACCGCCTGGAGGACGAGGACCTGCGCCTGGTGCTGGAGGACCTCCTCGGGCAGCACGACCTGCCCGAGACCTTCCGCCACGACCTGATCACCCAGAGCCTCGGCAATCCCGGCCTGCTCCGGAATTTCCTGGAGCTGGCCCACCAGTCCGGAACCCTGACCTGGGAGCGGAACCGGTGGTCCCTGGTGCCGGGCCAGCCCACGACCCTGCGGGCCGAAGAGGACCTGATGCGCCAGATCTTCCTCGGCCGCCTCCAGCGGCTGCCAGCCGCCTCGGCCACCCTGGTGCGCCTGCTGGCCCTGGCCGAGCGGCCGCTGCCATCCCATGCGCTGGGACGGTTGCTCGGTCTCCAGGACAGGCGCTGGAAGACGCCCCCCGCATGGCGCCGTGGGGTCCGGGCTGGCCCAGCTCCAGCGGGGCCACGCCCTCATTCCCGACCCGCGCTGGCGGGAGCTGGTGCTGGCGCATACGCCCCAGCCGGAGCTGAAACGACTGGCCCGGGCCCTATCCGCCGCCTTCCAGGCGCAGGGCTGGGACTGCCCGGTCCCCCTGCAGTCGCTCGCCTCGGACGAGGCGACCGCGCTGGCCGCGGTGCTCGTCTCCCTCGACCACGCCACCAGCAGCTCTCCCGAGGAGCTGCGGCGGATCGTGGGCCAGGCCCTCCAGCTCAAGCCCGCGCCCCGCGAGGAGGCCCGGCTCCACGAGCACCTGGCCGATGCCTGGGCCGCCGGGGTCCGCCTGCCCGACGAGGCCGCGGAGCGCTCCCCCATCGAGGAGGCCCTCCTCTCCCTCGGCCAGGCCCTTGGCGCACTGGCCCATGGCCTCAACCATGAGGAGTCCCGCCTCGCCGCCGCGCGCCTCTTCCTGCGCGGGCCACCCCTGCTCCTGCGCCTGCGGCGGCCGGCCGAGGCCCAGGAGGCGCTCCAGTTCGCCGCCGAGCGGTTGGCGGACCACCCCCTGCACCCCGAACAGCCCCGCCTGCGCCTGGCCCTCGGCCAGCTCCACTTGCTGCAGGGCCACCTCACCAAGGGCATCCGGGCCCTGGAGGAGGGGCTGCATCCCCAGGGCGGGTTTAAGCCCCTGCCCCAGGACCAGGCCGCCCTCATGCTCGCCCTCAGGCAGGCCCTCGCCGGGCAGTCCCAGTTCCTGCGGGCCGCCACCATGCTGCAGTCGGCCCAGCGCATGCTCGAGCACGCCCAGGACTTCCGCAGCCTGGTCTCGGTGCAGATCGCCCTCGCCCAGGTCCGCCTCGCCCAGGCCAGTCCGAGGCCTGCATCCACCTCCTGCGGGAGGCCCCCGCAGACCGCCCGGATGCAGGGCGACACCACCCTCCAGGCCAGGGTCACCTGGCCCTGGGCATGGTCCGGCATTCAGCAGTTCCCCGGGCCGGCCCCTATCCCACCTCGACCGGGCCCTGGCTCGCGCCCAGCGCCTGGGGACCGGCGCTCGTCTCGCTCATCCAGATCTGGCGGGGCCGGACCTTCGCCGCCATGGGCGACTCCGTGGGCGCCGACACGCGCCCAGTTCCAGGCCCTGGCCCCAGCCGCCCCTCCTCTCCCCGAGGAACAGGGGACCACCTCTTCCTCCAGGGCGAGGTGGCCCGGTTCCGCAGCGCCTGGCGGACACGGCCCGTCTCTTCCGCGCCATGTGCAGCACTACGAATCCACGGGCCTGCTCTGGCGCCAGCGCCCGGCCCAGCTCCTCCACAGCCAGGCCATGGCCCGCGAGAGCCCCGCCAGTCGAGGCTGGAGGCCCCGAGCAGGGCTGGGCGATCCTGGAGAACCTGAAGGGGCCCGTCGAAGGCTCGGGGTCCCGGTGGCTGGACCTGGAGTGGCACCGCGCCCACGCCCTGCTGCTCTCGACCGTCCCGGCCACGGAGGCCGTGGCGCTGGAGTCGCTCGCGGCCTGGAGCGAGTGCAGGCCGCCGCCCGCGACCTGCAGTTCCCGGGCGCTGATCCTCGCCGGCCAGCGCCGAGGGCGCCCAGCTGCTGCTGCAGCGGGGCGAGAAGCTGGGGCCCGGGCCCGCATGCAGGACGCCTTCCCCAGCTTCCAGCAGCTCTGGGCCAGGCTCCCCGAGGGGCAGGAGTCCAGCTTCCTGGGCCTGCGAGGACCTGCACCCGCTTCCGCCAGACCGTGGAGGGCGTGGGCCTCCGGTTCATCCAGCCCGAGCGGGCCGACCCCCTCGTGGACTGGACCCCTACCCAGATGAACCTGCCGGCGTTTCCTGATCCGGGATGACAATCGGGCCTAATTGGGTATTATTTTGGGTTAATGGGTGCAATTGGGCGTAAAATTGGCTCATGCTCCGATCCGACTCATCCAGATCACTCCGAGAGATCCTTGGGTAGATCGCACAGATAGATGAATTCAAAGGCGCCTGGAGGGCTCTGGGGACTCTGGCTCCAGATCGTCTCTCGGCCTTGAGACGGGTGGCGACGATTGGAAAGCATCGGCTCCTCCCACCCGCATTGAAGGCAGCAAATTGATCGACCGCGAAGTCGAGCGCCTTTTGTCGAACCTTCAGATCAAGAGCTGCCACCGACCGGAAGGAACAGCGAGACGCACGATTGCACCCACTGCTGCTCATCGGATTGTGGGTGGTCGTCTTCCTGGAGATCCACCCGTTTCAGGATGGCAACGGGCGACTCAGCCGGGTACTCACCACCCTGTTGCTCCTGCAGGCTGGCTACGCCTATGTGCCCTACGCCTCGCTCGAAAGCGTGATTGAACAGAACAAGGGGCCTACCTTGCGCTACGGCAGATGCAGGGCACGATCCGCACCGACGCCGCAAACCCCAGCCGTGGCTGGTGTTCTTCTTGCGGTCTCTGTGGCCGAGCAGGAGTGCGGCGATTGAACCAGAAGGTCGAGCGGGAAAAGCTGGTGGCTAGGTGTTCTCCCCAGAACTATCTCCACAGAAGATTGTCGAGGATTTTGCCCGTGAGCATGGCCGCATCACCATGGCCACCGCCATCCGGCTGACAAACACCAGCCGGAACACCCTGAAGCAGCACCTCCCGCCTTGGTCGACCAGGGGCACCTCAAGCAGCACGGCAGTGGCCGTGGTGTGTGAATGCAGACTCAACTAAACATCCTCAAAAACTCAGCCTGAGGTTTCTCCAACCGGTCGGAGAGACTTCCTAGCGTGATGGTTGGTCCATCGGTCCAATCCTGGTAACCCCCCATCCCCGCCATTTGATGGTTTCATGGAGACCCACGGCTTCCGACCTTCCAGCAGCGGAGACCCCATAGCATGAGCCACCTGCCCGCCGATGCGCGCGCCCGCTTCACGCCCTGTCCCAGCTCGCAGCTGGCATGCGCGCCAGGCGCCGGCTGGTGATGACCACCGCCTACGATGCCGTCACGGCCCGCCTCGCCGAGGCCGCCGGGGTGGACGTCATCCTGGTGGGGGACAGCGTCGGGAACGTCTGCCTGGGCTTCGAGAACACCCTGCCCGTCAGCATGGCCATGATGAACCACCACCTGGAGGCCGTGGCCCGCACCCGCCCCACCGCCATGCTGGTGGCCGACATGCCCTACCTGAGCTTCCACCTGAGCGTGGAGGACACCCTGCGCAATGCCGGCGGCTTCCTCCAGCAGGGCGCCCAGGCCGTGAAGCTGGAGGGCGGCGCCAAGCGCCTGCCCATGATCCATGCCCTGATCGACGCGGGGATCCCCGTCGCGGGCCACCTGGGCCTCACCCCCAGAGCGTGAACCCCATGGAGGCGGCTACAAGGTCCAGGGCAAGCAGAGGAGGCGGGAGCCTCCGTCTACTGGAGGACGCCCACAAGCTCCAGGACGCGGGTTGCTTCAGCCTGGTGCTGGAGGGCATTCCCGCCGATCTGGCCGCCAAGGTGACCGAGACCCTCGAGATTCCCACCATCGGTATCGGGGCCGGCCCCCACTGCTCGGGGCAGGTGCTGGTCATCCACGATGTGCTGGGCCTGCTGCCCGGCAGTTCGCCAAAATTTGTCCGGCGCTATGCCGAGGGATTTGAAGACCTACGGGTGGCCTTGGCCCGCTGGGCCGAGGATGTGAGGAGCCGGAGGGTTCCCGGATGAGCGGGGAATCCTATACCCTTCCAGAAACCGTCCGTCCGGCTCTGACGTAGTGGCGCCCCTAGGGCCCCTTAGTAAGCTGGCAGGTGCCTTCTGAAGGATCCCGCTTTTGTCCATGCGAGTTGTCCATGCCCATCGCTGATCTACGCGCTTTGCTCCGTCCTTTGAAGGAAGCAGGCAAGCGGATCGACTTCGTTCCACCATGGGCTTCCCTGCCCGAGGGCAACGAGGCCCTGATCCGCCAGAGCGCCGCCCGCTGCGATGCCACCGTGGTCTCGTCTTCGTGAACCCCACCCAGTTCGGCCCCCCCGAGGACCTGGCCAGCTTCATACCCCAAGGACCTGGGCAGGACCAGAACCTTACTCTGCCTGGAGGCTGGCACCACCGTGCTCTTCCTCCCCGAGGCCAGCGAGATCTACCCCACGGGCTTCCAGACCCACGTGGAGGCCTGGCCGCCTGGCCGAGCCCCCTCTGCGGGCGCTTCCGGCCCGAAAACCACTTCCGCGGGGTGGCCACCGTCGTGGCCGGGCTCTTCAACATGGTCGAGAGCCCGACCTGGCCTTCTTCGGCCAGAAGGACTTCCAGCAGACCGTGGTCATCCGGCGCATGGCCCGGGACCTGAACCTGCCCGTGGATGTGGTGGTGGTACTTGCCACCATCCGGGAGGCCGATAGCCTCGCCCTGAGCAGCCGCAACACCTACCTCGACGAGGATGCCCGGCGCCGGGCCCACTCCGACTGAGCGAGGGCCTGCTGGCCGCGAAAGCCGCCTTCGACGGCGGGGAACGGAACGGCGCCAAGCTGCTGGAGTTCGCCCGGAAGCTCCTCGCGGGTGGCCTCCGTCAATGCTGCCTGGAACTGGTGGACACCCAGAACCTGGAGCCCATGCTGGGCTCCTGTCGACCACAGTGCCGTCCTGTGCGTGGCCGCCTATGTCGGCAGCACCCGCCTCATCGACAATGTGCTGCCTCACCCCGGCTGTCACAGAGGGCTCGCCAACAGCGCATCCTGAGTCGGGCGAGCACCGGTCTCATCCGTTCGATATATGGCCTTCCGCCCACTTTGGGACATAGGCCGGGGGCCTGACCGCTGGGGTAGCATGTTCCTTGCCTTGCTACTGATCTCGTCGTCGGTTCTGGCAGAACCCCAGGGCCGTGTAAAATACGACAAGGAGGCGTCCCCCCGGGACTCGCCAAAAGGGGTGGCGTCCTCCTGGTCTTGCCAAAAAGGGTGGCCTCCCCCCAGGCCTCGCCAAGAAATACGGCCGGCTTCCTGAGCAGCCCTATGTGGCCGTGGATCCCCGCTACCACGACCGGGCCTGGTTCCTCATCGAGGGGCGCTGGGAGCTGCGCAAGGGCTTCGATGTGAGCCTCCAGGGGAGGATCCGGGATGTCCTACGCCTACCGGCCGCGCCGCCACCCATCCCCCGGCCCAGGGTGGGGGTGGACCTTCATGTCGTGCTTTTCAACTAGGAGTCGCCCATGTTCCGTTCCCTCCTGACCGCCTGCCTGATCGCCACCACGGCCCTGCCCCGCCCTCGCCCTCCCCGACCGCCACGAGGAGAAGGAACGCCGCCGGGAATGGAAAGAGGAGCAGAAGGAAGACCGCCGCTACTGGAAAGAGCGCGACAAGCACGAGAGGAAGTATTGGAAGGAACACCGCGAAGAAAGCCGCGAGCACCGGGCCCATCGCTACGACGACGATGACCGGGAGGACGCCCCCGGCCGCCGCCCCCGCGCTCGCGCCCTGGATGAACAGCTACTGGCGGTCGGGCGGGACCCGGCGCTACGTGGCCCTGGTTCCCGGCGACCCGTCCAGAATGTATGTCTTCCTGGATGGCGGCCGCTGGGTGCTGCACCAGGTCGATCCCACGGGGCCAGGATGGACCTGGAAGAGCGCCTTCCGCCTGCCCATGGCACCGCCCCCCATCGCCCCGCCCCGGATCGGCGGTCTGGATCTGCCCGTGGTGCTGTTCCGCTAAATTTGTAGACTTAATATAAATGATGACCTATTTTCATGAATTAAGAATTTTTACTTTCGCGAATCACGAATTGATTTTCATACTTTTCTCATGATCTTAAAACCTCAAGACCTCCTGGTTGTACTCAAGCTGTGGGTCTCCAAGAACCACAGGTGGACTTATCCACACTTGCAGAAGCTCCCAGATGAGCTCCTCAAGAGGTTCACAGCGCCGTGAATCAGGCCTTCGCTGCGGGAGCTGCTGATTGAGAGCCAAGTGCCAGCGCCCAGCCAAACCCCGAAGAAGCCCTTCGGGAGTTCCTTCTCCACGGTGAGAGATATACCTTCGCGGCAGACCCCGGGGTGAGAACGCACGCGAGGCATCCCCTACCGCCCACGCCGCACCACCGCTCCTGGGCGAATTCCCTGGATTCAGACGAGCCGCCCCCGGTATGGCC